>JBDWQI010000088.1:0-7432 GCA_039986635.1 Sulfitobacter sp.
CAAAGTTAGGTCCGCAAACCAAACCTTAGCCGAAGAACAACCATGGCCGCCAAGCGACCCGCACGGGCCTCGCTTCGCTATGCGAAGGCTCCGCTCAGCCCGCGCTACCAGCGGGAGTTACACCAACTGTTGGGACACTGCTGTCTCTATAACACCATATGAAAAGAGGTGGTATACTTTTTACTGGACATTGCGCTTGCTCGATAGGTCCTGATTTGCTAGTCCCATACTAGCGATCACTCCGCGATCAGGCGATCAGGCCGTCTTCGGAAGGTTTTTGCCGCGCGGTCGCTGGTTAAGATTATCGTGCACGCTTATAAAGCAGGAAAGTAAATAACATGGCAACAACAGCTCAAATTAACGCGATTGCCGCCCTTTACGTAGGGTACTTCAATCGCGCCCCCGACCCCGCAGGTCTCCAGTTCTGGATTGACCAGATCGAAAATGGTCGCGAGTTCGAAACAATCGCTGCTGATTTCGCAGCTTCGCCTGAAGCAACCGCGCTTTACCCCTACCTGACAGCGCCTGATGTCGCATCGTCTTCGGTCTTCATCGCAAACATCTATCAGAACCTGTTCAACCGGGTCCCCGACGAGGCTGGCCTTGAGTTCTGGAGCGACGTTCTGGACAGCGGTTCGGTCTCCGTTGCTGATATGATCGCCGAGATCATTAAAGGTGCCGTGGATTCGCCCGACGCGACGCCGCCGACCCTTGATGCAACAACGCTGGAAAACAAAGTTGAAGCAGGCTTGGATTTTGCAGCTGACGCAGCCAACGTTTCTGACTTTGACATCGATGAAGCGGCCAACAAAACCGCAGCCATCGCTGCTGTCGATGATGTTACAGATGACGAAGCAACTGTGGATGCCGCCAAAGCAGCAACAGATGCATTCCTGTTCAGCACCGAAGGTAACACTTTCACCCTCACTGAAGGTTCGGATCAGCTTCCAGGCCTCGTTGGCTCTGATGGCACCACCGATAACTCGGCTGATGACCTGATCCTTGCCGGCACCAGCAACATTGGCGGTGCAACCAATACCCTGGGTTCGGGCGACAACCTGAATGGCGGCGAAGGCTTTGATACGCTCCGTGTACTTGACGGTGCCGGTGCAACATTCACTCCGACACTGAGCAACATCGAAAGCGTTGAAGTTCAGGCGACTGGTGGCACAACCAACGTCAACATGATCAACGCTACCGGCGTCGAACAGGCGTGGAACTACCGTTCGACCTCGAACGTCAACTACACAAACCTGCAGAACGCTGTTGTTGCAGGTGTGTTCGACTCCAATACACGTAATGAACTGACCTACGAAGATGGCGTCGATCTCGGTGACGCGATCAACATGGTGGTCGATGGCGCCGGTGTCGCTTCCAATTTCGCAACAATTCGCGTCAACAGCGACGACGCTGCCAATGTGACTGATCTGAACATCACTACCGGTGATGCAGACTCTTACCTCGAAGTCGACGTTGACTCGGCACCTGGTGCAGGTACGCCAGCTGCGTTTGAAAACCTGACCATTGCTGGTGCTGGCGGTATTGTGTTGCGCGAAGAAAACAATCAGGGCGAAACCGATTTCGTCACGATGGTTGATGCGACGGGTCTGGAAGGTTTTCTTGATCTGGAACTGGGCAGCAACGATGAGAACATCGACTTCGACGGTGGAAACGGCGACACAACGCTTGTCACCGGCAATGGCGACAGCGACATCCTGACCGGCGAGGGCGACGACTCCATCACGGTAGGTAACGGCGTAAACACCATCAACACGGGCGCAGGTGCCGACAGTGTTGTTGTTGGCACTGGCAACAACGTAGTCGACACCGGCGCGGACAACGATGTCGTTGACATCACTGCCGGCGGTGACGAGTCCGTCATGCTGGGTGACGGCGATGACGTTCTGCTTGCCGGTTCTACGCTCACTGATGATGACGCAATCGAAGCTGGTGACGGCGAAGATACACTTGTCGTTGATGTGGCCCATGCCGATGCCTTCACAGCCAATGGTGATGTCGATGCAGTGGTGAACGGCTTTGAAGCCCTCGACCTGAATGGCACTGTTGCCGCCGGAGACAGCTTCACTGTAAATCTCGATAACATCGATGACATCGATTATGTAATCACCGATGGGACCGACGCAGGTTTTGGTAGCCAGAACGAGATCCAGACTATCGATTTCAACGCAACTGGAAGCCAAGACGGTTATGTTCGGATCTCTGTCTTGGGTCAGAGTATCGATGTTAAAGTTGATGCAAACCTAACTAATGTGCAGGTTGCTTCGGCAGTCGCGAACGCCGTGCAGGTCGCTATTGGGTCAAACCAATTGCCTGCTGGTCTTATCGGTGCAGTAGTGAGTGGAGATAACGTAAATTTCGAGTTCGACTCAGCGCTGGGGGACATCGGAAACTCCGTTAGCGTAACTGAAGTGACGGACACCGCTTCTCTTGCCAACCTGGCTGCTACGGAAGGTACGAGTGCTGTGCTGCAGCAACAGTCCATCACTGTGACCAGCAATGCTGGATGGCTCTTGGGCGACGCTACCGTGAATTTCACGAACATGCTGTCAGGCGGTTCCCTCAATGTCACAATTGGTGGAGGCAGCTCTCTTGATGAAGGTGGTCAGGCGATTGCCGACGCGATCAATGCTGCACCAACCAGTCTGTACAATGCGACCTACAATGCGAACACCAATAGCGTGAGCATTACTGCAAAAGCAGCTGGTCCTCTTACGGCAGTAAATGACAACTTTGGGGGCTTGATTGTTTCTGCTGCTCCGGCCCCCGCTGGCGTTACCCCTCTTCCTGAGACACAGGTCTTCGATCTGCTGGTTAACGGTTCTGCGGTGGGTACATATGCTGCTGACGGCTATCTTGAGTTTGGAAACTTTGTCATCGAAGTTCCTGCTGGAACAACCGTTGATGAACTCGGTGCATTGATTGTCGCGAACAAGGCTTCGATCGTCGCTGAAGATATGAACATTGCCGACATCGACTATAATACGGCAACTGGAGAGCTAACCGTTGCCTACACTACTGCAGCAGGCGACGTCTCCAACACTGTGTTCACAAATCTCTTCGACGGCAACGCAAACTCGACAGCAAATCCTGGGAGCACAGGTACCGTACAAAATGGTGACACAGGAACAGCAGCGGGCAACTTGACCCTCAACTACACCGCTGCTGGCGGTACGCTGGAATTGGGTGGTGCAAACCTTGGTACAACCAACGTGGTAATCGATGGTGCAGCCGCTGGTACGAATGATGACTTCAACATCGTTCTTGCCACATCTGCCGACCACACTGGTGTAGTTGATGTGACTGGTGTTGAAACCCTCACGGTCGAAACTCAGGCAGCTGCTGCAAGCGATCTGGGCTTGGTTGCTAACGATGCCGAAACCCTGGTTGTCACAGGTACGGCTGGCGTCGATTTCATCGATGACTTTGCGAACCTGACTTCGGTTGATGCGTCTGCTCTGGTAATCGAAACCGATGACGAAGGTGTTTCGGTGACAACCAACACCGCAGACGATGCAACCTTGACGGGTTCGGCTGGGGAAGACGTGTTCTTCTCGGGCTCGGGCGATGACGTCATCATGGGTGGCACAGGCGACGACGAAATCCATGGCCGTGGCGGTGACGACATGATCATGGGTGGAGAAGGTGACGACAATCTTTGGGGTAACGCTGGTACGGACGAACTGACCGGTGGAGCTGGCGACGATACGTTCCACTACACTGCCGTATCCGACAGCCAAGGCGTCACAGTGGACACAATCACCGACTTTATGTCCGGTGAAGATACCATCGACTTCTCTGCGATCTCGACTGGTGTTGGCTCCTCCTACACTGGCGAAGCCAATGGTTACGGCGCAGTCCTGACATCGCTGCAAAACACCGGTGATAGCCAAGCTGTTCTGGATACGTCCACTAACACGCTCTACCTGGACGTAGATGGCAACGGTGTGCTTGATAGCCAAGACATGGCGATTGACCTGGCTGGTGTTACAGCGCTCGACGATACAGACTTCGCTTGGGTCTAATTTGAAGTCATTATAACGATCTGGGCGGGGGGCTTCGGTCCCCCGCTTTCTTTTGTGACAGGCTTAAGGAAAGAAAACGTATATGACCAACGATACCGATGGTTCCAATAAGACCAACACGGCCAAGGTGGCCATCATCAAACAGCTTCGTCTCGTACGCGCGCCTGAGCGCCCCAACGATGCGGTTCTCGAAATTACAACTGCTCAAGGCCCCCAACGCTTCCTCTTGCCAAAATCGGCAATGAAAGCCTTTGCTGAAAAGCTCATTGCGTTTGAGCAATCTGATGGACCTAAATCGTCGTCCCAGGACTAAGGGCAACCAAATGGCACCAGCTTCATCCCAAGGTTTCCGAATATCTTTTGGCTATCATCAGGTAGAAGACCGGTTGCTGGTCATTTTTGGCGAGCAATCTGGAGAGGCAAAAACCGTGGCACTCACGCGTCGGTTGACGGGGCGTATTGTCAATGCCTTGGCTCAAGTGCTGAAGAAATCCAACAATGAAGCCCGCAATGCCCCCTCAGAATTGCAGGATGACATCATATTGCTTGAACATCAGTATGCGTTGCAGGATCGACAAAGCAGTACATCGTCGCAAGCTTCAGGGGAAAGACAACAGAACAAGAGTAAGACAGTTGTGGGCGATGGCTCTGTCCAACTCGTTCATGCTGCCCAGATCGTCTCTAAGCCAGATGGCTTTGTCTTTGTGTTCTTGGGCCCTCAACACCCTTTGGTGACTATGAACTTGAGTAGAAAGGATCTGCATCGCTTGCTCGAAACCCTTAGCCTCTATGCGCACAAAGTAGATTGGGACATTCCTGTGGATATGACCTGGTTAAACCCTGACCTAAGCAAAATTATAATAAATTGAAATACCATCTCTATTCGCGCATGGGCGCCAGGTGGCGTGCAATCATTACGTAGAATTTCTTTTCATCTTCACGCGCTGAATGATTGAAAATGATATCCCTTTCGCAGGATGTATGACCTTTCTCGTCGATAAGGTTCCACATACATGTCAATGTATGCGCGGCGACCAGGGCAGTAGTTTTCAAAGTCTACGCGTCGGGGCGCTGAACGAGGCCATCCACAAGTTCGGCTGTAACCAAGCCGTTGGCACCAAGGCTTAGGCGGCCTAACTGCTTGCTTCAGGGTGTCGCGCCTTCCAGTTCCACGGTAGCAGCTCATCCAGCTTGTTGATCTTGTGGTCGTGGATACGGTCGAGAACGTCCGCGAGATAGGCCTGTGGATCGAGGCCATTTAGCTTGGCTGTTTCGATGATGGTCATGGCGCGAGCCAAAGTTTCCGCACCTGTGTCGGCCCCTGCAAAGAGCCAGATGAGATGACCGTTTTCCGTGACTGCAGTGCATAATCGTGCGGCGAGGAAAGGAGAACTGTTATGGATAATTTTGATGCCTATGTGGGTCTCGATGTACACAAGGATACAATCGCTGTGGCTTTTGCTGAAGGCGAACGATCCGGCGAGGTTTGCTCTTTGGGTTCAATCCCGAACGAGACGACCGCCATCAATCGAATGGTCAAGAAATTGGCGGTCAGGTTTGAAGCGATATCTTTTGCCTATGAAGCAGGTCCGTGCGGCTATGGCCTGCACCGCCATCTTATCGGACTCGGACATGTCTGCGACGTCGTTGCACCCTCCAGAACCCCTGTTCAGCCGGGAAAGCGGCGCATGAAGAACGATACGATCGACGCGCTGAATCTGGCCCGATTGCACCGGGCCGGTGAACTCACCTATATCTGGACACCGGATGCGACCCACGAGGCGATGCAGGACCTGGTCAAGGCGCGGCGCATATCCTCTCATCAAGTTCGTAAGGCACGCCAGCGCATCAGCTGCTTCTTGCTGAAGCACGGCCGGCGCTATGAACGGAAGAAATGGGGACATCGACATCGGGTCTGGCTGGCGGATCTTCAATTCGGCCATGTTGCAACGCAATTCGCTTTGCAGAGCTATCTCAATGAAGAAGAGCAAGCTGTTGATCGACGGGCCCAGATTGACGGACAGATTGAAAACCTGATGTCAGACTGGGTTTTGGCCCCGATCGTGCGAGAACTCACAGCCCTTCGCGGTCTTGACATAGTGATAGCCGCAGCGGTTGTCGCCGAAGTCGGCGATTTTGCTCGGTTTGAAAACCCACGTCGTCTGATGAGCTACTTTGGCCTGGTGCCGGGGGAATTCTCAAGTGGGTCCAGCATACGCCCGCGCGGGATCACTAAGGCAGGATCCTCGGACGTTCGCGCGCTCTTGTTCGAGGCTGCCTGGCTCTACCGGCCAAAGGTGGGTCAATGGTCGCTGGTTCGACAAAAAGACCTGTCTCAGGCGGCGAAGGATATCGCCTGGAAAGCGCAGTTGCGATTGTATGGCCGATATCAACGTCTCACGCAGATACGCCACAAACGCAGTCAGGTGGCTGTGACAGCTGTCGCGCGTGAACTGGTTGGATTTATCTGGGCGATTGCTCGCAACGCAGAAGGCGAAATGGCCGTACGATAGAGCAATCCCGGGCCGAACAAATCTGGTGGTCTGTATGCAGAACGTTGAGACCGGTTAAGGGAATCCTTGGGCAAGAATTTGGAGCCGGCAAACCGGATCTCCGCAGCTAGATTAAGGCAGCCCTTTACGCCGTACCATCAATATGGGGCCGAACAGGATCCCCGAATGAGAGTTTGAGCAACCGTCGCGTTGAACTCAGCGCTCTGCACCAGCCCATCAGCCAGAAGTCCACAAACGTCGTACCGGCGATCGGTAAAATGCGCCTAAAGCATTTCTAATTTAACCTGAGGCATAGCCGGCAGCCTGAAAGTAGTTTGAACACTCCTGCGGGGAGTACATTGCGCAGATATCGCCAAGGGCTTCGAACACCGAGGTGAATCCACGGTCCTCCTGATCGCAATTCCATATTATCCGGATTTGCAATGTAGTACCTCTACACTGTTCACAAGCCCTATAGTCGAATGTTCGCCCCGGTCTCGTAGAACGTCTTTGCACCCATAAGTAGCTTAATTTCAACAGTCGCTTGAGAAGAACTAAACAGTCTCCGGTAAAGCCGGGGCGGTTCAGTGCGGTTCATTCTTTCTGCAAGGCGCGCAAAACACGATTTAAAGCCTGGCCTTGCTTGGAGTATTTAGCTGGTCCGTCTTTAACCAAATTATAATAAGCGGCTGCATCGTAGAGCTGCACAGGCAAGTGCAAATCGCGGGCGGTTAGTTGCCCTGTCGATGCCAAAACAGAGCAGTGTCCCAACAGTTGGTGTAACTCCCGCTGGTAGCGCGGGCTGAGCGGAGCCTTCGCATAGCGAAGCGAGGCCCGTGCGGGTCGCTTGGCGGCCATGGTTGTTCTTCGGCTAAGGTTTGGTTTGCGGACCTAACT
>JBDWQI010000089.1:0-4178 GCA_039986635.1 Sulfitobacter sp.
AACCCGACCAAGGGAATGCGGAGAGAGGGGGGCGGCAAGAGGAGTAGAGGGAAAACTGCAGTGGACAACAGTAGAACGGAGGTGGCACACGGGGTAGGAAGGAACCGGGCAGACTAGGCAGTAGAACATGCCTGTACTACTCGTGCTACCAACTGGTGCAGCTGATTCTAACGTGGTGTTCCTTTGTCTTCCCTTTGTTTATTCTATGTTTTTATTTATTTCTTGCGCTGATCCCCTGTGATGTTCATTTCTTTCTTTCTTTTCTTTTCTTTGACTGATAAGCCTTACTTATTGAAGTAGTCGTCTGGCGTGGGTGGATGACGAGTCTTCTTTGCTCGTTTCGTAGTGTCCAGCGCCGACGGGTCGTGTATAGTTGACGAATGCTGGACGGAGACGGCAGACAGGGTAGCAAGGTACCAGGCGGACAAGCAGGGAGAATCTGGCTATGCTACACGTACCACACTGCTGCCGCCACCTGGAGCATGGTTTGTGCTTTATTTTGCCTGTTATTTTCCCTCGGTTCTTAGTCTTACTCTGATTCGTACAAGCTGTGGTGTTTTTCTTCCTTATCCTATTTTTCCAGCTCGCTATTTTCAAATGACTACCACATCCCCTGCAGCGGGGGCACGACAGTTTGTTTCCTATATGATTCCTATATTTATCTATTTTGGTTTATCTTGTTTGTTTTCGATTTTTGTTTGTTTCCCCTCGTTTTTTTCTCTATTTCATATATTGTGTATGTCGTGCGTGTCGTTTCCAGTATAGTGGCATGACTTGTATTGCCCACCGTGCTTGCTGCATACGTGGCTACGTACTAATAGTATATATATGTGTGTGTTCTGCACATTATGCCGTTCTTTCAGGTTCCCCCTGCTCGTCCGCCCGGCACCTTGCTACCCTGTCTGCCACCTCCGTCATGCGTTCATCAACTATGCCCAGCCGCTCGGCGTCAGAAACCAACAAAAGCAGGCTCGTCATCTACCCACGCCACTCGTTCAAGAAGGCTTTTCAATCGAAGAAAGTAGGGAAATGTATTTAAATAAAAACCACAGAGGATCAGCGCAAGAAATATAACAAATCATAAGGAAGACAAACGAAGACCACGTTCGAACCAGCTGCACCAGTTGGTGGCACGAGTAGTGTAGGCATGTTCTACTTCCATTAAAAGTCTCCCCGGTGCTTTGCTACCCTGTCCGCCATCTCCTTCCTACGTTCGTCTACTGCAGTTTCCCCTCTACTCCTGTTCCTTTCCCTCACCGTATGCCCTTGGTCGTTTTTGCCGCTCATCCTGTTGCCTCCCCTCCCCCGATTCCCTTGGACACCACCCACGGTGGATGCGCGTCGCTGCCTACTCAGCTAAGCCCCAGCCTCGTGCCATCTCTTCTAGGATCGAAGAATCTGCACGGACACTGGTTGTGCTGGATGTCGACCGGTAGAAAGAACGGTTTGATGTGAAGAACCCACACACACCCATATATGTGTTCTTCACATCAAATCGTTCTTTCTACCCTTCGACATCCAGCACAACCATTGAGTCCGTCCCGATTCTGCAATACTAGAAGAGATACAAATTTTTGTGTTCACAAAGCTACCCCACAGCAGATATACTATGTTGCCGCGTATGCAGTAAGCACAGCAGTGGGCAATGCAATGTCATGTCATCATACTGGATACGACAGTCACGACACACACATCCCATGATAGAGAGGAACGAAACGGAACAAAGAAAAAAAACGGAAAAAATGATGAAAAATCGAAAGAGAAAAAGAAACAAGAAAAACGAAATATGTATATATTTATTCGAAACAAACTGTCGTGCCACGAAATGCACCGTATCCAACGAAACCCTAGAAATGGTACACGAAATGTCCGCGGGCGTTCTTCATCAAATTTGTGCGTTGGTTACTTCACTGTGATTATGAAGAATGCCAGTTGCGTCTGTCGATGTCTCGACGCCCTACACGCCAGATCAGCGCAAATAATTTGCGTCCATCAGCGACCCAGGAATTATGAAAGAAAACATCATTTTCGCCGCGCACTGATCCCGTGTCCACGGGGATATGTTCCGGTCTTGCGTATTATGGTCTCTCCTTTGGGGTTGTCAGTTTCGCGGGCCTAGCACACCTGTTAATAGTCAACCGGGTTAGATCGACTTGCTGCTTGAATCAAGGAGAGAGCTAGCAGCCAGCGACTTACCGGCGACACACCCGTCGAAACCAGGTGAGAGCTACCGTACCTTGCGACGTAAATGTTGAGTTTATCTCCGCCTTATACGTCTTTCCACTCATCTACCAAGGGCGCGAATATGTCACGTGTTTTGAGATGGCAAGCGGGAAGGTTGCTACGACTGGACACGGTGGTTACGCAACTAAGGATAAACTATTTTTGAACTTACTGGGATGGTATATAGACTGCAGGAGTATATCTCAACCACACCTTCGTAAATTGCTGACGCACCGTCAACACAGCAGAGGTCCTCACGTCACCCCGGATGGCTTGACGATACGCAAAATCCAAACTCTAATCCTAACCCTGTCCCCCCAAACGCGTGAGCTGATCTCCGTGCTCTTGGCGATGTTGCTACGTGTTGGCTGTACATCACCAAAAACCCTGTGGTCGCACAGGTGCTCGTTGCATTCAGTTGTAACGCAGCAAACAAAGGCTATCCAATTTTGCCACACATGGCGTGCAAATTATCCTAACGAACCAACATCACACCACCTGTTCACACATTAAGATAATTATCTTACCCACTTAGTTGCGATTAGGACGGAGAGAAAACAAGAAGAAGGAAACTGAAATTAAATGGGGCGAACACAACAACCAAAAACGCCAACGAGGGCAGGGAAAAGTCCGATAAAATCAAGACGAATACGACAACAATTGTTCGGTGACATTCCTCGAAACGTTGGAAGTAGGACGTCACAGTACAGTTAGTACGTTTGGGAATGACATGTGGCTGAATTTCACTGATCGAAGGCCGGAATGCGTCTTGTGTTCTCGCCCCATGCAGCGTAAAGAACCATCGGCTCGGACGCGTTCCTGACCATGTATCGCACAGAAAAGGAAAAAATGTAACGCAAATTCGACTCCAACTGCCATGCTCCGCGTTGAGACATGCGTGTTCCTCAACAGTTAGTTCTACGTGAAAACGTTTCTTCTTGTGAATACGACAATGCATATTCCAAACGCAGGCCAAGGGCTCGTGTGTGTTTTATGGAACCGTTCGAAAGCTTGAAACACTAAACTCCAACGCGCAACAACTGCAGTAGTGTTGCATATTCGTAAAACTGGAGAGTTCTTCTTCCACAAACTAACCTTTAAGATTGTCACCGCCATGTAATCACCAATCACAACAGCAAAACACAATCCAACACTCGATCAGGTTCTTGTGTTTCTGAGTTATCAATACGACCTTCGGATGAAACTGTTGTATGTCTGTAGAGTCCAACACGATCACGTGTCCTTTTTTTTGCCTTGCATACACCAGTTCCGGCTTTATCTACCTACTGGTGTTCTTTCAACCTCGTCGGCCAATCCGTGCAATGGATGAGAACGGTATAAATAGTGGATAAAACCACGTAATTGGGAAGCTCAATAGCATAACGTAAGATTGGATCATTAATCGTGGTGATTTACCGCCGTCACAATTGCTGTCTGTCGTGCTAATTTGCAAGGCCAATGACGTGAGTAAGATGTCCGATCCTTGTCTTCTGCGATTTGATATACGACCACGACGAACTGTACTTTCCCACGCGCGGTTCGAAAACAGAATCATGGTTGAGGGCATGGCTATGATCGTGGCTGGTATAATATTTTCCCTAGTCCGAGGGCTACGTGCAGCTCCGTGTCCGGCGGATGCGGTCGCTGTGGATCTGCCTTCAAACAGCGGGGTATACCGTCTCATCGACGCATTGAATTGCACTGGCCCAGGGGTGTATAACGTCAGCGTGCACGGCCGCCTGGAAATAGAGCGGAAAATTAATATTTCGGAACAGAAGATAGTGAATATCACTGGCTCCGCAGACGACGACTTCAAAAGCACCAGCAATCCCTCCGGGTACACCGTAGTCAGTGCCGTACATACGACCGGCATGTTCTCTGTGTCAAACGGCTCTACGCTCATCATCACCCGCTTGACGCTCGAGGGAGGGTCGTCAGTAGAGGGGGGGACAGTT
>JBDWQI010000090.1:0-1767 GCA_039986635.1 Sulfitobacter sp.
GTATTTGGAATGGCACATAGTACTGTCACCAAACGCTCCATATGTATCTTTCGGAGGTGTCACACCCTTCCAAGGGGGTGTAACGCAAAGTTTACGGTACAAATTTTTCATCATCAAATGCTTGACATGCATGTTCGGGAGGTTTCTCACCCTTTTCGAAGCACTGCCAATTGGTGCGCTTGTAGTTTGTGCATCTGATGTCATCGGCGTCATCGACAAGAGCGTAAATGTACGGACCGTCGTAGGAGTCGCAGTAGACGTTCTGCGGGAGTTCGAAGTAGGAGCCATCGAGCTGGTTGGCGGCCGTCATCAATGCATGCAGTACGATCTGATGTAGGGTCCGGTGGGCCATGGACTCGCTGTATCCATTTTTAAAATAAATGTCAAGACGCTGGGCGAGGGCTGGATTTTGTACGGTAATCTTCCTTTGATGTGGCACTGATATATCAGCGCAGACTAAAACAGGAATGTATCGATGAACCACGAGCAAACGCTCGCCAAGAGCATACGTACAGCGACGAACAGTGCAAAACCGGTGACGTGTATAAGACCAGAAATTTGCTTTGTCTCGAGGGGTGTTTCATAGTTGCTCAACCTCACGGATTCAATTTTGGTCATCGATTCAGAATTAGCTAAAATCGATGTGCATTCTGCGATCACCCCTCTCACGATTCCGCGGAAAATAGAACTGCAGGAGGTTTTACGCAGTGGGCTCCTGCCTCAATGAATGCGAGAACCAGTTCTGTGGGATAAAGTGCATTCTACATATATGGGGTGGGATCAAAAAGTGACTTTAATCCTTTGAACTATACGAGCTGCAAACATGTCTCCTCTCGCTTTCCTGTCGCTACTGGCTTCATTCTCTAAACCGGTTCTCGTGTCTCCGAGAAAGAAAGATGAACTTTGCCGGCATATTCCTTTTTTTTGCCACCCGGGGGCTCAACTGTCCAACACGAGATCAATGTTCGTAAAATTGAATACTCTATTGTTTTTCCTGATATCCGCCCAGAGCCCCGCACAAGCTTTTGTTCACTAGCACGCAGGTAAAATGGCCCGTACGTGACATGGACTGAACCAATCGTGGTTTATCTCAGCACACCTTAACGAAAGGTATTATTTTATAGAAACAGACAACCACCCGGTTGATGCCAAGCTAAGAGAACCCCATTACAAAGTGTATATCGATAAATATGGCTGGCACGACACAGCGAGTGGGCCTTATAGGACATTGCGAGGAGATGGGCAACCAAATGTCTCTCATGCGGCCGCGGCGGCAGTTCGTAATTTTGTTCACGGTTTCTCGTGATATCGACCTTCTGCAACAGGTAGACGTAGGCGGCCGCCTTTGGATGTCTACTTGTGATTGGAGGAGCTGCTACATGTAGACTAAGCTTGCAACAACAATACTAACACAACCAGGTGCTGTGGTATACCTTGATGTACGAACTGGTGCGCCTCCCGTGGAGGCCCTGCTCGGCGTTGGCTTCGGCGGGTTCAATATGGACGCAAAATATCAACACGCCAAGCGTGTATGATTGTTTCCACAACAGAGTATACCTCTTGCAACAAACGCTATCGCGATGGCAATGAACCCATGCTTGGAAGTTTCAACTCAGGCAGACCTAAAGGTCACTGATATAGCTTGCAGACCACAAATATAAATATGTTATGAGGGGCATGTGACAAGCAGGCGTTGGTGACTATTGGCATGCGGTACATAATATTTCAATTTGATTGCTTCATTGTCCCAGTAGACTCCGCCCCTTG
>JBDWQI010000091.1:0-3480 GCA_039986635.1 Sulfitobacter sp.
ACCTTGTTCAATGTTTCCAGACACCTTAATGTACGCCTTTATTGTGCATGTGAAGGGTCCCGGTCACTTGGGTACCCTTCTGCGCTTGTCGTCCACTGTACTGTGTTTGCCGACAATGTTGAGCTCTATGCGCTATAACGACGGACGCATTTTCCGGGGGCAGAAGAAGATACCGGTGACTGCGGATCTTCCAGACGCTTGCTGGGGGAACCACCTCCCACAAGTTGCGCCAGCAAGTAAAATCGATGATTAAAACCCGACACGAAACAGCTCCTAAATACTCGATACTTTAGTCATGTGGAACAATCCTATCCTCATCCTAAGGTGTTCATCGTGGTGAGAGCAGCATTCGGCTTGGGGGATACATTTTATCCGCCATTCTCGCAATACATATAGTAAGTTGACTTTCACCGCAAGCATTCTCAAGGTGGTCGAGTTTGTTTCGGCATCCCATGGCCAAGTTCATGAGAGTACCCGACATGTCATCTTGGGGAATAGTCGCTGTGCGTTCGAACGTTACTGTTTAACCCTTTTGGAGATCAGAGGTAGCGACCATATCCAAGATACGCGCCATCTCATCTAGTAGGCGCTACTGCACCAGTGTCGATCGACCCCTCACTGCGCTGTTTGGCCACGGGGACGCATGATTCGATGCGAGTGCACCGATTTCTGACGCCTCTCAAAAAGAGACTCTGGTTATCTCTCGAATAGCAGATTTGGTGAAATATGAACTGTTGACGTCGGCGTATCCTATCTGACTGCTGACGACCGTCAGTGAGGTGTTGTCTCAACAAGAGCAATGTGGACGTCATGCACACCCCGATATTCTTTTCGAGTATATTGCGAGTAGACTAGGGAAAAGTCGCCGATTTGAAGATATCCCGGATAAGAAAGACGAGGTACAGAAACACACCATCTGCTTGCGGAATCATGCTGTGCACAGTTGTCAGGTGGTAGCACAGGATTTCGCCGATAGAGGTTGGCCTGCTTCTGTGCTGTTTGAATACGTGAAGGACAAACTTGATGTTTTTCTCGATAAAGGCGCCGTTACTAATCTAGAATTTATCAACAGCTACACTTTCAGCCAGAGCTGAGGCACATGTCAATTATGTATCCGCTACAGTAAACGATATAACTTTAATACGTAGACAAACCCCTCTGCGAACCTGCTTTCTAGATTTACTGCATGCGGTAAGGGTACACGATACGACCGGTACTTCTACCCAGCGAAGTTCAGGGCGACGTGCTCACGGTCAACGTTTAACGATGTTTCGAATAAGCACGATCCACATGAAGCTACGCAGTCCGTGGTAACAAAACAGGTCAAGCGAAGTCTAATGTATGAGTTGGTCATAATATTGAGATGTTTCAACCCAGCGGAGTCGTACATTGTCGTGTACAGAGCTGGGGGGATATTGAAGTATGGTCGTGTATAATGGGCAGCGGGGATAGTGATTGTGCTCCGAAACAAGACGGAGATGTTCCATCGAACACTAGGGAGTTCCACATATTGATAAGGGACTATATGATAGGGATATTTAAACGGATATTCTGCGGGATAAACGCGAGGTTTATTCCCGCAACCTTCCGGATAATAACTATGATACGTTGCATGAGCTGTCACTCGACAGCTCGGATATAATATAAGAGGAGTTCCGTGTTACTGCCAGGAGTCAACCACGCGTTCCCGTGCTAGATGTGTCTGTACCTTTAGAGATCAATCAACGCGGTTCCCCTTCATCACCCCTCGGATCTTGGGCCCAAAGACGTCTTACTAAAGTTACTGCGCGTTTTTTTCCTCGAGCGCTTGTCGTTTTTTTACATTCTCCTTCTCCTTGATGAACCGGCGCTTCTTGCACTGCACTGCCGCTTCTTCCACAAGTCTGAACCACTTGTCGGATATCGTCGCTGCCAGAATCTGCTGTTTCTCGTCGATGGGCAAGTTAAACAACGATAGGTCGCGTTCGGAACAACCCACCCAGTCCCGCTCTTGCTATCACAGGTATCCCTATCTCCCCTCCAGTTCCCCAGATATCACTCGTTTGGGTGGTCTCTCGTCACCAATACGAGCCACGAACCCCGCAAAACGTATCCTCTGCTTTCGCACCGTTGTCTCGACGTTCTTGCAGCCAGTATTGGCCAGTGCGTCTGTATGAAAGTATATGGTAGCCGTGGTGAGGATTTCGTTTCCACCCGATACAGCGGAGGAGCGATTGGTGGTGAGCCATCCTCAGTATGATGAGATGGGCCACGGTGGGGCTCCACGTGACACCCACGTAGTATGGATGACACCCATTACAGCAGCAGTAAGTATTATTTAGTCGCTGCTGCATAAAACAGGATTGCCTTGCAAAACGTAGCTCGTACTACCGTACGTATCCCGTATCCATCTAGGGGAAGTGATCTGTTCCGCAGAAGAGATGCCATGTGATATATCGTCAGTAGCAACCGCAGGTATTTCACTCTTCTGTGTACTCGTACACACCCATAGCAAAACGAGTTTCAACAGCAGTAGAATCGTGTATGCACACAGCAGTGCATGCAGTACGTAGGTACTGACAAAATCTACAGCATCACAGCAGCACATGTAGTACGTGGCACTGGTAAAATACAGAGATTATATCTTCAGTATCTCTCCGGGATCAATATCATAGTATTAGTTATGGTTGAAATAACAAAGTAGGCTACACGGGGCCATGAGTACACTAAAACTAGGGGTGTTCCCTGTTCGTTTGTTTTCGAGCTGACTACCAGAGTCCTTCCCTGTTTTGTTTTGTTTTGAACGAATTGTAACGGTCGCCCTTTGTTCCGAGCCGTGAGTGCACAGGCGCACCGCTCCCCCTTGAGCTCACTTCGCCATACCTGGTCCAGAGCAAACCAAATAATCTACACAGTGGCTTGGAGTCACCACTCCCTCTTGTCGATCTTCTCTTCTGTTGAAGCTTCTCTTACAAGTTTACCTACAGTTGTCTTGACTTCGTGTTTGCCTCAAACATCGACTGTGTTTTGACCGGCTACCGGGGTTCGAGTTTCTAGGCGTGCATATCAGATACGACCTGGTACACACGTCATACGCCATAACCACAATCCAGATAGCATGGTCCCGACTACCCCCGCTTTGAGCATCCGTACTTGGAGCTGGAGCAGTGCGATGGGCTGGTCGTACAGTGGGAAATTGTACCGTCTGAAACGTAGGTCGGCCAGCAGCACCCGCCGGTTGATTTGATCATTACGGTTGGCGTTCTCGCACACAGTCGCCGCATAGTACACATACCTGGTGCTTTGTTCGTACACCTGGCAGGCTGTCTCAGCATTGACATTTCCCACATGTTTGGTCATCAGGCACATAGTCTCCGTCTTGCCTTCCGAAACTGTCAATCCGAACGAACCGCAAACGATACCTGCCATAATCTTCGCAAGGATATTCCTTGATTTGGAAACGATGCCCACTTCTACTGCTTGCGTTAACCCCCAGATCGG
>JBDWQI010000092.1:0-3991 GCA_039986635.1 Sulfitobacter sp.
ATCCAAGAAAGACGATAATTTCAAGAAGTATTGGTGAGACCACACAGCATCCGGCAGGTGGCCAAGGATAACCTAAGAAATACACCGAAGTTTGGGTAGGCACACCTACCGAGGCAGCAGCCCCCATTCAACCCAATACTCCAGTTGAATGATCGGCCGCAGCGCAAGAGAATACTTTAGTAAAATCGCCAACCATTCATTGGAAACTCAGGTGGGTATCAAGACGTGGTTCCAGGGTTGGGGCGATTGTCAGCGTTTCAGTATAGCCCAACGATTCACTCGGCCTAAAGCGAGCCTCGCAGCGAGGATAGGGAAATGGGTGCAGGTAAGAACACAGACTATGCCACCGTCCTTACAAGCTCAGTATAGTCTTTCCTACACGGTTTCTTCACCGCACTCAGGGCGGAGTCTTTCTCGGGCGAGGCCACCTGCTCCGCGGCAGGAGGCCTCATATAACCAAATACTTACATCGAATGATCGGTGGCAGCGCAAACTTTTACTGTAGCATATAAATCAGGGATAACGTTGTATATATATAAAACAAGGACAATGCACACGTCAGCGTGTTAGGTGAATCAGGGATAATGTTGTATATATATATATAAAACAAGGACAATGCACACGTCGGCGTGTTAGGTTACAGTATGGTTTTTCACCAGTGGGTTCGCACTTTTAACAATGCACGTAGGCGACCTGTTGGCTCTGCCAATGGATCATGACGCGAGCAAGGCGCTGACGGTGGTGACGTCTCAAAATATGTCAGAGACGGAGGACAGCGTTGCGTTAATGTGGGTTGAAAGTCGAACCGGTGTGACAACACTTCAAGAGCAATCCCATCGCTGAATACGGGGCGGAAAAGGATACCGCGTGATATTTGCACCGAACATAACGGCGAATTAGGGTTTTGTAGAACACGTTTAAGGGGACTGGGGGTCCGGAGGCGCCAGGCACACCCCGGCGGATGTACTTGATACTGGTAACGGCGAGGTGCCTTGTTGATTATTTCGACAGGAAGACGGAGCGCGGGCGAAACAGGACGGCTTTATGGTAGTTCTGTTGGTAGGCTGAAAGCGGTGAGCTCACTCCGCGAGGCTCCCAAAACCCACTTCTCCCACTACTATAAAGTAACCTGGAGGGAGAGGGAGGGGTCTCCCAGGGCCAGCGGAGGCAAACATTTTGATGTTAGGCTCGACGACGAAAGCGAGAGTTCCCGATCGTGTGGCGTTACCGTTTACGGCACAAGCTGAACCACCGGGTGATGTTATTGTTTTGTTGCAGGTACTGTCCCCATCGGGGGCAGATTGATGATAAGGGTGCGAGTTCTGGCAACGACGAAAGTGGCTGAAGTTCGTACAAAAATTTGGTGGAAAAGGGACAAGGGAAATAGAGGAGTTGTTACACATTAAACATATACCTGGTATTGTAAAGACAACGGAATAACCGGCTGGTTGACGTACGATCGCAATTCATAAGTCATTATGAGCAGCTGCTGATCTTCGAGGGTTTCGCCAGTGTTAAAGTGGGACAAGATCGACGTACATGATTTATCGTTTGAGAATGGTGAAAAAAATAGTCGAGTATCAGAACACGAGACGGTTTTGGTGGACGACAACATTCAACGCGGACTCGTGCCGGTAGAACGCCTGTGTCATCGGTTGCGAGCCAAACTCAAGATAGAGCGGGGAGTGTAATACAAACCAAAGCGGTCGCTATAGCATGTTGCCCCAGACCTATCATCGTCGTTAGAATGAGAGGTTGCCACGCTTATGAAACCGGGTTCAGGTGACGCAGTCATCGAAAGCATCCGCACCATACCTGTTGCGGTCGCGTTCCAAGAGAGAAACCTCACTCAAACCCTCCCTCGCCGACAGATGAAATTTCAGCACAACTGGCGTAAGTGACAACCTTAGCAACGGACTGGTTCTGTTAGCACATTGTGGTACGAGAACATTAACTTACCATGCTGTCGGGCTCAACACATGTTGATGGGGATGGCAAAGGACGCAACCGCCAGTTGTTCGACGATCGACCTATCGTTTGTCGTTCCAAATCCACTCCTTCGAGAGAGATGCGTACGCCTGTCCCATTTGGGTGAACGTTGGCGGCGTAATTTCACACAAGCGCAGAGGGGCGCAGAAGCAACTACCAGACTTTCCAAAAGTATCCCGAAGGACATGTGTTCGCACCCTGCTTGTCGTGGTAGCGCTAGTATCATTCAAACTCGGAGACTGACCCTAGGGATACGTGTTCGCGACTGTAAACTTGGTGTGGATTGGTGACTGCAGTTCGTTATTTTGAACGGTTCAGCCGTCTCGATAATAGGCGAAAAATGCACAAAAACAAAATACCATTAATAATACGGCCTAAACAGTTAGATGGGCAACAACGGAGATCAAACCTTACACTGTGTGTACTTGACGAAAACGCCAGTTTGTGGTATTAGAGGGTCTTCGTACAAGATAAAACATCACGAATTTCGCATATCTATTCCCCCGTTACCGACGACTTATCAATAAGCCTAGTTAGATTTGTGTAAAAATGACGAAGTTACACATTTTTGGATAGCAAAATTTACTATTTGTGTGATATGATATTCGACCGCTGCATTCTGTTCGCTCAACACGAACGCTTTCGATTGGTCAATCTTGCCCCGAGAGAGGCCACGGACCGTGTCTGGGTTATGCGAGAAGAACTACTGGCGCTGGTGCAGCATGCCTCTGCTGTCTGCTGATGCAGCAGATAGGTGCTGCTGCAGCTGCTGATGCACGTCACGGGCTACTGCTGCTACTGCATGTAGTGTGCTGCTGGTACTGCTGTAAGGAAGTGTTCTGCTCGCTGCAGTGCTGTTGTTGCTGCAACCGCTGCGGCCAGCGGGCACTGTGGTGAGCAAGCCCTGCTGCCGCAAAAAAAAGCGATGCTCCAAGCGATGAGCGCGACTGCAAGAGAAAGGTCTGCTGCAAGCAAGCCCTGCTGCTACAAGCAAGAGAGCCGCCTCAAGCATGCGCTTCTGCAAGCGCTATTGCAGGCGCTACTACTACTTGCGGCGGATCCATTTTCGGGCGGAGAGGACGATGAAGGAGGGTGACTTTTTGTTGTGGCTGCGTTGCTAGCACAACGAGTGTCGAGGAGCGTAAGATAGACTGCATGTTTGCCTGTTCGTACCTAGTACTGCTTACTGCTTCTGCAGCTTGGTGCTGCTGCTGTGCTTCTGCTGCAGGTAGGTACTACTACTGCTACTGCTTGCACGACTTCTGTTCGAATCGTTTGGTCCTGCAAAAGTTCTGCTGCTGCTACAAGAGATATGTTTTCAAGATATATATGTATATTTACCTATTTTTCGTCTCCCATTTACGCGCATGCCGGAAGGCCTCCGTTTGTGATTATCTTTCCGACGGGTTCCCTGATACACAAGAATATTATGCGCAGTCTCTAAATTGTGTTGGACTGCAGGAAACAGGTGCCAAAGAGAGAGTGCAAGAACCGCAAATACACCCAAAACAACGTACCTAGAATAGACCGGCAGTACCGTTCGTTCAGCTACAGGTACTAGTGAGACACGTTACCGAGGAACTACAAAGCTGTTCACCGACCCCAATGGGGTAGCTTAATTTGTGCCAGGTATGTTGTTAGTTGTTGTTGTTGTTGTTGTTGTTGTTGTTGTTTTCTACACATTAAACCGTTCTTTCTAACTGTCGACATCCAGCACAACCAGTGTCCATGCCGATTCTTCAATCCTAGGCAGATACACGTTCTGTGGCCACAAAGCTACGCCACAGAGATACTACGTGGCCACGTATGCAATGCAATGCAATGCCATGCCATCATACTGCATACGACAGGCACGACATACACATTCCATGACCTAGAGAAAAGAAACGAAAAAAGACAAGAAAAACAAAAACACAAACATAAGACAAAAAAAACAAAAACACATACATAAAACTAACAAAAAACAAAAACAAGCAAGAAAAAAATATAAGAAAAAAACCAT
>JBDWQI010000093.1:0-4575 GCA_039986635.1 Sulfitobacter sp.
CTCCAACCCTGCACCCGATTTATCCATCGAAGGTGGCCTTCGAGCGTGGACACGGCCAGAGCAGGGGCACCTCGACGAGAAGCAATCTGCCTCGCGTTTCAAACGGGAATGCACTCAGGAAAGAGTGCTGGGCTGAATACATACCAGTTCGTCTGCCTCAGGAAGGTTGAGCTCTGATCCATGAGACACGTACATTTGCATCAATATGATGGGACCCAACACCGGGTAGGGACTTGATCTCCCAGCAATCGAATCTTTGCTAACTTGCCTGTTCACGTGGACTCTTGATTGGTTTCCAACCACGGCACACGAAACGAAAACAAGCACTCCGACCCTCCATTTTAATGTCCCCAACAACCAACCAGACGGTACGCAGGCCCTCCGGTGCCCGCAGTGACCCCACTTCTAGTGTCCGGGATGTTTTACCCTGGAGCCCTCCGTGGCGTTGCTTACGCTCCCACTCGCATGCGTGCGAAGGGCAGTGTAGGGAATGTTGTTCGCGAATGACGAAGGAACTGTATCGGAGATCGCGGAGGCACTTGCTTACATGATGACTGCGATCGTGAGTGTGCTTGAAGCAGGAGGCTGCAAAGTATCGGGGAAAAAAAAGACGGAAGCGATGGTGCTACGAACGAACATGGGACCGGGGGTGCGCTGCTCTACCGGGTGTGGTCGACGCAGCTGGCTAGATGTACAGAAAGACAACTCAGCTCATACACATCGGCAGCATTATATCGAAATAGATCGCTGACGTTTTGCTCGAAATCGCTCTACGCATCCGTGCCAAGAGTGTACGTTTCAAACTGTTCGGTTCCGCGTTACACGGCATGAAGACGGTCTCGCTTAGTATGGAAGTTCCCACGCCGAAGGTCGAGGTCACGCTCTGACCGGTGCACCACCAGGTTCTCCCGCGGGTCATTGACTTCGATCGCCGACAACATGGAGACTTTCACGACCCTCTCGTGCGCGAAAGCCTTTAGAGGGCACGACGCGGAAGCTTCGAAACGAACACCCGTAGGCGGTGGCTATTTTTAGCGGGGTTGGTGACACGGTAAACGTGCGAACCTTTACCTGGTCGGGTGATACTCGGGACGAAAACCGGTGAGGAGGGCCGGACGCCGGGCGAACAACCAAATACTTCGCATAGATGCCTAGCTGAAGACCTCAAGGTGTGTTCACGCCAGGGGACCATGGGACATTCGTCGTCTTTTTTTGGAGTTGATAAAGGAAGGGAGATACTGGAACAGGCCTACGCAGTGCACACCAATGGAAACATCTGGATTGCCCCCTGACTAAGCAGTATTTAATTAGGGCTGTGGCCAAAATCAGGGGTACCTGGTGATGTTTTGGTCAAAATCAGAAACATAGTAACACCAAGATAACTACGCGAGCCACCAGCGGTGTTTCGTCCATGGAAAACTATTTTAAAAATGCTGCGCCCGAACATAGCTTGTGGCCTCCAAAATATGAGTTTTTTGTTTTTTGTTCGGGTACAGGTTATAGCAAACAACACAACGCACATCATAACAACTGGAGTACATCGTGCACCAAAGATAATAGGATACATTTCAACCAAGGAAAACGTGCGTTGTCAAGGGTGCAGGGCCGAGAGTTCCACCCCAAAACCTATTAGTTTGGTGTCAAGTCGAGGTATGTCGAGGCAAAGTAGCGCTCTGTTAAGGGGGTCTCCTGACATCTTTGTCGCAAGCTCCAAAGAAGAAAAAGTTAAACAAACGGATGCAAGTGTGCATAAACACCTACGCTCCGTACAAGTAAAGAGCGAACGTTTGTATGCATAAATACGTACTGGCACGTACTCACGAGTATATAGTTCATTGTGCAACCGAGGGATGGCAGCCGCATACGCAGAGAAAACACAGTGGTACGTACGGCCTCTCTGACTGGTTAAAAATTGGGCAAAATCTGTTGAAAGCTAGACAGAGTAGGCAGACAAAGTCGAACCAAGAACAGTTGCGAGATCTGTCTGGTCAAGAGCAGAGCTCTAGGTGTGCTATCTGTACCTGTTTTTAGTATGTAATTGATTTTGACCAAGAGGTGGCCAGGTGTACCAGATTTTCGCTAAAACCCATTTGATGTGGTTGTCGACGAATGGATGCAAACGCTCTTCTTCGCTCGCGATGAATAAGAGGTCCCTGAGGCGTATTGCTTCGACGCTGTGGTGAACGACTGCAGTAACTCATATCCACTCCTTGAGTAGGCGATTCAACGGCGTCGGTTCCCAGCTGCAAGAGAGCGCACTGGTCGATAGGTTTTCCCCTTCAGCTCCTGGCTGATGTATTACCTCATGATATGGATTCTAGCGACAGAAGCATGCATCCTTCACCACCTTGTTGCTTTCCGCACTTGGTACTGCTGAGCGGACCCAAAAGGAAGCCTATAAAGCACAACGTTCTGGCATCTTTACAGTAGACATGCCCGCGCCAATTTGAACAATAAGTGTTCAGTGTTACGGTATGTAACCGCGAATTCGGTACATCAGTACCGACGTTTCGCTGTGTTTCCGCGTTAGTTGTGCCTTGGTGATGCTCTCTTTCAGTCGCCGGGCCTTAACATGACCACCTGGTGCAGGAGGGGAAGGGCTTCGGTTCGCTCGTCCCGTGATCTCCGCGGCTAATCTGGATTCTGATGGCAGTACCGAGCTGATAGCATGCCTCCGACCAGGAGTGTGGCACGAACATACACCCACCGTGTACTGTATGCTGTGCACTGTAAATAGTTCCAAGCATACTACAGAGAATGTATGCTGTGCACTGTAAATAGTTCCAAGCATACTACAGAGAGAAGACGGTTCATCAGCAAACATCAACAAACGTGAAAACCCCTCACCACTCCACCGATGAAGACGCCACGGGCGGCATACCCATCCAGCAGGTCCGAGAGCATGGGGGCCGACCTGACCGTATGCTCACGAATCCCGAAACGGTCCTTATATTCAGTACACACGAAGTACCCGGACAAGGGGGCATCATCGTGCAAAACAAAGCTTCACACATACTGTAGTAGCTCATTTATAGATCTACAGAGCCATGCCGACGGCGGATATAAGCAGGCTCGCGACAACCCCGGTCCCGAAAATGACAGCAACACCCGACGAGCGGGCGAAGCCCATGGCGCCGCTGAAGTCGTCGCTGTCGTCTGATTCGCTGTTGTCGTCGCTGTCGTCTGATTCGCTGCTGCAGAGCTCGCTCGCGGGGCAGTCGTCCAACTCAAAGTCTTCCGCAAGAACGCATTCTGCTCGACGGGGCAGACAAGCGAAAGACAAGGTAGGTATCAAGCATAGCGAGGCGGCCCGGATCTCGTGAACTAGCTCTCTGTGGCAGTGTCGGCAACGGCAACGAACGCTATGATCAAGCTCTCATATGTCAGGAGGAATGCACGTGTTGCAAGCTAAGGTCAGTAGTGGATTAGTAGTGGTACTAACTGCAGTGCCGCTGCTGAGATGCTACGCTTTGTATTCGTGCAAGCCAGTCGAGACAGGAACTTGTCTTCAACTCGTTTGTTGTTTATGATTTGCGACTTCAGGATGGAAAGGAACGAAGCAGTGCGACTCGGTTCCAGCAACGGGCACAACCGTTCACCTAGTGGCAGTCAAGAAAAATAATACAACGATGTTTCCGACACCCGGTATACCTGCATGACCGCATGGACAGGGGGGACACATCCGTGAGGAGATATTTGGCGTACGAGTTGTTGCTCGAGACATTGGAACATTCTTCGCATTTCTTGCGGAAGCGCTGTTCCGCCGATAATACCTTCCCATTGTACAACCAGTACGCTATCGGTACGCGTTCAGTCCGTATGTCGGTCTATGCACCGAGTAATTCGACAATCAACGTCTCGACATGATCCCATCAATATGGGGAAGGCTTTCACGCGTTTCTGAGAGTCTGCAAAGTTGTAGTATGGAACGCCTTCTCGAGTACTACTGCAAAAACAATAGTGTGTATTGAGCAAATTTGTACTGTAGCCTTACGGGATCAATAGCGTTTCCAGAGTCGACTTTTCGCGCCATCGTATCATATCATTTTTGAACCATCGTTTGGCATGGTTATGGTAAAAGCCAACATGAACAAGGGGAGTCCTGTTTTTGTTTTTTTCTTTTTTTCGTCCGTGCGTCAGGTGAGGTCATATTTGCCGAACAACCCCGAAAAGGAGAAAACTCAAGACATAAAAACATGGGCATATTGAAACAAAATAAAGCAGCCCTCCGCTAGCTGTTAACGTTGCCACGAAGAACAACCGTGCCAATTGTTTTTCCTCAACTCTAAGAAAACCATGACTCAAGATTCTGAAGAAAAAACGGTAGGCCTGTCGCTGGAACCATAGCTGGCAACAGGAACTACAAAAGCCGGGCGCCTGTGGCAACAGTACGGTCCTTGTATTTCTGCAGTAAGTGGGTGAAGGACACTTGACGCACCACGTCTCCACAAACTCGAGACCTTGTGATAAGATTACGCGTCGACGCGTCACCGAGAAGAAGTAATCGTCAATGACCAGGTATTGCCTGGCTCACCCAACTACTGTACGACTGTATTGGCAAAAAACACGCCCCCC
>JBDWQI010000094.1:0-4953 GCA_039986635.1 Sulfitobacter sp.
CAGCTAGAGCCGTCAGAACGACGGCTCGCCGTAGTGCTTTTCCAGGTGGTCCCGTTGCCACACTTGTTCTTCTCGTTGGCGTTGCCTTCGCCTCTGCTCTCGGTGGTGCCCTTGCTCCTCTTCTTCTTCGTGCTGGCATCGTCTTCGACGCTTTTTCCAAAGCTGCTGCAGGTGGAGCCCAAGTTGGCAAGAATAGATCAGCTGGAAAAACTCAGCCTCCGGTGGAGGTCGTGATCGGCCTGCGCGGGCAAGGAAATGCGCTGGTGGGGCGTTTGGGAGTAAGGCGGTGTGATATACGTAGTTTTTATCTACGCTGTTTGTTGCTGATACATATGCCGGTATATCATGTCAACTACTTTGTTTGAGTGCTCTCATTGTACAGTGCTCGACAAAACACATACATGAGACTTCGAACCTGCTACCACGTTTTTTAGGCTACCTTATACATAGAGAGGCCGCCAATATGTTATCGCCGCCTCACGAACGTATTTACCGTGCAGTACCACACTACTGTATGTGACTGACCATTACGTTTAGGCGGGCGTTTCGACAGGTCTCCATTTTTTTGCTATTGAAGGAGACGCCACCGAAACAGGCGGTGGAGCCGTGCACCTTCTCCTGCCGACCTCGAGCCTCCCAACGCATTTACGATAGGGCTATTGTTAGAAGTCGGGTTAGGCTTGGCTTCGGGATGACAATAGGAAAGTTGAACAAAACTTGCGTTGTCCGAGTTTATACACGTCGCCGTGCGTCGTAGACTATGGGGATACTTTCGTACCGTTTACCCGGTACATATGTAGCAGTTTCGCGTTAAAGCGCACAGTTTTTGAGCATTTGACTCTTTGGAGGCCAGACACGTACAGTAGGTATATATGAATGCCGTTGTTTCTACCAGGTATGCTCTATTGATAAACAAAGGCAACGTTTGTCAGGCGTTACGCTGTGCGTTGTACACGTATCCAAGGAGGGCTCCAAGGCTGGACCCCACCGCCGCTTCGGGTATACCCGCAGATGTTCCAAACGAAATACGTACAGCTAGTAGTATAGGTTAACGATAAAACATATGAAAGCGGTAGTACTACTAACGAGTGTACCATTGTACACGTAAGGCCTGGGGCAACTGCTGATATAGAGCTACTCTGGCGTCGTTTACGACAGTACGTTAGACCCAAACAGAGGTGTTAGAAACCACAGCTATCGACATTACTCTCGACCTATTAATACATAAACTTCACGATAAATGCACGTATGTAGTGTGATGTGTTGGTTAGTACTGTATGTAAACGCAGCGGCAGCGCTATCTGCTGTTGCTGGTGTCTACAGTAGTCTACCTATTGTGGGGGTCCACAGTTAATAGGACCTATGGTTTACATCAAAACCTATATGTTTACCTAATTTTACTAACAATATTTGGTCCTATTTACTATGATCCCCCGTAATAGTAATATTAAAACGCAGTACTTCACAATTACTTTATGTGGTTCTATATCGTGTTGCCTTTATACTTCGGAAACTAAGAAACAAATTGTGAGACTATCCGCAGATGCGTAAATCAGTCATGAAACATGCCCCCCGCTCACCGGGCTGGTTGTCGTCGGCAATTATGTCTCGCTGTCCGAGTATATTATGACTAAAGTATGTTCAAATATCAAAATGACGACGACTACGCTTCTGTGTTGAATGATTTGGATGGGTTGCAAAAAGCGCTATTTATCGTCATTCACCGAATATATTCAGTGGCGATTCGGTGCCACTCGCAGTAGCGAGCCCGGTGCGACGCTTTGACAACATCTCTTACCCCTAGCGCGGATCGTTATTTTTCGATTGAGCTAGGACAATCAGAGGTGAAGCTTACGGCGGCAACTGCCTGAACGATGTTGGCATTTCCAACGTACTCCAAACATCGGCCAGGCGCCTTACCACTGGAACCTTTATGAAGGACGTGCTGGACTCGTTGCTACGTACCGGTTTCGTTACAATTAACAAGACGACGACCTCCATGGCGCGGCATCGTTGACCAAAGGGGACACACAAAAGAAACGAGCCCGGAGGCAAACAACGCGAGTGAAATTCATTCGATCGCGATACTAGCGTAAGTCTAGAATACCGGCCTGAAATCCATCCCAGAGTGTGTGATGACATAGGTGTTACGCCGTACATGGTAGATGCTCCATATCTGTTATATTGTCCTCCGTCATAGCACATGCCCCGAGCTACACATGCGTAGATCGATGGACCACTTCTTCACCCCTCTTCCTCGAGCGCGTACATGATTTCCGAACGTTCAAGATGAGTCTGCCTCGAGGGCAAGCCGCCTGCGGTGCTGCCGCTGCTCTGGCCTTTGCGCATCAAGTTGCAGTGACACATCCCGACGAGAGGGAAGAACTCGGGCCAACGTTTCGTGTTGAGATTCAGGGGTAGCCTTACATGATCTCGGATCAAGTCCATCGTCATCCACAAGCAAAAGGTTTTCAGTGAGATGTTCCAGCGCCCAAGAATACCGCGTTTTCAGCTTGAGCAACTGCTCAGAGTTCTAACGTTCCAGGGACTGCGCCCCCAGAAGGGGAGCGCCTCGGGTTTCCACCCCAAGCTCGAGCCACGAACGGTTGGCCTATGCTGCGCACGCACATGAGGAGGTCTTTGCTCCCTGCACGGAGAGGACCGCCCGTCAAGCGAGCGGAGTCTCGACTTCCCGCGACAGGTTTATCACGAATATTTCAAGTTTCGACTTGTGTGCAGGACGTGCAACTAACAGCCGGTTTTCCGAATTGGGAATTGCCTTTCCAAGGAGAATAAGAACATATTTTACTGGTATTTGTTTCACGGTTGTATTCCCCTCACAGGCGAAATTTAACGTGGAGTATATGTTCGATGATTATTGGTTTCGATCTACAAAAACTAATCAAACTAAGCCTGACAGACTCGAAAAACAGCGAACACAATTGGTATTTACAGTATGGAGGAGGCAACTCGTTTGTCAATCCCCAGATTCTTGAGTCGTCGATTTCTCCGGACCGGCCATGTTGAATTTGATGTTTGTGTTGTATCATCCACGACTGTCACGAATGTCAAGTTTCACAGTGAAATTTTTTACTGCGGGGGAAATTCACCCCTTACCAAACAAAACCTGGAATAATCTCCGGAAACGCGATTCTGAAGTACGGGAAAAAAAGTAGAATAGGTTGTTAGCTTTGTGAAATGAAGTGCTCTTCGCGCCGAGGGGGAACGTCAATTGTGTTTATATATCGCCCCGGTGGCCTAGAGGTTCCCCTCGAATACTACTAGGGTTGATACGTAAGTCAAACTATCGCCGTGGTAAGACTTCGGCTGTCCTTGCAGAAATAAAAATATTCAACTGCTGAGAGGGCCTGTTTTGTGATCCGGATCTGAGGTGCGACGACGGTGCTGATTATTTTGTTTTATACGCATCGCACTTTTGGTATGATTGGTCAGGCTGATAGGTACACGTTACACAAACTATGTACAGCAGTGCTGTTATATTGATCGGGTTATTAGTTGTCGCACACGGCGGAAATGCATGTCTATGTTCCCCCGGTCCCTCATTCTGCTCCATCCTGTGCTGATCACCCCCTCTCGTCAGCGCTCGCCACACATCTTGGTCGTTGACCAGCCAGCGACAGCCGCTAAAGACCAGTACGATCGAACTAAAGCTGGCTTCACCTTGGACCTGGTTTAATCTTGATCCAGAACGAGCACGACATCATTCATTTGCCAATCCGCCATAACCTTCGGCGGATATCGCTGTGATTGTGAACTGCATGGTACCGCATGACTAGCGAGATGTGGCACCCAGGGGTGGGCTTCCGAGGCGTGAACCTCCTGAAACAAGGAGGGCAACCGCAACGAAGATGACGGTTTCTCAAGATCCCGTTGAGATATATCATGGATGCATAGCTCAGTGTTTACGCCCTCTCCTTGATATCAATACAAACAGCTTGTGTATCCAACGAAGGGGTGGGTTCTACAGCGAGTGGTAGAATATTTTTGATAGAACGTTGTGTTTTAGAGTATCACTTGGTTATGGGAAGGATGAAAGTCTACATGCAAATGTAAGCACCGTCGGAGTTCAGGTATGAACACGAGAACATCATTATATTGCTGCCCAGCGTGGTTTTAATTTCCAATTCAACCCCAGCCTCGATGCATACGTGCGTCCACTCATTTAATATCCTACCGCCTCCATTCCGTCTTCCTTGTTTGTAAAAACAGCACTAGTCAATCCATACTAACTTGAATCCTTATCCGTTGAATGTAATCCACACTACCCAAACTTATCTGCGAATATTTCGTAAAGAGGTTTAGTTCCCACTAGGTTGTTGTCGTGTTAAGGTTGCAAATAACGGAACATCAAGATGTTGTCGTAAATATCTGGTCGAGAGCGAGCCTCCCAAACATATAATGTTCGACTTTTCCCCCCTCAGGGCCCGTTTTAACGAAGAGCGAAACGTTCGTAGTTGGATTAATGTGGGTTTAATATCTTTGGATGATGTGAAAATTCTGACTTCGGGCCCTGCCGACGAATTACGTATCTTATTATTAGGCTTCACATCCGACAATGTGCAGCATGAGCTTCACCGTTGATCGCTCAGAAGATTCCTGAAAGAAGAAGTCTCCGGATACAAAGGAAACCTATGCACAAGGTCTATCTATGTTCAAAAATCTACTTCCTTTTATGCTTTATCTACGATGCCCTATCTGGTATCTTAACGAATATTACTGTGTTGAAAAGCAAAAAACACACAGGGGTCAACGAACATCTGCGCAACAAAGGAGGCCGAGGACCGCCTGCGTCCCCTCGAGGCGCCCCGGCCAGCCGCAGATTCTAGAAAAGAATAGGATCAAAATTCCAACACTCATTCCTGGTACCGTGTACTACAGCAGGCATTAGATACGGTATAAGAAGCGTTGTTCTTTCAGCCGATTTGCCGTTTC
>JBDWQI010000095.1:0-27298 GCA_039986635.1 Sulfitobacter sp.
GATGGTCTTGTCTTGGCAAACCCGGGTGGGCAAGATGCCCCCCTTACGCCCCTCCCGGATCGATTGCACCAAAGCACCCGACCTTTGAACCGAGGCACCACAGCAAAAGGCCACCCAACAGAGCGGCCTTAATGCGGCTCACCACAGCGCCGCGGTGGAGGAAACCTCCACCTTACTCGTTAGAGGCGTTAGAGTGTTGTCATACGCATTCCTGCGGAGGTGTGCGCCATGGTCCAAATATTTAAAGGTGCCCGATATGCCATTTGCCGACCCCAACCAAATGCACCCAATTGTTGCAGAAAACGGAGCCCCTTTTAAGCAAACAGTATTTTTGAAACCGGCCATAAATCATCCTCAATTTGAGGTGGGAAGCTATACCTACGCAAGTGCCTTTGATGTTCCCGAGGATTGGGCCGCTTGTTTGGCGCCGTATCTGTTTGATTTCAGCCCGGAGCGGTTGATCATCGGCAAATTTTGCCAAATTGCGGACGGCGTCACCTTTATCACAGGGTCGGCGAACCACCGCTATGACGGTATTTCCTCTTTTCCGTTTGCTATTTTCGACGATGGGTCAACAGCAGGCCGACCTTCCATGCCAGATCCGGGGGGCGATACGATCATTGGGCATGATGTTTGGATTGGTCAGGGGGCAACCGTGTTACCCGGGGCGCAGATTGGCAACGGCGTTATTGTAGGCGCGCGGTCAGTTGTTGGTGGCACACTGCCTGACTATTCGATTGTGGTCGGAAACCCTGCACGTGTGGTGCGGCAGAGATTTGAGCCTTCAGAGATTGCACGGATCAATGAAGTCGCATGGTGGGATTGGCCTATCGACATGATTCTGGAATATGAAGCGCTTATCATGGCGGAGGACATTACAGCTTTGGAAGCTGTGGCGTCGCTAGGGGCAGGATAAATCGGTTCTGACCCCAAGATAGCGTAACTTTGTGCAGGCGAGGCAACCTCTGTGACCGCGACTTGCCAAAGATGCGGCGTTTAATTCGCCTCAATCCGCGATCGGCTCTTGATTGCAGGTCAAATTGCGATTACCCAACGGCTCGGCATAGGGGTTTAGCTCAGTTGGTAGAGCATCGGTCTCCAAAACCGAGGGTCGTGGGTTCGAGTCCCTCAGCCCCTGCCACTTTTACATGACATATCGGCGATCCGCTTAAAGGTCACGTGTGACCACGGTGTCGTCTTTTTGTGTCTCTTCCCATTGGGTCACAAGCGCAGCGCTTTGGCCTTTGAAGTGCCCGTCTTCCAGCGACCACGCTGCGACCCGGTCAAGCCGGAAATGGCGCAATGCCTGCCGCATTTCGCACCACGCAACCACCAAGGCTGTATCAACATAGTAGATCAACACCAATGGCCAGATGACGCGTGATGTGACACGCCCTTCAACGTCATTGTAACGCAACCGGATCTTATGTTCTTCGCGGATGGCTTGACGCAGGCGGGCCAGATCCATGGTCCTGATATCTTCCAATCCCCAGCTTGACGCGACCAGGCGGCGCGTGCCGGGTGCCGTTTCATTCAGCTTGCGCGCTGCCCGCCCTGCCGCCCGCCAAAGGCCCGGGTCGCCGGTGCGGGCAATCAAGCTGAGCCCTATCGCGATGGCCTCTGCTTCTTCAACGTCCAGATTGATCGGCGGCAGGTCATAACCTTTGCGCATGACATAGCCGATACCGGCTTCGCCGTAGATCGGCGTCTGCATCGCTTGAAGGGTCGCGATATCGCGGTAGATCGTGCGTTTGGAGACCTCTAGGGTCTCAGCGATCTGTTGTGCCAGTAACGGCTGTTTGGCGGCGCGCAACAATTGGATGATTTCGAACATTCGTGTAGATTTTGGCATGGGACTCGCCAGTGTTTTGTTTGAAATACCATATCGCTGCTGACACTCAGTTGTCAGCAGCGATATCTTAATGCCTTCGTAAATTGTTCTAAGGAAGGCAGAGTATGCACAACAGAAAAGCTGGGGTCGTGTTGGTTGTGATATCGGCATTTGTATTCAGCACAGCCGGGATTTTCACCAAAGGAGTCGACGTTCCCGCATGGGATATCATCTTTTGGCGCGGTGTCGCGGCGAGCGGTTTCACATTGACCTATTTGGCCTTGCGCGGTGAACTTGTGAACGAGATGCGACAATTCAAAGCGGCTGCTCTTGGGGTTACGGTCTTGATGGCAGCGGGTACAGCCGCCTTTATTCCAGCGTTTAAGTTAAGCAGCGTGGCAAATGTTTCGTTGATCTACGGGGCAGTGCCGTTTCTGGCTGCGGTTTTGGCTTGGATATTCCTCAAAGAACTACCATCGCGCAAAGTCGCCACGGCCAGCCTAGCAGCCTTTGCAGGCGTGATTGTCATTTTTGCAGATTCGGTTGGCAAGATTGCGTTTATGGGGGATGCTTTGGCGTTATTTATGACATTAGCGATGGCCGGGACCATGGTGCTTTACCGCGCATTCCCTGCGACAACCGCAGCGTTCCCAGCCGCCCTATCGTCATTGGTTTTACTGCCTTTCGCTTATTATTCTGGTGCACCGTTTGATGTTTCGATGTCTGATTTGCCGATCTTGATGGTGTTTGGGCTGGTGTTTGCCGTGGCTTCAGTCACGCTGTCCGAAGGCGCACGTCGATTGCCACCGGCCGAGACTGCATTGTTGTCCGTTTTGGAGATGCCGCTGGCACCAATGCTCGCGCTGATCGTATTTCAGGTAATGCCGTCCTTTCAGGTGATCATAGGGGGTGGGGGGATATTGATTGCGGTCCTTTGGTCCCAAACCTCGCAGGTACCAAAGAAGCAACCAGAGCGATGAAACCATTTGCCCTTTTTCTGCCACATTCTTGCCCAGTAGACGTCAAATCCGAAGGGTAGGCATTTAAGAAACATTGGATTGAGAGCAATGACGACTGAGATGAAAAGCCAGCCGCAGCAACCTGGACCCTCACCCGAGGCTGCCGATATTGACCCCAAAGCATTGGCCGCGATCCGCAATCTGATCGAAACGGATTCAAAAGCAGCGTTAGATCCAGTTGCGGCCCCCAAAGCGGCGGCGGAAAAGCCGCAAGAACCGACTGCTTCGGCTACGCCACGCCGCAAGGTGAAGCCGGCGATGCCTGATGTCGCGCCGCAAGAGCCTGTTGCGCGTCCTCAGCCGCGCCGGACCAACCCGAATCCGCAAAAACAGGCCGTAAAGGTTGGATTGATCCAGCGGCTTAAGGCGAAGATCACCGGATATCGCCCGACGCCGCGCCACTTGATCCTGGGCAGTCTGGCTTTGTTGGTGTTGTTGCGACCCGGATTGGTGTTGGCTGTATTGTTTTTCTCGATCTTTGTGATGATCGCGATATTCTTGATCCTTGGATATGATGGATTTTGGCGGCGTGCGATGGGGCTTGGACGCTGGTACGCGAGCCGTCGCCCGAACCGAGCGGTTGAGCTGCACCGCAAGATCGACGCCTTTGCAATGAAGTGGGATGCCATTCTGGACCGTTTCCCCGAAGGGTCGGTTGACGGGCTGTATCTCCCGGATTTTGGCGATTTGGCCACGGCGGACAAACGCCATGACGAAGCGCTTGATAGGCGTTTTGCGAACCTGCGCGAGGGCGAAGCGTAAGGCGCGCGCACCTGCAGGCTTGAAACCCCACCCCACAGCCGTTAGATGCCGGGGATAAGCATTTGACGACAGGAACCTACAATGGCGATGACAAACCCACTCCAGTTTATTCAGCAGGTGCGTGCCGAGGTTGGCAAAGTTGTCTGGCCTACACGGCGCGAAGTCATGCTGACCACCGTCATGGTGTTTATTCTTGCCGCTTTGACAGCTGTTTTCTTTGCGATTGTAGACATCATCATCCGTGGTGGTCTTAACAGTGTTCTGGGCATGTTTGGCTAAGGTGACGTGTCGATCTGACGATCTGCCAAAAATCCTGCCGCAGGCTTGAAACTGGACGGCACAGGGGCTAATCAGCAAACTTACATGAACGGGCGTGTGGCGAATCAAGCCCGCGCCCCGTTTTCTATCCGGCAGCCGGAATGCATCCTGCTGACCTTCACAGATAAGATGTCGCGGATCATGCGCATCACAAGACAGGGACTGTAGTTCATATGGCAAAGCGTTGGTATTCAGTCAGTGTCCTGTCCAACTTTGAGAAAAAGATCGCAGAACAGATCCGCACCTCTGCTGAGGAGCACGGGCTTGAGGATCAGATCGACGAAGTGCTGGTCCCCACCGAAGAGGTGATTGAGGTGCGTCGCGGCAAAAAGGTCACCGCAGAGCGGCGGTTTATGCCGGGGTATGTGCTGGTTCATATGGAAATGTCCGACCAAGGCTACCACTTGATTAACTCTATCAACCGCGTCACCGGGTTTTTAGGCCCGCAAGGTCGCCCGATGCCAATGCGTGATGCAGAAGTGCAGGGTATCCTTGGCCGTGTTCAAGAAGGCGAAGACGCGCCACGTACGCTTATCCACTTTGAAGTGGGCGAGAAGGTCAAAGTTGGTGACGGTCCGTTTGAAGATTTCGATGGCATGATCGAAGAAGTTGATGACGAAAATCAGCGTTTGAAAGTGTCCGTATCGATCTTTGGCCGTGAAACCCCGGTAGAGCTTGAATTCACACAGGTGATAAAACAGGTCTGATCACACGTAACGCGCAAAGTCTCTTTGTGGAGGGCGGCCAAGTTGATGGCCGCTCTGCGGAACTGGGAACGTGAACCATAAGCCGTCACATGGTCTCAAGCCGATATTTGAGAAATGGCGATCCATCATAATCGATCTCTTTTACAAATGTTGCGCCAAGTCTTTTGAGAGCACCCAGATTTTTGCGCGATGGCGGCAGCAGAAAAGTAATGAAAGGCATGCGTTCATCGGCATGGGCGAACGCGATTGCTTTCCTTAAGATGCGGGCCCCTAATCCAAAGCAGTTTGGCTTGAGCACCAAACCGAAATCCCAAGCGCCATTTTCCTTTTGAAAACCTCCCCAACCGACATATTTCTTGTCGGATAGTATGGCCCAATGGCCAAGCCCGTCTCGGCTCCAGCAGGCCTCCTTGCTGGCGACAAACTTTGCCACAGCGGCTTCATCCCAATCGAAATTCAAAAGCGGCATATGCACTGCGACACGCGGGTCAGACATGTGATCGATTATCTCTGATGTCGTTACCTTGGGTAGTCGGGTGAATGTGATCTCTTGTTTCAATTGCTTACCATCCGCGCAGAATTGGCGGTCTTCATAAAGGCAGGCTTGTTTTCAAACAACTGTTGATCCTTCGCGGGGGCGCGAGACCGCCCTAAGATCAGTGTCGGCTCAAGGCGAGCCTGATTCATTCAGCTCGTGGTATCACGCAGCCCTTGCAATACGTCCCAACCCGCTATAACCCGCAGCAATCGTCCGCAAAGGCGATTCATTGTGGGAGGCACGCGCGCCGCGGCACGCAACCCGGACCACACAACACATAGCTCACGGGACGCGACCCAAGAGCGTTGGAATAGGAGAAGGCCAATGGCCAAGAAACTCGTCGGTACGATGAAGTTGCAAATTGCAGCGGGTCAAGCGAACCCATCCCCACCCGTCGGCCCTGCATTGGGTCAGCGCGGCATCAACATCATGGAATTCTGTAAGGCGTTTAACGCCAAGACTGGCGATCTGGAGCCGGGCGCCCCATGCCCGACCGTGATCACCTATTATCAGGACAAGTCCTTTACCATGGACATCAAGACGCCGCCGGCGTCCTACTACCTGAAAAAAGCCGCCAAGGTGAAATCCGGTGCCAAAACACCCAGCCGTGAAACGGTTGGCTCTGTAACCACCAAGCAGTTGCGCGAAATCGCAGAAGCAAAGATGGTTGATCTGTCCGCAAACGATGTGGAACAGGCGATGAAGATCATTCTGGGCTCTGCCCGGTCCATGGGCATCGAGGTGAAGTAAGATGGCAAAAATTGGAAAACGTACCCGCGCCGCACGTGAAGCATTTGCTGGCAAAGAAGACATCACCGTCGAAGAAGCCGTGGCCTTGATCAAAAGCAATTCAAACGTCAAGTTTGATGAAACCATTGAGATCGCCATGAACCTTGGTGTTGACCCACGTCACGCAGATCAGATGGTACGCGGCGTTGTTGGCCTGCCGAATGGCACCGGCAAAACCATGCGTGTTGCTGTGTTCGCCCGTGGCCCAAAAGCCGAAGAAGCAACAGCAGCAGGGGCCGACATCGTTGGCGCAGAAGACCTGATGGAAATCGTACAATCCGGCAAGATTGAGTTTGATCGTTGCATCGCCACACCTGACATGATGCCCATCGTAGGGCGTCTGGGTAAGGTGCTGGGTCCACGTAACCTGATGCCGAACCCCAAAGTTGGCACAGTAACCATGGACGTAACTGACGCGGTTAAGGCTGCGAAAGGTGGCGAAGTGCAATTCAAAGCGGAAAAAGGCGGCGTGGTGCATGCTGGCGTCGGCAAACTGTCTTTTGATGAGGCCAAGCTGGTGGAGAATGTGCGTGCATTTATCGGTGCAGTTGCCAAAGCCAAACCATCCGGCACCAAAGGTACCTACATGAAAAAGATCAACCTGAGCTCTACAATGGGTCCGGGTGTATCGGTTGCTGTTGAGGATGCAGTCAGCTCCTAAGCGGCTCACAACAGTGCAAAATTGTAACGGCGGCCCTTTTGGGTCGCCGTTTTTCGTTAAAGATGTTGATCTGCTGGCCTGATTGATTCACGATCAAACAAAATGAGCGTTGCCCCGGATCGGCCTTAGGTCGGCGCAGAGGGTCCCGCAGGAGGCAGTAGTGATTCAAAATGACGCGCTTGATCATGAGGATCAGGCTGACCTAATTGGTATTCGAGACGCAGCCATGCAGCATCAGCTGGATGGGCGGTGCAGGTTTGATGGGCGGCAATCACGTCGGATAATGGCAGGCATCAAGGCGCGGATTGAGCCAAGCTCTCATCCCGAATATCTTGAAGCGATGATCCTGACACGTTTGATCGGGGGCGCCCCTCCGCGCCGGGTCAAACGGCCCTTGCAGGATTTGTATTTTGTGCAATGCGCACGCGGACAGGTGGAAGAATTCGATCGGTTCAAAGCGCATCTGATTGACGTGCATGCCAAAGGCAAACTTTCAGGCGATTTGGTTTTTCAGGGGTCCTTGGCTGATTGGGATCATGCGGATCTTTGGGAACGGACAAGGCGCACCATTGAACATGTGAAATCGTTGGTCGGAGAGGTCTGGCTGAACTCGGGCACATTGCTGGGCTCCATCCGTGACGGTGGGTTTATTGGTCATGACAATGACATTGATCTGGCTGTAATGATGCAAGGCGAGACCCCCCAAGAAGTGGCCGGAGCCTGGATTGAGGCCTGCCATACGTTACGGGCCAGCGGGTTGAAATTTCACGTGCCTGCACGCAACAAACGCGTGATGAAGGTTATTGATGATGGGATGCAGATCGACCTGTTTCCTGCGTGGATGCAGGGCGATCAGGTGTTTGTTTATCCTCACACCGCCGGTCAACTTCGCCGCGATGACCTGTTGCCGTTTGGCAAATGCGCGGCTTCTGGTCTGCCTATCCCGCGCAACCCGCAAGCTTTTCTGGAGCTGAATTACGGCCCTAAGTGGCGCGTCCCGGATCCGAGTTTTACCTTTGACTGGCCCACGTCCGAACAGCACTTTGAGGCCTTTAAGGCAGCACTTTATGCTGACGTGGATGCCTTTGAACCTCGGGAGAAGGCCCATGTATGAGCGCGAAGAAAAGGTGGTTCTGACGTATGGGACTTTCGATTTGCTGCATGTGGGCCATGTGCGGCTGTTGCAACGGCTTTCAGCGCTTAGTACCACGCTGATTGTGGCCTGTTCGACGGATGAGTTTAACAGCGTCAAAGGCAAAACAACCGTTGTTCCTTACAAACAACGTGCGGAGATGCTGGAGAGTTGTCGCTATGTTGATCGGGTGATCCCGGAGCATAACTGGGAGCAGAAGCGCCGTGACATCGTGGATTTGGGTGTAGATTTGTTTGCGATGGGAGACGATTGGAAAGGTGAATTTGACGACCTGTCGGACCTTTGTGATGTGCTGTACCTGCCCCGGACAGAAAACATCTCGACCACAGAGCTAAAGGCATTGGTTCAAAAGATGGGCCGCACCAGTCTCCGTCAGACAGGCTGAGGGGACAGATGGCAACAGCGCAGGACATGGTTGCGGGCCTGCCCGAGGGCGGTTTGATCGTCGGCGCTGTGATGCGCGAGACGCTGGGCACCACGCTTGCATTTGTCAGTTGGTATCTGCGGGAAGGCGCGGATTGTGTCGTGATTTGTTTTGATGACCCAGAAGATCCAGCAATCAATGTGTTGCGTGCGACAAAAAACGTGCTGTGCATTCCCTGTACCAAGGGATTCTGGCGCGGCATTGGTGTGGCGGCCAGTGCGCGGTTTCCGAAACGGCAAAACCGGGCGATGCAATTCATCTACCGCAGTCTAAAGGGCGGTTGGTTCATGAATGTGGATGGCGATGAACTGGTGCATCTCAAAGGTCGTACACTCGCTGAAGAACTTGCGCAAACTCCCGGAGACATCCGCTCTGTCACGTTGCGTCCAGCAGAGAATATTCAGGCGCCGGATGCACCGGGACCTGTTCAGTTTCGCATCGAAATGGACCGGGACGCTGTTAACCTAATCTATGGCGAACACGCTGGTATGATGATGAAACGCCGAGGGCTCAGTGGGCATACCATCGGAAAAACCGCTAATCGGGCAGGGATCAAAGATGTGATCATGCGCCAGCATTTCTTGCAACAAGCGGATGGCACGGTGATCATGGATCATGTCATTGGGCCGCAGGAAGGCGCGTACCTGCTACACTTCTTTGATCAGGGTTATGATATTTGGCGGGCAAAACTGCCTTGGCGGCTTTCGTCATCCGGGTTTACGCCCCGTGCGCGCAGTGTTTTGGAGCCAATCCTTGAAGGGCAGGACCCGGACCCAAAGTTACGTGACATTTACGAACATCTGCATGTGTTCGATGCGGCGCGGCGCGCGGTCCTAAGCCAGTATGATGCGCTGTTCGAACTGGATCTGGATGCAGAGACATTGGCCGCCAAAACCTTTCCTGATGCGTTGAAAGGGGGTAATCAGGCGGTTCGATATGCCATTTGATGGTAATTTGCGTTCAGCAATCGCAAAAGGGGTTGGCACTGCTTTGGTTAGCGCGTAACACCCGGCAGAAGCATCAAAGCGCGATTCGTCGCGCTTTTGTGCTTTTCGTCCGAGACGGTGGGTGTTGGTGAATTTGCTGACATAATTCCTGCCTGAGACGGGAAAAGGTAGAATTTCTTCGGATGTCTCACATGGACTTCTGTCGCGACGCGCCCGGCCCCCGTAAGGACCCGAAATGTCGGGACCACAAGTTCCGGCAAAACTGAGCCGGAGGGGCAACCCTCCCTTACTGGAGTGAAACTGTGGATAGAGCACAAAAAGAACAGTTGGTCGACGAGCTCGGCCAAATCTTTGAAAGCTCTGGCGTCGTTGTAGTATCTCACTACGTCGGTTTAACAGTTGCTGAAATGCAGGACCTTCGCGCGCGTGCTCGTGACGCTGGCGGGGCCGTGCGTGTTGCCAAAAACAGGCTCGCCAAAATCGCCCTTGCGGGTAAGCCATGCGAAAGCATTGCTTCCCTGCTGACGGGTATGACCGTTCTGACCTATTCTGAAGATCCTGTGGCCGCGGCCAAGGTGGCTCAGGAGTACGCCAAGGAGAACCAAAAGTTCGTTATCCTTGGTGGTGCAATGGGCGAGAACGTTCTGGATGCCGCCGGTGTAGAAGCCGTGTCCAAGATGCCTTCGCGGGAGGAGCTTATCTCCACCATCGCGGGCATGCTGGGCGCACCTGCTTCCAACATCGCCGGAGCCATTGGCGCACCTGCAAGCAATATCGCATCCATCTTGTCCACGATCGAGGACAAGGCTGCGTAAGCAATCGTTTTATCGGCGTGTTGAAAAACAGCACGTTGGAACACACATATCGTTAACGGAAAGAGCTAAACATGGCTGATCTGAAGAAACTGGCAGAAGAGATCGTTGGTCTGACCCTGCTTGAAGCACAAGAACTGAAGACAATCCTCAAGGATGAGTACGGCATCGAGCCCGCCGCGGGCGGCGCTGTGATGATGGCTGGTCCTGCTGATGGTGCCGGTGGCGCAGAGGAAGAGAAAACTGAATTTGACGTCGTTCTGAAGAACGCGGGCGCATCCAAGATCAACGTGATCAAAGAAGTGCGCGGCATCACCGGTCTTGGCTTGAAAGAAGCCAAAGATCTGGTCGAAGCTGGCGGCAAAATCAAAGAAGGTGTCGACAAAGCCGAAGCAGAAGACGTCAAAGCGAAGCTGGAAGCAGCTGGCGCGGAAGTCGAGCTGGCCTAAGTCGGGCGCAACGGGAACCGATCTTTTTAGAAAGATCGATCCAGGCGTTTTGAAAAGGTCTGGATTTCCCGGGAAAAACATTGGCTGGATGGGGGGTATCCCTGTCCAGCCAAACCTGTCTTGAAAGGTGCTTTTGCGAAAAGCATCTTCCTGGAGAGGTCCAATGGTCGGAAGGTGCACGGTGGGACGTGTGCCAGCATTGACCGGATCAAACCGCTCTGATGGACGCACCACGGCCCCGGTGGTGGCGTTCAGGCAAGAGATACGAAAGGTACTATGACATATGGCACAAACTTTTCTTGGCCAGAAACGTCTCCGTAAATATTATGGCAAAATCCGCGAAGTGCTGGACATGCCAAACCTCATTGAGGTGCAAAAATCTTCTTATGACCTGTTCCTGAATTCCGGAGATGCCGAAACGCCAATGGATGGCGAAGGGATCATGGGTGTTTTCCAATCGGTTTTCCCGATTAAGGATTTCAATGAAACCTCTGTATTGGAATACGTGAAATACGAGCTGGAAAAGCCAAAGTATGACGTAGAAGAATGCCAGCAGCGTGACATGACCTATTCCGCGCCGCTAAAGGTGACATTGCGTCTGATCGTATTTGATATTGACGAAGATACAGGCGCCAAGTCGGTTAAAGACATCAAAGAGCAAGATGTGTTTATGGGCGATATGCCTTTGATGACGCCTAATGGTACCTTTATTGTAAATGGTACCGAACGTGTCATCGTTTCTCAGATGCACCGTTCGCCGGGTGTGTTCTTTGATCACGATAAGGGCAAGACACATTCTTCGGGTAAGCTCTTGTTCGCCTGCCGCATTATTCCCTACCGCGGTTCATGGCTTGATTTTGAATTCGACGCAAAAGATATCGTTTTTGCGCGGATTGACCGCCGTCGCAAATTGCCAGTGACCACACTGCTTTATGCACTGGGTCTGGACCAAGAAGCGATCATGGACGCCTATTATAAAACGGTGACCTATCGTCTTGAAAAGACCAAAGGCTGGGTCGCGCCGTTCTTCCCGGAACGTGTGCGCGGAACGCGTCCTACCTATGATGTGGTCGATGCGAAATCCGGCGAAGTGTTGTTTGAAGCAGGCAAGAAAGTAACGCCACGCGCTGTCAAAAAACTGATTGATGAAGGTGACGTCAACGACTTGCTGTTGCCGTTCGAACATATCGTGGGCAAATTTGTCGCCAAAGACATCATCAACGAAGAAACCGGTGCGATCTATGTCGAAGCTGGCGACGAGATGACGCTGGAGTATGACAAAGACGGCACGCTGATCGGTGGCACTGCAAAAGAGCTGATCGATGCTGGCATCACCGAGATTGAGCTGTTGGACATCGACAATGTTAATGTCGGCCCCTACATGCGCAATACCATGGCATCGGACAAAAACATGAACCGCGATACCGCGCTCATGGATATTTACCGGGTCATGCGTCCGGGCGAGCCGCCCACCGTTGAGGCGGCGTCGGCTCTGTTTGATACATTGTTCTTTGATTCTGAGCGCTACGATCTATCCGCGGTGGGCCGCGTAAAAATGAACATGCGTCTTGATCTGGACGCAGAGGATACACAGCGCACATTGCGTCGCGAAGATATCGTGGCCTGTATCAAAGCGCTTGTGGATTTGCGCGACGGTCGGGGCGACATTGACGATATCGATCACCTTGGAAACCGCCGTGTGCGCTCTGTTGGTGAATTGATGGAAAACCAATACCGTGTTGGATTGCTGCGCATGGAGCGGGCGATCAAAGAGCGGATGTCTTCTGTTGAGATCGACACGGTCATGCCGCAAGACCTCATCAATGCGAAGCCTGCTGCCGCAGCCGTTCGCGAATTCTTCGGTTCGTCGCAGCTGTCGCAATTTATGGACCAAACCAACCCGCTGTCGGAAGTTACGCACAAACGCCGCCTTTCCGCGCTTGGGCCTGGGGGTCTGACACGCGAACGCGCTGGTTTTGAGGTGCGCGACGTGCATCCAACCCACTATGGGCGGATGTGTCCGATTGAAACGCCGGAAGGGCCGAATATTGGTCTGATCAACTCCTTGGCGACGTTCGCTCGGGTCAACAAATACGGCTTTATTGAAACGCCTTACCGGGTGGTCAAAGACAGCAAGGTGACCGATGAGGTCCACTATATGTCCGCGACTGAAGAAATGCGCCATACTGTGGCACAGGCCAACGCGTCGCTTGATGTCGAGGGGAAGTTCACCAACGAGATGGTCAACACCCGGCAATCCGGTGACTATACATTGGCGCCCACGGAAAGTGTTGATCTGATTGACGTATCGCCCAAACAGTTGGTCTCAGTTGCGGCATCACTGATCCCCTTCCTTGAGAATGACGATGCGAACCGCGCCTTGATGGGGTCCAACATGCAACGTCAGGCCGTGCCCTTGTTGCAGGCCGAGGCACCGCTTGTCGGGACTGGCATTGAAGAAGTTGTGGCGCGCGATTCCGGTGCGGCCTACATGGCGAAACGTGCCGGCGTCATTGACCAAGTGGACGCGAGCCGGATTGTTATCCGTGCAACCGAAGATCTTGAGCTGGGCGATGCTGGGGTGGACATCTACCGCATGCGTAAGTTCCAGCGGTCGAACCAGAACACCTGCATCAACCAGCGTCCGCTGGTGAAAGTCGGTGAAACGGTGACCAAAGGTCAGGTGATTGCGGATGGTCCGTCCACCGACATGGGAGAGCTGGCGCTTGGTAAAAACGTGGTTGTCGCGTTTATGCCTTGGAACGGCTACAACTATGAGGATTCGATCCTGATTTCTGAGCGGGTTTCGCGCGACGACGTCTTTACCTCGATCCACATCGAAGAGTTTGAGGTCGCCGCACGTGACACCAAGCTTGGGCCAGAAGAGATCACCCGTGACATTCCAAACGTTGGCGAAGAAGCGCTGCGCAACCTTGATGAGGCGGGCATCGTCTACATCGGCGCGGATGTGGAGCCGGGGGATATCCTTGTTGGTAAGATCACGCCAAAAGGCGAAAGCCCAATGACACCCGAAGAAAAGCTCTTGCGCGCTATCTTTGGTGAGAAAGCCTCGGATGTGCGGGATACGTCTTTGCGTGTGAAACCGGGTGACTTTGGCACGGTTGTTGAGGTGCGTGTCTTTAACCGCCACGGGGTGGAAAAAGACGAACGTGCACTGCAGATTGAGCGTGAAGAAGTCGAACGTCTGGCACGTGACCGGGATGATGAGATGGCCATTTTGGACCGGAACATCTTTGCCCGACTGCGTACAATGATCCTTGGTAAAGTTGCGGTTAAAGGTCCACGTGGCGTGAATCCGAACAGCCAGATCACTGATGATATCCTTGATAATGTGCTGACCCGTGGTCAGTGGTGGCAGCTTGCCCTCGAAGACGAGGACGACGCGAAAATCGTTGAGGCGCTGAACGAGCAATACGAGATCCAAAAACGGACCTTGGATGCGCGGTTCGATGACAAAGTCGAAAAAGTACGCCGTGGTGATGATCTGCCCCCGGGTGTGATGAAGATGGTCAAAGTATTCGTCGCGGTGAAGCGCAAGCTGCAACCGGGCGATAAAATGGCTGGTCGTCACGGCAACAAAGGTGTGATTTCCAAGGTTGTCCCCATGGAAGACATGCCGTTCCTCGCTGATGGGACGCCGGTTGATTTCTGTCTGAACCCGCTTGGTGTGCCGTCGCGTATGAACGTGGGTCAGATCCTTGAAACGCATATGGGCTGGGCCGCACGTGGTCTTGGTCTGAACGTTGATGAGGCACTGCAGGAATACAAACGTTCCGGTGATCTGACGCCTGTGCGTGAAGCGATGAACATCGCTTATGGCGAAAACGTCTATGCCGAAGGTCTGGAAGGTCTGGATGAGGAAGCGCTGATCGAAACGGCGGGCAATGTCACACGTGGTGTGCCGATTGCAACGCCGGTATTTGATGGTGCCAAAGAGGCTGATGTGAACGATGCGCTTTCCCGCGCGGGCTTTGACACCTCTGGTCAATCGGTGCTGTTTGATGGTCGCACAGGTGAGCAATTTGCCCGCCCTGTGACAGTGGGCGTCAAGTATCTGCTGAAACTGCACCACCTTGTGGATGACAAGATCCACGCGCGTTCCACCGGTCCATACTCGCTTGTCACGCAGCAGCCGCTGGGTGGTAAGGCGCAGTTTGGTGGTCAGCGCTTTGGTGAGATGGAGGTCTGGGCACTCGAAGCTTATGGCGCTGCATACACCTTGCAGGAAATGCTTACGGTCAAATCGGATGACGTCGCGGGCCGGACCAAGGTCTATGAAAGCATCGTCAAGGGCGAGGATAACTTCGAAGCGGGCATTCCAGAGAGCTTTAACGTTCTCGTCAAGGAAGTGCGCGGCCTCGGCCTGAACATGGAACTCCTGGACGCGGAGGAAGATGAGTGAAGGTGCGTGCCTAGCACACACCCTACGTAGGGTGCGCATTTACTGCGCACCTTCTTCCAACGCTCCCCTTTCAAGGATTTGAAAATGAACCAGGAACTGACAAACAACCCGTTTAACCCACTTGCGCCACAGAAGGTGTTTGATGAGATCAAGGTCTCTCTTGCCTCGCCGGAACGTATTCTGTCGTGGTCTTTCGGTGAGATCAAAAAACCCGAAACCATCAACTACCGGACGTTCAAGCCTGAGCGGGACGGCCTGTTCTGCGCGCGTATCTTTGGCCCGATCAAAGATTACGAATGTCTGTGCGGCAAATATAAGCGCATGAAGTATCGCGGCGTTGTCTGCGAAAAATGTGGTGTGGAAGTCACGCTGCAAAAGGTCCGCCGTGAGCGGATGGGCCACATTGAACTGGCCTCGCCTGTTGCGCACATCTGGTTCCTGAAATCACTGCCGTCCCGGATCGGTCTCATGCTCGACATGACGCTGCGCGATCTGGAGCGGGTGCTGTATTTCGAAAACTATGTGGTGATCGAGCCCGGTCTGACGGACCTCACCTATGGTCAGATGATGACCGAGGAAGAGTACATGGACGCTCAGGATGCCTATGGCATGGACGCGTTCACCGCCAATATCGGTGCCGAAGCGATCCGCGAAATGCTTGCCGCGATTGATCTGGAGGCGGAGGCCGACCAGCTGCGCGAAGAGCTGAAAGAAGCCACGGGCGAGTTGAAGCCCAAGAAGATCATCAAGCGTTTGAAGGTTGTTGAAAGCTTCCTTGAATCCGGGAACCGCCCGGAGTGGATGGTTCTGACGGTGATCCCTGTGATCCCACCGGAACTGCGTCCACTGGTGCCGCTGGATGGTGGTCGTTTTGCGACGTCTGACCTTAACGATCTTTATCGTCGTGTGATCAACCGGAACAACCGTCTGAAGCGTCTGATTGAATTGCGTGCACCTGATATCATCGTGCGTAACGAAAAGCGGATGTTGCAGGAATCTGTGGATGCCCTGTTTGACAATGGTCGCCGTGGCCGGGTGATCACGGGGGCGAACAAGCGTCCGCTGAAATCCCTGTCCGACATGCTGAAAGGTAAGCAGGGCCGCTTCCGCCAAAACCTTTTGGGTAAGCGCGTCGACTTCTCTGGCCGTTCGGTCATTGTGACGGGTCCTGAACTAAAGCTGCATCAATGCGGGTTGCCGAAAAAGATGGCGCTGGAGCTGTTCAAGCCGTTCATTTACTCGCGGCTAGAGGCGAAGGGGCTTAGCTCCACCGTTAAGCAAGCCAAGAAGCTGGTTGAAAAGGAACGCCCCGAAGTTTGGGATATCCTTGATGAAGTCATCCGCGAACACCCCGTCATGCTGAACCGTGCGCCGACATTGCACCGTTTGGGCATTCAGGCGTTTGAGCCGGTTTTGATTGAAGGTAAAGCGATCCAGCTGCATCCGCTTGTTTGTTCCGCCTTTAATGCGGACTTTGACGGTGACCAGATGGCCGTGCACGTCCCACTTTCCTTGGAAGCACAGCTTGAAGCGCGTGTTCTGATGATGTCCACGAACAACGTTCTGTCGCCTGCAAACGGTGCGCCGATCATTGTTCCATCACAGGATATGATCCTTGGTCTTTACTATACCACGCTTGAACGTGAAGGCATGGTTGGTGAAGGCAAGGTCTTTGGCACTGTGGATGAGGTCCAGCACGCGCTTGATGCGGGTGAAGTGCATCTGCACTCCAAGATCAAAGCACGGATCAAACAGATTGATGACGAAGGCAACGAAGTGCTTGTGCGTTTCGACACCACGCCGGGTCGTGTCCGTTTGGGGGCCTTGTTGCCTTTGAATGCCAAGGCGCCGTTTGATTTGGTCAACCGTTTGTTGCGCAAAAAAGAAGTGCAGCAAGTGATCGATACCGTTTACCGGTATTGTGGCCAGAAAGAATCCGTCATCTTTTGTGATCAGATCATGACCATGGGTTTCCGCGAGGCGTTTAAGGCAGGCATTTCGTTTGGTAAAGACGACATGCTGATCCCTGACACCAAATGGCCGTTGGTTGATGAAACCCGCGATCAGGTGAAGGACTTTGAACAGCAGTACATGGATGGCCTGATCACTCAGGGTGAAAAGTACAACAAAGTGGTCGATGCCTGGTCAAAGTGTAACGACAAGGTAACCGATGCGATGATGGGCTCGATCTCTGCCGAAAAGCGGGACGAGGCTGGCGCTGAAATGGAGCCAAACTCGGTTTACATGATGGCCCACTCCGGTGCGCGTGGTTCTGTGACGCAGATGAAACAACTGGGCGGCATGCGGGGCCTGATGGCCAAGCCGAATGGCGACATCATCGAGACACCGATCATCTCAAACTTTAAAGAAGGTTTGACCGTTCTGGAGTACTTTAACTCCACGCACGGAGCGCGGAAGGGTCTGTCAGACACCGCTTTGAAAACGGCGAACTCTGGGTATCTGACACGTCGTCTTGTTGACGTGGCCCAAGATTGCATCGTGCGCATGCATGATTGTGGAACAGATACAGCCATCACGGCTGAGGCCGCTGTGAACGATGGCGAGGTTGTCTCGTCCTTGGCGGAGCGTCTGTTGGGCCGTGTGGCTGCTGATGACATTCTGCGCCCCGGCACAGATGAAGTCTTGGTGCCCGCAGGGACCATCGTAGACGAACGTATGGCTGATGCCATCGACGAAGCCGGTGTTCAGTCGACCCGCATTCGCAGCCCACTGACTTGCGAAGCCGAAGAGGGCGTTTGCGCCATGTGCTATGGTCGTGACCTTGCCCGTGGTACATTGGTTAACCAAGGTGAGGCCGTTGGCATCATCGCGGCACAATCCATTGGCGAACCGGGCACACAGCTGACGATGCGGACTTTCCACATTGGCGGCGTTGCGCAAGGTGGCCAGCAGTCGTTCCTTGAGGCATCTCAGGAAGGCAAAATCGTGTTTGAAAGCGCTCAAACCCTTGAGAACGCCGAAGGCGCGATCATGGTCATGGGCCGCAACATGAAAATGCTGATTGTTGGTGAAGACGGTGCAGAGCGTGCAAACCACAAGATTGGTTATGGTACGACTTTGTTTGTCAAAGACGGTCAAAACGTTGCACGGGGTGATAAACTCTTTGAATGGGATCCCTACACGCTGCCAATCATTGCTGAAAAGTCCGGGACCACCAAATTTGTGGACCTTGTGTCCGGGATTGCGGTCAAAGACGAAACCGATGATGCAACAGGTATGACCCAGAAGATCGTTATCGACTGGCGTGCGGCACCAAAAGGCAACGAATTGAAACCAGAGGTGATCTTGGTTGATGCGGACGGCGAAGCTGTGCGCAACGATGCAGGCAACCCTGTGACCTATCCGATGTCTGTGGATGCGGTTCTGTCTATTGAAGACGGCAACGATGTCAAAGCAGGTGACGTCATCGCGCGTATCCCGCGTGAAGGTGCCAAAACCAAGGACATTACCGGTGGTCTGCCACGGGTTGCGGAACTCTTTGAGGCACGCCGCCCCAAAGACCACGCAATCATCGCGGAAATTGATGGCTATGTGCGCTTTGGCAAGGACTACAAAAACAAACGCCGTATTGCGATTGAATCCTCTGAGGATGCGGATCACAAGGTTGAATACATGGTGCCCAAGGGCAAACACATTCCGGTTGCGGAAGGTGATTTTGTGCAAAAGGGTGATTACATCATGGACGGCAACCCAGCGCCGCACGACATTTTGTCCATCATGGGGGTTGAGGCCCTCGCGGACTATATGATCGATGAGGTGCAGGATGTGTATCGCCTGCAAGGTGTGAAGATCAACGATAAGCATATCGAAGTGATCGTGCGCCAGATGTTGCAAAAGTGGGAGATCCAGGAATCTGGAGACACCACTCTGCTCAAGGGCGAACACGTCGACAAGCTGGAGTTCGATACAGCCAACGAGAAAGCCTTGTCCAAAGGTGGCCGCTTGGCCAAAGGCGAACCGATCTTGCTGGGCATCACCAAGGCATCCTTGCAGACACGGTCGTTCATCTCGGCTGCATCGTTTCAGGAAACCACACGGGTCCTTACCGAAGCATCGGTACAGGGCAAGAAGGACAAACTGGTCGGTCTCAAAGAGAACGTCATTGTTGGCCGTCTGATCCCCGCCGGTACAGGTGGGGCGACCATGCAGATGCGCAAAGTGGCCACTGATCGCGACAACGTTGTGATCGAAGCCCGCCGCGAAGAAGCCGAGGCCGCAGCAGCGCTTGCCGCCCCGGTGATGGATAACAACGATGTGGTGGGCGGCGATGTCTTTGACACGCCCACCTTTGATGAGGAAAGCCGGGACTAAACCCTGCTTGCTTGATTAGAAAATTACCCCCGTAACTGCGAAGTTGCGGGGGTTCTTTTTGGGGGGATCTGAGAGGGGCCGGGGGTAGCTATTGCAGCGCTCTAGAAACTAACCTCAGACGTCAAAGCATTTGCAAACTCTGCGCCCCAAATCTTTGTAGCTCCGAAATCCTATCGCGTCATAATAGGCCAGCCCTTCTTGATTGTCTGATCCGATGGTTGCGTCGATCTTTTTTAGATCGGCTGCTTTTGCGGCCGTAAGCGTTGCTGCAAAAAGCGCCTTGCCGATGCCGCGACGGGCGGCGCTTGGTCGGACATGTGTGCCAATGATCCCCCAACCTGTTGTCACACCGTAAGGGTTCCCTTCTGAGGCATGTTTCAAAATTTGCAGGCCGAGAAGGTCGCCATTTTCTACCTGGGCGACGGCACATTGGATGGCGTCGGGATGTTCAATATAGTGGCTGCGGACATAAGCAGCGTCGCTTGGCAGCCGGCGTTTGCCAATGGCGGTCAGCTCCATCAAAAAAGTGCATATTTCTGGGATGTCATCGATGGTTGCCTGACGTATTTTCAAGGTGTTTTCCAATGAAAGTGCCTCATCTTGGGAAAGGACTACTTGGCCAATGCAAAAGTTTTCCAGCTGGCCAGCATTGCGAAGACAGCCACCGTTTCAAGTTGGATGTCAATGCAAGGGGCTCTACCCCTTTTGGCGCCTTTCGAAATCCCCTACCATGGCGTCAAACAAACAGGCGCTCTTGTGACACCCAAAGTACAAATTAAAGGTTTGATCCGGTTTTCCTATCTGGCGGAAAACGGCTTTGCCAAATCGACGAACGATATCGCTGCGATGGCTGAGATGTTGTACGAACCTGCACGGCTTGAGCGGCGGTTCCGATTGTTTGAACGATTGGCTTTTCATACGATGGCGTTGCAGGATGATACTGATTTTTCCTGTGCAGTGTTGATCGGCGATAGTTTTCCGGCGCCATGGCGCGCTCGACTAGAAGATATGGTCGCTGAATTTGCCCCGCTGCATATCGTGACGCTCCCTCCGATGGTGCATATTCAAGCGATCAAACAGGCCTATGCGATGTTGCCTGATGATCCCGATGCGACCCATGTGGCAACGTTTCGGCAGGATGACGATGATGGGATGCACCGTCAAACAACAGCGCGGATCAGAGATTTGGCGCAGAATATGTTGCAGGTTCGCGTGGATCAAAAACCCTTCATAATTGCCTTTAATCGGGGGCTCTATCTGGATCAGGGGAGCGAAACACCTGTGACGGAATGGTATGAACGAGCACCCTTGGGCATTGGGTTGGCGATGGTTGCGAAAGTTGGTGATCATGCCACGGTTTTCCGCCGCAATCACCGACACCTGACGCAATATTATGATTGCTACACAGAAGTAGCCCGCCCGATGTGGATCAGATCGGTGCATCAGGATAATGATTCAACCGCACAACCTTCGGGACGAAGCGGGGTACTGCGCCCTCGTGGTATCAAACGGTTGTTATGGGATGGTTTTGGGCTGACCCGCGAAATGTTGGACGACCTCTGAGATGTCACCCAATTTAACAGGTGCTTTGTTGATGGTGGCGTCGCTTGCCTGTTTCACCGTTAACGACACGATGCTGAAACTGACCGGTGGGGACGTGCCGGTGTTTCAACTCTTGTTTGTCCGCGGGCTGATGACCTGTGGGCTGATCTTGGCAACCAAAGGCAGGTTGGGCGACATCCATTTTCGGATCAAAAGGCGGGATTGGTGGGTCATTGCCGCGCGGGCCATGGCCGAAGTGACGATTGCGTTCTTTTTTCTGCAAGCGTTACTGAACATGCCGTTGGCCAATGTTACTGCGATCATGCAGGTGGTTCCACTGATGGTGACATTGGCGTCTGCGGTAATCTTGCGTGAACGCGTTGGGTGGCGTCGGATGTTGGCGATCGGGGTCGGATTTTGTGGCGTTATGCTGATTGTGAAACCCGGCGCAGAGGGTTTCAACGTCTGGTCGCTTTATGCGCTGATTGCGGTGATGGCAGTAACGATACGGGATTTGGTGACACGCAAATTATCTGAACAGGTTCCATCGATGAGCGTGACACTGATCACCGCTTTGGCCGTAACAGGTGCGTCCGGGCTTGCCTCGCTTGGCACGCCTTGGGTGTCGATTTCTGGTGGGAACAGTGTGTTGATAGCAGCGTCAGCGATTTTGGTTCTGGGCGGTTATTTCTTTTCGATACAGGTCATGCGGACGGGAGACGTGTCTTTTACGGCGCCGTTCAGATATACAGGATTGGTCTGGGCGTTGCTGCTGGGCTGGTTTGCCTTCGGAGAATGGCCGAGCAGCGTTACCTTGCTCGGTGCGGCGATAGTGGCGGGAACCGGTATGTTCACCTTTTACCGGGAACGGTTGTTATCACGCCGGTGAAAGACGTGAAAATGCGGCACTTACCATATCTGCATCGATGTCAAAGGTGGCTTTGAGGTCGGCCTTGCCCGCAGCATTCAGGGGGGCAAGACGCGGCGCGCGAATCCCTGCCTTTTGACGTGAATCGTTGAAGTCATTGTGACCACGTATCAACATATCTTCTTCGGCGATTGTCACGGTTGGCATCTTTTGACCAACTTTCATATGGGCAAAGTTCATCACACTTAGCCGCAAATCTGGCTGAAACATCAGGGCGAGCGCAGCGGTGGTGTAGGGGGCGTTAGTGGCGCAAACATCAAGGCCGGTCGCTGATGGTCGTGCGATGTATCCTTGATTAAAGTCGATGGCGATGTGGCGATGCTTTGCCGCGAGCGCAGACACATCCGTCGCGGTTTCGCGCAACCGTTCGACATAGGTGCAAGCGACCGCATCGTCATCGTCCATGCGAAACTGTAGACAAGGCGCGTTGTCAAAACGACGTACTGAATTGATCGCCTCTTGCATGACCTTGCGGTGCGGGCCGGGTGCATGGGCCTGGATCACCACTTGAGGCATATGCTCGACAGCGGCTTCTAACCTCTCGCGGTAGGGGGGGGGCAGGCTTTCACCGATCACGATCAGCAAGGTAAAATCATCATCTGTCTGCGCCTTGAGCGGCGGTAACATCATTGTCTCAAAGGTCGCAAATCGTTCCGCCATTCGGGCAGGGGCGTAAAGATAGTCGATCCTGTCTTGCAGGCTCTCATGTTCGACTTGAAATCCGCCATCGCCGGGATAAGAAAAGCGACAGATGCCGATGGTTTGCATGATAAAGGTGACCTCGCTTTGACTGGCCATAGCATTACAGCGAAACCCCATGCCCGCAAGCCGCAGGCGGAGCAGTTGACAGTCACAGACTCATCCCCTATACGCCCGCTATCTCGGTCGCGGAGACATCCTTCGCTCATCGGAATCACAACTTAAGTGGTCACGGCCCGGTCTAATGTTGACCCAGCCCTCTGTAACCCCACCGCCATGTTCACCTCGGAATGGGAACATCGCGGTGTTTTCGCTTTGTCGCAAGACAATGCACCGAATTTGAAACCGCATTGGGCGTGCCCATTGCACCTGATATGAGACAGAACGGGGAATATCCGGAATGCCAACGATCCAACAGCTGATCCGCAAACCGCGTCAGCCAAAGCGCAAAACATCCAAATCCATGCACCTGCAGGAATGCCCGCAGAAGCGTGGCGTTTGTACGCGCGTTTATACAACTACACCTAAGAAACCAAACTCCGCGATGCGGAAAGTGGCCAAGGTTCGCTTGACCAACGGTTTCGAAGTGATCTCCTACATCCCCGGTGAAAGCCACAACCTTCAGGAGCACTCTGTTGTTCTGATCCGTGGCGGCCGTGTAAAAGACCTTCCCGGTGTGCGTTACCACATCTTGCGCGGTGTTCTGGATACACAGGGCGTTAAAGACCGTAAGCAGCGCCGCTCCAAATACGGTGCGAAGCGTCCTAAGTAATCCACCTAAGGTGGGCAATATGCCCACCTTGTTGACCATCCTGTAAGGTGGTGCCTTGCGCCACCCCCGCCAAGAGGAAGACAAAGATATGTCACGCCGCCACGCCGCTGAAAAACGCGAAGTCCTGCCAGACGCCAAATACGGCGATCTGGTTCTCACAAAATTCATGAACAACCTGATGATCGACGGCAAAAAATCTGTCGCCGAGCGTATCGTCTACAACGCGATGACCCGCGTCGAAGACAAGATCAAACGCGCCCCGATCGAAGTGTTCCACGAAGCGCTTGAAAACATCCAACCGTCGGTCGAAGTTCGTTCGCGTCGCGTTGGTGGTGCCACCTATCAGGTCCCAGTCGAAGTGCGCCCCGAGCGTCGTCAGGCGCTGGCGATCCGCTGGTTGATCAAAGCCGCCCGTGCGCGTAACGAAAACACCATGGAAGAGCGCCTTGCAGGCGAGCTGCTGGACGCCGTTCAGTCCCGTGGTACCGCTGTTAAAAAGCGCGAAGATACGCACAAGATGGCCGACGCGAACAAAGCGTTCAGCCACTACCGCTGGTAATTTCAACGTCGCGCCCGGTTTCGGGCGCGATCTGTTCGTACTGATATTTTCGAGGAAGCAGCCCCATGGCACGCGACTATCCGCTCCAACGCTACCGCAACTTCGGCATCATGGCTCACATCGATGCCGGCAAAACCACCTGTTCCGAACGCATCCTGTTCTACACCGGCAAATCCCACAACATCGGTGAGGTGCATGACGGCGCCGCAACGATGGACTGGATGGAGCAGGAACAAGAGCGTGGCATCACCATCACCTCCGCCGCGACCACCACGTTCTGGCAGCGCCAGGAAGAGCCCACAGCCGATGCGACATCCGACACCAAGTACCGGATGAACATCATCGACACCCCCGGCCACGTTGACTTCACCATTGAAGTTGAGCGTTCGCTGGCGGTTCTCGACGGCGCAGTTGCCGTTCTTGACGCCAACGCCGGTGTTGAGCCGCAGACCGAAACCGTGTGGCGCCAAGCTGACCGCTACAAGGTGCCGCGTATCGTCTTCGTCAACAAGATGGACAAGATCGGCGCGGACTTCTTCAACTGCGTTCGCATGATCAAAGACCGTACAGGTGCCACGCCTGCACCAGTGCAGATCCCGATTGGTGCAGAGAACGAGCTGGAAGGCATCGTTGATCTGGTCACCATGAAGGAATGGGTCTGGTCCGGCGAAGATCTGGGTGCGGGCTGGGAACAGCGCGAGATCCGTGACAGCCTGAAGGACACCGCCGACGAATGGCGTGCTAAGCTCATCGAGACCGCGGTCGAGATGGACGATGAGGCGATGGAAAACTACCTGATGGATGGCGCCGAGCCGGACGTCGACACCCTGCGCGACCTGATCCGCAAGGGCACGCTGGCGATCAAGTTCATCCCCGTTCTCTGTGGTTCCGCCTTCAAGAACAAAGGTGTTCAGCCGCTCTTGAACGCCGTGATCGACTATCTGCCCAGCCCGCTGGACGTTGTCGACTACATGGGCTTCAAGCCGGGCGATGAGACAGAAACACGTAACATCCCGCGCCGCGCGGATGATGACATGGCGTTCTCTGGCCTTGCGTTCAAAATCATGAACGACCCCTTCGTTGGTTCGTTGACCTTCACCCGCATCTACTCGGGCGTGCTGAAGAAGGGCGATACCCTTCTGAACTCGACCAAGGGCAAGAAAGAGCGCGTCGGTCGTATGATGATGATGCACTCGATCAACCGCGAAGAGATCGAAGAAGCCTTTGCGGGCGACATCATCGCGCTTGCCGGTCTGAAAGACACCACCACAGGTGACACGCTCTGTGCCGCCAACGATCCGGTGGTTCTGGAAACCATGACCTTCCCAGATCCGGTGATCGAGATCGCGGTTGAGCCGAAAACCAAGGCCGACCAAGAAAAGATGTCTGCAGGTCTGGCCCGTTTGGCCGCCGAAGACCCCTCTTTCCGCGTCGAAACCGATCTGGAATCCGGTCAGACCATCATGAAGGGCATGGGCGAACTTCACCTCGACATCCTGGTGGACCGTCTGAAGCGCGAATTCAAAGTTGAAGCGAACATCGGTGCGCCGCAGGTGGCATACCGTGAGACGATCAGCCGCGAAGCCGAGATCACCTACACCCACAAGAAGCAGTCGGGTGGTTCGGGTCAGTTCGGTGAAGTTAAGATGATCCTGATGCCGACCGAGCCGGGCGAAGGTTACTCCTTCGAGAGCCGTATCGTCGGTGGTGCCATTCCCAAGGAATACATCCCGGGCGTGGAAAAAGGGATCAAGTCGGTTCTGGACTCCGGTCCGCTGGCGGGCTTCCCGGTCATCGACTTCAAGGTTGCTCTGATCGACGGTAAGTTCCACGACGTTGACTCCAGCGTCCTGGCCTTCGAAATCGCCGCCCGTATGGGTATGCGCGAAGGCATGAAAAAAGCTGGCGCAAAGTTGCTGGAACCGATCATGAAGGTCGAAGTTGTGACACCGGAAGAGTACACCGGTGGCATCATCGGTGACCTGACATCCCGTCGGGGTCAGGTGCAGGGTCAAGACACGCGCGGCAATGCCATCGCGATCGACGCCTTCGTACCGCTGGCCAACATGTTCGGCTACATCAACACGCTGCGTTCGATGTCTTCCGGTCGTGCGAACTTCACCATGCAGTTCGACCACTACGAGCCTGTGCCGCAGAACATCTCTGACGAGATTCAGGCCAAATTTGCATAACCGGGATGGCGGGGTGAACCCCGCCCTACCCAATCTGTAGGGTGGGTTTTTAAGCCCACCACCCAACATCTAAAGGAGCCAACACCATGGCAAAGGCAAAGTTTGAACGTAACAAGCCACACGTCAACATCGGCACAATCGGCCACGTTGACCACGGTAAAACCACGCTGACCGCGGCGATCACCAAATACTTCGGTGACTTCCAAGCGTATGACCAGATCGACGGCGCGCCCGAAGAGAAGGCCCGCGGCATCACCATCTCGACCGCGCACGTTGAGTATGAGACCGAAGCACGTCACTACGCCCACGTCGACTGCCCCGGCCACGCTGACTATGTGAAAAACATGATCACCGGTGCCGCTCAGATGGACGGCGCTATCTTGGTTGTGAACGCGGCCGACGGCCCGATGCCCCAGACCCGTGAGCACATCCTGCTCGGCCGTCAGGTTGGCATCCCCGCCATGGTCGTCTTCATGAACAAAGTTGACCAGGTCGACGACGAAGAGCTGCTTGAGCTGGTTGAGATGGAAATCCGCGAACTGCTGTCTTCCTACGACTACCCCGGCGACGACATCCCCGTCGTGCCCGGTTCCGCACTGGCGGCGATGGAAGGCCGTGACGAAAACATCGGCGAGAACGCGATCCGCAAGCTGATGGAAGAAGTCGACAACTACATCCCGACACCAGAGCGTGCTGTTGACCAGCCGTTCCTGATGCCCGTCGAAGACGTGTTCTCGATCTCTGGTCGTGGTACCGTTGTGACCGGCCGTGTTGAGCGTGGCGTGATCAACGTTGGCGACGAAATCGAAATCGTCGGCATCCGCGACACCAAGAAAACCACCTGCACAGGCGTGGAAATGTTCCGCAAGCTGCTGGACCGTGGTGAAGCTGGCGACAACATCGGCGCGCTGCTGCGTGGCGTTGAGCGTGACGGCGTTGAGCGCGGTCAGGTTCTTTGCAAGCCCGGTTCCGTGAACCCGCACACCAAGTTCGAAGCCGAAGCCTACATCCTCACCAAAGAGGAAGGTGGCCGTCACACGCCGTTCTTCGCGAACTACCGTCCGCAGTTCTACTTCCGTACAACTGACGTGACCGGCACCGTTCAGCTGGCAGAAGGCACCGAGATGGTCATGCCCGGCGACAACGTGTCCTTCGGCGTTGAGCTGATCGCACCGATCGCCATGGAAAACGGCCTGCGCTTCGCGATCCGCGAAGGTGGCCGTACGGTTGGCGCGGGCGTCGTTTCCAAAATCACTGAGTGATTTTGGGCGGGGCCTTCGGGCCTGACGTCTGAGAGATTTGAAAGGCCGCAGCGTTTGCTGCGGCCTTTTGCTTTTGTGGGGGGGGCACCTACGGCCCTTGAAACGAAAAAAGGCCGGCTCCTGTAAGAGCCAGCCTTTCTCATTCATGTCTATCGCACTTACGCGGCGTCTGCGTTCAC
>JBDWQI010000096.1:0-3322 GCA_039986635.1 Sulfitobacter sp.
CTGGATACCATGGGGTATTAATCTACACTACTATGTGATGATTTTTTAGCACTTGCGCCCAGCAGACGTTCGTCCCCCCGAAATAAAATTGTCTATCTTTATTGACAGCCGTGCGTGGTGGACGCGAACGATTGGAATAAAGAGTGCCCCGGTTGTCTTGCTAACGCGCCGAGAAATACGCGTCGTTGCCCATACACGGCAACCGAGCCTGTATAGATACACCAGGTGCATCATTCATCACCAATATTTAAGGGATGGGGGGCATGACGTACATAAACGCTCCTGTTCCACACACAGGTTTTCAAGAGACACTGTCTTCTTTTGGTAAACGACGACGTGGTTAGTTGCAGGCAATCGATTGCTTTGGCATTGAACATAACCTTTTGTACAAATGAACCATCTATCGTGAGAAACAATGTGGAAATTTCTAGAGGTGGTGCGGATCCAAGGGGTTTTCAATTTTTTCCCCAGCCACACCCGGATCCCACTCGGAGATCGTCCTATTTATCACCTTGTTTATATCCATAAAGTGCTGCATTGAGAATTGCCCTCCGCACGAGGCATCTGAGAATCACCTGCTACCCTGATCTTTTCCGCACGCTCTCTACCGCTCTACCCTGATCCCATCAAGGCATAAGCCATCGTTCACAGCCACGAAAAAAGCTTGAATAACAGGAAGAATAATACCAACCCGCATAGGCAGTATCTAACCCGGATCCAATATAACAGCATCGTCGTGTCTGAATAGGCCGCGGAGTCTTATTAGCGCGTGTTTTAACCCTCTCCAAAGAGCATAAGTACGAACGAAACGGATCGAGCAAGGCTGCTCGTGGTCATTCGTTCCGTTCCTGTGTGCAAAAATATGTTCGGGTCCGCGCGGAACCCTAGGGCTCGACAGTCGAATCAGCACGAGCTGCATTTTGTGCACATGCCACGCCAAATTCGAGTCGACGTTCATTTTCGGTGGGGCCATTCTTCATAATATGATATGGCATTTATTTCCGTTTTGTCGGCGCGTTCGTTCCTCCCCATGAAGAAAAAAGGGAGCATCACTTCTTTTTCCTCTTCCAATACTTACTTTTTGCTCGGGCCACACTGAATGCGGTTGTCTTCCACACCCATCACGACCTATTCACGTTGGACAATTTGTTCCATTCGGTCTGCTTCAGTGATCTATGAGGGGGGCTAAAGCACGTTTTCACTACTTCGGTTCACCCCCTCCCCGATGACCACCAGCGTATTGACTACCGTCAGGCAAGTGCAATCACGGCTCGGTACCAAATTGATTTCATGGCATACAGTTGCTCCGTAAGCCGTTGGCACAAAATCGTCGTCGGCAATAAACGTTGTTTTCCCTTTGAGAGGGGGTCGTACTGCAACCAGCGTTTAGTTTCTTTGTCGGATAGTCCCGTCAAAAGTCGTGAATACTCTTTGGGTGACGCCGCAGTCGTTGCAAAGGTTTGATTGATGTCGTCGTGTACAATGTCTTAGGAGTTTCCAATGTCTCGGCGGGGCTGATATGTGACAACCAGTACAGAGTATGAAAATTAATATATAAACATATATTGACGCTATTTTAAGCCGTTGAAACCGATCGCACGGGTGTGTGACCACTATCATACTTGGAACTGCTGTTTGATATATGTCCGGTAATATCAAATACGTAAACTCACGAACGATAACGATATAGGAAAGTGGTGAGGGCTACATCTAATAACGAAATAGATAGCTTAGATTATTGTCTGTATTGGTCAGCGGTCGATTTCGTGTCGGTATATATTTGTTTGTTTCATGCTTAGATAAAAGACATTGTCCTCCCGACCAGCGATGTTATGTTCACCAGATAGATTATCAGAAAAGTTGAAACTTCACAAAGACGCGACGTTTGATTACAGTCGCTTGATGAACTTGGTTTCTATGTTAAGTGGGAGTGGAGGGGGGGGGGGGCATGCCCATCACGTAAGTTCACTTTCTCTGGTCCGACAGCGTTGTTTGAAAGCAAGTTTTCCTGTGGGGAACGCCATACCTAGTTGACTTCATTTGATTTAGGTGAATACACTTTGAATTTCGCATTTCGTCGTTTATCTACGTCTTTTGGAGGCGGTTATTATTATTTTTTTTCTTGCGGCAGAATGACGTCAGAAACATGTGGAGTCTTGAACTGCAGATATCTTGGGTTTATGGAGAGATGTTGGGTTGTCAGCGTTTTCTGAACCAGGGAATAAAGACATCAGTCAAAATCAAGTTGATGGTGATTCAGAGTTGGTAAGATAATTAATGCTGAATTTCTATGGTCGAACGCCTCTCCTGTGGCGCGTTTTTCGCTGCGTCTAGTATTGATCTCTCACTACGCCGGTCGGTGCTGTAACCATAACAGGACATCAGGCGTTGCTTGCTGATAAGTTGATGTGTTTTACGATGCTTTTGTTGAAATACCGAAAGCACTGCCATGTAGTCGCATTGAACGTGATGTCCCACGCATAAGGGTTTCGTGATTACGATATTGACCTCGGCCATTAAGTTTCAACCAATCAATACTCTCCCGATACAAGTATTTCAGTATTTTCCCCTTTTTTCAAGGACAAATGAGGTTCGATGCGGCCTCGGGGGGGGGCGGCCCCGTGCGCCCAAGCTTGCGCTCGGTCGCCCAATCTACCTGTGCCGTGCGCACAAAGCTTACGTTCAATGCCTTAGGCCACAGGTGCCCTAATGCAATACTACATAAATGTTGATGTAGAATAATAAACTTGCAGCAGCAGTAGGCCACAAGTCCCCCAATGCATTACCACATAACTGTTGCTGTAGAACAGGAAACTTACAGCAGCAGCAGCTGACGAAACTGATTCACAGGCATGTAACGGACAGCATATTGACGTTTGATTTGCTGATTTGTTCGACGTCGGCCGGTTGGGAGTGAATCATGATGCAGCTATATTTCTTGTAACACTACTCAGAACACTTTCAATTGGCTGCATAGAAATATAGACCATTTGAATTCAGGACGTGCAATACTTTGCAGCGGTACAAATGAATACCAAGTATAGTACCGGGCATAATAGCTGAAGCAAACCAGAGGCTATTAACGACAATGTCATGGATAACAGATTTCAGTGTGGTTGGCTGATTGGATACTGACGTGACGATCAGGTGGAAAAATGGTGTTGTGGAATTTTGAGATCTCCAATACTATTACGGGGGACCATAGTGAAAAGGACCAAACATTTTCAGTAAAAATCGGTGAACATATAGGTTTTTATGTACGCAATAGGTCCTGTTAACTATGGACCCCCGTAATAGGATCTCTGGTACACGCAAAAATCTA
>JBDWQI010000097.1:0-2486 GCA_039986635.1 Sulfitobacter sp.
CAGCCTCTTCTCCTCTACCAAGGTGGTTGGAACTATGTTCGGTTTCTTTTCCCCTTCCGAAAGCGTTTGGAGTTGCCTCGGTAGCAATGGCATGGGCTCACTCGGCGCAGGCGGTACGTTCTTTCTCGTGAGTCATGTCCGGCTGGCCTGTGCAGCGGTTGGGCTGCTGTAGATGGCGTTAAATACGATTGATAACCAGACCAATAGCCGGCCGGCGACGGCCACAAATCGGCGCGTCACCGGAGGCGTAATCTACAAAGTATCACCTCCTCTTTGTCAGCGCTCATCCCCCACTCACTACGACCGGCGCCCGCTTGCCTCTGGGAGAACGTAGATTAAGTCGGCTGGCGGCGATGGCGGTGGTTTTCCGCTCTGCAATTATTTTTGGACGTGGAGCCGTTGTCCCCCCTGTAGGTCACCGTCGGTGAGTTGATAAGATCTTGCCGAGTTCCTGGCTGGTGGGCTGTGCGATAGTCTCGCAAAGCGTTGACGTTGAGGTGTTGTTTGAGTTCGCGAGCGTCCCGGAGCGGGTTGTCGTCCGTCGTCGTCGTCGTGGCGCTATCCCAGACGCGTGTATTTGTAGTTGCCCATGGGGGAGATCATTGTGATGGTGTCTCCATGAACAAAGAGTTCCAGCGTTCAACCGTGTTGGGCGTAACAAGCTCGTATATGTGGTTCGCCCTGATATCCTGGCGGTAGCCGCACAGCACCCGCCCGTGAGTCTTGCCGCCTATGCCCTTGGTATATGCCTCGACATCGACAAGATCTACTACGCCGATGGTGCCAAGAGGCCGCGAATCGAACTCCTCGCATAACAGTGCATCGTACGGGGTTACCGTGTCCATCGCCGAGTGTAACCGTTAGGTAGGTAGGCGTAAGCCCACATCAGCTCTCCCCAGATGAATTACGCCAGCACGCTGTCCACCAACAAGCATCGGGTTGTCCACGGCGCAACGACACTGCGTCGGATGGCGGTAAGAAGAGTAAGCAATTGAATGCCGTGGAACCGCGCTGCATACGACAGGCACGGCATACGCCTTCTAACAATAAATGTGTGTTCACCGAGATACTGGAGATGAAGAAGGTGAAGAAGATCAAGAAGCAACAAAACAGAGGGTCGTGCCCCCCCCCGAAGATATGTGACAGACAATACAAACCAAGTAAAAAACAGAGTAAAACCATGGGCGAGGGGGAAACATAGGCAAACCGAACCACGGCTAAAGCACTTCTCAAGCAGCGGCAGACGTTTGTGGTACGAGGAGCATGGACTGGTTCCACCCACTAGGTGGCATGTTATCTTGCTGCTCTCCCTTCTGTCTCCTTCCCGATTTCGTCGTCTACGGCGTCCTGACGATTTCTCTCCCACCCGCTCACATCCTTTTGAGCACAACGCTCGAGCAACACGTTGCGGTACCTACTCAGATTCGCTCCCTCCTTGTGTCGCTTGACGATGAGCCGTTCATCTGCTTCGAGAACCCCGCAGTACCGCTGCCCTGCCTTCTTTGCTGCAACGGTACACACCGCGGCCTCAAACACGTTTGATACTGTAAATCGAGCACCCTGCGACGCCCACCGATTGTGCATAATTCATCCTGCTTCGGTGCAGTAGATGTTGGTACGCTCTGTTCCAGGTAGCCAACGATACTAGTGTATGGCAACGACGTTTACCCTCAGCGACGGTACTGAACAAAGTTGGTCAGCTCATCCGCACTGTATCCCACGCTCACTTTAGGCGTCTTACATCACATAGAGCCTTACTTCTGCCCCGGAAAACGCAACCACCATGCCCGAACCAGGTCTACTATCATCCTACGATTTCACCCTGCATCTGCTGTCAGGAAGTGGAACAGAATTCGCACGAGCTCTCCGTTCTTCAGATCCGGCAACGAAACGCGCCTTTGGCGCCTCCAGCTCAGCATGCGCCTCCCAACGCTGGTGAGTCTGATACTTTGTCCACCTCTGTTCTATTGTTTACCGTTTCCGGTGACGCCCCCGAGTTTGCAGTATACCCAGTCGATGTCCTGCTAGCTGCTACTACCCCTCCTTCCCCCCCTGAAAACAGCACGGCAGCCTAGCGATCTGCAGAAGGAATTACTGCTTCTATCTGTGTCGCGTCCGTGAGGTTCCGTACCCTGCCTTCCCCCTCCGCGTCTCCGTGCTCGAGGGATTGCGGCTGACCCTTCGACGGGGCTTCTCGCGACGATGGTCGACAAATTTACGGATTTCACCAGCGCGACCGACTGCTATACGTCGCGAAGCCCGCTTACCTGAATGGACGTGTCGCGGCCAACCGCGGAACAGGTTATCGTTACTAAAACTTCAACTCTCTCTCGAAGTCTTCTTTACAGTCAGTTTCGTTCGGAGCTCTCGGTCTCAGGCGCGGACCCCCACCTCTCCTATCCTCCTTCCTTGCCCCCCCCTCGACCCCCCTCCGTCTCCCCGCTCACCCCCTCTCCGTTCTCCAACCCTGCACCCGATTTATCCAT
>JBDWQI010000098.1:0-5387 GCA_039986635.1 Sulfitobacter sp.
CCCATCTTCACTCTATCCCTCGTCTCCTTCCTCGGGGGCAACGTCCGCCCCATCAACCACCTGCGGGCGTGGTGTTTCAGCAGGCCAGGCAAATGATTCTGCCCGAACACTTCCAGCGTCGCTCCGCGGTCTCCACCTTCCCTCCCGGCTCCTGCCGGCCAAGCCCCCTCTTTCATATAATATGATACGTTCTACATCTACGTCGCCAGCGCGCAGCGAATCCACAGATTCAGGCAGATGCCTGGCTATCCGGGGGTGTGGCAGCAGTGACGATTACGCGGCGGTCGAGACGACGGCGGCGGTAACGGTGCTTCATGCATGCGCTTCGTCGTCGCAACCAAAGTGCAGCAATCCTCGGACTGCTGACGTGCTGACGGTCCTGCTGGAGCTGCTGCTGCCCCTGCATCTACTACTCTCCAGCGCCTTCGCCACCAGTGCCAAGCGAATCTACCAGGTCCGGCTCAAACTTGGCCCTGCTGGGATCGCTGCTGCTTCTGGTGCAGCATCTCCTGTCTCTCCTTCTCAGACAAACGTCCTCTCCTCCAGGACCTCGATCTCATCATCAAAATACACACGCTGGCTCCCTGACGAAGCACATCATCTAAAAAGAATAGATATGCTGGAAGCAAATTCCCACCACTCTAGGCTGGCCTGGGCTACGCTTGCCAATAGAAGATCACCGGCATTCATTAGTGTGTTGATTGATCTCTGAAGGTATAGATGCAGCTGGCACGGGAACGCGTGGCTGACTCCAGACATGACACGGAACTCCTCTTGTATTACATCCTCTCTGTCGAGTTGACTCGCCTCATATGCAGTATAGAGTTACACCTGACGAGTGGCATTGGTGGGCACACATTACCCCGATATCCCAATACCCTACTGCCAGAATCCCTTTCCAGCATGGAACTCCCTAATCTACCAAGGATCTTATATGTGGTGTTTCTGAGTATTATCAACAATCTCCAATTAAGCGGAAACCATTTTGGTTCTGCACTGCTTATTGGCCAATCAGAAGACATGATCAAGTCGATGTTCATCGCGATATGCATAACTTACACGAACGTGCACACGCATGCATGGCGCCTTACTGGTTTAAGTCCGTTGCACCCATATCGGAATGCGCACGCACACATCCACGGCAGCAAACTGGCACACGGACACAACACATGCTGCCACATTATTACCGCACACCTTGATCGTCACCACACCGTACCGTACAGTACGTGCCGCTCATGCACGCGCAGCACCTCAACCGACCTTTGGGCGGGGGCCACCCTGGGGTTGGAAAGCACCACACGCCCGAACGCAACGAATACTACTGGGACTGTCCCACGTTCGGGGAACCAGCGGGTCTGCTGTACGTTGGACGTTCTCGGGCGCCAGGGTAACCCAGGGTATACGAAAACATGGGGACGAATACCGACAGTCGTTTTCGAGACCCACGGCTATTCTAAAGCCAAGGAGTAACATATTAATAATAAAGTATGTCAGCTATTCCTATGCGGGTAGAAGTGTAGTAGACACTGTGTTCTCTCCTCAGCGTTTTCGCGGGTTCTGATGGCTACCTGCTAGCGATAACAATACCTGGCGATCGCCACAGACTGTGAGAAGTCACTTCATGAGGTATTCCCACACAATAAGCTCGGGGCATCTACACAAGGGTGAGACACACTACACGTCATCCCAGTCTGGATTTGGTCTGTGGAAAACACAAGTGACAGTGCTCTGCGCCACCGTTACATAGCGGAACGGCATCCGATGTTTACGTTTCCCTACTAATCGTGACTTTGAGATAAACGTCCAACGCGGAAGCTACCCTCAAACCCCCAACCTCTCACCGGTGGGTTGTACTATGGCAATCGGTAGGGCAACATCCCATGCATACTCGCGATCGGGTGCTGTGTGTGAGGGGCCACCTCACCCTGATCGCCCACAGCGACGAACGGATGGAGACCGGCAAGTTGCTATGTACCAGAGAACACACAACGCCTACGTAGAAATACTGAATCAGGGAGGGTGAGGCAAGCCCTGCCAACTCCGCCAATTGCCAAGAAGTCGCTTCGGGGGGGACACAGAACGCACGTATCTACTTCCTCATTCGGTGTGACTAATGGTCAACAGCAAAATCGGTTCGATGGGTGGGAAGACGGCACGTTCTGGGCATTTGACGAGCGTAGTTAGCAGTACAACTCGTTTGAGTTGATGAGGGCACGTACCACATCGACATGATTCAGATACAAAGGAACACGTGGCTACCGTTTATTTCCGTTCGTACTGCCTATACGGTGGGCTTAGCTGGCGTGGTGATTATGACAGATAGTTTGCTACTAGACAGGTATATACGCGCGCCTATCTGTACACCGCGGATAGTTGTTTAGAACCCAACACCGGTAGAGTCCTCGACACAAATGGTCGAGAAACCTGTCCTATCCTTCCCCCTGCTCCAAATTTCAATTTGCGGTGAATATACCAACGCATTTTGTAAAATGGTGGACAAATATGTATGTTGACAGCAGCCACACCACCCCTAGTGTGCGGGGGAGAGGAATTGACGAGACAATGAGGGGGACAAGAGCGGCGGGAGCTGAGAACACACCACCTTCGGTGGCCTCGCACGGCCTGGCGCGTACCAGCAGTAGGCGGGATAAACGGTTTAGAAGTGTAGGACAGGGATGCCACCGACAAGGCACCATCAGCCGCCTCCCGCCGACTCCAACCTAACGTTCGGCTGGTTACTGTGCCCTGTGTACTTGACTCGTCGTTCTCGTACCTCCCTCATCGTATCGGTCGCGATAGCTGTAGAGAGAGATCGATACTGTAGAGAGACAGCTGCTGCGTAGAAATAAGTCGTGAGCCAATGGTCGAAAACTACTCTTAGACGGACGTTGTGTAACTGAAACGACAAAAGGTGCTCGCGCAGACCGATTCGCGGCGAAGCGACTGAGAGGCCAAGAAGAAAACGAAGATGAAACATTGAATTTGTGCGCGATTGGCGACAGATTATGCTGCTGCAGGTTGCCACGTTATAGACCAAATCTATATATCAGATCACATATCGAATTGGTGGTTGATTGGCGACATATCCGTATTTGACTCGAACTCGGAGAAACAAGGAATATCCGTATTTGGCTCGAACTCGGAGAAAGAACGAATATCAGCGAGGAGATGGCTGAAAACCGATGGAATTATACGTCAAGATATAGTTGAAAAGCAGAAAATTTGGGGCGTAAATAGTTTCCGCCGTAGTCACGCCGCGGCGTTGTCGAAGCGCAAATCAACACGCCGCGCCTCGCTGCGGTGCGAAATGCGGCGTGCTGTCACGTACATCTGCCTATAGTCACCAGTACTACTGCTGCTGTACTCCGCTACTGCAACATGCTCCTGGCCGGATACTGCTGTAGTGCGATCTGCTGTTGCCCCCAGCTACGGGCGCGGCGATGAAACTTTATCAGAAGTGTAGTCGTTGACGAAGTATTACATTGAACATCCCGCCTTCGACGGGTATCACACAGGTGCACGTGCTAAAGTAACGGAAATTCTCAATCGAAGCAGTCATGGACAAGTGCAGGAATCGACTGCTTAGTCGAGTAAGCGCACGCCTAACGTTTAGCCTACACTGGCCGTGACTCCAACGTTTCTCCGGGAATCAAGACCACCCCTCGTTCAATGTTAAACTGATCACCGGCGTCGCGAAGAAGGGTCAAAGCAAGTACCTGGTATATCGCAGAGTAGCATGTACTCCGATACCGAACATGGTCCTATGTCAATCAATCTGAGTCTTGTTCACATTCCGGAAAATGGTAAAGAGCCCGTTGCCCGCACTAGGGGTGTCTCCGGTGCCGCCAGAGGTTTACTTAGGCCTTCAAGGTTGTTAGTCAACACAATACGATTCAAGTGCCAGTGCTACCGGAGGAATTCCGTCCCGATGTTGGCTATATCGAGCTTCGGTTGCAACACAGTGGATGCTGATCTTTCGCTCCTAATTTATCTCGCGAACGTATACTATCCTAAGCGACATGTCTTTAACATGCAAGCTTCAATATTTTGACTGGGCCATAAGCCCTTTCAGGAAATCCTCGAAGCTCCTTGACCCGTTGTACGTAATAATTGCGTGCGATGACTTTAACTTGCCGTTACTTGGGTCGGTGCCCCAGTTGGCGTCTGATACTGCTGTCAGCTTGAAGCCCCCTTGCCTCCGCAGTATATGGTTTTCAGACCGATGTTGCCAGCGAGGTAGCGGCGTAGATGCTTGGCTGCCACCATGTGTGTTTTCATTGGGTGAAATGTGTTTTCTCTAGGTGCTTGGCTACGTGAAGGGTGTCGTGGCGGCATACGTTAGACAAGATGTGGGTGCACGACTTGTACTATCGCGTGTCTGCGTCGGTCAAAAGGTTCCTTTCTCCCCGATTGATCGATCATTCCGGCCCGACTCCGATCGTGTACAAAGGTTTGCACTCCTCCATACCGTATGTCTCGAGTACAGGCTTCACCCATCGGGTTCTTGATATGGTTAGCGTTCCGTTCACACGGTCACGAGTGACTTGCATCTCGAGTACTATCGAGACGTCCCCGATGCCATCGGTATCGTTGCGCCGCAACCGCTTCTCCGGCGGCTGTTTGAGTGCACCTTGTTCTACCTCGCCTGCAGAAGGGCATCGATGTATGTCGTGATGACCGTGTTGTTGATCCAGCTCGTGAACCTTCGCCCGTTCGGAAGTGCGGGGTAGTGGATTCCGTTTGCGTGCGTGTAGACGTAGATACAGCCGCCTGACTCGCGTAGATAGCATCCTACTGCGATCACGGAGTCGTCGATGGCACCATGCCATTTGGCCTGTGCCTGAGGGATTCCGTGGAGACTCTTGCGAAACGCCATTATTTGTTGGACTTCGCCCTTATCTGTCTCCTTGCGTTCATTTGCCATTTCCACGAATAATTCGTTTAGTCGAAGGACGAGTTGAGAAATATCGTGAAAACATCCTGCTGCAAAGCCTCGAGGATGGTATCAGCTGCCAGAGCCAGCACCATGCGCATGTATTCAAGGCGAGTCACAGGCGCGACTGTACTCCCACAGGAAACTCCTCCTACCATCGTTTATCTGGACACTACCACTTACACCTCTGGGTGGGTCATCGATCTTGATGTTGTAGACCCACGGTCGGCCAGTGGTTTCCATGCCGAAGGCACCGAGTTCATGTGGGCGAGGTCGTGGGCCCGGTGCGTGACCAGGCTCGCTGCGTCTTTGTCTTTCCCTGTCTTCCAGAAAGGAGCTTTCGTCAGCCTCTTCTCCTCTACCAAGGTGGTTGGAACTATGTTCGGTTTCTTTTCCCCTTCCGAAAGCGTTTGGAGTTGCCTCGGTAGCAATGGCATGGGCTCACTCGGCGCAG
>JBDWQI010000099.1:0-3041 GCA_039986635.1 Sulfitobacter sp.
CAAACAAGATGCGGCTGTTTGCTAGCGCCTTCTAGGTATTGTTGTTGACATCGATAGGAAGAAAATCGCCTGGATATTACACCGATAATTGGCACTTTTACTCGCGAAACAAACGGGTCATACGACTGCTGCACCGGGATATACCTCGCGTGGTGGAGCCGTTCGTTTCCAATGCCGTCGTTAGGTTTTCCGTTTCGACAAGAATTCAAGTGTAGATACGTACTGCTGTAGCAGAAAATATCCGCATGTACACATTCTGCAACGGATAGCTGTTTCTTACCAGCGTCTAAGAATAACTCCTATCGTGTGGGCGGCACCTTATTGTCTGAGCACTTCTGTCAGGACCTACTGAATATATATCACCCAAGACATGGTTTTTACCAAGCTCGTCCGCGCCACTCGATCAATGCTCCTTCGCCCTGGTTCCAAACCCCAAACCCAAAATCAGGGGTATGGTACAGCCAGGAATATCTCAGCTGAAGGGCTAACTGGTCATAGAGCATTGCTTGGGCAAACATGGGGTACCTCTTCCTTGGGGTGACTCATCGTTGCTTATAGCTCCCATTCAGTCCATACTCGTTTTGGTGAATAGGAGACGTGCTCGTTCATGTGCTTGTGGGCCCGGCTCTTCAATCTCGAAGATCAGTCTCGCCTTATTTGCGCTTGGTGTACCATATACGAGACCAGCAGCACTGAACATTGGTGGCGGTAACGCTTCTCTCAGTTGTGGGTGGTCAAAGTTAATGACACATGCACCCTTCCCGGATGATCAGATGCTTTTGAGGCTCTTCCCCTAACCACACCATGCTGATTGTTGTTTTGGTTCAGGCAACAACAACATATTTCGTCCACAAAAAATATTCCTTCTGGCGTGGCTCAGCACACGCGGTGGGACAATTCTGTGGAAAAAATCTGTGCCTTCACGTTTTCTGGTTGTATTGTTTTTCCTCAATACATATGCCACATGTGAATGAATATACATGAGTTCGAGTTTCTGATATTCTCCGTCTTCCACGATCTGCTGTTGTCTGGCTTCCCTTCTTTGGTTACTGTCGACAAAACCGAAACCAAACACGAACGTTTTTCTTTGTTCGTGGGGTGTGCGGAGAGCAGGACGGAATGCGTTCGCCTGAAGAACTACGTTGTGAACGCCGAAATCACGGGCAACAGCATCAAGTACTGCGGTGGGTACGGCTTGGCCTTCAACGAGGGGGGCAAAGACGGCGAGGGGATATACATCGGCACGTCTAGCACTCAGGTAACAAACAGAAGCGAGGGGTCAACCGTTCATGCCATTACGGGGGACCATAGTTAACAGGACCAAATATTGTTAGTAAAAATGCCTAAATATGTAGGTTTTTATGTATGCCATAGGTCCTGTTAACTATAGACCCCCGTCGTACAACAAAGTAGGCGTGAATCTGCCTGTTTTCAAGAGATTGCCATTTTGCGGCGGCACATCAGGAGTACCAACCTAAAAACCTTCGAGTGAGAAAAGAAAGTACGTTTAAATCCGAGAACCGATTCCGAGGCCGAGGCGTGCATCGAATACAGATTTTTTAAAAAATGACGTTGTTGGTCAAGGCATGCATCGAATACAGGTAAAGAAAACGTTGTTGGGTGGGTTTCGGGTGAACCTCTTTCAGGACTGCGGTCCCGTTTGGGAGACAAAGCATGAACTTTCCAAGCGGTTTGTGCGAAAACCTTAATTGCGGTTTTGAAAAATGTAAGAAGTCGCACCCGTCTAAAACAGTTCGACCTGAACGTCTAGATGCCAGCCCCTCCCGGCCCGGAAATGGCGTCATTGCATACATGCCAGGCAGTGAACACAGTGCTGTTGGTCTAGTACTACTTCACTATTCCTTGCGCGTTTGAGCGGAGAATCCAAGACGACGTGTACGCCATCATTTTCTTTGTACTGTGAAAAATTCAGGGCAAGCGGTGTTCTCCCCAGCCGTGCGTGCCACGTTACACTTGTGCTACGGCATGTGCGCCGCAACGACTCATCCCACCACTACGACATATTTATAATTCCCGGTGTGATCATCATGAGCGAAAGGAATGTGTACTCGTCATTACCAGCTACATTATGCTATGCACGCGTCGCCAGTAACACCTACGTTTATAACCAGTGACCACCACCCTTCAGAACTAATCTGGGCTGACCGATGAGGTCGGCCGACGATATAATATTCAAATTCGTTGACCCTATGATTTGTTGCTCTATGTCTCTTCACCGTTGATTCTCTATCTTCGGGTGGGGCTAAAGGTCGTCTAGTGATGACGGGTAGGGTCTGGTCGGGTACGGTTGAACGACGCCAAGAGGGTTGCATAATATCACGGGCCGGGCCAGATCGCCCCAACCCAACCCGACCCATCCAACCCGATTAAATCCTTGCGGTATACCCCCATCGGCAAACAGTCCCAAAGCTGATTCTATATCCAATTTCGATTTGGTCTTGTTCGGTATTTGTGGTATCTTACCCATCGTCCAGAGGTTGACTCTCACAATAGACTGCATCTGATATCGCAATAGTCTGTGCATTGTACGTCCTGAAAACACCCTTGTTTAGCTGCGTTGGCCGACGCACGACACTGGGACCTCTGGCGGGTTCTGCCGTATTTTAGGACGGTATGAACGCCCTGCGGGGCTGCTATTACGAAACCGAGTGTGGGGTGAAGCAGACTCCGAGTTGTGCAATTGAAGTGTATACAATTAGAAACATCCCAAGTATGCGAGGATTGAACCATACGAGTGATCAATATTCAGTCCGCGTCAAAATGAGCGTCACATGTCAGGACCATTTCCCGCTGTTGCCTTTTCGTATCCGCTGGAAGATGCAGAAAACATTCAGCCAACCCCGAACGTCAGAGTTGGTAGCAGGCCCGTATTCTCATTTATTGAATCAAATTCATAAGTCATCACTAACTTCGACTGTAGAGGGGTATGTTGCAAGCAGTTGACGAGAGTACACAATTAATATTGAACATGAGATTTAGGATACTCTCTGAGGAGTTCTGCGTATTCTACCCAAACACAA
>JBDWQI010000100.1:0-4290 GCA_039986635.1 Sulfitobacter sp.
TTTCGAGGTTGAGTGTACATGTACCACACCCGAAACCCGACTGCGAAAGACATGGTACCCGCAATCCGATGAAAATGCCTACAGGCTATGGACGTACAACATATCTGCTTGTATCATTCTCGCTGGGAACATAAACCTCGCTCTAGATTATTTTTCGAAAAAAAGCGAAAGTCTCTATTCTCGGCCAGAATGGGCAAACTGAAACGGGACCGCAAACGCCCCGGAGCTGTCCTCAGTTGATAAACCCATTCAGTAAAACAGCACACCTTGTTGAGCCCCAGAAGCAAACTAACCACACCCGCACGACACCCAACCTTTGTCTGGCGTGTCTCCTACCCGAGGACGATCCGTCTCTGCTCTGGAACTGAGGAACACGGTCGGTAATCAATCCCGCCCATCAGTAACGCTTATTATGGGTGGTCATGCTTCACTACATCCATACCAACTATCGGCACACGCCCGTCCCTTAGCACTTCCACAGCTTACGCGAGACGCTATCCACGAACAAACACCACCCCAACGGAATGGGGGTTGCTGTGATACAACGTAGTTACCCCGGTCCGCACCCACTGCAGTCGCGAGTTAACGCGACCGTCCTTGGGATGCTTCAGGTTCGAAATTTTTTGTAGTTCTCTCGCGTGGGTCATGTGGTTGGTGACGTAGGGACGCAACGCGGGGAGGCCGCAGACGCACCATGCATTAGTCATTGATGCTCGTGTAATGTTTTCCCACCTACCTGTCACGTTTCTTGAAACTGGTCTTTTCTTGAGTGCCAATGCAGGAATGATCCTTCTGTAATGCCGGTATGCGTCAGCCAACAATACCAGCACTATGGCGGCAACAGGCACTGCTCTGCACACTACAACACTGGCCCATGCCATATGTCCCAAGCGATTCGACCGGAACTATAGCCGGCAGTCGGCACCGCCCAGGCACTACAGCGTGTGCAGTCAGAGGTATTCTACGATAAGAGTATGCAGCTGCTACTTCCATGCCCATCCCGACGCCTGGCTCTGGGAAGGAATCCAAGAGCCGCCCGATGGGCTATCTCATGGGAGACAATACGAGGAGTTGCGGTACAGATGATCGTTTTTAGTTTTCGTTTTGAGCCCCCCTCGAGGATACCAGACGGGATGACGAGATGATTACCCTGATTACTTCGAGGTTTTAGATTCTAGGGCACTTGTTTTCGCGATAAGCACAGTCATGGGACTACTTGATACTCTGCGCCAAAAACAATGCTTTGATAGAGAAATTTCTAGTGATGTACAGAGCCACTCACCCAAGCGGTGTGAATGCGGTGGTAAAAACGATGGCATCTCGCCTCCTCCTACGGTGGCAGCACATGTCTAAATATGCAGGTGAAGGGCGTCCTAGCGACATTGGCTAGTTTCGCGGTGGAAGGGACGTATCGACTACAAACATTTACGCTCAACTGTGCACCCCCTACCACCGAAGGCTTCGTCATTTGAAGGGTCAACCCGCGGCCTCCCGTGTTGTGTGTTGGTTCAGGTGTTTGTCGTTCGTATTGGCCGAAGACGTGGTGGAATGCATACCCCGGCTACCATGCATAAGCCAAACACTCACCGCACTTAGGGTGTAGAAGTCTAGCATCCGAACTTGAGGGCTGGCCTCCATGATAGACTGTGCTTGCCTCCGCAGCAGGATGAACACTTGGTCTAAAATTTCTACCATCCCGGTGGCGGCGTCTGTACTCTGCGATGAAAACATCGAAACCGAAACACGTTGTTTTGTCGGTTCGGTTCAGCGCCATCATGACCTTTTTCAGCTTATTGACGAGAGCATTCACAGCGGCCGCCAAACAACACCGAATATGATACCGCCCCATTTGCGCTCAATCCACGCAAATCAGAAACCTTGCTCAAAGCACCGCATACCGAAGTGCATACATAGAGATTGACTACGTGAATGGCGCACACGGACATACGTTGATAGGCAACTCCAACACCTTGGATCAACCCAGCGGTTCGCGAACGCCTTTGTGTCCGAATCCGCCGCTGGGTGGACACATCGCAGATTCTATACACTCACGGGAAATCCCCGGGGGGATGGGAGATTGGCGAGCAGGATTCTCCCAGTCACCCCGCGCTCAGTCAAGCGGTCGATCCCGTCCCGCCAAGCACCCACAATTTCCTGGGGTGTCCGCAGAGCACAGTGCCCATCGTTAGACAGTATGGTACTGTTTGTTGGGGTACAAATCATGTGACGAGTTATAAAAATATCAAAGGTGTCATCGGTGCACCCTACAAGGCCGTCGCGGACGAAAAAATGTGTGAACGTTCGAATACTGACGTGGCAACAATAAAATTCAGCGCGCAGGGAAGCATTAAGTTGCCTGTAGATTGGAAGATGGTCGGGCATGGTATCTGTAGGGTTGGAGCGCATAGGCGCGACGTCTTGGCGTCTTTCAGACGCTTCCTAGGGTATACGAGGGAGCAGACATGCTTTCATTCAAGCCTCCCTCGATGCCGTACTTGCACCCAGACCATGTCATTATTGGCAGGGAAGTAAAAACTACAAACAAATGTCGGGTCAGACATAATTATCGTTTCCTCAACGCTCTTTGGCTTGAGCGAAGACCAAACGTGAGCGAGGACCAAACCGGCACTATCTAATATATATCAGGTGGTTCGAAACACTTTACTAGTTTCCCCACGGTGACGTGAGCTACGATACAACGCGTGCTCATGAAGGACCTGACACTCACTGAACGCGAACATCAAGAATGATGTTCTGTGAAAACACTTGCACCGGCTAATGTACGCTAGGGGACAATGACTCTACGTATGCCGGGCGGACAAACAAGGTCGGTGGAGTCACCCGACCCACGCCCAAACCACGTCTAGCAGAAGGTGTTGGGCATGAATGTACCGATATGCCTCTTACTCTTACAACCAACCCCTGAATGAACCACTTACCCTAATCATGGGAGCGAAGGTGAGGGTTGGAACTCCGTCGGTGAGCTCGAATACGTCTTCGAAGGCAACCGGGTCTACGTAGCCAGTGCCTCCGGCGGTGTAGCGGGCCAGCGCCGACAACAACTGTCCCGGTTCGTTGCCACCAATGGCGAAGATGTGCGTGTAGTCTTTACCCCGGGCCAGGTGCACCGAAGACACGAAGGAACGGACCGCGAGCAAACAGGGTGACGAACAGTGTCCACGTCGAGCATAGAGAGGCGAAGCGATTTGAGTGCGTATCGGGTGTCGACTATACGAAACCTCCCCGTTCACCCCCCCTTACCGCCAATGTGAACGATGTGCGGGCGTCCAGTGCACCGTGATACGCTGGGGAGAGACGAGCGAGAATGCTGGGCGACTGTCAGAGGCTCGCATCGAGCGTAGGGTGGCAACAACAGGCAGCACCAATGCGGCACGTGTATCAAAGCCAATACCACCACATCGCAGGGCCCCTTGTTAACTTGAGACGCGTTGTACTTAGGAGTGGAAAAATGTGGCCGAAACAAAGGTGACTGGCGAAGCTCCTAAACTGAGGTACTGCGATGTCACCCAACTGTGTTGCACGATAGTATATATCATATGTTGAGGAGTTCCATCCTGGATAGGGATTATGGTAGTGGGTTACTGACATTCGGTTAGAACCTAGGTCATGAGGTCGTTCATTACATTTGGCTTAGCCACGCACCGAATCTCAATTTTGGGTGATTTAGTAATGTCTTACTGACAGTAATGGGGCTCCTCAAGCTAGGCGAACCCTTATCGAGGCATGCTTTGAGAACTGCGCCTAATCACGTGAACCACGACACCTGGGTGTGAATTCAGACCTGCAGCAAAGACCGTAGAGAAACAAGTCAAACGTCCTCGAAATCACCATGAATCTGCGTGCACTTCTTTCGTTTCCCCACTAGCGGCAGTGCTGGCTTTCTTCAACTCTCTACCATTGTTTCTGCGATGCGATATTGTTTAGACGTGTTTTCAATGGTGCTTACCAAGCGTGTCATCCCTGTGGTCAAGGACGTCTTTGAAGTACCGGGTGATTTGCTCACTCAGTGTCTGCGAACACAGTGGAGGCGACGAACAGCAGGCAAGAGCAGGGTGGGGGAGGGGGAGGGGGCATGTAAACCATGATGCCCAGCTCCTGCTGCCTTTTATATATTCCCTTTCGGATCTGAGCCATTGAAAAATAAACTGACGCTCCCTTCCGATGAGCACCTTGACATAGAATGCAGCTACGGTACTTGTAGGTTACTGTTTCGGTAAAATGTATCTGAGTGAACGGGCTTCATAACCTAACATCGTTTGAATACAAAAA
>JBDWQI010000101.1:0-13952 GCA_039986635.1 Sulfitobacter sp.
GAATACGGACAACCTTGACCCCACGTTTGAGTCAACCTTCGCTGGGCCGTCCTCCTCTGCGACCTGCGACGGCATCTGCTGGTTACCGCCCGGACTCGGGCCGTGGATATGCGCCCACAGCTTCCTCGCCCGTTCCTCGTCCAGCTCCTCCCGCGCAGGATGTGCGGTGCGCGCTTACCCCGCCTCACGTTCACGTTGTCGATGTGCCCTTTGACGAAGTAGGCTATCTCTCTGTCCGACCGTTTCACACCGATCTTCGGTGCTTGGGACACCACTTGCCTGTTGATCTCGCTGCATGAAATGCTGTAAGGGTGCAAGGGCGAGATGTTTAAGGGTTGACGGAGCACAGCAGGAGGGGGAGCATAGCGAACGCGTTTCCGGTGTGGGGCGACAAACGCGCGACGGACGGCTTGTCCACAGCTAATACCGACTTATGTTCTTTGTTCCTGCACCCGAATAGGCCAATAGGCCAGCTTGGTAAACTAGGCACAGACGAAGGCACCATCGCCTGCACCCACCTACGGTAGCTCTCGCACTTGCCAGTCCCGACAAGCTTGTCTTAGACCCTGAGCCCCGCCTGGGAACCCACGGCGTCCACGGTGTAGGTGTCCTTGACGCTTAGGCCAGGGTCCAAGCACCCCTTCAGAGCGCACTTGCCCACGTTCCCGAGACTCTCCATCGAACTCGGCTGGGCACCTTTCCGTGGCCTGTCAGGTATCACCATGCAAACAGATCGAACGGGGTCAACGAGCGCGGAAGAAGCGGATTTTAGCGCAGCGGTGAAGGGTTAGGTATTGGGGACGGTTTCTTTGGAAACGCCGGTGTGTTGCAACCGTCTAAGATGAAAGTCATAGCCATCCTTGCGCGTCCTCACTCGAGGGGTGTTTTGAGAGAGGGTAACAGCCTCGTTGAGAGCGGAACAAGGGCGGTAGAGGGCATTACCAGGCCAAATCCGCTTGTTGCAAGAGGCACATCAGGACGACGGCATCGGAGACGGTTGTCGTGGGCCTCGAGGCTTCCAGGAAGAAGTACCAGAAACTCAACGACGAGGACGTAGCGAAGGGGAAGCCAGCCTTGTTCAGGTACGGACGTGTACGGCTATCGGGCAGTTTTCTGTGCCTGGTCATCCTACTAATGCCAAGTACTCACCGTTCGTCTGTGATTTAAAAACACCAGCCTCCGTTGAGGAGTGTCCCGATGACATTCGGTGCAATTTCCGACAGCTCTCCCCTCCGCATGCTCTCTTGCTCAGCTTTCGTACCTCCCTTTTCGACGGTTTCGATCGCGGTATCACGTAGTCGTCGCCTAAGCTCGCCATCTTGCTACTGACCGCTTCCTTCACCTTCCTACACCCGGGGTTGTGGCAGCGGTAACGTCGCGCGGCAATCAACCAGTTTCTCCCGGTCGTAGTGTGTACTGCTCGTAGCTGTTCAAAGACACAAAGACAGCACTGAAATGCATCGAACATGACGATACAATGGTCAACCGCGGCGGCGTGCTATCAAGCGAACAGTAGTTGTGCTCAATGAAAACTTCCCGGCAGGCACCTTCAACAACAAAAACGAGTTGGACAGTGCTTTCATCCTGCTGGTGAGAGTTTGGCAACGTTCAATGACGTATTCGTGGTCCCACCCGCCTGCGGGTTTCACGCTTTACCACATGTCGTATACTCGAGCGAACGACACTACGGACACGAAAGCTTTACCCCAACTTTCCATTCACCAACCTCCTCTTCTTGGTACTTCTTGCTGAACAGCGGGTCCAAAGACAGATCATGCCCGCAGCACACCTGTACGCACGCGATGTGCATGAAAACACGTCCGTTATTCGTGCGTGCGTACCATCAACCAATCGTGTCGTAGAAGGCGAAAGAGGATTCGAACAATGCGTCATTTGTTGCGGAGCAGCTATGTACAACAGACTCGTTACTACTACCACTACTACCACTATATCTGCTATTACTACATCGAAATTGCGGTGAGATATGCTTCCGGTAAATACTGTATGCGTACGCACGTCCTGCTGCTGCTGTTGGCCTATTTCCCCTACCAATTCATACGAACTCACCTCAGGAACAATCACGATGACGGTGCCGAACACCATGAATTCTTCGAGAGCCCTTTTCTTCGCATTTTATCCGCAGACATGCCAATTCGTGGGCTCGTGCTGTGACGCTCGGGCGGCTGGGCGCCCGAGGTCAAGCCATGGCAGCGACATCTTTTCGGAGTTGGTCCATAGAGCATACCCCGGTGGAAGACTCCCGTCCCTTTGCGGACGGGGTATGCCTTCCAACCGCTCCATGACTACTCTATGGGCCAAAGCGTTCAGCTCAGACCTCTCCATCACTTTGTGTCGCTGCTTCCTTTTCTCTAGCAGGGGAGAGAGATCGTCGTCGTCTTCTCGCAGCCCGGGCTCACCCGGGAACATCCCCTTTAACTCTGCCTTCGATTTCCCTCGTCGTTTCACCTGCCGGAACACCGTCCCTCTCCTGGCAAGTGCAGCGGCACCATTAGCATGACCAGCTGCAGCTCTACCACTCGGTGTCTGCAGTTTGCGTTTTCCTTTGGCCTTGTGGGCGGTCTCTGCCCCGACAGCAGGAGCGGCACCAGCACCAGCGGAAGCTCCAGCAGGAATGCCAACTGCGGGATCTCCGGCAGTAGCTGCAGCAGCAGCAGCAGCAGCGCCGGCAGCGCCAGCACCAGCACCACCAGCACCACCATCACCAGCAGAAGCAGCACCAACAGGAGCGGCTGCTGCAGGAACTGGTTTCCTTGTGTGTTCTCCGTTGCCCTTGCTCCCCCTGCCCCCTTTCCAATTCTTCTCCCTCTTGTTGCATCTCTTCATAGCTGCGGCGTGTGACTGCACGGCGTTGGCGGCGCGAACGGGGCAGAAGCCATCTAACATCTCATGGTTCGGGTTGAAGTCCGCAACCCGTTGCACGCCTGCCTCGTGGTACGCTCCTTTCTGCTCCCGTCCATGCAGCCGCCGGGATGCATGGACTTGAACGCACTCACCGATGTGCGCGTGTTGAAATTGGTTGTCACCGTCCCACTTACCGTACTGCCCCCGCCTTCATGTGTATGAGAAAGTCCTGCCTGGAGGAGTCGTGCAGCCCGGTCTTCTACTCGCCCAGCTGACGGTAAATCCAGTCCCGAGGGAGCATGAAGAGGACAAAAGACATCGGCCGAAACGGGTATATGGCAACCTGCGTTACTGCACAGGGGCATCCTCTCGCATGACCCTGGATGTGCAAGGCACAGCAGTAAGTAGTGTCACCGTGTCGGTGCGGTGTGACTGCAGTGCTAGGGTTTCGTTGATAGATGTTAGCTTAAATTGGTGAGGGATACATGTTGGATCAGCCCCTAGCCTGTTGAAAAGAACTCGGAAAATGAGTGTGAAAACTTTTCAAGCCAATGTCGAGCAACGAAGATGACTACTTGGCGCTAGTGTGGATCCCCCGAGTGACCGGTTACAGTTTTTTCCCCCCGAGTATCAAAACGTGGTCGGGGAGCTGGGGGGCCACCTCAAAGTCCTAACATTCCGTACAGCCGGTCCCCACACAAAACTCTAGATTGTGTTTACATTTGGAACGGCAGAGTATTTTGATAAAAAAACTGGAACACTATCTGCTTCCCGCCGGGGAGGGCGAGTCGGTCGTATACCGGGCCAGATCTGCTTAGCATTCTCCAATTATATCGCTCCATTTGCTTCGCATCGCAACTCACCCAATATGTGGAAACCCATTTTTGCTTAGTACTGACCAATCAAGAGACCCTGTTTGCTTATAACATCGCGCCGCACTTGCTTGGCATCGCGCCGCAAGGACCGCGCTCACAGCACACACCCGGCATTTCGCACACTTGGAGTTCACTCTGCACGCACCCCTGGACTCTCTGAGTTGGGGTCCATGCTACGCTCACCCCTGGGCTCCTGTGAGCCAACCGTTGTGGTGTGAAAGACCTCCTGCTTTGACAACCATGACGTCGGAAGCGCACACAGACACTGGCCTCGACCTGAACGGCCAAGTCCGTTTTCTATACAAGACACACACTCGACTGCAAGGCGTCCGGCATGTTGCAACAACGTTAGTTCGGCTATGAGGCTTATGTGGGTGATTTCATTGCCTGGCGGGTTAGGTGTCGCTGTCTTGTGCGTTTCTTTTCACCGCGTTCAAGTCTAGGCAGTGGGAGTGTCTTGCGAGCACGCGTTTTGACGACAACATCAAGACCAACCGTACTTCAGCTACCGGTCGTGTCGCAGCCACGGCGATGGGAGCGACTACAAGACCGCTACCACGATGAGGCAGAAGCAGCAGGAGCAGCAGCAGCAGCAGCAACAACAACAACAACAGAAAACTGCAGATGCTGCTGTAGGTAGCAGGAGGTGTGCTGGTTGCTTTGGTTGCATAGGCTGCGGCTGTTGATGTCTTCCTATTAATATTGTAGGTTTTGTTGGGCAGCAGTACCGCTAGTGATCATGTCATCCACAGGACAGCAGCGGAAAACGTGACAGCATCAGCAAGGCGTACGTAGCACCAACGGCTACCTGTAGGGTTGCTGCTGTACATGGATAATCGATTGGCTCAGGCCCCTGCTGTTGCCGCTGCTGCTGCCGCCACTGCTGTCCGCGGCTTTCCCACACCACGTCACCCCGTACATGTACAGGCGGTACTTTTTCTGACAGCGGGGTGTTGAGAACGACGATTCTGTCTCGAAGCACCAGCAACGGCTGGGGCTTTGCTGCTGAGCTGGGGTTGCTGCTGCACAGCAGTAGCTGTGTCAGTTTCGATAGCTGCTGGGGCTTCTGTTGCTGTTGTAAACGGTGTTCTACTGTTCGTATTACCGGACAACAGCCATCATGTCGCTATGTTCAGATCTTGTTTGTAGGCGTCATCCAAGACAGCTGGCAGTACAATAGTACCTTTACATCACGGCTTTTCTCTCTCTCCGCTCGTGCGGCATGCTCTGAACAATGACCGTTTGCCTGGGTCAGCGATGGATGGGATCTGCAACGCCGTAGTGCCCGCCGGGAGTTTTTCAGTTGTGAAAAACTACGGTTTCAACAATAGCGCACTCTTACGGAGAGAAACTTAGATCGTCGGGAAGAATGCCACCACGTCAAGGTGAGGTTGATTGACGGTTAGGCAGGTGGTGTGAACTGATCGCTCGTTGATGGCTCATTGGATGTCGAGCGGTGTATCTCTGGAACAGATGCAATGTGTGTACTCGTCTGTACTTCTGTATCTATTTACGAAGCTGCCACTATGCTGTCTTAGATCCAGGTACACGTGGACACTCGGCTATACTCTGTGAATACCCTGCCAATATCGACACCCTGAACCTGTGAGGACCTCGCTGGGATTCTGGAACTCTGCGAAGGTTGTGTGGTAACACCCTGTCAGGGAAAGAATCCTGTACAGGGTACTGTGAACAGACCTTGGACAGGGTGAAGAGCTTGGCAGAGTGCTGGGTACAAACCTTGCACAGCTTGTCTACCCTGTACAGGGTCAATCATACACACCTTGTGTCGGATGAGACCATGCCAGGGACGGATTGCCTAACCCTCACAGGGTCGACACTCTGTACAGTGTCACTCATACACACCCTGTGCAGGTTTAGGCCGTGTCAGGGTCTTGTGACAAGGGACCTTTTACCAGGTGGATAGGCACCCGGCCCTGTTAGGATTCTGTCTTGTCCCGTCTCGTGCTGCCTTCGTCTGTGACGTGAATCCATTTTTACCTACCTTAGAAGCATACCTCTCGTGCAACACTGAACCTTCCCAGTGACTTCAGTTACTTGGCTTCTGTGATGGAAAATTTTGAAATCTCCAGATCCTCTGCTCTTCAAGACTATCTCGAGGTGTAATTCCATCTTTTGTAGCAATCCCCTCGCTCTTTAATTCAAGGCAAAAGGCGATTCAGCTCCGTAGCCCATCAACCATCTACCCCACCTTTCGTCAGGTGTACAAGTTCTGGTTCCGTAGCTTTGGGTCACGGATGATACAGCAATTTTTATGTTCTACCTGGCCTAGTAATCTAAGCCCTAAGGCGAGACGTACTCAAGCGTTACATGCCACATAAAATCTGCCGACAACATAGACAACGCGGCACAACAGGCCAGTACCTACGAGCAGACGAGAGCGTGTGAGTAGCGCGCTAGCGGTGACGACAATACAGAGGACGCTGGGCCATCACAACGCAGTCAAAGGGCAGCGTTGGACCAGGCGGATGAATTTATACAAGCAATGTATGTCAAGTACAAGCAAGACGCAAAACAGGTACAACTTGACGACGAAACAACGCAAGACAGAGGGGTCAATATAAACAAAGTAAGCAATAGATGCCGGGTGCAAGACACAAAGCGGGAAAAATTCGCATTTTGGATGACGAAAAAACGTACGTCGGATGCATACGATACCTGTCCTTTGCTGCTGCACACTATCGGTCACCTGGCACGTTTTTTACAGCACGATTGAGCAACACCATAGGCGAGGCGCTGCACATTCTCGGTTACATAGACGGTAGTCGTGCGCGCGTCTGTTGAATCTGTCGATACTGGCCTTTTTCTCTCTCGCGACCCGATGCAATCGCGGCGCTGTGGATCGAGTACAGATGGCTACTGACGTTGACCCGCTTCTATCCTGTGAACAGGACCGAAGCAACTAGGTGATAGCATAAAGTACATGGAGGACCCTGCGCGTTCTCGACTCGACAGGCGGGCAGAGTTGGCCAGGCAGAGGTATTTGACTACGAAAGGTTGCAGGTCGATCACCCATGAGGGCCGTCGCACGTTGCTTTACGGAGGTTATCCGGCAAAACGCGGGGCGATGACGTAAGAGGCAGAGTTGGGCGCATCCCTGTCGTACGCTGCTGCTGCTACTCGCCCTTTGGGTACTAACGAAAATCTTGCGTCTGTCGATATACGACGTTTTTTCCGTCGCAACGCGATGCAATCGCGGCACTGTACATAGAGTGCACATGTCTACGGACATTGACGTGTTTCTATACAGGCCCGGGGCATCTCGCGATAACATGGAGCACGTGGAGGACCCTGCGCGTTCACGACTCGATAGGCGGGCAAAGTAGGCGGAGGTATTTGACTGCGACGTGTTGCAGTGTTGCAGGTCGAGTGCTCATAAGGGCCGTCGTATGGTGCCGCTGTTGTTACGGAGGTTATCCGGCACAAAGAGGGGCGAATTGATATGATGACGTAAGAAGCAGCGTTGGAAACATGGCTGTCGGACGCTGAAGCTGCTACACGCCCTTTGCGTAATGACCATTGTACGCTGCACGAGATACACCGACCATTTGCGTAAACACGGCGCGATGTGGCCAGCGTCGGCCAGACACACGCATGGTGCTGACACCGGGAAGAATTCACACAAACAAGTGAAAGTGTGCGGGTGCCTCGCAGCAGGCGAACGTGAGATGAGTCTGCAGCTACGGTGTAATTGATAATTCTACACTTCCGCAGCAACGGTACACATGGTAGTCGTGCGCTGCTGCTGCTGCTGCTGCTGCTTTCTTGACGATTCCCTAGTATTAAACTATGCAGCTTCTGCGGAATCAGCAAACACAGTAGTCGTACGCTGTTGCTGCTGTTTGCTGCTGCTGCTGTCGTCGTCGCCTCCTCTGCCGTGCCTCCACCTGCGTATGATCATAATACATTTTTGGCCGTTATCTCCTCTATTTTGCTTCTACTTCTGTCCAAGTAATCATGGCCAGCGCTGAACTTCGCGACCAAGGAGGGCTAACAGTGACCACACTGGGGGTTCCGTCCCGTGTTCATCGAAACCCGTCCAACAGCATCTGTGGTGTAGGGACAGCGTGGACCCGGTAGGAGATCTTCGCCCCAAAACCCTGGTGGTTGTCATGGACGATTACTATCAGCGTATGTTCGTCTCCAGTATCAGGTGAGTGCATGCATTTAATATATTGGCAGGATATGATATTTTGATCGGATATTACCGCGTGGTCTAAGTTGTCGCCAGGCTCTATGTGGCATGAAACGCTTGCGCAAGTATCGTCAGGTACCTCGGTCTGGCTAACGCTGCCTGCCTATGGAGTCGTGAATGCGCAGCGTCATCCACGTCCTTCACGCTATCGCCACATGTCCCGCGCCTGGTCACGAATTCGAAACAAGCGGCACAGGATAGAAGTACATCACCGTCAACGGTCATGTGTACTTGTCGCATGGCGCCGTGATTGCACTGCGTCGCGATCGAGAACAATTCGCAAATTGGGTGGGTCGTACCTTGGTGCAATAAGCACATGTGACTCATTCCTCGCGAAATGCAGCCCTCTTCCATGTCGTCTACTTCCGACAAGCAGCCACCTTACATTTCGCCGACTCTATCCACGGCTGTTTCTGCAGAAATTTTACTGCCTGGTTGGGAATTATTTCCGGGGGGGGCAGCCCGATTTTTAATACTCGTGTGTACCGTTGGGCACTGACTCTCGTCTTTTGTGGTTTGATGTCCCCAACGTTACCAACCGTTGTTTTTCGTCGCTAGGTAGGGGGTCTTGAAGGGGATTCTCTTGTCCCTGGTTGTTGCTGTTCTTGCTTAATGTGCTTCTGGTTTTTGGCTTGCGCTTTTCGCATTTGTATTTCGCAACCATACAAACCTCATGGCAGAAATAGGTCGCACTTGATTGCCTAAACTCCGTACTTTACATTCACGTCTACCTGTGCGGTGTGCGATGTGATGACGCCTGTTCGACACCACCGCTTGGTGTCGCCTAGCGAGCTTCCACATAAAAAGCTTTTCCGAGCGACAGAAAATCTGCAAACGCATGAACGAGTATTGTCGGGTGTTCGTAACTACCCCCATGGTCCTGACGATTTACTCGGCGGTCAGGTCCTTAGTGTGCATAGCTTTGACGAAAAAACAACCGTGGAAAGCTGCACGTGTGCAAGGACTGTCACAAATCTTTGACAAATGGATGAATTCCGGAGGCAGCGCTGGCGAATGGTTTTAGGGTCAGAAACATGCCGGGCGAGGTCGCCGCGGCTACGGCGATTGAGCGTGCAGCTACCTACGCCGCCCGTGTGAACGGTAAATGAATTGCCGTTGCCAGTGGCCGGTTTGATAGACATGAATACCGTTGTGCTCGCTGGAAAGGGTAAGCCGACCGGGTCGCAACTATCACGGCTGCTGGGGTCCCGGCAACACATGGTTCGGGGCCTTATCGAAAATATGCAAGACAAGGATGCCAGTTTACAGTCTGGTTTTACCCTTGAACGGGAAGCATCGATGAACGAAGCGTACCTCGAGACTTGCCGCTGTGACGGCGGTGTTCCTGCAGAGCTACTGAAAGCATTTTTCAAGCCGCGCGATCCCAACAGTCCCGCCGATAAGACGCGTCGTCCTATACCAACGACCGACGCGAGAACGAAGGAATCGGCGAGGACAGCGACGACGACTACGACGATTACGACGACGACGACGGCGACGACGACGATGACGACGACAACGGCGACGACGACAAGAAGGCCGACGACGACAACATCGGGTGTGGTGCAGACAACAGCGGGGAGGTTCACGACGCAGGCGGGGACGCTAGGGCTTACATTGATAATCGATACATACGCTGCCATAGATTCGGCTGAAGACTCTGCGGCGTCGTCGCTACAGCGCCCAATGGCGCTTCGAAAGTTGGGCGATGATCTCGACATGAAATCTGTGGCGGCGGCGGAAACTGCTCTACGCATAAGCAAGGCTGTGCCTGGAGGGACAACAAATGTGTTAGTCGTACCACATGGGTACATCTTGAGTGACGTCCGCAACAACGATGTGTGGGTGGCGGGATTCGCGCATTTATTCTCGCAAGAGTGCGGTGGGCCCGAAGACCCTTCAAGACAGTGGCCTGTCTCGTTCTAAATGTGGGCAAAGACCGCGTCAAACGGACGAACAGACGAGCGGCGCAACGATCTGCACTTATTTTTCTGCGTCGCGTCAATTATATTTCGACATGAAGCGCTGCCCAATGTGCAGTTTAAATTGGGCAATAAAATGTCAGGGTCAACAGGCGATGACCTCGCCCTCATTACGAAAGATGTTCTCGCGGCCTATGTGGCAGAGCTTCACCTAGGGAAGTGGCCAAATGCCGTGCTATACGCCCATCCTTGTATGCGTACGTTATTAAGGGTGGTGTCGCATGACTCGACGTGGACAGATCATAACAAACTTGGCGCACGGACGCCGGCGTTTTCAATGATGGTCATCCTCTGCCAGCCTGCCTTGGTTATCTGTCGCCTATTCATAGTACGTCCGACGGAATCCAACTCAACATCCATGGCAGCGTTCGGCTATTGTGACGGCTCTGGTCGAAGATATAGCAGGACGTGTTTTGCCTGGCAGCAAACCTCCACCCGACTGGGGACCGTGCGTCTTGGGCTATCGCGGACGCGTTCGCATGGATCCCGTAGTTTCCGGCGTACCCAGAACTCGTGAACGACACGGTGTTTTGTGCCTGTACCCACCGCTGGCAACAGCGATCATCGAGTGGGACGCAAAAATGGAGCGAAGTATGTTAGCTGGAGATCCTCTGCACATTTTCCCGTGGCCTCTTCGTGCTGCATACATCGGCGACCCCGTTGGTACTTACCCTGTGAGTTTATAACGATCGGCTGTTTCGATATTTGCCGTATTGTACATCGTGTGCTAGAACGAATTACCCGACGGGCAGATTGTTAAAACGTGTTTCGACGAAAAATTCTCCCTCGCGTCTCATGTGTCGCTTTCTTTTCATCATGGCCTGCGATTCCGCCGGCCTACTTATAGCTCGAACGTATGCCATAAGGGGTCGTGGAGCTCTGCGTTGCTATGTACACTGACTGCCGCAGCAATAGGGCAAAGCGTCGGTTGTTTCAGAACAAGTTATTTGTGTTACGCGCGGCATGCCCGGTAATATATATTTATTCGTATACGAATGAAGCAACGCGTGTTGTCGCGAACATCTATTTATAACTCGAGACGCCGCATACATAGAGTTTGTCGTTTATTTCCCTGTATCGACACCGCTTTGCTTGTGGCTCCTGTGTCTGCTGCTTTGTTGGCGCCTATGTGATGTACGGAAGGCGTCGACAGCAGCGTTTGATTATAAATTTCCGCTTTTGCGCCACGACCCGTCATCTCGTGTCGGAATTCCCGTGCTCTGTTTCGTGCTTACTTTTAACATATGTGTCTTCATAACACGTCTTGTAGTAATCTTGTTGGAACCAGCGGGCTACTGCAAGACTACAGCTCGTACGCTTTCTTCTTTGATCGACGCGTAGTCATCGCCAAGTGCTATTTTCGCCGCCTCCTGTGCATGGCGTCTGCGGCATCTGCGGCGAATCGCTGTAGGTTCAGCTTATCGATGTGTTCCCCTGCAGGCACGTTTTCGACCACTCTTGCGTGAAAGACGTACTGCGGTACGCTAGACATAGTGGGCCGTCTGTCCGTGTGACGATAGACTGCATGATGTGTGGCGGGCCCGCCGTAGTCGCTCTCCGTCCGAGATTCGGCGACGTGGACGACTCCATACCTCTTTCAAGTCAGGTTGGGGCTGTGCATGCTGAGAACGGACTTAGCAACGAGAATGCTGATGGTTCTTTGAAGCCATGGCAGATATTTGCTCGGCGGCGAATTGTACGCTGTGGTTCCGCCATTTTGCTTGCCCTCCAAGAAGACGTTACCCGACTTGCATACTCCGTTTTCAGTCCTGCCCGGGGCCCTTGAGTGCGATATCTGAGGCTAATGTCGGCGGACGTTCTGCACCAGCAGTTTCTCGGCACCCATGCTGGGACTCGGTCCGCCCTTGGGCAGTGGGCCCTGAGCGCCGACTCGGTCATCGAACACCAGAACAGCGTCTCCGTCGTCGGTGACTTACCAGCCTTCGCTGCTTGCACCACGAACTTGTCCGCGATTGGTGTGCAATTATCCCGCTTAATGTTTGATTTCGCGAATGGTACGCTGCGGTCATGCCGGCTTCCTGCTTTGTGCTTGTTATTGAATGTCGGTCATGTCAGCTCTCTTGTTTGTGGCGAATAAAAAAAATAGGTGTTGCTAAATGTCGCTACAGGCCGTCGAATGTTACAGTACATACTGTGTGGGCGGGGCGGCGAGTGGGTCCCGGCTGGGGAGGAGCGGGAGTAGGGGAGGGCGCATGTGGTGGCGTTCTCGTCTATCGCATCATACTCGTCCTGCGTTTTGTAAGAGGATCGGTGACAATTATCAACGTGTCATGTAGGCCTCGTTGCTTTTGTTTCACTGTTCCCACGGAATCCACACAGCTCAAATCAATGTATCGGCGAGCTCCCGCATGCTGCTGCTTTTGCGGCGGGGTAGTTCAAGGGAACGACAGTGACACGAATTCTGGTAGAGTAGCGCCTCCATTCGTTAACACTGAAACACAACACAACTGTCGCCTAGTGAAGCAGGGTCAGCATCATACGGCAGAGTTGTCGGCACTGTTGTTGATATCGTCACATACATGTCGCCACATAGTAAAACATGGATGTTACCTACGTGAGATACGTGCGTGTGGCGAAATCCATTTCAGTTTGCATGAGGATACTTTTTTTTTAACATATATCGAAACACCTGCCAATCCTACTCCTGGAAATTTGGCTTACTACATATTGTGCGCCTTTACACTGTAATGTACGGCCGAGCCAGACAGACCGAGGGCATGTTTTTATGATATAATACATGTTGTGCATAAGCCAAAACATCCTCGATGACGGAGAAATAATAATATCGGCCGCGGTCGTCGGTCCGACAATTGACGATAACGTTTACCTGGTATACATTTGTATTGACATCTGCGAAAGATTTCATTTCTACGTGATTTGGAAAACTCCCAACGTCGCCTCAGGATTTGTCTACCGCTACACCTCTGCACTGCTGTTCCCTCTTCGGGACAGGGTGGTAGCATGGAGTCTGTCTGCGACTCTTGTTCCATGTGTAGGAATCCGCTTCTGTGCCAGGTCCGCATTGTGGCGCTGAGTTGCGGCCATATATTCCACAGCCTTTGTATTGAACACTTGGTTCGCCATTATAGGTACCTTCTGCGCGGATCATCTTCAACACAAGGCGCCGCAATCGATTTTGCGAATTGTTGGGGAGCTTCTGTACTGTCGTCTGTTTCAACGTTGCAGGTGGATATTGACTCGCGGTAATTGCCGTTCGTACACTGGCACGATTATCTTACGTTATGCCCACGACAAACTCGTGCGCAGGTTGTTTTGTATGCCTTCCCGGATGATATGCTGGGGATACGCTGACCTCCTTTTATACCTCCAGCGGGATGGCCACTTCGTGTCCTTGAGTGTCGTACTCGTCTGCGTCGGCACCAAGGCCCGCTGACCCAACCTTTGCGCTATTTGTTGTACCCAGATCATTGCTCTGAGCTACTCAGCTGGAAATATGACCTGGACAACATGGCAGAAGGTGGCCACCGTCGCTTTCTTGAGCACGTCAGGAGGTGAAGAAGGTGTCGACTCGCTTTGCGATTTCGTCTACGACTACAAAAGCCACCAATGTCATTACATTGTTTTTTTTTGCATCCAGAAGACATCACAAGTGTTTAGGCCGTTCGTGCACGTTCTTGCTGTTGATCATGCAGGCCGTTGATGCGTGACTTTCTTTTACGCCGCATCAACCTGCTGCTGCTGGATTGCGGATTCTCCAGGTTTGGAACAGGCTATCCCATCCCACGCGAGACCTGGGCCTTGAGTGATTTCCTCCCTTTTCTCTCAGCTTGCATCCTGATCCGTGCTCTATGAGCGGCGGCGGCGATATACGTATATTGTGCGACAACGTCAATACCAGGTACTTCAAAAAGTGCTTCAGATGATTTTGCGATACTATGAAGCAATAGACCCAACAGTGCCGATGTCACTGGGACCCGCGTGCAGAGCAACCCCCTGCGCGCTACCAGGTACGCTGTATTCTATAAATTTATGAAA
>JBDWQI010000102.1:0-137884 GCA_039986635.1 Sulfitobacter sp.
GATCGCCTCAACAACACGCCCCGCAAATGTCTCGGGTGGAAGACGCCCGCCGAGGTCTTCCGCGAAAAGATGATGGAAGAAATGGGCCGATCACCCTACCCTCAGAGGCAATAGGAGTCGCGGTTCACGTATCGCTCACACGCGCAGACAGTCCAAATTTCCGCGACCACCTCTGGGTATTCATAGATAAGTGCAGCAGGGGCTGTTTTGTAATCTACCTAGAGAAGGCAAATCAGAGCAGCCCCTGCCGGAGTTCAAATGGCTTTATGCGAACAATACAAAGCCGTTATCTACGACATCTGAAAAAACGCCCAGCGTCTCTTCTGCTGTCGCAAATCCAACTGCCACATCGCCGCGATCTGCGGCGCCGCTGTCCAGCACGCCAAGCCAGAAGTCGCGACCCTCTTGGTCGGCATCACGACCCAAAGCGGACTGATACAGGAAATCGACAAAGTCACCATTGGCAGCAAGCGTCCCCGAGTTGCCTGTAAACTCATCGGATGCCAAAATGGCTTCTGCAACATTGTCGAGACCAAAGTCACCTTCACCCACGCCGTTCCAGAAGGTCAAACCAGCAACATCGCTGTCACGTCCCAAAAGGGTCTGATAGAACAAACCAACAGTCTGCGTTGTGCCACCTGTTTCGATTGCAAGTGTTTGGTCATCAAAAGCCAGGGTTTCTACACCAGAGATGTGCAATGCAGATCCATCAGCTGTGTTGATAGAAAAGCCGCCATCAATACGGCCCAATGTGACATCGCTGAAATCGGTACCGGCAAAGGTGACTTCATCAGCGCCACCATTCCCTGCAATACGTGCTGCGCTGTCAAAGTTTGTGACCTCGAATGCGTCATCAGCGCCGGAACCTAGCTCAACCATAACCTGTTCGATTGAGATTTCAGCAATCTGTGCACCCTCAATCGTGAAGTCGGCCGCTGTTGGGTCAATGTCCACGCCAAATGCGTTGGTGCCACCCAGAATGATCTGTTCACCCTCTGGGTTGCCTTGAGAGCCGTTGAAGCCAGAATGAAGCGCGATCACGCCATCTTCGGTTTCACCTGTGTTCGGCCCCATCTGATTAATAAAGGCCGCGTCCAGTTCGGTGTTCACTTCGGTGCCAGCATCATAGACATTTTCGCCAGTAAAGACGATTTGCTGGTCGCCGATATAGTCTCCGTTGTCGTCAAACAAACGGATTGCATCCAGTGTGCCGACAAACGCGTCATTGGACGGCAGAAGCATCGCAGCAAGGCTGATGTAGGGAGTGCTTGTGCTTGCAACTATCGTTGTGCTTGCAACTTCGCCTGTTGCAATTGGACCTCTTACGCCGAGAATCGCACCGGCCACACCGTCTTCATCCGCTTCGGCAAGCTCTGCATCAATAGCTGCAAAAGTACCATCTTCGGCCAAAGCTTCGAGACCGGCTGAGGCGGCTTCGCCTCTGTCGCCCAAATCAAAGCCGTCATCATGCAGGCCAAACCAGAACGGCGTCAGGAAAGTGCCGCCATCAGGGGATGTATTTGTTGCGGTAACACGGAGTTCAACGACTTCTTCAATCGTAATCTGCGCAATCTGCGCGCCTTCAATGGTGAAATCCGCAGCCGTTGGGTCAATCTCCGCGCCAGCGGCATTGGTGCCACCCAGAATGATCTGTTCACCATCCGGGTTGCCTTCGGAGCCGTTAAACCCGGGATGACGGGTGATCACGCCATTCTCCGTTTCGCCGGTGTTTGGTCCCATCTGGTTGATAAAGGCGGCGTCTAATTCGGTGTTCACCTCGGTGCCCGCATCATAGACCCGACTACCATCAAATGTGACTGTAGTCGTGCCAACAAAATCGCCGTCGTCATCAAACAGCTGCAACGCATTGAGCGTACCAATAAAGGCGTCATTAGAGGGCAAGATCATCGCAGCAAGACTGATATAAGGCGTTGCATCAGCATCTAGGCTAACCAATGTGCTTGCGACTTCTTGGGTTGCGATGGGCCCTGCTTCACCAAAAACGGCCCCGCCTTGACCGTCCGCATCGGCCGCAGCCAATTCGGCGTTAATCGCGCCAAATGTTCCATCTTCGGCAAGAGCTTCCAATCCGGCAGAGGCAGCACTCCCTATCGCACCAAGGTCAAAAGACCCATCGTGCAAGCCAAACCAAAAGGGTGTCAGGAAAGTGCCGCCATTGGGCGACAGGTTATCTACGGTGATCCGAAGCATGGACATAAGGTGATTGCCTTTCTAAGCCTTTATTGGACCAGGTCCATAATGCCTGGTGTCCATATGCGATAAGAAACGCAGCGCTGTTTGCGCAATTCATATTCTCTCACTTTGCAGTGAGAAATTGTTATGCCGCGCAATGCGCGCTCTATGAAGGTTAAGATTCTCTGGTTGGATACGCGCGTAAGTGCACCTTAAGTGGTTGATTTAAAACAATGGTTAATGAAGTCTTTCGAAAACCCGTGAATCACTGAAAGTTATGGAGCCACGTCGGTAACACCCCCCAAAACCCAGTTTCGTGGTTAACAAATTATGAAAAACAAGAGGTCAAACGGTCTCAAATCCTTGAGGTACGTTTCTGACCTTAATTTTTCGTCGGTTTGTGAGTCTGTGAAACAATCTGTTTCATGCCACGACTGCCCTCAAGACCATTGAAGGCCCCATTCACAGATGACATGTGATGACCCAAACCCTCAGCTTAGAATAACATGGCGGCATTGGTCAGGTTCTGACCCTACTCATATCCACGCTTTGATTTCTGCATCTGCAAATCAAACCGCGCGCCTTTGGCATCTGCTTCGGTATCGAACCAATCTGTACGGATCCGTCCGCTTTTGCCCAGACGCCCCCACTCTCGGACCAACCCCCAATCACCAAACAGGCCACGCACGATCTCTATGTTATAAAAGTGGAACTGGTTCGTTTGGGCTTCTATCTTGGTCAGATACATTCGGCTCAGTCCTTGTCCGAGAGATGATTGGTCGTGACATGCCAAATACCTTGGTCGTCTAACCATATTTTTTGCCCGTCCAAACGATGATGTGCAACCAGCCTTCGGGAAAAAATTGAAAATTTTGCGGAAATAACAAGCCTTTGGCTCTCAAGGGTGTGCCTTGGGATGTTAGGATTGGTCCTCAAATTCAACGTGGAAAAGTCATTGTGTCCGATCACATTGCGAAAATGCCATTAACTTGTGTCGCGATATGGTTTGACCACACCACCTACCGACCTCAATATCACCGCAGAGCAAATCCGCCCTAATCCACGTTAGGCCAACACTCGGGACTCCTTATAACTGCAAATACAGCTTGGATTGTTTGTTGACAAATATCTCTTCGTCAATATCATTTGCATACAAATGATAGTTAAAAGTGAAAATTCCGGTGACATATCATAGCCCGACTGACTTGGAATTGGCCTTGGACCTCGTATCGCAAGGTCCCGGGAAAATTGTGGCCGGTGGAACAGATGTGTACCCATCAGCAAAGCAAGGCGAACACCCGTCATATTACCTTGATGTGACACGCATCCCCGGCTTTTCAGGTGTAAGCGCGGATGGAGCATCATTAAGGATTGGCGCCGCGACAACCTGGACAGAAATCAAAAAGGCCGCGCTACCCCCTGCTTTTGATGCGCTAAAACAAGCGGCGGTGGAGGTGGGTAGCATCCAAATTCAGAACGCCGGAACGATCGCCGGTAATATCTGCAATGCGTCGCCAGCTGCTGATGGGATACCGCCGCTATTGGCGCTTGATGCACAGGTTGAGCTGATGAGTGCTGCCCGTGGTGTTCGCATTTTGCCTCTGTCAGATTTCATTCTCGGTGTTCGCAAAACAGCGCTTGCAAAAGATGAGTTGGTGACAGCCATCCTTGTCCCAACACCGCCAAAGGGCGCAACCTCAGCCTTTGAAAAGCTGGGAAACCGCCGATATCTTGTGATCTCAATCTCGATGGTTGCTGTTGTGTTAACCTTTGACACAGGTGGGCTGATTACAATGGCTCGGGTCGCCGTTGGGGCCTGTTCACCAGTGGCTCTGCGCCTGCCTGATCTTGAAAGCTATCTCATCGGGAAACGTCCCGACCAAGTCGCTGTTGCCGAGCATCATCTTGCCTCTCTTTCGCCCCTAACAGACGTGCGGGGCAGCAGCGCCTATCGCCTTGATGTGGTGGCTACACAATGTACCCGCGCCATTCGGAGGGCTTGTGCATGACGAATAGCCGCAGCACTCAACAGATCACCTCATTTGAACTGAATGGGCGACCCGTTACTTTCCACGCGTCTCCGGGGATGCGTCTTTCCCAGGCCCTGCGCGAAGGGCTTGGCGCGCGGGATGTTAAGATTGGATGTAATGCCGGGGACTGCGGGGCTTGCACCGTCCTGATTGACGGCATGCCTGTATGTGCATGCCTGACGCCGGCCCAGCAAGTGGCGGATCAGCGTGTCGAAACGCTGGGCGGAATGTATCAATCCGACCCGCTTACCCAAGATTTGGCCAATCGGTTTCAAGACATGGGGGCCGCGCAATGTGGCATTTGTACACCGGGAATGATGGTGTCAGCCGTCGCATTGTTACGAAAAAATCCAACCCCCTCTGAAAGCGCGGTGCAAGATGCTTTGGGCGGTGTGTTGTGCCGTTGTACAGGGTACCGAAAAATTATTGATGCGGTGATTGGCGCGACCCCGGTTGCGCACGAAACCTGCGGTGCTGTGGGCGATCCAATCCGCCATTTGGATGCGCCCAATAAAGTGTCCGGTAAGCAAGCATTCGGCGATGACGTTGCGCCAGCGGGCACATTAGAGATTTTCATCATCCGCGCGCCCTACCCTCGCGCTAAGTTTGTGTTTGGTGATCTGAACGCCTTTGTGACAAACGCTCCCGGTATCGAAACGGTTTTGACAGCCGATGACATAAAAGGACGCAATCTTTTCGGCGTCATTCCGCAGTTTGTTGATCAACCTGTCTTTGCAGAAACGCAGACCCGTTTTCGAGGTGAAGCGGTCGCCGCAATTGTAAGCACCCCTGACGCGCTGCATCACTTTAACCCTGACGATTTCCCGGTGAAGTGGACAGAGCTCCCCGCCTCAACTGACATCAATGCGGCCCAATCCGCGGATGCCGCTCAGCTTCATGAAAGCCGTTCGAACAACGTGATGTGTGGCGGTTTTGTTACTTGTGGCGATCCGGACAGCGCGTTTTCAAAAGCAGATGTGACGGTCGAAGGGCACTTCCAAAGCGGATTTGTCGAACACGCCTATATCGAACCAGAGGCTGGATATGCCCAAATGGTCGGTGACAAACTTGAAATCCACGCCTGCACTCAGGCACCTGTGATGGACCTCGAGGCGCTTGAAGATATTTTGGGGATGGATCGTTCAAGGATCAGGATCATTCCCACCGCTGTCGGAGGGGGGTTTGGATCTAAGCTAGATCTATCTGTGCAACCCTATTTGGCCTTGGCCGCGCTTAAGACGGGCAAACCGGTACGTTTAAACTATTCCCGTACAGAATCGATGCAAAGTTCGACGAAACGGCATCCTTCAGACATCCGCCTAAAGATCGGCAGCACCAAGGACGGCAAGATCAGCGGGTTTAATTTTTACGGAGAATTCGACACTGGTGCCTATGCCAGTTGGGGACCAACGGTTGCCAACCGTGTGCCAGTTCACGCCTCCGGGCCCTATCATATTCCTGACTACCGTGCTGAATCCAAAGGCATCCACACAAACAATCCGCCCGCTGGCGCATTCCGGGGGTTTGGAGTACCGCAATCGGCCATCGCTCAAGAATGCCTGTTCGATCAATTGGCGGAAAAGCTTGCGATTGATCCATTGGATTTTCGGATCGCAAACGCGCTGCAAAATGATGTGCCTACGGTCTGCGGTCAGATCTTCGCACAGGGTGTCGGCATAACGGCTTGTCTTGAGGCGCTGCGCCCCGCTTGGGATAGTGAACGTCAAGCTGCACGCAACTTTAACGCCACGAGCGAAACAGTTAGACGCGGTGTTGGTCTCGCTGCCGGCTGGTACGGGTGTGGGAATACTTCCTTGCCCAACCCATCGACAATCAAATCTGGCGTTCTTAAAGACGGTACCGTGGTGCTGCACCAAGGGGCGATGGACATTGGCCAAGGGGCCAATACCGTCATCACGCAAATCTTTGCCACAGCACTTGGTGTGCCTGCCCAATCCATTCAGATTCTCGGCGCAGATACTGATGTGACACCTGATGCTGGTAAGACTTCTGCCTCTCGTCAGACCTATGTCTCAGGCAATGCCGCCCGTTTGTCCGGTGAAGCGCTCCGTGCCGCCATCCTTGAGCGGATGAATGTCGCCAATGATGCTTTGCTGACTTTTGGCGACGGAATAATTCGTGCGACGGATGCGAACGGTTCGTACGAACTTGACCTGGGCCCTCTTGCCGTCGATGCCGATGCGTTTACCTTTCGCGCCCAAGAAACCTATGATCCGCCCACCAAACCACTTGATGGCAACGGCCAAGGTGAACCCTATGCTCAATTTGGCTATGCGGCGCATTTGGTTGTGGTTGACGTAGATACCGACTTTGGCACGGTAAAGCCCGTCAAGTTTGTGGCGGCCCACGATGTCGGGAGAGCCATCAACACGATGTTGGTCGAAGGTCAGGTTCATGGCGGGATAGCCCAAGGCCTTGGGATGGCATTGATGGAAGAGTATATTCCGGGTCGAACCGAAAATCTGCATGACTACCTGATCCCAACAATTGGGGATATTCCCCCGATTGAGACAATTATCATCGAAGAACCTGACGCCCACGGCCCTTATGGTGCGAAAGGGCTTGGTGAACATGTGCTGATCCCAACGGCTCCATCAATCCTGAATGCAATCCACGCTGCAGTTGGTGTTCGCCTATCCAAAGTACCAGCCACGCCTGCGCGCGTACGCGCAGCCATAAAGGCAAAATCATCATGACAGAGACAACAAAACCAGAGAAAATCCGCTGCGATGCTTGCCCCGTGATGTGTTTTATTGCGGACGGAAAATCAGGCGCTTGCGACCGCTATGCGAACCACGATGGCAATCTTGTGCGCCTTGATCCCTTGACCATTATTCAAAGCACCGATCAAAAACTGGTACCCTTTCTAAAAGACGATGACCCAGCAGATTGGGATGGCAATATCGTGAAAGGCGAACGATCGTTTATTACAGCGGTTGGCGCCGGAACCACCTACCCCGACTATAAACCCGCGCCGTTTATCGTTAGCCAAGAGATTGACGGCGTGGATATGGTGACAGTTGTGACCGAGGGGATATTTTCCTACTGCGGTGTGAAAGTGAAGATCGACACGGACCGCCACATCGGACACGAGCGCGATATTGTGTACGCGGATGGCGAAGCGATCGGCCATGTCATGACTTCTGAATACGGATCAAAAATGCTGTCCTTGGGCGGCGTTGAACATCTCACTGGGGGTTCAAAGAAAGAAGGGCGCGTTACCTGTGACGCATTGTTGCGTCTGTGCAATCGCGAAGCTGTGAGCGTTACAATTGGAGAAGACGATCACGCCGTCGAAGTTGTGATTCAGGCGGGTAAGGCCCCACTTATCAACGGCGGTGAAGAAAAACTGATGCGCGTTGGGTGTGGGTCTGCCACCATCGGAATGTTTGCCAAACAATGGCTCAATCATGTTGAAGACGTCGTGGTTGTGGATGACCACATTACCGGTGTTTTATCCGAACACCAGGCGGGAAAAGAGCTTGATATCCCGGCAACCGGTCTCAAAATCATTGGGCGCCGGTCCACTCCGGGTCGCTATTTTCAGGTCGCTGAACCGGGAACGGGTTGGGGTGGAACCGATATTGACGACCCGCTGACAATCCTGGGGCCCTTCAACCCCAAGGTCGCAAAAGAGGGCATGCGTTTACTGATGGTATCCACAACTGGCGAACAATCCGCCTATTATGAGCTGGACAAAGATCTAAAACCTCAGCTCGCCGAAATGCCAGATGTCCTGCGTGCCTCAGCCGATTTGATTGCGGAAAACTGCGAGCCTTCGGTATGTTCCGTTTTGTTTATGGGAGGTGCGGGGGGGAGCCTTCGGGCTGGTGTCACGGAGAACCCTGTACGTTTGACCCGATCGGTCAAAAACGCTCTTACGCATGTGTCATGCGGCGGTGCGGATGTTTATGTCTGGCCCGGTGGTGGGATCACGGTAATGGTAGATGTCTTAGACATGCCGCCGGGATCTTTTGGATATGTTCCCACGCCAGCGCTTGTTGCTCCTATCGAATTTACTTTACGGGTCAGCGACTATGCAACGCTTGGCGGACACATGAGTGAAATCCAATCAGTTGATGACATGCAGGCCGATGAGCTGCGCCGAGTGAGACCAAATGCAAGCGGCCATGACCCGATGTCTCGCACAAACTATCGCTGGTCCAAGGCGCGTTGATGGGGCCAAGCGCCAACATATTACCCTGTGGTCAACGGCTGCATTTGCAGCACGGCCCCATCGATTTGATCATCGGGGTGGACGGAAACAAGCAGGCCGCCTTTCATATCGCCAAAGATCGCTTTTCAACGGTGCTTCAGGAATTATCGGAAGAGCTTTCTGAACTTCGGTTGCCTTTGACGGGTAACACGATGGCACCACTTGGCCAAATCGCCCGACATATGGATCAAGCCGCGCGGCCCTTTTGTGCCGGCACCTATGTCACTCGAATGGCCGCTGTGGCCGGCGCCGTCGCGGATACCATCCTGGATGCCATAAAATTAACAATGCCGATGCGGGCATATGTCAACAATGGTGGTGATATCGCCATCCATTTGGCGCCCGGGCAGGCATTTACGCTGGCTATAGCGGGCCACAATGGCGACGATCTGGGCCGGATCAAGATCCACTATGACGATGACATTCGCGGGATCGCGACCAGCGGTCGCCACGGACGCAGCCATAGCCTTGGCATTGCCGATAGTGTAACAGTACTCGCCCGTTCCGCGGCCAGTGCTGATGTCGCTGCAACTTTGATCGCAAATGCCGTAGACCTGCCGGGACATGAAGCCATCACGCGCATGCCTGCCTCTGCTCTTGATGAAGACAGCGATCTTGCTGATTTGCCCATTGTAACCGATCTAAAAGTACTAAACCCGCAAGACGCAGCGCAAGCGCTTGCAAACGGCCGGATGAAAGCGGAAAGCTTTATCAACAAAAACCTTATTTCCGCTGCCGCACTTTTTCTGCAAGATCAGTCAGAAACCACCTGCCCCAGGCAGCTCTCTATTTCACAAAGGACCTCGCAACATGCCTGACGTTATCCTACGAAAAACAATCTATTCTATTGAGGAAACATTTCACGAAGGTGGACCGCGACCGGATAAATCGGTGCGGCGGGCTGCCGGGCTAGCTATCATTGAAAATCCGTTTGCCGGACGGTACGAGCCTGAAATCCAAGGTTTCATGGAAGACCTTAAGCCGCTCGGTCTGAGCATGGCAACGCGGTTGATCGAATTGCTGGGCGGCGCAGATCAGATTGAAGGGTATGGCAAAGGTGCAATCGTCGGCGAGGCTGGAGAATTGGAGCATGGCGCGCTTTGGCATGCGCCGGGCGGATATGCGATGCGCCAGCTGCTAGCAGATTCCAACGCAATTGTACCTTCCTCCAAAAAGGTTGCGGGTGTTGGCGGTCGATTGGATGTACCAATCACCCATATCAACGCCTCTTATGTGCGCAGCCACTTCGATTCCATGGAGGTCGGATCCAACGATACGCCCCGCGCAAATGAGATGGTGCTTGTTTTGGTGATGAGCACGGGAGCACGTATTCACAACCGGTCCGGTGGTCTTGATGTCGCGGATGTTGTCGGAAAGGATGGCCTGAGATGAACGCTAAGATCAGAAAAATTGCTGTCAACATTGAAGAAACACACCGCGAAATTGGGCGCGAAATCTCGCCGCCAACACGCAAAGCTGTGGCCGTAGCAGTAATCGAGAACCCATTTGCAGGCCGCTATGAAGAGGATCTTGGCGCGTTGATGGATATCGGCGCAGAACTTGGCTCTCTGTTGGGCGATAGATGTGTAGCAGCGCTTGGGATCACACCGGCGCAGGCCGAAAGTTATGGCAAATCAGCGATGGTTGGTGAGAACGGTGAACTGGAACATGCCGCAGCAATCTTGCATCCGAAATTAGGTGCGCCGTTGCGCGTCGCCGTTGAAAAAGGCGCAGCACTTGTCGCGTCTTCCAAGAAAATGGGCAGCCCCGGTCAGGTGCTTGACGTGCCACTAGGCCACAAAGACGCCGCATATGTGCGTAGCCATTTTGATGGCGTTGAAGTGCGTCTTAACGATGCACCCCGTGCAAACGAAATCATGGTAGCTGTTGCCGTAACCGACAGCGGTCGCCCTCTGCCCCGTGTCGGTGGGTTGACCCATAAGGATGCGAAAGGTGAAGACGGGCTGCGTTGACATCCCAAGCTGCCCGGATCAGGTTGTGCTTTAGAAATAAGCTATAGATTGATAGCCAATGCCAGACGATCCTCTAAATACCGAAGAAATTGACTATGCGCTTGAAAATCAGGTCGGGTTTTTGCTTCGCGTGGCAAGCCAGCGCCATGCAACCATTTTCCAGACCCATACAAATGGTAACCTGACAGCCACCCAATTTAGCACAATCATCCGTTTGGCTGAAGTCGGGAAAGTGTCGCAGAATCAACTTGGACGACTTGCAGCGATGGATGTCGCCACAATCAAAGGTGTTGTGGACCGCCTGAAGGTCAAGGGATTGATCGTCTCAGAGCCGGATCTGGTTGATAAACGACGGGCTGTTATTTCGCTCTCGGCGCGGGGTGCCGCGATGGTCTCTGAGCTTAAGAAAGCAGGGCTGAAGATCAGCGCTGAGACCCTCGCGCCGCTGAATACAAAAGAACAAAAAACCTTGCTGACGTTATTGAACAAGATTTCGTAGCTGGGGTTGCCTAACGCTATTTGATTTGTTCCGGCAGGCGCATCGCTGGTGGCGTATTGCGTGAGCCACCGGTGCGGACCTCACCGTCAATGATGGTCATCCCAACACCCGGCAAATTCCCAAGCTGGACAGATTCCAACATGTTCTTGCCCGGAGAATGTTGCGCCTGATCCATCAAGACAAAGTCAGCGCATTTACCGATCTCGATCAGACCGGTATCCAACTCTCGTTGCCGCGCCGTATTGCCATTGGCAAAACAGAACGCTTTTTCCGCGGCAACATCACCAAATGCCGACAACATCGCGACCATTCGCAAAATACCCAAAGGCTGCACACCTGATCCGGCTGGCCCATCTGTACCCAGAATAACCTGATCTAATTTGTTCAGCTCACGTGCCGTATTTAACGCAAGAACCGCTGAGCGTTCATTGCCATTATGCACAATCTCAAACGCGGATTGGCAACTTTCGCAAAGACAAATGATCTGATCGTCAGGCAAGGCGGAATGCCCACCATTGATGTGACCGATCACATCTGTGCCTGTTTCGATCACCATATCCGCATCGATCAAACCGGAGCCGGGTATCGATGGGCCACCGGTATGGATCGTGCTTTGGATGCCATATTTCCGCGCCCAGCTAACCATCTGCTGCGCAGTTTTGCCATCTTTGACCGTCCCAAGGCCAACCTCACCTAAAAGCTTAACACCTGCCTCGGCAAGATCTTTGAAATCCTCTTCAACCATCCCATGTTCGATCACGGGCGCCCCTGCATGTACCTTTACGCCGGACGGGCGGAAGTTTTCGTACCAACGTTGGGATGCAATGGCCATCGCCTTGAGGCCAACAATGTCCTTGGGTCGACCTGGCATATGCACTTCGCCCGCAGAAATCAGCGTCGTAACACCACCATGCAAGGTGCTGTCAATCCAATGCAATTGCTGCTGACGCGGCGTGTAGTCACCGACAACGGGGTGTATGTGGCTATCGATCAGACCCGGCGCGAGCGTCACACCATGCGCGTCAACAATGGTTGTCGCATCTTCACAATCGATATCTTTTTCATAACCCCATTCGGTGATTTTTCCATCGAGGGCAACAAGACAATCGCCGTCAAAAATGGGCTCCTCAAGCTTTCCCGAAAGGATTTGACCGATGTTCTTGATGACTAATTTCGCCATGTACTGCTCCCTTCGGAAATGCGCTATTTCGTTAGTATACACATATAATCACACCTCTCGTCGAGTGGTAATATTCCGGGCATAGCGATAAATTCAAAGGCACTCACACCCCAAGATGTTGGCTCAGTTTAGTCGGATCATTGCGCAAAGCCTTAGCGGTCATTGTCTCAATATCCTTGCCGCCATCAATGAAGGTTACATTGTCGGCAATTGACAACACAGCATCAACCCGTTGCTCCACAAGGATAATCGCAAAACCTTCTGCTTTCATTTTGACTATGATCTGGCGAATTTGTTCGATCATAGAAGGCTGCAACCCCTCAGTGGGTTCATCCAGCAACAAGACCTTTGGCCGCAAGCTTAACGCCCGCGCTGTCGCCAACATTTGTTGCTCCCCGCCCGACAACGTTCGGGCCTGTTGAGTCAACCGCTCACGTAGAATCGGAAACAAATCCAAGACCCAATCGCGTGTCTCGCTTCTCTGCCCACCTGCCATCAGACCCATCTCGATATTCTCAGAAACGGTCAGTTCAGCGAACAATCGGCGCCCTTGGGGAATGTATCCAATACCGCGTTTCGGCACCATATGCGCAGGCAAGGCGCTCAGGTTCTCGCCATCCAGAGACACCGTTCCTGCCGACACAGGAAGTAACCCCATGATCGACTTCATGATCGTCGTTTTGCCAGCACCGTTGCGCCCCAACAGGCAGAGAATTTCGCCTTGCCGCACACTAAGAGATACCCCGAAAAGAACTTTGACCGGGCCGTAACCTGCGTGGATGTTCTGAACCTCAAGCATTAACATCAGTTCCAAGATAGGCAGCCTGCACCGCGGCATTTCCGCGGATCTGATCTGGGCTGCCCTCAGCCAATATCTTCCCTTGTTCCAGCACTGTAATGATGTCCGCTGTTTCCATGACAACTTTCATATTGTGTTCAATCAGCAAAATGGTCGTGTCCCCGGCCAGAGATCGTACAAGCGTGATAAAGTCATCAACCTCCGTTTCGGCCAGCCCCTGCGTCGGTTCATCCAGGATGAAAACCTTGGGGTCCTGAGCCAGCCCCATCGCAATCTCCAATAAACGTTGATGACCATAAGAAAGATCACCCGCGATCTGATCCGTGCGATCCGAAATGCCGACCCGGTCAAGCACATTGCGGACCTTTTCGTCCAGTAACTGCGCTCCCCCGGCCAAAGTCCGTCCAGCCGCGAGGGCAACATTTTCGTAAACACTCAACCCTCGAAAAATCGATGTGATCTGAAAGGTATACGCCAACCCCATTTGAATGCGTTTATGCGCTGGCAATTTGCTAATGTTGGTTTCTTCAAAGAAAACCTGTCCCTTTGTCGCCTCAGTTCGGCCGCTGACCATACCGACAAAAGTGGATTTTCCTGCCCCGTTAGGTCCAATCAGCGCCGTCACTTTGCCCCGCGCAAGCCTGAAATCGATTTCAGAATTAGCCGACAACCCACCGTAGATCTTGGTCAGGCCCTTGGTCTCAAGAATGGTCACGGCAACCATGGCATTACCTTCGAACGTAAAATCCCGGCTAGGCCTTTTGGCACAAAGACGGTCAACACAATAAGTACCGCACCAGCGATTAGCATATAAGCGTTTGTATAAGCGCTTGAGGCGTCAATAAGGTAGAACATGAAGAGCACACCGATAAGCGGCCCAATCGTCGTCCCTGCCCCGCCAAGCAGCACCCACAAGAGCGGCAGGATCGAATATTGCACAGATGCAAAGGTGGCTCCGACATAGCCAAACAGCAGCGCGTATGTTGCACCTGCAATGCCTGACACCACGCCAGAAAGAACCAGCGCCTGAAGCTTGTAGCGACCAATGTCATATCCCAGCATGCGCGCGCGTTCTTCATTTTCACGAATGGCAACAAGCCGTTTTCCAAAGGGGGTTTGCGCCAATTTGGCCAACGCCAGAAAACATATCGCAAACAATGTGAACGCCGTGAAGTACCGCCCCGTTTCAGTGGTGGGATCAAACCCAAAAAACACTCGCTCCGCTTGTTGCAATACAAATCCTTCATCGCCGCGTGTGTAGGTGCCGAAATAAAGCACAACAAGATAGGCGGTTTGGGCGAACATAAGCGTGACGATCATGAAAGCCACGCCAACAGTGCGAAGCGCCAGAAACCCCACAAAAAGACCAAGCAACGCAGAAGCAGCAATCGCCACAAGGAAAGCAGCAGGCACCGGGACAGCGAACAATTTGATGGCAAGCCCAAAGCCATACATACCCGCAGCAAAGAACATTGCATGCCCAAGGCTCAAAAGCCCCGAATACCCAAACAAAAGATTAAACCCCATAGCGTAAATCGCCAGCACCATGATCCGCGAGAAGGCACCAACGTGATAGGTTGGCAGAATAAAAAACAGAGCCAGCAGACCAGCCAAAATTCCGAAATGCAGCATGTTTGATTTCGCAAGAGAGGTCACTGTGCACCCTTCCCCAAGAGCCCTTGTGGCCGGAACACCAGCACCATTGCCACAGCAAGCGTCGCGATGATCTTTGCGAGAGTTGGCGAGAAAAAGACCGAGATTATCCCATCGCTCATTCCGATTAGGACCGCCGCAATGACAGTTCCAGGCAGGCTCCCTAAGCCGCCAATAATCACCACGATAAAGGCCAACAGCAGCGGATCCGCGCCCATCAGATAGTGCGCCTGTTGGATTGGCACAACAAGCACCGCGCCAAGCGCCGCAAGACCAGCACCCAAACCAAAGACACATGAATAGACCACGCCAACTGGAACCCCAAAGGCTTGGGCCATTTCGCTGTCTTGCTGGGTGGCCCGCATGATCAATCCGATCTTGGTTCGGGTCAAAAACATCCAAAGGGCAATCATAACGAAAAGCGCCGCAGCGATGACAAAAAGCTTGTAGCTTGTCGTGCCAAGCCCCCAAGGCCAGGTCATCGCAAACCCGTTTTCACCGAATTCAAACCAAGGCAATGACAACCGTTGGTTAAATGGCGCTTCAACCGGGCGTGCCTCGGGGCCAAAGGTCATCAAAGTGGTTTGCTGGATGACAAATAGCATCCCAATCGTCCCCACGATGGTTCGGTCCGGGTCATAATTGATACGTTTCAGGATCAACCAATCCGACAAAGCGGCAAGGATGCCCACAAGCAAAGGCGCAACAACCAGTGCCACGCCAAATCCAACCGCCGGATGTCCCCCCAGCATCGTAGTGACAAACCAGGCAAGCACAGCACCCAGCATAAAGAATTCACCATGTGCAACATTCACAACGCGCATCACACCAAAAACGATGCTAAGCCCCATTGCTGTCAGCACAAGTATGGCTGCAATGACCGCACCTTCAAGAGTGGCAAGCATCAGATGCGGGCCAAAGTCCATTTCGAAAATCCTACATAATCGAGCGTCTGATCGGTCAACGCCGATCAAACACTGCTTCGCGTCGACTTAGAAAGATTGAGTCGTATAATCGACTTCGTCTTCATACATCCCGTCTTCGATGGATGCGGTATGCTCAACAGTCAGTTTCCCGTCCGCAACCTTGGAGATGTATTGAGAACCGAATGTTTGGTGGGTCTTGCCGTTAAAGCGTTTGGCGCCCTGCGGATGATCCTCAGAATGCGGCATGTCTGTCATTGCTTCGACGGCTTCGATCAACTTGGCCCGGTCTTGCGGACCTTGGTAATCGGCACTCTCCATTCCCGCTTTGATAATGTTCAGGGTTTCCCAACACCCAAACATATGGGCATAGGTCGAAACGTCCGCCGGATCATCCAATGATGCCCCCCGGTCATCCACACCAACCGCAGCGCGATAAGACTTTTCATACTCTGATTGGTCGTCCTGTGCATAACGTGGCATACCCTCCCAGAAATAGGTCCCTTCAAGAAACTCCAGACCCGTGCTGTTGATGTCTACCGCTTCAAGACTGTCAATAAAGCCAAAAATCTCTGGCCGGTTGGGGCCAAAGAATTCGCCCAGCTCTTTCACAAATGTCAGCACTGCCGGGCCAACCATGACGTGATAAATCACCTCTGTCTCGCGCGGGATATTTGGGAAATAACGTGTGAAGGTCGTCTCCGTGGGCGGGATTGCGATATGCGCGACAACTTCACCGCCCTGTGCTTCAATCGCTTTGGTAAAGAAATCGCGATGGTCATGACCAAATGCGAAATCCGGAAAGATCATAGTGACCTTTTTGCCAAGGTTACTTGCGACAAAAGGTGCCATCGATTGCACTTGGCTTTTCACATCCGTGATGCCCGGTTGCAGGGTATAGCGGTTCAGCATCCCGCTGGCGACATGGTGACCTTCGGACACGACAAAGTAAGGCAGTTTAAGCTCAGCGGCACGCGGGGCCGAACCGATAACAACATGGCTGAACAACGTACCAAATGCGACATCGCATTCATGTTGGTTCGCGAATTTCTCAAGCACTTCGGCACCCCGGCTCGGGTCGGTGCCATCATCCTCTGTTACAACTTCTACCGGACGGCCATTGATCCCGCCATTGTCATTGATGCGCTTAACCGCAGCAGTTGTTGTGGCATCATACCACCGACCATAGGCCGCGCCGATACCTGTGGCATGTTTCTGAAATCCGATTTTGATTGGCGCCGCACTTTGCGCCTGAGCAAATCCCAGCGTACCAGACGTTGCCAACGCACCAACGCCGGCCCCCAATCCAAGCAGCGTGGAACGACGGTTCATCTTTGACGAATTGTTGAATTTGTTTGTCATTTTCGTACTCCAAGTTGTCAACGCGGGTATTGTTCCTGCTGTTGTGCGATAGAATTTCATGGGTGTGGACAAATGAGATACCCACAATTTTTCACGTTTCAGACCCCCCGAGGGCTGGCGAGAAGCCACAGTCCGAACACGGTATAAGCGATCATTAAGGCCGTCAGGCCAATTTGAATCAAAACCACATCCCTGTTATTGCTGCACAATTTCGATGCAATATGATGGCTCATCAGCACAGACACTACATGCGAAAACACAACAACGCCAGCTTGTGTTAACCATATCGCCTTGACCGTCTCAGGCACACTCAGAAAACCAACCGTTGCCTTAATTGCGCCAAGCCCAAACAGGTTCCACCCCAGTGCCAAGGGATCAGCCGCAGTTGAGAGCGTGAATTTGATCTGGACCATAAAGGTCACAAGATAATGTGCAAAATGATATCCGAGTGCGATGGGCAACAGCGTCACGGCAAACATGTTGAAGGCATGTGGGAGCTTTGGGGGGGCGGTTTGCCCGTGCGCCTGAACAGCCAATAGTCCAATTTTGATCGCCATACCGAAAACCGCGATGAGCAAAAGGATCGCTGCAAACAGCCCCAGCGTCGAAGACCAGATGACGACCGAACGCCCAGGAAACTCCAGTGGGTTGATGCCGATCTGCGCCAACCACCAGAATGTTTCATTGACCCCATCAAAGCTGCCGCTGCTTAGAATGACCAGACAAAAAACCGCGCAGCTTAGATCCAGTGGCGCGCGTCTTAGGGCCAACCAACCAGCGAAACCAAACTGCACTTGCCCCCCGTATTGCAATGGTCTTAACCACCCGATCAGGCGGAACATTACAGAAAAGCACTCGACCCGCCCCAACCAGTCTTTTTTGCCAAACAGTTCGATACCGATCAACGTCACGATCCAATAGCCCAACACGATTGCACCCAACCTTTGCGGATCACTTGGCGCTATGTCGGCAAGCAGGAACAGCTGGAAACAAATCAGCATTGCAACGGCTGGCCACGTGGCAAGCCACTCTGGAAACTTTAGGATCGGCCGGTCGCCCAGCCCAAACACAGCGATCACCCCTGTCCATGGGTTCACCCACTTCCAGATGTCGAACAATATGCCCTGCACCACAAAGACGCCAATCCACCAAACAGTCCAAATGGTCAGCGGCAACAAGTTACTTTGAGGGTCAGTAGGTCCTTGCAGTCCGACATAGACAAGAAACAACAAGGCAATCGAAAAAGCAAATGAGGCATAAACAGATGGAGAGTGCTTTCTGCCCTGCCCTGCACCGCCAAAGCGGACACCCCCGAACAGCCTCTCCAACACAGAACCTGGTAGGCAAGTGACAAGTATGATTGACGCAATGACGGTCAACGTGCCCGCAGCCGCATAAGCCTCTGTGGGCAAGAGCAACACCAACCCTTGTTCAGATGCATGCGCATTTGCCAGACCGGCAGGCAATACCGAGCAGAGCAGAGGAGCGATGAAAAAGTACTTTCCCTTGCGAGTCATATCATTTCTATACATGGGAAAAAGCACTGGGATGCAAATTTGTGATGAAGCGAATAGCTCTATTGGTCATGTTGGTTGTCATTGCAATGGCCGCGTTCTTGTTAAGCGCCAACCGCAATGCTGACGTGATCTTGCTCAATGCCCAAGCGATCCCACTAGATGACCAAAACAACCGCTTTGTTGTTACATTCGAAATCCAAAACTATGGGCCGGCAAAAACGCTCATCGGGGTTGAGTCTGCATCAGCTCGTATGGTCCATATTATGAACCCGGGCTACAACGATGCTGTACTGGTAGTCCCCGCAAATAGCAGCGGCTTTTTTGCAATGGATGGGGCGCATGTAATGGTTATGGGAACTGACCCTGACTTTGTGCAAGGAGCCTCCCTGCCGCTCACACTGCGGTTTGCAAATGCTGGCGATGTGACCACGCGTGTGCTGAACCTTGGGAGTGAGCCTGACATGGGTGTTATGGATCACAACATGTCTACAGGAATCCGATCCTCCCCAAGTCCGAGCATTACGCTTGACGCGAAAAACGGATTCAGTGCTGCCGGGGCGGACATTTCGGTGCAGGTTGAAAACTTTTCTTTTGTGCGGGCACAAGATGACGCGCACCATGTCGCTCTGGAAGGTCATGCTCACATTTACCTGAATGGTCTCAAACTTGGTCGTCTTTATGAGACTGAATTTTCCTTAGGCGCTCTCCCTAGCGGGAACTACGATTTGTCGGTGAGTCTGAATTCAAACAATCACCAGCCTTACGTAAAGGATGATGAAGCGGTGCGTGATACGCTTTCTTTTGTTGTGCAATAATTCGTCAATTCAAAGAGAGGCAAATGGGGCCAGCCAAACAGGCCAGCCCCAATCGATAAACCCTTAGAAATGAGCAGACAGAGATCCCGCTGGTTTTTCCAATGGTGGCGCGAATTTAGTAAGGTCGATGCCCTCTACTGCGGTTTTGTATTCATCCAAAGTCGGTGTTCGCCCAAGGATCGCAGACAAGACAACAACCGGGGTTGAGGCCAACAGGGATTCACCTGCTTTGTCATCCGCGTCTTCGACAACCCGTCCTTTAAACAGGCGTGTTGAAGTTGCCAGCACGGTATCCCCTTTGGCTGCCTTTTCTTGGTTACCCATGCACAGGTTACATCCCGGACGCTCAAGATAGAGAATGTTCTCATACTCTGTTCGGGCGGTGTTTTTGGGTGCCGCATCATCAAATTCAAAGCCAGAATATTTCTGCAAGACGGCCCAGTCACCCTCTTCCTTAAGCTCATCAATGATGTTGTAAGTCGGGGCCGCGACAACCAATGGCGCGTTGAATGCAACCTTGCCATTTTCCTTTTCAAGGTTGCGCAACATTTGGGCCACGATTTTCACATCACCCTTGTGCACCATACAGGAACCGACAAAGCCCAAATCAACCTTCTTATCTGCACCATAATGCGAGATCGGGCGGATTGTGTCGTGGGTATATCGTTTGGAGACATCCGCATTGCTGACATCGGGGTCCGCAATCATCGGTTCATCAATCTCACCCAGATCAACAACCACTTCTGCAAAATATTTGGCGTTTGCGTCTGGTGTCAGTGCTGGCTTGCTGCCTGACCTGATCTCTGCAATGCGCTTATCGGCAATTGCGACAAGACCCGCGAGCATCTGAACATCGTTGTCCATCCCTTTATCGATCATGATCTGGATGCGCGCTTTTGCAATCTCAAGCGATCCGATCAGCGTTTCATCTTCAGAAATACAGATCGACGCCTTGGCCTTCATCTCTGCAGTCCAATCGGTAAACGTAAAGGCCTGATCCGCCAGCAATGTTCCGATATGCACTTCGATGACACGTCCCTGAAACACGTTATCGCCGAACTGTTGCAGCATCTGGGCCTGTGTGGCGTGGACCACATCGCGGAAATCCATGTGATCGGCCATCTGACCTTTGAACGTTACTTTAACAGATTCCGGGATCGGCATTGTTGCTTCGCCAGTGGCCAAGGCAAGGGCGACCGTGCCGGAATCTGCGCCAAAGGCCACACCTTTGGACATCCGTGTGTGGCTGTCACCGCCAATGATGATCGCCCAATCATCCACTGTGATGTCATTCAGCACCTTGTGAATAACATCTGTCATGGAATGGTATGCGCCTCTGGGATCGCGCGCCGTGATCAGACCAAACTGGTTCATAAACGCCATCAGCTTGGGTGTGTTGGCCTGTGCCTTGATGTCCCAAACCGATGCCGTGTGACAGCCCGATTGATACGCGCCGTCCACTGTTGGTGACAACGTCATCGCCGCCATCGCCTCAAGCTCTTGCGAAGTCATCAGTCCTGTTGTGTCCTGAGAGCCTACGATATTCACCGAGACCCGCGCGTCAGATCCAGCATGTAAAATTGTACCGGGCGCGACGCCAACCGCATTTGCGTTAAAGATCTTTTCAACCGCCGTCAGGCCCTGATCCGGGTGAGAGATTTCTTTGGATGGCGCAAAGGCTGACTCCAGCGGGATACCAAGCGTATCACATGCAACGCTTTGCAGCTTTTTGCCAAAGACGATCGCATAAGATCCACCCGCCTTCATGAACTCCACTTTTTGCGGGGTAAAGGAGGATGCCATGTCGACAAGCTCTTCATTACCTTCAGCATCAAGAAGCTTTTTGTCTTTGGTGTTAATGGTCAGCACAGTACCGGTATCAACGGAATACTTCTGCTCAAGGATCGGGTTCCCGTCATTGTTGAGGATTGGATTACCCTCTGAGTCGACCTTTTTAACCCAGTTTTTCAAATCGACACCGATGCCACCTGTAACACCAACTGTGGTCAGAAAGATCGGTGAGATACCATTGGTCCCGGCCACAACTGGCGCGAAATTTACAAAAGGCACGTAAGGGCTGGCTTGTTTACCGGTCCACAATGCAACATTGTTGACGCCCGACATACGAGACGATCCAACGCCCATTGTACCCTTTTCAGCAATCAGCATCACCCGTTTAACTGGATGCTGCTGCTGGAGCTCTTGGATCTCCTTTTGCGCCTGTGGGGTGATCAAACATTTACCATGCAACTCACGGTCGGAACGTGAATGCGCCTGATTGCCCGGAGACAAAAGATCCGTCGAAATGTCGCCTTCTGCAGCTATATAGGTGACAACTTTGATTTCTTCTTCGATATCAGGCAATTTCGTAAAGAATTCAGCCTTGGCATAACTTTGCAAGATGTCGGTTGCTACAGGATTTCCGGCTTCATGTGCCACCTTCAGCCGGGACGTATCGGCCTCGTACAAGAACACTTGAGTCTTGAGAACTTCTGCCGCCTGCAACGCGATGGTTTGGTCATCGCCCAATGCCAGATCCAAAAGCACTTCTACTGAGGGCCCACCCTTCATATGGGACAAAAGTTCAAAGGCAAATTCGGTTTTGATCTCAGGTACGTCAGCGTTCCCAAGAATGATCTCTTTGAGGAATTGTGCCTTTCCGCCAGCGGCGGGCGTAGTACCCGGAAGGGTATTGTAAATGAAATAATGCAATGAATCCGCCCGATGCGGGTGGTCTGCATCTTTGATCTGGGCGACAATCTCTTGGGTTAGGCCCGCGTCATCGATAGGCTTTGGGTGCAGCCCTTGCGATTTGCGGGTTTCGATTTCTTCTAGGTAGGCTGCATAAAGGGTCATAGCTATCTCAACATTCGATGATTAGGTGGCTTGACGGGCGAAAAGAAATTTCGCTTAACCACACGAGGGTGACGGTTGTATACCGCGGTATACATTTTTCCAAAAAACCACAAGTCATAACAATGTGACAACTTGGCTCACTTTCGATACCAGCAATTAGGAAATTGTTTCCAAATTTTTAACATAATGAGCGTTCCACTTCTCGGATATAACCTTGGAGGCTGGACCCGACTAGCACGATTCATGTTAGTATTCTTTTACAAAATCCATGCAAGTTGTCCGATGGTGTGCGCCATGGAGCACACACGCATGAGGATATGAACTGTGATTAGAATAATTCTAATTACTGCTTGGCAAACAAACTCAACCCGGTATATTGGGAAGCATAGCAAGCCAGCAAAACTGCCAGCCAGCCGATTTTAACTTTTTGAGGATCAGGATATGACTCAGACTGCCGCTGCATTGACGACCGACGCAAAAACCACAATTGGCGATGCATTGAACCAAACCGTCGCAGAAACCGCCGTGACAACCATGCTGGCGCAGAATTTTCATTGGAATGTGAAGGGAATGGCCTTTGGTCCCCTGCATGACCTGTTTCAGAAAATCTACGAAGATCACTTTGTTGGTCAGGATGATCTCGCAGAGCGGATTCGTATGCTGGACGTTCACGCCGAAGGGACACTTGCGGGCATGCTCAAACGCTCGAAAATTAGCGAACATGACGGCCACGCCACGGATCAGGAAATGATCCGCATCATGATGGAGGCCCAAGAGACGCTGGCGGCCACATTGGCAGGCGCTGGAGAATTGGCGTCAGGACATGGCGACACATTGACAGAAGATCTGTGTATTGCGCGTGGTCAAACCCATGAGAAATTCGCTTGGTTCCTTCGGTCCCATCTGGCAGGATAACCCCTCCTCCCAATCATACGTCAATCGCGGTCAAGAATATTCTCGGCCGCGATTTTCTTTTTTGCGAGCTTCTTACGGAAGGCTGGCTCCCAATGAGTGTACTTTCCCATCTGCTCCTGTTGGGCAATCAGCATCTGAACAAAACCATATCGATGGCTTTTCTTCTTTAGCGATTTGAACATCGATTTTTGGTCTTTGGTCATTGAACAACCAATGCAATGACCTCCACGCTTGAACTTACAGACATCAATGCAGGGACTGGGTATCTTGGCCATTGGAAACCTTGTCAAAACTGAATGCAAGCTGGGTTGATCGGCAGGCAATTGCAAGGCCCAATCCGATTGGGTAAAGCACAACAAAACGTGTTCTACTCATGTCCGGCGTTGCCCAAGTTCAGACCCTGTCAAACCACAGTGATTTTGAAAAAACGAGCGCCAATGGGGCAATCAATGGGTCCTGACCCGAAAAGATAGGACTTGCCTCAATCGCGACCCGAAACGCTGTTTTGATAGCGGTCGAGTTCTTTGATCAGCTGTTGGCCATTTGGTACATTTTCGCGGCTCGAGAACTCGTTCCATACCGTACCAAACGGCATATCTTTGAACTCTTCTGTCATCGTGAAACGGGTGGTGAAATCAAGTGCATTTTCTGCTGCTTTCAATTGCTCCAGGGGCAACAACAACGCCCGCAGCAATGCCTTTTGCATATTACGTGTGCCAATGACCCATGCGGCGGTTCGACTGATTGTTGCATCGAAAAAATCAAGCCCGACATGCGTGCGACCAAGTAAATCTGCGCTAACAAGTTCCTGTGCCATTTGCAGGATATCATCATTAAGCAGGATGACATGATCACTGTCCCAACGCATTGGGCGGGAGACATGCAATAGGATTTCATCCAATGACAAGGCCAGTGTGCTGAGCTTATCGGCGATATTTTCGGTTGGATGAAAATGCCCCATATCAAGACACAGCAAAGTGCCCTTGCGGATGGCATAGCTCATGTAAAATTCGTGGCTCCCAACGGTACAAGCCTCAACCCCAATCCCAAACAATTTGCTTTCAACAGCATCGCGCATCTGGGTTTTATCGTAAGTCGGCGCAAACATCGCATCAAGCGATTCCTCCAGACGCCAACGCGCTGACATACGGTCAACCGGCGTGTCTTTGTAGCCATCCGGCACCCAAACATTGTTCACACATGCAGATCCAAGCGACACCCCAATCTGTGCCGCAATATCGCGAGACCGTTTGCCATGTTCTATCCAAAAATCGCGGATTCCCTTATCAGGGTGGCTAAGGGTCAGGTTGTCATCCGCTTTGGTATGAGCAAAAAAGGTTGGATTAAAATCCAAACCAATACGTTGTTCCTTGGCCCAATCGACCCAAGGGGCGAAATGCCCAAACTCGATCTCATCGCGATCTGGGGATGCCTCCGTATCCATATACATTGCGTGCAGGTTCAGCCGATGACTGCCTGGAATCATTGAAAAGGCGAATTCCAGATCCGCGCGCAATTCATCTGGCGTTCGCGCGCGACCGGGGTGATTTCCGGTTGCTTGGATACCGCCGCCCGAGGCACCTGTCTTTTGCTCAAATCCAACGACATCATCTCCTTGCCAACAATGCATCGAAATCTGAATTGTCTTGAGCCGATCCATCGCGGCTTCGGTGTCTACGCCCCATTCCGCAAAAGCCGCCTTTGCTGTTTGATAACTCATGCCATCCCCCTACCGTGTAAACGCTTGGACATTGCCCGCGTCCACATTGATGATGTTGCCGGTTGATTTGGAAGAACTGTCAGCCGCAAAGAAATAGCATGCCTCAGCGATATCTTCGGGCAACACTGACCGCTTAAGCAGGGAACGTTGGCGGTACATTTCTTCCAAACCATCCTTGTCAGTACCATAGGTATCGGCCCTTTGTTCCAGCCAATCGCCTTCCCAAATCTTTGAACCGCGCAAAACCGCATCTGGATTGACGACGTTGACGCGAATACCTGCTTGCGCCCCTTCAAGCGCGAGACAACGAGCCAAATGAATCTCAGAAGCTTTTGCGGTGCAATAGGCGGCAGCATTTGGCGAGGCGGCCAACCCGTTTTTAGAGGCAACAAAAACGACAGCACCGCCCATCTCCTGGATCCGCATCAATTTAAAGGCCTCTCTGCTGACCAAAAAATAGCCGGTCGACAGGATGTCCATATTCTTGTTCCACAAGGCCAGCGACGTTTCTTCGATTGGGGCAGAGGAGGCTATCCCAGCGTTAGAGACCAAGATATCCACGCCCCCATATTGGACAGCTGCATCCGCAAATGCCGCCGCGACGGCGTCTTCGTTGGTGACATTCATCACAACGCTGCGGACCACATCATTCCCATAGCGATCAGACAGGTTGGCTTGGGTGGTTTTCAGCCCCTCTTTGTTGATGTCGGCCAAAACCACACAGGCGCCGTCCGAAAGGTATCTCTCCGCAGTGGCTGCACCAATGCCACCGGCACCCCCGGTGACAAAGGCCACCCGTCCAGCAAGGGACTTTGGTTTGGGCATACGCTGCAACTTGGCTTCTTCTAAGAGCCAATACTCAATATCAAAGGCTTCTTGTTCCGGCAGGCCTTGATATTCCCCAACCGCGCTCGCACCACGCATCACATTGATGGCGTTCACATAAAATTCGCCTGAAATTCGTGCTGTTGCTTTGTCCTTAGCAAAGGTGATCATGCCCACACCCGGAACAAGGTACACAACCGCATTCGGGTCCCGAAGTGCCGGGCTGTCGCCATGCTTGCAGCGGGCATAATAAGCAGCATATTCTTTTCGATAAGCCGCAACCTGATCAGGAAGCCCATCTATGACCGCGTCGATATTGCGTTTTGCCGGGGCAAACGGCACCACCAAAGGGCAGATTTTTGTACGTAAGAAATGGTCAGGACATGATGTGCCCAAAGCTGCAAGTGCGGCCATATTTTTTGCGTTAACAAACTCAAGTACAGTATCGCTATCGTTGAAATGCCCTACCATATGCTGATTGTCTGAAACGAAACCACGGATTGCCGGCATCAGCCTTGCGGCCATTGCACGCCTTTCCTCTGGCAGCAGACTTTCGTGGATCGGCCCTCCGAAACTAGCAACCCCGTCACTTTGTTCCGTCAGCCATTTTGTCGCGACATTGATCACATCTATTGTCTGATCATAACAATCCTTGGCGGTATCACCCCAAGTGAACAGGCCATGGCTTTCTAAGACAACACCATCTGCGTCCGGGTTATTAATGCAAAAATCTTCCAACCAGAGGCCCAATTCAAATCCGGGCCTTTTCCAGGGGAGCCAGCCAATCCGGTTGCCAAAAACCTTCTTAGTCAGCTCTTTGGAATTTTTTGAGGCCGCAATCGCGATGATCGCATCGGCATGGACGTGATCCACATGTTTACGAGGGACATAGGCGTGCAAAGGCGTATCGATAGAGGCTGCGCGGGGATTTAGCTGAAATGTGCAGTGTGGCAGGTAGCCCACCATTTCATCCTCAAATTCGACGCCACGATACAGCGTTTTAAGCGTTTGCAGCTTATCCATATAGAGAGTCGAAAAACCATCCATTTTGATAGATCCGATATCGCCACCCGACCCTTTGACCCAAAGCACTTCAACTTCCTTGCCGGTCAGCGGGTCAATTTCCATCACTTTGGCAGATGTGTTGCCCCCGCCATAATTCGTCACACGCTTGTCGGAGCCGAGGATGTTTGATCGGTAAAGCAACAGCTCTGATTCGTTCATGCCATTGGCGATCTTGGCATCCCAACGGCTTTCAAGAAGCTGAGTTTCCAATGATTTCAACATGTATCCTCCCGGTTGGCGCAACGTGCCCATTTATGACGTTCCGTAGAAATTTGATCGGAGTGCGGCGTTTTGTCAATCAAGATTGATCAACACCAATCACGAATAGCCATCGTTTGACCATTCATGATTGTTTGTGATTGACAGAAGGTCCGAATCTCGACAGCTTGTGTGATCAGGGAGGTCTGCAATGCACGAGAAAGAACGCCATACGATCATTTTGTCTGCGGTCGAAGAACGTCCTGTTGTCACCGTTGTTGAACTTTGCAATCTGACTGGTGCGTCCGAGGCAACGATCCGCCGTGACATTGCGACACTTGATCATGAAAAACAGCTTCGCCGGGTTCGGGGGGGCGCCGAAGCACTCAGCCCGCCTCAATTTGTTGGCCTTGCCGGGCGGCCCTTTTCAGTCAACGAAACAATGCGGATTGCTGAAAAACAGGCTATTGCTGCCGCAGCCGTTGAACTTTGCGAAGATGGTGATGCGATCATCATCAATGGCGGCACGACGACCTTTCAGATGGTGCATCCATTGGCCAGTCGCCGCATGCAGGTCTTTACGAATTCATTCCCGATTGCAGAACATCTGTTGAAGCATTCCAAGAACACCGTGATGCTTTCCGGCGGTACCATTTACCGCGAACAAAACATCATTCTGTCTCCTTTTGATAATGATGTGACCCGGAATTTTTGTGCAAAGCGGATGTTTATGGGCGCCCAAGGTCTTGGGCCGCTTGGTTTGATGGAAGCTGATCCTTTGCTGATCCAAGCGGAACAAAAACTAATCGGGCAGGCAGATGAACTTATCGTTCTGGCGGACAGTACGAAATTCGAACGGCGTTCCAGCCTTGTGCTGTGCCCGCTGAACCGGATCACCACTGTCATTACGGATGAGCAAATTTCAGACAAAGCGGCTGCCATGCTTGACGCAGCCGAAGTGACGCTGATCGTCACCCAATCGGGAGCCGCTCAGAAAAACGTGGCCTCATAGGGGGCTGGCAAAGCGAACGTACTTTAGGGAGGAAACCAAATGAAACGTCGCACTTTTACCAAACTCACCGCGAGCCTGAGCCTCGCAGCGAGCCTTTTTGGCACAACAGCAATGGCGCAAGACGACATGCGTATCGCGATTGTGGTCAAGGCGCTTGGCATCGGATTCTTTGAAGCGGCTGCAAAAGGCGCCGAAGAAGCTGCCGAAGAAATTGGTGGCGTAGAGATCATCTATACCGGTCCAACGGACACCACCGCTGAGGGACAAATTGAGGTCCTCAATTCCCTCATCGCACAGGGTGTCGATGCCATTGCGGTTTCTGCAAATGATACTGATGCATTGGTGCCAACGCTGAAAAAAGCAATGCAGCGTGGTATCACAGTAATTTCGTGGGATTCCGGCGTGGCCGAAGAAGGGCGGCAGGTTCACCTTAACCCATCCTCCAATGCGTTGATTGGTAACATGATTATCAAACTTGCTGCTGATCACCTGCCAGAAGGCGGTGACGTTGCGGTTTTGTCTGCGACAACAACGTCGACGAACCAGAACATCTGGATCGAAGAAATGAACAAAGTCATGGGCAACTATCCGGGCATTAACGTTGTCTCTACAGTTTATGGCGACGACCTTGCTGACAAATCTTACCGTGAGGCCACCGGCCTGATGCAGTCTTTCCCGGACCTGGATGCTATTATTGCTCCGACGTCAGTCGGCATTGTAGCTGCAGCGCAAGCTGTGGCTGATGCTGGTAAAATTGGTCAGGTCAACGTAACGGGTCTAGGCCTTCCTTCCGAGATGGCAGGTGCAATCGAAAGCGGCGCGTCGCAATCTTTTGCGATTTGGAACCCAATTGATCTGGGATATTCGGCTGCATACATCGCGCATGCATTGGCATCTGGGGCTGCGACAGCTGAAGAGGGCGCAGAAATCTCTATCGGTCGTGTGGGTAGCATTACATTGGATGCAACAAACTCTGCTGCGATGGCGGACCCGTTCACTTATGATGCGTCCAACATCGAACAGTTCAAATCGATCTTTTAAGTGGTTTGAAATGGACACCGGCGCGGCTTTGAACCCGTGCCGGTTTGTTCTTTTGAAAAATGACCGAGGCAGCTCATGCTGAAACAAGCAGACAGAAATTTGCCGTCTCAAATCGTGCCTGACGACAAAGCCATTCTGACCTTGCAGAATGTCACCAAGACTTTCCCGGGTGTCACAGCTCTCTCAGAGGTATCGCTTGAACTATACCCCGGTAAAGTGACTGCGCTGATCGGCGAAAACGGTGCGGGCAAATCTACTGTCGTCAAAATCCTCACAGGTATCTATCAGCCCGATGGGGGTGATATCCTTGTTAACGAAGCTGCGACCCGGTTTCCAACACCCCAAGCCGCAGCTGCCAATGGGGTCACGGCAATCCATCAGGAAACTGTGCTGTTTGATGAACTGTCCGTCGCTGAAAACATATTCCTTGGCCATGCTCCACGTGGAAAATTCGGGCTGATTGACCTGAGAGAGACAACCCAAAAGGCACGGGCTCTTTTGCAAAGCATCGGTGCGACCCTTAATCCCGATGACAAACTCAAAGACCTCGGGATAGCAAGCAAGCACCTTGTTGCGATAGCGCGTGCACTTTCTATTGATGCGCGCGTGGTGATTATGGACGAACCTACAGCGGCCTTATCACACAAAGAAATAGAGGAACTATACGACCTTGTCGAAAGCCTTAAGGCTCAAGGCAAGGCGATCTTGTTCATCAGCCATAAGTTTGATGAAATATTCCGCATCGCAGACAACTATAGCGTCTTTCGGGATGGTCAGTTGATCGGGGACGGCGCGATTTCGGACGTCACCGAAGCGGAGTTGGTCAAAATGATGGTGGGCCGGGACGTCAGTCAAATCTTTCCAAAACGCGAGTCGAAAGTGGGCGAAATAGTCTTGTCGGTTCGCGGGTTTGCGCATCCTACGGAATTTGAGGACATCAATTTCACCTTACGCAAAGGTGAAATTCTTGGCTTTTATGGATTGGTTGGTGCGGGCCGTTCTGAATTTATGCAATCTTTGTTTGGGATCACCCGATCTTCAGCAGGTACGATCGAAATCGAAGGCAAGTCCACTGAGATCAGGTCGCCGGCGGACGCAGTCATCAACGGGATCGTCTATGTGCCCGAAGACCGGGGTAAACAAGGTGCGATACTTGATTTGCCGATTTTCCAAAACGTCACCCTACCCTCCCTTGGCCGGATATCTGGCAAGGGGTTTCTTCGTTTGGCCGAAGAATTCAAGCTCGCGCGGGAATATACGGAACGGCTCGATCTGAGAGCCGCATCGCTTGATACCTCGGTTGGCAACCTGTCGGGCGGCAATCAGCAAAAGGTTGTGATTGCAAAATGGCTAGCCACTCAGCCTAAGGTTATTATTTTGGATGAACCGACAAAAGGTGTCGATATCGGGTCCAAGGCAGCGGTGCATGAATTCATGGCCGAGCTCGCAACGCAAGGGCTGGCGGTGATTATGGTCAGTTCCGAGATCCCCGAAGTGTTGGGCATGTCTGACCGGGTGATTGTCATGCGGGAGGGACGTGTTGTCGCTGAAGTGTCAGAAGCGGATCTACGGCCCGAAACGCTGGTGCGTCATGCGGCCGGTATCTGAGGAAATCTAGAATGCTGAAACGGATGAAATCGCGCGAAATGCTTTTGGTTGGGGCCATCGTCTTGTTGTTGGCGTTGGTTTCTTCTCGGTTCCCCGGATTTATTTCGCCGTCAAACCTTGCCAATGTGTTTAAGGATACGTCGCCTTTGATTTTGTTGGCGATTGGTCAGATGATTGTCATCCTCACCAAATGCATAGACCTGAGTGTGGCAGCCAATCTTGCCCTGACCGGGATGGTTGTATCGATGATAAATGTGGCCGCGCCAGACCTGCCAATTATTGCGATTTTAGTCGTCGCGATAGGCTTGGGCACCATGTTGGGTATGTTCAACGGTATTCTCGTGTGGAAGCTCCAAATCCCACCCATTGTTGTGACACTAGGTACGATGACCATCTTTCGGGGTGTTATTTTCCTGATCTCCGACGGTAAATGGGTCAACAGCCATGAGATGAGCCTATCATTCAAAGCGTTCCCACGCTCAGAGCTTTTGGGGTTACCGATCTTAAGTTGGATTGCGATTTTTGCGGTTATCTTGTTCTCGATTGTTATGACACGCACCTCCCTTGGACGTGCATTTTATGCTGCTGGCGGAAACCCTCATGCCGCGACCTATGCGGGGATCAATGTCGGTCTGACCCAATTCTGGGCTTTCACGATTTCTGGTGCCTTGGCCGGGCTCACCGGCTACCTTTGGGTCTCGCGGTTTGCAGTATCTTATGTGGATATTGCCGGAGGGTTTGAGCTTGATGTTGTGGCGGCCTGTGTCATCGGTGGCGTGTCGATCATGGGGGGCATCGGCACTGTTGCGGGCGCCTTGTTGGGTGCGCTGTTTCTGGGGATCATCAAGAACGCCCTGCCCGTGGTAGATATTTCACCTTTCTGGCAACTTGCCATTTCCGGCGGAGCAATCATCATTGCCGTTGCGTTGAACGCACAAACCGACCGCAAAAAGGGTCGCATCATACTTAAGCGCGCGGAGCAATCGACATGAGCACCACCGATCGCCTCATTCCTGACCGGCTTCGCTCCCCTCTCGAGCAGAAGCTGAAAAGTTGGGAGTCTTTACTGTTACTGGTCGCGATTGGGATATTCATCGCGAACAGCTTTGCCTCGCCCTATTTCTTGAATGCGTGGAATCTGAGTGATGCCACGTTCAATTTTACAGAAAAGGCGATGATCGCCTTTGCAATGACACTCTTGATTATTTCAGGCGAGATTGACCTGTCTGTGGCATCAATCATTGCCTTGGCCTCAACAGCGATGGGGGCTGCGGTTCAGATGGGGGTGGACACGCCGGGGCTCGTTTTTGTCGGGCTGGGTGTTGGGCTCTTGTGTGGCGCGTTTAATGGTGTGCTGGTAACCGGAATAGGTCTGCCGTCTATAGTTGTGACCATTGGCACCATGAGCCTGTTTCGTGGCATCAGCTTTATCGTATTGGGGGATCAGGCCTATCGCGGTTACCCCGCTGAGTTTTCGTGGTTCGGCCAAGGGTATGTGTGGTGGGTGATATCGTTTGAATTTGTTCTCTTTCTTATTCTAGCAGGAATTTACGCTGTCTTATTACACAAGACCAACTTTGGCCGAGCGGTCTATGCAATAGGGAACAATGCGACAGGAGCAATGTTCTCTGGTATTCGGGTGCAGCGGGTGAAATTCATTCTGTTCCTTCTGACCGGCCTAATGTCGGGTGTGGCGGCTATCTGTCTCACAGCGCGGCTTGGGTCCACGAGACCATCCATTGCGACAGGTTGGGAACTTGAGATTGTGACAATGGTCGTGCTTGGCGGGGTGAGCATCTTGGGCGGATCAGGGACAATTGTTGGCGTTGTCATCGCCGCCTTTGTCATGGGGTTAGTGACATTTGGACTTGGCTTGTTGAACGTGCCGGGTATCGTGATGTCTATTGTGATCGGGGCGCTGTTAATCGGGGTGATCGCCCTGCCCCGCTTGTGGTCCCGGTGGCGGGCGCGCTGATGGAAAAATTTGCCTTTAAAATGCGGCTGAACCCCGGCTGCCGTGACGAATACGTCAAGCGTCATGATGAGATTTGGCCAGAACTTTCGGCGTTGTTAAGAGACGCTGGTGTTTCGGATTATTCAATCCATTTAGATCAAGAGACGAACATCCTTTTCGCGGTGTTGTGGCGCAAAGACGGGCACAAGATGGATAACTTGCCAACCTATGCAGTGATGCAGAAATGGTGGGCGCATATGGCAGACATAATGGAAACCCATCCGAACAATGAACCCGTGGTGATGCCCTTGGAAACGGTGTTCCATCTGCCATGACCGGCCATATCGCGATCATTGATATAGGCAAGACCAATGCAAAACTTGTTTTGGTCGAAAAGGAAACGTTGACCGAAGTTCAAGTCATCACTCGGCCCAATACCGTCTTGCCCGGCCCGCCTTGGCCTCATTTTGATGTTGAAGGCCATTGGGAATTTCTGCTCAACGGGCTACGTGATTTCCATGCATCACATGCTATTGACGCAATTTCGGTAACGACACATGGCGCTTGCGTGGCGCTGCTTGATAAGGCTGGAAACCTTGCTGCACCGATATTGGATTATGAACATGCGGGCCCTGATGAATTGGCAACGGAATATGATGCCATTCGCCCAGCCTTTGCGGAAACAGGGTCACCGCGGCTTACCGGTGGGTTGAATATCGGTGCACAGCTATTTTGGCAGTTTCATATCGACCCGGACTTGAAAATGCGAACGCATAGGATTGTGACCTATCCCCAATATTGGAGCGCAAGGCTGTCTGGCGTTGCGGCGACGGATATCACATCAATGGGAGCGCATACGGATTTGTGGAATCCGCATGAAGGGCGATTTTCCTCCCTTGTTACGACATTGGAAATTTCAGAGATTCTTGCTCCGGTTCATAAACCGTCAGATGTACTAGGTCCAATCTTACCACAAATTGCGCAACAGACAGGGTTGTCACCCGATACACCAATATACTGCGGGATACACGATTCCAACGCATCGCTACTTCCTTATATTCTAGAAAGCGCGGGGCCCTACAGTGTCGTTTCGACCGGGACATGGGTCATTGCTATGGCTATTGGTGGAAAGTCAGTGCCTTTTGATCCGACCTTGGATACGTTGATCAACGTCACAGCGCTTGGCCAATTGGCGCCGTCTGGGCGTTTTATGGGAGGGCGTGAACATGATGTGGCAACCGGAGGTCCCTACCCTGTTCCAACCCCTGTCGAACTGAGCCAGATCTTGACCAAAGGCACGATGCTGTTGCCAGCAGTTGTGCCAAATACGGGGCCTTTCCAGGGGCGGCGTGCCACTTGGTTAATAGATGAACCCGCGGTCGGCACGGGTGAACGTGGCGCAGCAGTGGCTTTGTATTTGGCGTTGGTGACAGCGCAATGTTTGGAAAACATTGGGCATGTTGGTGAGGTTGTTGTCGAAGGGCCTTTCGCGAACAACTTGTTGTACCTTCAAATGCTTTCGGTTGCTGTGGCATCGGATGTCTATCCGGCGACAGGAACAACCGGGACCAGCACGGGCGCTGCGTTGCTAGTTACAGGCCAATCATCTTCGCCTCTAAAAAGCGATAAACCGATAGCAGTTGATCCTAATTTGGCGAACGCGTTGGCGGGGTATGCGTCTTGCTGGCGACAAAAAGTTGCAACCCCTCAGGAATGATCGTTTTCAGGTACAGCGTGGTTGTAACAATCGCTCTGCCTTAGCCAAACCGTACCAATGCGATAGTATGCGCAATACTTTTGAGTGCAGGTGATGCTTCTCATTAGAATAGACAATCTGGCAGTTACAGCACCCTGTTTTGCCTCCAGCGGACGCTGAGCGTAAACATCCCCTATCGCGGCAACAATGGCCCGCTGAACCTTGCGATCGATAGCACGGGTATCACGCAAGCGAGTGGAATGCTCGCAAACATGGTGGCCCCAAGCACCGCAATTGGCGCAAGTTACATATAGAGACCCGCATTTCGAGAGCATCAGACACATCGATCGAAAGTGATCAGGCCGCAATGAAGCGCCTCCTTGGCTACCGCCAATGCTTTCGGTCATTGCGAACGGCCAAGGCGACCCTCAGCGGCATTGAAACCATCCGAACCATCAAACGCGGACATATCCATAACAAGGAACCTGGACCTCTGATGTCGATAAGCCGATTGGAACCTCGCTCGCGGAAATCATCAGGGCCAGTGGAGGCAATGCCAAAACGTAAACAGGCCGGACAGACGACAGTTCTGACGAAAATGACCGCGAATATCAGCAGAAAACACTTGCAATGCAGGAGCTACCCACAGAAGCCTTTCAACGTTCTCGTCTCAATGTCTGCGTTCAAATTGGGCTCGAACTCCGTGTAGTTACGAACTGTAGACCGCATACAGACACCAAAGAGCGAGCAAACCTGCCGGAAATTGGGTCAAGGACATTGCCAGTGCGCGGATTTCTTTGTCGTACAATTGGAAGTACAGAATCCTGCCCACCACAAAGGAGAAAACCGCAAGCCACAGGATCCAATTGCTCATCCCAAGGCTCTCTGACGCGCCTAGTACGAGGGCTGTCGCCGGTGCGTTTTCGATCAGGTTTCCATGGTAGCGAATGCGTTTTTCAAGAACGGCATTTTCCTCATGCCCGCGAAAAACGCCGATCTTGCCGCGAAACATGCCAATCCAGCCAGTGAGCACCACAAGAGCAATGGCGTAAAGAGCGACAAAGGTAATTGTTACAGGTATCGCAGTCATGGGGGTCCCTCGTTTGGTATGATGCTGGGAACAATGACGTGCCTCTATTTATGTTCAAGGACATCTTTAACCTTGGTTCAAATTGTTTGCTGCCGCATAGGCGGCTGCCCTGACCTCATTGGCAAGCGTACCGTCGGGAATGGAGCGAGCAAGTACCATGCCACCGACGCAAAGAGCCGTCATGGCTAAAGCGCGTTGCCGTTTATCGTCTGACTCGCTGGGCTGCGAAGTTTCAAACAGCCACACCATAGACGTCAGCAAATCTTGGTAAGCCTTCTGTACCTCTGGCGTTCCACGAGCGACGTCCGACGGAAGGGCGATCATTGGGCATTGATTTTCGATGTCGCCCAAGTGTTTTTCGGACAGATAACTATCTAACAAGTGCTGTGCCATTTCTGGTGACAAATTGGTTGGGTCAATCCTTGCTTCATCGCGCCAAACCGCACTCCGACCCATCAAGAAACTTTCAACGGCAACGCTATAAAGCGCCTCTTTGCTTTTGAAATGTTTATAGAATCCGCCGCGTGTTATGCCTGCATTGACCACAACATGACCGCTGAGACATAATCAAGGGTGGGTTAAATCTCGGGTCACTATTCAGCGAAACTCAACAGACAACCTTCAAATTCGAACAAAATTTTGAAAAATTCAGGTTCGGCTGCTCTCAAATTCTGCCCAAGCTTTTTCAAACATCTCGAAGTCAAATCCTGCTTTGCGTGCAGGGTCCAATATCAAATTTTCGGTTGATAAGAGCTTTTTTATCGCCACTTCTAACCCGTCGATAACATCATGTGGAACAACAAGTGCACCATGCCTATCCGCGTGAATCAAATCGCCTTCTTGGACTTTTACACCAAAGATTTCCACTGGTGTCCCAATCTCCTTAATATGTACAAAACCGTGGCTAGGACCAATTGAGCCCGCTACAACAGGGTATCCTTCGGGCACATCGCCCAAATCGCGCATGACGCCGTTGGTCAAAGTGCCTGACAGGCCGAAACCTTTGTGGACGGTTGTATTGATCTCTCCCCAAAATGCGCCGATGCAGTGGGGGAAATCTATGTCCTCGATCACCGCAACAGCGGGCAATGACGCTTCGGCCATATATTTGTAATAGGCCATGCGGCGTTCTTTGATGATCTCGGGGCTTTCGGTTGGTGGATGAACCGCCGCGATTTTTGCAGTACGTGCGTAACCGACAATCGCGGGTTCTTGTGGGGCGCTGCACAGCATCGTGCCACGGGTGAAGGCGTTAAACCCTCGTTTGCCTTGTGCGACTTCGATGGCGTTGCAAACGGTTGGCGTGTCTACGGTACGCAGCAGATTTAACAATGATGGGGTCATTGCGCCTATCCTTTCACCATAACGGCACCGTCGGCCATGCTTTTTAACTTCGCATAGGCGATGTCCGGATCAACGGCCCCGAAACCGGCAAAGGTGCCGAAACCGCAATCAGACCCCGCAACCACGCGGTCTCGCCCCACGATACCAACAAATCGCTCGATCCGCTGCTGAACAAGCTCAGGGTGTTCTACAAAATTGGTTGTCGTATCGACGACGCCCGGAACAAGAACCTTATTTTCAGGAATTTCAGATTTGCGGTCACGAAATACGGTCCATTCATGGGCATGGCGGGGATTTGAAGTTTCGAACAAAAGATACTGTGCCTTGGCGGACATAAGCGTTGAAAACACTGTGTCCATCGGAATGTCGCAGCAATGCGGCCCCTCGTAGTTGCCCCAACAGATGTGAATGCGCACTCGATCCTCGGGCACGTTCTGCAGAGCGTGATTCAGCGCCTCAACATGAGAGGCGGCGATTTTAAGAAACTCACTATCTGACAGGTCTTGAAACAGCATATGCCGCGAAAGTGCGAGGTCTGGACAATCCAGTTGCAGATCGAGGCCCGCAGCCACGATTGTTTCGTATTCCTCGCGCATCGCGTCAGCGAGGGCGGCGAGATAGGCATCACGGGTTTTATAATAATCGTTCTGCAAGAAAAGCGAAATCACACCCGGCGAGGCCGCATTCATAAATCCACGTTGTGCGCCGTGCTTTTCCATCGCGCCTTTCAGGTTGCCGATGTCTTTCAACAACTCATTCTGACCTTTGGATTTGACGTCGCTTGTACACATCGGGCGGGCGTATTGCGGGGTACCCCCATCATCTGCGAGGCGTTTCAAAAAGCCGGGAAACATCTTGAGATCGGCAGGCGCGTTACGCGGGCTGTCACCGGAAAATCCGGTATAGCGGTCTTTGACATAGGTTGCGTATGAGATTTTTGACGTCTCCCCGTCGCTCACAATGCCCACGCCTGCGTCGACTTGCTTGCCAACGGTTACATCAACGGCGGCTGTCATTGCCGCATCAAATGCGGATTGATCAAAAGGGTGTTCGTTTTCGCGTGCGAAAATGAAATCGACGATTTCTTGGGTGCGCGGCAGGCTTCCGGCGTGGGTCGTGAGAATTTTATTCATCAGTCTTCTTCCAATTTTCGTACGGATTGGATCGCTATGCGCCCGTCCATGTGGGTCCAGCGGGATCATCGTTTGAAATGACCCGGTAAAGACTTGCCTCACCTGTCATCGAGGGTTCTAGGCCATGGCTGAACCCTGCGGGTAACAGACAGGTATCGCCGGGGTTCAGCGTGACCCCGCCACCATTCCACGAGAGTTTCCAATGCCCCCGCATTGGCATCAGAACAACCGATTGATCAATGCTGATGGGTGCGCCGTCCAAAGAACCGCGGTTGAGAAACTCAACATCAAATCCGGGTTTATCGGGCAGGATCGCATCAACCCCGATTACCCTTGCAGGGGATTTCCCCGCCAATCCCATCAAATCAAGATAGCGGGCCACGTGGCGTGGAATAACCTCTAGCGCTGTTGGTTCAGGCATTTTGCCAAGCTCTGCCGCACCCAGTACCGGCATAGGGCCGACTCCGTCCGGCAAAGATGCTCCTTTTTTGGTGTCATAGAGCTTACCATTTTCACCCAAAACAAGGCCGTGCTTTGCGGCGTCTTCGATCACTTGCGGTGCCCAAGTGACGCCACCGCCAGCGTCATCACCACCCAGCACAGCCATGATCATCCCATAGTCTGTTCCGATGTTCTCGAAGCCTCTGAAAATGCCGGTAGGAATGTTGATGATGTCCCCTTCTTCCAAGGTGACCTCTCCCGCATCACCCCAACGCCCCCAAAAGAAACGCCAGCGCCCTTTGAGGACAAAGAACACCTCGGCCGTTGTGTGGCTATGCAATGAGTTGCGGCATTTGGGGGGCTGACCGGCAGCACCGATATTAAATCCCGGTGTGTCGCGAATATGAACGTGCTGGTCGGCACTTTCGCTGACCCCCCCACCGATGATCGTAAAGTTTTCCTTTTGATCGCTGCCCGGCGTGTGGGCATCAATAAATGCAGTTTTGCAGGGGATCAGGTCGCCATAGCGCACAATCCGTTTTTCCATTTCCGCAGGTGTCATTGCGTTACCCCGTCTTCATCGCGATTTGTTTCCAGATCGCTGTTTCGTCGAACAATGTATATTCACGTCGGATGCCCCATGGCCCGAACTCAACGTGGCTGATGCCCATCACGTGCACCTCGGCCCCAGTTGATTCGCCGAATGCGCCCCAACCATCATGTTTGCCTGTAAGGCTCCACCGGATTGCGGCGCGTGGTGGCATCATTGGATCTTCACGTCCGATCTGATGCTCAATCGCGAAATTGGCAGAGGGGAACGCCGCACGCAGCCCGATCCAGAAACCATCAACGCCGTCTGTCGATACCAGCTCCTGACCACCGGGATAAAACCCTGTGATTGCGCGATCATATTCCGCCGGTATGACACCAAACTCAGCGCTCATTATGCCTTGCAAAACATCTGCATATTTCGCGCCCCACGTATTGTCATTGCCGCGCCCTTGATAGGGGCCGGCCTTGTCAATCGAGGGGTGAAAGGGTTGTACACATTTGTCAGGTCCGCCTTCACGTTCGATCAGATCAATGGCGTATTGTTTTGCATCCCATCCCATTTGGCGCACAATTGCGCCTTGGTCACGGATTAACCATTCATCGTTGATCTGGTTGCTGATCGCATGGCAATCCGCAATGATGCGGTACTTTAGCTTCTTGCCCGTGGCCTTACCGTAGACCCCATCGCCTAGATGTGTCGCAGTTGATAGAATACGATGCGAAGACAACATCCCGTCCTGCGGCGTGCCAGACCAAATCACATCTTCGCCCAAAAGCCGCCGATCGGGAAATTCGGCCAAGGTGGCCATGGTCGCCCCAATAACATTTTCATTGCCAAAGACGATGGAACCGGGCGAGCGCACCGGAATGTCTTTGGCATAATAGTGATGCAGGGTCGATAGCCCGCGACCTTCCCAAATCTCTTGGGTAATGCCCAAGATATAGTCGGGAAAATCAGTAAACCGGTCTGAGAAACCTTTCATAAGGTCCATCCTTTTGGAATTTTGGCAGAGCTGCGTATGATCAGCGGGCTCTCAACCTTGATATGTCGGGGTTCCGAGGCGGGATTGCTGATCTTATCGATCATCAGTGCGACGGTTTCTTGTACCATCACGTTGGCGCGCTGGCGCACCGTGGTCAGATCATAAGCCGCCCAAGCAGCGGGTGGAACATCATCATAGCCAACAATGCTCACGTCCTCTGGGATGCGCAGGCCTAATTCGGCCCGCAAAACATCCATCACCGCGAACGCCATGTGATCTGTCGCCACAAATACCGCATCCGGATAATCAGGCTGGCCAAACATCTCACGCGCGGCATCATTTGCCCCCTCAACGGTGAACTGGCCCAACCCACGTGCCGCCAGCGGCATGCCTGCGGCGTGCAAACCATCGCGAAATCCAGCCTCGCGGTCGCGTTGCGTTGATGCACCTTCCCAACCGCCGATATAGGCGATGCGTTGATGCCCTCCGGCAGCAAAGAACGTCGCGACAGAACGCCCCCCCGCAAAGTTATTTGATGTTACAGCCGAGTGTTCGGCTGCATCTTGCGAACGGTTGAACAAAACAACTGGCACACCTGCGGCCTCACAACGCGCAGTCAGATCACTGGAAATCCCGACGCTGGCAGTGATGATCCCGTCAACTTGATAATCCAACAATTCATCAATGACCTGATCGGTCGATTGGCTGTCATTTGAGGCCATGAAAACCAGAACGTGATAGCCTTCTGCCTGTAAAGAGTTTGATAGCTTCTCAAGCGCAAGCGGATAGAAATAGTTATCCAGATACGCCACGATCAAGCCGATGATCCGGCTCTTTCCAGTGATCAGCGAACGCGCCAAAACATTGGGGCGATAACCAAGTTCCATCGCTGCCTCACGCACCTTTAGCGCGGTTTTAGGGCTAACCGATGCGCCGGGTGTGAACACACGGCTGACCGCGGATTGGCTCACGCCGGCGCGTTCCGCCACTTGAAGAGAGGTGATACGATCAGCCAGCGGTCCATCCCCCGTCCACGATCATATGTGTGCCCGTCACCATGGAAGAAGCATCCGAGGCAAGATAGAGGGCGGCGCCCATTATGTCCTCAACCTCGCCCACACGGCCTAGTTTGATCTTTTCGGTGATCCATGCGACCCGTTCCGGATTGTCCAAGGTCGTCGTCGTCAGCGGGGTGCGGATGAATGTCGGGCAAATCGCGTTGATCCGAATGCCCAACGCCCCCCATTCAATCGCCATGCTTTTGATCATCCCCTCAAGCGCGTGTTTCGAGGCGCTGTAAACTGTGCGATCAATGCCACCGACATGACCCATTTGGGACGAAATATGAATGATCGAGCCTGCGATCTGCGCCTCTTTCATCGCTTTGGCAGCATATGCCGAGAGGAAATAAGCCGCGCGCAGATTCAAATCCATCACCGCATCGAAATCTTCGACTTGGGTTTCAAAAGCCGGTTTGTGGCGGGCAACACCTGCGGAATTGATTACCACATCAAACGGGTCTTTTGTGGCTGCTTTCAATGCGGAAAGATCGCATTGATCTAAGGGCAAGGGCGATGCGTCCAAGCCATCTTTCTGCATCATGACAACAGTTTCGTTCAGCCGCTCGATGCCACGTGCTGCGCAAATCACCTTTGCACCAGCTTCGCCCATCGCAACGGCACAGGCTCGCCCAATACCGGAGGATGCGCCCGTCACCAAGGCACGCTTTCCTTTCAGGGAGAACGAAGGTGTCTTTGGCAAAGTCATGCTGTTTCCCCTATCGGAAAGCGCACAGGTCCCATATTCCGTGCTTTGTTGAACTCTCGTAAGCGCGCGAACACATCTACACCCAGTTGATTGTATACATCCAGCAGGTCCACCATGACCCAGTTTTCGCGAATTTTGTCGCCGTCCAGACGCCAGAAATCCAAAGACCGTAACGATATTTTCTGCCCATTCGGAACGATACCCATCCATCCAGATCCGGTGACTGTCTGAACCATGTCAGGCCAGCCTGTCACCGCAACGTAATCTCCTTCAGCAAAGAAATGGGGTGCGACCTCATCAGGAAACTGACCACGATCCGGCATCGCATTCAAAAACGGGATTTGATGCCAATGGCGAAACCCAGAAACCCCTCGCGCCGTGCCAATACCTGCAGGACCATACCACGTCATTTTGGCGTGCCAAAACCGCTCAAGCTGCATCGCCTCAACGGGTTCAGCTGGATGGCAAGACATTGCGATGAGCATATCCAGAACGTGACGCTGGCTTTGTTGGCTCCGCTCAGTCTGCTCGGTTTGATCGGTTATCCCGTCTTGAGTTATAGGCGCTGGGGTATGCCATTCACGGCCCAAACTAGGTGCCATCGGCCACGCATTCGCCTGCATCATCAATTCAGGGATGTCCCATATCGCCTGTATCTCAGCAACCTGACCATCAACCAAACGGTAAAACTCATGAAACCGCATATGAGCCAAATGTCCCGTCGGCGGGATGTCCAAAAACGGTGCAGCAAATGTACCAACGTAAGACCCGCAACATCCAACCCAGTCATCCCCATCAGACGTTTGACCGCTCACAAGAATTGTATCGCGCCGCTCTACATCGGGCATTGCCACAACGAGGGGCCGGAAACATGCATCATAAAAGGTGGCATAGGTTAAATCAACAAAGGGATGACACATGTGAATAATCGCGTCAGGTGACAGCAATCCGCCCAAAACAGATCGCACATTGGTTTCGTCAAAATCCAGCAACGCCGTCAAAAGCGGCTGCATCGCGTTTCGATTTTGGCGTGCAATGTTCATCTATTCGGCGGCGTCCCGATACGGCGCGCCTGTGCCATACGGCACGTTGATGCCACCATAGCGGCGCACACGCACATTGCATTGTTCGGCGTGGCCCACGAACCCTTCAAGCATACACAAACGGCTGCCGTATTCGCCTACTAACGTCGCAGCCTCGTCCGTTGTGATCTTTTGGTAGGAATGGGTTTTCAGGAATTTCCCAACCCACAGACCACCCGTATACCGCCCCGCCTTTTTTGTCGGCAACGTATGGTTCGTACCAATTACCTTATCGCCATTCGAAACATTGGTGCGCGCACCAAGGAACAGCGCGCCATAACAGGTCATATTGTCCAAAAACCAATCATCGCGATCCGTCATGACTTGAACATGCTCGGATGCAATATCATCCGCCACAGCCAGCATCTCGTCGTAGGTGTCACATAGGATCACCTCGCCATAATCTTCCCAACTGATAGAAGCTGTGTCAGCGGTGGGTAGAATAGTCAAAAGGCGATCAATCTCATTCAACGTATCTTCGGCCAATTTGCGGGAATTGGTCAGCAAAACCGCGGGGCTGTTGTACCCATGCTCCGCTTGCCCCAATAAATCAGTCGCACACAATTCACCATCAACGGTTTCATCTGCAATCACCATGGTTTCGGTGGGGCCCGCAAACAAGTCAATTCCCACCCGGCCAAACAACTGACGCTTGGCTTCAGCCACAAACGCATTGCCTGGCCCAACAATCATATGAACGGGATCAATCGTCTCGGTACCGATGGCCATCGCACCAACAGCTTGAATGCCGCCCATTACGTAAATCTCATGCGCGCCACCCAAATGCATTGCGGCAATCACAGCGGCATTAGGCTTGCCTTTGAAGGGGGGGGTGCAGGCCACAATGCGCGGAACAGCTGCCACAGTCGCGGTGGCAACCGACATATGAGCCGAGGCCACCATCGGGAATTTACCCCCCGGAACATAGCAGCCAACCGATTGAACGGGGATGTTTTTGTGACCCAAGATCACACCGGGCATCGTCTCGATTTCAATGTCCAACATGCTGTCGCGTTGGGCTTGGGCAAAGTTTCGCACTTGTTGTTGGGCGAATTTGATATCAGACAACTCGCGCTCAGAAAGGGACGCGATAAGATCTGCAATCTCTTGATCTGACAGCTTGAACGACGCTGGCGTGTAATCATCAAACTTGGCCGACAAATCACGCACCGCCGCATCACCGCGCGCCTCAATGTCCTTTAGGGTGGCCTCAACAACCGCGCGCGTTTTGGCGTCATCCTCGGCCCGTTCCGCATCCGGTTTGCCGCGTTTTAGATACTCTACTGCCATCATTCTTTCCTTGATGTCGGTGTGGGTTCGGGCGGTGTTTTCTCACCCCGATCATAGGCTTCCCAACCATGACCGTTGAAAACATCCACACCCAATTGCGCGAGAACATGTGGAAAATCGACCATCACCCAATTGTCGACGATCTTCCCATCCTCCACCTTCCAGAAATCCATATAGCGGATTTCGATTTTCTTACCGGTCGGATCAACACCCATAAAGTGACCGGAATGCACAGCCTCTTGGCGACCAAAGGCGGCGGCCCATTCGCCCATATAAAGGCGGGCCTCATCCACACAAACCTTGTCAGAGAAGGCAGCTTGAAACGGCTTTTGCCAGTTGGCTTGGAACTCCTTCACGCCCTCTTTGGTGCCGCACCCCGTGTTGCCCATCCAGCGGAAACCTTCGCTGAAGAATTCGCCAATGTCGGCAATCCGGTGATCATTCAGACCGTCCACCATAGCTTCGATAACCGCGCGGGTGGCCTCGGTCTTGGACATGTCCGTATCGCGTGACAGGACGGCCTGATCAGGACGCGCGCCGCTCATCCTTTCACCGCCCCGGCCGTGAGGCCACTTACGATCTGGCGTTGGAAGAAAAGGATCAAAACAAACAACGGTGCTGTGGCCGAGACCACGGCGGCAACTGCAAACATCACATCGCCTTCGGTCTGCGTGGTGCCAAGGAAGCTGGCTATTTTTGGCACCATCGTCTGATTGGCTTGGCTCAGCAACGTGGCTGTCACCGTAAAGTCATTGTAGGCGAGCAGGAATGAGAACAATCCAGTTGTAATCACACCCGGCCACATCACTGGAACTATGACATGGCGGAACGCTTGAAAACGGGTGCAACCATCGACCATGGCACTCTCGTCTAATTCTTTGGGAATATTGATAAAAAAGCTGTGTAGCATCCACAAAGTAAACGGCTGATTGATTGCAACCATCACAATAATCGCCGTCGGCAAATGCCCCCACAGGTTCCATTCAAAGAAGGGCAGAAGATAACCAGAAACCAAGGTGATATGTGGCATCGCGCGAAAGATCAGGGCCAGCATCAGCAAGTAGAACGCATATCGTTTACCCGAGCGGGCCAAAGCATAACCACCCAGCGTTCCCAGCGTGAGGGAAATGATCACAACAGAGACCACAACAATGCTGGTGTTCAATGCAGCCCGCCAAAACTCTTTGGTCACCCACGCCCCAAAATACCCACTGTCCGTGAACGCGCCGCCTGTCTCGATTTGCGTGCGTACGCCGGTGATTGCATTGGTCCAATCCGCTTTGGAAAAGAAATCACCCTGAACTTTGAACGATCCCCATAAGGTCCACAGGAACGGAAATCCCGCAGCCAGAATCCAGACAAAAACAAGGCCCCAGATCAAAGTGTTCAGAACCGGTGAACGGCGATGAGCAATATCAGACATCACACCACCTTCTGATTAAAATCGCGCCATGTGCGGATCAGCACAGGGATCAAAAGAATACTGACGCCAAGGATCGTTAGTACAGATGTCGCGCCTGCAGAGCCGAAGAATTGTCCTTCACTGCCAGCAAGATCATTATAAATAATCCATGATAGTGACGTCGCATTTGCTTGGGCTGAGAAACTGATGATGGGTTCGAACACGCGGAAATTATCCATCAACAAAATCAGCGCAATAAAGATCGTCAGAGGCATCAAATGAGGCAACACGACATAACGGGTACGTTCCCAACGTGATGCACCGTCCACCATTGCCGCTTCCATTGTGTCAGAGGGCACAGTCTGTAATCCCGCATAAAATACGATGAAGGCGAAGGGAGCGGAATGCCACACGCCGTAAGCCATCAACATGATCCACGTCAGCGTTGGCGACGCCTTGAGTGAAAGGCTGGGATCATCAAAAACCCTTTGTAAGGTTGCGCCCAAAATACCCTCTGCATCGACCATCCAAAACAAGATCAAACCTCCGACAAGCGGCGTGACAATAAACGGCAAAAGGGTCACGAAAATTGTCGGGCCTTTGATCCATTTAGGAAGCGTATTGACGCCTAAGGCAATGAAGAAGCCCAAGATCAGCACAAGTGGCGTTACAATAAAGGTGTAGGTCAGCGTGAAAGCCAGCGCGCGATAAAACGGCAAATTGTACATCTTGGACAGGAAGTCACCCAAACCTTTACGTGACTGCCAGGCTTCTCTCAACTCGGCAAAGGCAAGGTGATTGCGGTTGGTATAGGTGCCAAAACCATTGAATTGACCCAGCGGGCGCTCCTCTTTCAATTTAGCTGTTTCTTCAACATTTACCTGAATTTCTTGTTTGCAGCCAAAGGGGCCACAATTTTCAACTTCGGTCAAAACCGCTTCGTGTTCGATATGCAGCGATTGGGTGAAAACCGAAACAATTGGCAAGGCGATGAAAAGCAGCATCGTGATTAACGATGGGAGAATAAACCAAAAGAAGGTGCGATTTTTCATCAACTTGCCTAAAAATAGAATGGGAAGGGATGGAGGCAACGCGCCCCCATCCAATTGGTTTTACTTCAAAAAGCCTTGCTCGGTTGCCGCCGCCGAATAAGCCGCTTCAACGTCTGCTAAGGCTTGCTCGGCACTTTCAGAGCCCTGCAAGAAGTCAGAGATTTCCGCACCCAATGCCGTGTGCAACGCTCCCATAAATGGCAACATCGGATAGGGGGCTGCACCACCAGAGGCTGTGCCTGCGATACCAGCGGATGCCGGGCTTGGCTCATAACCATCAACCAACCAAACGGCGGCATCATTATTGGCTTTGACCACTTCTGTTGTCGTGCCGTTCATCAGAGCGATGAATGTGGCCTCTGCATCTTCGTCAGACACGTTGGTAGAGATCGCAATGCCGTCCCACCACAATGTGGAGGCTGGGCGTGCATTGTTGCCCCATGTGGGTGCCGCAGACAAAACCGTGCCAGAAACAACTTCGGCGCTAGAGCCTTCGTCGTCCAGAACCGCACCACCGCGTGAACCCCACATTGTCGCCAAGGCCAAATTACCTGCTTCCCATTCCGCTTGCGTCGCGTTGGAATCGTATGTCAGGTAATCAGGGTTGGAATAGGCCACGAGGTCTTTCAACATGTTCAACGTCGCAACACCGTGCTCGTTATTTACAGATGCCTCGGCTGTGCCCGCTTTGAAAAATTCAGCGCCTGTGCCCATATACATATTCACAAACTCTTCGGCGAGGTTCCAACCGGCTTTGGTATTCAAAGCAACCGGATACTCCATTAGGCCCGCCGCGCGAATTTTTTCAGCCGCTGCGATCACGTCTTCATAGGTCGCAGGAATGCCCTCAACGCCGGCTTTTTCCAAAACATCTGTGCGGGTGAACAAGTGTTGGGCGTTTGCCATAAAGGCCACAGCCATCGTTTTACCGCCAACTGTGATCAATTGGCTTTTGTTCAAGCCAGCACCGTGCTTGGCAACCAGATCGTCGATAGGGCGCAGCAACCCGTCATTCATCAATGTCACCAATGTTGAGTTGGAAACGATCACAGATGAATACTGTGCAGGGTTGGCCGTCAGGGCTGCAACCATGATGTCCTTGTGATCTTTGTTCAGGTTTGCTTCAAACGTAACGCCGTCACCTGCACATTTAGAGGCGGCCGCTGTCACCGCTTGGATCGCCGGGAAGTCGTTGGAAAGAACGTTGATGTTGCCGCTGGAAATACCGCAACCCGCCATCGCTGTGCCACCAAGCAGCGCAAAGGCACCTGCAGCTGTAATTGTCTTTAGAAACATGTGTTTCTCCCTAATTGTCATTAAGATGCGCCTTGCAAGATCGCATCTTGGTTGAACCCCTATTGTTGGGGATTAATTTTGGGGTTTAATCCCCAATTCGCGCACCTGTTTGGGCGTCAAACAGATGGCAAATCTCTTGCGGCACAGAAATGCGAACCATGTTGCCAATCTCTGCACGGTAATCTTTTGCAGCTTTGACCGAGATAAGTTCACCGTTCACACGAACAGTGATCATCGTCGCATCGCCCAGCAATTCCATGGTGTAGACAGCGGCATGAATTTGGCCGCCGGTGTCGACCAGCTCAGCGTCTTCGGCACGAAAGCCCAGCTGGATGGACCCATCCGCAACATTGAGGCCGGTAACTTCGATATGTTCCCCACCAAACGTGCCTCCAGCGACCGAACCCGTCACAAGGTTCATCGCGGGTGAGCCGATAAAACTGGCTACAAACGCGTTTGCCGGCTTGTCATAAATATCGGTAGGGCTGCCCACCTGCTGCACCACACCGCCCTTCATCACAACAACGCGGTCCGCCAATGTCATGGCCTCAATCTGATCGTGGGTCACATAAACGGTGGTGACTTTCAGCTCGTGACTGAGGTTCTTGATTTGCGCACGGGTGGATACACGCAGCTTGGCATCCAGATTGGAAAGCGGTTCATCCATCAAGAACACATTCGGTTCGCGTACAATCGCCCGGGCCAAAGCCACGCGCTGACGCTGACCACCCGACAATTCAGCGGGCTTGCGATGTAGGAAGTCATCCAATTCCACCATTGCAGAGGCGCGCATCACGCGCTCCTTATGCTCTGCTTCCGGAATCTTCCGCACTTTCAACGGAAAGCGAATGTTCTCATAAACATTCATATTCGGGTAAAGGGCGTAGGACTGAAACACCATCGACACGTCGCGATCCTTTGGATCAAGATCGTTCACCCGCACCCCATCAATCAGAATGTCTCCATCGCTGACGTCTTCCAATCCGGCAATCATACGCATTGTCGTGGTTTTCCCACAGCCCGAAGGCCCCAGCAGAACAAGAAACTCTTCATCGGCAATGGTAAGATTGAAATCCTCCACACCCACGAAAGAGCCCCAGCGCTTTGACAAATTGCGCAATTCAACTTCTGCCATGCAATCCCCCAATGATCATCAATCGTTTTTGCATACGTTTGCAAAAGGATACGGCCTGATCTAATGTCATAGCAAGCGATTTTTGCAAACGTATGCAAAACCAGCGTTTACAAACGCGCAAAGCTGTAGAAAAGATATGAAAACAAGGATTTAGATCGTGAGCTTTCAGATCGAAAAACGCATCGTCCGCGACTATTACGACGCCTTGGACGGCGCAGAAGGCGACGGAATCAGCGCGATCTTGGAACGCTTTACCGCGCCCGAATACATTTGGCGCGCGTTTCATCCTTTTCACATGCAAACCAATGCAACAGCGGTTTCAGAGATATTCTGGCAACCCTTCCGCCACGCTGTTACGCACATGCAGCGCCGTATGGATATCTTCTTTGCGGGCCAGAATGTGATCGACGATGGGGCTTCGGTCTGGGTTTGCTCAATGGGGCATTTGATGGGGTTGTTCGATAACCCTTGGCTGGGCATTCAGCCAACTAAGAAAATAATCCTGCTGCGCTATGCTGAATTTCACAAAGTGGTCGATGGCAAAATTGCACAGACGGCATTTTACTTTGATATCCCGCATTTCATGATTCAGGCGGGTTACAAACCTTTCGCGGATCAGGCCGCCGCGCATCTTGTGCAACCGGGCCCCGCACCGCATGACGCATTGCTCTATCAGGATGCTGATCCGGCAGAGTCTCGGAAAACCCTTGATGTAATACACTCCATGATCAGCGATCTGGGCCAGTGGCAAAGCGGCCTACCGCTAGAGGAAGAGCTTGCGCAAAGTTGGCATGATGACATGATCTGGTGGGGGCCAGCAGGTATTGGCGCCACCTACACAATTGCCAGATATGCCAAACAGCATTCGGGGCCGTTTCGCGCAGGCCTCAGTGACCGATCCGGCACGGTCCATATCGCGCGTTTGGCCGAAGGGAACTATGGCGGCTTTTTCGGCTGGCCCAATTTCACCGCAAAACCAACGGGAGGCTATCTTGGACTACCCTCTAATGACAACGACTGTGAGTTTCGGGTCATCGATATCTATCGACGCGAAGGGGGCAAACTGAAAGAAAACTGGATCTTCATCGACATGCTCCATTTTTTCAACCAGCAAGGCGTCGATGTTCTTGCTCAATTGATAGAAACGAAAGTATGAATTTCATAGACGCACATCACCATCTTTGGGATCTTGATGCCGTCGAATACCCTTGGTTAAACGCAAAAGGTGTTACGCGGTTCTTTGGCGATCCAACCCCAATTCAACGCAACTACCTGATCGAAGAGTTTATGGCAGAGGCCAGAGCCCATGGATTTGCGGGTTCGGTCCATGTTCAGGTTGGAGCAGCTGATGCGTGGGAAGAAGCGGAATGGGTGCAACAGGTTGCTGATGCAAATCCAGATTGGCCACTGGTCCAGGTTGTCTATTGTGACCTGACGTAGCCAGATTTTGAAAAGACCCTAGATCAATTCCAGACTTTAGCCACGGGACTGTTGCGTTAGTTTTCATCTGTCAGAACGTTGCTTAGATAACCTCACAAATCAAGCCAGTTCGAACAACTGGCTGACGAACGCGATTTCGCCTTGAGGACCAGGTTTCTTGTTATGGATATGTCCGCGTTTGATGGTTCGGATGGTTTCAATGCCGCCGAGGGTCGCCTTGGCCATTCGCAATGATCGGAAGCTTTGGCGGTAGCCAAGGAGGCGCTTCATTGCGGCCTGATCACTTTCGATCGATGTGTCTGATGCTCTCGAAATGCGGGTCATATCGATGGTTTATGTCGCGGATAACACGTCGATAGGTCGGCGCTTTGTTCGTGACGATTGTGACTGGTCGATCGAGTCTGACCCGCTCAATGGCCTTGTTCAAAAAGGCCTTGGCAGCTTTTGCATCCCGCCGAGCGGTCAGGCGAAAGTCAACCATTTGGCCGTTTGCATCGACGGCGCGCCACAAGTATCGCCATTTATCGTCGACACGGATGTAAGTTTCGTCCACATGTCAATTGAGGCTGGCACGGCGCAGGTGTTTCTCTGTGCGTTTGGCGAGTTCGGGCCCAAACCTGATCACCCAGCGATACACAGTCGACCGATCAACATTGATCCCACGCTCGGCGAGGAGATCGACCACGTCTTGAAAGGAGAGCGGGAAGCGCAAATACCATCGCACCGCGCACAGGATGATCTCTCGTGGAAAACGGGGATGTGTGAACGGGGATTTGCGTGGCATGCTTCACCTCAGAACCACCGCTTTCGATTGAAGGCACGACTGACCATTGGAACCACCGAGAAGACCAAGATTATTTCTCCCAGCCCGGTAACTTGTTCCGCCTGATGACGGATGCACAAAAACAGGTGTTGTTTGAAAATACAGCACGTTCATTAGGTGGCGCTCATGTTGATATTCAAAAACGTCACGTTCACCACTGTACGCAGGCTGATGCAGCATATGGTGCCGGTGTCGCTAAGGCGCTTGGTTTGACCGAGTGATTTAGAAAACTCAATGAGCCGCGTTGCGGCTCATTGACCTTGACTGTGTGGGATTTTCATCCTCACACGCTACATCCAACCTCGTCACATTGTGAATGCGTATTTTGCTTGCTCGGCTCGGCATCCAGTTGCACAGGGCTCGCGAGCAATGTGGATATTTGAGCCCCGATCTGCATCTCGGAAACCTGGCCAAAGTGGTGATGCACAAGCTGCCCTTCTTTGTCCAAAATAAGCGAACTTGGTGTTCCACGCATCCGATAGGCTTCCATTGTCTTGGGCATTGACCCCAAGCCTTTGGCATCAACGCCAACGGGGAAGTTGATTTGATACTCGTGCAAGAAAGCGGCCAATGAAACCGGTGTCATCGCGTCGTGATGTTCAAAAACTGTGTGCAGCCCTAAGACAGCCACTTGATCTTCACGAAAGATCTGCCGAACCATCTTTGCCAATGGGATGCCGTGAACCACGCAACCGGGGCATAACATCTGAAACGCTTCAATAAAGACAACTTTCCCACGAAGCATTTTCAAAGAGATGTCTTTGTCAGTGTTAAACCACTGCGAGACGTCAAGTTCGGGTGCGAAACTCACTGATCTTTCCAATAGTCATTGGCAGCGGCAATGGTTTGAAAATGCGTGGCAACAACGGCTGATGCTGATGTGAGCATCGCAGCATCTTTCTCATATACTTTCCGTAATTCTTGCCGAATAGCATCATCCGGTTGGGTCATTTTGACTGCCATACGTGACAGCTTGATCGCGAGTGAGAAACCTTCTTCTGGCGTTGGCGTTTTGAGTGATGGAAGCCATGTGCTGGACATTTGTGTCTCCTAATGTGTTAGCGGGTGGCGGACAGCACCACCCGCTATGGGGCTTAGTTAACTTTACCTGGCAGGCTCAGATCGCCCGATGCGACATCGAACACATCTGTCACGCATACATAGGGCGCATGAAAATCAGTGTCCACGCGCAGCGCGGAAGTGACGCCATCATAGTTTGCACCCTTAAGGATGTTGATATCAGCGTTGGCGAGCACAACGTTGATCGTGATTTCTGAACCGTCGAATACAGGGGTAAAACCCGGGCTGTCCAAGTAGAACGGCACACCCGGCCAAGTCGCTGGCATGACCGGTGTTTCCCCTTCAGCAACATCACGTACAGCCAAGGCACCCGGGCCACATTCTTCATTTGGTGTCAGTACAACCCAGTGGCTGTGCCAGTGTCCGCCGTCGTTTCCAGTATCCCCGTCAATGTTCTCATCGAACAGCGGTGTGTCATCAAAATCAGGGTGGTTTGTCGCCGCAAGGGCAAGAATGCCGGTCTCTTCTCCAAAGCCAACGGCAGATGGATCTAGCGTCGTTGGCCAAACATAAGACCAAATCGCAGCACCGGGTGTTCCGTTTCCAGTTGCTTCGAGGGTTGTGTTGCCGGCGATACCCGCCGTGGACATCCGGAACGTTGCAAACCGGCCATTCAGGCTGACTTCGGCGGCAACGATGTCAAAATCGGCAACTTTGCTGGAGTCGACCGGCGATTGGATGCCGTGATCATGATTTCCATCCGCGATAGCCGTGTTGGCAAACAAGGCCAAGCCGAGTGCTGTTGTCGTAAATAGTTTCATTTTGAATCCTCTAAAGGTGAGTTGTTGTGGAATCAGATTTAGTAGCGAGTCAAAACTATTGCAATGATTATTTCGACTCGCTATATTTTTACCATGGACAACGACATCTACATTCGTGAACTGATCAACCGGGTGGCGCGCCTTGATGCGACAACGGCTTGGCAACAGGATTTGAACCCCGCTCAACGGGCTGCGCTGAACTACCTTGCGCGCGCCAATCGATTTTCCTGTAGCCCGTCACATGTTGCCGAGTACCTCGGAAGCACACGTGGCACGATCTCTCAAACGTTCAAAGCCTTGGTAAAAAAGGGCTATGTTACCGAACAGCGTTCCGAAACGGACAAACGCGTGGTGAGCTTTCATTTGACAGACATAGGCGTATCAGTGGCCGCTGCATCCAACCACGTCTCTGACGGGGTTTCGAACATGAGTGAACATGCCAAAAATAACCTAATGACCTCTTTGGAAACACTGGTCCGTAGTCTGATCACCGAAAACGGCGGGCGGGCCTTTGGCGTCTGTAACCAATGCAGGCATTTTGAATCCCGTAAGAATGGCGGCCATTGCACGCTTCTTTCAGAAAATTTGACCGCCTTAGACATCACCAAAATCTGCCACGAACAGGATGCCGCATGAATTTCCCCGCCCTATCCAGCACCATTGACGGACTGTTCACCGGAAAAATAGACGAATTGCCAAACAAACGCGGATCGTCCGCAATCGGCAAAACAGCAGTGTCTGGCCTTCAGAAAATCGATGAATTCGGGCTTCTTCAAGATGAACAAGCTGATCTCGAAAATCACGGTGGCCATGACAAGGCCATTCACCACTACCCCGCTGATCACTACGAAAAGTGGATCGCAGAAGGCGAAGTACCCACAGGCACGGTTCCGGCCGCGTTTGGCGAAAACACATCGACATTGGGCCTAAGCGAGCTGAATTTGTGCATTGGCGACAAACTGCGCTTAGGCACTGCTGTTGTTCAGATCAGCCAAGGTCGTCAGCCTTGTTGGAAGGTGAGTGAGCATACTGAAAACAAGAAAATGGCCTACCTATTTCAAAAGACATCCCGCACCGGTTGGTACTACCGTGTGCTCGAAGCGGGTGAAGTTGCGGTAGGTGATCAGGTTACTTTAATCGAACGGACGCAGCCCGATTGGAGCGTGGCACGTGTGACAACAGCCCGGCTCACTCGGAAAGTTTCGCGATCAGATGCCGAAGTTTTGGCAAGTCTGCCCGAATTGGCGATCGGCTGGCGCGACGCCTTCGCCCGCATGGCCGCAGGAAATCATCAAGAAGATACCAGCAAACGGCTCGTCGGGTCCTGAAGAATGGGTTTACGGCGATGCTCCGTTTAATGTCATAAGACAAGCGGCTGCTTGATCATCAATAAGTCCAAACAAGACATGATTGGCAGCATCAAACCTTTTCTCATCATGAGGAACTCAGACTCAAGTCGCGGGACTGGTGTAGTCAACAAAGTTACGAGTGTCGGGGACAGGCATTCCCACCGTTTGCGGTTTTGATATGAACACAATCACCTACTTGTAAGGTCACTCCACTGGCAAATTGGTGGTGTTCTTCAATTCCCGACATCCGCTGGACAGTCATCGTGTTTGTCCCACCTGGCGGTTGATCGTCCAATGACCAAACAGGAATTTTTGCCCGGGTATACCCAACCGACAGGTTGGCGGGGGCGCGCGTTTCGTAGGTGACACTTACACCGTGCCCACCGGTGTGGCCCAAGGCATTGCTTGGTCGCTCGGACAGCGCCTTTTGTACAACGTTCAACCCATAGCGCGCTTCACAAATTTCAACGGGGCAATTGAACGTATTGCCATGATTGGGTGAAAACATAGCACTCAGCCCGTCGCGGCCACTGGTCGCGCCCCAGCCACCCATCTGTGGTTCCACCATCGTGTATTTGCGCCCTGTGTCAGGGTGCACCCCAGCGATAACTGTGCCGAAAATCGAGGAGAATGAACCCGCAGGTAAGCGTTCGGGAATTGCACGCGCCATACATTGCCAGAGCATATCAAACAGACGGACACGGGTTTCGAAATAATACCCTTGCGGTGCTATCGGTCCGGCGTGAAAAATCGTACCTTCTTGGGTGATCACCCGCAAAGGCGAGAAAGAACCGAAATTGGCAAAACGTTCGGGATCACACAACGCCTTGAAGATCATCTGGCACGCAATCACCGCGCCATCCCGGCTGGTGTTATATGGGGTGCCGCCGTCTGATGGATTGTCGGTCAGGTCCACCTCAAAGGTGTCGTCAGAGATGGTGATTGTGGCGTGCCACAGGCGGCCGTCGTCTTGTTCTTCCTCAATGGAGAAACTGCCCCTTGGCAGCGTGGCCAGTCCAGCCAAAGCCCGTGCACGGCCAGAGACAAAGGCATCCTCCATCGCAGCTGTGATGATTGAGGCCCCATATTTTCCATAGAGCGTCAGGATTTGGCGTTCCGCGCTTTTGCTGGCGGCGATCTGTGCCCAGAGGTCGCCGTGGACAAAGTCAGGCAAGCGCGAATTGATCTGGATGATGTCAAACACAGCCGCGTTCCGGACGCCCGCATCGAACAAGCGCACAGGCGGCAGCCGTAAGCCTTCAGCGAAAATCTCGGTCACATCACTTGCCATCGAACCGGGGACCTTGCCGCCAATATCACCCCAATGCGCGATAGAAGCCGTGAAGGCGACGCATTGACCACCAAAGAACACAGGTTTGGCGATGACCACATCATTCAGGTGGGTCACCCCCCCATGGTTAGGATCATTGGTGATGAAGATATCACCGTCCTGCAAGCTGTCCCCGTACCGGTTAACGATGACCTTCACGGCCTTGTCCAACACACCCACAAAGGTTGGAATGCCAGCGCCAGAGCTAACCAAGCGCCCTTGGGCGTCGGTAATACCCGTCCCAACATCCAACACTTCGTAGATGATCGGACTCATGGCGGTCTTGCGCAGCACCGCAAACATCTCTTCCGCCGCGTTTTCTAATCCGGCTTGGATCACCGAAAGAGTGAAGGGATCATGCATCAAATTAACCTGCCCAAATATCACCCACGGTAAATCCCGTTTGGAAAGGGTCTGTGGGATCGAGCAGATATTGGCTCATCCCCGATATCCATCCACGCCCGGAAATACTGGGAATAATAGCGTCATAGGGGCCGATTTTAGTGGTGTCTTCGATCCGGCCTGTGAACGTGGTGCGCAACGGACCGGCATTCACATAATCTTGCCCCTGCGCGAGCAACCCTTTGGCGTGTAGCACCGCCATTTTCGCACTGGTCCCCGTGCCGCAGGGGGAACGATCAAGCGCGCCGGTGATTCCGCCGGGCTTATAGGTCCCGCCAGAGACGGACACCGCGCTGATCCCATCATGGCCATCTTGGTCAGGTGGCAAGGTCAATTGCGAGATTGTGGGACCGATAAACTCCGGATGAATTGGATGGGATACCGGAAACTGGTCCTGACTAGCGGCCAGCATCGCTTCGCAGGCTTTTACAATTTCAAAGCCTTCACCGGATGTCAGCCCAAGGTCAAATTGCAATGCATCCGCAATGACATAGAACATGCCACCCCAAGCGATATCTGCCGTGATCTTACCGTATCCAGGTACATCAAGGGAGACATCCAAGTGAGTCGCAAAGGCCGGCACATTTCGGAACTTTACCCGTTCGACCTTGCCATCCTTGCAGGTCGCTTCAATCTTGATCAACCCAGCGGGCGCCTCCAGAGTCAAATGCGTAACCGGTTCTCGCATTTCGATCACACCGGTTTCCAACAGCACAGTCACAACGCAGATTGTATTACTACCGGACATGGGCGGATTTTCAGTCTGCTCCATGATGATAAAACCGGCTTCAGCCTCTGGATGGCAAGGGGGCACAATCGCGTTGCAACACAGCGCAGGATTGCCGCGGGGCTCCTGCAGCATCAGCGTGCGAATATCATCGTGGTGCTCTTGCATATAGAGCATCATTTCTTTGACGGTCGCGCCCACGAGGTGTGGTAGCCCGGCGGTGATGACGCGGCCGCCCTCGCCCTCTGCATGGGCCTCAACAGCCGAGATGACTTTCGACGCGCGCATCAGACGCTCGCTCCGGCTGCGAGTTTATCACGCAAGGCGATCTCGGATTGCGACACCACGGGTACCGCAGAAATCAGCGTGCGTGTGTAGCTGTTGGAAGGGTTCTCAAAAAGCGCCTCTGTTGCCGCCAATTCGACCAATTGCCCACTTTGAAAAACGGCCACGCGGTCGGCGATGTTACGCACCACGGACAGGTCGTGCGTGATGAATAGATAGGTCAGGCCACGTTTTTCGCGCAGCTCATTGAGCAACCGCAACACGCGGGCCTGTACCAGAACGTCAAGCGCAGATGTCGGTTCATCAAGCACCACAATCCGCGATTGGCAGGCCAAAGCGCGGGCAATTGCGATGCGTTGGCGTTGCCCGCCGGACATGCCCGACGGCGCCCGTGCCGCCATCTCTGGGTCAAGCCCCACCTCCTCCAGCAAAGCCGCAACCATTGTCGGCCGTTCAGGTGGTGCTCCTTGATTATGCACATCTAATGCCAACCGCAGCGATGCCCCGACGGACCGGCGCGGGTTCAGCGCCGACAGCGGATTTTGCTGCACCAGCTGGATTTGTCTGCGGTGTTCCAGCGTCCGTTTGGCAGGCAATTCAGTGCCGCAATAGCTGATCTGTCCTCTGGTCGCACGAATGAGACCAAGGATAATATTCGCAATTGTACTTTTGCCTGACCCGCTTTCTCCAACAATGGCAAGGCACTCACCCTCCGTCACGTCCAAAGTTACGTTTTTCACCGCTGTCACAACGGTCTTGCCGACGTGAAATTCTTTCGTCACGCAATTTAGCGATAAGATTGGGTCTGACATCAGCGCACCTCTGCATGGTCAATAAACGGATCGTCAAAGTCAGGCGAACGTTCTTCGAGTTCTGGTACGCCACCTCCTGTCAAACGCGGTATCGCAGACAAAAGCGCCCGGGTGTACGGATGTTGAGGTGTATCAAAAAGGGCTTTGGTTGGACCGTGTTCGACAATCCTGCCACGATAAATGACGTAAATCCGGTCGGCGAACTCCCGCACCACACCAAGGTTGTGCGAAATAAACAGCACGGACGTGCCGTGCTGTTTAACAAGGTCGCGCATCAACACCAATGTCTGCGCCTGCACAGTGACGTCAAGCGCAGTGCCGGGTTCATCAGCGAGCAACAAGCGGGGCTCGTTGATCAGCGCCATTGCGATCATGACACGTTGGTTCATCCCGCCCGAGAGCTGAAAAGAATAACTGTCGAGCACGCGATTGGCGTCCGTGATTGAGACATCGTTCAAAATCTTGGTCGCGAGGCTCCGTGATTGTGCCTTTGTGATGTTCGGATCGCGCCGCTTGAGAACTTCTTGAAACAGCTCACCGATCCGAAAAACAGGGTTCAGGGCAGACGTCGGATCTTGAAAGATCATGGAAATATCACGCCCACGCAAAGCGCGACGGTCTGTGGATGTCAGCGCAGAAAGGTCCTTGCCTTCAAACGAAACCTGAGCACTGACGCGCGCTGAGCGCACATCTTGCATTGTGCCCAGCACAATTCGTGAGGTGACCGATTTGCCTGATCCACTTTCCCCAACAAGGGCCACACGCTCGCCCGCTGCAATCTTTAAGTCGATGCCATGCAGAACTTCGGTGGTTCCTTTCCAGTTTTTGAAAGACAGGCGTAGGTCTTTGATATCAAGGGTCAATGGCTCCGGCATCAATCAGGCTCCAACACATCGCGCAGCACATCACCCACAAGATTAAAGCCAAAAACGGCCACCACAATTGCCAGCCCGGGAAACACTGTCATCCACCAGCTGTCCGGTAGGTAGCGCGTCCCTTCGGACACCATAGATCCAAGATCCGGTGTTGGCGCTTGAACGCCCAGACCAAGGAAACTCAGCGATGATCCAAGGAGGATCACAAATCCAAAATCGAGCGTCATCTTTGTAACAATGGCAGGCACGCAATTTGGAAGAATTTCACGGAACATAATATGAGCTTTTGACGCGCCAATAACCTCAGCGGCCAGTACATAGCCTTCAACCTTTTCGCCACGTGTAATATTATAGACAAGCCGTGCGTACCACGGCCACCACATCGCGGTAATTGCCAGCATCGCGTTAAACAGCGTCGGTTCCAGCAGGCCCATTATGGCAAGTGCGAGAACCAACGGCGGGATCGACAGAAAGATATCGGAAATCCGCATCAGAGCAAAATCTGTCCAGCCACCGACATAACCTGCGATTAACCCAAAAGCGACACCGATCGGCGGTGCGATCAACAGCACAACCAACCCCATCCCAAGCGCCACGCGGTAAGCATAGATGATCCGGGTCAGGACATCCCGTCCCACCACATCCGTCCCCAAAAGATAGTCAGCTGAGGGTGGCTTATTCGCAAAGGCAAAGTTAATTACGGCGCCTGCATGATCAGGGTGCGGTGCAAGGAAATCTGCAAAAATGGCACATAAGAACACGGCACCAACCAGCAACAGTCCAACAATGGACAAAGGATTGGATAACAGAATGTAGCTGGCGCGTTTCACGAGTTATCCTCTGAAAATCTGATCCGTGGATTGAGAACCGAAACCAGAAAATCCACGATAATATTCGCGATCAAAAACGTCGCTGAGATAATTAGAACGGTGCCAACGATTGCGTTCAAATCTTTTTGCAGGATCACCCCGACACCATATCGGGACAGCCCCGGCCAGGCAAAAATAACTTCGACCAAAAAAGCGTTCCCTAGCAGAGCCGCAAAATCGAGCCCGATGATCGTCAAAGACGGAATAAGCGAAGGTTTGAACGCATAACGCCGGGCAATACGGGCTTCGGAAAAACCATAAGCCTGTGCCATCTCGATTGCAGGTTGTTCGTATGTCGCGATCATATTGGCCCGCGTTAGCCGTGCGGCCTGCCCAATACCGGACAGGGACAGGGCAAAAGCCGGCAAGATCAAATGATGTAAGGCAGACAAAAACCCATCAAAGCGACCCGCAATCAAGGTGTCTATCAGCAAGAATCCAGTCATGCGTTCGATATCTAACGTGTCACTGATCCTTCCGGTGATAGGGAAAAGTGGTGTGAAATAAGCAAAAACCAACACCAATCCGACAGCCCAGACAAAGGCTGGGGCGGAGACCGACAGCAATGCGATAACCCGCACAAGATTGTCAGGCCATCGCTCGCGATACCGTGCCGAAATCGCACCCAATGGCAACCCAATCATCACCATCATAAAGCCAGCCAACAGAACAAGTTCCAGCGTGGCGGGCAGGTACTCGACCAGATCGGTCATCACAGGGCGGTTGGAATAGAGCGATATGCCAAGATCACCACGCACAAGATCGCCTATGAACAGGCCGTATTGTACAATGATGGGTTCATTCAGGTTTAGCGCTTCGCGCATCTGTTCGACTTGTGCTTCGGTCGCTCGTGGACCCAGCGCAATGCGCGCGGGGTCGCCTGGAATAATGCGGGCGATAAAGAAAATCAGCATCGATACGCCGATCAGAACGATCAACGACGCGCTCAGACGTCCCAATAGTCTTTTGAAGATCGACAATTTGCGCCTTTCAAGAAACGTGCAAATTGGGGCCGCAACTTAGTATGCAGCCCCAATTTTATGATCAGTTGGCTTCGGGAACCGAAATATCTGCAAACCGCATGTTAAAGCCCGAGGTCGGATAGGTCCGCGCGGGGTCTTCAAGGTTGTGGTAGGTCACACCCTCACGCACAGCAAAAGGGCTGAGCAATTCATAGGCAAAGATGTCAGGAACCTCTTGCGCCAAAATTGCATTTGCCTGTGCATAGATGCCTTGTCGGGCACCGGCATCGGTCTCAATCCGGCCTTTATCTAGCAAGGCATCCAGATCTGAGTTTTTGTAGAAAGACGAAGAAATCCAGGTCGGTGGCTGAGACGAATGATACATCGCATAAAGCAATGAATCCGTATCTGGTGATGCCGCAGATATCGCAATTTCAACCACATGTGGCGCTGTTGCCGGGTCTGTCACCTGCTCTGTAAACAAGGCCCATGGTGTACGTGTGATTTCAACCTTGAACCCAAGCGTACTATAGATTGCCTGCATCATCAAAGCGCCACGTTCCCGCGCGGGGGTCTCAGCGATAAAGGCGACATTCAAGGGGTAATCCGCAGGATTATAGGAGCATTTCGCGAGTTCTTCCTGCGCCAAAGCCATATCTTGCACAAAAGCGGGCAGGCTCGCGTCATGACCAGTCATGCCCTGCGGGATCGCCCCTGACATCGGATTGCCGGTTGATGTAGTATCGTTGATCTGCGTCAATTGCGCCATGGTTGCATAGTCAAACGCATAAGCCAAAGCGCGGCGGCAGTGCACATCATCCAATGGCGCGCGCTGGGTGTTGAGTTTGAAATACTCGCCTGTCAAACCTGCCTCTGTGACCAGCTTTGTCCCTTCGTCAGCAAGACCTGCGTAAACCTCTGGCGGCAACCATTGACTTGAAATGTCATGCTCGCCCCGGCTCATCAACGCGCGGACGGTGGACGGTTCCAGACCATAGCGGAAGCGCACGGTTTCAGGGTGCGCCTCAACCGGTTCCATAAAGTAGTCCGCTTCATAGGACAAAACAGTTTCGGTTTGCGGATCGTGGCTGGTGATCACGTAAGGACCCGATCCTGCGCTATTCTGTGACATCCAGGTCGAACCCCAATCGCCGTCAACCTCGTGAGATTTCACCGTCGCCATGTCAACAACAGGCATACGAATCAAGGTCGCAAGGAAGGGTGCAAATGGCGATGTTAAGGTAAAGACAACCGTGTGGTCGCCTGTCGCTTCGACATTTTCAACGACACCAGCAAACAGGCTGGCGTTGCCTTGACCCATCGCGATCATCCGCTCAAAGGAATAAACGACGTCGGCCGCGGTAAGAGAGTTACCCGTGTTAAACGTCACATCATCGCGCAAAGTGAACGTGTACGTCGCACCATCAATAGCCCATTCTTTCGCCAAATGAGGTTGCACTCCCGATCCACCCTGCTTTGGGTAAACCAGCGTATCATATAGGTTAATGGCTAGAATAGTATCAGCATAATCTGTGCCTTTTGCCGGATCTATTTCTCCGACAGCAACTTCGTCAGCGCGCAATATCCGTTCGGCAGCAACGGGTGCTGCGGCCAGCGACAGCGCCAGTATGGTCGAGCTCAAAAGCGTGAATTTCGTGTCGAGTGTCATGAGGAACCCCTGTCCATGTTTCAACATACTCCACGTCGCACGGTTCCCTGATGAAAGGTCGGCATCGGTGGATCGTGTAATTTTTTTAGTTCTACTGTAATCATCTTGACAAATGGCATCCGCTGTCAACATAAATTTAGATATGCTAAAAAATGCGATCAAACATTTACCCGATGACTCCACTAATTTGGGCAGTAAACTGCGCCAGCGTCGCAAAGAATTGGGCCTGACGCTTGAAGCGGTTGCAAATCAGGCTGGGGTGACAACGGGTTTCATCAGTCAAGTAGAACGCAACATCACGTCCCCCTCTCTCGCGTCGTTGACAGCGTTGGCCGACGCCTTGGACGCTCATATTACTGATTTCTTCGACCCCCCGCCAAAACCTGAACAAACAAGCCGCGCCAAAATGCGTGAAATTTATTCTTCGCCAGGAGGCGGGTTCGATTTTGAACGATTGTCCACATCATTCGATGGAAGCACATTGAACGGCCTAATGGTGCATCACCCACCTGGGTTCGTCATTGAAGAGATGGTGCACGAAGGCGAGGAATTTTACTATGTCATCAAGGGGGCATTGACGTTGACGATTGATGGTTTGCGCACCGTTGTTGGCGTTGGAGATTCGATACATTTCCACAGCATGCGCCCCCATTCCGTACATAACGAAACCAACGAAACCGTCTCGGTCCTCGTCGTCAACACGATGGATCTGTTTGGCGATGATCGCGGAGAAGGAACATAATGGCTAATTTCGGACCGTTCGTTGCGGCATTGGCCGGACCCAATGCATCAAAAGCTGCATTCAAAGCGCTGGCGCAACTGGCCTATGATATTCTTGATCTCAAGCAATTCACGGTAATGGCCGTCGATCAAGAACGTGGTGTAGCGGCGCGCATTTTCTCGGACGATCCCGTGCCCTATCCGGTGGGAGGTGAAAAGCCGATCCTTGATACCATCTGGACGGAAACAGTATTGGGGCGGCAAGAAACCTATGTCGGGAACACGATTGAAGACCTTGCCGTAGTGTTCCCAGATTGGGAAAAGATTCAATCCCTTGGGCTCGAAAGCTGTTTGAATCTGCCGATCATCATTGATGGCAAAGTGATGGGCACGCTGAATTGCCTGAACGTTGCAGGTCACTTCACCCCTGAACGCATCAAAGCCGCAAACCAACTGAAACTTCCCGGTGCTGCGGCATTCCTGCTCGCAGCCCATGCCTCAGGATCTAAAACATGAGTGATACAACCCGCCGTGTCGCCACCGATGTTGGTGGTACCTTCACTGATCTGGTGGCCTTTGAAACCAGCGCTGACGGTCAGCTAAAAATCACCACCGCAAAATCCGACACAACACCCCCGAATTTCGAGGCGGGCGTTTTGAATGTGCTTGAAAAAGGCGGCATTGATCCCGCGACCCTCGATTTCATGGCCCATGGCACAACCGTTGTGATCAACGCGCTGACCGAGCGCAAAGGCGTGCCTGTAGGATTGATCACCACTGAAGGGTTCAGCGATATTCTGGAAATCGCGCGCGGCAATCGGCCTGATTTCTTTAACCTGCACTACGAAAAACCCGCTCCCTTTGTGCCACGACATCTACGTGCAGAAGTGGCAGGCCGTATGACATATCTAGGTGATGAACGGGCCCCTTTGGACCTTTCGACCCTTCCTGACACTCTGGAAAATTTCCGTGCTGAAGGCGTTAAGGCCGTCGCTATCTGCCTGTTACATGGTTACGCAAACCCGACGCACGAAAAAGCGGTGTTAGCAGAGGTTGCAAGGTTGTGGCCCGAAGTGTCTGTCGTGGCATCGCATCAAATCACGCGCGAATGGCGCGAATATGAACGTACCAATACAACTGTGTTGTCTGCCTTTGTGCAGCCGGTTGCCGCTCGGTATCTGAGCCAACTTGATGAGGGGCTCAAATCGCGCGGATTGCCAAAGTCGCCCTACATTATGCAATCAAACTGCGGAATAGATAGCCTTGCCGCCACATCAAAAATCCCGATCACCATGGTGGAAAGCGGCCCTGCATCTGGGTTTTGGGGGGCGGCAGAGCTGGGAAAGCTGATCGGAGAACCCGATATCCTCGCGCTTGATATCGGTGGCACAACAGCAAAGTGTTCCCTGATCGAGGGTGGTGAGGTCAAAATCATGACCGACTACTGGATCGAACGTAGCCGCAAATCCGCAGGCTATCCGATCATGGTACCCGTGGTTGATCTGGTTGAGATCGGCAATGGCGGCGGTTCAATCGCCCGCGTCGATGACTTTGGTAAACTGCATGTTGGGCCACAATCGGCTGGCGCTTTGCCGGGGCCAGCGGCCTATGGCAAGGGTGGCACGCAAGCGACCACTACCGATGCGAACCTTTGGCTGGGCAGGATCAATCGCGACTATTTTTGCGGTGGCAGTGTCGAGGCTGACATGACCGCTACCGAAGCAGCCCTAAGCGATTTGGCATCCAAACTTAAGGTCACCGTGGATGACGCCGCACGCGGGATCGTGCGGATCGCCAATGACAATATGGTCAACGCGCTCAAACTCGTCAGCCTGAACCGCGGCCATGACACGCGCGACTTTACGTTGCTCGCCTTTGGCGGTGGTGGATCCATGCACGCCGTGGCCTTGGCGCAAGAACTGCAAATGAGTAAGGTTATCGTCCCTGCAGCTGCCAGCGTTTTCTCTGCGTGGGGCATGATGATGAGCGACCTGCGCCGCGACTATTTCGCGACACAACTGATGGACCTAACGGACGGTGCGAGTAAGCGGATCGAAGACATCTTTGCGCGAACCGAGGCCGAGGCGCGCGCTACTTTTGAGGCCGAAGGCGTCGAACCCGAAAAGATCAGTTTCCTGCGCTATGGCAAGTTCCGCTATCAAAATCAGGAACACACAACCGAAGTTCCCCTGACCGGAACGGTCACAGATGCGTCTCTGGACAAGATTGCGCAGGAATTCCACGCGATTTACGAAAAGGAATACACCTATCGTTTGGATGCCCCGGTCGAGATGGTCGGGATTCACCTAGTTGCACGGGCAGAGGTGGGCAAACTGACGATGGCCCCCGCAAAGCTTGGCCCGTCAGATGCGCAAGGGGCCATCAAGGCCATCCGCGCAGTGGATTACGCGTTGGAAGGTGTCCATGAAGCGTCGATTTATGACGGTGACGCGCTCAAACCCGGAATGTCCTTCACCGGCCCCGCCATCATCGAAGACAGCGGCTCTACGGTTGTGATCCATCCCGGCAATCAGGTCTCGATCGATGCTTTCGCCAATATTCATATCGAGTTGGAGGCTTAGAACCATGAGCGAAGATCCAATCACACTCGAAATCATCCAGAACGCGTTGCAGGCTACGGCGGATGAAATGTTTGCCGCAATGCGCAAGACCGCGATGTCCTCGATCATCTACGAAGTGTTGGATATGGGCACCGGCATCACAGATGCTGACGGGCGACTTGCATCGTCGGGCGCGGGTATTCCGGCGTTCATCGGCGTGCTTGATAAATCGGTGCAGTTCATCCTGTCCAAACACAAAGATATCCGCCCGGGTGACGTTTTTATCACCAATGATCCATGGCATGGAGGCGTCACACATCTGAACGATCTGGTGCTGGCGATGCCCGTCTTTGCCGGTGGAAAACTAATCGCATGGACTGCGAACATTGCCCATAATTCCGACATCGGTGGCATGGCCCCGGGTTCGTTGTCGGGCGATGCAACCGAGGTGTTTCAGGAAGGACTCCGCCTACCCGCCATCAAGATCATCAACGAAGGTGTCACCGATGACGCGGTCATGGATATCCTGACCTGCAATTCCCGGATGCCCGATTTCCTCAAGGGGGATGTCTGGGCTGCTATTGCCGCTGTGCGTGTTGGCGAACGCCGATTGGGCACTTTGGCCGAGAAATACACCACCAAGACGTTTCTTGCCGCGATGGACAGTTTCATGGACTTTGGCGAGACGGCAGCGCGGGCCGAGCTGGCAAAACTGCCCAAGGGCACGTTCGAGCTGTCAGAACCTCAAGATGACGGTCAGGTCTTCAACGTCAAAGTGACAATCAGCGATGATGCGTTCGTCGTCGATTTCCGTGATAATCCGGATCAATCCTCCGGGCCTGCAAACGCCACGCGGGACGGGACGGTGATCTGCGCGCAGATGCTATTCAAAGCGTTGACGGGCCCCGACACGCCTGCCAATGACGGCAGTTTTCGCCCGCTCACGGTGCTGACCCGCGAAGGGTCAATCTTTCATGCCAAGGAACCCGCTGCGATTGGTTTTTATTATGAAACCGAAATTCGCAGCAACGATCTGATCTGGCGGTGTCTGGCCCCGCATATCCCGGACCTGTTGCCAGCCGGGCATTTTAGCTCCATCTGCGGGACATTTGTGGGTGGAATCCACCCCGACACAGGCCGCCAATACACAATTATTGAACCCCAGCTTGGGGGCTGGGGGGCTGGACAAGACCATGATGGCATTTCCTGTACGTTCTGCAACTTTCACGGCGAAACCTACAACACGCCAGCCGAAATATCAGAAGCGCGCAATGGGCTTTATGTGGATCGCATGGCCTTGAACACCGCACCCGGCGGCGAAGGTGAGTTCAACGGCGGGCGCGGCTTGGTTTTGGAATACCGCATTCGCACAAGCGACGGGTTTCTGACCGCAGGCTACACACGCTCCAAAGTGAAACCGTGGTCGATGGAAGGCGGTGAAGAAGGGTCAGGCAACTATGTCGAGGTGATCAAACCTGACGGCACCGAACGCTATAGTTTTGTCTCGGGGTTGGATGTCACAACAGATGACGTCATCCGCGTGGTGACATCCTCGGGGGCGGGCTATGGCGATCCGAAAAAACGAAACCGTGCAGCCGTGGCAGCTGACATCAAATCAGGGCTGATCAGCGCCGGGCGCGCGTCCGAGATCTACGGGAGCTAAGGCATGGCACGGGAATGGGTTATCAACGCATACAACGGGTTTGAAGGGTTACAGCTGCAAGACTGCACGCCTCAGGACCCCAAAGGCACGGAAATCCGGCTGCGCATCGAAACCTTTGCGCTGAACTGGGGCGACGACGATTTGATGCATGACAGATACTCGTTCAGCTTTTCGGCATTTCCTGCCCGTATCGGCATGGAAGCCGCTGGGATTGTCGAGGCTGTTGGATCGGACGTGACAGGCATCACCGTCGGAGAGCGCTATTGCACCCTGCCCTATTTCTATGACCGCCAAGGTGCGAGCGCAGACACGCTGATCATCGATCAGGCCTTTGTGACCAAAGCACCGACGGGCCTGACTGCCGTCGAAGCCGCGTCCGTCTGGATGCAATTCATGACAGCCTATTTCCCGATGGTGGAACTGGCCAAGGCCGCACCCGGGCGCAATATTCTGGTACCAGCAGGCACCAGCACCGCTGGCAGTGCCGCGCTGCAAATTGGGCGGATGCATGGGGCCACCATGATCAGCACCACACGCTCCGAGGCCAACCGCCAAATCCTGTTGGACAACGGTGCGGATCATGTGTTCGTGGATGATGGTGGCGATATCGAAAGTTTCCTGCGCGAAGTAACAGGCGGCACGGGGATTCATGCCTCCTTTGATCCTGTTGGCGGCAATTTTATGGAACGCTACGCGAATGCGTTGGCCAAGGGTGGACATCTTTATTTGTATGGCGGGCTTGCCGGAACGTATTCCAACCCACCATTCATTCCTATGATCCAGAACAGCCTGTGGTTCCATGCCTATTCCCTGTTTAACTACGTCGAAGACACCGAAGCCTGCAAACGCGGGAAAGCCTTTGTCTATAGAGCACTGTCTGATGGAAAACTGACCCCCAAGGTGGACCGTGTGTTCCCGATGGAAGGGTATGTCGATGCTTGGCGCTATCTAAAAGGCGCGCGATCATCATATGGGAAAATTGTCGTCGAAACTGGCATTTGAAGGGACATGATATGAGCAGAATAGACCGTCTTCGCGAAGCCATGGTCAAAGAGGGTGTCGATCTGGTCGCCCTTGGCCCGGGTGCGCATCTGGAATGGCTGACGGGGATGCACCCTCATGCCGATGAACGCCCGCTGATTTTCTGCATGACGGCTGATCATGCGGGGATTCTGATGCCTGCCTTGGAAACACAAAGCGCACGCCGCCAAACCGATCTGCCCTTCTTTGAATGGCTTGATGCTGATGGCCCAACCGGTGCACTGGAGAGCATGCTGGACTCTTTTGGTGCAAATGCCGCTCGGTCCATCGTGTTGGACGAAACCATGCGCGCGGATCACGCAGCCCTTATTCAAGACAGGCTGATGAACGCCAAACGCCAGTTCTGTGAAACAACTGTCAGCGCGCTTCGGGCCCGCAAAGGGCCAGAGGAATACGCAGCGTTGAAAGCAAACGCCTTGATCGCGGACAAAGCGATGCAAGCGGCGTGGGCCGCGATGCGCCCCGGCATGACTGAAACAGAAGTCGCCGCAGTTGTTCGGGAGGCCTTTGCGGGCAACGGCGCCAAACCATTGTTCACGATTATTGGTACTGGTGGAAATGGCGCATCGCCGCATCATCAAACCGGCGACGCGGTGCTGCAAGAAGGGCAAGCCGTGGTGATGGACATCGGAGCGGGCCGGGATGGGTTCAGTTCTGACATCACCCGTATGGCGGTGATGGGAGACGCCCCCGATGGCTATGAGGAAGTGCATGCCATTGTCGAGGCGGCGGTCCAAGCCGCAATACACGTCGCCCGCCCCGGCGTAAAAGCCCATGTCCTTGATGACGCGGCACGCAAAGTCATCACCGACGCGGGCTATGGAGAGTATTTTGTCCACCGACTGGGCCATGGCATGGGGATCGAAGTCCATGAGCCGCCCTATATCTCTGCCTCTTCACAGTCGGTTTTGGATGAGGGCATGGTGTTTTCCATCGAGCCGGGCATCTATCTGCCTGGGCGATTTGGCCTGCGATTGGAAGACATTGTGATCATGCGCGCAGATGGGCCAGAGATCCTGTCCGGACTATCGCGCGATGTGAGGATCATTTCATAGAGCGTGGGCACCGCGGCCCACTGACTGAATGGATCAAAGGGAGGCCTAAACAGCGTGGCCAATAGACAAGCGTGGAAAGCGATAGCCCTTGAAGAACGAGCTGATGATCACAACAAGCAAACGGACAAGGCCTGACCAACCCATCATAGGTCGGGACTCCTTCTTCTTCGATATAATAGCACTGGCCATCACCACCTCAAATGCGGTGCTTCAACTGAAAGGCGGAGAAACATTGCTTGAGTTACGCCTGAACGACCCTGATCAAAGTTCGGCCATCAAATTGTGCATTGCTGACTGATAAGCTGCGGTAATCTCATCGCGTTTCACGTGGCGGCCAGACTGCACAGTATGCCTGCCCGCGGACCAAACATCGGTCACGACAGTGTCTTTTGCTGCAAACACTAGCCCGTCGAGAATTTGGCCCTGTCGCAACGCGCATAACGCAGGCGAACTACTGTCAATTGCAACGAGATCCGCAAGTTTGCCTACGGAGATTTCACCCGCCTGACGACCCAATGCCTGCGCCCCACCCCTAGCCGCGCCTGAATAGAGGGTCTCTCCGACCGAACCCTCTCCAACAACCATCACATTACGGGCAATATCGCGCAAGCGTTGCGAATACTCCAAGGTGCGTAGTTCTTCGGTGAGGGAAATAAGAACGTTGGAATCTGATCCAACGCCAAAGGCGCCGCCCTGCTGCAAATACGTGGGACCATTAAAAGGACCATCACCCAAGTTGGCCTCAGTCACTGGGCAAAGGCCCGCCACAACCCCCGATTTTGCCATGTTGATTGTTTCGCTATCGGTCATATGCGTGGCATGGATCAGGCACCAATCGTCATTCGCATCTGTGTTGGCAAGCAACCATTCAACGGGACGCGCGCCGAGCCACGCTTGAATGTCGCTTACTTCCTTGGGCTGTTCAGCGACATGAATATGGATCGGCCCAGAGCTGCGGGCAGCCAAGGACGCCTTTAGATCATCTGGCGCCGTGGCACGCAGGGAATGCGCGGCAATGCCGACGCGGCAATCATTAGACAGCGCTGATACAGCACTTTCTGCTTTGCCGACCAATTCGTTGAAACGATCAACCGAATTGCCAAACCGCGCCTGCCCTGCCTCAAGCGGCACCTGCCCTGCCCCGCCATATGAATAAAGGACAGGCAAGTGAGTTAGGCCAATGCCAGTTGCATCCGCAGCCGCCGCGATGCGGGAAGAAAGTTCGCCCAGATCATCATATGGCGTTCCGTCCGGTTGGTGGTGCAGGTAATGGAACTCGCCCACGCTGGCATAGCCAGCCTCTTGCATTTCTAAGAACACAAAGGCGGCGATGGCCTCAACCTGTTCAGCGCTGAGGTGCGCAGTAAACCGGTACATCAAATCACGCCATGTCCAGAAACTATCCCTACCAGCCATGCGATATTCTGTCATGCCGGCCATGGCCCGTTGAAAGCTATGACTGTGTAGGTTTCCCAAAGCTGGCAGAAGGGTATCAGTGACCACATCCTCAGGGCCGGATTGCTGGCCCGTCTCAATTTTCGTGATCTCACCCAGCGTCACAGTCAGGCGGACACCAGAGGCCCATCCAGTTGAGAGCATCGCTTGTTTTGCAAAGATCATTTCAGCCTCTCTCTTTATGTATAGACATAAAGCATATTTTTCCATACGTTAAAAGAATATTCTCAACGACATCGGAATGAAAATGCCGAAAGATAACAGAGTCTTTTCCCAATTGAGCCTTGCGACAATGGGAGAATCTGAGCCCGTATATGGGCTCATTGAGGATGCTGCGATTGTGGTCATGGGAGGGCTGATTGAATGGCTCGGACCTGTTTCCAAGATCCCCGAACAATATAAGGCACTTCCAGAAACCGATCTTGGCCGCCGCGTTGTCACGCCTGGGTTGATCGATTGCCATACCCATATCGTGCATGGAGGCGACCGCGCGGCAGAGTTCGAAATGCGTCTGAACGGTGCCAGCTATGAAGAGGTGGCGCGTGCCGGTGGCGGGATCATGTCGACGGTCAATGCAACACGTGCCGCCTCTGAAGAAGACCTGCTGGCCGACGCATTGCGCCGTGTCGATGTCATGATTTCCGAAGGCGTCACCTGCATCGAAGTGAAATCGGGCTACGGTTTGGATTTAGAAACCGAACTGCGCATGTTGCGAGTGGCCCGCGCCATTGCGAAACACCGCCCTATCCGCGTGAAAACAACTTTCCTTGGGGCCCATGCAACGCCTGCAGAATATGCCCAGCGTGACGATGACTACATCGATGAGGTTTGCATCCCGGCTTTACGTGCCGCGCATGCCGAAGGGCTGGTCGATGCTGTGGATGGGTTTTGTGAAGGGATTGCCTTCCAACCCGACCAAATCGCACGGGTTTTTGATGTCGCACAAGAATTGAACTTGCCTGTCAAGCTGCACGCAGAACAATTGTCTAACCTCGGTGGCGCGAAACTGGCTGCCGGTTATGGCGCGATGTCTGCGGATCACATCGAATATCTGGATGAAGACGGCGTAAAAGCGATGAAAGATGCGGGCACGGTTGCTGTCATCCTGCCCGGCGCGTTCTACACATTGCGCGAAACCCAAGCACCGCCCATCGACTTATTGCGCAAACATGATGTGCCAATGGCCTTGGCAACGGACATGAACCCCGGTTCCTCCCCTCTGAACTCACTGCTTTTGACACTAAACATGGGCTGCACCCTGTTCCGCATGACGCCCGAAGAAACTCTTCGCGGTGTCACCCGGAACGCTGCGCGCGCTTTGGGTTTGAAAGACTCTGGTACTCTGGCCGTCGGGATGCGCGCTGACATGGTTGTTTGGGACATCAAACATCCTGCCGAATTGTCATATCGGATCGGCTCTAACCCGCTTCATTCCCGCATTTTCGGAGGCAGATTGTGACAACTCTGATCCTGACACCCGGCACCGTCACTTTAGATGATCTGGCCACAATCTATTGGAACGAAGCATCTGTACGCCTGGATCAAGCAAGCCATCCGGCGATAGAGTTGGCGCATTCAAGGATCGCAAAGGCCGTCGCGGGAACTGACGCAGTTTATGGCGTCAACACCGGCTTTGGAAAACTGGCTTCGGTCAAGATAGAGCCGAAGGACACAGCCACGCTTCAGCGCAACCTGATCCTGTCCCATTGCTGCGGTGTTGGTCCCGCTATCTCGCGCCGCCATGCGCGTTTGTTGATGGCCCTAAAACTGCTCAGCCTTGGGCGCGGCGCGTCAGGTGTACGCCTTGAAGTCACTACTTTGATTGAGGCGATGCTCGACAAAGGCGTAACGCCCGTCATTCCTGCGCAAGGGTCTGTTGGCGCATCCGGCGATCTCGCCCCGCTCGCTCATATGGCGGCGGCCATGATGGGATATGGTGAAGCAGAGATTAACGGTCAAGTCATGTCGGGTGACAAGGCTTTGGCCGCAGCAGGCTTGACTCCGGTTGAGCTGGGCCCAAAGGAAGGTTTGGCGCTGATCAACGGGACCCAGTTTTCCACTGCCTTTGCCCTTGCTGGTTTGTTTGGCGCATGGCGCGCTGCGCATTCTGCGTTGGTGACTTCTGCGCTCTCAACAGACGCGATCATGGGATCTACAGCGCCTTTGCAGCCGGAAATACACACGTTGCGCGGCCATCAAGGACAAATCCAAGCGGGCGAAACGATGCGTGCCTTGTTGGCAGGGTCTGAAATTCGCGAAAGCCATGTGGTTGATGATGCGCGCGTACAAGACCCCTACTGCATCCGGTGTCAGCCTCAGGTCACAGGCGCGGCAATGGACGTGCTGCGCATGGCGGCCCGTTCGCTAGAGATTGAGGCAAATGCCGCCACAGACAACCCGTTGGTGTTGATTGATGCGGATGTCATCGTGTCAGGCGGCAATTTCCACGCGGAACCCGTCGGGTTTGCCGCTGATATGATCGCTCTCGCGATTGCTGAAATCGGTGCGATTGCGCAACGCCGCGTTGCGTTGATTGTCGACCCTGCCCTAAGTTTTAATCTGCCCCCCTTCCTGACACCAAACCCGGGTCTGAACAGTGGCTACATGATTGCAGAAGTCACAACAGCCGCTTTGATGAGCGAAAACAAACATCTCGCGAATCCCTGCGTGACCGACAGCACGCCGACCTCTGCCAATCAAGAAGACCACGTCAGCATGGCGGCACATGGGGCACGTAGATTGGGGGTGATGAATGACAATTTGGCAAGGATTTTGGGTGTCGAGTTGCTTTGTGCGACGCAAGGGATTGAATTCCGTGCTCCATTAAAGACCAGCGATACATTACAGAGGGTTGCCGCACGGGTCCGCCACGATGTCGAAGCCTTGGAGGATGATCGCTATCTTGCTCCTGATCTGGAGAAGGCAGCTGCATTGATCGCATCTGGTGACATTGTCGCGGCGGCCGGTATCGACATGCCGGAGCTGTCATCATGAACCCTGTAGAGACTATTCAAGGGGATGGCCCGATCGTACTGGGCCTGCCCCATACGGGAACCTTTGTGCCCGATGATATTTTGGCCGACCTCAACGACCGTGGGCGTCGGCTGGATGACACGGACTGGCACATTCACACGCTTTACGATGGCCTTGTGCTGGACGCGACACGTGTGCGCGCTACCTTTCACCGCTATGTTGTAGATGCAAATCGTGATCCCTCTGGTGCGTCCCTTTATCCGGGGCAAAACACGACAGGCCTTGTGCCCCTTACCGATTTCGATGGCCATGATATCTGGACAAATGCGCCAGATGCCGCGGCGATCCTAGATCGCCGAAAGTCGTTTCACGCGCCCTATCACGCAACCCTTGAAGCTGAACTTGAACGCGTAAAGCGCCGGCATGGGTTTGCCATTCTGTATGATTGCCACTCAATCCGGTCAGACATCCCATTTTTGTTCGAAGGCACGCTGCCCGATTTCAACATCGGCACCAACTTCGGAACGACCTGCACACCGTCTATCGAAAAGATCACCCAAGATATTTGTGCAGCGGCCGAAGGCTACTCCTCAGTCACCAATGGCCGTTTTAAGGGCGGGTGGACGACACGACATTATGGTCGCCCTGCTGATGGGGTACATGCGATCCAAATGGAATTGGCTCAAAGCACCTATTTAAGTTCCGAGGAACACCCTTGGACCTATGACGCAGAAAAAGCCGAAAAACTGCGCCCTTACCTTACATCAATTCTGACCCAATTGGCCGCCTTGGCCCCGACATTGAAAGGCCCATCATGAGTGATCCGCGCAAGAATGTTCGTGACATCTTTCCTGCCACTGGAACCGAGTTGACCGCCAAAAGCTGGTTGACAGAAGCACCAATGCGGATGCTGATGAATAACCTGCACCCGGATGTCGCTGAAAACCCGCACGAGTTAGTGGTTTATGGCGGAATTGGTCGCGCGGCGCGGACTTGGAAAGACTTTGATGGGATCGTTGCCGCCCTTCGCGATCTGGAAGAAGATCAAACCCTGTTGGTCCAATCCGGTAAGCCAGTTGGCGTGTTCCAAACCCATAAGGATGCCCCGCGCGTTTTGATCGCAAACTCAAACCTTGTGCCTCATTGGGCCAATTGGGATCACTTCAACGAACTCGATAAAAAGGGGTTGGCGATGTATGGCCAGATGACGGCTGGATCTTGGATCTACATCGGGAGCCAAGGTATCGTTCAGGGCACATACGAGACTTTTGTTGAGGCGGGACGCCAACATTACAACGGTGATCTCACTGGGAAATGGATCTTGACCGGCGGGCTTGGCGGTATGGGCGGGGCGCAACCCTTGGCGGCGGTCATGGCTGGTGCCTGTTGTTTGGCCGTTGAAGCAAACCCGGATAGCATCGATTTTCGTTTGCGAACGCGATATGTGGATAAAAAAGCCGAAACACTCGATGAAGCGCTGGCGATGATTGAAAAATGGACCGCAGCGGGCGAGGCTAAATCCGTCGGCTTGCTTGGCAATGCCGCAGATGTTTTCCCAGAACTTGTCAAACGAGGCGTGCATCCTGATATCGTGACGGACCAAACCTCGGCGCATGATCCGATCAACGGTTACCTGCCTCAGGGTTGGTCGATGGCACAATGGAGAGAGAAACGCGAAAGCGATCCGAAGGCTGTCGAAAAGGCCGCCCGTGCGTCGATGAAAGTCCAGGTGAAGGCGATGGTTGATTTCCACAATGCAGGAATCCCAACCGTCGATTACGGCAATAACATCCGCCAAATGGCATTGGAAGAAGGGCTTGAAAACGCATTTGATTTCCCGGGGTTCGTTCCAGCCTATATTCGCCCGTTGTTCTGTCGCGGTATTGGCCCATTCCGCTGGGCAGCGCTGTCAGGTGATCCCGAAGACATCTACAAAACAGATGCCAAGGTGAAAGAAATCCTGTCCGAGGACAAACATCTGCACAACTGGCTCGATATGGCCCGCGAACGGATTGAATTCCAAGGGCTGCCTGCGCGGATTTGCTGGGTTGGCCTTGGCGTTCGCCATAAGTTAGGCCTCGCGTTCAATGAAATGGTGCGTAACGGCGAACTCAGCGCGCCGATAGTTATTGGACGCGACCATCTGGATTCTGGGTCCGTTGCATCGCCCAATCGTGAAACAGAAGCGATGAAAGACGGCTCTGATGCTGTATCAGATTGGCCCCTGCTCAATGCCTTGCTGAACACAGCCTCTGGTGCGACGTGGGTGTCGCTACATCACGGCGGCGGCGTGGGCATGGGTTTCTCTCAACATTCGGGCATGGTGATTTGCTGTGACGGGTCCGAAGACGCAGATCGCCGCATTTCCCGTGTTCTGTGGAATGATCCTGCCACAGGAGTCATGCGCCATGCGGATGCTGGCTATGACATCGCGAAAGAGTGCGCGCGTGAGAATGGATTGAATTTGCCAGGAATTCTTGACTGATCAAACTGGCGAGTCTTCGGGCCTATCATAGCATCCCGACGGTAGTCGGAGCTGAAAGATCAATACCGCGTCGTCATCCGGTGCCCGGGCTTGTGGGATAACCGGACAAAGGTCACCGCTTGCCCTGCAAGCCATGTGGATCTTTCGACAGTGAAAATCGGATCACCCACTGCACATTCCAAAAAGTCGGTCAGCCCTTGATCTGCCAAAGCAGCAGAAAAACTAATTTCTGCATCCGAGAATGGTGTCTCGCTTAGCAACCATTCATTTGGTCCGATCTCGGAAAAATCCATGTCTTCGGCCTGTGGTAATACATCGAGGTTGATCCAGCGATCTTCGTATTGATACGGAGAACCGTCCGCATAATGCATACAAATGAGATGCAATACGTCTGTTGCCTTGGACAATTGCAACCGCGCACGGAGCCAATCAGGCGATGCACAAACGACGCTAGAGACCAAAGAATATCTGTACTCAGCATTGAGGGCTTCGATTTCGTTTCGCAAGACAGGAATATCAAATTTGGCTTGACGTGTCCGCGTCATCCGCACCCGTGTACCTGCCTTGCGACGCCTTTCGATGATCCCATCGTCTGCCAGCTCACGCATCGCGCGGTTCACTGTAGCGCGCGCGCAGTTGTATGCGGATGCCAGCTCCATTTCATTGGGAATCAAATCACCGGGGGCCCAGTCTCCTTTGACAATCTTTTCCAAGATGTCTGATTTGACCTCTTTGTAGGTGGATTTCATCGCTACGCGTTTCCTGATCATCGTGCCCGTCTTTTTGGCATCTCTGATTTCCAAAGTTTTGTGAAGCTCAACGGCTTTCTTGTTTTTGCTACGCCTTGGAAAAACTAATTTGACGGAGACCAAGGACAGCTTGACGGTCGGGATATGTTCGCATCATTCTCCCATTGATCTAGACTTATTGCAACACACCCAGATAGGACGAACAAATATGAACTCTACCCTCTCCATCATTCTGTAGCGCCTTCTGTCTGGCCTGCTCAAAAGATGACAGCACGCGGGAAGCGGTGATGTTTGAACGGTGACTTACTCGCCATGATTAATCTCTATGACCAAATTCTGACTAACGGCCGCGATTAATGCAACAGGCCCGGCCGGATACATTATGTAGGAACAAGAGGAGTGGCGGTTACCCGTAGGCCTCGTAGTTCGCTTGTTTTTCACTAGGGAAAAACACAGTTCACATTTCTTGAATCCATTTCCATACAGTTGCATTGAATTAATAACTATGCGAGTGTATTGAAACAGTCAAAGTGAATGAACGATGCCACGCCCAAAATCATATGATCGCCAAGATGCCATCGCAAAAGCGTGCAACGTGTTCTGGGAACATGGGTTTCAGGACCTCGGCGTACGTGAGCTTGAACGACTGACTGACCTTAACCAATTCGCCATTCGTTCGGAGTTTGGCGGGAAGGAAGGCCTCTATCTTGAAACATTGAATTACTACTGCGACGCCGCAATCACGACAGAAATGGCGCCAATGAAACAAGGCGGTATTCCGGAAATCGCCACTTTCTTTAAGGGCTTGGTCACTCCGGGATCCATGACATCTAGTGACTATGGGTGTTTGATCGTGAACACCGGCATTGAAAATGCCCGCATCCGAAGCCCAAGGCTTGAAAAGGCTGTGCGCTCCTACTGGAAAACTCTTGAAGATCACTTTGTAATTGCCCTTGAGAATGAGCAGGCGGCGCAAGGAGGAAGTGCGACTTTCACACCTCATATCTTGGCCGCGTCACTGATTCCCGCAGTGATTGGCATTCATGCACATAATAGGTCGCAAGGAGATCAGACGGCAGGCCGCCCTCTCGTTGAGCTCATATGCTCTGTTCTAAGCAGGTATCAACCACGATGACGATCCAACCCTTCTCCCCAGTATCTGGAATTGACGGCGTATATCTTGGCCGCGCTGGAAAGCTGAACTGCATCGCATTCCGTCTTCGAGACGGGAGCCTGTGCCTTTATGGCCCTGTCGCGGGACTTGAAAAATCTGAACGCGACAACCTTGCTAAGCTGGGCGGGGTGTCGATGATACTCGCGCCTAATCACTACCATAACAAAGGTCTGACAGGGCATGCCAAGGCCTTTCCGAACGCAACATTGGTTTGTTCAAAAGATGCAATGCCGCGTCTAAAGAAGATCACCGGACTGACGTTCAATTCAATTGATACCCTCAAATCGCAGATGGCAGATAACCAGAGAATACTCCATCCCGAAGGTCTCAAGACAGGGGAGGTCTGGGTTGAAATTAGAACACAATCGGAGATTGCTTGGGTCGTCACGGATGCCTTCACAGCCAAGCTGCACGCGCCGGGCGTCTATGCGGAGGCTCCTAATATGCTTGGGACCTTTCCACGTTATGGTGTCAAGGACGCCTCGATTTTCAAAGGTTGGACCACCACAAAGCTATCCACTGATGGCCCGTCCATCCTGTTGTCTTGCCACGGATCGCCTGTGCATGGTCCAGACCTCGATGCTCAGCTTATCGACCTGCTTGCAGATGCGCTATGAGCGTTCAGAGCAAATTCGAAGAACCCTATTTCCATGAATTTTATGCGATATTCACATCAGAAATCAGATTAATTAATTGATGAGCAATAGTACTACATTCAAACAGTTGATAGTTTTACGTTCCTTAGTTTTTCAACATTCAAATATTCGGTGTAAACGACAATTGGGTGAGGAAAACCTATTGTTCTAAGTTCTGCGGCAACAAGGTCGGTGACCTACCGGGTTGTTGGACCCGGTCCTTATGTTGCTTGAACAGACTGCCAGTTCATCAAGATTGCGATGCTGTCTGGTAAATTGTCCGCGGACAATTTCAAAGTTAAGCCGAACAATCCTGTTTTTTGGCCAACCGCCGGACGAGTTTTTCGGGGCTAAAGTCGATGCTCTTTGACCCTGTGGTTATTGATCTAAAATACGCACCTACTGTCTTGATTTTATCATGGAACTGCACGATGGCCCAAACAGTTGCTGCGGCTCTTAGTCCACCTAACCGTACATGGGCAGCTTCGTAGCATTGATGGCTAATTCCTAGCATGGGTGCCAGCACCCGTGCATGTGCAATAACATCGTGAACTGTCTTAATTTCTCTCAGCGAGAACTGGGCCGCTTCGGGGCAGGCTGAGAGCAATTCTGGGACTGTAACGGGAGCATCTGGTGGTTCAGGATTGGGTTGTTCTTTTTGTCTGATGTTCTCCTTATCAATATGTTCTTTATTTGACTTATGATGGTGCCGGACAGAATGGCCGTCTTTGGCGGTCATAGGTGTTGTTAAATCAAGGTTTTGATCACTGGACGCTTCGGCTTGTAATTCAGTTATGGGTAGATCTTTGAGGATCCCTTGGCAGTCTTGCAGTGACAATTTGCGGCGAAGAACCCGGAAGAGGTTGTTGGCAGTTTGATCATGCGGGTGTTTTGCTAAACTTTCATTTGCCGCCGCGCGGATTTTGGTACGCAGATAATCGATTTGTTCGTGTTCCTTCAGAACTTCGGCTGCTATCGCTGCGATTTCAGGCAAACGCTCAAAAAGCGGGGAAAGATCGAAGCCAAATCGCAGAACTTTGCCTCCAAGGGTGTTGTGCTTTGTGAAACGTTTCCGGTTTGGGCTGTCACGGCGCACCAGTAGCCCAATCTCTTGCAGCGCTGCCGCATGACGTCTGATCGTTCTGTCAGAGATACCGTTGCGGCGAAACATGAGCGTCGCGTTGGAGGCAAACACTGTGTGGTGGTTGCGTTTTGGTGCAAGGCACGAAAGCATCGCATCCAATGTAGTAATCACTGACGCGCTAAGGCCAAGACGGGGTGCTGCGTTTCGAAGTGTCGCAATGACGATGTGGCGTTCCGGAATTGAATTGTCCGCGGACAAAAGTTCACCTGCCCGCAGCCCGGTGGGTGCAGTTGCTTGAGTAAATGCCATGTTTTTTCACGACAACCTGCTGTGAAAGGCCCCAATATTTCGGAAAGTTAGAAAAAAGGCCGCAAATCACCGGCAACCGAATCGGTTGTTATTGACTGGCGTTGAGAAGCTGGTAAATCTGAAAGTGCAAAGAACAGATTGGGCTCTCCTAGGGAAACCTTGGGGGGCTCTTTCTTTTTCGGTTGTTGGTCGTGCTCCTTTATCTGGGTTCTACTGCTCGGTTGATATCAGTCAGGCTTTTGCTCTGACTGCCACGCCTCATAGAGGCGCATAAGCTCAGTTTCTGCGTTGTCGCGCATCCACCGGGCAAATTCTGGGGTCTCAGACTTCGATAGCTTAACAGTCAAAGCGCGAGCCGTTTCTTTGACCTCTGCCAAAGCCGTCCCATCATTAAGTTTGATAGACAACCCAGAGGGCATCGCCGGTTTGTCGGAGGTTTTTGATTTCAGCGTTTTGGTAAGTGCGTCACTTACGATGCCAAAGCGCTCGTCGGAGGTCTTCGCAGCGTCTAGCCTAAGCTTTGCGGTGATCTGTTCAAGATTGATACCTTCGCCGCGTGATTGGTTCGCGAACTCTTCCCACCGCCTCCGCCCAATCCCATGGGCAGAACCAATCTGCTCAATGACCGATTTTGGAATAGATCGCGCGACTTTTGCCATGCGAGATAGCATTGGTTTGTCCACGGCAAGGGCGTCTAGAATGACTGGCTGCTCATATCCACTCGCGGCAAGCTCAGCCGCGAATAGCGCCTTTTCAATAAAGCTCGGGTCCAAACGCTGGGAGTTCTCTTGCCCCTGAGCAAGTATGGCTTCCTCGTCAGAAAGAGACCTGACAAGAGCTTTCGCGGGGATCCCAAGCGATTGCAAGGCCCGTAATCTGCGGCGACCATAGACGATCTTGTAGTGTCCAGGTTTGTCCACAATGGGACGCACCATGATCGGCACCTGTTGACCATGGGTCTTGATACTCTCAGCTAGAGTCGCAATATCGGCATCGGTGAAAGAAAGACGGTCCTTGGGGCCGTCTTCTTCAATTACATCACCAAAGATTTCCCTTACCGCGTTGCTCGCGACATCTTTCAAAGTGGACTTCATGCCGCTCATCGCGCCGGTATTGGGGAAACGTGTTGTTTGTACCCCGGCTGGTGGCGCTGTGCTCTCCACATCAGGTGGAAGAGGGGGCTGGAACAGGTTTCTACGGGCCATTAGTCAATCTCCCTTCCCCATGCTTGCTGGATTGTCTTTTCAAACTCATCCGCGACGCCGTTGACTGACTCTAGAATGCGGGTGAGTGTCTTTTTGACAACTTGCGAAGGGTCCAGCTCATAGATCGTTTGCTGCGTCATCCCCGCGTCGGAGATTGCCGTGGATTTGAGCATTGAGGTAGTCAAAACCTGATCAAGGAGAATAGACCGTAAGAAACCCGCCATTTGGGATTGCGGTACGTCCGTTGGTTCATATCGAGCAACGAGGAACTTTAGGAATTTCCAGTCGATTGGTCCTGCGGCTTCTTCAAGCGTCTGGACCGTTTCTCCAGCCATTTCAAGGAATTGCGCCATCGAGGCAACGTCCAACATACTGGGTACAACGGTGATTAAGAGGCCGGTAGAGGCTAACAAAGCGGTCATCGTTGTGAAGCCGAGTTGAGGCGGGCAATCAATGATTACGAGATCGTATTTGGCATCAACTTCGTCGAGAGCGATTGCAAGGCGTTGGGTAAATGGCGGGTCAATCTTGTGTTGAAGTGCGTAGGCTGTTTCGGTCTCGTACTCAGACAGCAAAAGGCCCGCCGGAGCGAGGTCCAGATTGTGAAAATAAGTTTTCCGGATGACTTGGCTCAGCGGGACCGGATTTTCATACTTGAGAGCGTCGTAAACGGTGCCGCTTTCAGCAAATTCAATTTCAGGACGATAGCCGAACATCGTTGTCAAACTGGCTTGGGGATCCATGTCGATCGCAAGAATGCGATACCCCCGCAGGGCATAGCGTTGGGCCAAGTGGATCGCGCTTGTCGTTTTGCTAGAACCGCCTTTGAAGTTAACGATGGAGATAACTTGCAGGGCGTCATTTTCGCGACGCCCGGGTAGGTAAGTTTTGCCATTCCGACCCGTTTTAGCCATGACATGACGAATTTGGTCGATCTGTTCTGCGGTATAAAGTCTGCGTCCTCTGGAATCTGTCTCTACGTCAGGGAAATCGCCTTCTTGATGGCGAGATCGAAGGTTCGACATACTGATGCCAGTCAGCTCTGAAACTTCGGCGGGATGAAACTTACGCAACGCTTTTAGGCTATCAGGTTGGAAGCTATTGCGCATATGATGGTTAAGCGCCTCTGAAAGGCGGGCAGCGTTTGCCGCAATCGATGCGGCAATTGTGCTTGTTTGCGCATTGTTAGTGTCTAATACCATGCTACCCTCACGACCTCTTAGTGGGTCATTTGTGTTTCGTCGCTAAATCGCGCCATTTGCGTTAGTTTGCGACAATTCAACTCATGACACGCAACTTATCCCCAGGCAACATTTTTTTGGGCATTCGATGTTGAAGACTCATTCGTCCTGGCTGCAAGTGCAGTAAGTTTATGGTTAACTCACTGTAAATTATCTCTTTATCGTGCCCTCATTGAGTCTCTACAACATATGGTGGGACTGGGCCATCGAATCCCAAAAATTAGCAATTGCGTCTAGGCCTCGAATCGATTGCTTCTAGGGCCTTTGGTTGAGCCGCTCAGTTGGGTAAGGCCTGCGATAGCTCATCCGCTTCAAATGAACGAGGTGTTTAAGTACAAGCTGTGCCGACACAATCGAAGCTAGAGCCCAGCAGCCTTTGTTAGGTTGACGCGGAACCGATCCCGGCGCCGTTGGTAGCGCCGGGTCATTTCTACCGAGGCATGACCCAGCTGTTTCTGAACGTAGCGCTCATCGACTTCGGCGGAACTGGCAAGGCCTGCACGCAAACTATGACCAGAGAACAGAGCAAGGCGTTCATTTTCGGGCAGGTCTGATCGAATGCCAGCATCCAGCACTGTCTGCTTGATCAGGCGCGCGACGTGTTTGTCACTGAGCCGCGCTTCCATTACCTGCGACCCATCGCGGGAGGTCCGCACAAACACCGGACCGAAATCGATCCTGGCAAAGTGCAGCCATTGTTCCAGAGCATGTACTGGGCAGGTCTGTTCGGATGATCCCTTGCCAATTTCAACCTCGCGCCAACCTGTTTTGGCGTTGAGCGTGAGCAGGGCACCTTCGTCGAGAATGTCGATCCAGCCTCCAGACTCCGATGTGTCGTCTCTATGAACATCCAGACTGACAATTTCAGATCGCCTGAGACCTCCTGCATATCCCAACAGCAAGATTGCCCGGTCGCGCAACCCACGCAGATCATGGGGCAGGGTGGTTACCATGGCGAGAATATCATCCTTCAGGATGGCTTCTTTTTGCACCGGTGGTCTTGCGTGCTTTCGCTTGATTCCGGCTAGCACCGAGGCGATATGGCGGTTTTTGCGATCAACGGTATATCCTCGTTGTGCATAATTCCAGGCAAGCCCGGAGAGCTTTCGGTCAATCGTCGAGACCGATAGGGGGCGGGCCGCCGTCTTTGACGAAGAGTCGCCAGTTGGTGCTGCAAGGTCTGTCAGGTAAAGCCCGATCATTTCCGGCGATGGGGGTAGGGGGTCTGCTCCCTTTAGTCGGCACCAGCGTGCAAAGTGCTTCCAATCAGTGGCGTAGGCCCTGTTGGTGTTCTCGGCCGTTGAGGCTCTAGCGTAATCACGGGCGGTGTCCACCAGTCGATCGAGCGTGCCTGAGCCAGCCACAGTGGAAGGGAGTGTCAGGGCCTCGCCGGAAGGCTGCAATCTCTCGTCGTCCTCGTTGGGTGAGGAGGCCTTTGCTTGCTCTGAGCTTGAATCCTGAGGCTTTTGAGGCATGCCGCTGAGCATATTCTTTTAGGTCCGATAATGCAAACTTATTGGACATAGAAAATACCGGTAGGGTGGGGCGGTTTGTACCGTATATTGTGGACGAAAGCGCCGTGATGGGATAGTGTTGTGGCATGACCTACCACCCTACAGCTATCTCGGACGATCTGTGCAACTTACCCCGGTTACCCCCTTGGGTCACGTCTGCGCGGCCCGAAACCCCTGAAGATGTGGCGTTTTTGTCAGGCGCGGCGCTCAGCCATCTGCATCTTGTGTCGAGGCAAGACGAGGTCCCCCAGACCTTGCTCCGGGCGCGGCTGGCGCTCTGCGCCGCGGAGGCGTGTCTGATACATCAAGGGCGTCCGGAACGCGTCGCCGAATTGCGCGACGCTGTGGGGTTTCTGCAGCCCGGGGATAGCCCGGGGCCTGCCGGGGAGGTTTATCTGGCCTGGCGACGGGCCACCGAAAGGCCTGTGTCAGTCAATGCACTTCACCGGGCGTTGCCTGATCTGGAACCGGAGCAGATTGCGACCTGGCTTGATGCGGGGCAAGGGGCGCCGGTCTCGCGGGCTGCGGGCGCCCTGCAAGCTGTTGTCGAGAATCGACCGCGTGATCTCGCCTCGGCGCTAGTTCTTGCCGATGCGGCTTTGGCGCAGGTGTTCGGGTGGAGCCATGTCGTGCCGCTGCTGGCGATCGGATTCAAGCGCCCCGATCTGCGGAAGAGGGATGAAGAGTTGTACCTGGCCTGTCACCGGACTCTTGTCGATGCTGTGCAGAAGGCGTCGCGACTGGCCTCCGACCTGACCCGGCGTGTGGCGCGTTTGCGGGAGGTCGCTCCGAAGCTGCGGGCGCAGGGATCTGACGATGCGGTGGCCATGTTCCTATCCCAGGATGCCCTGCCGCCGATGGCGCTGACCTCGCTCCGCTCTGATCGGGCTGCACGGCGGTTCTGCGATCGGTTGGTCAATCTTGGCGCGGTGCGCGAGTTGACCGGCCGAGACACCTTCCGGCTCTACGGGGTGTGACGATGGCAAAAGATCATGTCGACACCGATCTGGACCGCGAGTTGGAGGACTTGCCGCAAGACTTACGTTGGCGGGAGTGGATGCGCCGGATCGAAGCCGTGCTCTTTGCGTCTGCCTCGCCGGTACCGCGCGAGGACCTGGCGCGCGTTGTGGGGCAGGGGGTCTCGGTCGATTTGTTGATTGAAGACCTGATCGCCGATTTGGAAGGACGGTCGTTCGAGTTGGCGAAGGTCGCCGATGGCTGGATGTTCCAGACCCGGTCTACATATGCGAGTTCGGTCAGGGCCGCAGCAGATGTTGGCGAACAAGACCTGGATCTCCGCGAATCCGATGTCGCGGTGCTGGCGGCCATTGCCTACCACCAGCCGATCACCCGAGATGGGCTGAAGGACATTTTCGGCAAGGAGATCAGCCGCGATCTGATCGGCAGATTACATGCGCAAGGACTGATCGGGACAGGCCCAAGATCCCCGCGACGTGGGGCGCCCTACACCTATGTCACGACCGAGAAGTTTTTGATCGCGTTCGACATGGAGACTCTGCAGGATCTGCCGGACCGAGAGCAGATGGAAGATGCAGGGCTTGCGGAGGCGTGACGCACAGTTCTATCGCTCAGAATTTTGACTGTGATGAGTTATAGAAATGACTTCTATAACTCATGGGAGCTACTGTGCTCAGCGTTAGGCGCACATTAAGTTGTTTCGATTAATTCGACTATTGCGTTTGATTCGAATAGGCGATACCTTACATGTCACTTAGCAAACTGAACTGGAGCACACCATGACCGCCCTTAAGAAGGAGGCGTTCTTTGATCGACTGCCTGATGAGGTCGAGATCAAGAATGCCGAGCAGCTTAGAACTATCGTCGCCTCGCAGATCAAGGAAGGTGAACCGACAACGTTGTCGCTTGCGCTCGAAGGTGGAAACGTTCAAAATGTAACATTGGCACCTGCGCTCACGGCTTCCCTGCTCGAAGTGCTCAGGCTCGTTTCGAGCGGACGCGGATTTCGAATGATACCGGTCGAGTCCGAGCTTACAACACAGCAAGCGGCGGATCTTTTGAATGTCTCTCGTCCGTTCCTTGTAAAACTTTTAGAAGAGGGCAATATCCCGTTCGCGAAAACCGGGCGGCATCGGCGTGTGCGGGCCGACGACCTCTTTGCGTACAAAGAGAAGCGTGATGCGGAACGCTCCAATGCGCTTAGTGATCTCGCGCGGATAGACGCAGAAGATGGACTGGTATGAACGGATACGCCGATCGGTTCACAGCGTTGATCGATGCATGTGTTCTGGGCGGCGCAATGCGTCGGAACATGCTGCTCAGCTTGGCTGAGGCCGGCCTGTTCCGGCCGCGTTGGAGTGCACGTATTCTGGATGAAACCCAGAAAGCTATCTCCCAGATTACTAAGGGAGCCTCTGACGGCTCGAAGCAGCGCGCCGTGATCGAAGCGGCATTCCCAGAGTCCCTAGTAACAGGCTACGAGGTGTTCGAAAGTAATCTCGACCTGCCGGATCCCAATGATAACCATGTTTTGGCGGCTGCGATATCAACGTCTGCCTCGGTAATCGTGACCGACAATCTCAAGGACTTTCCCCCCGAGGCGCTCGAACCGCATGCCATCGATGCGATCTCCGCGGATGACTTCATAGCCGACACGATCGAGCTCGACCCTTCAGAGTCGATCCTGGCGTTGCGGCGCATGCGCGAAAGGTTTGCGAACCCTGCGATCGATGTTCCTGCACTGATCCACAAGTCGGAAGCACAGGGCCTTCTTCAGGTCGCCACGCTGATGAACGAGTACAGGGCATTCCTCTAGAACATCGAAAACCCGATAGTTGCCATCCCCGCATCAAACCAATTTGTCTCCAATGCGAAGAAACACTCGCCTCCCTTCGGACTGACGCCCATGACATCGAACGCAGTGAGACCAGAAAAAATCGAGCGCCTAGCCCAAAGCAAGGGTCCGGTCACGGCCGCAGCGAGCCTCGGCATCGGTGCCTACAGTGACGAAGCCTTGATAACGGCGCTCGCGGAAGGCGCATCGCGCCGCAATGTTTTGATTTCGGCTGATGATGAAGCCCTCTTGGATAGCCTTACTGGTTCACGCTTCTTCGAGGTTCAGATCATTCTCGACGAGGTCATTCCAAAACTGCGGGCTCCACCACCTCAGATAATGGGGCTTGTCCGTCGCTTGGTTGCGAAGGGTGGAGAGCGGCTTTGTCAGGTTGTTATGTCGCGACGTGACCAAGATCCGGGTCTCGTTCATGCAGCCATTTCAGCCGCAGAGTTGTTCCACAGGCTGAACGCGTCAGCGCGAGATTGGCGGTAGGATGTTGCGGAAAAGAGGTGGCGCTTTGGACGGAAGATGGTGGCGGTTTGATCGTGGACGGATAGAAAACGCTGCGCCTGGCGTGGGGATTTGAAACGACCCATGGTCTTTTCTCTTCGTCGTGTGTGTCGATGCGACGCTTCGGATCGGTTGTTCAACCCCTTGCGGGAACGATGATCGACGCTTGGGCAAAGGTCACGGACGGCCACGCCATAGCTGCGCAGTTTGTCGGTTACGAGGACGCGTGGCACACCCCATCGCTTCATCAACTTCATCAGGAAACGCTTGGCAGCATGGGCATTTCTGCGGCTTTGCATCAGGATTTCCAGTACATCTCCGTTGGCGTCGACCGCTCGCCAAAGCCAATGTTTTCGCCCTTGAATTGAAATCACGACCTCGTCAAGGTGCCATTTGTCGGCAGGAATCGGGCGATCGCGACGGATCTTGGCCGCTATCTGCGTTCCGAACCGTTGGCACCACACCCGGATGCTTTTATATGAGACGATCACACCCGGTTCGGCCAATAAATCCTCGACATCGCGCAGGCTCAGGGCAAACCGATGGTACGCCCAGACGGCATAGGAAATGATGGACCGTGGGAAACGGAAACCCTTCAGGCGAGGCTCTGAAACTTGGCTGATCATGAGAGAGGGCTATGCCTGAAGCCGGGGCGCGTCAATAACATGACAAAGCCCATCCGCCATGTCTCGGATCATGTCGGGGTCATGTATCTTGGCGAAATCGTAGAAACGGGCCCAACAGAAGACGTGTTTTCAAACCCTGCGCACCCCTACACCGAAGCGCTGCTGGCCGCGTCCCCTCGTAAATCGAGCATCGCAGTTTCAAAACCTATTCCGGGCGAAATCCCATCGGTATTGAACCCACCCAGTGGATGTGCGTTTTCACCACGGTGTAGCTATGCCACCTCAACATGCCGCTTGGAACAACCTCAAGACGCGGCTGTCGATCAAAAAGTGATACGTTGCTTTCACCCTTTGAAACAGCATTAGGTCGCGAAACCGTACCGGACTTCAACACCATAGGTCGACGGCAAAAGACTTTGCCGGTCGCTGTTGTGAAAAGCGGAGCAATACTCGGCCACGGTAAGCCTTCACCACTTATCGGCGCAGCGATCCTTTGTATCATTATTCTTCTGCCAGTCGTTAGACGAACAAGTTGGCTCAAGAAACGCTCTCAACGCGCCTATCATGATGATGGGCTCATCGTTGTACAAGATGGCGATCACCCCGGTGAGCTTGCGGTGTTAAATACGCATGTTTTGGTACCAAGCATGGGTAATCGGGCTGACCATGATGATGGGTCAGGTTGTTGATAGAGTTGCGGAAGTTTTTGAATATGAGGAGGACAAAATGGATTGCTATGTTGGACTAGATGTATCCACACCCAATCCGACACGTGCATGCAGCGATCCAACCGAGCAGGACCAATAATGACTGGGAAGAGAAGTGTGACCCGGATGAGAGACAACGATTCCTACAGCACAGAAATCAAACGATGAAGTGAACTTGACCCAAACGCCCGATTAGAGAAGCGAGTATTCTCACGAATGGCGCAGTTGACCTAACGGCCGTTTGGTCAATTCAAACAGTGCGGTCATTCTTGACAGAAGTGTCAAGTCAAGCAACCATGACTTCATGAGTGACACCAATTCATCGCAACAGCGCGGTTCGCGCGAACTCTGGCTCGAAGCGGCGTATGAATTGCTGATCGCTGGGGGAATTGATGCGGTGAAGGTGATGACAATCGCCAGGCACCTGAAGATGTCGCGCACCGGGTTTTATTGGTTCTTCGATGATTTGACTGAACTGCACAGGGCATTGCTGTCACGCTGGAAAAGCCGAAACACCAGCGTTCTCATTGCCCGTTGCGAGTGCGAAGCCTTCACAATCAACGAAGCCTTGTTCACCCTGATGGAATGTTGGTTGCACCCCGCGCTTTTCGACGCGCAACTCGATCTGGCAGTCCGCAATTGGGCAAGGGTGAATCCGGAATTGCAAGAGGAGGTCGAACACGCGGATGCGACAAGGATGCGCGCTGTTGAGAAGCTGTTTGAGCGGTTTGGATATGATCATGACCAGGCGGAAGTCCGGGCGATGACGGTGATCTACACCCAGATCGGTTACATTTCGATGATGGTCCATGAAGAGATGCCCCAAAGGATTCAACGGGTGCAGCACTACGTCGAAGTCTTTTCGGGCATTGTGCCGAAACCTCATGAAACAGAGTATTTTGAAAAACGAATAGCAGGGATGCATAGACAAACTGCATCCGAAAAATCGGTGGCACACAACCTGTGCCGGGAAACGATCCAACCCCAACTGGCAAGGAAAGTATCATGAACAGCGCAGCTGCATCTTCAAGCCGCACCACCTTTATTCTCGCCCATGGATCCTGGCACGGAGCCTGGTGTTGGGAGCGGGTCACACCGCATTTGGTGGCAGCGGGCCACAGCACGATTTCACTGGATTTTCCAGGTCACGGATTAGATGCAAAATTCCCCAAGTCGTACAATGATCCGCTGGATGCAGAAGCCTTTGCCACAGAGCCTTCATTTATTGCGGAGATCCCCCTAAGCGACTTTATCGCCACCGTAACCGATGCGGTTGATCAGGCTAAGGCTGGCGGCGCAGACCGTGTGGTTGTTGTTGGCCATTCAATGGGCGGCGTTCCGATCACTTTTGCAGGTGAAGAGGCCGCAGACAAGATCGACACGTTGATCTTTCTTACTGCTTGTATGGGGCCGCCGAATGCTCCTTATGCAAACTATTTTACCGCGCCAGAACAAGAAGGGTCCAAACTGGGTGATATCCTGAGCGCGGACCCCGCTGTTGTGGGTGCATTCCGTTGGAACCCGGCTTCAAAGGATCCTGCTTTCTTAGAAGCAGCAAAGGGCGCTCTTGTGGCCGATGGGGACGACGATGTGATTGCCGCGGCTCTGAACATGCTGACGCCGGACGCACCGGTAGCTATTTATGGCGAAGAACCTGCTCTTACCGTTGATCGCTACGGTAGCATCGACCGGGTGTTCATCAAATGCTCCAAAGACTACACACTTCGCCCGGCCTTGCAGGATCTCATGATCAGTGACTTGAACGCCGCGTTTCCAGACAAACCGGTACGTGTTTTTGAAATGCAGTCGAGCCACGAACCTATGCTTTCGCAACCCAAGGAACTCGCCGAGGCTCTGATGAAAGCAATCGCCTGATCAGTCTCAACGGAACGTCTATTGATGAGGCCATCCATGTCTAACGACCCTTTGTTACAGCCCTACCAACTGAAGCATTTGAAGCTTCGCAACCGGATTATGACGACAAGTCATGAACCGGCCTATCCAGAGGCTGGAATGCCCAAGGACCGTTACCGCGCCTATCATGAAGAACGTGCCAAGGCAGGCGTCGCGTTGGCGATGACGGCAGGGTCAGCCGCTGTATCAAAAGACAGCCCACCAGTTTTTAACAACGTGTTGGCCTACAAGGATGAGGTCGTACCTTGGGTACAGCGACTGACCGACGGATGCCATGAACATGGTTGTGCGGTTATGATCCAACTGACGCATTTGGGTCGCCGGACGACTTGGAACAAAGGCGATTGGCTGCCGTCTGTATCCTCGACCAAACACCGTGAACCGGCACACCGGGCATTCCCGAAACTGTTGGAAGATTGGGATATTGAGCGCATTATCAATGACTTTGCGGACGCTGCCGAACGGATGCAGTCAGGCGGCATGGACGGGATTGAACTGCAAGTCTATGGGCATTTGCTGGACCAACTGTGGTCACCGCTGACCAATGATTTGACCGGGCCTTATGGCGCGGACACTTTGGAAAATCGGATGCGGTTCCCGATGGATGTTCTTGGTGCGATACGCAAACGTGTCGGGGCGGAGTTCATCGTGGGGTTACGCTATACGGCGGATGAAGCACAAAAAGGCGGTATCACCGAAGCCGAAGGGTTGGAGATTTCCAAACGGCTGGCGGCGACAGGACAAGTGGATTTTCTGAATGTGATAAGAGGTCGCATACACACCGATCCGGCCATGACCGATATCATCCCTGTGCAGGGTATGAAAAGCGCGCCGCACTTGGATTTTGCTGGCCGCGTGAAGGCTGTTACTGGCATGCCCACCTTTCATGCCTCGCGCATTCCGGACGTAGCGACGGCGCGTCATGCGATACAGGCCGGGTTGCTTGATATGGTCGGCATGACCCGCGCGCATATGGCGGACCCCCATATTGTCAAAAAGATCGTCGAAGGCCGCGAGGATGACATCCGCCCATGTGTTGGCGCGACGTACTGTCTTGACCGGATCTATCAGGCGGGGGATGCGCTTTGTATTCACAACGCAGCCACCGGACGTGAACTTTCCATGCCGCATGATATCAAACCGGCCGCCAAGAAACGCCGAGTTGTGGTGGTTGGTGCAGGTCCTGCAGGATTGGAAGCCGCACGAGTTGCAGCTGAACGCGGGCATGAGGTCATCGTATTCGAAGCACAGCCCGAACCCGGCGGACAGGTGCGTCTGACGGCACAAAACCAACGCCGCAAGGAAATGATCGGCATCATTGATTGGCGCATGGCGCAATGCGCGGCACGCAATGTCGCCTTCCATTTCAACACTTGGGCCGAAGCAACTGACGTGACGGCCTTGTTGCCCGATGTCGTGATCATAGCGACGGGCGGCCTGCCCAACATCGAACTTTTCGAAACAGGTAAAGACGCAGAAAATGTTGTGACGACTTGGGACATCATCGCGGGAGATGTGAAACCTGCGGATCATGTTTTGATTTACGATGAAAGCGGGGACCACGCCGCGCTGCAAGCTGCCGAAGTTGCCGCGAAAGCCGGCGCAAAGGTTGAAATCATGACCCCCGATCGCACCTTTGCGCCCGATGTCATGGCGATGAACCTCGTGCCCTATATGCGAAACCTGCAGGACAAAGACGTTACCTTTACAGTAACGCGCCGCCTGCTTGACGTTGCCAAAGTAGGCAACAAGTTGAATGCCAGTATTGGCACGGATTATTCCGATTACATAAGCACCGGTACTTATGATCAGGTTGTTGTAAATTACGGAACTATGCCGCTGGATGAATTGTACTTTGATCTCAAACCACTCAGCCGCAACAGTGGGGTTCTGGATTACGACAAACTTATTGACGGCCGCGAGCAAGACGTTGTCCGCAACAATAAGGGGCAGTTCCAGTTGTTCCGGATTGGAGACGCGGTTTCAGCAAGAAATACCCATGCTGCAATCTACGACGCGCTGCGCCTACTCAAGGATATTTGAGGGGCGTGTGAAAATACAGTTCGATAGTTGATACGATGTGCGCGTTAGGCCGCTCGCTTCGGTAAACATCTGCATCGGAAAATAGCTGATACTGCAATTGCGATCGGTATTTGCTTCAGCAAATGCCGCGCCGTTACCGTTGTTGCGAGATCAATCAACCTTCGTCCCGCTAGGACTTCGGTTTCCGCCCTGCAACTTTTCGGGCGATAGCAGTCTTGCGGAAACGTCGGGGTTCAACGAAATCGATGGGTTTCGTGACTGACTTACAGAACAGTTTTTGTTCATGGTGATGGGTAAGGCCCTTAGGTGGCCTTCGAAAATACTTGACTTTACGACTGTAGTGTCAGATTTTTCTGTCATGACAGAAATTAGTGACAAAAATGATTCTCCCGCCAAAAAGCAATTCATTTTGTATTGGGGTGACATGGGCGGCCAGTGGGGTGTGAACCGTTCAGTTGCGCAGATTCAAGCGTTGTTGTTCCTAAGCGCGAAGCCGCAAAATGCAGAGCAAATTTCTGCGCAATTGGGTATTGCACGGTCAAACGTATCCAATTCACTTAAGGAATTGGTTGGCTGGCGGTTGATCCGTCGGGTGCCGATTTCGGGCGATCGGCGCGAGTATTTCGAAGCGGAAACCGACGTCTGGGAAATTGCGAAATTGGTGGCGCAGGGGCGTAAAGAGCGAGAGATCGATCCGGCGATGCGGGTGTTGACCGATTGCATTGCAGCAGCCGAAAAAGAAGACCAGCTGGACGTTGTCGCGTTGGAGCGAATGAGAGAGATGGGGGAATTTTTGCACACCGTCGACCATTGGTATGGGCAAATGTTGGGCATCCCAAAAGCGAAACTAAATATGCTGATGAAAATGGGAAATAAAGTTATTTCCCTGCTGAATATTACCGGGAAGAAGTCAGAGTAGGAGGCTATCGGGGGCTCAAACTTTGTCTTTTTGGAGGTAACCGTTGTGAAACTTGATCTTTTCCCTCATCCTGATCTGCCTTGTGTTGATCATCGCTTTCGCACTCTTTTGGGTGCGGACAGTTGGTTCAAACTGCCGCCCGCTGTTCGGCATCGGTTTGGCAAACGGGTACGGGGCGGGGGCAGTGTAACCTACCATGGGATCGTCACTGACATGGAGATCAGTTGGGCCGGAAAATTGTTGGCTCATGCCGCCCGGTTGATTGGGGCGCCCTTACCTTATGACCAAAGCTGTGTTGGTAAACCTGCTGTGGTTAGTGTGACCGAAGATATTGCCGGTGAAGGTCAGTTTTGGATCCGCCAATATGGGCGTGCGTCCGGATTTCCGCAGGTGATCCATAGCTCCAAACGGTTTTCTGGGCCAAGCGGTCTGGAGGAGTATATCGGCTATGGGATCGGGATGGCGTTGAAGATCGCGGTAGAAGACGGGGTGTTATTGTTCAAAAGCGATCATTATTTTCTATCGTTTTTTGGCAAGCATTTGCGCATCCCCAAACTGATCGCCCCGGGCGATTTGGTGATTGGCCATCATGACCTTGGCAATGGCAAATTCCGGTTTTCCATGCGATTGGACCACCGGTTCTTAGGGCAGGTGATGCGACAGGACGCGGTGTTTGAAGACGCAAAGGGATAACGGCCATGCATGACGCCGTTTGGGTGTTCGACAGTGTTTGTGTTTTGTGTAGCCGGGGCGTGCAATTCACATTGAAACACGAACGTAAGCCCAGCATTCGATTTGTTGCCATTGGGTCAAAGGAGGGGCGGAGGCTGGCCTCTCAAAACGGGATCAATCCGGATGACCCAGCTACCTTTCTGTTTATCGAAAATGGTCAAGTGAAGGAAAAATCAGATGGGGTGATTGCCTTGTCCCAGCATCTGCGAGGGCCAATTCGCCTATGCTGGATATTGAAAGGGGTGCCAAAGCCACTGCGTGATGCGATATACGATGTCGTCGCGCGCAATCGGTACCGGATTTTTGGTCAGATGGATCAATGTCTGGTGCCAGACCAGGACCAACGCCACCGGTTTGTGTTGGTGTGATCCAAGACGTATTAATCATCGGTGGCACGGGTGTTTTTGGACAGCGTTTGGTGCGGCATTTGTCACAGGTAGATGGGATCACTCTGCATGTTGCTTCGCGCAGCAAAGCCAAAGCGGAGGCATTTGTACGCACGATCGCAAAGACGTCCACGCGACTATCTGCGGTTGCCTTGGATCGGGATGTCAATTTGCAGGCGGTGTTGCAGGAAATAAAGCCGTTTGTCGTGGTCGATTGCTCTGGTCCCTTTCAGGCGCAAGGCTATGAGGCTGCGCGCATGGTTCTGGAGGCTGGCGCGCATCTGATCGATTTGGCGGACGCCCGAGCATATCTTGCCGGATTTAAGGGTGCTTTGGATGATGTTGCACGCCAATTTCAGGTGACGGCGCTGACTGGAGCAAGCTCAACCCCGACATTGTCAACCTGCGTGGTCAACCACGTCACGAAAGGGTGGCAGCGCATTGAAAGCATCGACATTTGTATCACGCCGGGGGGCAAAAGTGCAGTTGGTCGATCTGTCATCGAAGCGATCCTGAGTTATGCCGGAAAACCGGTGCCGATTTGGGAGAATGGGCGGCTGTTGGACACCACGGGATGGCGCAATGGCCAAATGGTTGTAATGCCGGGGTTGGGACATCGCCGTGTTGCAGCGGTTGAGACATTTGACGCGGAATACCTTGGGCCGAGATTGGATGTGCGTTCGCGCGTTTCGTTTTCTGCGGGGCTGGAGCCAAGGATTGAGCAATGGGGTATTGAGACACTTGCCGCGCTACGTTCGCGAGGCTGGGTTGGGTCTCTTGCAGGGTTAATCCCGTTGTTGTTAAAGGCGCGGACGTTGACACGCATTACGACGTCAGACAGCGGCGGGATGTTGGTGGATGTTTGCGGGCTGAACACGATGGGCGACGCAGCACAGATCAAGTGGTCATTGGTTGCGCATCAGGACCACGGCCCAAACATCCCGATTTTGCCCGCAGCGGCGGCAATCAAAACGTTGTTGCAAGGGGGCGTTCCGATGGGTGCCGGGTTTGCTCATGAGGTAATCGACCTACATCAGATCATGGAAGAAATGACCGGGTACGCGATTGAGGTTCTTGGGGCCTGAACCTGAGGTTACGTGCTTTGGCTCAGACTTCATCCCAGAAATCTGATGGGAAATCGTGCAATAGTTCGGCTGCTTTGTCTTCGATCCAGTCTTGTCTGTCATCTGCGGACCAAGCGGCATATTCCGCGTCTTCCAACGCGAGCGCCTTGGCTTTAGAAAGGGCCTGTTGGTATTTCAGGTCGTCAATTCGTGCATCCGGGACGATGGCATAAACAAATCGTCCGCCCATCGCCTTGGCCAGCTGATCCATTTGTTTCAGCGACACTCCGCCGTCAAGTTCGTTGCGCTCCGCTTGATACACCGCATTGCGACTGACCCCTTTTCGTCGAGCGACATGTTCCGCAGACATGCCCAAGGCCTGCCTGACCGAGGATATCCACCCTTTTTCAGGCATTTCGACATCTGCCAAATGTTTGGCAGTTTTGTCGATCAATCGGGCCAAGCGACGTCTTTTCAGAAAGTCCGGCATTTAGGTCCTAATCTAGAAACACATATAGAGAGACGTTTTCTGACTATAATGGCTAACTATCGTTCAGTAAAGATGCAAGAATGCATATAAATACTTAACATTATTGTTGACTTTTTGTTGTACTCGTGATTATGTGTCAGCCATGCTTACTATTTTTCTTGCGCCGGAATCGTTGCTCTTCTCTGTTTCACTTGCTGTTGTTGGGGGGTTGTTCTTGCTTGAAATATTAAGCGCCCTTTTGGGTGGCACGTTACTTGGTATTGGCAGCGAAGGGCCGGACCTGGATGTTGACCTCGACGCGGACTTTGATCTTTCGGCTGATATCGCAAATGGCATCGATCTGGGGTTGGATGATGTGGCGCCTGATGTAGATGCTGCTAATGCGCCTTCGGGGATATTGACGTGGATCGGGGCGCGCGATGTGCCTTTCCTGATCTGGTTGGTGTCCTTTCTGACGATGTTCGGTCTTTTTGGATTGATCCTTCAATCGGGCGTGCACAGTGTTCTTGGCAGCCCTTTACCAGCCGTTGCAGCAGCTGCAGTTGTGTTTATGCCGACCCTTGGCGTGACACGGGTGATTGCCAATTGGGTGGCCTTGCTAATGCCCAAAACCGAAACCACCGCGATGCGTATGCGGCATTTGGGCGGACAGCACGGCACGGTTACCCAAGGAACAGCCGCGCGGGGCAAACCCGCTGAGGTCAAGATCAAGGACCGTCACGGTAATATCCACTACATGCGCGTAGAACCGCTGCATGACGCAGATACCTTCCCACAGGGCAGTGACGTGACCCTGATCCGCAAACGCGGAGACAAGTTCTTTGTCATCTAAGGGGCGGCTGGCTGGCTAGCGACCTGAACCATTGCCGACTCTCTACAATTTTTGAAACTACGATGGAGTGCACACATGCAATTTACCCCAATCCTTACTATTGCCGCGATCATTGTCGGCCTGTTGGTCTTTATCGGGCTTATCATGGCCCGACTATACAAACGCGCGACACGGGAAACCTCATTGGTGAAAACCGGATCAGGGGGGCGCAAGGTCATTATGGATGGGGGGACGATTGTCGTGCCGTTTCTGCACGAGATATCTAAGGTCAACATGAAGACGCTTCGCCTCGAAGTCTCACGGGTCAATGATCAATCCTTGATCACGAAGGACCGGATGCGGGTTGATGTTGGGGTTGAATTCTACGTTTCAGTGAATGCCACCGAAGACGGCATTTCACGCGCGGCTCAAACATTGGGTGACCGGACTTTCCATGTCGATCAACTGCGTGAGATGATCGAAGGTAAATTGGTGGATGGTTTGCGCGCAGTGGCAGCACAGATGACCATGGATGAACTGCATGAAAATCGCGCCAGCTTTGTTCAGGAAGTGCAAAATGCAATCTCTGAAGACCTGTTGAAAAACGGTCTGGAACTTGAGGCGGTTTCCCTCACGGCATTGGATCAGACGCCGTTTGACTCACTTGATGAAAACAATGCGTTTAACGCTGTTGGCATGCAAAAACTGGCGGCTGTCATTGCCACGTCGCGCAAACAACGTGCTGAGATTACGGCAGAAGCGGACGTGTCTGTCGCCCAATCCGAAATGGAAGCGGAAAAACGGAAGTACCAGATTGAGCGCGAGCAAAAGCACGCTGAAATTCAACAGATCGAAGAAATTCAAACCCTGCAAGCTGAGCAGGAGGCGCAGATCGCCCGCAATCAGGAAGCTTCGGATCAGGCAAAAGACGAAGCGCGGATCGAACGGGAGAAAGCGGTCCGTGCAGCAGAGATTGCCCGCGAACGTTCAATTCGGGAGGCCGAGATTGCCAAAGAACGTGAGTTGGAAGTTGCGGATCAGGAACGTCAGATCATTGTCGCTCGCAAGTCCGAAGAGGAAAGCCAAGCCCGTGCATCCGCTGATAGCGCCCGCGCTGAGGCCACCAAAGCATCCGAGGCAATTGAAACAGCGCGTGCTGTTGCAGAGGCCGAGCGGGTCAAGCAGATCGCGTTGATTGAAGCGCAAAAAGAAGCGGAGCGTCAGGCCACTGCAATCCGGTTGTCTGCACAGGCCGAAAAAGAAGCAGCCAGCGACCGGGCTGCGGCCAAGCTGGAAGAAGCACAGGCGGATGCGAGTGCCATTACCGTCCGTGCCGAAGCCAAGAAGACAGATTTGCTGGCTACAGCGGAAGGTCAGACAGCGATTGCAAACGCCGAAAATGAATTGAGCGCTGAGATTGTTGCGATGAAAGTGCGTCTTGCTCAGCTTGAGGCGATGCCCGCGATCATTGCCGAAATGGTGAAACCGGCCGAGAAAATCGATTCCATCAAGATCCATCAGGTGACGGGCATGGGAGGCGGTGTTGGTGGCTCTGAGCACGCAGTGGCCGGTGGCACGCCGGTGAACCAAGCGTTGGATTCCGTATTGGGTATGGCACTTCAGATGCCCGCGATGCAGGCTCTTGGTAAGGAGCTGGGCATCAGCTTGGAAAACGGATTGTCCGGCGTTGCCAACGATGCCATCGATATGGGACCAAACAAATCAACCCCGTCAGATACGGATGCCGAAGTATCCTAAAGAGGTTGGAGCCCGCCACCCTTTGACACGGGCGCAAGGGGGCAGGGTCAAGATGTAAGGCGGGTGGGGCACGTTCTGACTGTCCCGCCCGCTTTCATGTTTTGTCATTTGCCCTTTTGTTACATTTTACTAGGTCACTTGCGGCTGAGGGCGAAATAAGCCGCTAAGGGTTTGGGGGCAATAACCGCGCCTGCAACGAACCATGAACGTCGTTTAAAAGGTCTTATGTGAATGTCCTTAGGGTTGTGTTGGGAGGAAGGTTTGTAGCCCATAAACCCTTCAAGTATCATTGTACCTCAAAGCTGTTTCTGTACTACCTGATATATAACAGCACCTGACACAAGGAAGCAGAATGACAACCATAGAGATACTGCACAACACGCTGCGCGGAATTTTGCGAAATTGGCAGCAAGCATTGCGCATATTCTTAGCTCCGTTAGGAGTTCTTGTTGGGCTGATCATTTGCTTTATCAACTTTGGAACAAATCTGTTTTGATAGAAGGGCAAACTGTTTCTGTTCCTAGCCCGTTCTTGTTCCTACTGTTTCCAGCTATTATTTTTCTGGTGCTTTGGCCTGTGATCGCATGGCATCGGTTGTTGGTGCTCAATGAAGCGATAAAGGGTTATGTACCGCCATTCCGACTAAAATGTGTGCTGTGGTACCTTCTGTATCTCGTCGGGTTAGGGCTACTTTTGGCCTTGGTAACCTTGCCATTGCTTGCGGCTTTGGGGCCTACAATGCTCTGGAGCATTGACCATGAAGCAGTAATAAATGGTAAGATGCTGCCCCCACAATTCTTCATATTTCAGGCATTGATCGCATTGCCTGGGATCTATTTGGGTATTCGTTTCTGCCTGATTCTACCCAGCGCAGCAGTTGAAGACAACGTCGGGATATTTGATTCATGGCGCTATACAAAAAAAATGGGTACTGCAGCCGTAGGTCTCTCGATCCTCTCAGCGGTAGTGTCGTTGATCTTACAAGTTGCGTTGTTTGCAGCTGCACCGATCCTCATGGAAGCAAAAGGTACAGCAAGCATGGTTTTTCAAATTGGTCAGTTGGCAGGCCAATTGCTCAGTTCTCTTTTCGTTATCTCATTGATGAGCACGATGTTTGTCGCGCTTGTTCAGAAGGAAGGTTAAACCCTTAATAGCAAATATTATTTTCCGAAAATTACGGGTGTTATGTGACAATCTCACGCCCAAGTTCGGGGTGTTCATATGCTTGGGGGTAAGGCATTGGTTTGAACGGCCCGAGCGGCACAACGTTGTTCCAAGATCGGCCAAAGTAGCCCTGACGGCAATGCACCAAAGAGTTGCTGTCCGCCACACCGGGCAAGGCATAGACACGGCAAAGCCAGCGCCACAGATGCGGGTAGTCCAGAATTTTTGCGCCATTCAGTTTCATCCGTAGGTAATACACCGGATCATGGCGATAGAGTGTTGGGAATAATCTCAGGTCCGCTTCGGTAAAGGTGTCGCCAGTTAAGAAAGGTCGATTGTCCGATGCAAGTCGCATTTCGAGCGACTCTAGCGTTTCAAAATAGGTAGCAAAGGCCGCAGCATAGACCGTTTGATCAGATGAAAATCCAGCTTTGTATGCGCCGTTGTTGATCCCGACATAGATCTGGTCGTTGAGGGTATCGATGTCTTGTCGCAACGCGGTGTAACTGGCCCCTGTTGGATATAGGTCGGGTCTCAAATCGGCGGGGAGGGCGCTGCCAAGGGCCTGCGCCTGTGCGTTGAGCATCCGAATGATATCAGCGCTTTCATTTGTCACGATCCGTTTTGATTTTTTGTCGTACAGGATCGGCACCGAAGCTTCCTCTGAACCTTCGATCTCATAAATTTGCTTTGCGAGGCGGAGGTTTTGTCCTGTCGCTGTTTCGTCGGTGCATTCGGGCAATGTGTCACCAGTCAATGTGGCGATGCGGGACGGGTTGAACTCCCATCGGTTGGGTTCGATCGGGTCATCGTTGGTTGTGCGACTGGGAAAAGCCACGTCCATTGTGATGCTGTCTTGTAAACCCAGAATGTTGCGCGCAAGCGTCACGCGATGGCACCACGGACAGTTGAGAGCGACAAATAAATGATACCGCCCTGGCTGCACCGGAAAGTCAGGGTCTTTGCCCAACACTGACCGGAAGCCGCTTAGACCTCGCACAAATTCGCCCTTGGCACGACGTGCGGCAACATCTGTTTGGGATTCTTCAATGGATTTATTGACCATGTGGCATTTGTCTTTCTTTACCTGCCCGGTGCAGCTGGCGTTCGCCGGGCTGCGTATTCATCCATGAGAAATTGCAGATCTTCAAGCGACTTGGGAAATTGTGCAAAACTGTGAATGGCCGGAACATGCGCCCATGGCATCTTTTCGTCTGTCATCAATTCAACAAAGGGTTCAAAGGCTGCAGCATCCTTGAGGATTGATGAACGTAGGTTGACCCGATCAGGCGCTCCTTGGATGCGTGTGAAGACAAAGTTCAGGCAGGACTTGCAAAAGAAATGTGCGCGCCCGTCTGACCCTAGGCCGCCTTTGATTAGATCTCCGGTGTGGGAGAACCGGCTTCGTGCAAACATTGTTGTCAATGAATACGCACTTGCCGATAGTTTTTGACAATCGAGACAATGGCACGCGAGGGTCAAAAGCGGGGCAGCGGATGCGATAACTTGCACTGAACCACAAAGGCAAGCGCCCGTGTATGGCGGCTCTGGATAGGGCATCAGATGTCTTTCGTTTTGGGAGTTTCCCCAAGGCTAACAGACGCCAAAGATGGTTAACAAGTCGACAGTTCAGGGTTGCTCCGTATCGCGTGCGTTCAATCGCTCTAGGTTCACGATGGTGGACAACATCAAACGATCATGGCTCCAATCATTCACCGGACGCAGGGCGACGGCCATCAAGATCACCATGGCGAACACAGACAGCATCGTCATCGCAGCCCAGTTTCTGTGTGGCGTGGTTGATCCTCCGTCAAGAACAGAGACGATGCGATGGCGCAAAAAGCCTTCTGAATGGCTTGCATTGGCACGTCGGTCGACTTGGACAAACGGGACGCTTGGTGTGATGATCTGATTGCTGCGATCACCAAGCAGGCTGGTTTGACAGACCCGCAGCAGACATTCGCAATAGGCACGAATGGAATGAGTATTCCGGCTGAGCACTTGTTGATCACAGGCAAGTTCGCGGATGCGTTCGACATCCCGTTTGCAAAAGGCAAAGGCGGGGTTCCAAAAGAAGAAGGGACGCAGCAATTCAAGCGCGATTTCCCAAGTGAGATCCCGTTGGCGCACATGTTGAATTTCGTGACTGACCGCAATGCGCACATCATTGTTTTGGGTCAAAAGCCCGGTCGGCAGAACGATGTAATGACGAAACAGACCACGAGTTGAAAAAGGCACGCAGGTTTCATGCGTAAACCGCACGTCAATTTTTCCGACCCGTCGCAACACATAGCTGCGCCGGATCATTCCCATCAACATCCATGTGTCCCGCGCATTGCGAATGACGATGGTCAGAAAGCCAAAAAGCAGGCCGCCCAAGACCACGTTGCCAATCCAAGATCCAAGCGAGACAATGTCATGGGTCAGTTCAGACCGCATCATCAACAAACGTTCGAACGAACTAGGGGCCATTGCAATATTGCCATGCAGATATTGCGCAACCAAGAAGTCAGAAAAACTTAACCGACCGCTATGAGCTTCAAAATACCCCAACTGTTGGCTTGTCTCGACGACATAGACAATCGCTGGCGACAATACCACCATTGCCAAAAGGCCATAGAGCAGGTGCAATTGGGTCAGATAGGCCGATTTGAGCGGTGACCGCGCGATCAGACGTTTTGAGCCGAACCAGACGGCGGCCACGATCAGTAAAACGATATTTGTATCAATATAGGCGCTTAACAGATGTTCAGCTGTCATTTTCAGTCAACCTCCTGTCCAATAACGCCCGTATTTCCTCTAGTGCTTGCTCAGACATGCCTTTGTCATTGACCAAACGCGCCACCATGGACGCTGGTGTGCCGTCAAACAATTTGTTCGACAGATCATGCAGTGTCTTGGATTGATAGGCATCTTTGGCCAAGGCAGGCTTATAGACAAAGGTTTTGCCTTGCTTTTCGCTTGTGACAAATTCCTTTTGTTCCATAATCCGAAGGATCGTTGCGGCAGAGGTATAAGCAAGGTTGCGACCTGGTGCCAAGTGGTCCAGCACATCACGCACAGTGCCTTGTCCCATCGCCCAAAGCTCTGTCATGAACTCCAGCTCGACTTCTGTCAAAAATTCACTTTTTCGCTTCTGCCGCATTATGCGTCCCGTCATTGTCTGTGCTGCTCGCCCCTGAAGTATTTAATACTAAGTGCTTCGTAGGACCAAGCCTTTTGTGATCAAACCTTGCGAAAGCAAAAGACGCCCCAGGCAATGCTGATTGCCAATGGCGCCCAAAGCGGCATGCCAAACAGGAATAACCATCCCAGAAAGATATAGGCCGTGCCCAACAACGACAGGAACAACCGATCACCGCGCGTTGTGGTCAAGCCAAGCGCGCCTTTGCGTTCTGATGTGCCGGGGTATTTGATTTCAATGTAGGTGATGAACCCCATTGTGGAAAAGAGAGCCACAAAGAACAGCCCCGTTGGCCATGTCCATGCCATCCAACTAAACATCTTAAACTCTCCCAAGGGCAAAGCCCTTTGCAATGTAGTTACGCACAAAGTAGATCACGATCGCGCCGGGAATGATGGTCAAGGTGCCGGCCGCCGCCAACAGGCCAAGTTCGTAACCCGCGCTTGATGCGGTCTTGGTCATTGTGGCCGCAATTGGTTTTGCCTCAACCGCGGTCAGGGTTTTTGCCAAAAGCAGTTCAACCCAAGAGAACATGAAACAAAAGAATGCCGCAACGCCAACCCCGGCTTTGATTGCAGGCAAAAAGATGGTCAGGAAGAACCTTGGAAAGGAATATCCGTCAACATAGGCGGTCTCGTCCAACTCCTTGGGGACGCCGCCCATGAAGCCTTCCAATATCCAAACCGCCAGCGGAATGTTGAACAGGCAATGGGCAAGGGCAACGGCCAAATGTGTGTCAAAAAGCCCAACAGCCGAATACAGCTGAAAGAAGGGCAACGCGAAAACGGCCGCCGGGGCCATCCGGTTTGTAAGCAGCCAAAAGAACAATGTCTTATCCCCCAAAAACCGGTATCGGCTAAAGGCATAGGCAGCAGGCAGAGCCACCGCGAGGCTGATCACGGTGTTGAGCGAGACATAGATGATCGAGTTGATGTAGCCCCAATACCATGTCGGGTCGGTGAAGATTGTTGCGTAGTTTTCAAGCGTGAACGTTTGCGGAAACAGGCTGAACCCGGCGAGAATTTCGTTGGTTGTCTTAAAGCTCATCGCGACAAGCCAATAGATCGGCAACATCAGGAACAAGATGTAGAGGATTGGGATCAAGGTACGCTTCTTCATGGCGCGTCATCCTTTGTCATAAGGGTGTAGAACAACCAGCTGACCAGCAGCGTAATGGCAAAATAGATCAGCGACATCGCCGCAGCCGGGCCAAGATCAAACTGCCCAAGGGCGATCTTGACAAGGTCAATTGACAGCAGTGTGGTTGAGTTGCCGGGCCCCCCGCCAGTCAGAACAAATGGCTCTGTGTAGATGTTAAAGCTGTCCATGAACCGCAACAGGATCGCAATTGTCAGCACCTGCTTCATTTTTGGCAATTGGATGTATCGGAAAACCTTGAAAGGTGAAGCGCCATCAATTTTCGCAGCCTGATAATAGGCGTCCGGGATCGAAACGAGACCCGCATAAGACAGCAGCACAACCAGCGATGTCCAATGCCAAACATCCATTGTGACAATTGTTGCCCAAGCCGCAAATGGGCTTTGGGTCATGTCGTATTCAATACCCAAGGTTGTGTTCATCAAATAGCCAAGCAACCCGATGTCCGGCAATGCAAAGATGTTCCACATCGCCCCAACGACGTTCCAAGGGATCAACATCGGCAAGGCCATCAGCACCAGACATACAGGCACCCAAGGACCTGTTCTTGGCATCGACAAGGCGATGATAATGCCCAAGGGCACTTCGATGGCCAAGATTATTCCGGTAAACAGGAACTGGCGACCCAGAGCTGCGTGAAACCTGTCTGAAGACAAAAGCTCCTCGAACCAACGCAGGCCTTCCCAAAAGAAGACGTTGTTCCCAAAGGTTTCCTGAACCGAATAATTTACCACTGTCATCATGGGTATCAACGCATTAAACGCCACCAACAACAGCACTGGAGCGACAAAGAACCACGCCTTTTGGTTTTCGGTTTTCATGACGCGGCCCCTGTCGTTGCAAGCCAGCCGTCGCGATAGAGACGCGTCTGGTTTTGTTGGAAATTCAAATAAATGGCGGCGCCCTGTTCCGGGGCTTCGCCTTCGGTCACCGCTTTGACAGAAATGTCACCAATCATCGCTTCGACCACATTGTGTCGTCCAATATCAGACACTTTGCGCACCCGCGCAGGCAGGCCCGTATCGGAAAGCGTTACGAATTCCGGTCGCACACCAATTTGCGGCGCGCCTTCAGTTTGGGTAATCGCCCCTTCGAGGGCGACGTTGTGCCCTTGCAAGAACGCGCCATCGTCACGAATTTCGGCAGGCAGTACGTTCATGCCCGGCGACCCGATAAAGTGACCGACAAAGGTATGGGCGGGCCGTTCGAATAATTCGACGGGCGTGCCAATTTGCACAATTTCACCCTCTTGCATCACCACAACCTGATCCGCAAAGGTAAGCGCCTCAGTCTGATCGTGGGTGACATAGATCATTGTTGCTTTGACCTTTTGATGCAGCTCTTTCAACTTCGAACGCAGCTTCCATTTCAAATGCGGATCAATCACGGTCAGCGGTTCGTCAAACATCACAACGTTGACGTCATCGCGCACAAGGCCCCGCCCCATTGATATTTTTTGTTTGTTATCCGGTGACAGCCCAGCCGCGCGTGTGTTCAGCATGTCAGTAACTTCAAGCATTTGCGCAATTTCGCTCACACGCGTCTGAACCTGCGGTTCAGCGATCCCACGATTGCGGAGCGGAAACGCCAGATTATCAAAAACCGTCATTGTGTCGTAGATCACCGGGAACTGGAACACCTGCGCAATGTTGCGTTGATCAGGGGGCAGGGCGGTGACGTCTTGGTCATCAAACAGGATTTTCCCTTCGGAGGGTTCCAGCAAGCCGGAGATGATGTTCAACAATGTCGATTTTCCGCACCCTGATGGGCCGAGCAACGCATAGGCACCGCCGTCAGACCAATCCAGATCAATCTCTTTCAAGGCATAATCATCGGCGGATTTCGGGTTTGGCATATAGCTATGCCGCAATTTGGAAAGTGTAATTTTGGCCATCAGGCAGCGTCCCCAGTGACAAGCGACCCATCGAGGGCAAAGTAAAAACAAGCGTCAGGATCAAGATAAAACGGATGGTCTGCTCCGATCTCATAGGGGTGCACACCATGGGCCAAAGACACCCAATCCGCGCCGGGCATTTGAAAATGCGCGGAACTCTCTGAACCGGAAAGCTCTGTCACCAGCACCGTCCCGCTGAGGGCCACGGTGTTATGCGCGCTCTCAACTGGGGTGACATGATGAGGACGCACGGCCATCTTATAGATCCCATCACGCAGGCCGCTGGCTGAGCCTGTCGCCTGCCATGATGCCGCTCCCATCTGGATCGTGTCGCCGACTTTGGTCACTTTGGCCGTATTGATTGGCGGGTCCGAAAACACCGCGGCCGCCATCAAAGAGCCCGGCGCGCGATAATTGTCCGCGGTCTTGCCGAACTGCACAACATGGCCGTCATCCATCAAACCGGTGTATCCCCCCAACAGCAAAGCTTCTTCGGGTTCGGATGTGGCATAGACAACCACCGCGCCCCGGCCTGCAAAAAGTTCAGGCAGTTGTTCGCGCAATTCCTCGCGCAGTTTGTAATCAAGGTTGGCCAACGGTTCGTCCAGGAATACGGCGCGGCTTTCTTTTGCAATGGCACGCGCTAATGCGGTGCGCTGTTGCTGCCCTCCGGACAATTCATGCGGACGCCGATGTAACATTGGGCGCAATTGCAGGATATCTGCGGCTTCTTCCACGCGACCCTGAATTTCCGACTTTGCCATTCCAGCCACTTTCAGAGGCGAGGCAATGTTGTCGTAAACGGTCATGTGCGGGTAATTTACAAAGAACTGGTGCACAAGGCTGATGTTACGCTTTTGCGTGGTCAGCTTGCTTACATCTTGGCCTTCCATAATGATTTGCCCGCTGGCAATTGGGTCAAGACCCGCCATCATTTTGATCAAGGACGTTTTACCAGATCCGGTTTTGCCAAGTAGAACGTTGAAATGTCCCGTCTCCAGCGTCAAAGTTGTTGGTTTGATGTGGGTTTGCCCGCCAACTACTTTAGAAATGTCATTCACTTGAAGTGTCATATCGGCCCTTGCCGGTCAGTTGTGTCAATGTGACCGAGGCCCCGAATTTTTGGGGCCCCGGTCGGTGTATGGCAATTGCCAGACAGGGAGGGTTACTTAGACGCCCAACGAGCGACCAGTTCGTCATAGTTGACGGTTTGGCCCAGCGGTTTCTCGTTCTCAAGCGGTGGCTTTGCGCCGCCGTTTGCATACCAATATTCCGCTGTTTGTTCGTCGTTCAGGCGGGGACCACACCCACCGTAGATGTTGGCAGCCTCATCTGCGGCCTGCATCCGTGACATGGTGATGTCCATTTCCTCAGCCAGACGATCCATCGCTTCTTGAGGTGTGAAGGCACCAGAGTTCACGTCACCAATCTGCTGCCACCAAATCTGAGCGAGCTTTGGGTAATCAGGCACATTGATACCAGTTGGCGACCAAGCGACACGATCCGGGGAACGGTAGAATTCTACCAAACCACCCAATTGTGGTGCCCGCTCCGAGAAGCTTTCGTGGTTCACGGTGCTGTCCCGAATGAAGGTCAGACCAACGTGGGATTTCTTGACGTCCACAGTTTTAGACGTAACGAACTGAGCATAGAGCCAGGCCGCTTGCGCACGATCTGCTGGGGTTGAGTTCAGGAACGTCCAGCTGCCGACATCTTGGTAACCGACTTTCTGGCCTTCTTCCCAATAAGGACCATGCGGAGACGGAGCCATACGCCACAAGGGTGTGCCGTTTTCGTCGACAGTGTTGTTGCCGGCGGACTGCGGCGCAACCATATCAGCGGTAAAGGCGGTGTACCAAAAGATTTGCTGAGCGACGTTGCCCTGCGCCAAAGCTGGCAATGACTGATAAAAGTCATAAGATGCAGCGCCCGGAGGGGCATAGGCCCTTAGCCATTCATCCCATTTGCGGATTGCATAAACAGCCGCTGGACCGTTTGCCGCCCCCCCACGTGAAACGGAGGCACCAACAGGGTTACAAGACCCCGCTTCCATGCGGATACCCCATTCGTCAATTGGGATGCCGTTTGGTTCGCCTTTTGATCCTGCTCCGGCCATTGACAGCCATGCGTCTGTCATACGCCAGCCAAGGTCAGGTGCCCGCTTACCGTAATCCATATGACCATAGATCGCGACGCCATCGATTTCTTTGACGTCTTCGCTAAAGAATGCTGCGATGTCTTCATAGGCAGACCAATTCACCGGAACACCCAAGGGATAACCGTATTTGGCCTCAAAGCCGGCTTTGTACTCTTCGTTGTCAAACCAGTCTTTGCGGAACCAGTACAGGTTTGCAAATTGCTGATCCGGCAATTGATACAAGTTACCATCCGGGCCGGTTGTGAACTGGCTGCCCATGAAATCTGGCAGGTCGAGCGTGGGCGACGTTGTGGCCGCCCAATCACCTGCCATCATTTCAGTCAGGTTATAGGCCTGCTGCAACCGAGAGTGCGTCCCGATCAGGTCACTGTCATTGACGTAACCGTCATACAGATTCCGGTTGGTCTGCATCTGGGTTTGCACCGCTTGAACGACTTCGCCTTCGCCCAAGATCTGGTGATTCACCTTGATACCGGTGATGTCTTCGAAAGCTTTTGTAAGAACTTCGCTTTCGTATGAGTGGGTCGGAATACCTTCCGACAGGACGTTGATTTCCATGCCTGCGTATGGCTGGGCTGCATCAATGAACCACTGCATTTCTGCCATCTGAGCGTCTTTTGACAATGACGATGGCTGGAATTCTTGTTCAATCCAACGCGTTGCTGCGGCTTCATCAGCCAAAGCGCTATTGGACCCCGCAATCACAGCAGAGGCTGCAACTGCGGAGAGCAGATACTTGCGCATCTTTTCTCCTCCCTTGAGATGTTATGAGCCGGATTTCGCCGACACCCCAATGTCATCGCGGAAGATATGTGTTGTCAAACTAAAATTTTAGTAGAAAGGGTGATGTTGAAATAAGGTGCTGTTTTTTATGAATTTTAAATGGATAAAAAGTTATCCCAACCTCTAATCATGACTTGAACAGTGGAGGCAAGTCGAGGGATTTTTAAATCCAGGGCAAGATTAAACAACTCAACCCAACCGCCTCATGACGGCAATTTTACTGTCGGGCAAAGGGCGTACCTATTGTTGACTAACCCGTTCTGTTCGGTTGTTTTCGCGAATGGCCAGACAAGACGAGTAAGTCGATACCGCATAGGGAACGCAGAAGGTCAGCAAAATTTTGAACATCCGATTCAGATCAATATTACCCTGAAGCAGACTATCGCCATGGTTGATTATCGCAAGAATGACCCCGACAATCAAAGCGATCCGGGCGGCGCGTTTGACAACAGATTTGCTGCACGCAACTTTCAAATAATCAAAATCACTGCTTGTGGTCAATTTTCAGGTCTCCAACAGAACAAGAGCGATTTCTACTGTGTAACCTGAAGCCAATTTCTACAAGCCTAACCGCACAAAAGAGAATGGTTGCAATCGGAAATCGCCTGAACCGGATAGCAAGAAGCGAGCCACAAAGAAAGGGTTGCAGCTCGCTTTATTGTTTATGCCGCGTAAGTGCCGCGCGCCGGGTAATTATGCTCAAGCGCGTAACCGACTTTTGAAAGCAACATTTTCAGATCAGGGCGTGCCCATGGCATGTTGGAAATGTCAGCAAGGTACAGTTTGCCATCAGGACGCACCCAGAACAGGCCAGGCTCTGTAAAGATGTCGGCCTCAACGTCTTTGAACGCTTTGGAGATCCATAGCCCCCAGTTCTTGGCATCTTCAACAGTCAGGTCATATGCCACCCGGGTGCGGCCTAGTTCCCATTCTTCGGCTGCCTTTTCCGCAAGTTCTTTGCCGTTCATGGAGGCAACAACAACGGAAAAACCAGCGGCTTCGAAGTCATCAAGCATTGCCGCCATACCGCCAATGTAGTTTTTGCAAACCGGGCAGTGAAGGCCACGATAGAACAGAACCATCGTAAAATTCTCGGGCGATTCTTCGCTCAGGTCAAAGGTGCCGCCGCCGACCAAAGGCAGCTTTAGCGCGGGTACCTGCGCATCGGGGGATAATTTTTCGCTCATAGTCTTGTCCTTTATTCAGGGTGTTTTGGTCTGCTGACCGTGGTTTTAACGTCGTTTGCGCAGACGATGGAGACATATTAGTTGATAGCGCATATTCGTTTAGTTGTCGGGCTCTGCGCCAATCACAAGACGTCGTTTAGCGAGGGTGCAGCTCCCGGGGGGGGATAGATTTATCCCGATTTCAGGTCACACACATTCCCAGGAACGAACATATGGCAAGGTTAAATGCCTCGCTCTGATTTACGTTGATAATATGGCCCGCATCTTCAACAATTGTATAGCTGCTGTCGGGGCAGGCGGCGGCCATCGCTTGCATGGTTTCAGACGTTGCACCCTTGTCCTCACTGCCTGCGACAAACAGCATCGGCACTTTCATCTGAGGCAGATCTTTCAAGTAATCCAATCCTTTGAGGGCAATTGCACAACCACCGTATCCTGCGGGTGTGGTTTTCATGAACTCACTGTTCAGCATCTCAATGACGTCCGGGTTTGCATCGCGAAACTCAGGTGTCAGCCAGTTGCCAACGGCGCCATCCCACAACCCGGCAATACCTTTCTGCGCAATCACTGCGATCCTGTCATCCCAGCTTTGGCGGAAGGGGGGCGGACCATCCGCGCGCGCGGCCGTACATACGATCCGCGTGATCCGTTCAGGATGGGCCAGCCCCATGCCCATCGCCGTCATACTGCCAAGTGAACATCCCATCACGCTTGCTTGTTCCAGCCCGTGCCGGTCCATGACGGCAAATGCATCATCCACTAACATGTCAAAAGAATAGGGTCCTTCTGGTGTTGGGCTATCGCCGTGGCCACGCGTGTCATACCTCACAACTTTGAAAAATTGTTCGAGCAGCGGCAGCTGCGGCTCCCACGCGCGCGTGGTTGTACCAATACCATTGCTGAGCAAAAGGCCGGGGCCGTCTTCTAACCCGCTTGCAACGGAATTCAGAACAACATCATTCATCGAAATCGTATCCTTGTCTTAGATATTTTGAGAGGTAGATCGATGCGCCATCAATCAACTGGATTTTGCATCGCTAAAGTTGAAAAGGGCGGAACGAATGCGCTCCGCCCTTGACTGTCATCAAGTGCATTCAGCGATCAATCAAGAGCGTATTCCACGGGCCATTTGTGGCCTGCGGTTTTTGCCGCATCAATGTAGCTTTGCATCACAGCTTTGCCCGGGAAGCCGCGGCCCTCAGCATCTGCAACCTGCGCTTTCGGGAAACCGGCAAGGCTTTGCGCCCATTCAACCCTTACCGACTCAGGCAGGGTTTTGATTGTCGCGTTGTTTTCTTCCAACTTGCCCAATCCAAATGCTTGCACCTTGTCCATGCCTGCACCATTCGCCAGCTCCCATTCGGCGCCCACTTCTAGGATAATGCTACGCACGTCCTCTGGCAGGGATTCCATCTTGGCCTTGTTCGCTGTCAGCGCAATCACTGGCATCGCGCCAAAACCGATCAGCGTATAATAGGGGGCCGGTTCATAGAATTTGAAACCATTGTAAGCCGATGGGACCATCAGCCAGCCATCATAAACGCCGGTTTTCAACGCCAAATACCCTTCGGGCAACGTCGATTGCACAGGGATTGATTCAATGTATTCGAGCCAAGCAAGGTTCGGCCCCGCGCCGCCAACTTTAACACCTTTCAGGTCTGAAATGTTTTCCCACTCAAACGTGGTCCCCAGATGATAATTATCCCAGACACCAAGACCTAGGAAAACCTGATCATATTCGTCTTCAAATACCTGCTTGAGCCACGGGTTTTCATCATAGACGACCCGTGCTGCCGCAATTGCATCAGATGACTTCTGTGGACCGAAGGCCAAGTAGTAGGGGAAGTTGTGCAAAAACAGCTTGGACGGTTCAAAGCAAATACAATACCCACCGAAATCCAATATACCCTGCTGTACGGATTCCAGTGTTTCAGCAACACCCGCCAATGACCCGCCGTAAGCTTCGACAAATGTCACTGAATGATCTGTTCTTTCTTCGACACGTTTTTTTACTTCAACGGCAAAGAAGTCTGACATCTGGGTGACATAAGGTGCTGGGCCTTTTGGATGGCCCGAACCAATACGAAAGGTAAAGCTGTCTGCAAGAACTGGCGCCGTCGTCAACATGGTTGCCATCACGGCCCCTGCTGCTGCGCAGATTGAAAATTTCATAGATCCTCCCTTTGGACATTTCGTCCCATTTTTCCCGACACCATTAACCCTCGCCGGGATTCGTTTCCCATGTCCACACTAGAGCAAAAAATTATCGTTTGATAAATAACTTTGTTTTCTGACAAACTTATGCGTACGATCTATCAACAGGTTAACGCTCAGGTTTCGGAGTAAATTGATGAAATTCAAAGGTTTGGTCAGCATTTCTAGGCTGATTCACATGTTGTCTTCGGTTTGGGTATTGATCCTTGCTGTTACAATTTTGGTAGATGTTGTCGGTCGTATCGTGTTTTTGAGCCCCCTTCCGGGCACCAAAGAAGTCCTTCAAAATTCTGTGATCGCGGTGGCTTTCCTGCAAATCCCGCTCGCGATTTTCTCTTCTTCCATGCTGCGCACGACGTTGATCAGTGACGCGTTGCCGCCACCGGTTCAAAAGATACTTCGGATCTTTGGGAACACTCTGGGGCTGCTGCTTTTTGGTGCCATTGCCTATGCAGCCCTGCCCGAAGCCTTTGATGCCCTGCGGTTAGGGGAATATGAAGGGGAGGGCGCGCTGCGCATTTACACGTGGCCCATTCGGTTCCTCATTGTGGCAACCGCTATCTTTTCTGCCATTGCTTATGTGGCAATGACCATCGCCGATTGGCGCGATGATCTTGACCCAAGTAACGCGCTGACATCGCACTAGTCCTTCAGGAGACCACTTCATGGCAACCGTAATCTTTAGCGTACTCGCGCTACTTTTAGTCTTGGTCTTTTTGGGCGTTCAAATTGCGATAGCTTTAGGCGCGGCGAGTTTCATCGGCGTCTATTTGTTGTTGGGGAATGTGGACATCGCGTTTTCCATTCTCAGCAGCACAGCCTATGAGGCATTGCGCAAAGACATCTTTATCGTGATCCCATTGTTCGTTCTGATGGGCGAACTGATTAGCCGGTCTGGCGCAGCGCAGGATATCTACACAATCGCTAACAGAGGTCTTCGTAAGATTCCTGGGTGCCTTGCGGTTGCAACTGTGTCGGGCAACTCAGTTTTTGCCGCGATTACAGGTGTTTCAATCGCATCCGCTGCCACCTTCTCGCGGATCGCATACCCTGAAATGGTCGCTTTGGGGTACAAGAAAAGCTATGCACTGGGTGTTGTCGCAGGCAGTGCGTGTTTAGGGATGCTGATCCCGCCTAGCATTTTGATGATTGTTTGGGCCGTCCTGACGGAAATCTCCATTGGGGCCCTGTTCATTGCAGGCCTGTTGCCCGGTCTTATCCTGGCATCGCTCTTTTGCGCTTATTGCATCATCACTGCAATTCTATCCCCAGAGACTGCGCCACGCAGTCCAGCACCGACCACCGAAAATATCGATCTGGAGAAAAACCGGCGTGAGTTGACCAGCGGGCTTTCGGTGATTGCGCTGATCATTGTTGTGATCGGCGGCATCTGGGGTGGTTTCCTTACCCCAACCGAAGCAGCAGGTTTTGGGGCAATCGGCGCTCTGATTGTTGGTCTGGTCAAGGGCATGCGCCGCGCCGAAATCACGGATTCAATTTTCAAGGCGGGCAAGATCACCGCGCCGCTGATGATCTTGCTTATTACCGCGTCCATGTATTCCCGGTTCTTGGCCATGGGTGGTGCCGTTGGCGTTATTCAGGGTACTTTGTTCTCAGTCAGCGACAGCCCTGTGATTATCATGTTTATGATTTTTCTGGTCTGGCTGCTGTTGGGCATGTTCATCGACTCTACATCGATCATCTTGCTGACCGTTCCGATCTTTGCACCGATGGCGCAGTTCATTGGCGTTGATCAATTGGCCTTTGCCATCTTTGGCATTCTCGTGATCGAGGCCGGGCTGTTAACGCCGCCCTTTGGGCTACTGGTGTTCACGGTCAAGGCGTCGGTGCCGGACAAATCCGTCACGATGGGCGATATTTTCAAAGGAGCTGTGCCCTATTGGATCATGATCTTGATCGTGGCTGTGCTGGTTGTTGTGTTCCCGGCTCTTGCAACCTTCCTGCCGCAAAGTCTGATCTGATGACTCATACAACCCTCGCATCCTGTATATTTAAAAACCTGTTAGCGAGCATCAGAAATTACCATTTTTTCTAATGGCCCCAATGCGCCAATTTAGATCTAACCGTTGAGGAGAATCTTATGAAGCTGTCGTTCTTTACAATGCCTATCCACCCTCTGGATAAGCCTTATGCCCAGAGCCTGAAAGAGGACCGTGAGGCATTCATTCTGGCCGACAAGCTGGGTTTTGCTGAGGCATATTGCGGCGAACACACGACCGACCGGGCGGAAATCATAACGTCTTGTGTCGCGTTTCTGGCCAGCCTTGCCTATGAGACAAAAAACATCCGTCTCGGGACGGGAACAATCAACATGCCAAACTCTCATCCGGCTCGGATCGCGGCAGAAATAGCAATGCTGGATCATATGCTTGCAGGGCGTTTGAACTTTGGGATTTCGCCGGGCGGCTTGATGTCTGATGCTGAAATTTTCGGATCTATAGACAAAGATCGCAATGCAATGTTCCTTGAATCCATTAATATGGTTTTGGACATCTGGGCGGGTGAATCGCCCTACAATCTCAAAGGCGAATTTTGGGACATATCTACTGGACGGACATCAAATATCGACATCGGTCAGGGCGAGATCATCAAACCCTACCAAGACCCACACCCCCCAATTGTTGGGACCGCCGTTGCGCCGTTTTCCAAAGGCGTAACCGCAATGGCTGCCCGGGGGTGGCAACCGATCTCCGGGAACTTCCTGCTGCCTAAATGGGCCGCAACTCATTGGCCCAACTACGTAGAAGGTTGTGAAAGCGCAGGTATCACCCCGCATTACGAAGACTGGCGCGTGGCCAAAAATATCTGTGTTGCTGACGATGCCGACACCGCACGCCGTTACGCCCGCGATCCCGGCAGCCCATATGTGTATTACTATTCTCAACTGCTAACCAAGATGCGGGCAGGAGGACGGTTAAACCTCTTCAAAGAAGACCAGAACATGCCTGACGAAGACGTGACGTTGGATTACGTGCTTGATCGTCTGGTCATTCATGGTGATCCAAGTTCAGTTGCTGATCAGATCCTTGCGCTTCGCGAAGAAACCGGCCCGTTCCAGCATCTGGTCTATGCCGGCCATGATTGGACCGACTATGATCTTGGTCGCAAGGGCATGATCCTGATGGCGGAAAAGGTGATGCCAATTTTGGACGAAGCCACCAAGTCAGAACCACCTGCCGTTGCTGCCTAAGCATTATTGCGGCATGCTATTCCACAGGTCAGCTGAACAGTCCTCGGAAAAAACCATCTACAGCATGGTATTTTAGGACGGACCGTTTCGCGCTGATCTGTGGCGCGCGCCGCGTTGCCGCTGCATTGTTTTGAGCCTCAACTTGGAGCCCTAAAATGACACAAAACTCCGCTGACCCTGCATTCAGCCCTCATGAGTTCCGCCGCGCGCTTGGCAATTTCGCGACCGGTGTCACAATCATTACGGCCGTCAGCCCAGAGGGTGAAAAAGTAGGTGTGACAGCCAGCAGTTTCAATTCCCTGTCCATGGACCCGCCGCTGATCTTGTGGAGCAGCATCAAGGACAAACCAAGCTGTGCAATATTCGAAACCGCAACGCATTTTGCGGTGAATATTCTGGCATCTGATCAAATGGACATGTCAAACCATTTCGCACGCCAACAAGAAGACAAATTTGCCAGTGTTGAATGGGAAGCCGGCATTGGCGGCGCTCCTATTTTCCCCAATTGTGCTGGGCGATTTCAATGTGAGACCTACGACAAACTAGACGGTGGTGATCATTGGATATTCGTGGGCAAGGTCCTTGGGTTTGATGACTTTGGCCGCCCGCCTCTGTGCTTCCATCAGGGATCTTACTCTATGGTATTTGGCCATCCGGGCAGCGCGCCGAGGGTGGACGAGCTTTCCACAAAAATCACCTCTGAAGGGCGGATGGATGATCACCTGTTCTTCATGATGTTGCAGGCTGTGCGCGCCTATCAGGGGTCCTATAGCCCGAAATTGCAGACACTCGAACTCAGCCTGATTGAATCGCGTAGTTTGCTGGTTGCAAATGACTTACCGGACAGTGACGCCGAAACCCTAGCAGGCCACATAAACGCCCCCTTGCCTGAGGTGCGCGAAGCCTTATCCAATCTTGTCGATCGCGGAATGATCGCAAACGAAGACCACAAATTCACCCTGACCAAAGATGGGATGGCTAAGACCGATGAGGTCTGGAAGTTGGCTGAAACCCACGAAGAAGACACTTTCGAATGTTTTGACCAAGAACAGATAAATACGTTCAAAGAGGTGTTGCGCAAAATTATTGGGTCCTGATCCTGAAACCAGGCCCCAATAATCGCATTCCGGGTTACTCAAGGCCCGGAATTTCGTTCACCTTTTTAGGGATGTGATATCCGCGTTGAACTGCGGGCCGCTCCAAAAGACGACGATACCAGTCTTGGACATTGGGAAAATCAGCCAGATCAATCTGTTGAAAATCATGCCGTGAAATCCATGGCCACATCGCCATATCCGCAATGGTGTATTCACCCTTGCCCTCACCCACAACAAAATCGCGCCCCTCAAGCTGTGTGTTCAAGACCTTGTAAAGACGCCGCGCTTCTTTTGAATAACGTTCCTCAGCATAGGCCGATTTGCCTTGGTTGTACTTCACAAAGTGATGGACCTGCCCCAACATTGGACCAAGCCCGCCCATCTGCCACATCAACCATTCCATCATCTGCCAATAAGCATCACCTTTGGCCTGAAACCGGTCATATTTCTGCGCGAGATACAGCATGATTGCCCCTGTTTCCATCATCTCAATCCCAGTTTCGTGATCAACGATGGCGGGTATCCGATTGTTAGGCGAAATCTTAAGGAAATCGGGAGCGAATTGTTCGTCTTTGGTGATGTTGATCGATTTGACGGTATAGGGAACACCCAATTCCTCAAGCAAAATAGAAACCTTGCGGCCGTTAGGGGTAGTCCATGTATAGAGATCAATCATTTAGCGTCCATTTCATCGTATTTTGTGTTTCGTACGCCACAACGTACTGATTTCGCAATCGGGTATGTTGGGTGGAGATCAACCTTGTGATTGCCTTTGATCCAACTGCGCCTGCGTCAACAACAGGTACATATCCAGAGCCTGTGATATGACTGCCCCCGTATCATTCGTCACATCAATTTCAAGAATAAACCGCCGCATCCCGTATTCCAAAAGTCCGCCATGCATGAGCCATGTCGCTTCAAGTTCTTCTTTGGAAACAAGGAATTCGGTAGACCCGCCCAATTCGATCCGTCGTTCACGCACCAAGGGCTTAAGAATCATCTCTTGCACAACGTGGTTATACCAATCGTGAATCTGTGCATTTCGCAGCGACGCAAAACTGGATATCCGAAGCCACACCGGGTCAAATATGGTCAGTGTGTATTCCTCGTAAAACCGCTGGAAACGCTCCTTTACCGACAGATCACGATTGACCAATGCGATGTCCCATTCCGGGTTCCATCTGTCCAGATAGACCTTTTCATAAACCGCTTCGATTAGGCTCTCTTTACTGGGAAAATACCGATAAAGCAGGGGTTGCGTGATGCCAGCACGCTGGGCGATGTCGCGGGTGCTCCCGTCAAAGCCGGTTTCTGAAAACAACTCAACCGCGGCCTGCACAATCTCTTGCATGCGCGCATCACGTGACAATCTCCGACGGGGCGTCGGAGGTTTATCATTACTGAGTGACTGCGGCTTGTTGACCACTTCCGGTTCGCTCTTGATATCCATATTGGCCCTTAGGAAATAGCAATTCCTGCTTGCAGTCCAGTAAATTATCATATGATAAATAGTATGCAGCATTGGGAGAAGCGACATGCACCTCTTTGGAAGAACAACTTCCGTCAATGTCCAAAAGGTCCTTTGGACCCTTGAGGAACTTCAGCACCCCTATGACCGTACCGATTTAGGTGGCGCATTTGGCGGTTTAGGTTCGGCTGACTACGTCGCAATAAACCCAAATCAACGCATCCCCACATTGGTTGATGGCGAACTGACATTGTGGGAATCTAATGTCATAGTTCGATACCTTGCCGCAACCTATGGTCAGGGTCGCTTTGCCGGTGCCACGTCAAAGGATGTGGCACGCGCTGACATGTGGATGGAGTGGTTCCAGAACAATTGCTATGCGCATTTTATCGCGTTGTTTTACCAAACCGTCCGATTGCCTCTTTCTGAACGCGACCCGCAAGAGCGCGACCGCGCAGCCACAGAATTGACCAATAGTTTTTCAATCCTGAACGACCATCTGGAAAACAACAGATTTGTCGCAGGGGACCAGATATCTATGGGTGATTTCATTGTTGGATCATCGCTCTATAGGTATTTCACCATAGAATTTGACCGCGCCGATTTGCCCGCACTCACTCAATATTATGAAAGGCTTTGCAAACGAGCTGCATTCCGCAAAACAATCATGACATCTTACGATAGTTTACGTCCCAAGGAAGTGCTCTAATTTATCGCCCGGTCCTGTCTCAGAACGGGTGCAATTGCAGAGACAAGTGACGCCAACGACTGCTGCGCCAGGACATCATCCTGCCAAGCGTGATCAACCAGGGCCAATGTTCCAAAAGGGCCAGAGGCTGATGAAATATCCATTAGCTGATCCAACACCGACTGCAACGGACCATAAAGAACGGAACTTTCGATTAGGCCATCAATATCGGCAGATGTCGCTCCGGGTTTGGCCATCCGCCGGTAGTAGTCACGACAAGGGCTATCGTCAGATTTCACTGCTGCTTCGGCACGTGCTGCGTCCTCACAAACCAGAATGGTCCGTGCAACACGCCAATCTTCCGGCCGTGCGATCAGCCCCGCATGGGTGCTGCCGGTTACATGCGCCGCCCAATGTTTGGCAAGTTCGGTTTTGTTCAACCAACTGACCGATAACGACGCTTTTTGCTCACGTGCATGCGAAACAACCTGCTGTGCTGTCACAGAAGGCCGCACAATATGACCCGCCGCTGCGCTATCGGAAATCCTTTGTCTCTTGCCCTCAATGGCGATTACTTTTGGCATAGGTCTTACTGGCAAATCCGTCAGAACGTTCAAATGATCTGCATGTTCTGGCGCGCCATCAACGCCAAAGGGATGACCATCCTGATCCGCTGAATAAAACTCCGAAAACCCCAGATCACGGGCAAGTTCAGCACGCCCGCGATTGCAGTTCCAGTCTTGGCCAACGGCCGGGCCCGGGATCATCATATAGCCAAGTTTCATAAAGCATCCCCATGTCAACCAGACGACGGTGTCCGGATGATCCGTCAAGCTAAGAGGAAACAGGGCAACAATAGAAACTATAAAAATTCTAGGCCGCCATCAAGAAAGCTGATGGCGTTTAGAGATCAAAGGCTGTCGCAACATCCGTTTTCCTATCCGTTGTTGGTCTTGCCAACGCCGGTTAAAGGTGAATCCAGTGCAGTCGTTAGTTCTTGTTGCAAGATATCGGCAAAGGCGCGCGCCGCACGGTTTAGCGGGCGTGAACCTGTCTCAATACGCATATAATCAACCGTCAAAGGAGGATCAGCCAACGGCAAAACCTTGCGGCGCGCGCCGTCAAAATCCGGCAGGCACAAAACCCGCGGCAGAATCGAAACCCAACTTGATCTTGATACAAGATCAAGGGTTCCGTGCATTGTATCCAGCTCCAGAACCTCTTTGACCTTGATCCCGTTCACGGCCAAATAGGTTTCAATACTATGGCGTCGCGCATTTCCGGTACCCGGCAACACAAGTTGCAACGGCGGCAAATCCTTCAAGACAACCTGTCCGTTTCGGGTAGGAAAATCCTGATCAAGCGCACAGACCAAACACTCTCGATCAGCGCCCATAGACGTAGAAACCAATATATCCTTTAGCTCAAATGATGCTGGGACAACCGCGAAATCAAGCCGCCCCTCAGCTACTTCACCTTCCAACGCACCAGAGTAGGCTTCGGATATTGAAACTTGCACTTCGGGATATTCATCGGAAAAGCGCAACAAGACTGACGTCAAAAGCGCTCGGGTGAATGTTGGCATCAACCCTACATTTACGTTGCCCACCACTGATTTCGAAAGCGTCCGAATACGGTCTTCGGCATGGTTGGCCGCCGCAAGAACCTTGACCGCTTCCAAATAAAACGCCTCCCCTGCTGCGGTTGGCGTCACCCCAGAAGAGCTTCGTAGAAATAGCGCGACATCATACCGTTTTTCAATCTGGCTAACATGCATGGACAAACCAGATTGCGTTGCATTCACTTTTTCAGCAGCCGCCGAAAACGATCCTTGTTCATAGACCGCTGCGAAGTATCGCAATTGCTGTAGCTTCATTGGTGCCATCCGTTTTTCTTGCAGAGGGTATACGATACTATTAATTGTTCTGACGGGTCAATTTTTAATAGCTTCAGAAATCCGTGAGGAAAAAGGAGCTCGCTTTGCCGGTTTTTCACATCTTTTGCGCAGCCGTCGTCGACACGTGTTGCCCGTCAACCTTCCGAAACTTGGCGCGCCTTTCTTTGGGGCAAGGCCAGCCAACGGGGATCAGCCAATGACACCGCTCCCTAGATTGATGGTTGCGCCCAATGGCGCGCGGCGCGGCAAATCTGACCACCTGGCTTTACCCGTCTCGAATGACGAAGTGATTGCAACCGCACTTGCCTGCCAAAAGTCTGGTGCGGATGGTATCCATCTTCATTTACGCGACGACCATGGCGAACACTTGTTAAGTGCTGCTCACTATGCTGCACTGCTTGACCAGTTGGCCGAAAAGGTTCCCGGCATGTATTTGCAGGTCACCTCAGAATCCGCGGGTCGCTACAGCGCCAATCAACAACGCAATATGATGCGCACCCTTCTGCCCGCACATGTTTCGGTTGCATTGCGCGAAATGGTGCGCAGCCCCGATGACTGGCCAGAAGCTCAGAAATTCTATCATTGGGCAGCGGAGAATGCGGTAGAGATTCAGCACATTCTGTACTCTCCACAAGAGGTCTCAGCCTTTGTCGATGCCTTACTGACTGGCAAAATACCGCAGAACCATCACCTGATTCAACTCGTTCAAGGCACCTATGCGGATGGCGATACCGCTGCTGTTGATCTCAAACGTTATCTGGCCGCCTTTGATCGGGCAGATAGCCACAGCTTTGATTGGATGCTTTGCGCCTTTGGTGCAAATGAAACAAAACGCCTAGTCGATGCGGCGCTGATGGGGGGCAAAGCCCGCGCCGGTTTTGAAAATTCATTATGGCATGTGGATGGTAGCATAGCCAAAGATAACGCCGAACGCATTCGGGAAGTTGACGCCGCGTTACGCACGGCGGTTCCACCATTAAAAGTCGTGAATAACTGAGTCTCACGAATCCTGATGCTTGCTCCAACTTCTTGTGATGACGTGAAGTCAGGAGCAACGTGCATAGTATTCTAACGACCCGAAGCACCGACAAATTCTTTGGTCCCCAACGACCAACAACAAAGGCGCATCGGATGGGAGGAGACCCGGCAGATCTCTAATGAGGATGTTTTGCCGGACAAAGGAGGAAAGAAATGTTAAAGAAATCACTCGCTGCTGCCGCTGCGCTCGTCGCGTTTGCTGTGCCTGCTGTCGCACAAGAGAACCTCAAAGCGGCCATGGTTGCCGCCATGGGCGAAGCCATCGAAGATGAACGCTACCCCGGAATTTTGGCGAAATACGGCCTGCCTGCACCTGATCTTTCGGACCCCACATTGGTGAGATCCGAGGGCAACCCATATCCTGCCGTCAAAGAAGGGTCATTGCTGGCGCATGTGCTTGAAACCAAATCCGTACGATTGGGTTGGATTGGCGTTGGCGCACCTTGGGCCATTCCCAGCAAAGAAGATAAATCAGTGCCGGTTGGCCTGTCAGTGGATTTCTGGAACATGATGCAGGAAAAACTGAACGCACATTACAAGAGCGACATTTCACTGGATTGGGTCGAATACACAGATTCTGCTGGCAACAACGATATGTACAAATGGCTCGCAACAGCCGAAGATCTTGATTGTACCCTCAATGGCCGCGTGTCCAATGGCTGCTATGATATTATTGGCGGCGCCTATGCGATCAACAAACGCCGCAAGGGCATCTCGGATATCTCACCGGCATATTATCCGCTAAACATGTCTGTTGTACGCACAAACGTACCGTTGCCTGACGGTGTGGGCCCGCTGGAGACAGCTGAAGACATCCGTGCCGCCATGGCAGACCCCGAGGTCAACATTACTCTGGCTGGACTACCTGACACGGGCGAAGATTCAATCCTGTCCAATTTCACCAAGGAATATGGCGAGACATTCACCCACAAGGACCGCACACCCGGATCGAAAGTGCTTGAGTTCGCTCAGGACGCAACCGACATCCATTTCGTGCTTGGTACCAATGTGCGTATGGCCTCAATGCGGTTTTCGTTGCCGGAACTTTGCGCCGACTGCGCAATCATTCCAAACTTATTGGTCTTTGGCGGCGTAGGATTTGCCACCGCTTTGGTCGAATAATCACCGGTAAAACACAAACGGCGCGCGGTCAGACACGCGCCGTTTTCCCGACCCAACAGATGATTTGATGAAGACAGGATAGTGCCCATGCAAAAACCAAGTTTCACCGCCATTGTCACAACCCTTACGATGGCATTCGCAGCGCCCAACGTGTCCGCTCAGGAACAGATCAACGTGACCGTGCTATCGGGCTATACGGATCGAACGTCATGGGTGCACAACCTAAAAGAATTCTTCATGCCCGAGGTCAACAAACGGTTGGCGAAAACGGGCAACTACACGTTAAAATACACCGAAGCTTTTGGCACCGTCGTAAAGCCGCGCGGCGAATTTGATGCCTTGCAAAACGGGATCGGCACACTTGGATTGATCGTGACTGCCTTCCACACGGACAAGGTTCCTCTGTCCAGCGTGTCTTATGTAACCCCCTTTGTCAGCACTGACCTTGGCCTGACCTCCGAAGTAAATGATGCGATCACCCATTCCATCCCTGAAGTCAAAGCCGGTTGGGAGAAGTTCGGTCTCGAGTTTTTGGGCCATATGGGCACCATCAAAAGCTATGCGATCTTATCAAAAGAGCCGATTGGCAAACTAGATGACTTTGCCGGCATCAAAGTGTCCGGTGCGGGGCTGAACTTGCGTTGGATCGAAGGTCTAGGCGCGGTAGGCGTGCCAAGTGTGCTCCCTAAATTCTATCAGGAGGTCAATAGCGGCGTTTCCGAAGCGCTGATTGGTTGGGGCGATGTTGTTGGCGCCTTCAAACTTTGCGAAGTTGCGCCTCATTTCCTCTCGGCTGAAATGGGTGCCGTATCTAATTTCACCGTTGTTGCGAATAAACGGTGGTTCGACAAGCAACCCGAAGAAGTACAAACGGTCTTGAGGGAAGTTACCAAAGAATACCGCGACCTGATGGCGGACGTCACAACCCAAGGGGATATTAACGGTCGCGAGGCTTGTAGTGTACAGGGCGGTTCCGTCACTGAACTGGCTGCTGAACAACGACAGGCATGGGCTGACAAGCTGCCCAATGTTGCACAAGAATGGGCTCAGGCCGCAGATGCAAAAGGGTTGCCGGGAACGCAAGTTCTGGAAACCTACATGGCCAAAATGCGCGAAGCCGGTCAGCCGATCGCGCGCCAATGGGATCAGGAATAAACCAGCAACACAAAGCCTGACCTGTGCAACATCAAAACCCAAACCCCTCTCCTCTGGCCCGTATTTCGGCCAGAGGGATGTGGTGTCTCAATACCGCAGTGACCTCGCTTAACTCATTGGGGACACTCCTTATCATGGCGATGATGGCGATGATCTGCGCGGATGTGTTCAGCCGTAATCTGCTTGGAAAATCGCTGCCCGGCGTCATCGAGCTGGCCGAACTGGGCATTGTCTCAATCGTCTACCTGCAAATCGCTGACACCTTCAAGTCCGGCAAATTGATGCGCTCCGACGGAATTATCAAAGTGATCGAAGCGAAATTCCCACGCTTTGGCATGGCCATCAATGCGCTGTTTGATGCCACTGGTGTTGTCTTGTTCTTCTATATCGCAAAAGGCGCACAAAAACGGGTTCTCGAAGCTTGGGAAGGTGGGTTTTACCTTGGTAATCAAGGGTCGTTTACCGCGCCGACATGGCCGATGGAATTGATCGTGACCCTGGGATCTGCCTTGATGTCTGCCCTGTTTCTGGCAAGCATGTTGCGCCATCTCATTCAGCTTTTTGGCAGCAAAAACGACGATACTACATCACCAATAGGACAGTCCCATGACAGGCCTTGAAATTGGTGTGATCTCTGTTGCGGGGATTTTGTTCTTTGTCCTGATGGGCATGTACATTCCTGTTGTTTTGGCGCTGATCTCTCTGCTGGGGATCTGGTTCATCACCGATAATTTCGATATTGCGATCTTCCTGCTTTCACAAAAATCGATTGAAACAATCTCCAGTCAAGAATTTGCGGTGATCCCGCTTTTTGTGTTGATGGGGTTGCTTGTTTCCATTTCGGATATCGCCCGTGAAACCTTTGGAGTCGCCAATTTTGTTTTCCGCAAAATCAGCGGAGGTCTTGGGGTCGCAACTGTTGCTGCCAATGCAGTATTTGCCTCCATTACCGGTGTCAGCATCGCCTCCGCTGCGGTGTTTACTCAGGTCGCCGTGCCTGAAATGCTGCGCTTTGGCTATCATCCCCGCCTTGCGGTTGGCATCGTTGCGGGCAGCTCAGTTTTGGGGATGTTGATCCCGCCCAGCATTTTGTTAATCGTCTATGCCTTTATCGCCGAGGTATCGGTGGGGTCGCTGTTCATTGCCGCGATCATACCCGGTATCATTCTGGCCGTTCTATATGCCGTCGCAATCCTTGCTATTGGTAAATTTCGTCCCGAATGGGTCGGGCGTTCGGAACGCGCCGCCCTTGCTGAAGTTGACGACATGACAATGTCCAAAGCCATCCAATTGCTGGCCCCTATCGTGCTTTTGGTTGCTCTTGTCATTGGCGGCATTTACGGCGGCATTTTCACCCCAACTGAGTCCGGAGCTGTGGGCGCCGCTGGCGCACTCATCTTAACCATTGCCAAGCGGCGGCTCACTTGGGCGACCTTTTGGGATGTGACGGTACAAACCGGTCATGTCACTGCCTCCATCTGTTTTATGATCATCGCGGCCAGCATGTATTCGGCTATGCTTGGTCTTTCGGGGGTGCCATCAGAACTGCAAAGCTGGGTCAGCACGTCCAACTTTGACGTCTTTGCCCTGATCATTGCTTATGTAATCATCGTGATCATTCTGGGTATGTTGCTGGATTCAATTTCCATAATCCTGATCGTACTGCCGATATTTATTCCGCTGTTTAACCAGTTCGATGTTGATCTGGTTTGGCTTGGCATCTTGTCGATCATCATTGTCGAAGTTGGCCTGCTCACGCCGCCTTTGGGTATCGCTGTTTTTGTTGTCAAAGGTTGTCTTCCTGATGGCCAAATATCCCTCAAAGACATCTTTCTTGGTGCGATGCCATTTGGGTTTATCATGCTTTTCGTCGTGATGCTGATCGTCGTGTTCCCCTCAATCATCATCTATTGAAACGCCGGGCCTAGACGGTTGTCTCCGGGCAAACCGTTGGTGAACGACTACTCAGATGTATTGTCTCTGCTTCCAAGTCTGCGACTTTTTGGCCCGGAAGTCGGGTCAGCAGACTAAGCACTGATGTTCGACAGTCCGGGCCTTTCCATGACGTCGGGAAAAACGGATGAGAGAGGTTTGGGGCCTTCAAAACAGCAAGACGCCAGGCATGGACAATCAGAATGCGCAGCGCCGCTATTTCAATTGGTGAAAGATCTGTTGGCGACCTGAGTTTCCCTTCCAGATCGGCAAAAGTTGTCGCAAGCTGCTGAGAATATTTTAAAACTGCCGGGTCACAAATTTTCGCTGTTATCCAACTGGGAATTTCTGACTTTCCGTCAAGCTCCGTGACAAGCGCATTGCGCACTTTTGGTGCTTTCGTTGTTAGCAATATCGACGACGTGATCCAGATACCCTCATGTGGACGGTTATCATTCTGGGAATTCGGTTCAAATATCACTACCCACGCCTGATCAATTGGGGCCTGTTCGCAATAGATGAGAGGAGACGCAGTCGCACTTTGCTCCAACCCCTTTGAGGACAGAAAATAGTTGCTTTTTCGTCCGACCTTTTGACTTTCAATCCATCCCTCCTTCCTTAACCGATGGATCGCAACACGTGTGGCTTCGGGTTTGATGCCCATGAGGTTCGTTAGATGGGTGAGAAGAGACCCACTTATCCTTACGGACTGATCTTGGCCCAACTCACCAAAAACGGAAACCAGCAACGACCAAACACGTGGATTTTGATCTTTGCATAATGTGTTAACAAGAGAAGCAAAATCGGTCTTGATCATAGGATCATCCTATCGAATTCCTGAACGAAAACCACGGTTAGCTTTGGTATGCATTCATCGTCAGCAGCTCATATTCGGCCACACCTTCATCGTTCTGATTGGTGAGCGTCACATGCCAGCGGATTTCACCATATTCTTCGTTGCGTGGTGTCTTCTTCTTGACTGTCAGCCGGACCTTGATGCTGTCACCTGCTTCGACGGGTTTCAAAAATCTCAGGTTGTCCAGACCGGTGTTTGCTAAAACAGGGCCTTCATTGGGTTCAACAAACATTCCGGCGGCAAAGGACAATAGCAGATATCCATGCGCCACGCGCCCCGGGAAAAATGGATTTCGTTCCGCGGCGGCTTGATCCATATGGGCATAAAATGTGTCACCAGTGAAATTTGCAAAATGTGCGATGTCTTCGAGGCTGATTTGCCGCGGTTCAGTGTGGATCGTTTCACCAATTTTCAATTGATGGAAATTGCGGGTAAAGGGGTGACTATCCTGAATACTCTCATGTGATCCTGTAACCCATGTTGAACTGATTTCGCTTAAGATATCAGGGCTACCTTGGATCGCTGTTTTTTGCATGTAATGCAGTACGCCCCGCACACCGCCAAGCTCTTCACCTCCGCCAGCGCGGCCGGGTCCGCCGTGGATCATGTGGGGCAGGGGAGATCCGTGCCCGGTGCTCTCCTGCATTGAACTTCGGTTATTGAAGTAAAGGCGACCATGATATGCTGCGCTTTCCATCACGACCTGACGTGCAATTTTCGGGTCGTTGGTGACGACGGAGGCAACCAAACTACCCTCACCACGGTTCACAATCGACAAAGCGTGATCAAGGCTGTCATACCCCATGATCGTTGAGACAGGCCCAAACGCTTCGGTCCCATGAACGGCTGTTGCGCTATCCGGGTCTACACAATGGTACAATATAGGAGGCAAAAACGCTCCCTTGCTGGCATCGGCACCCTGAACTTTGAAATTATCGGGATCGCCATAAACCCGTTCTGCGTCTTGGCCAATGGTTTCGATAGATTTCAGAATGTCGCGTTTTTGCGCATTAGACACCAGCGGCCCCATGTTGGTGGTTGCCAATTGCGGGTCGCCAACAGCTATGTTTTGCAACCTGTCGCTCAGCCCAGTGATGACCGCGTCTACTTGCGCCTGAGGGACAAGAATACGCCGAATAGCCGTGCATTTTTGACCAGCCTTTGCTGTCATCTCGCGCTGCACTTCTTTGAGAAACAGATCAAATTCGGGGGTACCAGGAACCGCATCCGGCCCCAGAATTGATGCGTTCAAGCTATCTTGTTCTGCGACGAACCGGATCGATTTTTTCAGGATGTTTGGTGCTGATTTCAGCTTGAGCGCGGTTTGGGCGGAACCGGTGAAGCCAACAGCATCCTGAATTCCCAATCTATCAAGCATATCGCCAAGACCACCGGAAACGAGTTGCAATGCGCCGTTTGGCAAGATGCCACTGTCGAGCATGAATTGCACGGCAAGTTCCGTCACATAGGACGTTGCGGTCGCTGGTTTCACAATAACCGGGACACCGGCCAAAAGGGCAGGGGCCAGTTTTTCCAACATCCCCCAAACCGGGAAATTATAAGCATTGATGTGAACAGCAACGCCCTGCAAAGGTGTACAGACATGCTGCCCCACAAACGTGCCATTGCGGCTTAGCTGTTCAATGTCGCCGTCTACATAGATTTGCGCATCTGGCATTTCTCGACGTCCTTTGGACGCAAAGACAAACATGGTGCCGATACCCCCATCGATATCGATCAAATGATCGCTTTGGGTCGCACCTGTCGAAAACGAAATATCATACAGTGCCTGTTTATTCTGCCCAAGATGAACCGCCAGTGCTTTGAGCATCCGTGCGCGATCATGAAAGGTCAACGCCCGAAGCGCAGGTCCGCCAATGTTGCGCGCGTAATCCAGCATGGATTGCGTATCAAGCGCATCGTTCCCGGCGCGTGCCATTACGGCCCCCGTCACCGCATTTTCGATGTCGCGGGCCCCGCTTCCTGGGCTTATCCATTCTCCGGCAACAAAGCTTTTGACGTCCAGAATGCTCATGTCGGGGTCCTTTTGCGATGAAATCTGAAATGCCGTGAGGGTTGTTTGATCATCAAGAAGCCGACCTCATCTTGAACAAAACTTTGGCCAGCGACGATACACATCAATGGGCATCGTAACTGAATACAACACGATCGGATAATGCATAGCATTGGCAGGTCAAAACAAAGCCGCGTTCGACCTCACCGTCTTCGAGCGCATGGTTTTGAACCATTTCAACCTCACCTTCTGAAACCTTTGCACGGCATGTTGAACAAACCCCAGCCTTGCAGGCAAATGGTGCATCGATATTGTTTTCAATCGTTGCCTCCAAAAGCGTTCTGTCCTTTGGCATCTGAAAGGTTCGGCTTTCCCCATCTAAGGTAACGGTCACTTCGGTCGGGCTTTGAACTGCATTTTCTGAACGCCGTGCAGCTCTTTGTTTGGCTTTGCCCGGCTGGCCGGATGCGAATAGCTCGAATTTGATTTGCTCATCAGTCAGACCATGTGACCTGAGTGAACCCGCAATCGCCAACATCATCGGTTCAGGACCACAGATAAAGGCCATTGTCACCGTCGCGATAGGAACCCAATGTTTGAAAAGCAGCGCACATTTATCCGCATCAACGCGACCAGTAAACAGATCGATATCCTGCGCATCCTGTTCTAGAATATGGATGATATTGATGCGATCAAGATATTGGTTCTTGAGGTCCTCAAGTTCATTGCGAAACATGATCGAGTTCACCGCGCGATTGGCATAAACCAATGTAAACTTTGCAAGTGGCTCCCGTGTCATGACGGTACGCAGGATCGACAAAACCGGCGTGATGCCGGAACCACCTGCAAAACCCAGATAATGTTTGTGCGCGGTTGCGTCCAAAGGCGTATGGAACATGCCCATAGGAGGCATCGCCTCCAAGGTATCGCCAACTTTTACATCCTCGTTGGCCCAACTTGAGAACGCGCCGCCATCCACCTTTTTGATACCGACCTGCAACCTACCGTCATCAAGCCCCGCACAAATCGAATATGACCTGCGCAGTTCTTGCCCATCGAAGTCTTTGCGAAAGGTCAAATATTGTCCCTGAATAAAATCAAAAGCCTCAGAGGCCTCAGGCTTTAGCGTCAAAACCACCGCATCACGAATGGTCCGATGAACGTCTGTGACAGAAAGAGAATGAAACCGCGCCATGGAGAGTTTCCTTAGATGCATTTGAAATAGTCAAAAGGCTCAAGGCAGTCACAACACCGCCATTGCGCCTTGCAGGGCGTTGACCCGAATTGACTGATCTTTTCGACGTGATTGGATTTGCACAAAGGGCATCGAGACGGGCCACCAGCAGGGTCAGGGGGCGAAATGCCATATTCTTCCAGCTTTGAGCGCCCCTTTTCGCTAAGCCATTCAGTTGTCCAAGCTGGCGCAATCTGGGTCTTGATACGAATATCTTGAACGCCGTGATCGCGAAGCGTTTTGTCGATATCAAAAGAGATGACAGCTGTCGCGGGGCAGCCTGAGTAGGTGGGTGTTACGGCAATCTCCAACGTTGATTTGACCCACCGCACATCCCTTACAATGCCAAGGTCCACCACAGAAATCACGGGGATTTCCGGATCAGGAACATCATCAAGCCATGCCCAGACCTGATCAATTGTCGCAAGGGGTGTCATGGTTACCAGACCGCATCGGGGTATGATCGAGGCAAAGACTGCATCACTGCCAACATATGACCAAGGTGTTCCGAATGGCGCGCGCCGGTCTTACCACCTGTGTGTGCAAAGGGATCTTGAGGAAGCTCAAGCATAGCGTCACGGCATGTGGATCGGACCGTTTGGTCCCAACCAGCACGCAAGCTGTCAGAATTGGGGATAATATTTTGGACACTCAACGTCGTTTCAACCTCATCAGTGACAAACATTTCACCAGCAAAAGGCCACAACTTATTCAACGCTGCTTGCATTCGTGCGTTGCTTTCCTCTGACCCATCCCCCAAAGCGATCACCGTCTCTTGCGACCGTTCCAGATGGTACAACGCTTCTTTGACTGACTTGGCCGCAATGTCAGCAATGCGTTGATCCGCTGAACCTTGCAACGCATCAAGGTTCAGGACGTTGAAGGCGTCAAAAAGGAACTGCCGCATCAAGGTTTGGCCGAAATCCCCATTGGGTTGTTCCAACATCAAAAGACTGCGAAAATCCCAGACATCGCGATGAAAAGCAAGATCATCCGCGCTGCGGCCCTTGCCTTCCACTTCACCAGCATAGCCAAGCCACATTTGCGTTTGTCCGACCAAATCAAGGGCTGTGTTTGCTAAAGCAATATCCTCTTCCAAGGCGGGTGCCTTGCCGCACCATTCAGATATGCGATGCCCCAAGACCAGCGTGTTGTCCCCTTGTCGCAACAGAAATTCAAACAACGCCGCTGACATTACATTGCGCCGATTTCTTTGGGGATGTCGAAGAACGTGGGGTGACGGTACACTTTTGAATTTGCCGGCTCATACAAAGGACCTTTGTTTGAGGGGGCCGAAGCTGTGATATGTTTGGCTTCAACAACCCAAATTGAAACGCCTTCATTGCGACGCGTGTAAACATCGCGCGCATTTAGGATGGCCATTTCTTCGTCAGCGGCATGCAAAGATCCAACGTGGCGGTGGCTCATGCCATGTTGCCCGCGGATAAAAACCTCCCAAAGAGGCCATTCGGTGCTTGGATTGCTCATTGTGCTGCCCTCTTTCTTGCTTTGCGTTTTGCGGCATGGGCCATCAAGCCTTCCCGCACCCAGGCACCATCATCCCACGCTTTCTTGCGGGTTTCGATGCGTTCTACATTGCAGGGGCCGTTGCCCTTTAGAACCTGATAGAATTCATCCCAATCTGGTTCCGCAAAATCATAGCCACCCTTTTTCTCATTCCATGCGATAGATGGGTCAGGAATGGTCAACCCAAGATACTCGGCCTGCGGCACAGTCTGATCTACGAATTTCTGACGGAGCTCATCATTTGAGTTCATCTTGATTTTCCAAGACATGGATTGATCCGAATGAACAGAGTCCTTGTCTGATGGGCCGAACATCATCAGCGATGGATACCAAAGACGGTCTAGCGCATCTTGGGCCATTTTCTTTTGCTCCGCCGCGCCATTGCACATCTTCATCATGATGTCGAAACCCTGACGTTGATGAAAACTTTCCTCTTTGCAAACACGTATCATTGCCCGGGCGTAGGGACCAAAGGATGTCCTTTGGAGAGGCACTTGGTTCATGATGGCCGCGCCATCGACCAACCATCCCACAGCGCCCATATCGGCCCAGGTCAATGTTGGATAGTTGAAGATCGACGAATACTTCATACGTCCGTCTAACAACATTTCGGTCATTTCATCACGCGTCACACCCAGAGTTTCAGCGGCGCAATATAGATACAACCCATGACCAGCCTCATCCTGAACCTTGGCGAGCAATATCGCTTTGCGTTCAAGAGATGGTGCACGTGTGATCCAATTTCCTTCTGGCAATTGCCCTACGATCTCGGAATGGGCATGTTGACCAATCTGTCGGATCAAAGTCTTGCGATACCCTGCTGGCATCCAATCCTTCGGCTCGATCTTTTCATCAGCATCTATGCGCGCCTGAAACGCCAGCAGCATGTTCGGATCATCTTTGGTCGCTTCGGATTCAATCATCTGGGCATACATGTCTTTTCTCCCTGCAATCGCGTCTAAATATCATCACAACACCCGCTCAGCGCGGACAGAAGAACCAACACTGACAAAGCGACCATTCCACGTTCTGAAGGCGACAAGGATGAAATCGTCATTTTACAATCACGTCCTTGCTTGGCCTAGCCAGCGTCAGATCCTTTGTATGCCTATGGCTAGATTCGAACAACAATAATGTTACAAAAAAATTCTCTTTCCATCAATAAGGTAACGTATCTATAACATCTTTCCGTTGAATACCACTTCAATTTCATGTTGATCTCACAAGGAACCCCTTGTGACAGATGCGTTGCCTCAGGTCATGCTTGGTCAACGCGGTAGCGTTCTACGAGGTCAAGCGCATGGGCATTTGGCGGAATGGATAACGGTAGGGGTGGACGGCATTGCCGTCAAAAGCTGTCAGGTAGAGACCATTCAAATATGCTTTTCGATTATCCTTGAAGGAGGCAGCAATTTCACACATTCCGTTCTGTGCCGTGTAGTGGGCCATGAACAACGACCAGATGTTACATGAAGAGAACGGCAAATTCTTCGACTCATTGACCAAGGCAACACCATAGCGTCGCTTACGGCTGGAGGCGAAAAGGTATGCTAAGGTCGTTCTTGATAGGTTCACATAGAACCCGTTATTTGCAAGAAATATGTAGCTGCAAAGCTAAAATGTCACCCAGAAGAAATTCAAGAATGTCACTATTCCCTCAAATGCACAAACATATGGTAGCCCAACAAAATATTGGATGAGCGCTATGGAGTCTAGCGCGACTCTTGTCGTCGGGTAGCTAAGCGTTCAAAAAGCATCCATGAAAAAATATGGCCGTACATTCCATTTGCCGATCTCATTGGGCGCAACAAGTGATGACAAAATCATGTCTTCGCTTGATGGTCTGAAGGTTGATGATCTTATCATCACAGAGAAGATGGATGGTGAAAACACCACAATCCATAGCGAAGGCACTCACGCCCGTAGCCCAGACAGTCGTTACCATCCGTCGCGTGATTGGCTAAAGGCATTCGCGGCGGGGATTTCTCCACAGCTTGCAGATAATGAACGTATCGTGGGTGAGAACCTATATGCTCAACACTCAATAGGTTACGAGGCGCTTCCGTCATACTTCATGGGTTTCTCTTGGATTGTCGGAGACGACATTCAGCCTTGGGATGCGACACTTCATAGGTTTGAAGAGCTGGGGGTTACTCCAGTGATAGTATTGTATCGTGGGCAATTCACGGAAGGGCTTTTTCAGCGTCTTGCAGATCAATTGAATTTAGAAAATCAAGAAGGGTTCGTTGTGCGAGATGCCGCTGGGTTCAGCGAAACAGAAATGCCAAGTCGTATGGGGAAATATGTGCGAGCGAACCACGTTCAAAGCGAAACGCATTGGATGAAATCGGAACTTGTCCCTAACCGTTTGGCAAAAAACTAGCGTAGATTTGCTCGCACAGCCACCCTTTGAGTCACTCCCAACCTTGCCCCCAACACAACCCTAGGGACGTTCACATAAAACCCTATACCAGATGTTCGTGTTTTGTTGCGGGAGGAAGATTCAGCCAAAGGCTGTAAGAGTGCCGCTTGTTGGGAATTACTAACTTTGCCCCCAAACCCTTAGCGGGTCATTTCGCCCCCTGCCGCAAGCGACGCCACCAAAGCGGAAATCGCCAAAAGGCTTTCGCTTAGCCCTCAATCAATTGATCCTGACGCCAGCACCCTTTTCTCATCTGAGCTTGGAGCCGGTCGCACGTTGGCATAGAACGCTGCCATATCCTTATCCTCCAGAGTGGCACCCTCAAATCCCAACTCTTCAACAAGGCAGGCCCATGACCGACACCGACATCCTCTTGCACAATTATCCGCAATCCCCAGTTGCTGAAAAAGCCCGCGTTGCTTTTGGTATCAAAGGGCTTTCTTGGCATTCTGTTGAAATACCGCGGCTGGCCCCGAAACCGATGCTGACAAAGCTGACAGGCGGGTATCGGCGCACTCCTGTGATGCAGATCGGCGCTGACATCTATTGCGACACGCAATGTATCCTGCGGGAACTCGAAAGACGGTACCCATCGCCAACATTTTTCCCCACCTCAGAGGCAGGTCTGATCTGGGCCCTCAGCCGATGGACCGATGGCGCGCTTTTTGACCTGACTGTTAAGGTTGTTTTAGGGTCTGCCGGTGATGACCTGCCTCAGGACTTTGCCCAAGATCGTGGACGTTTATACCTTGGTCAGGACTGGGCCGCCGGGCTAAAGGCCGCAAATGCGGCGCTGCCCCACCTCGCGTCCCAGCTGCGCGCGCCGTTCCAATGGGCAAATGAACAATTGTCGGACAATCGCGCTTTCCTCCTTGGGGATGCACCCGCTGCCATTGATGCGCAATTCTATCACATCGTCTGGTTCCTGCGCGGTCGTTGGAACCAAGGCCCAACATTCCTTTCCGAATTCACACATTTGGAACGGTGGGAGAACAATGTGCGCGCCCTTGGTCACGGCACCGCAACAGACATGTCACCCGAAGACGCAATTGTCCTTGCTTCAAATGCCGAACCTATTGGCGCAGGCCAGATTGACGCCGCTGACCCTCAGGGCCTAAGCGCAGACATGCATGTGTCCGTGTCCCCTGATCTTGATGGCGGAGAACAACCCGTTGAGGGACACATCGTTGCAGCAACAAGCGATACCATCGTCTTGCGCCGCTCTGAGCCCGATGTGGGAAACATCAATGTTCACTTTCCCAGAGCAGGCTACCGCGTAGACATTCTTGGCTAACCCATTGGTGCCAGCGCAAGGGCGGTTGTGTGAAAACAACCGCCCTTTCTAGAAAGACAATAGCCTTGTGTCTTGGAACATGCGACGCTCCCGCAATTGTCCGAATTACCGGACAACAAAGTCACCAGAGGACCAAATGGTAACAAAAACTGTTAATTTTTCTGGCCGGACCTTTGAGATCGAAGGCGTCGCAGCCGATGACCCCTATTTTGCGGGTTTGGCTGACCACTCAGACGCGGATTTTGCACGATTGATCGCAACAATGCTACCTGTCGACGCTACGGCCTTGGATATTGGCGCAAACATCGGCATTACGTCCTGCATGCTCGGCCAGCATTTGACCAACGGCCAAGTGTTTTCATTTGAACCATCACCAAGCGTTTATCCCATTCTCAGCCGGAATATCGCGGCGAATAACCTAGCAAACGTTACCACCCGTCAGCTCGCGATGGGTGCCAAAAAAGGCAAACTTGGTTTCGTCGGTGAAAGTGCTTACGGCCATCTGGTATCAAGTGATGAAACCGAAAGCCAAAAGATGGGCAATACAGTTTCAGTTGAAACTATCGACCGAATTGTCAAAGAAAAGAACCTCGGTCAGATCGACTTTATCAAAATTGATGTCGAAGGATTTGAAGATCAGGTGCTTGCCGGTGGTTCAGAAACCGAAGCCAAGTTTGCCCCCTTGTATTACATGGAATTCAACGCATTCTGCATCGCAGCTTACCGGCAACTCAACCCCTTTGATTTTGCTCAGCAAGTTCTTCAGCGATTTGAACATGTTTATCTGGTTGCCCAGGATGGTTCATTTGAACGGCTTGCGAAGGACCCCGCGCATTTATTACACACAAACATTGTCAACGAAGGCAGCGTCAGCAATTTGTTGATGACCAATGACCCAAAACGTTTGGAAATGCGGGAAAAGGTGCATCTGGACGAATTGCTAGACCTCAAGACGCAACTTGCCCACGTGACCAACGAAAGGAACCATGCCCGCCGATATCCGTGGAAATATCTGCGCTCAGCCCTTAAACGACGCTGAGCGAAAAATTTAAAGGGAGGCTGAGGTGATACTCGACGCGGTGCTCCTTAAGATCAATGCCGTTGGCTTGAAGTGCGCCGTATGCAACTGGTAACAGTGACAGGTGAAACGATCTTCGATTTATCCGAGCCTCAAAACTTACAGAAACATGAACGGAATTGGCCAAAATGGTATCCTTCCCTAGGTCGTGTTGACATTCAGGTGCGCCACTTGAGCGGGCAGACGAGATTAGTGAAGCCCAAGTAATTTCTTGCCAGCATGTCATACCGGGTCGCGATCCGGCGGAAGTATTTGATTTTACTGAAGAACCGCTCTACGGCATTGCGGTCTTTGTATAGATGTGGGTCAAATGTTCGCCACGAGGCCGTCGTTGAACGACGCGTGAAGTGGTCCGGCGAAACTGGACAGCCTGCTAAGATGTATCCAACCTTGAAGACAGGATACAAAATGTCGAAGAGACGCAGTTTTCAGATAAGTTTAAAGCTAACGCAGCGCGCGAGGCGCTCCGTGGAGACAAGACGGCTCAGGAGATTGCCGCCAAGCATAAAGTCCATCCGACGCAGGTGACGACGTGGAAACGACAGGCGATCGACGGGCTGACGAGGGTATTTTCCGATAGAGTTCGGCGGGCCGAAGATAACGAGGCTGAGGTCAAAGAGCTTCACGCCAAGATCGGAAAGCTGGCGGTCGAAAACGATTTTTTGTCACGAGGGCTGAAGCGATGAGCCCGACCGAACGCAAGGCGATGATCCGAAAGGATCGAACCGATCTGAGCCTGACCAAACAATGTAAACGGCTGAAGATCAGTCGGTCGTCGCTGTATTACGTGCCTGTTGGTTTGAATGCAGAGACACTGGAACTGATGAACGAGATTGATCGGGTGTTCACCAAATACCCGTTCTTCGGCTGCCGTCAGATTGCGGCCTGCTTGCCGAGAAATGGGTTCCATGCAGGTCGCCACCGTATGCGCCGTCTGATGGGTATCATGGGGTTGCAGGCCATCTACAAAGGGCCCAACACCAGCAAGAAGCACAAACAGCATCGCATCTACCCAAATTTACTAAGGAAGTCGCCGATCACACGCCCGAACCATGTTTGGTGCAGTGATATTACTTACATCCCTGTGCGGCGTAGGTTCTTGTATCTGGTGGCGATTTTGGATTGGTTTCTACAACTTTGAGCGGCCTCACACGGCACTCGGCAAACGATCCCCAGACGACGCATTCTTCGACACAGGATACCAGAAGGCGGCAGGAAACCAACCAGATTACATCTTAGCTGAGCCCCAAAACTGTCCGAGTAAGTGGGACCACTTCAGTCTGTGGTGAAAAGTATTTTCTAATTTCACATAACTTGCATTATAAGTTCATGTCTTGTACGCGCAAAGCGATAATGTCACCCGTGAGCAAAGCAGAAGTGTCACTCTCCTCGCAAAACGATGTGAGGATGAGCGAACATGGGATGGGTGATGATGAGCGAGCGCGAGC
>JBDWQI010000103.1:0-6403 GCA_039986635.1 Sulfitobacter sp.
GGCGATGTTTAGCCCGTGGTACGCGCGCTCGGAGTACTGTGCACAGCCTGCAAATACATGAGTTACGACAAAATCCTCGATCTCACAGCTCTTGGTTTTTTTTTTTTTACACGGTGTTGTATTCATATGCATATACGAATACGTTTCGATTTGTACACATATTCCAGGTCTGAATCTGTTGGTATCTATTTTTTCAGGATACTTCTAAACACTACAAGGTATTGTTTATCAATTGTACGAAGGGTTGATTGTCAACTGTGCGTAGGTACTTCCTTGCTTGAAATCTACAATTCGGTCCGTCTTTAAGGCTGAACTCCACTCTATAGGCGTTTTCGCAAGCGTTGAAACGTATCCAGACTCGAAATTTCGCGAGTGCGTTGCTACGGCTGCAGTGCATCCGCAGACTTTGAATTTTGGTGATCGGACTTCACGTCGTGGATGAAGACCATGCCGAATAAATCCTGTCATGTATGGAGGTATGTCGGTATGGAAGTCAACACGAATCCAGAAAAATCTGCTATCGGGATGATGCTGATACGTGGTGTGAACATTCCATGAGGAATTACGGAACAATCGATATCTTCACCATTGCCTAATTCGTCGTTTGTCGAGACCTATTGCGGGTGTCCGATACGCAATACGAAGTCAAGATGCTGCAATGGGCGGCACAAAAAACCGTTTTTCGCAGTTCTATTTTCCAAATATTGGCCTGAAAAATTTACACGTGATTCGAGGCGCATTTGTCTAGTCCTTGCATGTGGCCCCAGGACAACAACAAAAATCAGGTATATTTTGGGAGATTTCTATGTTAGCGTTTCACTCATATTGTCGTGATTATAGCTCATCGTATTTTTCTGGAGCCGTGTTGGCCCGGTGGGGGATATGCATACCGGGCCCCTTGTATTCACATCGAAATTAATGAAACTTCACTACAAAAGCCATGTAACTACTGTAGCGACTGGCTATAGGCCAGACTAGCTCGCAGTACACTGCATTTTTCGTTCCTACGGACAATACAACTGTGCTTTTATGTGGACTATCCTCGATAATGCAATGCGAAACTGTCGAAACGCTGCTGCGAGACTAAGTAAACCGCCGAGAGAACATGGACACGCTGACACGAGCACGTCGACTGCAAGATGTTCTTGTGGCATATTGTTCACTACGCGTTGCGTGAAGGAGGAACGATGCCAGAGTCGCGGAAGTTCTAGGTTTACCTACGGTTATCAAAAAAAGCAAAAGTAATTTCCTGTCCTAACACCTAAAATGTCAATAAACGGTACTCGACCGATTTTTGCCAGTTTACGTTACAAAAAACTCAAACCATGCAATCAGGGTACACACCAAACCTAAGTTTGATGACATTTGCTGTCAAGGTATACCGTTTTTTGGCGAAACATCCATGTCCGTCCGTCTCACTTGCGAGAATTCCAAGAAACGGTACACCATATTATTATTGCCAGTTTACGGTTCGAAAAATAAATCGAGGCGATCAGGACACACCAAACCCAAGTTATATGACATTTGCTGTCAAGGTATACCGTTTGCTGGCAAACAAACAATGTCGCGGTACAGTTTATGTTTTCGAACAAACACCGCGTTCGACAATAGAAGCGCCTTCTTGTACTCGTGTTCATACGAACATGCCAGGTACCAAGTACGAGTCAAGCGTTGCTTATACAATCTGGAGGCATTTTATTTCGTTCCGTGCGCTTGCGTGTACTCAGAACACGGTACCGCGGGCGAGCCCGGCGCCGCCGCGGGTGTCAGCGGATGCTAGCAGATAGACGAGGCATTGCAAGGAGCGCGGTCGCCGTTTGCATGGCTAGGTGTCGCGTATGCCTCGAGACACGTAGGAAGCACAAATGGCCTCTGCTGGCCTGCATGTGAAGCTCCCCTTTACCATATTCGAGATATTAGGGTCATTTCCATATGCGAAATAATGTTGAAGCGGTGCTTATTTTTAAGGCCAAACTAAACATCAACGAGACTTCAACACAGTTTGAGCACCAACTTGGTGGAAGTGACGAAAAAGGGCCACGGTCAACACCGGGCTTCACGCGAGGAGGGCGACGGGGCCCACTGTGGCAGAGAGGGAGGAAAACTTTATCCGGACCCAATGGGTGGTGAGGTGTTCGCGAGACGGACGGGCGGCGTACCAGGCTAAGAGGGAAGCTCTGCTGTTCGTTTTTTTTTCTTTTTGACCGGTGGAACGTGTTCCAATCAAGCAGAAAATCATTGCATGAGAGGAGAGGGATTTTTCCCCTCTCCGTGCTTTTTCGCATCGTACGTGTTCAGAAGAATAGCTCGTAAACATGGTGAACTCTCCGGATGTTCTGCGTGCACAAGTACCTGTATTACAGCAGTGTGTGAGTAAGTTTTACACGTGCAGTGCTACCTTTTGTGTCGAGACGATATCGGACGATGTGCGGCATGAACGAAGAGTTTCGCCGTCCATCGCCCATAAAATTCCCCTTCAGGACAGAGGGAGAGTGTCTATCCGAATGTTCTACGTGCACAAGTACCTGTATTACAGTACGTGTGTAAGTTTTTTAAGTGCAGTGCGATCTTTTGTGTCGAGACCATATCCGACAATGTGCAGCATGAATGAAGAGTTTCGTCGTCCATCGCTCAAAAAAATGATCCCCAAGGCCAATGGCCATGTGGCTTGCGCGACGGAGTTCGTCAACTAGACGACTCCAAGACGAGTAATTTATGGCAGATCTCGTGCCTGGCGATGGGTACCCCTGTCGCACTCAGCATACAGCCCCAATACGTCCTTCTCGGCGTGACGAACAGCGCCGGCGCGGTCGTCGTGGACATCGAGTTCGACCCGCGAGAACTGTACCTTTGTAATAAAGTCACCGGATATCATGACGTCGAAATACAATATCCACCTACGCGAGTGCTCATCTACATCGACGCCGCCGACAGACTTGGGCTGAAAGTGGACGGGCTCCCTCGACATGTCATCGGCTTCTGTCCGGTTAACAGGAAGTTCTCCATCGTTGGTAAAGGCAGGACGAAATTCACCATCAACAGAATGCAGGTGCCTCTGTCTCTTGGTATTCTTTCCGATGCCAGCTAGCTTTTCTTGCTGTCGACGGTTACTCTCGACGATCTGACCCATCCACAGGACGACGATGTAGTGGCGATGATCGACTACCTCGAACGTCTCGACCAGGCTACACTAGCCTTGTTCTTGGATGATCCCTCTACATTCCGACCGGCCACGACGAGTCCTCCGGCTCGTTATACATCCCACACCAATGACGGACAGACACCGGCTCTTCCCATCTAATACCTTTTCTCCCGCCCAATGAGAACAACAATCGCTTCTTCAACGCCGCCATCGCCTCCGCTATAGCTGCTTGGGAAGGACACCATCTCGCCAACCCAAGCATGGCAACACCAGCTGCAGCCTTCTTCTCCACTCTTGCGGCTGTGCGTGCCTTCCAATATACGTTTTATTGTATCACTTCGTGCGGTATGTGTCGCATTCTATTGCTGAATGCAGGATTCTTTGGCTCAAGCACGTGACAAGATCCTTGGTAGTAGCGGCCTGGCGGGCGCAGGATCCGTATTGGGAACGCCGGGCTCCATCTACGAAGCGATCACCCTTTGACCTGATAATCAACTCCACCCCAACAGAGGGTGGCCAGGTGACGTCATGGAACGGCATGCTCGTATCATGTACACTCGGACGGCTCTCAGATTCAACTGACACTACACTACCGATGGCCATATCGAGGACCACGGCCATATCAAGATAACCACATGCCAATGTGCACTATGGCGAGATCCCGCACAAGTCTTGATTCCGCACGGACCACCCCGGTCACTCCAGGATGCAGTCGCCTTGTTCCTGACCGGAGCCGCCTTCGACTTCTCATTTCCTGGACCTGTTCCGTGCCCCCCCTGCGACGAGAGCTGCGCCCGGCACGTCAGCACATCCATATGGTCGATTCTTCGGCTGGAGAAGTTGAGTTTCGTGCAGTCCGACTTCGCAATATGAATGTACTCGCTACTTACGTAAAAACCAAATATTCAGATGCCGGTGCTTCAGTGGGTTTTTGCCATTCATTAAAAAAAAACGCAGCACCTATAGTGCGAGCAACACAGTCACCCAAAAGAAACATGACAAAACGCGTCAGGCGGCCAACTTATGTCCATTAGACACCTTCCAAACTATAAAGTGTTTGTGGTGTATTTATAGGTTTCATCCGATCTTGAAATAGAGTGTTGTCAAGGATATTGTCCACATACTTATCTACTTCCATTAAGGAAATTTCAGAACATGACTGGTAGGAGCTATAGTAAGACTGGCACCCACAACTTGGGCAGTGAGTCCACGATGAATTGTTTGTGCAGAACATCTAACGATCCCATGGCCGTGTGTATCGCGAACCGAGAGGGTTTTGACACCAACGACGTTCGAAAGAACATTATTTAACCTCAGCCGAGTGACTCTGACCGGCTGAAAATATGCAGCTGATCTGTTGCTGACCTTTCTACGATTGCCGATGTCGGTCTTGTTACTGTGGCCATCGGAATAATGTCAGGAATATCTGAACATGGATTGACCTGGCCGATGTTGTCCGTGACAGGATATAACCGTAAACTACAACAGTATCGGAGCCTGTTGGCTGTCGGCAGGGATGAATACACCTCTATTTTTCCTCCTACCTATGTGGCGTAGAGGTTTGTTCGATTCAAGCATGTATCGGATTGTGTTTACCATCGAGGGAGTGTTGAAAACCCTGTATAGCAAACCCAGACATCAATTGGCCTGAAATATCTTGCCTATGTTAGTCTTCAAATTTTTCATTCCATTGTACGATAGCCTGTTGAGTGTCAGCTGTCACGCATACAGCTGCGATCTCCGTCCTAAAGATCTGGCGTAGATATGTGTTTCATTCCAGTTTTTGTTCAAATTCTTGTTGAAGCCACAGAAGAATCGCTGAAAAATTTGAAACCAAAACCATCCGGTTTACTCTGTCTTCCCACAGGTGCGATATTAGTGGATGACTCAAACATTAGCATCGACGAGGTATTTGTTCACCACAACTCGGCCGAGTTTGTGGGTAATAGATACTCGATATCGAGTGTCGTGTTGTTGAACGTGCGGGAGTGTGAAAAGGCCTGAACATCTGTAATGAAACGCATGGCATGAACGGTGGTGAAATTCACACCAAGGATGCGAATAATATAAAGCAAATGGAAGAACAGTTTGGAAATGATCTGTGGTCACGGTATTCAAACAATCGTGCAGAACATTTCTCGGATGCGGACGTCGTGAACTAATTCCGTTGTATTCCTTCTAGGCCCCGACCAGCAGATACTCGTACTGAAGGCTGGTCATCAGACGTCACATTTCATGACTTGATGTAAACATTGAAGCACAGATGTTCAGGTCAACGCAATACGAAGAGGACCTGCATGTAAAACGGAAGGTTAAAGGACTGCCTCCGTAATTAACATGGTGTATGTCAGGTAGCATGCTCAAGGAAAATCATTAACCGTCAACACCTGCCGGTCAAACAGATATCCAGCCATACATAACCGTTAATGGCCAACTTCAATAAAAGGTTCCTTCCTACAAACGGTTAACTCAATCGGCAATCAGAATTAAGCTGGCATACGGCGGCATTGGGTAGACAACGGTAGCCGTCTAGCTGATGACATCGCTGGTTCAAACCTCACAGTCAAGGATGTAACGCAAACTTTATTTCTGTTGCCTAGTGCTACGGTACCGCAGGTCCGTCATGCTTGCCACGGCGTATACATCGAAATGCTGTCGTAAGAATATAAAACAAACCCTATGTCTGTGCCAATCTCTAAATGAACCGAGTTTGAAACATAAGACTGCAACGAAACATTGTACTTACTCGGCCGACTAACTCTGATCGGCGGAATACATCGGCCCGCAGGACATTCTTCTTAGCTCAGTCACAGTCCAAAATTGAATCAAAACAGTTACAGCGTCGACCACAGCGCTGTGTGAGTTTGCATTTATCAAACCGGGCTTCACATTTGAGTATTTTGGCATCGGAATAACTTCGGTTCGTCTTTTCGGGCAGGTACACGTGTTGAAGGTGCCAATCAGCTAACCGAAATATGATGACCTCTTTAGGGGGTATTGACGTAACAAGGGTTGGGAGAGGATCCTCAATCTCTACGCAGTATCTCGATGGACTGATCCCTGGCTACATTCGTACGGAGTACAGAGGTGACTGACGTTGGAGGATAGTCGCAGAAAATGATAATCAACGTGTAGTCACGGGGACATCGCTGCAAATGGGGGTCCGACGGCACCTACAATCGTACACGGTTTGAGAAAATAGCTTTGCAATGACGCTTTTAGTACTGTCGGGTACACATTTTCTATGTCATGTGGTGATAT
>JBDWQI010000104.1:0-2377 GCA_039986635.1 Sulfitobacter sp.
TTGGTGCTACGGTAGGGAATTTGTGTTCAAGCAACCCGCATGCGTCGAGCTATGAAATATCTCGCTGGCGGCCAGGGTGCTGAACGACATCATGACAGTGCATATCGTGCGAATAATCTCGTTCAAAGCGTAGGAGTCTACCAGGTGTATATCTGGGTAGTCACTCGGCTCGGCGGAGTTGCGCCGCTGAGCCTGGAAGAATAATAAGAGACGGCCGACTGATCATCCTAATCAAATCTTTCACATCTGGTAAGTCGTCCTCACAAATATTTTGATGTAGGATGCAGCATGGCCTCTTGATTCCGAGTACATTTATCGGTAACAATACTGCGCGGAACTACCTACGAGTTATTTTGCATAACCAAGGTCAACTCACGCGATGTGACAGCCGTGACGTACCTACGTGCAAGCATGCCACGAGATGAGGACGTTTATTTGATAATCGAGATGTAGGAATACGCAAGCGTCCATGCATGAGCATTAAGGAACGATTGTCTAAGCCGTTAGATGCAAATATCCTTAAGAGACACTCTATGTTGGCGTAGGCGTTATTTGATATAGGGTGGGCTTGTTTGCAATGGCCGTCACTCTTTTCTTTGCTCCACATATTGCCCTTTTTCTGTCTCTCTCTCGAATTGTTCAACTTTCGACATGAAATATCTTCTTCGAGTCGAAGACGACAGCCATAGAGTCGGTAAACTACTTGCGCAAGCTTTTGGTACCCTTTGACAAGGGCGTGCCAACTAGATACTCGAATGTTATCGACGTAATTCTCGAAACAACAGGCACAAAGGCGTACTACAGGCCTGCCTTGCTGTTACTTGTTTGGGCTGTGTGGAATTCGACTACTGGATTTTGTCTAGTTATCCTACGCTTTGGTTTAGATGGGTACCTCTCGTCTCTACATGCATACCACAGAAGTCACGCTTGCCTAATGCCTGGAACATTATAATTCTTGTCTCTCCTTTGTAAACTATACACATGTTCCGTGTGTATTTTCGAAATGCACCAGTTTATTGCTTTCTTTTCGGTCAAGTACACTATATGTGATGCAGTGGCTTGGGTATCTAATGATTGTCGTATGTCGTACACATTGTGTGCGTTGGTTCTACCGTTGAATATTTCCTGCATTCGGTATCAGCAGTCCATCTTTCTATAGAGGTTCAGGTTGGGTTATCAGATCACTACGATAAAGTAAAACTGAATTCAAGTGCGGTAAATACCCAGAAATGTAGATGTCAATTCATTGGATTGGCTACGACTAGTACGAAATGCATACACCAGAAACCTAAAGATTGACGATAATCAAGAAAAGGAAAGGCAAATAAACTGAAAACAAAAGCGTTATCATGTGGCGCGACGTTTCGTTGTCTTATCTTCCTTCGACGCGTGATGTCTTTTGGGGTTGCCTCCCACCCATCTCGCCGCCGAACAATACCTCTACAAGACACCTGACAAGCGCTATCGACTGTAGTGAAACCACCCGATCATTGGAAACAACGGCAGTACTCTGAGGCTGAGGAATTGTCGTCATCTGACGTACGTATCATTAGTTCATTTGCGTTGAAATCAAAATATGTGGTATGGTGGGACACGACGGTGGTTAGTTTCGCATATGCTTGACCCAACAGACAACTACAGACCCCATGCGTTTACCAGAAGAAGTTCGTGTGTGACGCAGCGACACGTGGGCAGCCAGGAGCTCTGCAAGCGGTATGGAATTACGTTGATAAAGGTACCCAGGACAGCGACGGCTACTATGGTACACCTCTTGCATAGACTACGCGTTGATCGTAATATATTCTTTGTCCAAGAAGTTTGTCGATAGACCAAACACTCGCTGTACGTGTGTAAAGTTCATTCAGCATGTGTCTCACCCCTTTAGCATCACTGGTGAATGCCACACAGGAGAGGATCGTACGCGGTTATATTGGAAATCTCTAGGGGAAAAACGTCCTGGGACACTATTAGCTGGTGCGCACCTTGCCACATCACTCCGATGCAGTTTACCCATTGCTCCTACAGTCGTTATGAGCACGACACCGAGTTAGTTACAGTACGCTGAATGCTCCCACATGTCCAAGATATCCATGTGACGCTTGGTCGATCTACGTTGCGTACGTCGCACCGTAACCGCATCACCGTCCTTTGTCGCATTACCTATGATTGGACAGCCGGAATACCACAGTTCATGGCAATTTCAACTTGCGATGGCCCTCCCGGGGGACATCGATTCGGAGAGGAATACCTTGCACAAAAATTCTATCAATCGGTCGCCGGTCGCATCGTGTGATTATCTATCAGGTGAAGGAACGCAGCACTTCGTTGTACACTTTGTTCCTGCTTGCCCCGACTGTTTCCGAAACAAGAAACTCAC
>JBDWQI010000105.1:0-3800 GCA_039986635.1 Sulfitobacter sp.
GCGTGATGCCTCAGTTTGTGCAAACGAGTTCAGATGATTTCGACACGAGCATACGCGGGCCGGGGTCAACGCGGAGTAAATATGTAAGGTGGTTCAAGCCAACAACTATGAAGGGTGGTGTCTTCCTTCTTTCCTTTTTCAATTAGTAGAAGAATGTTGGGCTATATGGCAAGATGAGCCTACGGTCGTGACAAACGTTCTAGAGACCGCAGTACAGCAGCATGCCTAGCCAGTGCGCAGGGGCGTCGAGCACTAACTTAAATGGATACACACATCAGCCAGCATTGTGCGGTCGATCTACCCACTATACACCTGGAATCGCCCAAGATGGTTTGAGCAGATTCCAATCTAGTTATTTAGTACTGTACAACTGTATAGACACACGAAAAATGTCCCTAGTAAGAACCCAAGGCACACGTTTTCGGAGACGCTATGAAGTACGGATTTATGCATCGTGCTCAGCAGAGAGACGCTATGGCCGGTATTGTCACGGGCGTCACAACTATGTTTTCAGGATTGCTCAGATTGCAGTTTGCTATTTGCCGGCCCATAATGTTCAGTTACGACTCAGTATCACGTACTATATGTACAAATGTGTGATAGAAAGGGGGCGTATCGTCCATCTCGCTACATTGCCCTAACACGGAGCGTCTCAGCTGCCACTAGCGAGCTTAAAGAAATGTTGCTGTTACTCGGTCAAACAACGGCCGATAGGGCATATCTATGATAGCGCACGTCTACATAGCCATAGATGCTAGTTAGATTTCGCTGGTTGTACAAGCGCAAACCTTTGCACTTCGTTGACTCTACGTTTTGTCTGTCCTCCTGCTTGATATGCGTGTTTATCGCCCAAAATGGGTGTCTTTAGTGTGAAACCTCCTAATGTTGTTCAAATGCCGACCACGTAGTGCAGCCACTGCTAGACCAACCCTAGGCTACCACCTGCGGGGGGTTCACAAACACCATACCAGAATACAGAGGAAAATACTCAAAGCTCACGCGCTGCGGCTGAACCCAATCAAGAAGATATATTTTTTCAAGGCCTTTCACCGCGCAAGGCCGGCATATGTCCCCTTCACCGCGCTACTGTTGGTACTTTATGGCAGCCCCGCTCTTACATGTTTATGGCATAGTGACAAACGTGGTACGCACTCGTTGCACCTATGCCTCGACAACGCCGTCTTTCGGTCGCGATGCACCAAACCGCGGCTGTCCTATGATATGTGCCAACCCCCACGTAGATGCTGCCACACGTGCAAAATATTGTTTCATACACTATTTTCCCGAACCCAAAGTAATCTCCTCACTTTCTCCGTGGGCGCAGCTCAAGGGTTTAACGTGGCAAAATCTCCCGAAATCAAACACCGAGTGTATCCTAATGCCGACGAAAAGACCACCAATCGAAGAGTCTGGATCTTGATGGTCGTCTTTAGGGCGCAGTTCATCAAGTTCGAGTGCTTCGTATATAATGAGCCTGTTTCCGTGTATAAATATTCTCAAGTCGAAACGGGCGTTGTTTGTTGACCGTATTCGGTGACTTCTGCGTGTTTACTTGAATAAGTACTGAAACCGAAGCTGGTTCCGTTCGAATTTTGATCATGCATGAACGCTGATATACGAACCAACTATAGACTAGCACGCATCTACTCCATCCATGGTCTGGGCCGTCACGACAACTTCTCATCTCCTAATTTTGTAGGGATTATCCTGTGTTTTTTTCTCTGTCAAAATGCACTTGCAGCGGTTGCTAAATCTGCTAAAGCGGGCGATTTAGAAACTCGAAAAGCCAAACATACTCCGCCGTGGTTAAACAAAGTTACAATTTTTCGAAGGTTTAGGAAACATGCGCAGATCGGAATAACATAACCTACAGCGGCGCATTGGTTCTGGTTGAGCACAAACGAAATATGCCATGGTGTGCTGCAATTCATTTGTCAGGCACAATACCGCAGAGACTTCTACCCTTTGGAGTACCTGGTAAGCATTCGCGAACAGGTGAATTCTTGGCTTAGACGCAACGCTAACACGAGGGAAATTCTATCCAATGCGAAATCCATTTGTCGGAACCAGCCCAACCATCGCCTGCAGGCATGTTTCGATATTCGACGCTCGTGTTCTTGAATCTATCTCAAGATTGGCATCCGTCGGAACGAGGGCGCAAGGTATTCTTCTGGGCAATGTTTGAGGTAAATTGTATGCGTTTCGCCAGGCCACTGCATATGTCGCTCGGCTGCCCGCTGTTTTACTATTCCCTCTACAAGACCAAACCAGATTAAAATCTAGATAACACAACAAATATGTATCCGATTTGAACGTACCTGAACGCCTCCCTGTAGCGGGTCTCGAGACACGATGAAAGCACGCACAACATTCCACATGCAAACGATACCTCAACGTTGTCGAGACGATGTGTGTACGGAAACGAGGCATGTACGTGTATACTTTATACGGCGAGTGCGGCGTTTGCCTGGCCCGAAGGTGGCAAGGTATCGTTTGACACTGGGTATTGTCCAACATACCTTCCACACATATTGTAGTTGTATCCCTTGACGCGGGGGGGTCCCGAAATATGATTTTATATATTGATTAACTGCCCGTGCTGAGGTCATACATCTATGCGAAGGGTGGCCTTATTCTTATGCAGTGTCGACATCCCGAAGTTGCGATGGTTCCAAACTGCGGAGATAACCACACAGATGCAAGAGCAAGCTAATTGTATATGAATGCAAGCTGAAACATCAATTGGGCCCGCCATACCTCAATCACAACTGGCCTGCCAAGAACCAACCAATCAACCAACCACTGTGTCGTCATGTAGCTAATTATCAAGTCTAAATACCAGCATACGCTTTAGTGCAAGCTGCAACAGTGGCTGTAACGCATCTACCCTGGATACCGTCCCACAAGCCAAATGACTCATTCGCAAGATATTCGGAGATACACCTGATGAGACTGTCGGCAGCGCACAAATGCCGACCGAGACTTGAGCACACTTCACCACAAAGCAACTACACACGTACGACACGGGTATAGAGCACCAACTCTACAGCTGATCGGTTCAACCAACGGACAAGGAACAAGTGTGATTAATCGAATGTATGAACAACGTACCAAGAGAAGAGGGACACGTTTTGATCCATACCGAATATGAAAATATGTATAATTACAGGAGGACTCTGTCGACTAGATAATCGTCCTTGAACCGGCTAAAGACGGAGGTCCGTAATCGACAGACAGTCTTAGCTCCTGCACACGTGGTTGACAAAGAAGGGCATAAAAATCACCGACAAGTAAATTCACTGGCATGCTGTCAATGAACGCTGAAGAAGATTCGTTCAAAATCCGCAGAGAATATGTCTTGTGGACGCCGTCGTTTGTCAGGGACGACTTCGTACTCCGCTCGGCTGACACGGTTGACTCTTGACACATAGTTGACCACTCGTCCGTCTTTAGATCGTTGCTGCAGTCGGTGGTCGCATCCTGTTACGAAGCGCGGGGGGTCATGTAGCTGTTAGCAGGTCGACACGTTCGCGTCTGGCCTGACGTTCGTACCTATCTGACAACGTACTGGCTGTTCTCGGCATGGGATCGTCGATCAGGTGCATTGGACTCTTATCAACTTATTTTTTCTACGTGAAGCGTTTATGCTAGAATTCATCAGCAGTGTCGATTTGCTATGCGTGTGGTACGGAAACCATTCCCTTTCTACAGATATTCATTCAACATCGGAAAGGCTGCCACCAGTCTGGTGGTTTTCCTCAATATTCATGGTATCCAATCGGGATATCACTCTCTCAACA
>JBDWQI010000106.1:0-4984 GCA_039986635.1 Sulfitobacter sp.
CACATGCATGCAGCGGCGCACTTCGAACGCCAAACCAGACTGCGAAGAGAAGCGTGACCCGGATGTGCGATCCCTGCAAAATCAAAAGAAGGAAAATGAGCTTGACCCAGACACCCAATTAGAGAAGCGGAAATTCGCTGCGAAAGCGAATTTTCACCATATGTCTAGTTGCTACAGACTTATTTACAAACCGTAGATGATTCGTTGGGGGCAACTTTGCCGAGTAAATGGGACTTAAACTTTCGCAAGTTTTCGATCTGTTCGTCGATTGATTGAGACAATAAAACCCGAGAGCGCTCTTCCGGCTCTAGGCGTTCCAGTTTCGCTTCTTCTTCAGCTTTCTTCTTTTCCTGCTCGTCGTCATTAAAGACAACATTGATGACGGGAGTCGTTGGCTTTTGCTGTTCTAGAAAACTAAGCCAACCGCCTAACGCCATTATGAATTGTTGTTCCTCTTCAGCGAGATGTTCGAAGGTTTCAGCAGTATATTCGGGGATCTCTTTTTGACCAGAAACCAATATCACCCCATGAGCCATTAACTTGCGCAAACTGTCGAACAACAAGGCTAAGTCGCGTTCACGCATATCCTGACTGTGCCTATAAAATGGGGAGGAGTCCGGGCCGATGCGGTCAAGAACGCCAATTGCACCTTTCAAAGCTGACATTGGGTCGGCCGTACCCGGCATCGAAGCTCGGTGCTCCCAGAGCCTGAATATCAAATCAACGGCTTCCTGGCTGGCTGCGGTTTGCGCGCCATCCGAGCCTCTGGCGTCCTCTATGAGAGACGCAAGATGATGTGCCATCCATTTTCCTAGGGTATCGCCCCCATCAGTCTGTTCCAACTCCTGTACGATCTTCTCGCCAAGAGCCAAAACTCTGTTCGGCTCCTCTAAGTTGTCCGGATCGCTCGAGGAGAAGTAATCTGTTGTAGGTTGCCGCCCCCTTTTTTTCTTCAAAATCGATCTGTTTTCCTTGGCTTTTGTCACGTTTTGTCAATCCTATATCTGCAATGAGTTCTGACCCCTGATTGGCTAAGAATTTCTCCAAAGCGCTCTTTGACACGAGTAGCCGATGACCGGAACTTACAACGCTGTCTCCCAAGTAGCGATCTCGCTCATCAGCACCTTTGTCGCCCCACATTTCCAACCGAAAAATCGCATCACCGGAAGACGGATCAATCCATTTGAGGCCATCTTCAAGAACTTCTTGAAGCCCAAAATATTTTGTCGCGCTCATGCCGGGTAGATGGCTGGGTCGCCCAACTCCAAGCTGTAAGGGATCCTTATCGTCAAACCGTCGGTCGCCGTCATTTAGCTGCGTCCATCCTTTAAGTTTGAAGTCTTCCTCGTCAATTTCGAGATCATGACCTTCGGGGCAGATATAGAAGTCGGAGTCATTTGGACAGGTTTGCAGCGCTTTCACTAGTGACATCGCCGTGCCTGGTGAAACTAGGCCAGTACTGACCTTTGTAGTCAGTTCCCAGCGACCCGATCGAGTGTCAGTGTATTGATCGACAACAATCCAACCAGGTTCTGACTCGGGGAACAGCTCGCGAATAAACTCAGCTTCACTGACGTCTTCAACCCATTCTGAGGCATCACCGGAGCTTTTGGACCAATGGTGGACTTCATGCGGACGGTTCGTCACGAAGTCTGCCAACCAAAACGGGGGTTTAGTGAGTTTGCCATGCGAAATCTGATAGCGTAACTCACTGAATTCATCCGCGTCGCTGTACTCAGATTTCTTCAAAGGACGTTGGGCAAGAAACTCACCCGCCGCGCACCACTTTGCATTCCACTCAAGATGGGATCGATATCGCTCTAGTGTAGGAAGAGAACCGTGGCTTGTGCTGCTAAGATGATAGTCTCGCTCGCTGAACCTATTTTCACGGGGCTCCCGGAATCCGTAGGGTTTTTCATCAATCACGGCCCATTCGTCAACGATCCATTTTTCAGCTGAGTTCAGGAAGTTTTCGGTGGTTGCTCCCTCGAATACTCTTAACCAAGGAGCGTACCAGTACCGAAGAGTGTCCATTGCATCGAAATGAAATCTCTCGTTGTTTCGGTCTACCTTGAAGAAATCATACGAACCCGTGGGTACGGTGTCTTCGCCGGTCGTTGCAATACCGGAATTGACCGATACCAAGTCTGCCAGTTGACCATCGTCAAAATGGAACACGTCGGCTGCATGCAGCTTACGACACGCATCTGCCGCAAAATCTCTGATAAGGATGTGGGGAAAAGATGAGTCTAGGGCAATTTGATAGAGACGTTTGCCAGCATGCTCCACGGTCGAAGGTGTCTCCAGACAAATGCGATCAAACATGATCATCATCCATAGCCGAGCGGCCAGCCAATAATATGGCTTCTCGGCTGCCCGAAATACGTTGTCTTCCGCTCTTTCGTACAGTTCCAAAATCGCTTTGAGTTCTTCACCGTGACCAAGTCGGGCGAGGCGACGCCCTGCGTGGGCGGCCTTCCATCTGAGACGAAGGTCGACGTCACTCATGTAAGCAACGACGAAGTGTGCGACCGCTTTAGTTATGGTATCGGGAACTCCTCGTTGTTCGATTTTCTCTTTGTCTTCAGGTGCAATCCGATCAACCATGCGATCTAAGTACCATGAGAGGAGGGACGAGCTTTCACTGTCGTCAAGGAATTTGGCCAACCGTTGCAAAAGCCCGAAAATCTGATGAGTACTCAACCAAAGACCGTGTCGTTCAAGCCCTTCTAGGATGATCTCTTCGGCGGCTTTTGCTTTTAGTTTGGCAAGTACTAGTGCTTCTTCGAGTCTTCCGGCGTCGCCGGCATAACGGCTCACCAGATACGGAAACGCAGCCCCGATGAACTGCGGCAACCTGGTTTCGCACCATGCCTCTACCGAGAGCTGCGAGTGCCAAGCCTTGATGGAGCGAAACAGAATGTCGACGAGCTGCTGTTCATCATACTCCACAACAATCTCAACCAAAGCGCTCAAGAATTTTGTGCGATTCCCAACTTGAACCTGCAGTGACGCATGATGCAGCACTCCCGACAACGAAATGTACTCTTTATTTGCCCGAGTTTCTCTTAACAACTCTTCTGCGACGGAGTACAGAACCTCGGCTTGGGACAGTGTTTCTTGGTCCCACCTTTTCTTCTCCAGCACAGACTCTTGTCGCGCTTGTTTTCGGCGCTTCACGCCCGCTTCTTCTGATTGGCCCTCAAGGCTGTTTTTGAGGTGGTTTATGCGCCGTAGGCGCTCAAGCCAGACACCTCCCTCTTCGGACAGAAGCGGAAGCTCTGTTTCAGTTGAATCGTCTATCGCTCCAATGGCCAAGTCACGGGCAAACTCTTCGACAAGCTTTCGTCTATTGGTAGCTTGTAGACCGTTTGCTTTGTCGAGAAGCGCTGAGATTGTACGTGCACTAGGACTTCCGACCAACTTCAATAAGGCGGCGGCTTGAACTGGATCCAAGACGCCGCGATCTATTCCGAAGTGTAAGGCAGGCTCGAGTGTTTCGTACGAGCTCACATAGCCGCTGTCGTCCCATCTTGCTGAACATGCCAGAGCGGTAGGAAAGTGCAGTGCCGCAATGCTTTCCATAGCTTCATTCCATGGAAAGTGTTCGACGTTTTCCAGCCGGATTCCTGCATCAACAAAGAACTCTGCGGCCATCGAAGCGTAGTTTTTCCTATCAACTGAGGGGTAGTCGTCTCGGTTAAGGACAAGAGTATGGAGGAACCGAATCTGATCTATCGCCTCGGAGTCCAACTCGTGTGCGACTGCAATTGCCTTCTGAAATATGACATTGCCATCGTCGGAACTTACTGGAGCAATCAACTCGGCGAAATTTGCGAGTGCTTCTGATTTTTCTCTCGCACCCATTCTTTGCTTTGCGAGGCTGTTAACAGCATCCGTAGTGCGATCGATTAGTTCGTCGTGCAGCGAACCAAATGCTGTCAAAGAGGAAAACAAACTTTTAACGCTGGTTTCACCTTGTGGCCAAAACCCCTTAAGGGTTTCGAAGCTAAACTTGGAAAGAGGTTTGATCGGAATATTCGCTGCGACCAAAACAACGAGGCCTTCCGCCATTACTGACCTTAGTTTAAGTGTCCTATAGTTTTGATCAAACCTCCAAGTGTCTCGCGAAAACGATTTCAAAAGCTCAGCCAAGCACTCTTCCGATGAAATGTCGCTCGCTCGGTGAATTAGATATTCAGCTCTTCTTGAGTAGAAGGGTGCCACATGCTCTACAACGCTTCTTAAGCGTCTTTCGCTATCGGATTCGGTTCGCTTTGTTTTGGCACCTCTATCCGTTGCGACCTCAGGCGGTTCAACTAGCATGTTCTTGTGGTCGATGCTGCCTGAGACCAACAGTTCCTGAAGGCAATACGATCGCAGTATGCCGTCCATTAACCTCGTTTGATGATCATATAGCTTATCAATGCGTCTTGCCGAGGCGATCGACAGAGGCGTTGTGATCGCCTTGACCAGTTCTAGGTCGGTATTGTGAGCCGCGAGCACCTCAGCGCCGTTAAGCAGTACCTCTGAGATGGCTCGTCTAAGAGAGCTACTGTTGCCGAGATCATCTAAAGTTTTAGCAGAGATAGGATACCTTCGAGATAGCAACCTAAGTCCTTGTGCTAGTTTTTTCAGATTAGTCGGTTGCCCGGCCAGTCGAAGCGGAACCAATAAAAATGGTGCCAAAAGCGGGCTGAGTCTATTGCCTATGTCTTGCAAGATTTCGAAGCGCTGATCTGCCACTAACCTTCTGATCGCGATGCGAGAAACGCTCGTCGCGAACTCAATGGGCCAGTGGCGGAATAGTTGGATTGCGGACTGAGCGCCCTCTTCCAATGCCCTAGGCTCAGGACCCATTAATCTGGTTGATGCTGTCACGGCTGCATGATTCAAACCCGCAAACTGCAGGGGGTTTCATGAGTAATCTTTTTTGGCTGAGCGAAGAGCAAATGGTGCGGCTACGACCGTACTTTCCCAAAAG
>JBDWQI010000107.1:0-3729 GCA_039986635.1 Sulfitobacter sp.
CCGAGTGAATGATGAGCGCGCGATATTTCAGCCAGCGCGGCTGTATTCGAAAAATACAATAGCTGAGGCATAATAATGACCAGAAGACACACAGGACGGTTCTGGACCACTGTCCCAAGTGAGACCCGATGCGCTGTGGAACTATCTTAGCCCGCTACTCGTGAGCTATGTTGTACGATCACTAGGTCCGGTTGTGACGTCTGCGACGCAGGTTCATTCACCAAGAAATCCACAAGACACCCTGGCAGTGGCAAGTGGGTTTTCGTCGTGTTGCACCTTATCAATTAACCCAAACTTGTTCAACATCTAGATTAACGTACCACAAGACACCATATGCGCAAATTCTATGCATCGCGCTGTCGCATGCGTCGCGATTCTCGGAACAGAAATTGCAGTGAGTGGAATCAACGTGAACTTCAGCCGATTGCAGCCCCCCGAGTGAATGATGGCGCGCGTCATACTTCGGCCATCGCAACTGTATTCGAAAAAAACAATAGCTGAAACATATCAATGACCGGAAAACAAGAAGGACCGTTCTGGACCACTGTCTCAAGTAGGCGTCGGCGCGTTGTGGATATACCCTAGCCGACTATTCATGAGCTGTATTGTACGACCAATAGGAGCAAGTGTGACGTCTGCGACCTAGGTCCATTCACGAAGAAATCCACGAGGCACCTTGGTAGTGGAAATGTTTTTTTGTCGTGTTGCACGTTTTAAACTGACCCACTTTTGTTCAATACCTAGGTGAACCTACCGCAGGGCATGATACGCGAAGAATTACATCATTCATTCTGAGGTAGGTTCCCCGAGGCAAAATATAGCGCTTTCAATCCGTGGCGTGCCTAGCTACATTTGATCGGATGTACCGTCAATGGCCGACCATGACCCAACACGTAAATGTACCGCAATACATCGGTTGAAACTATTTAGTGCTATTAAGGAATACCGATTATATCCGATAGCATATCGCCTGTAGGTGGGTTCACCTTACACATCGATGAGCGCCCCTCCTTCACCCACTCTTCGTCTTGTACTTCTTCAACAGCAGCGCGCTCCGTCGGTGAGGACCATGCATTGTGGTACAGTATGTAATGCAACGATATGCGCCGCCATGTATTAAATCCTTACGCGTGTACCGTCCTCCTGATGGATCGGCCATTTCGCTTGGGTTTGGGTACATATCTGGACATTTCGGGCCCACGCGAGCATCAGAAACTCACGTGGTCGCCTCTTACAACCAACTACTCACACGGCCAGGACGAAAAGCGACAGACATGGTAAAGAAAACTACACTGCCTAAATAAAACAACTGAACTCGTTGAAGCAGTGCACTCGATTTAGCGAGGAAGAAGAGACTGTACTTCCGCGGTACCAGGTGGAGTGGCCCATATTATGCAGACGGGCATAAACGTTTTATGAGCGACATGTTTTTTAAATCAAATCCTCGGACAGTTAGAGCATCTATGTTAAGGTAACGATTCCCATCATGGTAACTATTCGTTAGAGTAAGTACGTTCTCTCTAGCTCTGACGTAATTCATGGCAAATAGTCCTGTATGGTAACCACTAGTGCTCCTTCATAACGACGTTTGAACGCCAACAATATCTCGTGCAACCGTTTCTGGTTATAACAGCATGACCACAGTGGTCCGTAGACGAAAATTCCGCCTGCACGATATTATGCCTACCTCGCACATATCTGCACATATCATTTGAGCGTCCCCAATGAAGATTCTGGCCAGAACAACCTCGGTATGAATATGTATATATATATCTGTGTCCCTGTTGCCTCCCATTCACGCAATGTGTACATCAGAGACAACGAGGTCTTTATATTGCCGTCGTAGAGTGCACGTTTACACGAAAAGCCGCAGTTCAGGTGTGCGCGCGCTGAACGGCATTTATACTTTCTACTCGCCTATAACACCCGCACAACGCGACCAGTACACTACACCCCTTCGCATCTTAACGTCTGTGTTTGCCGTCTGTTTATTCTATCCGAAATTCGCTCGTTTCCTGTCGCCGAAACGACCCTTTGGAGATACAGCACTGAAATCAGGACCCACCACATATAAACAGTATGGTGCAGATTGCGACCTACATCGCGGCTTTGGTGACTCTCGGCGTCACCGTTGGCGCCAATCCCCCGTCTTACGCGGGTGAGTCGACATCGCTGTCCATATTTCACGCGGGAAGCATTTGCGTGTCTTGTACCCGTCCAAGGCATATCGCCAACGGATTGCTGAGTTTTCTGGTAGCCACCAGCGTCGAATGCCTGACGGACTTGTTTGTCAGGTCTATGTTGTCTGATTATTCGATGTGACTGTAATCAGACTACACCTGGTGATGAGGGGGGCACGTATTTACGGAAGACAAAGGCGCGTATTTGTCGAACCCGTTGCCTCAAAGAAAATACGGATAATCGAAGTAGGTGTATTAATGGTGTGACCTAAGGGGTCATTACCGACGCACCGAATGCGATCACCATGTCTGTGATCATAGGTGAAAAAACCAACGCACCTCAACCGTTGAATAACACTAAACAATGACAAGAAATATGTACGTTGAGACGTTTGCTTCGGTTGTTTCGTAATACGGTTCGCATCTTTGGCAGATGAATCGTATACAATATGTTTTACTCATCAATCGAGAAATCGACAGCGCATATTTCCTAATGAACACACCAATGTGCAATGGCATTTGTCGCACGAACACCGTGAAAAATATCCTCTTCGGCATGACTATTAACGTGATCTAAAATCTGGGTCATTGTCGACATTTCAACATTTTATAATCCTAAACGCATCAGAGGTACGCACCATACAGGTTTCCTCTGTCTTCTTGGTAGGACCCGCAGCCGATTGTGGCGCGGTGGGCCTTCGTTGGAAAAATAACACAGCAGTTGGCGATATATAAAGCTATTGTTTGACGAGGGTATACGTATTTTTAAATTCCAGATGTAGGACAACACTCACAATGCTTTTGTCTTAGCGGTTAGAAGGCTAATTCCTAAAGCAAAATGATTCATTTGTGTCTCCATAAACATAAATGAAAAAAATAGTTATCTCATTTGAGGCTGTAATTTTCGAGATCTACATATCGTTAAGATAATGTTGAGGGATATACCCGGTACATTTAAACAGGCCAGCTCCGGGGTTTTTTGTTGGAGACGTAACAAAAACGCCAGCAATGACAGCAACACCCGAGAGCTGTCATGATTGCAGGGAGAACAAAAAAATGAACTTTCTCTTGAAAAATACGAATGAATGATGTAGGAGTTGGTTTGGACTAATCATCATGTGGATACAGGCTTCACACATTGTTTATTCTGACATTGTTTTATGTGGGGTGTCGATAATCGACTCGCCCAGGGGCCCTCAACAAGGTCTATAGCGCACATGCAGCTCTGACTGTTTTAGTGCTTTTCAAAATTTATCATGTAATGCATCGGGAACTAATTTCGCGCTTCAAACTCAACGGAAAGTCCATTCGATACGATCCGGATATTGAGAATTTCTATGTTTCCGTTTCGTACGTTCCAACTTATTTGTGGGGTTCCAAGTGATGGAAGGAAAAACTTGTTGATATGATATATCGAAAACATGATACTTCGATGTATCGAAAGGTTCAATGTTATATTGCTTTGTACCAAATGGACTTTTTTCCGGAATACATTTGTTTTTCGTCCGGCAGCGGGTCTTCTCTCGCACTCTAGGCTGCGTGGCACACA
>JBDWQI010000108.1:0-3551 GCA_039986635.1 Sulfitobacter sp.
CTTTACGCAAGAGGGGGATCTCGATCACCTGTGCGCGTAATGATCAAATACGAGCTTGAGTGCGGCCTACAGTAATGCGCGCACGACCTCGACCCAATACATCCACGGAGATACTAGGTCGTCAGGGCAACAGCTAGCGCACTCTGTGAGTTCGCGTTGAAAGCTCGAATGTTTGGAAACAAAACGACAAGACGCAGGTTGAAAACAGACTGCACGTCGGTATTTCCCAGCGTCCTCTGCGATGTCCAGGCTGTTCCGAGTCGATACAAGCGTTACTCCACCAAGATTTCCACCTGGACGATACATCGAGGGGTGTGGAGGACTCGAGCGTAAATCACATCTTATCAACGCATAGTCACGACGAAACGCTTGAATATTTAGCTCACATGTTGGACAGCGTCGCGATAACTTGCAGTGGGTTTCGTGATGACACCCCCTCATCCAGAGCGGTAATGTATATGGGCGACTGAGTTCTGCTGTAACAGACGTGGTTCAACCAATATATTGCGCAAGTGTGTCGATGTACATCCTCTGACAGATTAAAGTCTTGTCGCAGCTTGATCGTTTGTTGACGTCGTCGTGGTATCCTCAGATCTTCAGCACCACGCGTCGTGGACATCCAAGATGAAACCCCAAACGAATATTTCAACAATCGTCAACTTTGAATATCAATAGGTCGCCTCCTTGTTACACATATCGTCCAAGAGGCAGCCCACACCATATTTTCTTTGTCGTATGGTCTTGAAATCAAATTCACTTCAACATCAGGTAACGAGAACAGATTAGCCACACCACTCTGGCTTGATGGGTGATATCTGACGTCTGCGCCCCCGTTCCTGGACAACATCAGCATTCTGTCTTACATCCAACGTCATCCGATATCAACTGAGAACGTCATACGTAGTCTGTGACCACTGGTGTAACCGGACCGTGCCCGGTCAGGCCGTGAATCAGCACATCACAAGGTTCGAAAGCGTGTAGCTGTCGCTGGATTATGACAACCCCAACCACTACTCGGGTTTCATGTTATGGACTTGAGAGGTAGTCTTTCCAAAGGGTACGTCAAACAAACAGAACGGATGAATTTGTTAAAGTGTTGTATTGACGTGCGGAAGGTATCAAGTTTTTCAAGTGTCGTATGCTGGTCGTTTTTACTAACATCACGGCACGAATTGTGATGGGGCCCATGGTAGTTCGCGGTTGTAAAATTCGGAAGCTTTCACCGTTGGTAGCAAAACTTCTTTTTCTAGGGTTAAGACACGGGTTGAAAGCTGAGTTACCAAAAATATGAAATTTTAAGAACTATTCAAGCGCTATCGACGACTACGAGTACGTACTCGCGAACACAATGTGAACATCATGACCCATAGGGCTGGTTGTCAGCCGTGTTGGAAGTCGATGCTGTTCGAGGTCTTCAGTCGCAAACAACAACAATATAATTAGATCCAGCTGTTTCCCGGACTCACCCGACCTTGTTTGCCCCACTGATACTGTAGGGGGTAATCTATGCCGGCTCGCATTGCGTCTAGAATGTGGATTCAAGTGTTCGCGTTATTCTTTAAATCATTGTTCCAAATTAGAGTGTCACAAAATTGTGTACATGGAAAGACAGCAGTGTATGGCACAGCATCGAAATTCTCGTTGGTTCAACGAAGTGTATTGTCCCGTTAATCATGACATGCCCTGGTTAAAATACCGCAAAGCTCGATTTTTGTTTATATACCTATACACTATTTATTTTCCGTTGTTTCGTCGGCAACATGTACTGGCTATGCTGCTGCTGTTCGCTGTTACCAGCTCGTTTTCTATCATCTTGATTATGATAATATTATGCAAGGAGAAACGATATATGAATTAAAACGTACAAGTTTTGCTATTCAAAGTAGTCTTGTTGCTGCTGTTCTAGAAAAACAAGCTTGTAGGTTAGAATGGCACCTTGACGAAGGCCCAACAGCGGAGACGGCAATACAACAAATAGTAGCGACACGTGATGTGCACATTAAGGACGATGGAGTGGGTATTTGGCGTACTTCATGGAAAATTCTTTGCATTGCAGTTGTATCATTTGATCCATGCAACGCGTCAGGAGTCGAACGATGGTGCGGGATGGCATCACCTGTTTCTATCTGGTTTATCGAGTATGCTCCGGTGTTCTCTTTGCGATAATTCTGACAATATCATAATAAATGTACGCCTTGGCAGTACTGCAACATTCACAGACTGCCGTTGCTCACATCCTAGGTCATTTCGGGCATGTACGAAACATAATTGTTTGTTGGTTCGTCGCATGTGATTCTAGTGTTCGAATTACTTTTGCTCGAAAACCTTTTGTTGTTCGATGTTGATACACCTTATCAGTACAACCATGTGTACGTCGTTGATTTACCAACATCGTCGTTCATTAAGAACTTGTTCTGAAATTGACGGCCGTGAGCCTGCTGCAGCTAAGCCCCTCTGCCTGCCGCGTCGAAGCCCGTCTTGTAATATCTTGAATTTTGTAGGACGTGGTATTTGAACGGGTAAAGTGGCGGGGATTGGAAGTGTAGGCGAGTACATGGCCGTTTGTAGGTTCGACCCACTGGTCCCCATCGTACAAACGTATTTTAGCACATATCCGCTAGTGAGCGAAAAAACAGGTCGTGCATGTACGTACATGAGACTTGAAGGCGTTGACGTTTCAGACAACATATTATGAGGGGCGTGGTACAAACACATAAGAACAGCAGTTCTGAGCCAGGAAATCGTCACACGTACTGAAATACTGCCTACTACGATGATGTAGCCGACCGGAGTGCCCGTATGGCAACACTGACCAGGCCACGCTCACGCAGTAAAGACAGTAACTGTGCAACGAAGACAATACAACGTTGCGCAAAAGTTCACTTAAGCCACGCTCTTTTGCAGCAGGGCCCTAATTTGACGGTCGCGTGAGCACATTCGTGATCCGTCCCCGTGAAACCTATTAGTGGCAACATAATAACGAGGAAATTTTATGGGCCGATGTATTTCAAGTTGACAAATGTTATACTGGCGAGAGATTCCCATTCTCTTCTTGCGGAGCTGTTTTGAGTCGCTGTAGGCCTTTGTGAATCCCAAGTTCAAATCGTAAAATTGGGGAGGAAGATATTCGGTGGAAAAAGACCAGGGCATTTTCGATGTTGAGCACTTAAGTTCGAAAGAAACCAACTTGGATGCAGTGGCGCGCAAACATGTTCAGTATTGGGCAAACTTCAAAGTTTATCTGTAATGTGCATCAACCAAAATACAGCCAACAACGTTCGACAGGTCCCCAGTAATAAACGCCAAGAGAAGTTATGGCAATCGTAACCGTACCCCTGGGATACTATACCCTGCGTCGGATGAGACCGGATGAACGCATAAATGTTGGGCAGATAGACAACAAGCCTACCGCAGATTATATCGTGACGCACCTCGGTGATGCTCAACCAGACATCCTTGTTCCACTTAGGGTTGTACATGCAAAGCTTGAGCTCCTCCGCTTCATCGGTGTACAGGTCGTACGTCTGGAATCCGTTCGTATTGCCGCTGGA
>JBDWQI010000109.1:0-3428 GCA_039986635.1 Sulfitobacter sp.
CAGTTTGTTATGGCACTGCAACCGATTGGCTGAGGGTCCCGTTATTCATTAATTCCTTCATGTATGCATGTATGTATGCGTGTATGTATAAGTATATGTATGCGTGTATGAATGGGTGAATGAATGCGTGTATGAGCACAATGGGAGGATGAAGCATACTTTTCGCGACACCCAGTCTATGGATTGCGATACGCCCGGGATCGGAAGAACGGGCATTATAGGGATGGCACTCTCTTGGCGGTTGCGTGGCAAGCGGTCTAGGGTACGAAAAGGGCGCTCGATTATAGTGGGCTATCTTCCATCGCCTCTCACCTACTGAAACGTACGTGAAAAACAACCAGAAGTAAAACTGAGAATAACGTTCGAGTTTTGCGAGTTTTTCATTCATTGCTGTAGGGATTAAATCGAAACGTTCCGATTTTCAACTTTATTGATAATTGTGTGAGAGATGGCATAAAGACACAGTAGCAAGAACCATCGACACGTTCTAACGACCAATATCATCAGACTACTCCAAAAACCTATTATTAGATTGAGTTGAGAATAGTGTCAATCTCATCAACTGATATGATCACGGTCTCGTGGGGTTCTATGGGCGTGCTGTCGAGTAAGTTAGACGAAGCGTCTGACACTACGTAGAGCACACGAGGTGAGTACTCGTAGGGTTCGCTGCTTTAGCGCTACCGTGGAAGGCATCCACAACCCACAAGCCACACGACACACGGCCGCCACATAGTATGAAATTTCGATACCACGGCAGGCGTCTTCCTTTCGGTCCTCGTTACGTCCGCTGGTACCAGCGCAATATAATTCGTGGTGCACTGTAGCCGCGTGCTCGGTGTTTGGGAGAAGCGGTACTGTAGTCATATTTTATAACTCCAATATCCTCACTTCAAACAGGGCGATATTTTCACTACTTTTCACGCTCACAGGAAGAGTTGTTTGACTGTATATGTATGAGGTATGGCAGTATGTCCCGCATTGAAACGACGACATCGACTCGGGGTTGGTAGCATCTGGTGGTTGTGGTGGTTGATGGTGCGACTACTGCCGTCACTACAGCGTGATACCTGGGGTGCTGTAGGTCTAGCGTGCTGTTGCTGCTAAGCACAACAGGACTGCTATTTCATCCGCTCTATTGACATTTTTTTTTCCACCAACGCATCGGTAAACTCTGTGTCCATTCTGACTCGCAGACAGTAGTAATGGCCCTCGCTCCCGCTGCGCCAGTTGAACGCCATCGTTTGAGGGGCGAGTGTGGTTGTATGTTTGGGGAGGCGGGTTGACGCCGTGAGAGGTCGGTTTGTAGCCTATCCCAGAAATGAAGAAAGGTTTCCAACCTCCCACCGGCGGGGAAATACTCATTACTTAGGCTCTTCGAGTACACTACTTTCCATGCCTGGAATATCAGCTAGGCGACAGTGAGTACTAGGAGTACTTGAACTGCTGTATGTACCTGGTGCCTTGAACGGGAATGCTTGACACAGGAAATAGGAACACCAATACCCACAGCTGCTGCCTTCCAAAGAAATGGACGTTTAAGACATTTTAAAGGCCCACGCCATCCAGTCGTTGGGTAGGACGTCGAGTAAAGCTTCCCGGTGGAGTCGAGGCAGCCACGCCCGATTTTAAACAAAACGAGCGAACCGGTCCATCTTATGTCGAACAAGGTGTCTCCAGACACGACTCATTACATTGATGAAAACATCCACTCGTGAGAGAACTGCTACCAGAAATAACGGCTAGCAGTTATTTTTTACCGTCTTGGGAAACTAACGTTTCACATTCGAAACACTTCACAGTACTGATGTTCTCTTATGAATTTTAATATTCGGACGTACGGAGAAGCCTGGCGATCGCTGTGAAGTTAACTCAATCGGTAAGTTTGTTTCTGCAGAACTCGTCTCGCCGACCTCACTCGTGCCCCAAAGATGCCTACCGTACTATGCGAACACATTCGCCTGATACCACAAGTCCCCACCCGCAGTCGCCTGAATGTGCTCGTAACAAAATGTGACTCGCTCCATGCAGCCGACAAGAACACGTGGGTTCACCAGTAATAGCGTGTTGAATCCCTTTCGACAGTATGTATCTGAGATGTGAGTACGCCCCCGCCGCAGAAAAGCCCCTACAAATGGAAGGATGCACTGGTTTCGAGTAACGCAGCAGAGCTGCAACATATGCCACCGTACATGGTGAATACCAGTATACAGGTATTACAACATCATGCTTGCCAAGTTGTTCCATTTTCTTACTGTTACATGTCGTGACAAGACTCGTTATACTATAAAAGCACTGCATTCTTTAGACACGATTTGCAACCGTGCCGTATATACGGCAATGACCGGCAAACACTTCCCGTGCGGCATGGTTACGCTCACGGGGATAGTTACTGTGCCCCACACTGATACATGACTCACACTGTAGTACACGTCAGTTGAAACAAGGTGAAACATAAACCTGTGGTGTATGCCGACTTCAAGTGCAATCTCCACAGAGGCTTGCATGTACTCTGAGCTAGAGTTAACAATTCAACTTCGTTTACGAATAATATTGGGTAACGGGGCGGTGAGCCCACGAAAGGTTAGCGCCGCTCGAGACATACTTGATAACTTAGTACTACGCGTAATTTTTTACATGCGCCACGAACATACTGGCTGGCTGGAAGACTCGCCTTTGTTTCCGTTTGGCGTTCACCTGGCTACCCGGCGGTCGTTCTTTCGCCCGTTTGCTCACGCCAGAATGCGACGACGACGACGACTGCGCGGAACCCTTTTGCTGCATGGACAACGGCGCTTGTTCAAGTGAGTTGATTTCGAACCCCGGGCCTGTTTAACGAGTTGGCCAGGGGTAGGGGGGTGGGGGTGTCTTGACACCAACTGTTTTACGTCTGATGTTGTCGCGATAAAATACCATTATTTATGCGCATTCTGTGACCATCTGTTGAAAAGCTTGCTACGACAAACAACTTCCTCGGCGGTGTTCGCCAACAAAAGGGACACATGACTGACTCTTCCCAAGTAGCGTACTCCCCTACTCACGAGGGTATCACGATCCGACCATTACCCAGTACAACCAAGATCAACGTCAATATGAATGTCTTAGACGAAACTAGAGCAGGACATTGGTGTCCGCTGGCCTCCTGTATTTACGATCAGCGCCTACTTGGGATGTAGATTGTCTTTCATCGTCACACGCCGCGACGACGTCGCGCCCAAAGTGCTCCCACGACATGGTGAATAGATACCGAGCTGGTGAGTCTTCCGGTGTCCACCATCACGTACTTGTCCCTATGTTATGTTGCATTCCGATTATCTCCTTCGCCAGCTGCAGAAAAGGGAACGATTCTCCTGGGCGAGCTTGCGGAAGATTCGTGTGAATGCGCCAGCCGTTTGCGTAAACAAGACACCGGAGTTTGCGGTGAGTCT
>JBDWQI010000110.1:0-2883 GCA_039986635.1 Sulfitobacter sp.
AAACCGGATTGAGATCATGTTTGGCCGTTTGAAAGATTGGAGGCGTGTAGCAACCCGGTATGATCGATGTCCAAAGGTGTTCCTGTCGGCCATCGCTCTCGCTGCAACCGTGATATTCTGGTTATGAGTCCTGAGCCTAGCGCGGATGCTGGCCTTGAGTGTTTCTAGCTTGCTAGTGTGGCGGACTGAACTGGCCTTGTCGTGGCTGTTTACAAACTTGAACTCGATACCCTTGGCGGCATTCCAACCTTGAACCGTTGCATAGTACTTGAAGTCTGATTTAGTTGGGTCGGTTTCCCCCAGACCATCAAAAGCAAAATACGTTCCGGTTCTATTGACCATGGCCCCAGTTCCTTAAGCTATTCTTTAAGTTAATCTTCCTCTTGAGGCGTTCTGGGAGAACAATGCTTATCTCCCCTGTGACCCGTCCGTTTCGGCTTTCTTCCAGAACAGCCGTTATGATCAAGTCGAGTATGACGGACTCTTTGGTGCCAATTCTCGCCAGGCCAGTGCCCATCAAAGGTATGGCCAATGGTTCCATCGAACATGCAGCGCGGGCTTTCGCGATCATTCCGCGAACTGCGCTGATCAGCATCTCAGCATTTGCAGATGTTTCGTTGTTTGACAGATTAGTCTCACCCAACGACACAAAAAGGAACTTTTGTTCGCCCACGATAGCATGGGCCGTTGTGCCGATTGGATAGCGGCTCTTGTTACCTTTGCCCTTAGAACGCGCTTCTATCTTCGCCGTTAGACCGTTCAAAGATGAAGCCACTTGTCTGACCCAATCGGTGCGATTTTCTTCCCAATAGCTGTTGAGGACATGCCCGTGCAGCGACTTTGACGATACCAAATCCTCATCAACGCGGCTGTCAAAGAAATCGTTCACAGCAATTGCTTTCCATCCTTCTTCCTTGAAAAGGTCACCAAATTTCACTCTGATTTTGGTGTCGTTAACGCTGTTCGGAATCTCGACTTCAGATTTAAGAAATCCACTAACCAAGATTCCGTCCACCAGAAAAACCAAGATTCCGGGAACTAGCACGATTGCGATGAACTCAGGTAAGGACAGGCTGATGTTGCCTATGTCCAATACCTCAAAGGCTTCAAGCGGTAGAAAGATCGCAGCGAATGAACCTAAGATTGACCGAAACAATTCACGCCAATGTTCAAAAATTATGATCAAAATCTAGCACCTATGAAAATATGACACTAATCTAGTGCCTCGGACAATTGGATGCAACTGGACCAGCATGGTGTCTTTTGGCCTTTCCGCCACTATTGTTGTGATCTCTGCGTATTGAACTTCACCGCCCCAGTAGACGGAGTCTCTTGCGAGGTTAGCCTAGAATTCAAGCAGTTGCGGCAAATGACCCAGTTTGCCTGTCCCTTCTAAGTGAAGGGGGCGAGCTGTGTGCTGATGCACCTGCGTCGTTTTGCGTCTCAATCGTACAGCCTGCCTTGTCCCTTCTAAGGAAGGGGGCAAGCTGTGTTTTGTATTACAAAACGACTTGCAAAGGGGACAAAGCCCCCGTTTGATCCCCCTAAGTTAAAGACTGCACGAACGGCCCTTATGTATGTACCGGCTGCTGTTCGCAAATGTTTTCTCGCATGTTCTCGGAAGTCGCTCATATGTATTCGGCCTGTTGATCGACACGCGGGTCGTGGCCCTGTTGGGGTTACGCACGCGCCGTGATCTCATTACCGGACAGGTCGATTATGACCTTAAGGGCCGTCAGATTTTGGGGGCGTGATATTTCCGTTCCATGCTTTGCTATCTATCGCGAACTCCTTTGGATTGCTGCGGGTCTGTCAGACGCCGATAGCAACCTCATCTCTTGGCGCGTCAAACGCCGTTTTATGTCTCAGTATGCTCCATGCCATCCGCGCAAGTTTGTTAGCAAGCGCTACAGCTGCCTTATTCCGTTGCATGCGTTCAGATGCACGTGTCAGCCACTCACCAAAGCTGAAGTCGGGCCACCGATGTGGTCGCACCATGATGACTTTGGCCGCTTGAACGAACAGCATTCGTAGATATCGGTTGCCTCGTTTTGAGATACAACCTTAGATCGTTCGCCTTCCAGTGCTGTATTGCCGGGGTACCAAACCGACCCAAGCGGCAAAGTCGCGACCGCGATCAAAGGCCTCGCCTTCACCAATCGCCGCGACCATCGCCGTGGAAATCATCGGGCCAATTCCTGGCACTGTCATCACGTTGACGCAGTTTTCTTCAGTACGGCTGATCTCTTCGATTTCTTTGGATACCTTTTCGATCCGATCATCCATCCACATCCAATCTCCATAAAGGCCAATCAAGATGCGCCGCATGCGCGGCGATGGCCTCGGCATCGTTGTAGTCGTTCTTTTGACCTTTATTGAACGGCTTTGCGGATAGTGAAAGCCCTCTCTTTCGCTGTGATGCAGCTTTCGCTTTGCTGCCATTCAACCATAGTGCAGCAGCTTGTTGGCTCAAACGTCGGACTGCAGACAAAACAGATCATGCTGCCCACAAGAATCAATGGCAGCTTTCGATTTGTTGCATTCGTAGCGAAGCGCTTCAAATGCAAATTCCGGAAGTATGCTGTGTTGTTGGAGCGGTTCGCTAAGCCGACGAATAGCGATCTTTTTCCCACAGAGATAGAGCACAGGGTTTAGTTGAACACCCTATTCGTTGGCATTCTGATCAGTACGAAAGGAAACACCCTATTTTTGACATGAGTCCCGATAGTCCAGAGTTTTCTGACTAGGCTCAGGACTCATAACCAGAATATCACGGTTGCAGCGAGAGCGATGGCCGACAGGAACACCTTTGGACATCGATCATACCGGGTTGCTACACGCCTCCAATCTTTCAAACGGCCAAACATGATCTCAATCCGGTTT
>JBDWQI010000111.1:0-3048 GCA_039986635.1 Sulfitobacter sp.
GGCGGGCTGATCCTTTGGAGAGTCGATTTCCGTGTTGAAGGCCGTTAAAAGGGCAGGAGTAGCGCAATAAAAAATTCTCCCCCCAGCTGGATTTTGCTCATCACATTTCCCTTTGTATTGACTTTATCAGTGCAGGATATGCTTATGTGGAAGTCAACAGGCGGGAGAGACTATGTTAGCCGTCGGCCGTTGTGAGCGCATGCAGCATCTAGCGCCGGGATTTGTCCCTCATATTTGTCTGACCACCTAAGATATACTACCATAGTGTCTCACGTGTAAGGAAAAGTTGTCCAAGCGATGAAAAAGATGGTAGCGTTTATTTCCCCAAGTCTGATGTTGCCCCAATGTTTCACTCGTTGCCATGTCACCCAAACCTCCTGCTAGGTAGCATCCCCAGGGATCTCGGGAAGCTGCGCTCGCTCACCAATCTCAACCTTTCCTATAACCTGCTTGGAGGTGAGTTTTGTTGCTTCCCTCCGCCTGGGATTTTATTGAGCATGTCGCCTATTATAGGCGACCATGGCTTCAAGACTCGTTAAGGAGGAATAAATAGTTTTTTGTAATACATATGTACCGGGCCGTCTTTCATGTATGATTTATTGTCATTGCCTGGTATTTGGCGTTTCCGCTCAAGAGACCGGAAGCAGTGCACAGGTAGGCTTGCGTTTCTTGACGCAGTGTAAGGGAACGTAATAGCAAGGGTCCTCACGATCTCCGGTACACTGCTAGCACTCCCGGTGCCTCGGCAACACCAGTACGTCAGGATACACCGCCCCAGTACAGAGTACGACGGCCGCGAATTGTTTGGTTTGTCTCAATACCTCGCAGAGCGACATGCGGAAAAATGCTCGAATACCTATTGATGTCATTATATACCTGAATTGTGTGATCGTATATACCACGACGGCAACATCTATTGTTCACCTTCACGTCCTTCGGCCACAGCATTTTCTACATTGCCCATGCGCGATTCTACTACTAGACGTCGAGGCAGCGGGGTTATACAAGTGGTACGGAATTACTAAAAATAACGATTGCGTCCTCCCATATGTACCAGTGGCGCTTGTTGGGTGTTATTTTCGGGGTTGGGGCTAGCGCGAGGTGTATTTAACTATTTTACGTCGAGCGTCGGGTGTTGCGGCAGCGGCACGTATTTGTTTCCGTCCTTCATGATCGGTATGCCGCACGGAGAGGTATATGTGGGGGTCTGTGACGCGCAATACGCGAACGTGCGTATCGTATGTTGCGTTGCGACGGATACCACTTGGTTCAAGCTGAACGCCGCACATTATTTCCCCCACCGATTTCGCTTGCAAATATTCGCTCGAATCTCACATGCTCCTTGTTATATATCTTACTGACCTTCATGAGCAGCGGAAGAAATCTTCGGCGTCTCTTTCAATGATGTTCAGATGAGAAAAAGTTATGTCGAAAGAGGTTGAGAATATGACTGTACTATGGCGTCATCGACGTTTGTTGGTCATAAATGCCCATGTTTTAATCGCTTGCGTCTTAAACAAACATGGGGGTCTTGCTTGCCTCTTGACCATGCTCCAAAAACTCCTTTATCAGGCGCCATACCCCCACAGCTGGGCGAACTTACTGCCCTGAAGAACCTACACCTTCGGAGCAACAAACTCGAAGGTAAGCCTTTTCGTTTTCATTGCGATATTGCCATACCAGTCTGTTTTCTCTAATTTCTAATTTCGGAGATTTAGAGCAAAAAATGTTCTTGCAAATTGCTCAATTCGCAGCAGTTCGGCGTAACACACTTGAATTTTGAGTGGAGCACTCTGCCGATCGCCTTCTGTTACATCTTCTGCGTACGTCCACAATCTAGGCTGCACAAAAAAAACTGTTGATTGTGTGCAGCATTCCGTGCACTCCTGTATCACCAACCACCATACATTTTGTCCGCATTTCTGGTTTCCTATGGCCATTATTCCACCCCTGACCCAACAACTGCCTTTGAAACATGCCCCAAAGTCGACGAGTCTGTGTGTTCGGGTCAAGCCAAATCGAGCACAACCTACTCGCAAGCACCAAGGGTTGATGCCCCACAATCGCTAGGGCACGCGTTCGCTGGCGTCACGTATGTCTGGATGGTGGCGGTCGACCCAGGATTTGGTCGGTTGTTGTAGGTTGGTCGGAGTTAACGAGGCAGGTAGAGCCAGCGACTCATGGCGGAGTCAACATCACTTGTCCTGGCTGGAGCTACCAGTACGCAGCCCTAGGGTTTGTTATTTGACGCTTCAACTTGATGAGTAAAGTACTGCTTGTCGATATAAACTATTTTTAATTTCTACTTTTGACGACACCACAAAGTAGGAGCCCCTTTCGAGATGGCGTCGAATACATGCATTCAACGACGCACCACGGGATTCTCTCGGAGAAGAAAGAGACCGAGATCGCCGATGTTCGTGTTCGACCGATCACGACAAACCAAAGTGTAGGCCAGTAGGGTGCAGAGTGCAGAGTGCAGTTTGCAGCATGTACTGTTGTGTCAAGACGGGAATTTTTTATATGTCGTCATAAAGCTACTCCATGGGCCTTAGACAGGAAAAAAAAGAAGCAGGAAGTCGATGACTAAGCGATAAAAAAAGAACACAACACAAAGCAACGCACACAAGTTGACGAATACTCCAAATATCCTGCTGTGCGAGTACCTAGCGGCAGCTGCAGACTTTACTATCTGGAACATTTTGTAGGGGAAGACAATAACCAGCACAAACCCCAAACTCTCGCAAGTTTTGGCTTTAGGTTTGTTATGAAGGGAATTCAAATGACCTACATTTTGGCCTGCGGCCGGGCCGTTTCACAAGCCGGCGAGGGACTGACTGGTCTAGCCTGGCCACGCTCGCCCACTTATTTTCTACATTTTGAAATGTAAAATTGATGAACTGCGCAATATTCCGAACATTGTGTATTGGTTTCCCTTGCCCCGATCCACAGCTCGGCACACACAAGACATTCTAGTAGTTGGAATGTGATCGGCCTTGAAGGAGCTGCTATTCTGACGGTGACTGACACATGTTCAAGAGTTTCCCC
>JBDWQI010000112.1:0-10643 GCA_039986635.1 Sulfitobacter sp.
AAACCGGATTGAGATCATGTTTGGCCGTTTGAAAGATTGGAGGCGTGTAGCAACCCGGTATGATCGATGTCCAAAGGTGTTCCTGTCGGCCATCGCTCTCGCTGCAACCGTGATATTCTGGTTATGAGTCCTGAGCCTAGCCTAGACTGGATTAGCCTTTCTACCAATCGCAGGCTGACACTACATCAAAGCTAGGAGTGTAGTGACAATGAAAGAAACTGATCTTGCATGCCCCTTCTGCGGTTGCCCATCGCCGGGTAGTAGACTCGCGACTGTGCACCCCAATAACCCCGATGACATGGTCGTCGTACGCAGTGCCTATCTCGCAGCACTGTGGAGCCAAATTACTAATCTGCACCGCGAATTGGCAGAAATGCGCTTCAACACCATCGACCACGACGACAGTGATCATACGGGGGTAGACAACTAACTCATCCCTTCGCAGGCGTCAGTTCATCTGCCGTCTGTGGTCTTCTTCCAATATCTCGCGGATGCCCTTTGCGCCAGTGGCCAGCGTGTCCGCGATCTTTTCCGAAAACAGAATATGGGCTTCTAGCCCATCTTGGCGGCGAATGCGGTCAAGCAAGACGGATACGGCGAGTCTACCTAGCTCGGTGCTGGTGAGCCCGGTCCGTTCCTGAATATCGGCGAAACTCATGATGAGTTCGCCTTTTATGCGATCCCCGACGCGTTGGTATGCACCGTCGGGGTCGTTCTCAAAATCAAGCATATCTAATTCCTCTTTATATCAATGGAGTACGTAAAAATGTCTACGGACAATGGTAACACGCCGGGTGGTCAGGACGCAAAAACGTCTGGCGACATGACCCAAGAATTCAATGCAGACAACCGTTTGGCGGCATCGATTGCTCAAGCCTCGCCTGACGCGCAAAAGAAAATCCGTGAACAGGTCGCCCTGAGCGAACAGGCTATGGAAAACCGCGCCAAATGGCAGGAAGCCACCCATGATGACCGCGTTGATAAAGAACGCGTTCGCTTGATGGAGAAGTACATGAATGATCCTGCCCCGCGACCGACTTCACTTGAGGCCCGCCAGAATGATCAGCAGATCATGACGGAACAAGCCGAACGGAACGTTTCCTACCGGGAGCAAAGCTTTCTTGATGGGATGAAAAACACGACCAAGTCGCAGGTCTACCAAATCCTCAAGAATGATCGGGCGCAGACCCATGGTCAGCAGCTTGGTCACGATCAGCACGGCCATGAGCACGGTGACAAGTAGAGATGGCTGATCGCAACGAAAAGTCGATTTACCAGGTGGCAGTGCCTGCCATGATATCTGCGGGCATTTACGCCGGACTTCGGTCCGGCGGTGCCGACATGGTGTATCAGTACATGGCTGGCGGTGTCGCATGCATCTTCAATGCGCAACTGGCGCTTAAGTTCCTGTCCGATACGGCGGAATGGAATTCTTGGCGCAAGCTATCAAAGCCGCAAGGTATTCACGGCACAACAGAAGAGCTGAACTCGCAGCGTCCCAAAGATATCGGTCTAAGCGAATGCAACAAAGACGGCGAAGGTATATATCTAGGCAGTCAAAGTGACCCTAGCTTGGCGGGGAAACTTTGGCCAAAGCTCCTGTACTACAAGGGGGATGGTCACTGCCTGTTCCAAGCTGGGACTGGCGGCGGCAAGACAAGTTCTGTGGCTGGGCCAATTAGGCTTGGGCTTGGGGCGGAACGAAATGCGATTATCACCGCGAAAGATGCAGATATGGCAGTCCAGTTCCATCGTTTCTTAACGCAGGAACTTGGCCAACAGGTTGTTTGCATCGACCCATACCGCCTAATGGAACGTCACGGCATAAAAAGCGACGATTTGAATCCCTTTTGGCGGTTGATTGAGCTCGCCGAATATCGCTCGCCTGAAGCCATCGAAAAAGCCAAAGAAATCGCAAAAGTACTTTTGCCTGAACCCGGCGGTGCACAAGGCGATAACAAGCTGTTTAGAGACAACGGCCGGGACTTTCTCACTTGGAGCCTGCTCTTTCTTGCCATCGAAGAAGCGGAAACTGGAGAGTTGTGTTGCAACCCAGCTCACCTGAATGGCGTCCTCGCGGATGGCGCAGATCAAGTGACACAGTTCTTCATGCGCATGACGTGCTTTGAGGACTACGACGGTGAAATTGCGCGGGCGGGTCGCCGTTTCTTGGGGAAGTTCAAAAATACGGCAAAGACTGCTGAGGGTTTCTTGACGGAGGCGCAAACGGCATTGGATGCTTATGTGCCAGCCTCTCGTATCGGCAAAAGCGTGCGGCGATCTACTTTCAACCCGGCTGACCTTAAGACGCGGGGCAAGAAGATGACGGTGTTCATCATCCTGCCTGCCGGTCTTTCGGATGTGAATGAGGGCTATGTTGGTTTGTGCTTGAACAACCTCGCGCGCCGCTGCATCGAAGCTAACACCTTCTTGCCGCGTGTTACGATCATCGCCGATGAGTTTGAAGCGTTGTCAAAAGGCCCACTGCCTGTGGTTGAGACCATCCTCAAGCTTGGTAGATCAAAGGGCGTGCAGCTCTGTGCATTCATCCAGGCCAAGACGGGTGGATTGGAGGCCCGATACAAAGATTTGGCACCAATGTTTGAATCTCAGTCAGCAATCACTATGTACTGGGATATGCGTAACGTCAAAGAGGCCGAAGAGGCCTCCAAGCGCGCCGGACAGCGCAGCGTTATGACGGAAAGCTCCAACGTTGATCAGGGCTCTGTAACTGTCCAAGAAACGGGCATCCCGCTTCTGCGGCTTGATCAAATCATGCGGCGTCCAAAGTTCCAGTCCATCTTGTTCAAGGAAAACCATTCACCGATGATCCTTGATCTTGTACACTACAAACAAGTGTCGCCTTGGAATACCTGGGTTGACCCTGTTCCCGGTGCCCAAGCAGAACCTGACTTCAAGGTCCGGTTCAAAGCCTAGCACCTTCAGGCCACCTGCATCACCTGTGCCTCGCTTTACCTTTTGGCATTCGCCGCATCGGTGATGCAAACGGCCCCTGGCCGTCTCTGAAGTGCCACCCACGCGGGCTATACCGCATTCCCCTCAATCGACAATCTGAACAGAAAGTGAGGCCTAATATGCCTATCTTCGGACGTGGCAGTGGTCCTGTCACCACCCCACACCTGCGCCGCAAGCTTAGCGACAACCCGCTGAAGGTGCTGGTCAAGATCGCGGCGATCCCAATCATGCCATTGCTGTTTTTGTGGATGTTTGGCGGTCCGGCACTTTTGACCACCTACGACTACCGTGGCCGCGAGTCTGCTCCGAACATGATCAAGTGCGACTACCTCACGCTGCAGGGATGGCGGGTCGTCCGTCCCTCCTCAGGCGTGAACCAATGTGCAGGCATCACCCTGCTTCCTTTTGACATGCAAACCTTTCTGGAGATGTTTTATGACTGATCGGACAACAAATTTAGTCCTGCTGTGCCTTGCCATCCTCTCAGGCGTACTGAACTACGCGGGGCTGGCCTTGTTCGTGCCGCGTGGCAACCTGTTCCAGCTGGTGCTCTGCGCCATGACAGGTTTTGGTGTAACCATTGTATTGGCCCTGTTCTGGTCCAACACATTCCGCATCCTGCCTGACCTGATCACACCGCGCCGCCGCGCTGGGGGCTGGATCATGGTTGGGTTTGGCATGGTCGCGATCCTGTCCATCTCGACGTACTGGAACCTCATTGCCATCGCAGGCGGTGAGATTGCGCGGCTGGGTTCAACTGATGTTGTGCTTGAGGCAGAACGCGCCTTTGCCAATGCGGTTGAAGCCAGCGGGATGTTCCAGTCATTCATGGCAGACATTGCCGCCTTCAGCGGTGATGTCGCCAATCAGGTTGCAGTCGAACTTGGCGGTGGCAACAGCGGCGGTGCAGGCCAAGGCCCAATTTCCAACTCCATGGCACAAGTTGGTGATCGTTTGACCAATCTGACCACGGCTTTGGCAGAAGGCAGCAGTAATCTGACTGCCCTGCGTGCCGAAGGGGATCAATGCCTTGCAGCCCTGAACAGCGCCTTGAATCTGGGCAACAGTGAAGGCGTCGCTGCGCAGATTGCATGCACCAATGCGGTGATCGGCGATTTGGGCAATCAGAACATGCTGGCGGCTATTGAGCGCGGTATGCGATCTCTGACGGAAGGGATCGTCCTGCCTGCTACAATACGGACCGACGCACAACGCGCGATCATCGGCGGCTTCATGGCAGAGAGCCAGCTCCGCGCGGATGGCATTGCTGCAATGGTGGCAACACTGGATGTGCCGGTCATTGATCCGGTCTCTGCCGCTACGCCAAACCGCATGGCGGGAGTATTGGTGCATTGGCAGTCGATCTTGCCTGCCCTCTTCACCGCTGCTGCGATTGATCTGCTGCCGCTGGTGTTGTTGGTCTTCCGTGTCTTGCACGAAGATGACCGTCGCGGGCGTGACATGCCGCAGGGCGATCTGAACGCGCGCGATCTGATTGATGCATTGCGTCAGATAAACCTGCTGCAGAAAGAGATCGCGCCGAAAGCGGTTGAAGGTGACGAGTTCATCGATCTGCCTGACGAAGACTGGGAAGATATCGACCCTGACGGCGAAAGCAATGATGAGGAAGGCGATCCCAAGTGATGCGCGCCCTCAAGGTCTTTGTTGCGGGTGTGTTTGTCGGCCTCTTTGGCCTCCTGGCCATCGCACTGGTCGGATATCACATCGCACTGCACGCTGAGCTTAAGCTGCCGGACTTCAAATCCGTTAGCAACACGACCCAGCAAGATGAAATCCGCAGCTATGCCCTCTTCACACATGTGGCTTGGGGCGCACACGAGGTGGTCACTGGTGTTGAATATGCCAGTGACCGAGACCGCCAAATTACCAGCCAGTGGTGTTATCTGAGCGGCAAGCCCACGGGCGAACGAACCATTCAGCTCACACTGGCCAACAAGACCATTGAGGACAATTTAACCCTCACTGACCCGACCGACACGGCACTGGCTGACTTTGATTTGACCCGCGCAACTGCGCGCGAATTGGTCACATCACACTGCCGGTTCCGCTGACACGCAACCCAAACTTCCCCCTTTCAACTCAACCTAACAAAGGAGACTTCATGTCCTCTATTCTGAAAGACGTGCCCTTCATCGACATTTTGGGACCAGTGCTACTGGCCCTGACACTCTGGCTGGGCACAAATATTCTGGTCATCGCGCCACAAATCGTGGCCCCGCGCATGACTGATAACGTCTGGATGCCTGCCTGTAAGGGCGGCGTAGACTCGTCAAACAATGTCGCAAGCGCAAAGCGCCAGAGCGATATCGCCGCCTACATAGCAGCTCGGAAAGGCGACAAGAATGAACTGAGCAACGTCATGACACCATTCCTGCAAGCCATGGGCGAAGACATGGCGCTCACCCTTGGCAAACACATGATGGGTAATATGAACCGCATCGCGGACGCCGAAATCGCAGCCGAGGTGCGCAACAAGTTCCGCTCTAACCCCGTCGCGCATATATCAGCAGCCAATTATTGCGGCTGCATCATCTCTGAGCTGCGCCAAGACCGCATCGCAACGGGGCTTTACTCCGCGAGCCTGCGCCTGTGGGAGCCTGCCAACATCCAACAACTGAACCAACTGGGACAGACACTTGTGACGTCTGCCCAGTGCAATCCAAAGGAGCTTACACAATGAAAAATGAAGATATGATCTTTGAAAACGGCCCCCTCGCGGTCTCGGCCTCTATGCTGCGATTCCGGGGGCGGCGCTACAAGCTGGCCCATATCGAGAACCTGATCCTGAAACGCCCCCTCTTCTGGATCGCAGCGGGTTTCAGCTTCAGTATTGGCTTTTTTGCACTGGTGAACGACGACTTGCTCTACTGGTACGAAACCTTGCTTTTCTTGCTGATCGCTGCGGGCATACCTGTTTTGGCATGGCCAATTGGAACGCTGGTTATGCATTCGCGCACCCTGTCCACCAACGAGGGGTCAATCACTTGGATCTACCGTGATCTCGCCAAGGCTCAAGATGCCATCGAAAGCGTTACGGATACGGATCGCGAACTACTTTAAGCCAATGCCGATATCGGCAATCTGATCGACATCACGCACAGCGCCTGAAACCTCCATGGTTTTGGGCGCTGTTTCGTTTGTGGGCTTGAACAGATCAGGTATGATGTCGTCGAGCTCGGCTTCAAGTGCGTCCAAATCGGTTTGCGTTAGGCCACTTTGCTCGGATCGTTCTTCCAGCGCCTCCAACCTTTGTTGGAATGTGATAGCATCGCCAAGATCGGCATTGACCACATCAATCGAGTGAAGGGTTCTTTGGTAATCTTCGGCGAAGGTATGCTGCTCGCCGATGCTTGCCGGGTCAATGATTTCATGGCTTATCATTTCGCCGCTCTCATTAACTACAAATGTTGCATCCTCAGACCGAAAGACCCTCTCGCCGTTATCGAGAACAAAGGCATTGTCGAGCTGCTGTTGTTGCTGCGTCATCAAGATGTCCCGCTGTTGTTGCAAATATAGGATACGTTCGACGTTTTCCTGCTGCAGCGCGTCCAGTCTCTTCTGAAAAGCAGCGATATTCTCCATCGAAGCCATGGAGGTGATCACGACATCATCAAAATCATCATCCTGCTGTGCCTTCGTCTTCTGGTCTTTCTGACGCCGCAACCCATCTGCCTGGCGCTGCTGCACCTCTTTGAACGCTTTCATGTCAATGTGTTCAGACCAGAGATGGCGAAGGTTTGTTGGGTCGAAATGCTTCATGATGCAGGACAGGCTCTTTCTACCAATGCTCCTACAATGGCATTCGCCGTGTGATCAGAAAATTTATGATAGGCAAGCGTGACCTTTTGTGCGGTTTTGCCACCGTCATAGTACCAATCCAGAATGCACTTCATGCCCTGATCTTCCACTTTGCCGTCCTGGACATAGCGTGCATAGGCCAAGCCTTCGACAAGACCGGCGGTGTATGCGCCAAGCTCCTTGGTATCCATCATCTCCAGCACTTCGCTGGCTTTGAGGCCGCCTGCGCTGGCCGAGATTGGTACTGCTCCCAGAACCATCCCAAGCAAAGCCCCGCGCAGGGCGGTTTGCAGCTTAAGTGCCTGACTCATAAAGGAACGTTTTTGCTCAAATTTCCCTTCTAGAGTAAAAACATGTTACAATGGATAAGAAAATTGGGGCGCATAGCTCCCTTTCTGCGTTCATGAAAACTGGAGAAGACACACGATGCAAAAACGTTCGTTTTTGCTGACCCTGAACCCCGTTTGCGTGAGCTAAAGGAGGTCACCATGACAAAGATTGGGTATCTGCGAGTGTCAAAACACGAGCAATCACCAGACCGGCAAATTGACGGGCTGCGCGGGCTTTGTGATGAGTTGCACATTGAACGCCTATCCGCTGTCAGTGCGAAACGCCCCGTGTTTGAAGCATTGGTCGCGCAGCTCAAATCAGGCGATGCACTGGTCGTCTGGGATTTGGATCGCGCTTTCCGCTCCACCATTGATGCCATCACCACTGCGGAGAAGCTGATGACACGCGGTGTGGAGTTCCAGATCGTCTCTCTCAGCATTGATACGGCAACACCACATGGCGAATTTGCCTATACAATCATGGCGGCGGCGGCTCAGTTTGAGCGCCGCTTGCTCTGCAAACGCACGCGTGAGGGATTGGCGGCCACGCGCAGGCGCGGCACACGCCTTGGCCGTCCGCCAAAACTGTCGAAAGCGCAAATTGGCATGGCATCAAAGCGCCTTGTGGATTTAGGCGGTGATGTCGGCAAAGTGGCGCGGGAATTTGACGTGTCCATCTGGACGATGAAACGCGCCTTGGACAAGGCGGTCGCTGGCGCAAGCATCCCATGATCGCCGGACTGGATTTTTGGCGGTCATATTACTATGATGAAAGGGTGAGCAAGATGATGAGAAATAATAAGAAACTCAATGAAGCGCGAAACCTGCAAGCGATTGAAAGCAATCCGCTGAGTGCTGTAGATATCGCCATGTTTGAGGTGTTTGAGCGCAAAGGCTTGAGCCCTGCGCAGCGTCGTGCTCACATTCTTGGTGACATTGATACGATAGTTCCCTCCACTGAATGAGCGACACGGAGTATTGCTGCCCGAACCACCCATGAGACGCGGACAGACCGGATGGGCTGTCCGCGCTTTTTTGATAGCTGCTAAGCTGCTTGCTGCACCTCAGGTACATCCACAGTTTCATCTGTGACGCTTCGTTCGGCTACTGCACGATACGATCCTTGCGGAAACGCCATACAGCGCGGCATCCAGTTCTCGGTTGCTGCCTTGCGCGTGCCGTCCAGACAGGCGTTGAGAATAGCCTTTTGCGTCTTTGCCGTAGCGGTCAGATGCTCTTTCGCCGCATTCTCCCCTGCCAACTCACCGACCATGGCATTTAGAACCTGCTTGTCGCGGATCAGATCGATGAAGGTCGCATCGGGTTGCCAATGCGAGGCCATCTCCGTTTTGAGTTCATGTGCAAGGGTGTCGATGAGTGGACAGTGAACCGACAGGCTATCCGCCATCACAAACGTAAGGACGCGCAAGATATCCGTGTCGCTGAGTGATTGCAGTTTGGCATAAATGTCCATGATGCACGGACGCGGCGCATAGACTGTGCGGTTCTCAAGCAAGCGGTCTTCCACATTCATACCCAGTAGGTCTTTGATGGCGGTTCTTTCGGCCTCCATTGCCTGCTGGCCTGTGTTGTTGCTCAGACTGTCAGCAGTTTCAGGTTTAGCTGTTTTTTGAGGATCAGTCTGAACTTCCCAGAGGGACGATCCTGCAATCATGTGTGCTGCGATCAGGCGTAACGCAGTCGCGCCCTGTCCCAACAGATTAGCCCTGACGGCGGCATGACGGTGTAGATCGACATAGTTTTGTGCCGCCTTGGTAAGTTCGGGTTTTTGGGCTGGAGCTTCCCCGCTCTCAACCTTTTCACGGCGTTTGGCTTCTGCGTTTGTGATATATCCCTCGTGGAAGGACACTTCGCCCTTGTTTGTGCAAACAACAAAAACCTTGCCGCCCTCGTCCTTTTCGGCGGCGCGGTAGTCCCATGCAGCAAAATACCCGCCTAAATCTGTCACAATCACGTCTGACCAACCATCGGCCTTGTAAGCTGCAACAGTCTCGGCGATTTCAGCATTTTGCAGCACCCAAAACGCCTCACTATCCGCAAAATACGCATCCTCACCAAAAAGATCGGACACCACGGCGAGGCCAGACGCATCAACATCAAACAATGCGTTGGCAACGGGGATGTGCGCCCCGCCAAACAGCCAATCCTTGAGGCGCTGCCCTGTCGGGGCATGTTCTGAAGCGTCCTTGACCAACGCCCACCATGCTTTTTGTTGTTTCATACTCGCCATCGTCAAAATGCGGATGTCACGGGCATGCAATTCGTCTTTGCGGTACGCCGTCAGAATTGGTGCATAGAGCCGTCCCAAGGCAAGGCGCTGCGTGACCATGCGCTCTGTGATGCCAAAGGTCTGCGCAACGTCTTCGGGCGTGCGCCCTTCTTTCACCAGCTTGGCAAAGGCTTTGTATTGGTCAATTTCGTCCATGGGCAGACGCTCAATATTCTCTGCCAAACTGGCCTCAATTGCGGTTACGTCATCCCCTGCGCTCATCACCATGCAGGGCAAGGGTTCAATCTCCCCGTCCTCAGCAATAGTGCGACAAGCGTTCAAGCGGCGCTGTCCTGCGATTACCTCATAGCCATCGGCGATTTCGCGCACCAAAAGCGGCTGTAGGATGCCAAGAGCGCGAATGCTGATCACCAGATCGGTGCAGTCTTTTGCGCCGTACTTACGGACGTTCAACGGTGAAACGGTAAGATTTTTAAGTTCAATAAATTGGAGTGTCATGGTCATTTTCCTTTTCTAATATCAGCGCAGAATTGCACCCTGAAACCGTGCGCACGGCACGGCTTGGGGCTGCACTCCTGTCATGCGCTGCGATAAATGAGGTTTTGGCCCGCGACTTCGGCCTCGCTGTAATCCATGCTCAGATCACGGGCGATGGCATCATAATCGAGGTAGAATTGCAGACGTTCGGGAATGTCACCAAACAGACCATCATCGACAAACAGTTCGGCAAGCTCGCGCATCGTGTTTATGTGGTAGATATCTAAATCGAAGTCATTGGGCTGCGTGGTGTCTTCAAAGCGATACCCGCACTCACCGACAGCCAAAATGACGCGGGTCTTTTCTTCATCTTCCCATGCGTCAACAGCGTCCAGATACTGCTTGAGATTGGCTTGATTGATGCCGATGGCCTTCGCCAGATCGCAATCAATGTGCTCACCTTCGATGAACTGGATTTCAAACTCTTCAACGCGTTCGCCGTAATCGTTGCGTAGCTTTGCGACTCTTGCTGCATAGTCGTCATAAGTCTCAAAATAAAAACCTGTTGCGGTCAGGTCATAGGGCTGTGCGTGTAATTGAATCGTCATGGTGTCTTCCTTCCTATTTCCTCCCTTGGGGAGGGGTTGCGTCTGCAACCCTTGGCCCTCGCCGAGAGTGGGGGTGCAAATGGAAGGAAAAATCGGCGAAAGGGTCTCTTCGTTGTTGGAGGTGCCTTTGGAGGAACCGACAACGAAAGAGCCTCTTCGATCTATTTTTTCTGAAATGCGCCG
>JBDWQI010000113.1:0-2110 GCA_039986635.1 Sulfitobacter sp.
TGCTTGTACCGCCGTGGTACTCGAAATCAGCTTTGTCAGGCACCACCCCCAGCATCACGGTCGCCTAGCCAAGGCTAGGGTCAGGGTTCTAAAAGCCTCTTTTACAATACACCGTTCCCGCTTGCTGGCGGTTCGCATCCATCGTGTAATACGATATCAAACCGACGATCTGAATGGAGACGCCCCTATTTACGTTGGAACGACGCTCACCTCTTGCAGAAACTTCTTGTCCTTGACGCAGCAGCACCAGTCTACCCTGCCCGCCTTCTGACGGTTGGCGTCCATCGTCAGCAAGGCCACAAACGCCGTAACCTGTCCCAACACCACGGCCAAATTTGTCGGCGATGACAATTCAGTCGGGGCGACATACCAGAGTCGGCATACTCGCGTGAACATACACAAGGGTAGCTCCTGTCATTTTTGTTTTTTGTCGGTTTGGGCTCGTGCATCTGCAGTACTTTCCTGCCAACATTCCCCTATTTTGCATGCCCGAACATCTCGTACTTGAACATGCGTGAAGCGTACCACTTTTGTCGGCGATGACAATTCAGTCGGGGCGACATACCAGAGTCGGCATACTCGCGTGAACATACACAGGGGTAGCTCCTGTCATTTTTGTTTTTTGTCGGTTTGGGCTCGTGCATCTGCAGTCCTTTCCTGCCAATATTCCTTTATTTGCATGCCCGAACATGTCGTACTTGAACATGCGTGAAGCCTACAACGATCGCGATTCATGGGAAATTTATCGACGTGTCATAACTCGAAGTATTTGTATGGTCTACAGTACCTCCAGACACGCCCTTTGTCTCTGGTCAGAATTGACACCGACTGGTCAGTAGTTTTTGTCGTCGCTGGAGCTCCTTCAGCACACGTCATCCATCACGTGAGGTACCTAGGACGCGCCATGCGCAAAGGACTCAGTACACCCGCTACCTGTCGTATATAACCTCTGAATCGCTATCAGGAGCCTGGATGGTCACATACCTGCGAACGACTCTAAATCGCTGGCTGCACAATACTCTGACAATCGTTTTTCACAGTCGCTGTACGACACATACCAAGACTACGGCAGATATTGTCCAATTCGATACGACACGTTCGGACGAACTAAGTTGTTTAAACTCCTGAAGCAGGGTCAGTACCTGCAAGAAAAAGTCGAAGAGGATGGCCGTCGCCGCGTAGAAGCCGAAGTATCTCACAGCCGGAAGGGACGATGCGCTGCCCAGAATGAAGGCCAACACGTTCGTCAGCGAGGTATCTTGACGACATAGAACGTGCGGGAGCATTACAGTATGATAGACGTAAACATGGGCCGTGCGACGGTGCATTGAGGGACCGAGGCGGATTAAGTCAACGTGCTGCGGCGAACGTGAAAAGAACCAGGCGGCCACGAAATCGTGCCTGAGCATAAATCATGCGATTCAATCTTCACAGCTGTGCGATCCAACAGCACTGGAATCAGTGATCGAGACCCCGGTCACTTCTAACATCAGGAAAATACACTCCTTTCCCCCATCTGTTGGCGTCGTTGCATTTGAACTGCAGCAACATTGGAGCACGAGCGCTGTATGATCGTATCGCTTGACCGCTCACAAGTAACAGAGACGCCGCTGCGTTTAAGGCCTAGTGCGACCCTCTCCTCCACCGGCAGGCCAGAGTCCGTGTTGTCGAAAGCGGCCACGATTACGAACTGGCAACGACCGCGGGGGATTGGACGGACGGCAGTTCATTCAACGACGGGGACGGACAATAGAGCGATGAAGGCGTTGGAGAGTGTATTTCGACATCTGGTTACACAGCACGCGCAGAATACGCATCACTGGGGGGCTGCTCATGTACGTCGTCACTCCTTCCAAGGTAAGGCACCCACGTGACAGTTACATAGTACCGCCATTCATTGCTGTCTCTCGAAGTGGCCCCACCGGAAACATTGAAGCTGCTATATATATATATATGTATATCCGCCTCACAAGCTGTGTGTCGTAGGATGCATCTCGCCCTTCATGAGACCCGCAGAAAACCTCACGACGCTTCGTGTTTGGTGCAAGAAATATCTGCCTGGTAGGCGAAAACCCGACGTGCTCCGTTCCGGTATTGTAAGAATGAAAGG
>JBDWQI010000114.1:0-109655 GCA_039986635.1 Sulfitobacter sp.
TCTGGCTCTGGCTCTGGCTCTGGCTCTGGCTCTGGCTCTGGCTCTGGCTCTGGCTCTGGCTCTGGCTCTGGCTCTGGCTCTGGCTCTGGCTCTGGCTCTGGCTCTGGCTCTGGCTCTGGCTCTGGCTCTGGCTCTGCGGCCAATTCCTCAAGAATTGGATCAGAATCCGACATAGAGCCATCCAGTTCGGGACCTGGTACTTGTTCTTGCTCCGCTGGCGCTGCTGGGACGGTTTGGGGCGATGCCTCCGGTTCCGTTACTTCGGGCTCGGCGAGTTGCGGCTCAATCTGCTCAGTTTCTGGCGCGGTTTGTGGTGGGTCTTGCACAGGTTCCGGCGCTGTTTCTATAGCAGGTTGCGGTATCACCTCGGCTTCAACAATCGGCTCTGACACGGGCAGCGATTCTTCTGGGGGAACGGGCGAAGGCGCCACAGGTGGCGTTTCGGTTTCTGGAGGCTGCGGTGCCTGGTCTGCTTCGGGCGCTTCTTCAGAAATCAAATTTGTCTCTTGCAACGCGTCTGCCATGCTTTCATCTGGGGATTGCTCGTCAACCGTTTCGGCTGATGGTTGCGGTGCAAGGGAGGTATCTAACGACTCTGGCTCAACTCCATCTGGGAGGTCAGCAATGGCCTCTTCGGCAGGCTGCGACGGCTCACCCTGTGGCGCGGCAACGGCCTCCTCGGCGGGCTGCGCTGGTTCAGCCAGCGGCGCGGCAACGGCCTCCTCGGCAGGTTGCGACGGGTCAGCCTGTGGTGCGTCAATTGCCTCCTCGGCAGGTTGCGACGGGTCAGCCAGCGGCGCGGCAACGGCCTCCTCGGCGGGCTGCGACGGGTCAGCCAGCGGCGCGGCAACGGCCTCCTCGGCGGGTTGCGACTGCTCAGCCTGCGGCGCGGCAACGGCCTCCTCGGCGGGTTGCGACTGCTCAGCCTGCGGCGCGGCAACGGCCTCTTCGGCGGGTTGCGACTGCTCAGCCTGTGGTGCGTCAACGGCCTCTTCGGCGGGCTGCGACGGTTCAGCCTGTGGTGCGACAACGGCCTCTTCGGCGGGCTGCGCTGGCTCAGCCTGTGGTGCGACAACGGCCTCCTCGGCGGGCTGCGCTGCTTCAACCTGCTGTTCGATCACCGCATCTTCAATAATCTCGGTTGTCTCTTCTGGGGGCTCAACAGCGGACACCTCTTTGCCAAGTTCTAGGTCGGGCGCGTCCTGTTCTGGCGGTGTTTCTGCGTCGATGTTTGTCGCCGCGTCGAAACTGAGCACAACACCTTTTTCTTTTACCGGTTCTGGCATCGCTGTCATCATCGGCGCTTCGTCACTTGAATCGTCGAGTTGCGACTGCGTCAGCTCATCTAGCGGTGGTGAGAGAGCCGATACATGGCTCATCCCTTCTTCGCGCAATACCTTTTGCACACCTTTGATGGTCAACCCATCCTCGTGCAGCAGCTGTTTTATGCCGCCCAGCAACAACATGTCGTTTGGCCGGTAATACCGACGTCCACCCGCCCGTTTTACCGGTTTGACCTGAGTAAATTTACTTTCCCAGAATCGCAAGACATGGGCCTGAATGCCCAGCCAATCAGCGACTTCGGATATGGTGCGAAAGGCGTCTGGCGATTTGGCCATCTGTTCAGGACTTGTTTCCGTCTGCGACCCGATCTTTCATCAGGTGTGATGGACGAAACGTCAGCACCCGGCGGGGATTGATTGGTACTTCTTCTCCGGTTTTCGGATTGCGGCCAACGCGCGCTGTCTTGTCCCGGACGGAAAACGTTCCGAAAGAAGAGATCTTGACCTGTTCCCCATCAACCAATGCGTCAGACATGTGATCCAATACAGATTCAACCAATTGCGCGCTTTCATTGCGGGACAAACCCACTTCGGTAAATACAGCCTCACTGAGGTCCATACGTGTTAGTGTCTTGTCAGCCATTTCATCCCCCGTCGTTTCTTTGCAGCACTCTAGGCCACGGCAAAATTCAGAGTCAATATCAATGGCTTGCGCAACCGTCTTTAAGCGCGATTTGAGGCCATTACCAACGCAGAACTACTGCACCCCATGCCAATCCGCCGCCAATGGCTTCGGTCACGATCAGGTCGCCGGTCTTAATCTGGCCCCGGCTGCGGCCCACAGACATGGCCAAAGGGATTGAGGCTGCGGAGGTGTTGCCGTGGTCCTGCACCGTGACCACGACTTTTTCCATAGGCAGTCCGAGCTTTTTTGCGGTGCCTTGAATGATACGGATGTTCGCTTGATGGGGCACAATCCAGTCGACTTCGGAGGCTGTGACACCGGCACGTTCAATGGCGGTTGTTGCGGTCGCGGCCAGTTTACCCACCGCATGGCGAAACACTTGATTGCCTTGCATCCGCAGATACCCGGTTGTGCCGGTGCTGACCCCGCCATCAACATAAAGCAAATCACGGTGACGCCCATCAGAGTTGAGATCGGTAGACAGGATGCCCCGGTCCGCCGAAGTGCCTTCACCCTCTCGGGCTTCCAGCAACAAGGCACCCGCGCCATCGCCAAAAAGCACACAAGTCGCGCGGTCCTCCCAGTCCATGATCCGGCTGAATGTTTCTGCGCCAATGACCATCACACGTTTGGCCTGACCGGACATAATGAGCGCATTTGCGTTGCTGAGGGCGAAAACAAATCCGGCACAAACTGCTTGAACATCAAAGGCATATCCAGATGTCATGCCAAGTTGCGCCTGCACCATTGTCGCGGCAGACGGAAAGGTGAAATCGGCGGTTGATGTTGCAAGGATGATGGCGTCGACGTCGTTTGGTTCAAGCCCTGCATCTGCCAAAGCGGCCTGTGCGGCTTGGGTGGCCATTGCGGATGTTGTTTCATCCGCCGCTGCAAAATGGCGCCGTTCAATACCCGAGCGAGAGCGAATCCATTCGTCATTGGTATCCAGGGACGCTTCAAATTCGGCATTTTCCACCACGCGGGCAGGCAGGTAATGGCCGCAGCCCACTACAACAGATCGTAGGGTCATTTGAGGGTCTCCTCGACCGGTAGCGTGGCCGCTACGCGGGCGGCTAGCTTGTCGTTAAATTGGTTTTGAGCCAGCTGCGCCGCCAGCTTTAATGCTGCTGAAACACCGGTCGCATCAGCCGATCCATGTGATTTTACAACGGTTCCGTTCAGCCCAAGAAACACGCCGCCATTTACACGCCGCGGATCAATTCTGATGCGTAGACGTTGCAACGAAGTGTAGGCCAAGAGTGATGCCAATCGCGACAAAAGCGAATAGCCAAAAGCCTCGCGCAGGCGGCGGCCAATCAAACTCGCCGTGCCTTCTCCGGTCTTGATCGCAACATTTCCGGTAAAGCCATCCGTGACAATAACATCCGCGATGTCGCCGGTAATATCGCCACCTTCCACAAAACCCACAAATTCGAACCCGGCGTCGGCCTCTTGGGCGCGAATCAGATCATAGGCTTCCTTGAGCTCTGTGCGCCCTTTGTGTTCTTCGGTTCCGACATTCAGCAGACCAACACGAGGCCGCGCCAAATCCATGCCGTTGCGCGCATAGGAGATGCCCATCAACGCAAACCGCATCAGATCATCCGCATCCGCGCGGATATCTGCGCCAACGTCGAGCATCACGTTGAAACCCTGTGGGTTGGAAGAAGGGTAGAGCACCGCAATGGCAGGTCTGTTCACGCCGGGCAGTTTACGCAACCGGATCATCGACATTGCCATCAACGCGCCGGTATTGCCGCAGGACACGGCTGCGGCTGCTTCGCCTGATCGAACAGATTCGATGGCTGACCACATGGATGTATTCTTGCCCGTGCGCACAACTTGGCTTGGCTTGTCGTCCATTGTCACAACATCTGTCGCATGCCGAATTTCGCAAATGCCCTGCAACTCGGGGCGTTTGCTGACCAAGGTGTTTAACGCCTCGGCGTCGCCATGCAGCACAAAAGCGATGTCAGAATTGATCTTGGCTGACAAAGAACACCCGGCAACAACAGCTGCCGGGCCTTCGTCACCCCCCATGGCATCCACAGATATCAGGGTGCGCCCTTTGTGTCGGGCAGGGGTATTCGCGTGCGTTTGATCGGTCGGTGCCGTCATTCGGTGCGAAAGCCTCTTATGATCTGAACAAAAACGTTTGCCTATCTTAGGCTGCGTCGTCTTCCAGGTCGATCTCTTCTGTCAGAGCGACAACTTCTGTGTCGTCATAGTGACCGCAAGACGCACAAATGTGGTGTGGGCGCTTCAGCTCACCACAATTGGAGCATTCATTTGGGTTCGCTGCGGAAAGCGAATCATGCGCGCGACGGTTGTTGCGGCGCGACTTGGAAACTTTATTCTGCTGGACAGCCATGTCTGGTGCCTTTGTCGTTTGGGGGGGGACACAACGTCATGTCGCCCGCGTTTCATTCAGTCCCGGTTTGGGTATTGCGCCGCTTTAGGCAAAGCGGCAGGCGATGTCCAACCTTAATTCGGGTGAGGGAGGCAAAATACTGCGATTATTGAGAGGCGCAACCTATAATTTTTCCACCCAAGACCGGTCAATCGTCGCCTTTTTCCAGTTTGCCTTTCAGATCGGCAAGGCCGGCAAAGGGGCGCGCATCAGCGTCCGACATTGGGGCTTGACCCGGCTCAGTATAGATCATCTCGCCCAATGCGGCATCCTCTTTGCGCGGATAATCGGGCGCAGCCAGCGTTAAAGCCTCACGCATCACCAGCGCAGGTTCAATCCACGTCCCCAGTTTCTCGGATGTCTCATCTTCGGTCATTTCCGTCTCAGGTTCATCTGGTTCATCAAAATGAATCAAAAATTGACGCACCACATCCACGTCTATCCGTGTTGTGACAGGTTCAAGGGTTACAACACAGGGCTGTACAACCGTTGCACCCAATCGCGCGATCAACTGCCAATCAGAGCTGCCCAATGGTTTCAGTTCCCCTTCAAAGCTTAATTTTCGCAAGGCGTTGAACTGAAGTTTATCTGAAATTTCAGCCATTTCATCGGCTTTGGGGCGTAAGGAAAAGCTGTTTTTAGCGGTTTGAGACAGGTCTGCGACCCGCAGTGCCGAGTCGCTGGGAGCGTTATGCGCCATATCTGGTTTACTTTCGTTTCTTGAACACAAGGTGCAGCATGGTGTATGCGGAATAAAAGCCATGACTTCTAAGGGCAAGAGGGCAGAGACAATGCGGACCAAAAGCCGAGCCAGCCTCCGGGTAATTCAGGGCGCACTCTTGTTTGTGCTGATGGGGGTGACTGCCTGTAGCCCGCAGTTCCGCAATCATGGATATATCCCCCCGCAGGATGAACTTGAGCAAGTCGAAGTCGGCACTGATACCCGCGAGACGGTGGCACAGAAAATTGGTGTACCAACGTCGGGTGGGGTGTTGAACGACAGCGGGTATTACTATGTGCGCATGCGAACCCGGACGTTCGGGCCACTTGCACCAAAAGAAATCGACCGACAGGTGCTTGCCGTTAGCTTTACCGAATCTGGGGTGGTTGAGAATGTCGAACGCTTTGGTCTGGAACGTGGACAAGTTGTGCCATTGTCGCGCCGTGTGACGACATCTGCTGTTAACAACAGCTCTTTCCTGCGCCAGCTCTTGGGCAACATCGGACAGTTCAACCCCAGCATTCTGGGCGGCGGTTGATGTCATGACCCGGTATCCTTTTGATGCCCGGGCTGGTTTTGCAAAAGGATAGACCAGCGATGATTGGTCTCAACAAAGGCAGATATATTGCCAGAGAGGCGCAGAACGAGGCTGATGTTTGTGCCGCTCAGGCGCTGCGGGCCCGATGCTTTGGCATAGAATGTGCCCATGATGCCGACACATTTGATGCAACAAGTGTTCATATCTTGATCGAAGACACCGCCACCAACACTTTGGTGTGTTGCTATCGTTTGATGACCTTGGACGGCCCCCGATTAAGTCAGAGTTACGCTGCGCAGTTTTACGAACTAAGTGCGCTTGAAACGTATGAAGGGGTGATGCTGGAGTTGGGACGTTTCTGTGTCGCACCAGAGTTGCGCGACCCTGATATCCTGCGCGTTGCTTGGGCTGCGATGACGGAATTTGTGGATCGCGAAGGGGTGCAATTGCTTTTCGGGTGCTCCTCCTTTGAAGGGGTGGAAACACATGACTATCTTGACGCTTTTGCGATGCTGCGTGCACATCACCTTGCTCCTAAACGTTGGCTCCCAAATGTGAAGGCGCCAGATGTTTTTCGCTACGGCGCGCGGTTACGGCGTAAACCGGATGCCAAAAAGGCGATGCTGCGCATGCCTCCCTTGCTGCGCACGTATCTATTGATGGGCGGTTGGGTTAGTGATCATGCGGTGGTGGATCATCAGATGAACACGCTGCATGTGTTTACCGGACTTGAGATTGGCGCAATCCCCGACAGCCGCAAACGACTTTTGCGCGCGATGGTGTGACCGCAAGGCATTGACGCGCCGGGCTGTGCGGCATAGCTGGCAGCATGGCACGCGCACCTCTTTTACAGCTCAATGATATCTCGCTCACTTTTGGAGGCGACCCGGTGTTTGACGGGTTGTCTTTGGTGGTCCAACCGGGGGACCGGGTGGCCTTGGTGGGGCGTAACGGATCGGGTAAATCCACCCTGATGAAGGTCATGGCCGCTTTGGTTGAGCCGGACGCCGGTGATGTGGTTGCAGGACCGGGCGTTTCGGTTGGCTATATGGAGCAGGATCCTGACCTGACGGGATATGAAACCCTTGGGGATTTTGCCTGTGCAACCCTTGAACCTTCAGAAATGTACAGGGTTGAACGCGCGGGTGAAGGATTAAAGTTTGATCCTGCGCGGCCTGTTGCAACCGCCAGCGGCGGGGAACGGCGGCGCGCTGCATTGGCGCGTCTGATGGCCGAAGAACCCGAATTGATGTTGCTGGACGAACCAACAAACCATCTGGACATTGAGGCGATCCGTTGGCTGGAGGATGAGCTGAAGAACACGCGCACAGCCTTTGTGATCATCAGCCACGACCGAGCATTTTTACGCGAACTTACGCGCGCAACCCTTTGGATTGACAGGGGAATGGTGCGGAGGCAAGAAAAAGGCTTTGCGGCCTTTGAAGCTTGGCGTGATACCGTCTGGGAAGAAGAAGACACCCAGCGTCACAAATTGAATCGCAAGATCAAAGCCGAAGCCCGTTGGGCTGTTGAGGGGATTTCGGCCCGTCGCAAACGTAATCAGGGCCGGGTGCGGGCTTTGCAGGAGCTGCGTTCCGAACGGGCATCTCAGATCTCTCGGCAAGGCGCGGCGGCAATGGCTTTGGAGGCCGGACCTAAGTCGGGGCGCAAAGTGATTGAGGCCATGAGCGTGACAAAGGGGTTTGGCGACAAACATATCGTCAAAGATTTCTCGCTAAAGGTACAGCGCGGTGACCGGATCGCACTGGTTGGGCCAAACGGTGTCGGCAAAACAACCTTACTGAACATGTTGATCGGGCAGGAAACGCCGGACAGCGGGACGGTGACTTTGGGCACAAATCTGGCGCTTGCGCTGTTTGATCAGGCTCGGGCGCAGTTGGACGGTGACATGAGTCTGTGGGAATCACTGACCGGTGATCCTGAGATGCGCGTATCGGGCAAGGCGGATCAGGTGCTTGTCCGGGGCGCTCCAAAGCATGTTGTTGGATACCTCAAGGAATTTCTGTTTGACGAAGGACAGGCCCGCGCGCCGGTGCGGTCCTTGTCAGGGGGCGAAAAGGCGCGGCTTTTGCTGGCAAAAATCATGGCGCGCGAAAGCAACTTGCTGGTGTTGGATGAACCAACAAACGATCTGGATGTAGAAACGTTGGATCTGCTGCAAGACCTCTTGGGGCAATATGATGGAACGGTGATTCTTGTCAGTCACGACAGGGATTTTCTAGACAGGGTCGCCGCGACGACCATAGCGATGGAAGGGGACGGCCGCGCGACTGTATATGCAGGGGGGTGGACGGATTACCTGTCACAGCGTGGGCAAGACGATTTTGCCGAGAGCATCGCAGAAACCAAAAAGCCGGTTGCGGCCAAAGGCACCTCCAAAAAGGCCGACAAAAAGGGTCTGAGTTTCACAGAAAAACATCGGCTAGAAGCGTTGCCCGCTGAAATCGCGCGGCTGGAAGCTGAGATTGGCAAACTCGAAGGGCTGCTGGCAGATCCTGAGCTTTTCACAAGGGAACCAGTTAAGTTTAACAAAGCGACACAAGCCCTTGTTGAAAGACAAGAAAAGCTAGCCGCCTTTGAAGAGGAATGGTTGGTCTTGGAAGAAAAAGCTGACAGCTAACGCCGCGCGAAGGGATGCCACAATAAATATGTCCCGTCGGTATTTTTGACCTGTGCACCGGCGCGCAACTTAAAACGGTTAAGATCCGGTGTTTGCGGGTGCAATTGGCCAAGATCGATGTTTTCATATCCCTGACGTTTTAGCCGCATCGATGCCTCCCAAAGCAATAGGTTATGCGCACAACAGCTGCGCCCTTGTGGCGTGATGTGTCCGATGTGGTATGTCGCCGTCAGCCCATGCGTCAAAAATAACATGGATGCGATGGTTTGGCCTTTTTGCTTGGCTTCAAACAGATGTGTCTTTGCCGGGGCCGCAGCAGCAAAAGCAGCGGTAAGTGGGGCAGGCCAATTTGAATACCCGCGTTGGCTGGCTTGATGTGTTTCAGCCCGTAAAATTGCCGTGTCGGGGGTGGGGGGCAAATGGGTCACGCTGACCTTAAGTTTGGTCATCTCAGCGCGCTTCAATTGATTGCGCCATTTGGGGTGTAGTGCAGCACGGCGCGTCTGATCTGATGCGGACAAGGGCATGACAGCGATCTGCCGGGCACGGCGTAGGCGTATAGCCCGTGGAACAACAGTAGGATGATCCGGCGACAGGATCAGCGGGCAGCGCGCCAACCCAACGGCCCGCAATTGTTCTCTCAGATCAACCGGGGGTGCTGCGCGCGGCAACATGGCCACCCGAATGCCACGAAAGCAGCGGATCAGAACAGTGAGCCCACCGGGTAAGGTTATCGGAGATTGCCCACATAGCCGCAATGCCTGTGCAAAGGCGGGGTCTTGCATCAACGCGTGATCATCGCAATTCGGGGCATGGTCAAACATGCCCCGATAAAAGCTGGATAAGGTTAACTGACGGTAAAGCCTCTAACCAATTTGGACCAGCGCATGCCGTTTCTTACCTGCGCTGAGCTTGATAGGCGTGGCAAGCGCTTGTGCGTCCAACATAAGGCCTGCATCTGACAAAGGCTCGTCGTTTAATTTGGCGCCATTCTCAGCGATCAGGCGTTTGGCCTCTTTGCCGGATCCTGCCAGACCCGATTTCACAATCAACTGCACGATGGAAATGCCTTCACCCACCTCTTGTGCTGACAAGGTCAATGTTGGCAAATCATCCCCAACGCCGCCTTTTTCAAACACTTCCCGCGCTGTAGCCTCAGCAGCACTCGCGGCCTGTGCCCCATGCAACAGCGTTGTGACTTCATTGGCGAGGATTATTTTGGCCTCGTTGATATCCGAGCCTTCCAATGCGCCCAAACGATTGCATTCATCAACAGGTAGTTCAGTGAATAATTTCAGGAACTTACCGGTATCTGCATCCGTTGTGTTACGCCAGAACTGCCAGAATTCATAAGGCGACAGCATTTCCCCGTTCAGCCAAATCGCGCCACCTTGGGACTTGCCCATCTTGCGCCCATCCGAAGTGGTCAGCAACGGCGTTGTCAGCCCATAAATTTCATTGTCCAATACCCGGCGCGTCAGGTCGATCCCGTTGACGATGTTGCCCCATTGATCAGACCCGCCCATCTGCAAAACACAGCCATAACGGCGGTTTAGTTCCAGAAAGTCATAGGCCTGCAGGATCATGTAGTTGAACTCAAGAAAGCTCAGCGATTGTTCGCGATCAAGGCGGGATTTAACGCTTTCAAAGCTCAGCATTCTGTTGACGCTAAAGTGGCGCCCGATGTCGCGCAGGAAATCGAGGTAATTCAATGTATCCAGCCATTCGGCGTTGTTCAGCATCATCGCGTCAGTTGCGGCATCGCCATAGGTCAGGTATTTGGCAAAGACCTGCTGCATCCCGGTGATGTTGGCCGCAATCTGATCAGGGCCCAGCAAGGGACGTTCGTCGCTGCGAAACGACGGATCACCCACCTTGGTGGTGCCGCCGCCCATCAGGGTGATCGGTTTGTGACCACATTTTTGCAACCACCGCAGGACCATGATGTTCATCAGATGCCCAACATGAAGCGATTGAGCCGTGGCATCATAACCGATGTAGGCAGGTACCACACCAGCGGCAAAAGCTTCATCCAATCCTTGATAGTCGGTGCAATCGGCGAGAAATCCGCGCTCCATCATCACAGCGATGAATTCCGATTTTGGATGATACGTCATGGTCTATTGCCTCAGGTCATGTTTGCGGGGCATCTATAGGGGCAAGCAGGCACAAGGGAAAGCCCGCGTGTTACGACCAGAGGCGGGTTAATGGGCAAGTCATGAACAAAACGATCCTCAAAGAAGGGCCAGTGCGGGCGTTGGGTGCAATGTCTGGCACATCGCTGGACGGCGTAGACGCGGCTGTGCTTGTTACGGATGGTCACGACATCTTTGACTTTGGGCAAACAGCGTACCGGGCCTATTCCCAAGAGGAACGCAGCGTTTTGGCCTCCGCATTGGGGCTGTGGCACGGACCAGAGGTGCAAGCGGCAGCCAAGGTGGTTGAGGCCGCGCATCTGGACTTAATGCGAGAGATGGAAAGCGTTGATCTGATTGGGTTTCATGGCCAGACCTTGGCTCATGCGCCGCGCATGCAAGGTACGTTGCAGGTTGGTGATGGGGCGCTCTTGGCTGATCAGCTTGGATGCCCGCTGGTTTGGGATTTCCGAAGCGCAGATGTGGAAATGGGCGGAGAAGGCGCCCCCTTGGCCCCGTTCTTTCATCATGCTTGCGCACGATTTGCGGGTATTGAAACACCGGTTGCCTTTGTGAACCTTGGCGGTGTGGGCAACATCACTTGGGTTGATCCTCAGATCACCAACCCGGCCGAGCAAGGCGCGTTGCTGGCGTTTGATACCGGTCCGGCAAATGCACCGTTGAATGATCTGATGCAGGCGCGGTTGGGGCGTCCCTATGATGCAGGAGGCGCATTGGCAAGCTCTGGGCAAGTAGAGCAGGGTGCGTTGGAATTGTTTCTGGCTGAACCGTTCTTTGCGCGTGTCCCGCCAAAATCGCTGGATCGCAATGATTTTTCCGAGATGGTGGGGTTGGTCGGCGAATTGTCTGATGCGGATGCGGCGGCGACTTTAACGGCCATGTGTGCGGCTGGCGTGGCCGAAGCGATGCAGCATTGTCCAAGCCTTCCTTCGCGGGTTCTGGTGACAGGAGGGGGGCGGCACAACCCGGTGCTGATGCAAATGTTGGCAGTTTCATTGGATTGTGCTGTCGCCCCGGTTGAAGATATCGGGTTGGACGGGGACATGCTTGAGGCGCAGGCCTTTGCCTATCTCGCGGTACGTGTTGCTCGCAAGTTGCCAACATCCTGTCCAGGCACCACAGGGGTAGGCGCCGCGGTAGGCGGTGGAACGTTGAGCCTGCCTCAATCGTGACAATTGCGGCAAGCGACCCCGACCTTAAAGGAGCGGCTGCGCCGCATTACATTTTTGATTTGGCGTTTCGCGGCGGGCTGTTTTTGAGTGCAGAGATGTATGTGCAAGAGAAATCGCGATAGCCGGGGGAAGTGGATTTCAAGTGGGACTTTATCTTTGCATGCAGTTTGGGCAGCGCGTGGAAAGGGACCATTGGCATTGCGTGATGTTCGGCGTGATACGGCATGTTCCAGGCAACAAAGCGGATCAGCCGGTTGGTAAAGGTTGTTCGAGTGTTTTCGAGCATGTTTGCAACCTGCGGGCAGTGACCATGTTCAGCCAGTAGATAGAGCCTTAGGAAAGGTTGCCCGATCAGGGCGGGGCACAGCCAAAGCCAAAACCCAAGGGGTGATATGATCAATGAGGCCAAAAGGATGACGTAGAGCGTCAAGAGGATACGTGCTTCACGGCGCATCAGGGCATGTTTGCGGGGCGGCAGATAGGGCGCGCTGATAGTGCCAAAAGCGTTTTGCCAAAGCGTGCTGGCATTGCCATGCCAATAGCCCCACCCACTGAGATACCAAAGATAGGCGCGCCACGTCGTTGGGCGACCACCGTCAATCAGTTCGGGGTCGTTTTCAGGGTCGTTTGTCCATTTGTGGTGGGCAAGATGGAAATAGCGAAACCATGTAAAGGGCAACAGCAGGGGCAGGGAGACCAGCTGCCCGATTAGGTCATTGATTTTTGGTGTGCGGAACGCCGTCGCATGGGTGCATTCGTGGCTTAGTGTGAAGAGAAACATCAAGGTGATGCCATAGGGGATCATCATCACACCCCAAAATGGGCCTTGTGCAGCGATATAGAAAGCCATTGCCCCCAGAATGGCGACGTGGACGGCAAGATGCCGTAACCCTCGCCTGTTTGAGCGCTGATGTAGCCTTTGTTTTTCTTTGGCTGACAGGCTTGCGATAAATTGGGTGTGATCCATCAGGATATCAGAGCGGCGATTGTGGCCCTTGGCAAGATGCTATCTTTGGATGTCCATACCCGGAGGCGCCAGAGTGAACCCGTCAAATTGAAAGCCCGGAGACACGGCGCAACTGACCAAAGTGTATTCACCCGTTGTACGGGCTGCTTGCCAATGATCCTGAGGCACGATGATCTGGGGCGCACCTGTTTCAAGATCGGGCGTCAGAAGGTGATCTTGGGCCGGGCCTGCCTTGGTGGCGGCCATCGACAGGATCAGCGGCGCGCCTGCGTGATACAGCCAGATTTCGGTCGCATCGACGCGGTGCCAATGGCTGGATTCACCGTGTTTGAGCAGGAAATAGATGCATGTCCCGGTAGGGCGGCCTTGGTTTTCGGCCACCCATGTCTGGCGGTAATGCCCACCTTCGGGATGCGGGACCAAATCAAGATGGGTGATGATTTGATCCGCAGTCATGGCTGTTCCTGTTTCAGGTCAAATTCATAGAACACCAGTTCGGGCAGGACATCATCGGGAATGGGTTGATAGGGGCCGCGCTGCGAGAACCCAAGTTTTGAATATAGGGTCTGCGCGGCGGTCAGGCTTTTGGATGTATCCAGTACGACCCGGGCAAAACCGTCGACGCGGGCCTGTTCAATCAACGCGCGGCACAGCGCTCTTGCCACGCCTTTCCCGCGTGCGGCATCACTGACAAACACCCGTTTGATTTCAGATGTGCCGGGTTCCAATTCATGGGCCATACCACAGCCTACGGCGACCCCATTTGCATCACGTGCAAGCAGAATGACACCGCCGGGCCTTGCGTGGACATGTTCAAGGCGATCCATCAAGGTCTGGTATTTGTCGACCGGATAGAAGATCTCAGTGATCTGGCGATCGACCTCAGTATGATTGAGCAGGAAATCGCGGTAGGCCCAACATAAGGTGCGGACATCCGCCATGTCCGACGCGCCCGAGGGCTGAGCAAGGGTTACCTCGCTCATGCCTGAGGCGCTATCGGTAAAGGGTGGATCACTTTAGAATGCCACGACCGGCGAATTCAGCCGTTTCGCCCAACATTTCTTCGATGCGGATCAACTGATTGTATTTTGCGAGCCGGTCTGAGCGGGCAAGGGAGCCGGTTTTGATCTGACCACAATTTGTAGCAACCGCCAGATCTGCAATTGTGGCGTCTTCCGTTTCGCCAGAACGGTGGGACATCACGTTGGTAAAGCCCGCGCGGTGGGCCATTTCCACAGCCTTGAGCGTTTCCGTGAGGCTACCGATCTGATTAACCTTGACCAACATAGAATTTGCACTGCCTTGCGCGATACCTGTGGCAAGACGCGCGGGGTTGGTTACAAAAAGGTCGTCTCCGACCAGTTGAATTTTGTCACCCAACGCATCTGTCAGAGCTTTCCAGCCATCCCAGTCGTCTTCTGACATCCCGTCTTCGATTGAGATAATGGGATAATCCGCCACAAGCGCGGACAGGTAGTCCACATTCTCTGCACTTGTCAGAGATTTGCCTTCACCGGAGAGTTCATATTTGCCGTCTTTGAAATATTCTGTTGCCGCACAATCTAGGGCCAGATAAATTTCCTCCCCGGGTTTATACCCAGCCTTCTCTACAGATTTCAAAATGAAATCAAGCGCATCGCGGGTGGAGCTGATGTTGGGTGCAAAACCACCCTCATCCCCGATCCCGGTGGATAGACCCGCGGCGGACAGTTCTTTCTTTAAGGTATGGAAGACTTCTGAGCCCATGCGCACCGCGTCGCGGATGTTGTCAGCGGCAACCGGCATGATCATGAATTCCTGAATGTCGATGGGGTTGTCGGCATGTTCTCCGCCATTGATGATGTTCATCATTGGCACGGGCAATACCCGCGCAGAGGTACCGCCAACGTAGCGAAACAAGGGTTGGGAACAGAAATCCGCAGCGGCTTTTGCTGTGGCAAGCGACACGCCCAAAATGGCGTTGGCACCAAGACGAGACTTGTTTTCGGTTCCGTCAAGTTCGATCATCACTTCGTCAACTTCGACCTGTTCGGTCGCGTCAATGCCAACAAGCGCTTCGGCGATTTCTCCGTTCACAGCGGCGCAGGCTTCCAGAACACCTTTGCCCATATAGCGGTCTTTGTCGCCATCACGTCGCTCAACGGCTTCATAAGCACCCGTTGATGCACCCGATGGGACGGCCGCGCGCCCCATTGTGCCATCTTCAAGGATCACATCCACTTCCACCGTAGGGTTGCCCCGGCTGTCGAGGATTTCGCGGGCGTGGATATCAATGATCGTGCTCATGGAGAAGGGTCCTTTTAGATTGGGATGGCCTGTCTTTACAGGGCTCAGGCGCGTAGTGGAAGGGATATGTTTGCGCTAACGGGGCGATTATTGCACTCTGGCGGGATACTATTTTGGGCCAAATGGGTTACGGCTGAACACTCAATCGCCGCTCTCTCCAGATGGTATAGATGCCAGAAGCAACAATGATGAACGCGCCGACCAGCGTTAGTGTATCTGGAGATTCCTCGAAGACAGCGACACCTATCACTAGCGCAAAGAGCAATCGCGTGTAGCGAAATGGCGTTACAAAACTGACTTCCCCAACACGCATAGCCGCAACGATAGCATAATAGGCAAACAGCCCAATGCCCAACGTCAGGCCAAAAATGCCCCATTCCGTCGTATTTGGTTTTACAACAATTGATCCAGTTGCCAACAACAAGGCCGCACCAGCCGGGATAATCACAACAAAACCTAAAAAGCTAAGCTGCATGGAGGACACACTTGCAGGCACTTTGCGCGTTGCAAGGTCTCGGATCGCAAGGCAGAAGACGCCGCCCACGGCCAGCAGGGACAACACCTCAAAACTGTCCAGACCGGGCCGTATGATCAAGAGCACCCCGAAAAGCCCGACCAGAATAGCACTCCACCTGCGCCAGCCTACAGGTTCGTTAAGAAAGAGAGCGGCGCCCAGCGTCACAACCAAGGGAGTCGCCTGCAAAATCGCAGATGCACTTGAGATTGAGGTCAGCACAAAGGCCGAAACAAAACAGATCGAACCGATCATTTCACCCAAAGCGCGCAGGGCGATCGTGGTCGAAAACATATCCCGCGACCAAAGCGGTTGGCCTTGGAAAATGACCACAGCGCCAAATACGATTGATCCGCCGATACCCAACATAAACAGGATTTGCCCAACACTGATCGCATCGGCCAAAAGCTTGATCATCATGTCTTCAAGCGCAAAGCCGAACATAGCCAGCACCATCAATACCGCGCCGCGAAAGTTACCCATGAGCTGTCCTTGGAAATGTGTTTCGATCCGAGCCATGACGGTTTTGAAAGACAAGGGCAAGAGGAGGTGATAGGTCAGCAGGTATGACCCGACCGAAAGCCACCGTTTCCCTGATACAAACCTTGATGACTTTGGGGGTTGGTGTTTTGGGGGCTGTTGTCGGTTGGGCCTTATCTGCGCCCGTTTTCATGTTATTGGGTCCGGCTGTCGCGGTTTCTTTGGCGGGGCTGGGGGGGCTAAAGGTCAACATCAACACCCGGTTGCGCGATGTGTGTTTCGTGGTGTTGGGATTGGCGGTCGGCACCGGTTTTGATGCAGATGCGCTGGCGGCGATGGTGCGCTGGCCGCTTGCTTTTGTGGTTATGGCGCTGGTGCTTTGGGCGATATTGCAGACCTGTCGTGCGCTATTGGTGCGGGTCTTTGGGTTTGAACGCCGCGCCGCATTGTTGGCAGGTGCGCCGGGGCATTTGAGTTTTGTCATCGCATTTGCATCCGACATCGATGCAGATGTTGCCCGTATCTCTATTACCCAATCGGTCCGGCTGCTTTCACTGACAATTGTGGTGCCGTTCATTGCGGTTGCTTTGGGGGTCGATGTGGGCGGAAATATAGCGCCGCAAGGGGATCCGATATTGCCGGTGTCTTTGGTACTGCTGACCTTGGTTGCGATAGGTGTTGGCGTGATCTTTGTGCGGCTCGGGGTGCCAGCGCCATTGCTGATGGCTGCGATGGTGATTTCTGGTGTTGCGCATCTGACGGGATGGGTACCGGGGGTTCTGCCGGATTGGATGGTGTTGCCCGCTTATCTGGTTCTGGGCGCGCTGATAGGCACGCGGTTCTCTGGTCTCACGTTCAGCGATTTGCGTCTGGGCCTTGCCGCAGGGCTGAGTGTTACAGGAGTTGCCGTTCTTTTTGCGGCGTTGGGGGCGGTGCCCCTTGCTTGGGTGTTGGGCATGCCGATTGCGCATATTTTGGTGGCCTTTGCACCCGGAGGGTTAGAGACGATGATCGCTATGGGTGTTGTCTTGGGGGTGGTGCCGGGGTTTGTCGCCGCCTGCCACATTGCGCGATTGTTGGTCTTAACCGTGCTGTTGCCTGCAATGCTGGGGCGCAAGTAGAACCCCCCGGTTAGGCGATCCTTCGCCAAGATCGCTATCTGCGCACAGCGGTCTGACCCAAGGGGCGTGATTAAGGGCGCCTGACCCTAGTCTTTTTTGATCGGCACACCATAAAGCTCCAGGCGATGCCCGCGCAGGTCATAGCCAAGCTTTTGTGCGATCTTTTCTTGCAAGGCTTCGATTTCTTCATCGACAAATTCAATGACCTCGCCTGAATTGAGATCAATCAAATGATCATGATGATCGCGCTCCGCATCTTCATAACGCGCCCGGCCATCCCCAAACTCCAGCTTGTCAAGAATGCCCGCTTCCTCGAACAATTTTACCGTCCGGTAAACCGTCGCAATAGAAATACCACTGTCCAAAGCAGAGGCCCGGGTGAATAATTCTTCTACGTCAGGATGATCTGCGCTGCCTTCGATCACTTGGGCAATCGTGCGCCGCTGACCGGTCAGGCGCAGGCCCATGCTCTCACATCTTTTGACTATGGTTTTGCCCATACACCGGCCCCCGGATCGAAATGTCGCATGGGTGTAACGTTCTTTCGCGTCCGGTGCTACCGTGATTTGCGCCCTTTGGTTGACTTATCCGTCTGCATGCCCCATGTGCAGCCCAAGCGATGCCTTCTGCCGCGTGAGCAGGGTTGGTGCCGGGGTGATCCCGCAAGCACAACCGAGCAAGGCCCGCCGATGTTCCCAAGATCACGCGTGGGGCGAAACGCGACAGACAGGTGTGTGGCAGATGGCCAGCACCTGTGATCTGTTCTGCGTGACCCAGCGATGCGCCAATGTGCGCCAATGAAAGGACCGTGCGATTGTTCGCGCGCGTCAGAAAGAACGATATGAGCGATTTTGATATGATGGAGCTACCACCCAAGTTGGTGGAGCGTCTGACTGAAATGGGGATCAAAGACCCGACACCGATCCAGAAACAAGCCATTCCCCATGCGCTGAACGGGCGTGATGTGATGGGGCTTGCCCAGACCGGCACCGGCAAAACAGCTGCTTTTGGCGTGCCCTTGGTTGCGCAAATGCTGGAAAACCCAAAACGGCCCAGCCCTAAATCTGTGCGCGCCTTGGTTCTGGCGCCGACACGTGAATTGGCGCAGCAGATCATGGTCAACCTGAAAGGGTTCTGCGAACGCACCAATCTAAAGGCGCAGATGGTTGTGGGTGGGCAAAACATTAACCCACAGATCAACCGTCTTGCCAAAGGCGTGGACATGTTGGTGGCCACACCGGGGCGCCTGTTGGATCTGATGGACCGCCGTGCGGTGCGTCTGGATGAAACCACGTTTCTGGTACTTGATGAAGCGGATCAAATGCTGGACATGGGGTTCATCCATGATCTGCGCAAAATCTCGGCTGTGATTCCCAAAGAACGCCAGACCATGTTGTTTTCGGCCACAATGCCCAAGTTGATGAATGAGATCGCCAACAGCTATCTTAATAACCCGATCCGTATTGAGGTGAACCCTCCGGGCAAAGCCGCAGATAAGGTCACCCAAGAAGTGCACTTCATCGCAAAGGCTGAGAAGACCTCGCTTTTGATTGAACTGATGGAGAAACATAAGGGCGAACGTGCGCTGGTTTTTGGGCGCACCAAACACGGCTCTGAGAAACTGATGAAAACCTTGGTGAAGGCCGGATTTGATGCCGCCTCCATTCATGGCAATAAATCGCAGGGTCAGCGGGATCGCGCTATTGCGGGCTTCAAGTCCGGGGATATTACCGTGCTTGTTGCGACAGATGTGGCCGCGCGGGGGTTGGATATCCCGGATGTCAAACATGTCTACAATTATGATTTGCCAAATGTACCGGACCAATATGTTCACCGCATCGGCCGGACGGCCCGCGCAGGCAAGGACGGCGCGGCTGTGGCCTTTTGTGCACCTGACGAAATGGTCGATCTGATCGCCATTCAGAAAGTGATGAAAATTCGTATTCCAGTGGCTTCGGGCCGTGCATGGGAAGGCGATGAGATCGAAGAAAAGCCAAAGCAAAACCGCGGGCGTGGCAGAGGCGGGCGGCCCGGTGGGGGCGGCGGCAATCGTCCTCGTGGCGGTGGTGGTGCCCCGGGCGCTGGTGGCAAACCCGGAGGCGGTGGCCGCAAACGGCGGCGCGGCGGCGGCGGTGGCAATTCTGGTGGACAAAAGGCCGCCTAGGACCTGATCCTCATGCGCCGTGCGGCATTGTTTATGCTCTATCCGGGTGTGGCCCTGCTGATTGTGGGGCCGCTTACCTTTGCGTCGTTCTTGTCTGTAGCCTGTATGAACCCAACAGGCGGACCATGCCGCACAGTGACAACCCAAGACTGGTTGATGGGGGAGTTGGCAGGTATCTGGATGCCGCCATTTGCTGTGGCGGTTGTCTTGTCATATGTGATCTACCGATTGCACAAGGCGGGTAAAAGCGGCGCAGCCGATTAAGGCGCGCCGCCTCGATGTTCAATGGCCACAATCCTTAAGGTCGGGGCCTGTTGATCCTAGGTATAAAGGGATGGCATGCCCATTTGGGCATGGATATCGTTCACCGTATCTGCTGCCATTCCATATCCTTGCGCCAGTTTGTGCAAATATTGCGCTTCTTTTTGCGTGTCCAAATCAATGCCTAACAGGGACATCGCATAAATTTGCGCCTCAAGCCCTTTTGGGGTTTCGCGCACCAACATGTCCACATCAACCGGGGCTTGCAGCTGAGCCTGCACAAAGGCCGCTTCTTCGGCATCCACGTCGCCCAATTGGTTCAATAGCTTGTCTTTTTCAGCCTCGTCAAATGTACCATCAGATTTCGCCGCTTGTATCATGGCGGCCAACATCAGACCTGCTGCGGCTTCTTGATCTTGTGACGGTTCAATTTCAGGCTCTGGGGTTGAAGAAAACTGAGAGTTAAGCACAGCCCCAAAATCGTGATTGTTTGTCGCGGGGCGTTTAGAGAGCGCAGCACCTGCGCCGCCCAGCACTCCACCAGCGCCCGCAGCCCCGGCCAATCCGCCCAATAGCCCACCGAGCCCGCCGCCGGTGGCACCACCGCCACCCGCACCGCCGAGTTGCTCAAGCAACCCTCCAATGCCGCCGGGCATACCGCCCCCAGCACCGCCACCAAGCAACCCGCCCAGCATGTCTTCTAGTCCGCCGCCACTTGCGTTTTGGGTTGAACTTCCACCAGTTAGACCGCCCAGCAACCCGCCAAGACCGCCACCGGCAGCCCCACCGCCACCTGCGGCACCGGCTAAATTGCCCAGCAGACCGCCCAATCCGCCGCCCCCAGACGCGCTTGCGCCACCTGCATTCCGCATCATTGAACTGGCGCCTTTGGCCACTGCGACGCCAACTGCCACCTTGGCCAGTGTTTTCATCAAGCTCATCTGGTCATCCCCCGTTGATATGAGTCGGCCTCACTTTGGCATGTTTTGGGCTTTTCACGAGGGGAAAATAATCGCCACCGGCTCATCTTCGACGCATTTCGCATTGACTCGGACCTCTGGCTTGATCCTTCTGGCCAAATGGAAAAAAAGGATCATATAGATGCTTTTGGTGCCGTGGCGCTGATCGCTTTTGCACTGCATCTTGCTTTCAATCAGGTGGTGATCAAGGTCACATCGGGGGGCTTTAATCCGGTTTTTCAATCAGGTATTCGCTCAGCCGGGGCAGTTGTGGTTTTGCTGTTCTGGATGAAACTGCGTGGTGTAAACCTGTCTATCCCCAGAAACGCCTGGCGTGCGGGTGTGCTTTCAGGTTTGTTTTTCACGTTAGAATTCCTGTGTTTATTCATTGCTCTTGATGTGACAACGGTCAGTCGTTCGTCGGTTATTTTCTATTCGATGCCCGTCTGGTTGGCGATTGTTGGCCATTTTGTGTTGCCCGGTGAACGGTTGACCCGGCTCAAGTCTGCAGGATTGGTCATGGCTATGGCTGGGGTATTGATCGCCTTGTCTGATCGCAGTGGCGGGCATGTCAGCTGGACGGGTGACTTGTTGGCATTAACGTCGGCTTTTTGTTGGGCCGGGATCATTTTATGCGTGCGCATCACCCCCTTGGCGCGCGTCCCGCCGGCACAGCAACTGATATTTCAGGTGCTGATCTCGGCGCCCATCCTGTTGGCTTTGGCCCCGCTTTTTGGCCCGCTGATCCGTGATGTCGCGCCTATTCACATGGTTGGACTGTTGTTTCAGATCGTTGGGGTCGCAAGCTTTGGTTTTCTGATCTGGTTTTGGCTTATGTCCATTTACCCCGCATCCTCCGTGGCCTCGTTTAGCTTCTTATCGCCGGTATTTTCAGTGATTTTGGGCTGGTTGGTCCTGTCCGAAGACATCGCCATGTCGGTTTGGGGGGCCTTGGTGTTGGTGGCGGGCGGGATTTACCTGATCAACCGTAAACCACGCTAAGGTCAGGCCCTTAGGTTCCGCAGAATGTCGCGGGCACGATTTGTGTTTGTGTCGGGGCTTTGGTCAATTCTGGGTCCTTGTTTTCAAAAGGGGTGGCCAAGGCGGTCATCAGGCGTTCGAACGGCGCCATGTCGCCTGCAACTGCCGCTTCGATCATCTGTTCGATCCGGTGATTGCGCGGAATCAGAAATGGATTTGCCGCGCGCATGGTTTGGTTGGGGTCAGCTTCTTCGGCAATACGCGCCTGCCATTGGCTCTGCCAGACATCAAAAGCCGCTTGGTTCAGAAAGTGGTCTTTTCCATGGCCGTCTGATAAAGATCTGAATGTATTCGTAAAATCCGCACCGTCTTTTTGCATCAATGCCAAAAGGTCTTCGATCAATTTGGTGTCGTCGGGGCGCGGCTCTGAGATGCCGATCTTGGATGCAAAGCGGGTCAACCAACCGTCTTCCAACAGCTTTGGCATGGCATGGACAATAGCGGTGGCTTCTTCGATTGCAGCGTCCCGGTTGTCCATGAGTTGGATCAGGCTGGTCGCCAGTTGGGCCATGTTCCACACCGCGATGTTGGGTTGATTGCCAAAAGCATAGCGACCGTGTTGATCGATTGAACTGAACACACGGTTTTGGTGAAAGGCATCCATGAAGGCACAGGGGCCATAGTCAATGGTTTCACCAGAGAGCGTGCAATTGTCGGTGTTCATCACGCCGTGAATAAATCCAACGGACATCCAGTGCGTGACCAATTTGGCTTGCGCCGTGCAAACAGCGCGCAGCAGATCCATTGGGCCTTGGGCGTCAGGATAGTGTCGCTGTATTGCATATTGAGTAAGGGTTTTGAGCTCTTCAACCTGTCCTCGATGCGCAAAAACCTGAAAGGTGCCAACACGCAAGTGGCTTTGTGCCACACGGGTTAGAACGGCACCGGGCAGGGCACCTTGTTCGCGCCAAATTTGTTCGCCGGTTGAAACGGCCGCCAAAGCACGGGTTGTGGGAATACCCAAGGCATGCATCGCCTCTGACACAACATATTCGCGCAACACCGGACCCAACCAAGCGCGCCCGTCCCCCATCCGCGAATAGGGCGTGGGGCCTGAGCCCTTAAGTTGAATGTCCCGGCGAATGCCATCTCGGCCAATAACTTCGCCTAACAAAATGGCACGGCCATCACCCAATTGCGGATTAAAATTTCCAAACTGATGCCCGGCATAAAGCTGGGCAAGTGGGGCTGCGTTTGGGGGCACGTCATTGCCTGCGAAAACTTCAGCAGCGGCGGAAAGATCTTCGATTTCGATATCCAGAACAGCCGCCAAGTCATGGTTAAAGGCCAAGGCTTTTGGTGCCGTAACAGAGGTCGGGTTCAGCCGGGTGTAGAACCCTTCGGGAAGTGCCGCATAGCTGTTGTCAAAAGGAATGTGCATCAGATCAAAGCTGCCGTGACATGAACATATATTGTTCGCGATTTGTGAAACCCGCACGTTTGTAAAGCTGAATGGCTTTATGATTGTCGCGGTCTACTTCGAGGTGGATTGCCCGCAACCCTGCGTCTGCCAAAGCGCGAGGAAGCGCGATGAGGGATTCAGTTGCAATACCACGCCCACGTACGCCAGGGCGGATGAACAGTTCATCAATGGTCGCATCTAACCCGCCGAATTCTACCGACCAGCTAAAACACACAACGATATAACCAATCGGGGCCCGAGGCGGACCGATAAGATAGGCTGCACCATATGGCAGACCCTCAAGCAGAGGCCCGAGCCCGGCTCGACGCGCGTCATCACTTAAGATGATGCCTTCTTCGGCATGAAAGGCGGCACAAAGGGCGACCAGCTTTTCAAGGTGCTCAGGCGTTGCGAGGGTCAGCGCTGCGCTCATATTCGGGCCAGCCGTTCCGTCAGAAGGGTGAAAAAACCATCCGCATCAATTGACCCCATAAAGGTTGCATTGGCAGGGCGGTCGGTGACCCCCCACCAATCAGCAACGGTCATACCCATGGTTAATACTGATTGTGTTTCGATCTCAACGTTGATGTGGCGACCGGTAAAAAGCTTTGGGTTGATCAGGTATGCAGTGACACAAGGGTCATGCAGGGGCGCCCCGGATGAACCATATTTTTCCTTGTCAAATCGTTCAAAGAAATCGGTCATCTCAGCCACCGCAATACCGGCGGGATTTCCAAGGGCCCGAAAGGCGTCATTGCGCGGTTTGGTAACCAGCGCCTTATGGGTAACATCCAATGGCATAACCACGATAGGAACGCCAGATTTAAATACGATATCAGCGGCTTGCGGATCAACATAGATGTTAAACTCTGCGACAGGAGTGATATTTCCTCCTTCAAAATATCCGCCTCCCATCAAAACGATTTCGCCGACTTTTGCGACGATATCGGGGGCTTTTTCAAAGGCGGTTGCGATATTGGTCAGGGGGCCCAAGGGACAGATTGTGATGGTGCCCGCCGCATGTTCGCGCAATGTGTTGATGATGAAATCAACCGCATGGTCATCACGCAATGCCATGCTGGGCTCCGGCAAGTCAGGACCATCAAGCCCGGTCTTACCATGGACATGTTCGGCAGTAACCAGATCACGCCCTAGCGGGCGGTCACATCCGGCATAAACCGGCATGTCTGACCTGCCAGCAAGTTCACAAACAATGCGCGCGTTTTTACTTGTCAGCTCAAGCGGCACGTTCCCCGCAACACAGGTAATCCCAACCACATCGATGTCTTCAGGGCTGGCAAGCGCAAGAAGAATCGCAACGGCATCATCCTGGCCCGGGTCCGTGTCGATAATTACTTTTTTTGGGGGCATTTGGTGTTCCTCTTTTGACACGTGATACGGCAAAGGCCTGTTGTGGGAAAGGGCGCATCAACCCTTGTCAGCCGCCGCCCGCTCATCTGCTTTGACCGCGTTCCAAAGCGCATCCATCTCCTCCAGATCGCTTTGAGACGGTGTTTTGCCCCGGGCGGCCAGCCGTTTCTCAATCTCGCTAAAACGGGCTTCGACTTTGCTGTTGGTGCGGCGCACTGCCGCTTCGGGGTCAACATCCATGTGGCGGGCAAGATTGGCCATCACAAACAACAGATCACCAAATTCGGCTTCAACCTCGTCCTGTTGCATCTGGGCGCGGGCCTCGACCAATTCCGCAGCTTCTTCTTTGATCTTTTCCAGAACCGAATCTGTATTGTCCCAATCAAACCCCACCCGAGCGAGACGCCGTTGTAACTTGACCGCGCGGGTCATACCGGGAAGCCCCAAAGCAACACCATCCAACGTCGCGCTTTGCGCCTTGCCTGCGCGTTCTTTGGCTTTGATCGCCTCCCAATCAGCGGTTTGTTGTTCAGCAGATTTATCGCGGCTTTCGGTCCCAAAAACATGCGGATGCCGGGCGACCATTTTGTCTGCGATGTTGCGCACAACGGATTGAAAGGTGAAATGCCCGGCTTCTTCGCCCATGGCTGTGTGATAGACCGATTGCAGCAACAGGTCGCCCAATTCGCCCTCAAGATCATTCCAGTCGCGGCGTTGGATGGCATCGGCGACTTCATATGCTTCTTCGATTGTGTAGGGCGCGATGCTGTCAAAGTCCTGTTCAATGTCCCATGGACAGCCGGTATCGGGGTCGCGCAGGCGACGCATGATTTCAAGTAGCCGCTCAATCCCGGCATTGGTGTCGTGTATTAGATCGTCGGCCATTGCAGCTTTGTCCTGTCTGGTGTCAGATGCACCCTGAGCAACCCCATCCAAGGAGTCCACCCCATGGCCGTCGTTAACCGCATTGCTGATTTCAGCGCAGATATGGCCGCATGGCGCCAACATCTCCACACTATTCCTGAGCTGGGTTTGGAATGCCATCAAACAGCCGCTTTTGTGGCGGAACGTTTGCGTGAGTTTGGTGTTGATGCTTTGCATGAAGGCATCGCCAAAACCGGGATTGTGGCAATCATTGAGGGGCAGGGTGAGGGGCCCACGATCGGCTTGCGCGCGGATATGGACGCCTTGCCGATCACAGAGGAAACGGGCGTCCCTTATGCAAGCACACATGCAGGCAAGATGCATGCTTGTGGGCATGACGGGCACACGGCAATGTTGTTGGGGGCGGCGAAATATCTGGCGGAGACGCGAAATTTTACCGGGCGTGTGGCGTTGTTGTTCCAACCCGCAGAAGAAGTTGGAGGCGGTGGCGAGCTGATGGTGCAGGCAGGGGTGATGGAGCAATTCGACATCAGTCAGGTCTATGCCATCCACAACGCACCGGGGCTGGAATTTGGCAGGTTTCACACAACACCAGGGCCGATCATGGCGGCGGCGGATACGTTTACGATCAATCTGACGGGTCAAGGTGGGCATGGCGCACGGCCACATGATTGCGTTGATCCCGTGGTGGCGGCCTGCGCGATTGTGCAATCGCTGCAAACGATCGTAAGCCGCAATACGGACCCGCGTGCGCAACTGGTCATTTCAACCACGCAAATTCATACTGGCACCACGGATAATGTCATCCCCGAGGAAGTCTATATCAACGGGACTGTGCGGACTTTTGATAAAGACGTGCAGTCCATGGTTGTGCGCCGCATGGAAGCGATTGTGCAGGGACATGCTGCAAGTTACGATCTGAAGGCGGAGCTTGATTTTGAATATGGCTACCCGCCAACTGTGAACGACGCGGCCAAGGCTGACTTTGCCGTTGAAGTTGCCACGGAAATTTCCGGTCAAGCAGGTGTTGAACCTGCTTTCCCACCGGTGATGGGGGCCGAAGACTTTTCCTATATGCTTGAGGTACGCCCGGGGGCCTACCTGATGTTGGGACAGGGGGAAGGGGCAGGCGTCCATCACCCCAAATACAATTTCAACGATGAGATAGCCCCGATTGGAGCATCCTTTTTTGCGCGTATGGTGGAACGTGCGCAACCTTTGGAAAAAGCATAGCATATGGCGCTTGAAGATGCAGCAAAGCAGGTCGATCACGCTTTTATCCGTAACGATTTAAAAGGCCCGAGTTTTGAGAATGCCTTTGGTGGTGCGCCCTCGTTTTTGCGGCGCAAATATACCAAAGACCTGACCGGGGTGGATATTGCCGTGACCGGGGTGCCGTTTGACCAAGCGGTCACCAACCGTCCCGGGACGCGGCTTGGGCCACGCGCCATCCGCGAAGCAAGCGCCTTGCAACCCTATGACCCCCCATACGGGTGGGATTTTGATGTGCTCAGCGAATTTGCGATTGTGGATTACGGTGATCTGGCCTTTGACTATGGCCATATATCAAAATTCCCCGCCGCGCTGAGCGGTCATATCCAAGGCATTCTGGATGCAGGGGCTGCCAGCCTTGTTCTGGGGGGCGATCATTACATCAGCTTTCCTATTCTCAAGGCCTATGCCGAAAAATACGGGCCTATTAGTCTGCTGCAATTTGATGCGCATTCAGACACATGGCCCGATGATGATATGGACCGGATTGACCATGGCACGATGTTCTACAAGGCGGTTAAAATGGGGTTGGTTGATCCGGCGACGTCGGTGCAGGTCGGGATCAGAACAACCAACGCAGACACATTGGGGGTCACCACAATCGACGCCCGCGAGGTGCATGAAACAGGTACACAGGCCGCTGTAGCCAAGATCAAACAGGTGATTGGCGATCGCGCTTGCTATCTGACATGGGATATTGATGCGCTTGATCCAGCGTTTGCACCGGGCACGGGCACGCCGGTTTGGGGCGGGCTGACGTCGGCTCAGGCTGCGATGATGCTGCGCGATCTGGCGGGGATCAATATTGTGGGGGGGGACGTGGTCGAAGTGTCACCGCCTTTTGATACCACCGGCGCTACGGCCATTGCAGGGGCGCATGTGGCGACCGAAATACTCTGTCTGCTGGGGCATAGGATGCGCACGACATGAACATCAAGAACCAACCAATTAGCGGCAATGAACTGGCGCGCTTTTCCGGACCCAACACGTTTATGCGTCTGCCGGCGGTCAATGACCTAAAGGGGCTGGATGTGGCTTTCCTTGGTATTCCCTTGGATATTGGCACTTCTTGGCGCTCTGGTACGCGGTTTGGACCCAAACAGGTGCGCGCTGAATCTGCGATGTTACGACCTTATAACCTTGCCACCGGGGCGGCCCCCTTTGACAGTTTGCAGGTGGCGGATATTGGTGATCTGGCCATCAATACCTTCAACCTTTCTGACAGTTTGCGCATTATTTCAGAAAGTTACGATGCAATTCTAAACTATGATGCGATGCCGATGGCCATTGGCGGAGATCATTCGATTACCTTGCCGATCTTACGGGCCATTGCCAAACGGCACGGGCCGGTGGCGTTGATCCATGTTGATGCACATGCCGATGTCAACGATCTGATGTTTGGTGAAAAAGAAGCGCATGGAACGGTCTTTCGCCGGGCCTACGAAGAAGGGCTGATCGATCCTGCCAAAACCTATCAGGTTGGGCTGCGCGGCACAGGCTATGCGGCGGATGATTTCAAAGAAGCGGCGTCTTGGGGGTTCCAGCAATTTCTGGCTCAAGAGCTTTGGGGGCGCAGCCTCTCTGGGCTTGGCACCGAAATCAGGCGCGACATTGGCGATACGCCGACCTATTTCACCTATGATATCGACAGTCTGGACCCGGCTTTTGCACCGGGGACGGGGACGCCAGAGATTGGCGGGTTGACGACGCCGCAAGCGCTCGAACTGATCCGCGCATTCAAAGGCATCAATTTTGTCGGAGGCGATTTGGTAGAAGTGTCGCCGCCATATGACACCTCAGGGAATACAGCGCTGACGGGCGCGAATATCCTCTATGAGATGCTTTGCGTTCTGCCCGGGGTTGTTTACCGCTGAGCTGGGCCGCATTGAGCGGAGAAAAGGGAAGGAAATGCGCGGCATGGTGTTTTGGATCATTCTTTTGGTGGTGGTTGGTTTGTTGGCCATTGTTCGGTTTGCCCCCTCTGATCCGGCGCGATGGCATCAAAATGCATCACCCGCCGGAACCGAGACCTTGAAGAGGAAAAAGGGATTGGTGTGGCGAAAAGAGATTTCGGGCGATGGGCTGTCAGAATTGCGGGCTCTTGTTGGTGTCGCACAGGCAACTGCGCGTACCTCGCTTTTGGCCGGGTCGGTGGATGCAGGGCAAGTGACGTTTATCACCCGTTCCAAGCTGGCTGGATTTCCAGATTACACAACAATGGGGATCTATACGGCGCCGGACGGTACGCGCTATCTGGAAGTCTATGGCCGCTTGCGGTTTGGCCGCTCAGATCTTGGGGTAAACGCCAAGCGGATTAAAGGCTGGGTTGGGGCTGCGCAGATTTGATGAAAGACATCCTTGTTGTACTTCACGCCACATCGGCACGTTCAAAGACATCTGGCATTGCGCCATGAACATGCGCCCGTCAACCTGAAGGCAAATCGTCTCCCCCAATTCAATCCGGTTGTGATTGCGATCTGTACAATAACAATCCACTGTTTTGTGACTGGGGGAGGTCACATCAGCGGCGGCGGGCAGGGCCGTCAAAGCAGCAAAAAAGATTAGACGTATCATGCCTGCATCATAACATAATCCTGCTCTTGACCAAAGCCTTTCCATCATAGACACGAGTGCCAAGATGATACCCATGGACCGCCTTGAACAGATTTCGCAACGTTTTCAGTTTCTGGAAGCGTCGATGTCTGCCGGATCGGACGGCGCTGATTTTGCCGCATTGGCCAAGGAATACGCTGATTTGCGGCCCGTCGTTGAACAAATTGAGGCTTATAAGCAACTGCTTGGTGATCTGGAAGAAGCCAATGCAATGCTGGCTGATCCTGAGATGGCCGCGCTTGCGCAAGAAGAACTGCCAGCGTTAAAATCTGCGTTACCTATCGCAGAAGAAGCATTGCAGGTGGCGCTTTTGCCCAAAGACGCCGCAGATGCCAAACCCGCAATGCTTGAGATTCGGCCCGGTACCGGAGGAGATGAAGCAGCCCTTTTTGCGGCAGACCTGTTGCGCATGTACCAGCGCTATGCCGAAGCCCGCGGTTGGGGTTTTGATCTGATCGAAGAGCAGATGACCGAACTGGGCGGTGTCAAAGAAGTTGTGGCCCATATCACCGGTCAAAACGTTTTTGCGCGACTGAAATACGAAAGCGGCGTGCACCGGGTACAACGGGTGCCCACAACCGAAAGCGGCGGCCGCATTCATACCTCTGCGGCCACCGTTGCGGTGCTGCCTGAGGCCGAGGATGTTGACATTGAGATCAACCAAAATGACCTGCGGATTGATACCATGCGTTCCTCAGGGGCAGGGGGGCAACACGTCAACACCACGGATTCTGCGGTTCGTATCACCCATATCCCGACAGGCATCGTGGTTACGAGCTCTGAGAAGTCGCAGCACCGGAACAGAGATAAAGCGATGCAGGTTCTCAAGGCCCGGCTGTTTGACATGGAACGGTCGCGGGTTGACAGTGAACGTTCTGCTGATCGTGCAGCACAGGTCGGGTCGGGGGATCGGTCAGAACGGATTAGAACCTATAACTTTCCACAAGGTCGCATGACCGACCATCGCATCAATCTGACGCTGTATCGTTTGGACAGTGTGATGCAAGGCGACCTTGATGAAATCGTCGATGCGTTGACCGCGGATGCTCAGGCCCGGCTGATGGCCGAGATGAACCAGTGACAACAGCGGCCCAAGCCATGGCATCAGCCGCGGCACAATTGCGCGCAGCAGGGGTGCCTGACCCGGCGCGTGATGCGCGGCTGTTGCTGGCGCATGCGGCCTCAGTGGACGCCTCACGGGTGACGTTGATCGCGCCTGAAGAAATAGCGCCGGAAATCGTCGAAAGGTTTGAACACCTGATCGCTCTGCGCGCGGTGCGCATTCCCGTGTCGCAACTGATTGGCAGCCGGGCTTTTTATGGCCGGGATTTCAAAATCACCCGCCATGTGCTTGACCCACGTCCCGAGACAGAGACGCTGATTGAACTGGCGCTCACGCAAGCTTTTGACAATGTGCTGGATCTCGGGGTTGGATCAGGCTGTATTCTGGTGACCTTGCTGGCAGAGCGTACAGATGTGCGCGGCGTGGGCATTGATCTGTCCGAGGATGCGTGCCTGCAAGCCAGCGCCAATGCTGTGCTCTTGGGTGTTGATGCCCGTGCTAAGGTATTGCAATCAAACTGGTTTGAAAATGTAGATGGTCGCTTTGATTTGATTGTCTCAAATCCGCCCTATCTTGCTGCGTCCGAAATGTCTGGCGTTGACCCGGAATTGCGCGACCATGAACCGCGCATCGCATTGACGGATGGATTGGATGGGTTGTCGGCCTATCGTACCATTGCGGCTGAGGCACAAGGGTATTTAACAGCAGAAGGCAGGGTCTTGGTTGAAATTGGCTGGCAACAGGGGGATGCAGTTTGTGATATTTTCCGTCGCTCCGGCTGGGCTCAGGTTGAACTTGCCCATGATCTGGGTGGCCGTCCACGTGTGGTTTGTGCAGGGCAACCGGCATAAATTCGCAAATGAGGTGCGTTTCACGCAATTTTCAACGTTTTAGCTCTTGCCCCGCCCCCCAAGTCATGCATATTCAGAGGTGTTGCAGCGGTGGATACCTATGGTGGTCCCGCGCGGCGTCATGCCCAACATCCTACAATCGATAGACCTTCGCGCTTGTCGCATGTTGGTTCAGTAAAGCGAACAGCATCAAAGGCTGATATTCCTTCATGAAATCTACCAGATCCCGGTCCCGGTCCAAAAACAACCGCAACCGCAATAACAATCAAGGCGGCAATGTCGTCAATCGCGTCTTTGACAGCTCCGGGCCGGAAGGCAAGGTGCGTGGCACGCCCAGTCAGGTGATTGAAAAATACAATCAACTTGCGCGTGATGCACAGCTTAGCAATGACCGCGTGGCGATGGAAAACTTTCAACAACACGCAGAACATTACCTGCGTTTGTTGGCCGTCGCCCAGCGTGAACAAGATCAACGCCGCGAAGAACAAGAACGCCAAAACCGTGAACGCCAAGCAGAGCGGGATCGCGAACGGGCGGAACGCCAAGAACGCGAAAGCAGCAACGCGCCAACTGAGGGTGATCCTGCACAGGCGCCACAGCCCGAAGTTGAAGCCCGTGTCAAGGAGACGACAGAGGAGAGCGGGTTGGTTGAAACACCGGAAAGCAAACCTAAACCTAAACGCGCCCCTCGTCGTAAGCCACGTCCAAAGCCGGAGAACGACGCGCCAACTGGTGAAGGTGATCAGCCAGAAGCCGCAGAATGAGATTAAGCCCCGCCTTAGCGGGGCTTTTTGTTTTTGGGTCCTGACCCAAATTCGACGGACAGGTATTTGAATTTACCACATGCCAAAGCCCCACCAGTCACCGGCTTTTATAGCCGACAGGTGTTCGCGAAACATCTTGCCGGGGACAAGCATCATATTTTCCCTCTGAATGTCGTCACACCCATATGAAATAGGCCCACAATTTCTAACCACCCCGCGATGATCAATGAAAAATCTGATGGCCTGATGGCGCAAGTTGAAGGGGGCCGGAGTAGCCGGATAACTGGCGAAATGGTTCAGTCAGCGGGAGGAGCTGCCAGGGACCCTTCGGTGCGCTGCACATAAGTGATCCGCCCTTTTTCGCGCAAAACGTCTTCGCGCAGGCGCCAGTCATACCGTGTGTCCTCGTGCACAGGAGCCCAGAACAGGGAGCCGCCATATCGCCAGGGATCAACAACAATCCCGCTCTCCATTGCAGCACCTTTGGCGGTGATCACAGCGGTGCTGTGGTCGATCAATACCCAGCTGTCCGAATTGGCAATTGCGCGCGCTGTGTCCAGCGTTTCAAAACCAGCCGCATCAAGCTGGGCCTGCAAATCTTCTGCCCAATGGTAACACAGGCCTCTGGGTTTGCGTCCGGCGTTGACCTTGGCGTTATGGATCAAAGGGCTATCGGTGATCTGATACGCAATGGCCAAGGATTGGGTCGTTTCATAGGTCAACATGGCTGCGCGCATGGCTTCATCGGGGTCAACATTGGGTGACAGTTCCTGCAAGGTTTTCGCAAGTGCAGCGATCTCAGTAGAATTGCCCGGTTGCGGGCCTGATGCGGCGCAGGCGGACAAAGTCACTATCGTCAACAAAGACACAAACCATTTCATGCTGCGGCAACCTCTCTGGCAAGGGCGCAAAACCCTTCGATCGGGATTTGTTCGGCCCGGTCTGTGGGTCTGATCCCAGCTGCGCGTAGTTTATCTTCGATGTCCGGGGCGATCCCCTTGAGCGAGGCACGCAGCATTTTGCGCCGTTGATTGAAACCAGCGGCCACCACCCGTGACAAGACAGCGGGATCAGCAGGAAAGCGCGGCGCAGGCAATGCCGTAAGTTGGACAACGCTTGAGGATACCTTTGGCGGCGGCGTAAAGGCGCCGGGTGGCAATTGCATCGCGATACGTGCATCTGCCCGCCATTGAGACAAAATGGCCAGCCGTCCATAAGCCTTTGAACCGGGCTGTGCGACGATCCGCTCAGCGACCTCGCGTTGGAACATCAGCGTCAGGCTTTGCCAGAAAGGCGGCCATGCCGGAGGGGTGAGCCAGCGCACCAACAATTCGGTGCCCACGTTGTAGGGCAGGTTTGCCGCCACGCGGATAGGGGCGGTGAGATGGGTTAGTGGATCAATCTCCAAGGCATCGCCTTCAATCACCGTCAATTTGCCGGGATATGCCTCTGCGATTTCTGTGAGGGCCGGCAGACATCTTTTGTCTTTCTCAATGGACAGAACATGGCGCGCGCCTTCGCTTAACAGCCCTCGTGTCAGGCCACCGGGGCCGGGGCCAATTTCAAGCACATCACATTGCGCAAGATCCCCTGCTTGGCGGGCAATCTTGGCTGTCAGGTTCAGATCCAAAAGGAAGTTTTGACCCAGTGATTTGCGGGCTGTTAAACCGTGGTTGGCAATGACCTCTCGTAGGGGGGGCAGGGTGTCGATGGGGCTCATTTGGCCTGCGCCATTTTATGGGCCAGCCGGATGGCTTCGATCATGCTGGACGGGTTGGCGCGCCCTTGGCCTGCGATGTCAAAAGCTGTGCCATGATCCGGTGAGGTCCGAATAAAGGGCAAGCCGAGAGTCACATTTACACCTTTGTCGAAATCCAGTGTTTTGATGGGGATCAACGCTTGATCATGATACATCGCCACCGCCGCATCATATCGGGCACGCGCAGCCGCATGAAACATGGTATCCGCAGGCAATGGTCCGCTTAACGTATATCCCTCGCTGCGCATCTGATCCAGAAGGGGCGCGATCCAATCAAGTTCCTGATGCCCCATGGCGCCGCCTTCTCCGGCGTGGGGGTTTAGCCCGGCAATTGCGAGGCATGGCGCGGCGATCCCAAACTGGTCACGCAATCCTGTGTGAGTGATTTCAATCACCCGTCGCAGAACGGCAGGGGTCAATTCAGTCGAAACCTGGTCAAGCGCAATGTGGATGGTTGCAGGCACGACGCGCAAAGCGTCAGACGCCAGCATCATCACCACATCATCCACATCGGCAAGGGCGGCGAGGAATTCGGTGTGACCGGGATATGAGAAATCAGCACCGTCTTTCAGCGCCTTTTTGTGGATAGGTGCGGTGCAAAGAGCGCTGGCCGCGCCATCCCGCACCAAAGACACCCCCAACGCAATCATATCGATAACATGCCGCGCATGGGTTGGATTGGCGTTACCATGTGTTGCAGGACTGCCAAAATCACGTGCGATCACAGGCAGCGCATCTGCCTCCAATGCCTGAGCATCTTGCGGATGGTCAATCACCTCAAACCGGGTACCCTTTGGCAAATGCCGAGGATCGCCGAGCCAAACAATCGGCACCTCTCCGCCAAGGGCGTCAAAGGCCTGTGCCGCGACCTCAGGCCCGATGCCAGCGGGTTCCCCACATGACACAACAACCGGCAGTACAGGTGTTTTCATCGCATGACGATGCGCGTACCTGCGCGCAATTCCTCCATGAACGTATCCGCAAAGCGCTGTAACTTGCGCTGCCGCAGAGCTGCAATCGCGTCTTCACGGGTGGCTTCTGCATTTGCTTCGGTGGTGCGTTTGCACAGCATCAAAAAGACCAATGTCTGACCATTCGATCGGGTCAGCGCTGTTGAAACTTCGCCGGGATCCAGCTTGGCCAATTCAAATGCAATATCTTGGGGTATATCAGCGGGGGCCTTTTCACCGCGTTCAAGCACTTCTTCTGGTTGGCCCTGTGCGATGCCGTAAAGGTCATTACACACATCGACCTGCGCGCGTATTTTCGCGGCTTCTGCCAAACCGGCTTCGGATCGTCCACCAGCGATGTAATAGGCGGCATATTCGATCTTTGAAAAAACCGGTGCCGGGGCATTTGTTTCTTCGATGCCGCGCAGCTGGAAAAGCGCAACAGCATTCGGAATGGGCAGGGGCGCCGTCACATCACCCAAACCAAGATCAAGCAATATCGGATGTAGTGTTGGCGGCAGGTCTGACAAAGGTGTCCAAGGCATCCGTCCACCCCGCCCACGCGATGCGGTGGCCGAATATTGTCTGGCAAAGTTTGAGAATTCAGCCTCTGATGTGGAGGCCGCGATTTGGGCGGCAAGTGCGTTCACTTTTGCGGCTTCGGGAGGAGGTGCGGGAATGATGATCTCTGACAACAACACTCTGATGCCGTCACCCGAAGACCGCGTGTTCCCCAGAGCCCGGTCAATCTCAGCATCGGTGATCACAACACGGTTCAGATAGCGAACCCGGACAAGTTCGCGCCAGCTTAGCGAGTTGATGACAAAGTCGCGAAAGGTCTCGCGCGAAACGCCAGATTGCTCCAATGCGACGACAAATTCATCGGTTGTCAAATTCGCGCGCGCTGCAAATTCAGCAAGCCCGGTTTCCAAACCTTCGGGTGTCAGCGCAATCCCTGCATCTTGAACAGCGGCAAACCTGATCCGGTCTTCTATCAAACCAAGTACGGTTGAATCGCGGTCAGAGCCGGGCGCATTCAATAGTTGCAGGAACCGTTGACGCTGCTGTACCTCAAATTCCGTCACAACCGAGTCGCCAACCACAGCGACAGGTGCAAAGAGGTTTTGGGCTGGCGCACTTTGACCCATCAAGGCCATCACCGTAGCAAGGGCAAACCCCTTGAGTGTGGTGGAGAATGTCATCGATTTCACCTCTTGCATGAGCGAATATATTTTTGATTTCCCGCTGAGGCAGCAAAGCCCCGCAGGCCCACGTTAAAGCCGAAATTGGTGGTAGGCTCAACCGCTGTAGACGAAGAATAGCTGCGCGCCACAGTGACATCGACAGCAACACATTCGTTGTTGTAACTTAGCCCCACCCCGGCAGTTGCGGCGCGGTCGTCTGCTACGTTAAACCGCCAATCCGCGCTTATTTCCCAATGGTTATTTAGCTCGTAGCGCCCAACAAGAAGGATTTCTGAAACTGCTTCTTCGCGGTCTTCTGTCGCATCCTCGTCAAGCCAGACATAGGAACCACCAAGGCTTCCGTTCGAAAATCCCCAATCCCCACGCAGCTCTGCTTTGGCAAAGCGAAGCTCCTTGTCAAACAGGCTGCGGCCAAGGACGGATACACCGTTTGAGCTGCGCACCTGCGCGGCCACGAGATAATTCGAAGACGTTCCGGTGAGCCCCGAAGAGGTTGAAAAATCTGCATCCTCATTTTGGCGAAACACCTGACCCAGACTGACATAGGTGTCCCAGCCTTCGGGATTTATCCGGTTCCAGTTCAACCCGACCGCAGCCACCACGTCACGTTCGCGCCGGTCCGGGCGTGGAAAACGAGACAAGGAAAGAAGGTTGCCTTCATCCAATTCGGGCCGCGTGCTTTCATCATTTGGGACTTGCAGGCGATCACCGCCGGTCCAGCCAATTTGTGCAATCGGTTCCAAGAGGTCGCTCACTCCACCAGCGCCACGCCGCGTCATCGGATATCGCAGCGTCAGGGCGGCGCGCGGTGTGAGATCGGTTTGCGTGCCTTCAAAAACAGCATCTTGATTGATGTTGAAATAATTAACGCTGACCCCGGTCTGGACATCCGCGACCAGCCCGCTGGACCACGTGAACCGCCGGAGCCAATCCGCCCGAGCATGAAGCCGGGCCACATCACGTCCGTCAACATCCGTGTCATCATCCGGCCCGTCAATTCCAAGCTCAGAGTCTCGCCGATGCCCATGGGCCTCAACTCTCAATCGCAATTCACCCCCCAAAGCTTTGGGGAAAAACCGCTGTTCGTATTCACCGTCCAGCACCACAGTGGGCAGGTTTTCATTGACGTCGTCGGCCCGCAGGCTTTCGAAGTTAAAGAAGGTTCCGCGAATAAATTGATCCCGACGTGTGCGCGTGACACTGATCTGACTTTCGAGCCGGTCTTCTGTGAAATATCCGTATTCGGTCAGGTAGGCCCGATCCGTTGATGTTTCGAGCTCGAAAGTCAGTTTGTAATCCCGAGGCAGGTCAAATTGCCCAGACCCAAACAGATATCCCCGATTCACACCGGGTTCCTGATCGTCGCGTGTAAAGGCCCCGTCAAATTGAAACCGGCCTCTTGTGATGGCCTGCCTGTATCGGAACTCCAGCGTTCGGGTTACGGAGCTGAAGTATGGGGTCAATGTCAGATCGCGGTGATCACCAAGTTTGATAAAATAGGGGAGTTTTAACCCCGTACCAAGCTGTGATGTCGTGCGGATCGACGGGACCAGGAATCCGGTGGCCCGCTCCAGACCGGGGCCAGGCAAACGCAGACGCGGCAAATAGAAGATGGGTACACTCAGGATGCGGAATTGGGCGTTGTCAAAATAGAGCTGCTCTTCCAATTGATCATGAATGATCCGCGATGCACGGATTTGCCAAAGCGGCGCGCGCCCGTCTTCGCAGACCTGACAGGATGTCACTGAGGCCTTGGAGAGCTGGTTATAGCGCCCGTCAACGCGGTCCAGCTGGGCGGCGGCGATTTGCAATTGTTGCGCCAGAATAAGCCGCGCACCAATCAGCAAACCATTGCGCATATCCGCATCAAGTTCTCCGGCATCCGCCAAAACCAGTGTATCGGTGCCCTCGGTCAGGGTGATTGGGCCTTCAATGATCAGACGGCCACCGTCTTCGCTGTATTCGATAGATTTTGCCTGAATACGTTGCCCATCCTGAAACGCTTCGACATTGCCACGCGCGATTAACCTGCGATCATCCGTGATCAGCACCTCATCAGCGACCAAAATTGCCGGGGTTGGTTCCGCTTCTTGTGCGGCAAGATGAAAGGGCAGGGTGATCAGCAACGTCAAAAGCAGGGCACGAAACATTCAGCCATCCTCCGCATGTAGCAACAGGCCAGTGGCCAGTAGAATCGCGGCAACAGGCGGAGCCCATGCTGCCAATAAAACCGGGATTTGACCATTTTCACCCAAGATTTGTGCAAAACTGCGAATGAAATAGAGCCCAAAACCGAATAGCACCGCCGTCAGTACTGCGACCCCGGTACCGCCAAACCGCGTGTGCCGCATGGTAAAGGCGCTGGCGATCAAAACCATTGCCATCAGGAAAAAGGGTCGTGCAAATTCCGCTTGCAGCCAGACTTTGTGGCGTTGCGCGCTGAACCCGGCCTCTTCCAATTGCTCAATGAACTGCGGCAGGTCATAAATCGATACCGCTGCGGGTCTGCCGATGCTTTCGCGAATCCGGCGCAAGGTTAATGTCGACGGAATTTCCATTGTCTCAACAAATCTTGCGGAAGCCTCAGCATTTACCCCATCTCTGAGCGGCCAAGATTTAGCGTTTCGCAAGGACCACTTCCCATCTGCCAGCGCTGCACTGCCCGCTTCGATCCGCTCAACGGGGCCATTGGTGGCATCATACATCAGAAAGGTCACATCATAGAGCACCGACGCATCCTGATTGGAACGCCACGCCCGGATCACAGTTTGTCCCTCCGCACTGCCTTGGCGCAACCACAGGCCTTCGCCGCTGATTGACAGCGCAGATGCGCCCCCCGCCCGGTAACTTTCAGACAGTTGCAGGTATCTATTGCCCGTCGCGGCAACAATGGGGTTCAGCATGCTGACCGCCAAGACTCCAACAAACAACGCCACAAACACTGGTGCGATCAATGCCCGCATAGCAGAGCGACCCGCCGCCCGTGTCACAACAAGCTCGGATGACCGGGCTAGGGTGATAAACAGCGTCACGGTTGCCAATATCATGATCAACGGCAGGATCAGATTAATCGTCTGGGGTGCATTGAGCAACGTCAGCCCGAGAATCTTCTGCCAGCCAATGTCAGCGCTGCTAAACTTCCGGGCTTGTTCTACCGCGTCGATCAACATCACCAAAGCGAACAAAACCGCAGTGATGCCCAAAAAGGCCATCACAAACCGGCGGGCGAAGTAAAAGTGCAAGATCATGATGCAGGCCTCGGATGACGCAAACGGTACAACCAACCGGGATTGGCCGAATGCCACAACATAGCCAGGATCAGCAAAAGACCAATGGCAGAGGGCAGATACATCAAGGGCCATTTTGCGGCGTCTTCTCTGACGGCGCTCACCAAAGTGCCGCGCAGCCCATCAATGGCAATCAATAGCGCAAAGGAAATTGCGATTTCGCGCCAGACACCAAAGCGCGAAAAGTTTCCGATCAACAAGGTGGCAAAGCCAACCATCGCCGCGATGATGCAAAAGATTGGCTGGGCGAAACGCGAATGCAGTTCTTCTGCAATAATCCCAGTGGTGTCACCGGTGCGCTGCGCAATCTGTTCCCAATTGTGGAACAAGCCGGGTGTTATGATGTTGGGTACTGCTAGGGCTTCATTTGCGCGATCGCTGACCAGACCGGATATATCAAAAGAAAAATCGCGGAACTTTGCTGTCGCCAGCCGTTTGTCTTCTCTGCCAAGGCGTTGTGCCAGCCCGTCCACAAGAATCAATGTTGTGCCTGCTCCGTTACGCACCAGATAGGCTTCGGTTGCGGTATAGATCACACCTTCGTCCGGGTCCCGGCGATCCGACAAAAACACATCCCACAACACGCCATCCGCATCGATGTGACGGGTATAAAAGGTGACATTCTCAGTTGGGTGCAAAAACCGTCCTTCACGCAATAGACCCGCAGTCACATTCTGCGAAATCTCGTTTTCGCGCTGGGTCAGCTGTGCTTTGGCCAAAGGCACAAGGAAATGGCTTAAGATGCTCATCATCACGGCGACACAAATGCCAAAGACCAGAACCGGGCGGGCCAAACGCCATGGGCTGGCACCCGTGGATTGCAAAATCGTCATCTCTGATTCTGAGCACATCCGATTGATCACATAAACCGTGCCTGCAAAGGCTGCGATGGGCAGGACAGTTGTGATCAAATTGGGCAGGCCCAGGGCCGTGAATTCCAGAAAAACAAGGGCGGATTGTCCGTCACCGATCAGCCGGTCAAACAAGACCACAGCCCGGTTGATCCAAAACAATGCAACCAACACAAGCGCAAAAAAGCCAAAAAGCAGCAAAAGCTGCGACAGCATATAGCGGTCTACTCGGGCCACTGCGATCCCCCAAAGATGCCTGTCGGGCGGTTTTTTCTATATGTGTAAAGCAAAATATGGGCGGGGAAAACTGCTAACTGGTCATAACTGGCAGAGCGCGCTAGGTCTTGTGGTGAAATCTATCGAAAGGCCCATGCTGATGACCCTCCTGACCCCTATCCAATTTGCCGAAACCGACATTGATCAAATTGCCGCTCACGAAGGCCGTGTCGCTGTTTTCGTTGATCCTGATGGGCGCTTGGATGCCTCAGCGCGTCGGGTGAACAAGCTCATGCGCGGGGCGGTTTTACGGCTTGTCGAAGGGCAGAAATTTGCCAAAACTAAACCCGGTGATGCGCTGACATTGGCTTATCCTGTTGGCATGGCCGCAGAAGCGGTTGATGTGGTGCATTTGCCGCGCCGCTTGGATGTGGCAATGGCGCGCCGCGCAGGCGCTGCGTTGGCCAAGCGGCGTGGTGACGCCGAATTATTGATATTGGCTGGGGGCATGCGACGGTTGGCGCAGGTTGTCTATGGGCTGGCCATGCGGGATTATGCATTTGAGGATCACAAGAGCGCCCCCAAGGAACCCAAGGGATCGGTAAAGGTAATGTGCAGCAAACCTGAGGAGGTTCAGGGTGAAGCCGCGCCATTGCTGGCCATTGCAGAGGGCGCCTTTATGACGCGCGACTTGACCAATGCCCCTGCGAATGTCCTGACCACAACCGCTTTTGCGGATCAGTTGGCAGAAATGACTTCGCTTGGTTTGAAAGTTGAAGTTTTAGATGAAGATCAGCTTGCAAAGCTCGGTATGCGAACGCTTTTGTCTGTTGGTCAAGGCTCTGACAGCCCTTCCAAAGTTGTGGTCATGGAATGGTCCGGAGGAGAGAAAGACGCAGCTCCCCTGGCATTGGTTGGCAAAGGCGTGGTGTTTGATACCGGTGGCATCAGTCTCAAGCCGGCTGCGGGCATGGAAGACATGACCATGGACATGGGCGGCGCAGGTGTGGTGGCGGGTACGATGCGTGCGCTGGCGTTGCGCAAGGCCAAGGCGAATGTTGTGGGGCTGGTTGGTTTGGTGGAAAATATGCCATCCGGCAATGCGACGCGACCCGGCGACGTTATCACTTCGATGAAGGGGGATACGGTTGAGGTCATCAATACGGATGCAGAAGGGCGTTTGGTGCTCTGTGATGTGATGTGGTACGCGCAGGATCGCTTTGAACCGATGGGAATGATTGATCTGGCAACGTTAACCGGCGCGATCATAGTTGGATTGGGTCACGAAAACGCGGGCGTTTTCTCAAATGATGATGCGCTTTGTTCGGCGTTTTTGAAAGCGGCAGAGGCCGAAGGCGAAGGCGCGTGGCGGATGCCGTTGGGGCAAGGTTATGACGATCTGCTCAAGAGTCGGATTGCAGATATGAAGAATATTGGCGGACGGGCGGCAGGCTCCGTGACCGCGGCGCAGTTTTTGCAACGGTTTGTCAAAGACGGTACACCATGGATCCATCTCGATATCGCTGGGGTTGCATCGGTAAAGTCGGAAACCGCCTTGGCGCCTGTAGGGGCGACGGGATGGGGTGTTGCATCGCTCAATCGGTTGGTTTCAGACATGCTCGAGAAAGGTTGATCCTTTGGGTGCGGCCTACTTCTATCACCTCACGCAACGGTCTTTGGCTGAGACGTTGCGGATGCTTTTGAGCAAATCGTTGGAGCAAGGCTGGCGTGTTGCTGTACGGGGCACGGATATCGACGGGCTGCACGCGTTAGACAGGGCGTTGTGGATGGTTCCCGAAGACGGGTTCCTGCCGCATGGTGTATCGGGAGGGCCACAGGATGCGGATCAGCCGATCTTGCTGACACAGGATATGACGGCGGCGAATGCGCCCACCTGCGTGATGTCGGTCCACGGGGCGGAGGTGACACCTGCCGAAGTGGATGCATTGCAACGCGTTTGTGTGTTGTTTGATGGCAATGATGAAACGGCTGTGGGGCAGGCGCGGATGCAATGGAAAGCGCTGAAAGACGCGGGAGCCTCAGCACAATATTGGTCAGAGGCATCTGGGCGTTGGGAAAAGAAAGCCGAGACTTAGGAGACAGAGCAAGATCAAAGCGATGGCCCTGACAGGCGGCAGGTTGTGGGAATGTGCAGGTGGCGTATTTCTCTGGTGAGAAACGAAATTCTCTGATGGGTTTAGGGAAGGGATATCTGGCTGTTTGAGGATTTCTGCGCTTTGGTGATGAAGGATACTGTAGATTGCCGGGACCCTTTAACGTGTCAGGATCATTTCACCTCCGGTGATTTCGATCCGTCCCCAGCGTTGCAAATAGCCCATACCAAGTAAAGATTGCGCCATTTCGCCCTCATTGACCACTGCGCCGACATCTTTGTCGGTGACGCCTCCGAGTTGCACGCTGTCCAGACGTACAAAAGCCGTGCGGACTTCGCCGTTGGCTGTGTTTGCGCGGCCCTGATAGGACAGATTATCGAGGTCCAGCCCAACACGCGCCGCATCCGAATGGGTCAGGACCATATCTGTGGCGCCGGTATCAACGACAAAGCGGACAGGGGCTTGGTTGACCTCAAGGGTAACGTAGTAGTGCCCATCGCGTGCACGTGGGAGGATGATTTGATCCGTGCCGCTGACGCTGATCTGCGGAGCACGGGCATCGCGGCTGATGTCCTGCCATAACCCAACCCCTGCCGCGCCACCGACAAATATCATCGCCCAGATCGCAACATATTGCAGAGTTCGGTTCAACGATTGGCGTGTTTGTATAAAGAACCAGCCTGCGACCATGGTTCCCAGCACAATCAGATAAACCAATTGTCCAGTGTCAAAGTTGTCCATGCTGATGCGCATCCCTGATTGCTTTGGGTTAATATAAGGGGTGCTGTAGAGTTTTCAGCGCTTCGTTCGAAGTTTATGAAAATTTGTGAACAAAGCGCAGTTTCCTGAATGTCGTAGGGGCTCTGCCCCATCGACCTAAAGGTCGATTCCCCGCGGTATTTTCGGCCTTATGTATCAAACGCACCAAGTGGGTGTGAGCGATGATTAAGGCGCTAGCTTTTCTAATCGCGCTGATTGTCCAAAAAGACTGTCAGGCGTTCGCCTCGATTCATATCAGCAACGGCCCCGCTTGCGTACTCGCACCTTGCTTGAAACTCTTCCAAGAGTTCGTGCCTGCGCCCGAAGACGTCACGATGCCTAATTCGTATAGTTACAAACACCACGATATGAGTCTCATTAGCATTTCCGAAGACAAGTTCCGACTTGGGCGTGCTGAGATTGGACACTTTGGTGTGGCTGGTTCCGGCGGAGATATCCGGCCAGTCTACATAAAGGTTGCTGCCGGGGGTATCTGTGAAGCATGTACTAACCATGACTTCTCTAGCGGGCGATTGACCGCTGTTTCCTATGCGCACGGCAATATTTTGAACGACGATACCATCCATCATGTCTATTTCGACGCTAACATCTTCAATGGAAAGATAGGCCCTGACTTGCGCCTCCCCAATTCTTCGAGTGTCGTCGGCCATCTTTTGAGTGGCTTTCAGGGTGCGCCAAACAAAGTATACACCAGCGGTGGTTATGATCGCCATAACGGCAGTGACCAAAAGCATCCACCCCGCCCATCGGGACATATTCCTTTGCGCTACCAAGTCGCTTTCGGAGCGTTTGTGCTCATTAGTGGCCTGTATCACGCGAGAAATGCATTCCGCTTGGGCGACAGTATCAGCGTCCCGACAGGCGCGGTTTATTTCACTTTGAGCGTGGTGTGCATAGTTATTGGCATTTCCCTTACGTTCTCCTTCTTGTTCCCCTAGCCCAAAACCTAAAATGTAACCACTGATCGAGAAAGTGGATAGGATCATTACTCCAAATGCAGCTGTGTACAGCCAAGTGCGGATAGACATTGAAGTAAGAACCCAGCTGTAAATTTTCCCCGACTTACTTTATTGCGCAGGTTGCGTTCATTGTCTTCGATTCCTTTTAAGGCAAGTAGGTCAACTAGCTGCGCGTATGTGGTGCCGCTCCGCGCCATTTCCGCCCTCAAAATCCCTTTGGCTTTTTCTTCCCAGTCCGTTCTTTCGGGCATAATCATCTCCTAACGTGCGTTAATCATCATTTATGATGCTATAGCACTTGAATACATGATGCAATGTCACTATATATGATGCACAAGCACAGGATATAATGACAATGGCCCAGCACTTCCTTCTTTCAGCAGCATCTCGGACGCTCTCCCTGCGTTCGATTTACAAAGCTGGCGAAGATGTGGCCTATGAGACGTTCTGTCAGATGCGCTGGCCTGAGACGAACGGCGAAGCGGTTTGCCCATGCTGTGGCTTTGACGAAGCGTACAAGATCACCACGCGCCGCAAGTTCAAGTGTAAGGCATGTCACCACCAGTTCAGCGTGACCAGCGGTACAATCTTCGCCTCGCGCAAGATGGACTTTGTGGATCTATTGGCGGCTATATGCCTGCTTGTGAACGCTTCCAAGGGTGTGAGCATGGTTCAACTGAGCCGTGATCTGGATTGCCAGTACAAGACAGCCTTTGTACTGGCCCACAAGCTGCGTGAAGCGATGGCGCAAGAGGTCCACACGGGCGAAGCGCTGGAAGGCCACGTTGAAATCGACGGCGCATATTTTGGCGGTCACATCCGCCCCCACAACGAAAAGGCCAAGCGCGTTGATCGCCGCAAGAAAGAACACCAGACAGGCACACGCCGCGTTGTAATCGCAATGCGTGAGCGCGAAGGCCGCGTACTGCCTTTCGTGGGCGAGAACGAAGGCGAAGGCGTAGCACTGGCAAACGAGAACGTAAGCCGCACAGCCACCATGTCAGCCGACGAAGCGGGGCACTGGGATGCGCTGCACATGGGCTACCACGTTGACCGCGTAAACCATTCCGAGATTTACAGCGACCACGGCAAGCACACCAACATGGTTGAGAGCTTCTTTTCCCGCTTGCGCAACATGATCCAAGGCCAGCACCACCACGTATCGCCTCAGTACCTTCACCAGTATGCAAACCACGCTGCATGGCTTGAAGACAACCGCCGCACCGACAACGGCACACTAGCGCGGATTGTGGTTTCTAACGCGATGGAAGCGCCTGTGTCGCGCAACTGGAAAGGTTATTGGCAGCGTGCGGCTTGATCCTCAAGGGTTACTTAACACCCAAAACGAAACAAGAGGACGGACTAGCCACCCTCTTGCATCTATGTCCCTTACGGGAAGCGGTCACAAGTTTCCTTGAGCCGTATCTGAACTCATATATGAGTCCAGAATGTCTAACTGTCAATTAAGGTCAGGGCGTGGCGAAGGAATATTTTTGTGAACCAAGGTAAGAATCACCTGAAAATCCGCGTCGTCAACGCGCGGTATTTTTCGCATTGGCGGGGATAACCTGCTGACAGCAATGGATAAAACATGGTCGCAGATGGCCCACGATATTTTTTCTCCGGGAATCAACGATTGAAACGCGTGCGCGTTGGGATTGTCAGGCTGCGCTTTGGACGAAAGGGGAACAACGGTGGCATGTCCGTATAGCTTCACTTTGGGAGACAGAATCACAACCGGCCTTCTTTTCCAAAACTCCGGAAGCTGCGCATCTTCGGGAAAGTCACACCAATAGATTTGCCGAGCTTTTGGGGCAGCCTTTACCCTTGGCTTGACCCTCGGGGGCGCGTTCTCATTATTTTTCAAAATCTTTAACTGCTCTTACTTTTTCAGTTAATGTATAAGTGTTGAGCGCTAAGGGGCAAACACAATTTTTATTGCCCAGACATTACTTGATCCCTCAACATCCTTACAGGCCAACCGCCACAAACACCCATCCGGCCCGAAGTCACGCCAACGACCACAACCCGCACTTCCGCCCATCATGCACCACCAACCCGCGCTTCTTGAGCTTAGTAAGGGCGTAGGCGCTGTATTGGTGCGCCCTGTGGAAGGGCAACTCCGGCCTTTGCAGCGCGATACACTTTGATACGTTGATTGCGGGCTGTGGCCCGTTTTGCAGCGCCTTTAAGGCTAGATGCGCCATAACCCCTTTTCCCGCTATGTCTTTGCGCTTGGCAGGCAACACGCGCGGCATGTGAACACCACGCAAGACCAGCAGGGTCTCAACCTGTGCCAACCCGTCCAGCTTGCCCCGTATGATCCGCTTGCGTAGCTCCAGCAAAGCGCCGTCTATCGTTTTATCCTGCATGCCCCTTTATGGATTCACGCGCCCCGATTGTTCAGCTATATTGTTGGTGCGTTTGATACATAAGGCCGGGTATTTTCGGCCAAAAAGAGAGTATTCAGGCGGTTGCCTTTTCGAGCTTTTCTTCGGCCTGCATCCAGAGGCTTTCGGCGCGCTCCAAAGCGTCCATGACTTCGGCGTATTTCTTATTCCATACTTCCAATTCGCCGATTTTACTGTCTTCATAAAGGGCGGGATCCGCGAGCTTTTGAGCCAGTTTGTCACGCATGCCGTTGATTTTTTCGAGCCGGGCCTCTGATTTGCGCACTTCTGCGCGCAGGGCGAGGATTTCGTCGCGGTTGGCGCGTTTGGGTTTAGGTGTTTCTTTTGATTTGGTGTTCTTGCTGATCGGTTTGCTGGGAGTCAGCAGCATTTTGCGATAGGATTCAAGGTCGTCGTCGTAAGGGACAACTGTGCCATTTGACACCAGCCAAAGGCGATCAGCGACCATACCAAGCAGGTGCATATCGTGGCTGACAAGGATGACCGCGCCGGAATATTGCGTGAGGGCTTCGACCAATGCTTCGCGAGATTCGATATCGAGGTGGTTTGTTGGCTCATCCAGAATCAACAAATGCGGTGCATCTAATGTTGCGAGCAACAGGGACAGGCGGGCTTTTTGTCCACCGGACAAGCGGCCGACTTCTGTTTCGGCTTGATCAGGGCCCAGCCCAAAACCGGCAAGTTGTGCCCGAAGCTTTGAGTGCAGCAGGCCGGGGCGCGCAGAAATCATGTGTTGCAGAGGTGTTTCGTTGATGTTGAGTTCGTCCACCTGGTGTTGTGCAAAAAAGCCGATCCGCAATTTGTTGGCTTTGACAGCTCTGCCGCCCATCAACACCAAACGATCAGACAACAGTTTGGACAGGGTTGATTTGCCCTGCCCGTTGCGCCCCAAGAGGGCGATGCGATCGTCCTGGTCGATGCGCAGATTGAGGCGGCTGAGCACTGGGGTGTCGTCGCTGTACCCTACGGCACCGCCTTCGATGGAAATGATCGGGGGAGATAATTCTTCGGGTTCGGGAAAGCTGAAGACCCGTTTGGCCGCCTGTTCAGGAGAGGCGATCATATCCATTTTTTCGATCATCTTAACACGGGACTGGGCTTGTTTGGCTTTGGATGCCTTGGCCTTAAAGCGGTCGACGAAAGCCTGCATATGATCACGCCGGGCCTGCTGCTTCTTGGCCATTGCCGCCTGTACGGCGCGTTGTTCAGCGCGTTGGCGGGCGAATTGATCATAGGGGCCTTGGTAAAAGGTTAATTTGCGTTCATCGAGATGCAGAATGCCGTTCACCGCACGGTTCAACAAACCACGATCGTGGCTGATGATGATGACCGTATGGGGATATTTGGCAAGATATGCTTCAAGCCAGAGCGAGCCTTCGAGGTCGAGGTAGTTGGTCGGTTCATCCAACAACAGCAGGTCCGGCTGTGCAAAAAGCACCCCAGCTAGGGCGACACGCATCCGCCACCCACCCGAAAAGTCCGAACAGGGCATTTGTTGTTCAGCTGCGTCAAAACCCAATCCCTTGAGAATAGACGCCGCGCGCCCTTCAGCGGACCAAGCATCGATATCCGTCAGGCGTGACTGGATTTCTGCGATGCGGCCGGGATCGGTTGCGGTTTCCGCTTCGGACATCAATGCGTCACGTTCGGTGTCTGCTTGCAAAACAGTATTTAGCAGGGACGTCTCCGAGGAAGGCACTTCTTGGGCGACGCCGCCGATCTTAGCGCGCGAGGGCAGGGTGATTGCGCCAGCGTCCAGCCCCAATTCTCCGCGGATGATCTTAAAGAGGGTTGTTTTACCCGCACCATTGCGGCCCACAAGGCCGACCTTATGGCCTTCTGGAATGACGGCTGAAGCTTCCTCAAACAGAGGGCGGCCTTCGACGGAATAGTTGATTTCTGAAATGCGTAACATGCGCGGGGTGTGCAGCAATGTGGCGGTGCCGTCAATCGCGGGTTTTCATGGGCAATCCGCCATGTTAGGGAGCGCCCAAATCACCATTCCAAAGGAGCAAGCCAAATGGCCCTCGAACGCACATTTTCCATCATCAAGCCTGATGCAACACGTCGCAACCTGACCGGTGCGATTGTCAAGAAATTCGAAGACGCTGGCCTGCGGGTCGTGGCTTCCAAACGAATCCACCTGTCGATGGCACAGGCGGGTGAGTTTTACAAAGTGCACGCAGAACGCCCGTTTTACGGCGAATTGTGTGAATTCATGGCGTCTGCGCCAATTGTTGCTCAGGTATTGGAAGGCGAAGACGCCATTGCCAAGAACCGCGAAGTCATGGGCGCCACGAACCCTGTTGATGCGGCGGCTGGTACCATTCGCGCTGAATTCGCTGAAAGCGTTGGCGAGAACTCGGTTCACGGGTCGGACGCGCCCGAAACAGCTGCAGAAGAGATCGCATATTTCTTCTCCGGTCTGGAGCTGGTGGGTTAATCCACACCTTTCAAACAGTTTTCAAAGGGGTCGCAGTGATGCGGCCCCTTTTTTTGGTGAAGATGCACATGTGAGGGTGCTATCACGGGTGACGCACACCGATTTCATCGAGGTGTCGTTCAAGATCAGATAAGGGGTCAGGCTTCTGCGCTGCTTTGATCGCGTCAAATCTGACACGCAGCGCCGCTTTTTCAGCGCCTTTGCAATCGTTCCATGGCCGGCCCTGTAGTGCCATAACCAAGACGTAATAGCCGATGAAATGCGGCTTGGTGCCGGTTGCCAGCAATTTGGCATAGGCCACGTCTGGACCAAGTTCGCGTAGGGTTTCGGCGTCTGGGATACCTGCTGCGGTGCAGGCGGCCTCAACAGCGGGGCCAAGGTTGCGAATGGTCGAAACGGCGGTTGTCATGCTTTGCACCATACTGGCGCGAGTGACGTACTGTCACGTATCAAATGCTGGCGTAATCCGTATAAACGGGCGTTGGTTTTGGTGCCGAGCCTGTTGTTTGCGGGGTAAGGGGGGCTTGGGGTTTGTCAGTACGTTCCATGTCAAAGCTCCTATGCAGGGGCCAGACAGGGATATGTCCGGCCTACACATGATCTATGCGCCTGAGCTTTGCCGAGAGCAGGGCAAAAAGGGAACAATAGAAAGGCGTTATTTGGGCGGCGTCAGGTGATATAGCGTTGTTTGTTGCCATATCGCGCCCGGATGCAGAAGAATTGACGGGAAATCAGCGTGATGTGGAGCATCTGGCCACATTTGGGGTTCCAAAGCGATTCCGGCATGTGGTCCCAAAGGGCGCCCGTTTTCAAGCATGTGGTCGATTTGCGGCAAGAAGTGGCCGTTGTAGACCTGTAATCCCGGCGCTGTTGTTTCGATATTGAGCCTACCACCTTTCACGCCTGTGAGCGTTGCGGCGCGCCTTGGATGGTCAAAAGGGCGATCGGCCAGACAGAAATTTACGTCAAGCCAGGGCTCAAGCGGAATGGATCGGGGGGAGGAGAAGTCAAACGTGGTTCCCGAGGTTTCAAGGACAGCGCCGGTGGGCAGGTTGGCGTCATCAACGGGCAGATATCTTTTTGCTGCGATCCAAAGGCTGTGGTTGGCGATGTCGCGGCTCTGGTCAAGATTCCAATAAGGATGCGGGGCCACATTCATCAATGTGGTGCGGTCCGTGGTGGCCTGTAGATCAAGCCTGAGGGTGGTGTCGTGGATCGAATATTGTGCCGAAAGCCACCGGTTCCCGGGGAGCCCCTGCGCACCATCTGCCAAATCAATTTCTAGCACGATTGAGGAGGGGGTACGCTTTTGAACGGTCCAGACCAATGCATGCAGCCCATTTGGACCTGAATGCAAACAAGCACCACTTGCCTCATTGGCAGCCAACTGATGTGTCTTTCCTTGGATGGAGGCTACGCCGTCGCGGATGCGGTTCGCGACCGGGCCGACAAGGGCGCCGGAATAGGCGGGTATATGGGCATGATCCGCAACGTCCGGGAACCCAAGCACCAGATTTGGGCCATCCGCGCCAAACCGAACAGCCGACAAAGTCGCCCCCAAAGGCAAGACCGTCGCGTTAAGGTGGTCCGAGGAAATCATGAAAGAGGCTGGTGAAGTCATAAGACATCGTGCCTGACAGCTGCGAGAGGTACAAGGCAGGACGGACACGGGGACAGCCGCGCGTCATCCAAAGGGGGGGCGGCAGAATTGTTAATTGCCGCCACCTTGGCAGGTTATGTGATCGATCCAGCAATTGTGCCAATTTTCATTCACCGGTTTTTTTTAAATAGATCATCGTTGTGATCATCACAAAACCAGATATTGCGACCACCACCTCCACAGAGAGCCAAAGCGAATGGATGTGATGTGGCGTCATGGTTCGCCCCATTGGTGCAAAATCTGTTTTCCAAAAGAGAGTTCCCGAGGCTTATCGCAAAATTTTAATGGCTCCCAAAGTCCGCAGCGACGACCATTGCTTGGCACATCCTGAGAGATTGCCTGCGACTATTCAATTTCAGTTAGAGTAATTGCCTTTATGACTCGCGTGTTCGGGCGACAAAACGCGGCAGCATCGCGGAAAAATCGCGCCCCAGCCCGTCTTCATCCTCGACGAATTGTTTGTAGATCGCGAGGGCAGCTGCCCCCATTGGGGTATCGGCCTTTACCAATTCGGCGGCTTGCTGTGACAGCCCAAGATCCTTGAGCATCAGCTCAGCTGCAAATCCCGGGGTGTAATCATCGTCAGCCGGGGAAACTGGCCCGACACCGGGGGCAGGGCAATAGGCGTTCATGACCCAAGAATAACCAGACGACGTGCTTACGACATCAAACATTTTCTGCCGGTCCAGACCCAGTTTATCTGCAAGTGCAAAGGCTTCGCAGGTGGCGATCATGGTGGCCCCAAGGATCATATTGTTGCAGATTTTTGCGGCCTGTCCCGCCCCTGCTTGGCCACAGTGCACGGCCTTTTGGCCCATGATGTCAAAATAAGGCGCCGCTTTGGCAAAGGCATCAATGCTGCCGCCCGCCATAAAGGTGAGCGTGCCAGCGGATGCCCCGCCGATACCGCCAGATACAGGGGCATCAACAGCTAAAATCCCAGCCTTTTCAGCCGCTTCAGAGGTATTTCGCGCGCTTTCCACATCCACGGTAGAACAATCGATAAAGAGTGTTCCTTTAGCCAAATGAGGAAGTGCCTCCGCAGCGACCTGACGCAGGATTGAGCCATTTGGCAGCATGGTAATGACAACATCCGCATCTTTGACGGCGCTGGCAATATCGGGTTTTGGGGTCACGTTTTGGGCGATTGCGCTGGCAACATCATAGCCAAACACATTGTGGCCTGCGGCGGCGAGATTAGCGGCCATGGGCGCGCCCATATTACCAAGTCCGATGAATCCGATGGTGCTCATGCGGGTCTCCTAGAGTTTGAGGGTGTTTGGTCCAAGGGGTTGCAGCATCTTTGATACAGCGGCAAGGGGCACATCCGTATCGCTAAATTGCCATTTTGGCGCGCGGTCTTTGTCGATGATTGCAGCGCGGATGCCTTCGAGAAAATCGGCATGTTCGGATGCGCGGTACGTAAATCGGTATTCCAGCTCCAACGCCTTTTCCATGCTCAGTGAAGGCCCGCGCAGGCGGTGCAACATTTCCACCGTACAGGCAGAGGAAAGCGGCGCCGTGCGGGATATTTTTTTGAGCGCATCAACGGCCAAATCCGAGGGGTCTGCATGCAGAAGGGTCAGGATGTCATTGAGCCGTTCTCCGGCGAACAAGGCGTTGATCTGATCCAAATGTGGTTCGAGCGTTGGGTTTTCCGCCGCATGGGCAGCGGTTGATAGACAAGTCGGATCACCGGATTGTTCAAGGCTGTGGATAAGTTCTATCCACATTGATTGTGGGATGTAATGATCTGCAAAGTCAGCAAAAATTGCGTCTGCGGCATTCATACGGGAGCCAGTTATCCCCAAGTATTCCCCCAGCCGACCCGGTGCTAGTGCCAGCAAGCAGGTGCTCCCGACATCCGGGACCAGACCGATACCGCATTCGGGCAATGCGATCTGGCTGGTTTCACCAACAATGCGGTGTGACCCATGGCAGCCAATGCCGACGCCGCCACCCATGATGAACCCGTGCAAGAAAGACACAATAGGTTTGGGATAGGTGAAGATCTTGTGGTTCAGGCGGTATTCGTCGGCCCAGAACGCCTGACCGTACGCAAAGTTGCCTTTACGGCCCTCGGCGTAAAGATCCGCGATGTCCCCGCCCGCACAAAAGGCGCGATCGCCTGAAGCATCAAGGACAATCAGGGTGACAGACTCATCGTCTCTCCAATTGTCCAGCGCGGTTTCAAAGGCAGTGCACATGTCATAGGTCAACGCATTCAACGCCTGTGGACGGGTCAACGTGATCCGTCCGGCCTGACCAACGATGCGGATATCGATATCGGTCATTGGTTTTTCAGCATGTCGCGGGCGATGATCATGCGCATGATCTCATTTGTGCCTTCAAGGATTTGGTGAACACGCAGATCGCGAACCAGTTTTTCAATGCCATAATCCGCAAGGTAACCGTACCCGCCATGGAGTTGCAAACATTGATCCACAATACGACTGCCAGCCTCAGTGACTTGTTTTTTGGCCATCGCACAGAATTTTGTCGTATCGGGTGCCCCTGTATCGAATTTCCAAGCGGCCAAACGTAGAAAGACGCGGGCGGATTGCAGGTCTGTCTCCATATCAGCAAGGCGAAACTGAAGACCCTGAAACTGGTCAATGGATTGGCCAAAAGCCTTGCGATCACGCATGTAGGCAATCGTTTTTGTCAAAGCGAATTGCGCCGCCCCTAAAGAACAGGCCGCAATATTCAAACGACCGCCGTCCAGCCCGCTCATCGCATATTTGAAACCTTTCCCCTCTGATCCGAGCAAATTTTCCGCTGGAATGTTGCAATTGTCGAATTGTACCTGCGCGGTTGGCTGGCTGCGCCACCCCATTTTGTCCTCAAGAGCCCCAAAGGAGAGACCAGGAGTGCTGTCATGGACCAACACTGTAGAGATACCAGCCGCGCCGTCTTGGGAGGTGCGAACCATGGTCACATAGGCATCCGAATAGCCACCCCCAGAGATAAATGCCTTGGTGCCGTTGAGGGTATATCCCTCGTTGGTGCGTTCACATTTGGTTTTAAGCGCCGCCGCGTCAGAACCGGACCCGGGCTCAGTCAGGCAGTAGCTTAGCAAAGTGTCCATGCTAAGGACGTCAGGCAGGGTGCGGGCCTTGAAATCGTCACTGCCAAAGGTGTCGATCATTTTCGCACACATGTTGTGGATCGACAGGAATGCAGCGACAGAGGGGCAGGCCATGGAGAGCGCTTCGAAGACCAACGTCGCATCAAGCCGGTCCAGCCCAGTGCCACCTGATTCCTCCGACACATAGAGGCCACCAAAGCCGAGGTCTGCAATCTTGTTCCAAAGTTCGCGCGGGATGGTGCCGTCTTTTTCCCATTGCTGAGCAAAAGGGGCGATGTGGTCTTGGCCAAAGGCATAGGCCATGTCGAAAATGGCGGTTTGTTCTTCACTCAATGCAAAATCCATACCGTGCTCCGCTGGGTTAATGAACGTATGTTAAATTCCAATCTTTGCAGGAATTTTGCAAGAACCAGTTTAGAATAATTGGCGCGGTGATGGTGGGCTGAAAGCCCCCCTTACTTTGGGGGGCTGGTGGCCGTGTTGTGGTGGGCTGAAAGCCCCCCTTACGCAGATGTGGGCGAAGGAGGGCTTGGGCCTATTCCATGACGGGAATGGAGAATTCGCCGCCTTCTTTGATGCCAGAGGGCCAGCGGGCTGTTACGGTCTTGGTCCGGGTATAGAATTTGAACGCGTCCGGCCCATGTTGGTTCAGATCGCCAAACACGGATTTTTTCCACCCACCAAAGGTGTGATAGGCCAATGGAACCGGAATTGGCACGTTGATACCAACCATACCAATGTTGATGCGGTTGGCAAAATCACGCGCTGCATCACCATCACGGGTGAAAATCGCAGTGCCATTGCCGTATTCGTGGTCCATGGCCAGCCCCAAGGCTTCTTCGTAGCTTTGGGCACGTACACAAGTCAGCACGGGACCGAAGATCTCGTGTTTGTAGATGTCCATATCTTTGGTGGCTTTGTCAAAAAGGTGGGGACCGACAAAATAGCCGTCCTCGTATCCTTGCAGTTTGAAATCCCGGCCATCAACAACCAATTCAGCGCCCTGATCGATGCCGGTCTGCACCAGACGTTCAATGTTGGCTTTGGCAGCGCCGGTGACGACCGGGCCATAATCCACGTCATTGCCAGCGGTATAGGGGCCCACCTTGAGCTTTTCGACACGCGGGACCAGTTTTTCCAGCAGGCGGTCGGCAGTGTCATCGCCGACAGGCACAGCAACAGAAATTGCCATGCACCGTTCACCTGCCGCGCCGTAACCTGCGCCCACAAGTGCGTCAGCGGCCTGATCCATGTCTGCGTCGGGCATGATGATCATGTGGTTCTTTGCGCCGCCGAAACACTGGACGCGTTTGCCTTGGGCGCAACCGGTGGAGTAGATATATTCAGCGATCGGGGTGGAACCGACAAAACCCACAGATTGGATTGTGTCGTTGTGCAGGATGGCATCCACAGCTTCTTTGTCGCCGTTCACTACCTGTAGAATGCCTTTTGGCAGGCCTGCTTCTTCTGCGAGTTCGGCCAACATCAGCGGCACTGAAGGATCGCGTTCGGAAGGTTTGAGGATAAACGCATTGCCGCAAGCGATGGCGGGTGCGAACATCCACATTGGGATCATGGCGGGAAAGTTGAACGGCGTGATGCCAGCGGTCACACCCAAGGCTTGACGCATGGAATACATGTCAATGCCGGGGCCAGCGCTATCGGTATAATCGCCCTTGAGCAATTCAGGCGCGCCAATACAATATTCGACAACCTCAAGGCCGCGCTGCACATCGCCAGCTGCGTCCGGCAAGGTCTTGCCATGTTCGCGGCTCAGCGCTTCGGCAAGTTTGTCCATGTCACGGTTCAGCAAATCTACCAGTTTCATCAATACACGGGCGCGACGTTGCGGGTTTGTTGCGGCCCATGCTGGTTGAGCTGCGGCGGCATGGGCGACGGCCTGTTCCAGCTCAGCTTTGCTGGCGAGCGGACATTTGGCCTGCACCTCGCCCGTGGCGGGGTTCATAACGTCGGCAAACCGGCCAGAGGTGCCCTGAACGTGAGCGCCGTTGATGTAATGGGTGAGTTCTTGCATGGATGCCTCCCTGAGGTGTGAATTTGGGGCAGATTAGTCTTGCAAAAAGGCAAATCAAAGGGGCAAGTGTGCAAATCGATCTTGCGTTTTTGTAGGTATGGGGGCGTTGGTTTGCAAAATTGGGATGATTTACGCTTGTTTTTGGCCGTGGCGCGGGCGCAGAGCCTGTCTGGGGCGGGCAAGCAGTTGCGATTGGACCCGGCCACGTTGGGGCGCCGGATGGCACGGTTGGAAAAAGCGCTGGAGGCGGCGCTTTTTGTGAAATCTCCGCAGGGGTATGTGTTGACCCCGGCGGGCGAGGATTTACTGACGCGCGCGGAAGCTGCGGAACAGGCAATGCGATTGGCCACGGCTGAGGTTGCAACACCAAGTGATCAGTTAATCGGACAGGTGCGCATTGGGGCACCGGATGGCAGCGCAAATTACTTGTTGCCGCAGGTTTGTGCGCAACTAACGGCTGAACATCCGGGACTGGAAATTCAAATTGTAGCCTTGCCGCGCGTCTTTAACCTATCGCGTCGAGAGGCGGATATGGCGATTGGGGTCAGTGCACCACAGGCGGGACGGTTGGTGGTGCATAAAGTGTCAGACTACCTGTTACATCTTGCGGCATCTGAGGAATATTTGGCCGATCATCCGCCGATCGAGTCCATTGCGGATCTGAAATCACATCGGGTGGTCGGGTATATCCCGGATATGATTTTTGATCGAGAACTGGATTACCTTGCTGAATTGGGGCTGGATCGGGTGACATTGGCATCCAATTCAGTGTCGGTTCAGGCGCAGATGATTCAACGAAGCGGAGGGGTTGGCATTGTGCATGATTTTGCCTTGGCATTTCTGCCCGGCGTTCAACGGATCTTGTGTGATGAAGTTGCGTTGAAACGGTCTTTTTACCTGATCCGTCATGTAGATGACCGGCACAATCAACGGTTGACCCAGTTTGCAGAAAAACTGAGCGGAGCTTTGCGCAATGAAGTGGCTCGGCTGGAGGCAAGAGCTTGACAAAAACCCACATTGTGTTGGACGCTGGAAACCACAGGATGCCATAGGGGGAAGGCTGCCATGTTGGTTTCACAAATTTTGAAGTCCAAGTCGAACGGGGGCGTTGTGACTTCGCTTCCCGGAATGCTTGTATCTGACGCTGCCAAGGAGTTGTCGGAAAAACGGATCGGGACCTTGGTGATTTCAGCGGATGGGAAGACGCCGTTGGGCATCTTATCTGAGCGGGATATCGTGCGCGAATTGGGCAAGCAGGGGGCTGCGGTTTTGACATTGTCAGTAGACAAGCTGATGACATCGAAATTGGTGACCTGCAGCCGGGATGACAGAGCGGATGAAGTTCTGAAAAAGATGACTGAGGGGCGTTTTCGCCATATGCCGGTGCTTGAAAACGGCGAGCTGAGAGGCTTGATTTCGCTCGGCGATGTTGTGAAGGCGCGGTTGACTGAGTTGGCGATGGAGAAAAATGCGCTTGAAGGGATGATCATGGGGCATTAACGGCGTTTTTTTCCCGTTCTAACCGTCTGATCAGGTTGGTATTGCTTCTTAAGACCGCTTTGGAACCGTCCGCCCCACATCGCAGGAGCGATTTGGTTTCTGGGGGATGCCCGCGCATTTGAACGCTGTTATGTGATAAATTTATAGGGCTATGACCCCAAGTTGGTTGCATGCGCCTGCGCGGCGTGCTTGCTTGCGGGAAATTCAAAGAGGACAGGACGACCCATGCGCATTGGTCTTTATCCCGGCACTTTTGACCCAATCACATTGGGTCATCTCGACATCATCCGACGGGCAGCAAGTCTGGTGGATAAGTTGGTGATTGGGGTCGCGATCAACCGCGACAAGGGGCCGCTTTTTACGCTTGAAGAGCGGGTCAGCCAAATCGAAGCAGAATGCGCAGAGTTATCTGCAGCAACCGACGTTGAAATCGTGGTGCATCCATTTGAAAATCTGTTGATCAATTGCGCCCGCGATGTGGGCGCGCAGGTCATCGTGCGCGGCCTGCGGGCGGTGGCTGATTTTGAGTATGAATATCAGATGGTTGGTATGAACAGGCAATTGGATGATACGGTTGAGACCGTATTTTTGATGGCAGAAGCACAGCATCAGGCCATCGCAAGCAAGTTGGTTAAAGAGATTGCCCGGCTTGACGGGGATGTCAGCAAGTTTGTTTCACCCCGGGTGGGGGACGCGTTGCTGACGCGATTTGGCAAAGTATAGGGCAAAAAGAGGAACACCCCTTCTTGGGAAAAAGGCTGCAAGCTTTATAGATCTCGGGCACCTGCGCTTGTGGAGAGTGAGGACGGTATATAAGGCCAAAAAGAGGGGCGGGTGGGCGCATTTTTCATAGGTGCGTTTTCGGTTCACAGGGTGCTTGCGATAGCTCTAGAGGTGTCGAGCATGCGATTGGAAAAGGCCCATTCGTTATCGTACCATGTGAGCACGCGGATAAGGTTTCCCTGTTGAATGGATGTTTGTTCAGCGGCGAAGATGGCGGAGCGTGGATCATGATTGAAATCCATAGAGACCAGTTTGCGGTTTGTGACGCCAAGGACACCTGCAAGAGGCCCGTCAGCTGCGGCTTGCATGGTTGCGTTGACGGTTTCAGCGTCCGCAGATGTTTTGGTTTCGATCACCAGATCGCAGCATGAAACATTTGGTGTTGGCACACGGATTGCGGTACCCGTGATCCGACCATCAAGGTGGGGCAACACCAGACCCAGCGTATTGGCAGCACCAGTGGTCGTTGGAATCATCGACAAGGCAGCGGCACGGGCGCGGTAAAGGTCATCATGGGCGCTGTCATGGACGGATTGGGTGCTTGTATAGCTGTGCACAGTCGTCATATGGCCACGAATGATGTTAAAGGCTTCATGCAGGACATGTACAACAGGCACCAGACAATTGGTTGTGCAGGATGCGTTTGACAGAATGCGGTCTTGCGGAGTGATGATGTCGTGATTGATGCCATAAACCACTGTTTTCACGTCACCTTTGGCGGGCGCTGAGATCAGCACACGTTTGGAGCCGTTTTTGAGATGGAGGCCTGCGGTCTCAGGTGAGCGAAAGTGCCCGGTGCATTCCAAGGCGATATCGACGTCATCCCAAGGCAATTTTTCAGGGTTGCGTTCAGCGGTGACGCGGATCGGTCCACGCCCGACGTCAATGGTATTTTCACCCAGCGTGACAGGATGTCCGTAGCGGCCATGCACAGAGTCAAATTCGAAAAGATGAGCGTTGGTTTCAAGTGGCGCAAGATCATTGATGGCGACGATTTCAAGGTCGCCGGGAGCTTGTTCTATCACAGCGCGCAGAACATTGCGCCCGATGCGTCCAAAACCGTTTATGGCAAGTTTGACAGTCATGGTCCCACCCTTTTGATCAAATCCTTGGAGCCAGAATTTGGGGATGCGGTGGGCTAAGTCAACCGATCGGGGGCGGAAATCAAGTACCGATACAATTTAGCTAAATCGGGGGTGTTAGCGCCAGAAGGCGATCCATTCGATCAGTTCAAAAAGTTTTTTGCCAAGGAAAATCAAATGTTCATTGCCGTAGAGTGTGACGTCTAGAGCGATGGCGATGATCAGGATGATCCCGAGGATAATGGCGATGAGGTTGGTCATGTGGCCGCCCTTGTACCGTGGTTTGACCAGGAGGCCAATATGGGCTGTGCAGGTAAGGGGGGAAATGTAGGACTTCGGGATTACCCCAGTTGTCCCATAGCCACGGCCACATCTGCCATGCGCACGGAAAACGCCCATTCGTTGTCGTACCACGCCAGCACCCGCACGGTACGGCCCGCAACCACGATGGTTTGGTCAGGCGCAAAGATGCAGCTTTCTTCGGTGTGATTAAAGTCGATGGATACCTTTTGATCAGGGTCATAAGCAAAGACACCTTTCATTGGGCCTTCGGCTGCGGATTTGGCGGCGGCGTTGACTTCTTCTACGGTGACGTCGCGGGGGGCGGTAAAGGTCAGGTCAACAGCCGAAACATTTGGGGTGGGGACGCGCATGGCGGTACCGTCGAGCTTGCCTTTCATGTCAGGATAAACTTCGCCCAGTGCTTTGGCCGCACCGGTGGAGGTCGGGATCAGCGCCATTGCAGCGGCGCGGGCGCGGTAAAGATCGCTGTGGCGTCGATCAAGGGTTGGCTGATCACCGGTATAGCTGTGGATCGTGGTCATCAGGCCACTTTGAATGCCAATGGCTTCGTGCATAACTTTGGCAAGCGGTGCAAGGCAATTGGTGGTGCATGACCCGTTTGAGATCATCGTGTCTGAAGCCTGTAGCGTGTCGTGATTGACGCCATAGACCACGGTGCGGTCTATGTTTTTGCCCGGCGCTGAGAGCAAGACACGTTTGGCCCCCTGATCAAGGTGAACACCGGCCTTGTTGCCGTCATTGAATTGACCAGTGCATTCAAGCACGACGTCACAGCCCGACCAATCCAGATCTTCGAGGGTGTAGGTGGACATGACTTCGATGTCATTCTGACCAAGGTTCATATAACCGTCATCAAGGCTGATTGTGCCGGGAAAGCGGCCATGCACGGAATCGTATTTGATTAGGTGGGCGGCAGTCTTGAGCGGACCTGTCGCGTTGATCTTGACCACTTCGATGTCTTTGCGCCCGGTTGATGCAATGTGGCTAAGGGTGCAACGGCCGATGCGGCCAAATCCGTTGATACCAACTTTGATGGGCATAAGGTGTCCTTTCGGGAGCATGTTGCGGGCTCTATAGGGTCGCTTTGCGGGGTGCGAAAGAGCGAATGTTGTGTGCTAAGTGGCTGTTAGCGCTAAATATTTCATGTTAGCGATAACCTTTGGACACAGAGAGGTTTGCAGGTGCGAATGATTGCGCTAACTGTTGGGGCATACCAAGAGGAACGGATCATGAGCGGACTAATTGCGTTGTTGGATGATGTGGCGGCCATTGCCAAAGTGGCGGCATCATCGATTGATGATGTGATCGGGCAGGCGGCCAAGGCGGGGTCCAAGGCGGCTGGTGCGGTGATTGATGATGCGGCTGTGACACCGAAATATGTGCAGGGGTTTAGTGCGGACCGCGAATTGCCGGTGATCTGGCGGATTACCAAGGGATCCTTGCGCAACAAGCTGTTGTTTTTGTTGCCTGCGGGGTTGGCTTTATCGGCATTTGCGCCTTGGGCGATTGCGCCGTTGCTGATGCTGGGAGGCGCGTATCTGTGCTTTGAGGGAGCGGAAAAGGTCGCGCATGTTTTAGGGTATGGACATGGCCATGAAGATTATGCCCACAGGGATGAGACAACCGAAGACCCGGCGCATTTAGAAGAACAAAAGGCCCAAGGGGCGATCAAGACGGATTTCATTCTATCAGCAGAAATCATGACCATCGCTTTGGCCGCTATCCCACCAAGCAATTTCTGGATGGAGGCGGCAACCTTGGCGACTGTTGCGATCATGATCACGGTTGCTGTTTACGGGGCTGTGGCGGTGATTGTAAAAATGGATGATCTGGGAGTGGCGATGGCCAACAAGGGGCGGCTGGCCCTGACGCGCACCATGGGGCGCGGATTGGTGCGTGGCATGCCTGGGTTTTTGAAAATGCTAACAATTGTGGGTACCGGCGCCATGCTTTGGGTTGGTGGGTCAATCATTGTCCATGGCTTGGAGGAAATGGGATGGGGGGCTTTGGGTCATTTGATCCATGATGCGGCCTTTGCAGTGGGGCATATGATGCCATCCACCTTGGAGGGAATTACGGAATGGTTTGCAAAGGCCGCGATGGATGGGATCCTTGGGGTTGTGTTTGGTCTGTTGTTGATCCCATTGGGGGAGAAGGTGATCACGCCGCTGTGGCGCAAGGTATTTGCGAATAAGGCGTAAGAGGCGCCCTAGCGAAAGCTGCGAAAGGCGGCATGGGCGAGTAGCCCTGCAAGAATTAGATGGCCCGAAAGTACATAAACGACAAACGCCCCAAGTGCGGTGCCACCCATGGCAAACCAGACAAGGGCCATAGTCAGGCCAGAACACAAAGCAGCCATTAAGAACGCAACAGGCATAATACATTCCTATACCAAAAAGCTGTGCAGGCAATTTGCTGCGCAAACATTAACAAGTTATTTATCCGCGCAGTCTGCACTGATAGAATCAACTGTAGGTTAGGTCATGTTTGATCTCTAGCCAGAAAATGGAAAAGTCATTAACTGGCGGTATCACGCTGGTACGATGCGATTTTTCGCCAATTTATGTGGCGGATTGTCGCGAAGGGGCACAACTCAAGGGATATCTGCGCCTTATTGTTGATTTTCTTGCCAGTAGAGGCGCAGAAGATCTGCCCTTTACGAAAGGGAGCGGGCAGGCAGGCGAGATACCCGCCTGCCATATCGGAATAATTCAGAGCATCGCCTTGGCAGCAGTTGCAACGCCCTCTGCTGTGATGCCGAACTTTTCAAACAATTCGCCGGCCGGTGCAGAGGCGCCAAAGCTCTCCATGCCAACAAAGGCTGCTTTGCCGTATTTCCCGCGTTCGCCTAGCAACCAGCGGTCCCAGCCCTGACGAACGCCAGCTTCGACGCCGACGCGCACAGCGCCACCAGGCAGGATACGTTTGCGATAAGCGTCGTCTTGTGCGGCAAAAAGCTCCATACATGGCATTGAGACCACCCGGGTGCCAATACCTTCGGCCTCCAAAGCATCGCGTGCCGCGAGGGCAATGGCGACCTCTGATCCGGTAGCGATCAGGATGACCTGACGTTTGGTGGTTGCATCGGCAAGAACATAGGCACCTTTTTCGGCAAGGTTGTTATTCTTGTGTTCCGTGCGCACGGTTGGCAGGCCCTGACGGGTCAGGGACAAGACAGATGGCGTCCCCTTTGAAGACAAGGCCAGTTCCCAGCATTCAGCGGTTTCAACCGCGTCAGCAGGACGGAACACATGCGTGTTCGGGGTTGCCCGGCTAATGGCCAGATGTTCGACAGGCTGGTGGGTTGGGCCATCTTCGCCCAGACCGATGGAATCATGGGTCATCACAAAGACTGTGGGAATTTTCGACAATGCAGCAAGACGCATGGCAGGGCGGGCGTAATCTGTGAAGCACATGAATGTGCCACCGTAGGGGCGGATACCGCCGTGCAGCGCCATGCCATTCATTGCAGAGGCCATGCCATGTTCGCGTACGCCCCAATAGACATACCGCCCGGCGCGGTTATCGATGTCAAACACACCCAAATCGGCGGTTTTGGTATTGTTGGAACCGGTCAGATCAGCAGAGCCGCCAACGGTTTCTGGCAGGATCGGGTTGAGCACCTGCAACACTTTTTCAGACGAAGCACGGGTGGCAAGTTTTGGTGCAGTTTCGGTCATTTCCTTTTTGAAGGATTTAACGGCGGCGCTGAGTTTCTTGGGTGTTTCCAAAGACAAAGCACGGATAAACGTGTCACGCTTGCCGCGGGGCATTTTGTCAAAACGATCTTTCCATGCGGCATGTTCGGATGCGCCGCGTTTCCCGATGGCTTCCCAGGCGGACTTCACATCAGCAGGAACTTCGAATGGGCCAGAGGTCCAGCCATAGGCGGCTTTGGCAGCGGCCATCTGTTCGGGATCGGTCAGGGCGCCGTGGCCTTTTGAGGTGTCCTGTGCCGCGTGCCCAAGCGCGATATGGGTCTTGCAGGCGATCATGGTCGGCTTGTCGGATGCGCGCGCTTCGCTTAGGGCAGCGTCAATCTCGGTTGGGTTATGGCCGTCGATTTCAATGGTGTGCCACCCGGCAGCTTGAAAGCGCGTGATCTGATCGGTTTGGTCGGACAGCGTGACGGGGCCGTCAATCGTAATGTTGTTGTTGTCCCATAACACAATCAATTTGCTCAGCTGGTGACGGCCGGCAAGGGCGATTGCCTCTTGGCTGACGCCTTCCATCAGACAACCGTCGCCTGCGATGACATAGGTATGGTGATCGACCATCTTGGCACCATAGGTGGCGCGTTGAATTTCCTCGGCCATGGCAAATCCTACGGAATTTGCAATGCCTTGACCCAGCGGGCCAGTGGTCGTTTCGATCCCGTCGGCAAGGAAGTTTTCAGGGTGACCTGCGGTGCGCGCGCCCATCTGACGGAAGTTCTTGAGTTCTTCGATATGGAACTGGCTGTCGCCCACAAGATGCAGCAAGGAATAGATCAGCATGGAGCCATGGCCTGCAGACAGAATAAAGCGGTCGCGGTCAGGCCAGAGCGGAGCGGATGCGTCAAACTTGAGATGCTTTTCAAATAGAACCGTGGCCACGTCTGCCATGCCCATGGGCATGCCGGAATGGCCGGAGTTCGCAGCGGCAACACCATCAAGTGTCAGCGCACGAATGGCGGTGGCTTTTGACCAATGATCGGGGTTTGCGGTGCGCAGGGCGTTCAGATCCACGAGAGGCTTCCTTACCTAATGGGGAGGGATTTGGGAGTGTGCATATCAGCGCCGCAGCAAAGTTCAAGCCAAAGCCGATTTGAGCACCGCGAGAAGCTGACACAAAGGATCAGCTTTGTCGCTCAAGTGGCTGATCTCAAACGGGGGGCGCATTTCCGGAATTCTTTGGGTAGGATCAGGGAAATCTGCCCTTTGCGGTGATTCGTATGGTGTGTGCGAACGCGCGAAGGGGCGTAACGTGGTAGCGAGTGGGGAGACAACCGCGCAATGAGCAACATTGATGAGCTGCAACGCCGCATCGCGGCGGCTATGGACCGGGTGGCCGGTGGTTTGGATAACATCGGTAACGGCCCCAGTGGACCCGACCCTGAATTGGTGCAAAACCTCGAAGATGAACGCACTGCAAATGCTCAATTGACGGAGCGGGTGCGGGCGCTGAAAACCAAATCGGATGCCGAGGCGGGTGCTTTACGGGCGCAGCTTGAGGAAAGTGAAGCGCGGATGGCACAGCTGGATGTGGAACTGCAACGCCTGCGCCGGGCTAATCATGAGTTGACGGAGGCGGTTGCTGCCTTGTCGGATGCCAATGCCGAAGGGGTTGGCGACCCACATCTCATCAACAAATCGATGTTGGCTGAATTAGAGGGATTGCGCGCGGCGCGGGCCGCGGATGTGGCTGAGGCGAGCACAATTTTGGCGGCCCTGAGTCCGCTGCTTGACACGGCGACTGATGCACCTGCCGGCACAGAGGAGACAGTTTGATGCCCGAGATCAGGATCACCATTGGAGGCCGTCAGTTCGAAGTGGCCTGCCAGGAAGGCGAAGAAAGCTATCTGCATTCCGCAGCCAAGATGCTTGATGACGAAGCGCAGGTCTTGAGCGATCAGGTTGGTCGCATGCCCGAAGCGCGCATGTTGTTGATGGCAGGTCTTTTGCTGGCGGATAAAACAGCAAGTGTGGAAGACAAGATTGGTGAGGTCCGTGCCGAGTTGGCTGAGCGCGAAGCTGAGCTTGCCGGTTTGCGCAATGCAACTGTGGAACCTGAGCGCATTGAGGTGCCAGTGGTGCCGACGCAGGTCACCGATACCCTGGCCGAGCTGGCCGCGCAGGCCGAAGCTCTGGCGGCAGCTGTTGAAGAAAAAGCCAACGGGTAAGATTTGACCCTATAGGTCAGGTGACGGATTTAGGAAAGCTTGGCGGGCCGGAGGTTGGGAAACTGACGGCAAGTTTGCGCGCAACATCGCGGTTCAACAAAACTGAGACGGCATTTGAGATCGGCTCGGATTTGGCCATCAGGTGGCGCAGGTCGTCAAGGTCCCATGACACATAGCTGGTGCCGGGGCGCGCGATGACAGTTGCGGTCGCCGCCCCTCCGAGCAAGAAGGATATCTCTCCCAGAAAATTACCTGGTCCCAATTCGGCGTTTTGACCGTTGCGTTGCAGGATAAACCCGTCCGTGGTGGTCAAAAACAAATACCGCGGTGTCACGCCCTGTTCCAACAGCATGCGATCAGCGTCCTGTTGGTGAATAATCTCAGCCCGTGACATCAATTTACGAAATTGTCCGGGATTAAAGTTGGGAAAGGCACGATAAAGGGACAACATGTCTTCTGGCATGCCCCAAGTCGAGCGTTCCTGAAAGATGCGATAGATCACCGGCACATTCGCCGATCCGATGAGCACAGAGGTGCCGATCGCCTCCCATAACGGGTTTTCGGCTATGTTATAGTAATACAAGATATAGAACGCAGTTCCGACCAACAGAAACATCCGCAACAACAATTCGCGGCGCGTCAAAAGGCCCGCGACATAACAAAGAGTTGCGATGTGAACAAAGGTCACTGCCGAAGAAAAATAATCGTACAAAGCTGTCATAAAAATCGATCCGTCCTAATCGGCAGGACGGTACGCGGATCAGCTTGAAAAGCAAGCGCCGTTATCAGCACGACGCTTGCGCTTAAAATTATCCGTTGGCTTCGCGGATTTTGTCAGCAGCGTCTTTGTCAAAAGAAACGCCGTTTTCATCGAACAAAGTATCAAGTTCCCCGGACAAGGTCATTTCTGTGATGATGTCACAGCCCCCGACAAATTCGCCTTTGATATAAAGCTGCGGGATTGTTGGCCAATCTGAGAAATCTTTGATGCCCTGACGAAGGGTGTCATCCGCCAGAACATTCACATCTGAATAATCCACGCCCATGTAGTTCAGGACACCAGCCACCCGCGAGGAAAACCCGCATTGCGGCATTTCTTTGGTGCCTTTCATAAACAGCACCACGTTATTTTCGGTGATTGTGTCTTTGATTTGATTTGCAGCATCGCTCATTGGATCAGTCCTTTGTCTTTTCTTTGTGGAACGCGGTATGAAAACGCGCGGCATAGGTTTCATCATCGGCCAAGGGGGCCACATCAGTATCGGCGCGGCCGAAAAAGCCGGATTTGGTGAGCCAGTTTGTTTGTCCGCGCTCTAGACTTTCGTTTCGACGGGTGGCCCTGCTGACAGCTTCAAGATCGAGGGCTTCCATCCCGAGCGGCACGGCCTGTTTTTTCTCGTTGCGGTCCGGTTGGCGCGTGGACAACGGGCGGTGACCTTGCCGGCGCACGGCGCGCGATTGGAGCCATAGGATCAGGCCAAATGCTGCCAAAGCGACAAGGAGGAACCAGAATTCCATGGGGTTAATCGGGCGCTTTGGTGGTGAGTGCCAATGCGTGTAAATCCCCATTGGGGCCGTCCATCTTGCCTTTCAGCGCGGCATAGACGGCACGCTGTTGTTGCACACGGTTCATCCCTTTGAACGAGGCATCGACAACCATTGCGGCCATGTGCACGCCGTCATCCCCTTGCACGGTGATCTGAGCGTCGGGAAAGGCGGCGCGGATCAGGTCTTCGATCTCGTGAGGTTGCATGGGCATAGCGGTGGCTCCGGGGGCTGCGTCGTGGGAACAAGATGTGTTGGGATAGATGTAGTGGGGCCAGCGCGGCTCTGCAAGCAAGCGGTCGGGATTTGTTGCGCGGGTGCGTTATCTGATTGAGCGCGGGCAAGCCGCGCATTACATGTTTTGTTTCAGGGGCGCTTGGAATGAAGCGTTGGGGGTGGGCGAAAGTCGTAGATGCGTAAATGTGTTGGGTGTGCGTATCTGGGGTTTGAGCGATAGGGAGAAAAGGGGACAACCATGCAGCGAACAGGCGTGCCAGAGCAGGCTTTGGCTTGGATTGAGGCGGGGCAGGGAGCTGCTTTGGCCACAGTGATTGAAACCTGGGGATCTGCGCCGCGCCGTGTCGGGGCACAGTTGGTTGTGTGCGCAGACGGTGCGATGGAGGGGTCCGTGTCTGGCGGCTGTGTCGAAGGTGCAGTTGTACTGGAGGCGTTGCAGGTTCTGGAGGAGGGCGGCTGCCGGGTATTGGAATACGGTGTCAGTGATGGGGATGCCTTTGCTGTTGGGTTGGCCTGTGGGGGCACGATTCGGATTTTGGTGGAACCTGTTGGTGAGCGCGGGATGCCGGTTGCGATGTTGCGTGCCTTGGTTGAGGCGCGGGCAAATCGGACTGCGGTTGCCTATGAGGTGGCATTGGATGGCACTCACCGGGCGTTGGTGCAAAAAGGGCACGCCAATCGTTTTCGGATGGACCGTTCCGGGCTGAGTGAAGACGGCGCGATGTTTGTGGGCGTGCATAACCCGCCGTTACGTTTGATCGTTGTGGGCGGGGTGCATATTGCTCAGGTATTGGTGCAGATGGCACAGACAACTGGATTTGACCCGGTGGTTGTCGACCCGCGCGCGGCCTTTGGGTCAGAGCAGAGGTTTCCGGGGGTGCGCGTGGTGAACGACTGGCCGGATGACGCATTGGCCGACATCGGGGTTGATGCACGCACAGCGGTGGTCTTATTGACCCATGATCCCAAGCTGGATGACCCCGCGTTGCATGTCGCCTTGGCCTCGCCCTGTTTCTATATCGGTGCCTTGGGCAGTTCGCGCACCCATGCGGGGCGTGTTGAACGCCTGACGCAGGCCGGGTTTGACCCCGATCAGATTGATCGCATTCATGGGCCTGTCGGTATGAATATCGGTGCGGCTGGACCTGCGGAGATTGCAGTGTCGGTGATGGCGCAAATGATACAGTCATTGAGACAGGGGTGATGAGCGGGCCATGAAATTTGGGCCAGTAGAGTTAAGTCATGCCGTGGGCGCAGTTCTGGCCCATTCGGTTTCGGTGGCATCAGGGCGGTTGCGCAAGGGGCGGGTGTTAACGGCCGAGGATGTGGCGGCATTGGCGGCGGTTGGCCATGATCCGGTTATTGCGGCCGTGTTGGACCCATCTGACGTCGAAGAGAACGCCGCGGCGGCAACATTGGCGCAGGCGGTTTTGGGCACGGGGCAGGGACTAACGGTGAGCGCCCCTTTTACCGGACGGGTGAACCTTTTGGCGCAAGGCCCCGGCGTTGTCGCGCTTGACGTTGCTGCATTGGAAAAGATCAATGTGGTTGATCCGATGATCACCATTGCAACAGTGCCGCCTTGGCAACAGATGGCCACAGGAGGGATGGTCGCAACGATCAAGATCATCTCTTACTCAGTGCCACAAACGGCGTTGACGCGTGCGGTTGCTGCGGCGGGGACAGGGGCGATTGACCTGCGCTCACCAAAGATTGCCTTGGCAACCTTGATTGTCACGGAAATTCCCGGTGGTGTTGGCGACAAGGGACGGGCCGCAATTGAGGGGCGGTTAAACGCATTGGGGGTGACCCTGCGCGAGGTGGTCGTGGTCCCGCATGAGGAAACCGCTCTACGGGACGCTTTGCAGGCTGTGCAGGATGACCTGTTGTTAATCCTGACGGGGTCAGCAACGTCGGATATCGATGATGTGGCGCCTGCTGCGGTGCGTGCGGCAGGGGGCTCGGTTGCCCGGTTTGGCATGCCTGTTGACCCGGGCAATTTGTTGTTCACAGGCACGCTTGCAGGTCGCCCTGTGATCGGATTGCCGGGCTGTGCGCGTTCGCCAGCTTTGAATGGTGCGGATTGGGTGTTGGCGCGGGTGATTTGTGGTGTCGCTGTCACATCGCGTGATATCGCGCGCATGGGGGTTGGCGGTTTGCTCAAGGAAATTCCGACACGACCGCAGCCCCGCAATGGTCGCAAATCGTGAAACCACTACAAATCATGCGCGCCGACACACTGTCAGCTGAGGCGTTGCGCCGTGGCATGTGTGCAGGATTTTCGGATTATGCCGTGGCGATGAACCCGTCGCCTGATGGCTTTGCCTTTATGATGACGCAGCGTGGGTTCACCCCAGAAGCATCTTGGGCGGCTGTTGAACAGGGGCGCGTTGTTGCGGTCTGGCTGGTGTCTGTTGAGGGGCCTGCGGCATACCTGATCTCAAGCGGTACCGATCCCGCGTTTCGGGGCAGGGGGGTGGCCGGGCAGATGGCGCTGCGATGTCTTGAGGCATTAAAAGCGGCCGGGATCGAGACCTTTCAGACCGAGGTGATGGCGGGAAACGATGTCGCCGCGCGGCTCTATGAAAAGCTGGGCATGAGGGTACACCGCGAGATGGCCTGTTACGATTTGACGAGGGTAAAGCCCGCGCCATCCGCAGCGGATCAGGTGACATGGACGCAGATATCAGCGCAGGTTGCCCGCTGGCGTGATTGGGCGCCAACCTGGCAGAACAGCGATGCAGCACTGGCGCGGGTCGCAAAGGATGTAACATGCCTCGCGCTCACGGATTCGGTCGGGCTTGTCGGGTATGCGTGTTTGTTTGCACCCAACGGCGCGATGGCGCAACTTGCCGTACGCCCTGATATGCGACGCAAAGGGATCGCGACCCGTTTGCTTGGGGCGATCCGGGCACATGGCGCTGATAGGGTGTTGAATGTTGATGCTGGTGATGCCGGATTTCAGCGCTTTTTGCAGCAAAACGGGGCTGTTTGCACGACTTTGCAGCACGAACGTTTGAGGGCGCTGGCATGAACAGGCCGATCTGGCCTGCTTGATACCGACCATGGTCGTATTGCCTGCCTTATCCCGCAGCGCGGTTGGATTTTTTGTTTTTCAACTGCGTTATCCCGTGCTTAACTCTGGGCAACAAGAACACCAAGGGAGGAAGATATGACACAGGTCACAATGACCGTGAACGGCAAAACCGCGTCCGGGGACGTAGAAGGCCGAACACTGTTGGCACAATTTCTAAGAGAAGATCAGGAACTTACGGGCACACACATCGGGTGTGATACCAGCCAATGTGGCGCCTGTGTGGTCCATGTGAACGGTGAGGCCGTCAAAGCCTGTACAATGTTGGCCATCGAAGCGGATGGCGCGGATGTGGCGACGATTGAAGGACAAGCCAACGAAGATGGCTCTTTGAACGTGATCCAGCAAGCGTTTCAGGACCACCACGGATTGCAATGTGGGTTTTGCACCCCCGGCATGGTGATGTCTGCGGCGGCATTGCTAAAGGAAAACCCAAAACCCACCGAAGCTGAGGTGCGGCATTATCTGGATGGCAATATCTGCCGCTGCACCGGGTACCATAATATCGTTAAGGCGATTATGGCCGCCTCTGGTCAAGATGTGTCAGCGATTGCCGCTGAATAGGTGGGCAGCCCGGGCTTCATAGAAATCGGCATAGATGTACCTGCCCGTATTACCGCTTTTTCTGAGACGGTTATGGACGGGACATGGAAAGATATGGGCGGCGGTCAAGGCGGGTCTTTGGCCGACAGCTCAGGCAAGGTGACGGCGCTTCAAGAATGCACGCCTCGCATGGAGCGCTTTCTTTTGGACGATGACGTTGAAGGCACGCGCATGACGGCGCAAGGCGGCAGGTTGATTGGGAAGATCGCGGATGCAACAGGCTTTGGCCGGTTAGCGCCCTCTAAAGATCCCGCTGGCCTGCGGTTTGGGCTGCATCAGTAAAGCTAATTTAGGGTGCGCAACAGGTGCGCCTTACCAATGAACGTTAACAACGTATGGTGCAGGGCTCTGCATCCACCCAGGGAGGAAATAACATGCCAAAAGATGGCGGAATTGGTGCCAGCAGCAAGCGGCGCGAAGACGTCCGGTTTTTGACCGGTAACGGGAATTATACCGATGACATGAACATGCGGGGGCAGGCCTATGTGCATTTTCTGCGCTCTGATATTGCGCATGGCACGTTGACATCTGTGGATACAGCGGCCGCTGCGGCAATGCCCGGTGTGGTCAAGATTTTCACAAGCGCGGATTTTGAAGGTGTCGGCAGCATCCCATGTGGTTGGCAGGTCACCGACAAACACGGCCAACCCATGCAGGAACCCGGTCATCCGGTTTTGGCGCAAGGCAAGGTACGCCATGTTGGCGAACCGATCGCGGCGGTTGTCGCTGAGACTTTGGAGCAGGCCCGGGACGCGGCAGAAGCGATTGAGGTCAATATCGCGGAATTGCCAGCGGTCGTGAACATGAAGGATGCGGTCAAAGAGGGCGCGCCCAAGGTCCATGACGATTTGACCTCAAACCTGTGTTACGACTGGGGTTTTGTGGAAGAGAACAAAGGCGCTGTGGATGAGGCATTTGCCAATGCGGCGCATACCACCACGCTTGAGCTGGTCAACAACCGGTTGGTTGCCAACCCGATGGAACCACGGGTGGCCATTGGGGATTACAACCGCTCGGACGGGGAACATACGCTGTATACCACGTCACAAAACCCGCATGTGATCCGTCTGTTGATGGGCGCCTTTGTGCTGGGCATTCCTGAGCACAAGCTGCGGGTGGTGGCCCCGGATGTGGGCGGCGGATTTGGCACTAAAATCTTCCATTATCAGGAAGAAGCGTTTTGCACCTTTGCAGCCAAAGCAATCAACCGTCCGGTGAAGTGGACATCAAGCCGGTCTGAGGCGTTTATCTCGGATGCGCATGGGCGTGACCACGTCACCAAGATTGAACTGGCGTTGGATGCGGAAAACAACTTTACCGCGCTGCGCACCGACACCTATGCCAACATGGGCGCCTATCTGTCGACCTTTGCGCCCTCAGTGCCGACATGGCTGCATGGCACTTTGATGGCTGGTAACTACAAAACGCCGCTGATCTATGTGAACGTCAAGGCGGTATTTACCAACACGGTTCCGGTTGATGCGTATCGCGGCGCTGGGCGTCCTGAGGCGACGTATCAGTTGGAGCGTCTGGTGGATAAGGCCGCGCATGAATTGGGTGTTGATCCAATTGCTCTGCGGCGTCAGAACTTTATCACACAGTTCCCTTACGCCACGCCGGTAGCGGTGGAATACGACACAGGCGACTATGTGGCCACGATGGACAAGCTTGAAGAGATGGCGGACAAGGCAGGCTTTGCGGCCCGCCGGGCGGCATCTGAAGCCAAAGGCAAGCTGCGTGGTTTTGGTGTGAATTGCTATATCGAGGCTTGTGGTATCGCGCCGTCAAAACTTGTTGGGCAGTTGGGCGCACGTGCGGGTCTGTATGAATCCGCAACGGTACGGGTGAATGCCACTGGCGGTTTGGTTGTGATGACCGGATCGCACAGCCACGGGCAGGGGCATGAAACGTCCTTTGCACAGGTGGTCGCCGAGATGATTGGCATTGATGAAGGCATGGTCGAAATCGTGCATGGTGATACAGCCAAAGTGCCGATGGGCATGGGGACATATGGCTCCCGTTCGATCGCCGTTGGCGGATCAGCCATGGTGCGCGCCACCGAAAAGATCATCGCCAAGGCCAAAAAGATCGCCTCTCACCTGCTGGAAGCCTCGGAAGGGGATATCGAGCTGAAGGATGGGGCGTTTAGTGTTGCGGGCACGGATAAATCCGTGGCTTGGGGGGATGTGACGTTGGCCGCATATGTGCCGCATAACTATCCGCTTGAGGACATTGAACCGGGTCTTGAGGAGACCGCGTTTTATGATCCTTCGAACTTTACCTATCCGTCTGGCGCATATGCCTGCGAGGTCGAATTGGATCCCGATACCGGAGAAGTCACAATTGAAAAGTTCTGTGCAGCGGATGATTTTGGCAACATTATCAACCCGATGATTGTATCGGGGCAGGTTCATGGTGGCCTTGGTCAAGGGATTGGTCAGGCGCTCTTGGAAAACTGCGCCTATGATGAGAACGGCCAATTGCTCAGCGCGTCCTATATGGACTACGCGATGCCACGGGCATCGGATGTGCCCTTCTATGAGGTGGATCACAGTTGTCAGACGCCCTGCACGCACAATCCTCTGGGTGTAAAAGGCTGTGGCGAAGCGGGGGCAATTGGGTCTCCTCCTTCTGTGGTCAATGCGGTGATCGATGCGATGCGGTCGGGCGGCAAGGATGTCACGCATATCGATATGCCGGTGTCCCCGTCCCGTGTCTGGGCTGCGATGAATAGCTGATCTGGTTGGTGTGTCCGCGTCAGCGGACGCACCCGGTTATGTGAGGGGCAGGGACGCGATGCGCCCACCCCTGGAAAGGAAAGACGATGTATAACTTTGATGTAGAGCGGCCCAGCAGCATAGCGGATGCGGCCGCGGCCATGGGACGAGATGAAGCGCAACCCTTGAGCGGTGGGCAAACCTTGATTCCAACGCTAAAGGCGCGCCTGGCGTCTCCTTCGGTTTTGGTGTCCCTGACAGGCATTGACGAAATGAAAGGTGTGTCCATGTCTGGTGGCCAGCTTTGTATTGGCGGCGCAACAACCCATGCCACCGTTGCTAAAGAAGCGGCTGCGCATTACCCCGCGCTTGCGGGACTTGCCGCGCGCATTGGCGACCCGGCAGTGCGGAACCGTGGCACAATTGGTGGATCGGTTGCAAATAACGATCCATCTGCCTGTTACCCGGCAGGGGTTCTGGGCAGTGGTGCGACTGTTGTGACCAACAAACGTGAATTTGCGGCGGATGACTATTTTCAGGGTCTGTTCGAAACCGCGTTGGATGAAGGTGAGATTGTCACGCAAGTGAAATTCCCGGTACCAACAGCGGCGCATTACGAAAAGGTTCTGCAACCCGCCTCGCGGTTCCCCTTGGTTGCGGCCTTTGTTGCGAAGTTCGCGGATGGCGTACGTGTCGCTGTGACGGGGGCATCCAATGAGGGTGTGTTCCGCTGGTCAGAGGCCGAAGCGGCCTTGTCTTCAAACTTTTCTGCGGATGCAATTGCTGGGCTTGATGTGGATGGATCGAATATGATCAACGATCTGCACGGCACCGGCGCCTATCGTGCTCATCTGGTGGGTGTGATGACCAAACGTGCGGTTGCGGCGATCGGTTAAAGTTAAGACACCACAATTGCTTTCACCATTAAAGCCGCGTCTTTAAGGGACGCGGCTTTGACTTGTTTTAAAGCATTGTGCAGGTCGTAGGGTAGTTTTAGGTTCGCCTGACGACTTAACTCCAAGTTTTTCAAGCCATGCGGGTAGGGTGATCCACCACACACCCAAAAGGTGTGTTATGCAGTAGGTTTTCAACTTAAAGAGCTCTGTTCCTTAGATCATTCGCCCGCTAGGCTAAGCCAATACAGACAAGTACTTTGGGGGGAAATATGTCTGAGATCGATACAATTTGGGTGCTATTCGCCACGGCTCTGGTGTTTCTTATGACCATGCCGGGTCTTGCGCTGTTTTATGGGGGCATGGTGCGTGCCCGAAATGTGGTGAGCGTTATTATGCAATGTTATGCAGTCGCCTGCCTGACGGCGGTGCTGTGGTATGTTGCGGGATATTCTATCGCTTATGGAGATACCTCTCCGTATTGGGGGGGCATTGGCAAAGTATTCCTGACGGGCGTGAGCATAGATAGCCTTGTCGGAACTTTGCCGGAGACATTGTTTTTTGCGTTCCAGATGACATTTGCGATCATCACGCCGGTGATCATTATCGGATCCTGTGTAGAGCGGACGAAGTTCGGGTTTATCTTGCTCTTTTCAGGGCTTTGGATGCTGCTGGTCTATGCGCCGGTTACGCATTGGGTCTGGGGCGGCGGAATTCTTTCAGATGGCGGTCTCTTTGGGGATATTGGCGTAAAGGATTACGCCGGTGGTCTTGTTGTACATCAGACAGCGGGCATTACCGGGCTGATCCTTGCGTTGGTCATTGGTCCTCGGGCTGTCCGGAAAAACGGCATGCATAATCCGGGCATGGTGATGATGGGGGCTGCGATGCTTTGGGTCGGTTGGCTTGGCTTTACTGGCGGATCCGAATTGGCCGTAAACCCCAGAACCGCGCTCACGATAACTGTTACATTGCTTGCTGCGGCGTCGGCGTCGTTGACGTGGCTGTTGTGGGAGTTCGTCAAGTTTCGCAAATTTACGTTGGTAGGTATGGTCACTGGGACGTTGTCAGGCCTCGCTGCGATCTCACCTGCGGCTGGGTATGTGGGGCCCGAATTTGCAGTGCTCATTGGCGTTGTTGCCGGGATCATGTGTCAGGAAGCGGTGTATCTGTTGCGCGACAAGTTCGGAATTGACGATTCGCTGGATGTGTTTGCGGTGCACGGAGTAGGTGGTATGTACGGTTCCCTTATGATCGTCGCTTTGGGGGTCGCACCCCCAATGGCGCAATTGGGCGGCATGGCAATTGTTGCCGGATACACGATCGTTGTGTCATTGATCCTTGTGTTCTTTTGCAAAGGTGTGACGGGAACCCGAGTGAATGGGCAGACTGAGGAACAGGGGCTTGATGCCGTGGTGCACAACCAACCCGGTTACGATCTGACCTCTTAAAAACAAAGACTGACGGGATCCCAGAGGGATGGACCTGCAATGCCCCTGCCAAAGTGCGGGGGGCTTATTGCTTTTCTCCTCTCAATTTTGAGTTGCAATTTTTATGAGATTTTTAACGGATATTAGCTTATCAACGGAGTGGTGATCTTTATCGGAAGGATCAACCTAATGAGGGTTGATTGTTTTTCCGAACTGAGGGGAAACAATGTGCTGAAGTATTTGTTTATGTGTATCGCGCTTGCCGTTGGTCTTTCAGCGACGATGCTTCCGGCCCAAGACATCGATAAGGTTGTCGCAGCAAATTACCCGCCTTTGATGGTCGAAAATGATTTGGATCACCCGGGATATGCGGTTGAGGTCCTACGAGAGGCGGCGGCACGTGCAGGCAGACAAATTGAGATTAGTTTCCTGCCGTTCCCTCGCGCAATTGCTGAAGTACTGGCTGGCCCTGCGACGTTGATGCCGGCTTTGTTTTTCGGCAAAAGACGTGGCGATGAATTTCTGTGGTTGGCAGAGATACAAAAGGCGCAGCTGCGGTTCGCCACAATTTCCAAGGAGAAAAACGGCTTTCAGACCCTCAATACCGCGAGAGCTTTCTCCTCCATTGTTGTCGAGTTGGGAACCACGGCAGATGATTATCTGACTGAACAAGGTTTCACCAATTTGGTGAGGGTCAATAGCCCGGAATCAAGTGCGCGGATGTTGGAAGCGGGGCGCGTTGAGGCGTGGTTTCAGGATGAGCGGGTCTTTTTGCAAGAATGGGGTGCGCTAAATTTCACCTCTCCCCTGGTGATGGGGGATGTTTTCCTGCGTGTCCCCGTCTTTTTGGTGGCAAGCCCTATGTATCCGGCAGAGCGTGCCGAAGCCTATCGCAATGCGATTGAATCGATGAAGGCGGACGGAACCTTGGATGCTCTTTGGAGCAAATACTGGCAAAACTGATGTGCGTCTTGACCGTTAGGTTACGTTCAGTTGTCGCGTCATGTGCCGGTGCCGGGCATCGCATTGGAAAAATATGGGGATACCTGTGCGTCAGAACTGGATAAGTTTCGACGTCAAAATTGATGATGTTGGCCCCAGCTCGATCATGCAAGATCAAGGGCGCAAAAGGATTGGTTAAGATGATCAAGCAGTTCGGTCAGGGACAGGTTTGAACAATTCTGCCAAACCGCCCCATCACGATATCATGTCTTTCTGGGCAAAGGTTGCGAATGCCGCTCCTTGCCCTGAATGATCGCTATTTCGGCAATGGACCGATGAGCATAACCATCTGACGACCTTCCATTTTCGGAAAGTTCTCTACGCGCCCGTGTTCTTTGGTATCTTCGGCCACGCGCTCAAGCAGCTCACGACCCAAATTTTGGTGCGCCATTTCCCGACCGCGAAAACGCAGAGTGATTTTGACCTTGTCGCCGTTCTCAAGAAATTTGAAAACATTGCGCATTTTCACATCATAGTCGTTTGTATCCGTATTGGGACGGAACTTCACTTCTTTGATTTCAATGATCTTTTGCTTCTTGCGCGCTTCAGCTTCACGCTTTTGCGTTTCATATTTGAACTTGCCAAAATCCATGATCTTGCAGACGGGTGGATTGGCATTGGGCGAAATTTCGACCAGATCAAGACCCGCCTCATCTGCCATCACCATGGCACGAGCAGGCGAAACAACGCCGACGTTTTCACCGTCAGCACCAATTAGGCGAATTTCAGAAGAGCGGATGTTATCATTGACACGCGGGCCGGTATCCCGTTGGGGCGGCGCGTTATGGGGTCTGCGAGCGATGGTGGTCGTCCTTTGATGGTTCACATGAGTTGAGAGCACAAAGTAGCTGTCGCGCCTTGGTTCTACAAGCCGCTAAATTCGATCTTTGGCAGGAATCCGGGGGAATTCCCCCTTGAACCTTCTGGCTGCGTTGCGCATTTGACCGACAAGACACGCAGCACGGAATATGGCTGTGTGCATGTTAATAAAGGGGAAGAATATGAGAAACCTGATTTGGATCGTTGTTGCAGCGGTTATCGGGCTGGTTGGATACATGCTGTTTTCTGGCAAATCGCCAACTGAAATCGCAAATGAAGCATCCGAAGCTGTGAATGCGCCAGCTGCTTTGGAAGCGGCCAGTGAGGCTGCTGGTGATGTTGCCACGGCAGCCACTGAAACGGTGACAGAAGCGGTTGAGGCCACAGGTGAAGCGGTAACAGAAGCAACTGAAGAAGCCGTTGAGGCCGCGACAGAGACGGCTGAAGGTGCTGTTGAAGCGGTTGAGGGTGCTGTAGATACGGCAAGTGACGCGGCTGATGCGGTAGCGGATACAGCGACAGCGGCAGCAGACGCGGCGACAGATGCCGCCGCCGACGTGGCTGAAGCTGCCACTGATGCAACAGAAGGTGCTGTTGAAGCAGCAACCGATGCGGCAAGTGACGCGGTAGATGCGGCAACGGAAACAGCATCAGCGGCAGCAGAGGCAGCCACCGAGGCAGCAAGTGACGCGGTTGATGTTGCGACAGAAACCGCTGAGGCGGCGACAGATGCGGTGACAGAAACTGTTGATGCGGTGACGGATGCGGCAAACGAGGCAACTGCGCAAGCAACGGATGTCGCCGAAAGCACAACAGAAGCGGCGAGTGATGCCGCGGAAAGCACAACGGAAGCAGCAACTGACGCTGCCTCAGATGCTGCGGAAAACACCACGGAAGCAGCGACTGACGCCGCCTCAGACGCTGTAGAAAGCACCACGGAAGCAGCAACCGATGCGGCTACAGATGCAGCTGAAAGCACCACGGAAGCAGCAACCGACGCCGCCTCAGATGCAGTAGAAAGCACAACAGAAGCCGCAACAGAGACCGCAGAAGCGACAAGCCAAAGTTTGGTCGAAACCCTGTTGAGCGTTGATGGTTTTGATCTGGACAAGGTCAGCGAGATGATTGACGGGTCCGATCTGGGTGCGATCCAAAAGACAACTTTGACGCAAGGCCTGAAGGCGGCACAGGATAACCCCGAACTTCTCGAAGGGATCCTGACGAAAATCCGCGAGGCCCTGAACCTCTGACCTTTAGGTTAAGTCATCTGTTTCGACATGCCGCGTCCGGGTAACCGGGCGCGGTTTTTCTATGAGGGCAGGGGCCGCAAACCCGTGATCATCGGCGCATTGTCAACGGTGTTTGATCAGCTCAACCACAACCCCACCGATCCGCGCCACAGCTGCGGAGCGAGCAGCAAAATCAGCTGACGTATCAGACAGATAGATCGCCACAAAAAAAAGGTGCGCGCCCCGGCGGCGTTATCATCGCAACAAGGTTGCGTGTGTGATCACGCCCACCGCCCGATTTGTCCGGATATTGTTGAAAGAGTCTGTTGATTGGTCTGGGCGGGCCTGATTCACTTGATTTGAGAGTGGAGGGCATTGCGATGATGGGACCGAAGCAGGAAGCGCAGGCGGCGCTGTTCTATGAGTTCTCAATCGAAGAATTTGTACCTCAGGATCATCCAATGCGTGGGATTGATCGTTTCCTTGATCTGTCAGATGTACGTCCATTGCTCGCGCCGTTTTACAGCTCACATGGTCGCCCGTCGATTGACCCCGAATTGATGATCCGGATGCTGTTGTTGGGCTATTGTATGGGTATTCGATCCGAGCGACGACTTTGCGAAGAGGTGCATGTCAATCTGGCCTACAGGTGGTTCTGCAAGCTTGATCTGACCGATCCGGTACCCGATCATTCGTCGTTCTCAAAGAACCGTCACGGTCGCTTCCGCGAGAGCGGCTTGTTCCGGCATCTGTTCGAAACGGTCTTGCAGCGCTGTATGGATGAAGGCCTTGTCGGTGGTCACAGCTTTGGCGTTGATGCGAGCCTGATCCCCGCCAATGCGAACCAGACACGCGGTATCGAAAGCAAAGAAGGGCTGCCAGCGAACCTAAGTTCTCGTGTTGTTGATGAATATCTTGAAACGCTGGATGACGCTGCGTTTGGCGCATCGACTAAGGTTGTTCCCAAATACATATCACCCGTTGATCCTGCTGCCCGCTGGACCGGGGCGGATGGCGGTGCGGCGTTCTTTGCATATTCTACCAACTATATGGTGGATTTGGACAATGCGGTGATCGTCGACGTCGAACCTTCGGTTCCCATTCGCACGGCAGAAACCCTTGCTGCGCGGCGTATGATTGACCGGATTGCGGATCGCTTCGACATGACACCCGACAAGCTGGTCGGGGACACCGGATACGGATCGGCGGAGATGCTTGGGTGGCTGGTCGAAGAGCGCGGCATCGCCCCGCACATTCCGGTCTGGGACAAATCAAAACGAACCGACGGCACATTCTCGCGCGAAGACTTTGTCTACGACCTGGCAGCCGACAGCTATACTTGCCCAAACGGCAAGGTCCTGCAAACCTATCGCCGGAACTTCTCCAAGCCGCGAAAGCCCAACGGCGGCAAAGACGGGTTCATCAGATACCGCGCTTCCAAACATGACTGCAACGCATGCCCTTTGAAGCCGCAATGCTGTCCGAAAGACCATGGAAGACGCCTCATGCGATCCGTGCACGAAGCCGCCCGGGACGTCGCTCGCGATATCCGAAAAACCGACGCCTACATGACCTCGTTCATCCAAAGGCGGAAGGTAGAAATGCTCTTCGCCCACTTGAAGCGATATATCGGTGTGCGGATGATGCGGCTCCGGGGACCCAAAGGCGCAAACGAACAATTCCACCTCGCAGCAACCGCTCAAAACCTCCGGAAACTTGCTAAACTGGTTCCAACACCAGCCCCAACGTGAAGAAGGGGCACGTCGCCCCAAATCTCAACAGCCATCAAACCAGCCTAAACACCGACTTCTTCAACAGTATCTCCGCAATCATCCAATTGGCAGGTGCGTGCGCACGGATCAATTTGCCGGTGACGCCGCCTGCTTGCATCCAAGTTGTCAATTGCCCGGCTGCCGCTTTTGTTAGACCTGCGCCCATCAACATCTTTTTCCAGGTTGCAACCATTGCTGCGGGGCTGGTGGTGTCCCGCGGATCATTGGGGACAAACCGATTGAGCTCAGGCTCTATCCGATCAAGCCTTGTGACTGTGTCGCCAAGAGAGCGCAAGAACACTTTTACCCGGAAAGAACCACCAATCCAGCCGATCAGCAGGTTGGCGGCCGTGTTATCGCTTTGATCCAAAGTGGCGAAACACAGGTTTCCGACTGTCATGGATTGACCGATATGGCGTCTGGTAACGGGGGCGTAGTTCAGAATGTCGGTGGCGATGACAGGCAGGGTGTCCTCTAATGTGGCAGAGGTATGAGTGACATGATCCAGAACCGCTCCGCAAAGAACGGATTTGAACGTGCTGGCCATGAGAAAACGCTCATCTTGGCGATGCCCCCACTGCCACTCTGTGCCGCCGTCAAGGATCATGACTCCAATACGCGCATCAAGGCTCTTTTCCAGAGAGACGATGATCTGTTGCAGCGCCGCGACTTCCGGATCTTCGGCGCGGGGCTGGGAGACGCACAACAAAAGGGACACCGCGCTTATGGTCATCAAGCGTAAAAAAAGCGGGTGTTGAGGTATTCGCATGTTGGGTATCCGGGGTGGGGGTGTCCGATTTAGGGGATGTCAAAACGATGTCTAACTGTAACGACACAACGCTTGGGCGCATAGGTTTGCATCGCCATTTAAAACGCTCGGATACAGGCGCACACACCCTTCATCTAGCCAGCCTATTGAAAACAGAGTTTGAAACCGCCTGAGGTTTCGGGGCTGTTTTATGCGTGATGGCGGGCGTTTGAGGCGAGCTGCGCAGCCATCAAACAGGGTCTGAGCCACAGATCTTGGGGCAATTTTCCGCTACTGTGTTGAAAAGAAAGACGGAACATACCATTTGAACTGGATGGAGTATAATATTTCGCCACCCGTCCTTAAACTTATCTTGTTTTGTTTTTCTTCTTTGATCATTTGGTTTTTCGTACGATATGTCGAACCAAAGGCCGATTTGGCGAGACGGAAAAAGAATTCAATGGTCGCACCTCCGACAGAGCAAACCAACGCTCAAAAAATCGCTGAAACCCGTAGGGGGTTGAACGAATTGAAGGGTCGGCTTGATCAAGGCAAAGTTGACTAGGCTGACTTTTAAGGCTTCAAGGCGATGCTTGATTGAAGGCGTCAAAAAACTTTTTTGCTGCCTGAGTGGATGATGCTGCGCGACGCATGATTTAGCGTGACGCGAAACAAAGCTGACACAAAATCAGTTAAACATCGCGATCAATGCCATTAACAGCTGCATTCCTCAGGTCATTTGAGACCTACCCTTGCTCGTCAATTTTGTAAGGACTATCAGCCAGAGCGCCTGCATGATCTGTCCAACGGCGGCCCTCTGTTTGTCTGTCGAAATGCAAGACGCGGTTATGAGCAAGTCAGAGCGCTCAAGAATTTTGCCGCCGAATGCGGGGCGATTGTTGTTATGATCTCACAGATTGACCGGGCTTTTGAGCTCTCCTCAAGCGGCATGCCAAGCATTGGAGATGTTCGGTTACCAAACAGAATTGATGTGTCGCTTTTCGATAGACGATGTTTCTTACATGATGGTGAAATCCGGGTAGAGGTGGCCGCGTAAAACAGATCGACCTGTTTGCAGCCTTTTGATGAAGCGGCGCAAAGCCCTCAGGTTCGGAAAGGGCGAAGATCTCAGTTGAATTGCGATGTGATTTAAACGGGTCAAAACGTTTTTGAAAAACACAAACTGCGCAAAGGAGATCCCGATGCGCCGTTTGTTATGGTTTTCAGTGGAGGTAGTAGTCAGCCCACAAAGGCTTTTTCGATCACAAAGTGTTTGGGGTCAGAGTTCGCACCTTCTTCCAAGCCAAAGCCTTCGAGAATGGCGAGGATGTCTTTGTTGAAATCAAGGCTGCCGCAGACCATCGCGCGGTCAGTTTCAACATTGATGCCGTCAATGCCAAGGTCCTCAAAGACGGTGCCATCCTGAAGCAAGTTGGTGATACGGCCCATTTTGGGGCTTTGTTCACGTGTGGTGGTCGGATAATAGCGAATTTTCGCGAGATTTTCGACGCCGATCAGCTCCTGCATCATTTCATCAGCCTGCAGGTCTTGGATCAACTGACGGCCGTAGTCGAGCTCTGCCACATCGCGGCAGGTGTGGGTGATCACCACTTCATCGTAGTTCTCATAGGTTTCCGGTTCGCGCAGCAGGGAGGCGAAAGGCGCAAAACCGGTGCCCGTGGCAAAGAACCAAAGGCGTTTGCCGGGCAGCAGTGCATCATGAACCAAGGTGCCCACGGGCTTGGGGCGCAAAATGATCTCATCACCGGGCTGGATGTGCTGAAGTTTTGAGGTCAGCGGGCCATCCTGCACCTTGATAGAGTAAAACTCCAGTTCATCATCCCACGCAGGCGAGGCGATGGAATAGGCGCGCAGAAGCGGCTTTTGTTTGCCTGTTTCCGGGTGTGGATCGCCCATCAGGCCGATCATCACAAATTCACCTGAGCGAAAGCGCAGAGAAGGAGGACGCGACACGCGGAAAGAAAACAGGCGGTCTGACCAGTGTTTGACAGACGTGACGGTCTGGGCATCAGGCAAGGTTGGGACGGCTTTGGCGGTCTGAGTGTTCACGGGACTATGCTCTGTCATATTCATTTGTACACAAGCGATTGCTTGTGCCTCTCTCATAGATCAGGAATGGGATTAAAGCAACTGCAACAAGGTGTCACAGTCAGATCATGCAACTGGGCTAGCCATCAGCCGCGCAAACGGGACTGATAGTCATGTTCTTGCCAATTCGCGCGGAATTGCCATTGTTCTGCAGGCTGGCGGGCTGCGATCTCGTCATTGATCTCGACTTCATCAAATCCAGAACGGCGTGCCATTGCATATTGGTCAGCCAAAACATGTCCATGCGCCCGCAGACGTCCGGTGTAGCCGCGCAACCGCAAAGCCCGCGCAATCGTAAAGCCGCGCCCATCCGCAGAGGAGGGGAAGTCAATGCGGATGATCTCGAGGCTTGCGCTCAGGTCGACATCTTCGGGCTGCGTATCCGATGCAAGGTCAAGCGCACGGCAGTCATTCGCGGCCCCTTGGGTGCAATAGCCATGGGTCCAGTCATCGGTGACAAAACCGGTATCGTTGATCAGTTGGGTCATTTGTCTACTCCAAGGGGCACGGCTTTGCCGTTCACAAAGTGGATGCCACATTCGTCTTTGGCCTTGCCGCGCCAGCGCCCCGCACGAGGGTCTTCCCCCGATTTTACTGGAGAGGTGCATGGCGCGCAGCCGATGGAAGGATAGCCCTGAGCAACCAGAGGATGGCGGGGCAAGTTGTTTTCGGTGATGTAATCGGCCACGTCTTCGCGGGACCAAAAAGCCAGCGGGTTGACTTTGATCCGAGGGGCGGCCTCATCGGTGGCCTCTTCGGTCTCAAAATGCGGCAAGGTCGCACGCCCATCAGACTGAAAGCGCTTTCTGCCGGTGATCCAACCGTCATACCCTTTTAATGCTGTTTGCAACGGAAGGGTCTTGCGCAGTGCGCAGCAGGCGTCCGGATCGCTTTGGTGGAGCATGTTATCGGGGTCTTGTGTGGCAAGGTCTTGCGCTCGGATCGTCACGATACGGGTCAGGCCCAATTTGATCGCCACATCACGTTGATAGGCTAAGGTTTCGGGAAACAACATGGCTGTGTCGATGAACAGCACGGGCAAGTCTTTCTTTACCCGCGATGCCAAATGCAGCAATGCCACACTTTCCGCGCCAAAGCTGGACACCAAGGCAAGCTTGTCGACCGCCTCCACAGCTGTGCGCATCACGTCATGAGCCGCGTGATGGCGCAGCTGAACGTTAAGCCGCGCGACTTTGTGAACCGCCGGGGCTGCTATGTCCGGTGTATCAAGCGGCATTGGCTTGCGCTTCAGGGTAAAGAGCCGCTTTGAAGGGTGCGAGGCCAAGACGCCGATAGGTTTCCAGGAACGTCTCGGCAGGATCTGTGCGCAGTTCAAGATAGGCCAAAACCAAACGTTCTATAGCCGGAATGATCGCATCCGCAGAAAAGCCCGGACCAGCGCGTTCGCCGATGGTTGTGTTTTCTGTGCCGTCCCCGCCCAGCGTGATTTGGTAGTTCTCAACACCTGCACGGTCGAGCCCAAGGATACCAATATGGCCCACGTGGTGGTGACCACAGGCATTGATGCAACCGGAAATCTTGATCTTAAGCGGACCTACGTCATGCTCCAGCTTTAGCTCATCAAAGCGGGTTGCGATTTCTTGGGCAATCGGAATGGAACGCGCGGTAGCCAACGCGCAATAATCCATGCCCGGGCAAGCGATAATGTCAGAGATCAGACCAATGTTGGCTGTGCCCAATCCTTCGGCTTTGAGCGCGTAATAGACAGAGGGCAGATCACCTTTATGCACATGGGGCAGGATCACGTTTTGCTCATGGCTGATGCGCAATTCATCGTGGCCATACCGTTTGGCCAATGCCGCCATCAAACGCATCTGCCGCGATGTAGCATCGCCGGGTGTTTTGCCATGCGCCTTAAGTGAGATGGACACGATGGCATAATCCGGGTTGTGATGTTCGGCCAAATTTGTGTCGGCCCAGCTGCGGAAAATCGGATCGTGTTGATAGGCGCTCTGGTAAGGGACGGTTTCGGCCGTCTTGAATTTAGGCTGTACAAAATCGCTCTCTATACGGGCGAGCATTTGCTGATCGATTCCGGTGAATTGACCACGGATGAGTTTATAGCGCGCATCCACGCGGGCGCGGATGTCTTCGATGCCGTTCTCATGCACAGTGATCTTGATACGAGCTTTGTATTTGTTGTCGCGACGGCCCAGCAGGTTATAAACCGATACGATGGCTTCCAGTGTGGGCAACAGATCATCGGCGCTGACAAAATCATACAGCACTTTGCCGATCATCGGAGTCCGGCCAAGACCACCGCCAACGATGACTTTGTAACCGATCTCATCGTCCTGTTGGACAATTTGCAACCCGATGTCATGCGCCTTGATCACGGCGCGGTCGGCTTCTGATCCCGACACTGCAACCTTGAACTTGCGGGGCAGGAATTGGAATTCGGGATGGTCGGTGGACCACTGACGGATCAATTCAGCGATGGGGCGCGGATCTGCGATTTCATCCGCAGCGGCCCCGGCAAAATGATCAGCGGTGACATTGCGAATGGTGTTCCCGGACGTCTGGATCGCATGCATATCTACCCGCGCCAATGCATCAAGCATATCAGGTACATCACGCAGCTCTGGCCAGTTATACTGAATGTTCTGGCGTGTGGTGAAATGGCCGTAGCCTTTGTCCCATTTGTCCGCGATGAAGGCGAGCATATCCATCTGACGGCTGTTGAGCGTACCGTAGGGGATCGCCACACGCAGCATATAGGCATGCAATTGCAGATAGAGACCATTCATCAGACGCAGAGGCTTGAATTCGTCCTCGGTGAGGCTGCCGTCGATGCGACGTTCAACCTGATCCCGGAACTGGGCGTTACGTTGCTTTAGAAAGGCATCGTCAAAATCGGTATAATGGTACATCAGATCTGCTCCTGCGCGGATTGTTTCCCGTGGAAGTAGTTGGAGGGGCCTGTTGCCCGGAAGTCTTCGCGAAAGTGTGTTGGTCGTGGCGTTGCCCCATCAAGGGCAACGTCCGCCAGATAGACGCCAACCACATCAGCAACCTGAGCAGAAGCTTCGATCAGGCGCAGATCGGCATCTGCCTGGTCCGTCAATACCTCGGCATCCGCAAGGGTACGGGTCCAGCCATCAGCGGTTTGATAAATCACATCGCCCTCAAGCAGGGCATTGGCGGTGATGACTTTGGGAGTGAAGGGTTTAGGCATTATGCTGTCTCCTCAAGCGGAATATTTTTGGCAGCCATTGCAGCGGCGCGCGGCGCAAGGCCATAAAAGGTGAGTGCGGGGCCAGCCATATTGGCCTCGGTGATGTCTTTACCCATCTGCGCAAGCGTGGTTTCCAGCACGCGTTGATCTGCGCGCGACGCATTTTCAATGACGGTCACCGGCGTGGCACTGTCTGCGCCATGCATCAGCAGACGACCTTGCACAAACCGGGCCGATTTCTTGCCCATATAGATCGCTGCAACCGCGTTAGGTTTGGCAAGCTGCGCCCAATCGTGATCGGCGAAACCTTTCAAGTCGTGACCCGTAAGAAACCGCACAGAGGCATTACGGCCCCGCCGTGTCAGACTTTGACCAATGGAGGCCACTGCAGCAGAGGCGGCAGTGATACCGGGCACAATGTGCCAGCCGATGTTATGGGCATCAATGGCGTCGATTTCTTCGTCCAAACGCCCAAACAGCGTAGCATCACCGGATTTGAGACGTACGATCTGGGCACCGGTCCGGGCGTGTTCGATCAGTAGATCATTGATGGTTTCTTGTGACGTGGAAGGGCCAAAACCTTCTTTGCCGACGTCAATCATCAGCGCTTCGCGGCGGGCCAACTCAAGGATTTCCGGTGAAATCAGGCGGTCATAGATGACCACGTCCGCTTCATCCAATGCGCGGCGGGCCTTGAGCGTCAATAATTCAGGATCCCCGGGACCACCACCAACAAAGGCAACATGGCCGATGCGGGCGGTTTTGTTCAGATGATCGCCCAACAGCGCGTCGAGGGCAGGTTGCACCTTTTCCACGCCATCTTGCATCGCTTTGGGGCCCGCGTTGAAATAGTATTCACGCCAAAAGTCACGACGCGCCCGCCCAAATGGTAACGCATAAGATGCGGCGCGAAACGCTTTGCCGATGCGGGCAAGCGTGCCAAGCGATTGGGGCAGACGTTCTTCAAGGTCAGCCTTGATGGCGCGGGCCAATACGGGGGCCGCGCCTTCGGTGCCAATGGCCACGGTTACGGGATCACGATCAACAATGGCCGGTGTGATGAATTGGCTGTCATTCAGATTATCAACAAGGTTCACCAAAGCCCCTTCCGCGCGGGCAATGGCAGCGGTACGTTTGTCTTCGGCGTCGTCCTCGTTGGCTGCATAAAACAGCGCAGCACAAATCGTGTCGCCATGATCAAACGCGCGTCGGGTCAAGCTCAGCTTGCCTGTTGCGGCCCATTGGATGATTTCTGGGGCAGGGTGTTCTGCAAAAACAGCGATGCGGGCCGAGGTCTTGAGCAGCAGGCGCAGTTTGGCCAATGCGGCGTCTGAACCGCCAGACAAGACGATGCGGCGGCCATTTGTGGCGAGGAAGATCGGAAAGTGTTCCATGGCATAGACCTGTTGTTGCGGTTCTTAGCCCTCAATATAGGAAATTGTTCCGATACTGCGCCAGATGTCTGGAAAGATAAGGACATATGTTCTAGTTGTTCGGTCAATCAGAACATTTGACCCAAAGACAGGAGAAAAACAGTATGAACGTCCGGATAGATGAGACGGATCGGAAAATACTCAGCGAGTTGCAGCGGGATGCAAGCCAGTCTTTGGATGAAATCGCAGGCAATGTGGGGTCCTCTAAGACCCCGGTATGGAACAGAATCCGAAAATTGCGCGATGCTGGGGTGATTGGCCAGCAAACGGTGATGTTAGATGCAGAAGCCTTGGGGTTTGAGGCGTGTTTCTTTGTGCTGATCCGCACATCGGAACATGAAGCAGATTGGCAGGCGCGGTTCTTAAAGGCGTTGCAGGACCGCCCCGAAGTCCAAGAGGCGCATCGATTGGCAGGGGATATTGATTACATCCTGAAAGTACGGGTTGAAAACGCACGGGCCTATGATGTGTTTTATCAGGCATTGATAACAGAAGTTCGGGTGCACAATGTGACAGCTTTGTTGTCGATGGAAGAGATCAAATCGACGGTGGCATTGCCTTTGTGACCTCTGATTTGGCCGGTTTTGACGCTTGCGGCGCAGGAGTATGGGGCCCCGGCCCTAGGCGGTGACAATCAGCTGATCCAGTTTATGGAAATGATAGGACATCGCAAAGCGCGCGGGTTCGGCCATTTGCATCTTGGGCATATGTGCAAAAAGCGCAGGTAAAGCGACTTGTAATTCCAGCCGGGCCAAAGGCGCACCGACACAAAAATGCAGTCCTCCTCCAAAGGCGGCATGTGGTTTTGCCACCCGATCCGGGATAAATTGATCCGCCTGCCCATAAACGGCTGGATCACGGCCTGCAGCGCCAAGGATCAAGGCGATCTGCTGGTCTTTCTTGAGGGTGATGTCGCCCAGCGTGATATCTTCGTAGGCAAAACGGGTGAACATGTGCAGAGGCGGGGCAAAGCGCAACACTTCCTCAACGGTGGCGTCAATCTGATCCGGCGCCAAATAGCTGTGCGGGGTTTTGTGATCCAGCAGAGTTTTGACCGCGTTGCCGATGCTGTGCACGGTGGCTTCGTGCCCGGCATTCAGCAACAAAATACAGGTGCCAATCAGTTCCTGAGTGTTCAGTTTTTCGCCATCTTCTTCGGCGGCAATCAATTCAGTGATCAAATCGTCGCGCGGGTCATTGCGCCGTTCATTGATGTAATCGGTCAGGAAAGTTGTAAAGGCGGCGCTGGCCGCTTCGGCGGCATCTTCAACAGCGCGGGTGCGCCCGGCCTGATACATCGCAACCATGGCATTTGACCATTTCAACAGATCAGGCGCCATGCTTTCTGGCACGCCCAATAGGCGCGCAATGATGCGCACAGGCAGCAGGGTGCAGAAGGTGGGGATCAGATCAAAGGCGCCCTGTGGTAAATCGCCAAGCAGCTCTGCGGTGACCGCTTCGATATCGGGACGCAGGTTCTTGATCCGGCGCGAGGTAAAGGCTCGTAATACAAGGCTGCGCAACCGGGTGTGGCGCGGCGGTTCCATATCAAGCATCGAGGTCGCTTCAACCGCCTCCCAAGCGCGTAAATGTGTCGGGTAAGGCGTACGCAAGTGTTGCGGCTTTTCACGGCCCAAACGGCGATCACGCAGCAATGCCTGAACAGTTGCCGCATCAAAGGCGGCCAACATGTCGTAGTCCTTCCAAAAGACCACAGGCCCTATGCGGCGCGCACGATCATAATGCTTATAGGGATCCTGAACAAAAGCGGGGTCAAGCGGGGAAAGGGATAGATCATTCATAACGCTATGCAAATCCTCTAGGGCTGGTCATTGCAAGGGGCCTTATGCAATCTAGAGCCATGAATTCTGGATGGCGACACCGTGTGTTCTTTGTGCTGGCGTTTCTGGGGGTTGTGATGATCCTGTCAGGCGGGCTGTGGCGCTATGCCTATCATCAGGGATTGACGCAATTGGCGGCACGGGGGCAAGCGGACCTCGCATTGGCCGCTGACCGGCTTGTCGGGCAATTGCAGCGGTATCGCGATCTGGCGGTGCTGATGGCGGATCATCCGGCAATAGACGGTGTGTTGCAGGGCGGACGGTTTGAAGTGACCACCGATCTTTTGATTGATGTCGCGGATAAATCCGCAGCGTTGGATGTGTTGGTGATCGATCTTGAGGCAAAGGTTGTGGCGTCGGCCTCGGGTCGGGAGCCGCAGGGATTAGGGCAGCATGCCCATGTAAAACGCGCCTTGAGGGGAGCGTTGGGGTGGGGACATGGCCCAGCGGAGCCCTTGACACAACGTGCGTTTTTCCATGCGTCTCCGGTGTTTGACGGTGCGGGAAAAGTGCAAGGCGCGGTGGTTGTCATCACCGATCTAAACGGGATTGACTACAATTGGCGCGGCACAAATCCAGCGGCGTTCTTTACCGACGCAAGTGGTGAGGTGTACATTGCGAACCGCACGGAGTTGTTGTTTTGGACCCGGCGCGAAGGCAATCCGGGGTTGATCCCGCCTAAGGGGGAAACCCCGGCGTTTTCGGCAAAGATGATTGGCCCCCATGAGATTTGGCACCTTGGCTGGGGGCCCTATCTGCCACGTGAAGCGCTGCATCTGACGCAATCGCTGCCAGTCATCGGAATGACGGGGGAAGTTTTGCTGGATGTGCGCCAAACCCGCGCCTTGGCCTTTGCACAGACAGCAGCAGTCGCGGCGCTTTGTCTGGCGTTTGGGTCGTTGCTGTATTTGGCATCGGAACGCCGTCGCACTTTGGCAGCCGCGAATGTGCAACTGGAAGCGCGGGTGGCGCAGCGGACGGCCGATTTGCGCGAAACCAATGAAAAGTTGCTGGCCGAAGCGGCGGAACGCGAAGACGCACAGGCCGCATTGCGTCAAGCGCAGGATGATCTGGTGCAGGCGGGTAAGTTAAGCGCACTTGGCCAAATGTCTGCGGGCATCAGTCATGAATTGAACCAACCTTTGATGGCGATCCGGTCTTTTGCGGACAATGCGGTAAAGTTCATGGAAAGGGGCAAACCAGAGCGTGCCGGTGAGAACCTCACACGGATTTCAGATATGACACAACGTATGGGCCGGATCATACAAAATCTGCGCGCCTTTGCTCGGCAAGAAAACATGCCCCAGGATCGGGTTTTTTTGGCCGATGTGTTACAGTCAGCGTTGGAATTGACCCAAGGTTACAGAGAGGAAGCTGGGGTGGAAACGGTTGTGACACCAATGGCTGAAGATATCTGGGTGCGTGGCGGGGTTGTGCGGCTTGGTCAAGTGTTTGTAAACCTGATCACCAATGCGGTGGATGCAATGGAAGGGCGGATCGATAAAAACCTGATAATCGAAGTCACCAAAGGAGACCTTGTTGCCGTGCAATTTAGCGACACAGGGCCGGGCATCGAAATGCCAGATAAGGTGTTTGACCCGTTCTATACCACGAAACAGGTGGGCGACACTGGCGGCATGGGACTTGGTCTGTCAATCAGCTATGGTATTGTGCAAAGTTTTGGTGGCCAGATCAAAGGGAGCAATCATGCCGACGGAGGTGCTGTGTTTACTGTAACGCTTGAGACGGCTCCGGCCAAGGAAGCTGCGGCATGACCGGGGTGGTGTTGTTGGTGGATGATGATGCGGCTGTGCGTGAGGCCTTGGCACAGACCTTGGAGTTGGCAGATATGACGCCTTTGACAGCGGGATCGTTTGTAGCGGCAAAGGATCGCATTACCCCAACTTTTGAAGGGGTGATCTTGTCGGATATGCGCATGCCGGGGCGGGACGGCTTTCATCTTCTGGAGTATGCGCATCAGCAAGACCCTGATTTGCCGGTCATATTGCTAACCGGAGAAGGCGATATTCCCATGGCGGTTGCCGCAATGGGTCAGGGTGCTTTTGGGTTCCTAGAGAAACCTTGTGCGCCAGATGAATTGATCAGCACCTTGGCGCGCGCACTCAAAACCCGGGGGTTGGTGCTGGAAAATCGCCAACTCCGTCAGTTGCACGAAACGGGTGATCCGGCGGCACGGATGTTGTTTGGATCTTCTGATTTGGCCGAAGCGTTACGTGCGCAGGTTCGGATTGTCGCACAGGCCGAAGGGGATGGGCTGGTGAGCGGGGCGCCCGGGTCTGGCATTTCCAAGGTGGCTGAGGTCATCCACCTAAGTTCGGCCCGCTCCAAAGCGCCATTTGTCAAACGCGCAGCCGCCGGCCTGACGCCGGACGGATTGGTGCAAGCGTTGCAACAGGCCGAAGGCGGAAGCCTGTTTATCGACGAAGTGTCATTATTGCCCGCACAGGTGCAATTGGCGTTGAGCGAGGCTGAGGGGGGACAAGGTGCGTGTTTGTTAGCCGGAAACACCCGCGATCTGGAAAGCGAAATGCAGGCGGGACACTTCAACGCGGAGCTCTTTTACCGCCTCGAAGCGTTGAGTGTCCGCATCCCATCTTTGGCAGAACGGCCAGAGGATATTCCAGTGATGTTTCGTCGCTATGTGGCACAGGCCGCAGAACAGGCCGGTTTAGATGCGCCAGAGGTGACCCCGGATGTGATTGCCAGACTGATGGCGCGGGATTGGCCGGGAAATGCGCGATCCGTTATGTCGGTTGCGATGCGGTTTGTGATGGGGTTGCCCGAAGCGGTGCGCTCTGATGCGACTTTGGGGTTGGCGGAGCAGATGTCAGCGGTTGAGCAGTCCTTGCTCGAAGCGGCGTTACGGCGCGCATCTGGGCAGGCAAGTGCTGCCGCAGAAGCGCTGAAGCTACCGCGCAAGACTTTCTATGATAAGTTGGCGCGGTACGGCATCCGTGCCGAAGATTTTAGGCCCTGAAGCTGTGCGGATTTTCGCACAAGGCAAAAGGGCTGTGTGCGGAATTCCGCACACAGGTTGAAGCAAACGCGCCAAATTGCTTTAAAAGTGACCTGCAATTTATTGTTTTTTATTCGATAAATTGAAGATACCCCTTGTGTTGTCACTTTGTCTTGTGAGGTGCCCCATTGAGACGTTTCATAAGGTCAGTGCAGGCAATGTCTTGCCAATATCGATTCTATTTCTCTGGGAGGAGACAGCATGAAATTCTTGACCATGGCCGCACTGGCCCTGACTGTATCTGCGGGCGCTGTTGCAGCGGCCTGTGACGATGGCGAAATCGTCATCAAATTCAGCCATGTGACAAACACCGACAAGCACCCCAAGGGTATTGCCGCGTCGTTGCTGGAAACTCGGGTAAACGAAGAAATGAACGGCAAAGCCTGTATGGAGGTTTTCCCGAACTCAACGCTTTATAACGATGATCAGGTGCTTGAAGCATTGCTGCAGGGGGATGTTCAGCTGGCCGCCCCATCGCTGTCCAAATTTGAGCAATTCACCAAAAAATTCCGCATCTTCGATCTGCCCTTTATGTTCAAGAACATCGATGCGGTTGATGAGTTCCAGAACTCTGACACAGGTCAGGCAATGAAAGAAAGCATGACGCGTCGTGGATTGTTGGGACTTGCGTTCTGGCACAATGGAATGAAGCAGATGTCTGCTAATAAGCCGCTGGTGTCACCGAGCGATGCATCAGGTCTGAAGTTCCGTGTACAGAATTCTGACGTGCTGAAAGCGCAGATGGCGGCGATGGGCGGATCACCTCAGCCAATGGCGTTCTCCGAAGTATACGGTGCTTTGCAGACCGGCGTTGTGGATGGTCAGGAAAACACATGGTCCAACATCTATGGCAAGAAATTCTTTGAGGTGCAGGACGGTACAACAGAAACCAACCACGGCATTATCGATTATCTATTGGTGGCCTCGACGGATTGGGTTGATAGCCTTGATGCGGATGTGCGCGATCAGTTGATGACCATTGTCAGCGAAGTGACAGCGGCACGGAATTCAGAATCGACACAGGTTAATGCAGAGGCAAAACAGGCGGTGATTGACGCCGGTGGCGTTGTGCGGGCCTTGGATGCAGCCCAGCGGGATGAATGGGTTTCGGTGATGAAACCGGTTTGGGACCAGTTCAAGGACGATGTTGGCCAAGAAAATATTGACGCCGCTCAGGCGATCAACGCCAAGCACTAAGGTCAAAATTCGGCCAGCCTGAAACCGGGCTGGCCGTTCTTTCATAAGTGTTTCCAACTGCTGGGGGTGGATGCAATGGCGGGCAATGCGTCTGAACAATCTGGACTTGCGCGGATTGTAAGTGAGGTCGAAGAGACAGCGATTGCGCTGATCCTTGGGTTGATGACCATCATCACCTTTATCAATGTTGTCCTGCGTTATGGGTTTAATACGGGATTGATCTGGGGCCTTGAGGTGGTGACCTTCCTGTTTGCGTGGCTGGTATTGTTCGGGATGTCTTACGCGGTCAAGGTCACTGCGCATCTGGGGGTTGATGCGGTTGTAAACCTGTTCAGCGAGGGACCACGCAAGGTCCTTGCGGTGATCGCCGGAGTGATCTGTCTGATCTATGCGATGTTATTGATGAAAGGGGCTTGGGATTACTGGGCGCCTTTTGCAGGGTTGGACGCGACGACCGGTCGTTGGTTCCCGACCGGCTTTGCCAATAGTCGGGATCAGGCTTGGTATGAGGTGATCGACACGCCGATCCCTGATTGGTTGCGCTTTATTGAGCCGCTCATGAATGAAGGCGAAGCTTATGAGAAGTTACCGCGGTTCATTCCATATGCAATGTTGCCCTTTGGTGCTGCGCTATTGATGCTGCGCTTTGTTCAGGCGGTGATCAAGGTGGTGCAAGGGCGTCAAAAGGCGTTGATTGTCAGTCACGAAGTTGAAGACGCTATTGAAGACGTCAAACATATGAACGCGGAGCGTTAAGCCATGGAAGTTATTGCTCTTTTCACCATGGTCGTTGGGTTGATGCTGATCGGCGTGCCGATCGCAATATCCCTTGGGTTAAGTTCAATCCTCTTTTTGCTCGTCTTGTCAGACACCTCTATGGCGTCCATCGCACAGACGTTTTTTCAGGCGATGGCCGGGCATTACACCTTGCTGGCCATTCCATTTTTCATTTTGGCATCCTCGTTTATGTCGACAGGTGGGGTTGCGCGCCGCATCATTCGGTTTTCCATTGCGCTTGTCGGGCATTTGCCCGGGGGGCTGGCGATTGCGGGGGTCTTTGCCTGTATGCTCTTCGCCGCTCTCAGCGGCTCATCGCCTGCGACGGTTGTCGCAATTGGATCGATTGTCATCGTCGGCATGCGGGAGGTTGGCTATACCAAGGATTTTGCGGCTGGCGTGATTGCGGTGGCTGGCACGCTTGGTATTTTGATCCCGCCCAGCATCGTGATGGTTGTGTATGCATCGGCCACAGATGTGTCCGTCGGACGTATGTTCCTGGCCGGGGTCATCCCGGGGCTGTTGGCGGGCCTGATGTTAATGGTGACGATCTATGTCATTGCACGCGTGCGCGATTTACCAAAAGGCGACTGGCTAGGATGGGGTGAAGTGCGCCGTTCCGGGATTGAAGCGGGATGGGGGTTGTTCCTGATCGTGATTATTCTGGGTGGTATTTACGGCGGTATCTTTACGCCAACGGAAGCGGCAGCGGTTGCGGCGGTTTATGCGTTCTTTATTGCGTCCTTTGTGTACCGGGACATGGGCCCTTTGCATGTCAAAGGGGAGGGACAGAACATTTCCCTGATGCGCAAACCGATGGCTTTGATCACCGTATTTTTCCATCGGGACACGCGGGATACGTTGTTTGAGGCCGGGAAATTGACGGTGACGTTGATGTTTATCATCGCCAATGCGTTGATTCTGAAACACGTTTTGACAGATGAGCAGATCCCCCAGCAGATTTCGTCTGCAATGTTGAGTGCTGGGTTCGGGCCGATCATGTTTCTGGTCATCGTCAATGTGATCTTGTTGATTGGTGGTCAATTTATGGAACCATCCGGTTTGTTGGTCATCGTGGCCCCTTTGGTGTTTCCGATTGCCATTGAATTGGGGATTGATCCGATTCATTTGGGTATCATCATGGTGGTGAATATGGAGATTGGGATGATCACACCACCTGTCGGACTGAACCTGTTTGTCACGTCTGGGGTTGCGAATATGCCGATGATGAAAGTGGTCAAGGCGGCATTGCCGTTTTTGGCGGTATTGTTCATTTTCCTGATTATGGTGACGTATATCCCGTTCCTGAGCACTTGGCTGCCGACGCTGATGATGGGACCTGAGATTATCACAAAGTAACTATGCCCGGATTGAACGTGTAGCTCAGCGATGTTGGAGAGTGCGGACGGTATATAGGGCCAAAAAGAGGGATGGTGTGGTCTTGTGCTTGCTGGCGTTTGGTCATGCGCAAAGCGGGTAGGGGTAAGGTCAGATCGGCGCTGACCATTCCCCATGTGCAGCGGCACATTTGGCGTCCGCAGTGTTGATGAGGAATGGGCACCAATTGGGGCGGCAGGACGTTTTGGGTCAGCTGTTAGCGAGTGCTGTGATGATTGGGCTGAAATCGCTTGCTTTGAGAGAGGCGCCACCGACAAGGGCGCCGTCTACGTTTTCAGCTTCAAAGATCGTGGCCGCATTGTCTGGTTTGACGGAGCCGCCATACAGCAGGGGGACTGCATCGGCGATATCCCTGCCGAAACGAGTGGTCAGCTCGGATCGGATAAAATCATGGACTTCGATGATTTGCGCCAGTGTCGGTACCTTGCCGGTGCCAATGGCCCATATCGGTTCATAAGCTATCACGGTGTTTGTCGCGTTCACTGTGTTGGGCAATGAGCCTGAGAGTTGGCCGCGAATGATGTCCAGCGTATTGTTGGCGTCTCGGTCTTCGAGGGTTTCGCCAATACAGATGATCGGGGTGAGGTTTGCCCCAAGGGCTGCTTTAGCTTTGCTGCGGACATCATCATTGGTTTCCCTATGTGCGTCACGGCGTTCAGAATGACCTAGAATGACGTAGGTGGCGCCGCTGTCCGCGACCATTTGGGCCGAAATATCCCCTGTGAAGGCGCCTGAGGCCTGAGCGTGGCAATCTTGGGCGCCGATGGCGATGTGATCTGTTGTTTCTACGGCGTGCAACAACAAGGGAGAAGGTGGACAGATCACCACGTGAGGTGGGGAGGTGGGCAGCGCGGATTCTATCGTGGTGAGTTCGGACAATGCCGCAAGAGTCCCGTTCATTTTCCAGTTTCCGGCGGCGATTTTGCGGCGCATGTCTGACCCTTTTGTTATGTTTGGGCGAAACGTATCACTGGCACTGAATGGGGGCAATCGCGCTCATGGGCCAACTGTTTTATTGGAATGTCGGATCGTTTGACATCGCGATGCGATGGGGCGATTGCGCAGTTAGCGTAGGGCCGCAAGGGCTTCGCGCGCCAATGTGACCGCTAGGTCGGGGTCATCAAGCGCGGCATCCGGCAAGGACCAATAGGGCATAGAGGATAGGGTGCCGCTTTTGCGGGTATAGGTCCATTGATCAGACCCCATCCCGGCCAGGCGATCCGCGAAGGCGCTGCCTGATTGGGCCTTGAGCAGCATTTGACCATCAGAGCGCATGAGCGCAAAGATCACACCATCTGAATAGAGGCCAAGGCCGCCAAACATTTTTCGTGTGCTTAGATCGGGGAGCGCGCCGAATAGTTCCTTGGCAAAATCAATATCACCAGCTGCGAGGCTCATTTCAGGGAAAGAGCCTCATCGAATTTGATGGATTCACCGCACCCGCAGGCTTCGGTCACATTCGGGTTGTTGAACTTGAAACCGGATTCGAGCAGCGATGTTTCATAGTCAATTTCAGTGCCGAAAAGGAACATCTGCGCCATAGGCGCGATCATAACGCGCGCACCGTCTTGTTCTACAACCTCGTCGTTGGGGTCTGCTGTGTCCACATATTCCATGGTGTATTCCATGCCCGCACAGCCGCCCTTTTTCACACCAATGCGCAAACCCGCATGTCCTGCAGAGGCCATTAGTTTGGTGATCTGAGCAGATGCTTTTTGTGTGATGGTGACAGCTTGTTTGCCGGGAATTCCGAACATTGCAGTGCTCCTTTGACGAAGAGGGTATCATGCCCCCTCGTTTGAGAAAATGGGGTTACATGAACCCCAGTTCAAGCCGTGCTTCGTCAGACATCATTTCCATGCCCCAAGGCGGCTCCCAGACCAACTCGACCTGAATCTGTTTAACACCCGCCAACGGTTCCACGGCGTCAGCGACCCAACCGGGCATTTCACCGGCGACAGGACAGCCCGGCGCGGTCAGGGACATTTTGATGTCGACCGCGTTTTCGGCATTGATATCGATGGTGTAGATCAATCCCAGTTCATAGATATTGACCGGAATTTCGGGGTCATAGACGGATCGACAGGCTTCTACGACCTGCTCATAAAGCGGATGATCGGTGCTGGAAGGGGCAATAAGCGGTGTGCCCTCAAGCGGTAGGGATTGATCTGTCATAGCGGCCTCCTTGCTTTTCCGAGTGTTTATATAGGGTTTGAGGCGTGTTTCGTCTAGGGGGTGTTGACCGCCTTAGCCTGTGCAAAGGACAATAAACGTTTGCTGTCCTCATCCCAAAGGTGGAGGCGGGCATTAACCAGACTTTCGCGGATTGTCATGCGGTTGCTGCTGGCCAACGCTTCGTGGTCGCGCAACACCTCCGGGAGACGATAGAACGGGATACGGCTATAAAGATGGTGAACATGGTGAATGCCGATATTGGCGCTGAGCCATTGCAGCGGGCGCGGCATCACATAGTGGGAACTGCCGTGCAGGGCCGCATCATGCAGGTTCCAGTTTTCTTCGTTTTCCCAATGGGTTGTTTCAAACTGGTGCTGTACGTAGAACAGCCAGACACCTGCGGTTGCTGCCAACAACGTTGTGGGCAAGAAGATCAACAAGATGGGTAGCGCCCCGCCAAAATAGCCGATGATGACCAACGCCGTGACAATGGCGATGTTTGTGGACATCGCGCTGGTCCAGTATTTCGCATGTTCCATAAAACCCAATGGCAGGCGGTTTTGGAGCAAAAACAGATAAGACGGGCCCAGTCCAAAGAGAACCACAGGATGACGATACATCCGGTAAAGCAGGCGCTTCAGCGGCGATAACGCGCGATATTCGGCCAAGGTGAGCGTATGCACATCACCAATTCCGCGGCGTTCGAGATTGCCAGATGCACCGTGATGGATCGCGTGAGACCGTTGCCAGACATCATAGGGGGTCAATGTAAGGACACCGATCACCCGGCCAACCCAATCGCTGAGCGTGCGATTGGCGAAAAACGCGCCATGGCCGCAGTCATGCTGGATGGCAAACAGACGCAGCAAAAACGCCGCGTTGCACAGGGCAATCGCGAGGGTCAGCCACGCACTGACCGACAGGGCCAGCCAGGCCAAAACCCACAAGAGAACAAAAGGCCCGATGGTAACGGAGAGTTCAAAAATACTGCGCCATGTGCTGGGCTCGCGGTATTCAGACAAAACTTTGATCCAATCACGGGCTTTGCCAATGTGGGGAGAATGTTCTTGGGGCCGGTTGGTCTTCGCCATATGTCTGCTTCTTATCGTTGTGACGGTTCGTGACGAACCTGTTTTGCATGTTTGTGCCCTGCTGTTTACCAGCGGCGCGTCCGAGGAACACGAAGCTACTTGATAAACGAAAGCAGCCTTAGGGCAATGGATATTCCCGATTGTATTAACACAGCGTGTCGAAATATCATCTAATTGGCAGCCGAAAAGCCGTTTTGGCCCATATTACATTGGTCCTTTGCCAATCTTGACTGATTTAGTCACAAAGTCTTGCGTTTGCGCACTGGTTGCGGTTTGACCCGCATTTCGATCTCATCATAGAGCTTGCCGACGATGTCTTTGCCCGTGGCGTTTTCGATCCCTTCAAATCCGGGGGAAGAATTGACTTCAAGCACTTTCGGCCCGCTCTCCGAGCGCAACAGATCGACACCCGCTTTTCCCAATCCAAATGCCCGCGCGGCCCGCACCGCAGTTTCGCGTTCTTCTTTTGAGATGCGGACAACTTTTGCTGTTCCGCCGCGGTGCAGGTTGGATCGGAAATCGCCATCCGCGCCGGTGCGTTTCATGGCGGCGACGACTTTGCCTGCGATCACAAGGCAACGGATGTCTTCGCCAGCGGCTTCTTTCACAAAATCCTGCACCAAAAAGTTGGCTTTGAGGCCCCGAAAGGCGTCGATCACGCTTTCTGCGGCCTTTTTGGTTTCGGCCAGAACCACCCCTTTGCCCTGCGTTGATTCTAGCAGTTTCACAATCAAAGGCGCCGTGCCGACAAGACCCATGAGATTGGATGTGTCTTTGGGGGAGGCGGCAAATGCGGTCATCGGCATGCCAATGCGCTTGGAGGCCAAGACCTGATGGGCGTGCAGCTTATCGCGGCTGGCGGTGATGCCAGCGCTGCCGTTCACGCAGTAGGTGCCGATGGTTTCAAACTGGCGGATCACAGCGGTACCATATGGCGTGATAGAGGCCCCGATGCGCGGGATAACCGCATCATATCGGGGCAGGCGTTTGCCGTCATAATGCACCTCGGTCGCCATGGAGTTAATCGCCATATAACAACGAGTTGTGTCGATGACTTCAACCGTATGCCCGCGCTCCTCTCCGACCTCAACCAAGCGTCGGGTCGAATAGTTATTCTCGCGGCTGAGCACTGCAATGCGCAACGCACGTTTGGGGGCGGTGCGGCGCACGCGGGCATCGTGATACACGTCATAGCTCAGATCAGGTTGTAGCCTGCGTTCCGTTGCGGTGATGGTGATGTTATCGTTGAGCGCCTGACGGCCTAACAACATACGGCTGTGCATGCCTGCCCGGTTGGTCAAGGTGACTTCGATCGGCCAGGATTGGCCGCCCACCTCAAGGGTGGTTTCGATGACATAGCGTTGCTCTGCTTCGCCATTTGAGGATGTTACTTCGCGCCGGTCCACCAACGGGGCGGAACAGGTGATCGCGATATCTTCGCGACCCGGTATGGGATGGACGTTAAAACGAACTTTGGGTTTGGCGGCAGGGCCAAAGGTTTCGATGTCATGCGCATGCAGGGCTGAGGTGCGCGCGCCGGTGTCTACTTTGGCTTTGACAGCGGGGAGCCCGAGTTCCGGGAGCGCGATCCATTCCTCCCAGCCAAAAGACAGATCTTTCATGCACGCCACCCCATCGTTATCTCTGTATTCCCTAGCAGTGGGATGAGATGATCTCAAGCAATTGCCCCCTCACATATGGCGAGAGTGAGGGGGCATATAGGCATCAGGTTTCAGGCGTGATCAGTCCAGAGCGATAGATCAGCCCGCCCAAGGCACCGCCGATCAGAGGCGCTGCGATAAACAGCCACAATTGCGCTAATGCTGTGCCGCCAACAAAAAGCGCAGGTCCAATGGAACGTGCCGGATTAACAGAGGTACCGGTTATTGTGATGCCAACAAGGTGGATCATGGTCAACGTCAGGCCGATCACCAATCCTGCCATCGTGGCTGAACCGGCTTTGTCGGTGACCCCCAGAATGACAATCAGAAAGATCGCAGTGGCGACAACTTCGAACAAGAAGGCCGAGATAAAGAAGAATTCACCCCCGTACCCAGCGCCCCAACCGTTCTGGCCCATGCCATTGGCGGTAACGTCATAGCCACCGACGGAATTGGTCGCGATGATATAGATGACGGCGGCTGCGAGGATCGCACCGATTGTTTGGAACACGGCATAGCCGCCGAAGACCGATGGTGTGATGCGCCCAGCAACTAGCGCGCCCATGGATACCGCCGGGTTCAGGTGTGCGCCGGACACCTGACCAATAGAATAGGCCATAGCGACAACCGAGATACCAAATGCGAGGCTAATTCCCGTGATGGAAAGCGCATCAGCGCTCCCGGCGAGGACGGCTGATCCGACCCCAAAAAAGACCAGCACAAATGTGCCGATGGCTTCTGCGATGTACTTGTTCATGGAATACATGTCCCTTTGAATGCTTGATGCGGATTTTTCCGCTTGGCCAAAGTATGGCGTGGCTATGAAGCACAAGGGATGGGAGAATTTGGGGGCCGTTCCCCCCGAAGGGGGCAATCGGTTTGGGTCAGTTTTCGTTGATATCGTGTGTCACAATGCGCGCGCCGCTGGATTGTTTGCGAAATGCGGACCGCAACGCAACCCAAGCGATGAGCGAAAGAATCGCGAAGAGCGCCAGCATCGCCGACACGCTGGACAGCGAGATGACCGCAACAATCAGCGCCATGACCAATGCCCCAATGGCAAACCCCAAAAAGATGAAGCCAGGGGCAAGAAGCTCAACAACACCAAGACCAAGAGCGATGCAGACCCAGATCCACCAAAGAGACAGATAATCAATCATCAGCTGCGTCCTTTCAGTAACTTGAAGGCATCGCCAAAGGCGGCCAGCGCCTCGGCTGGGACAATCACTGTTTGGTTGCCTTCCCCGCCGCTCATGACGCCAACGGCCTCGACTTGTTTCAGGGCAATTTGATATTGCGCGGCTTCAAGCCCGTTTTCATTGATGGCGGTCGCAACCACCTGCGTGGCATAGGCCTCCGCTTCGGCCAGCACCCGGCGGGCTTTGGCGGTTTGTTCAGATGCATAAAGCTCCGCATCCGCCGCCAGCTCAACAGCACGTTTTGACCCTTCGGCCTCCGTCACCTGAGCACGGCGCGCCCGTTCGGCATTCAATTGCTGCATCATGGCCGCACGGGTTGCGGCATCAAGGTTCACATCAAGAATTTCCGCGCGCGTGACCTCAATTCCCCAGTCATCCACGGCCTCTTCGACGGTGGATTTGATCGTGGTGATCAAAGAGGATCGGTTGGCCTGGACCTCATCCAAGTCCATTTTACCAATCTCTGCCCGCACGATCCCCGCCACCGTGGTTGAGATCGCTGAATCCACGTCTCGGATGCGGTACACGGTCTTTTCGGGTTCAGTGATGCGGTAGAACACTGAGGTATCGACCTGAGTGAGCACATTGTCGCGGGTGATCGCATCTTGGGAGGCCGTTGGAAGTTGGCGTTCAAGGATCGATATCCGATGGGCAATGCGGTCGATAAAGGGGACAATCATGTTAATGCCCGGCCCTAACACCGATCTGAGGCGGCCAAACCGTTCCACAACATGTTGCTCGGATTGCGGTACGATCTTGACCGATTTGAGGATCAGGATAACGACCAACACAGCAAGCAAAAGATAAATCAGACTGTTTTCGAGTAAGGTGATCAACAGCAGTTCAATGTCCATTGTTTGCGGTCCTTGGTTTGGGGTGCGTTACCATATATGTGGCCTCACGGGGCTGTGATTGCAAGTTCACAGGTGTTGGGGTAGGCCCGCAACACCACAGCAGATGGACGCTTTTATGACCCGGATACATTTTGAAAAGACTGCACAAGAGGGCAAGGCACGTGCCGGGGTGATCCATACGCCGCGCGGAGACATTCGCACGCCCGCCTTTATGCCGGTGGGCACGGCGGCGACGGTCAAGGCAATGTTGCCGGAAAGTGTGGCCGCTACGGGGGCCGATATCTTGTTGGGCAATACCTATCATTTGATGTTGCGGCCCACAGCAGAGCGGGTGGCCGCGCTTGGTGGGTTGCACAAGTTCATGAATTGGTCGGGGCCAATTTTGACTGATTCAGGTGGGTTTCAGGTGATGAGCCTTGCATCACTGCGCAAGCTGACGGAACGGGGCGTGACCTTTAAAAGCCATATTGATGGCTCTAAACACGAAATAACACCAGAGCGGTCGATGGAAATTCAAGCCTTGTTGGGCAGTGACATTGTGATGTGTTTTGATGAATGTCCGGCGCTGCCTGCGGAACGCGACAGAATTGCCACCAGCATGGAGCTGTCGATGCGGTGGGCCGCGCGGTCCAAAGAGGCGTTTGGGGATCGGCCTGATCACGCACTTTTTGGTATTCAACAAGGCGGGTTGGAGCAAGACCTGCGTCAGGCCAGTGCTGAGGCTCTGCGTGAGATCGGTTTTGATGGATATGCTGTTGGTGGCTTGGCTGTCGGGGAGGGGCAGGAGGCGATGTTTGGCTGCCTTGATTATGCCGCCGACCAGTTACCGCAGGACAAACCTCGGTATCTGATGGGAGTGGGCAAGCCGGACGACATTGTGGGGGCGGTGGCGCGCGGCATTGATATGATGGACTGTGTCTTGCCATCCCGTTCAGGGCGAACCGGGCAGGTTTTCACCCGTAAGGGTGTGCTGAACATCAAGAATGCCCGGCATATGGATGATCCGCGCCCTTTGGATGAAGAGTGCAGGTGTCCGGCCTGCCAGAAGTATTCACGCGCGTATTTGCACCATGTGTTCCGGTCTCAAGAGATTATCAGCTCGATGCTGCTGACATGGCATAATCTGCGGTACTATCAAGATCTGATGGAGGGGATGCGCGGCGCGATTGCGGGGGGTACTTTTGCGGCATGGCAAGCGGATTTCCACAGGACCCGTGCGCAAGGAGATATTGAGCCGATTTAGAGCCCTGATCCTTAGATGGTCTTTGGCGTGCGTGCTTTGCACGACACCCCACCCCCCATCCCAAAACGTCGATGGGGGGGCTTTGGGGCAGTATAGGTCCAATTCTAACAAGGTCGGTTTTTTGCAACTTGGCGGACAAAAGCTGCTTTTGTTCAAATGTTTGGCTGATTTCGCAGCATAAGGGGGCATCAAATTACATCAAACCTGCGGTATTGGCCCATTGCACCGGCTCCGTTGGCGCGTCATTATGTGTTAACGCCCCGATGAGGGATTGAAACAGGCAAGCCTGAATTCCATATCAGGTTTAGAACAGGAGACGGGGTGGTTGCCTACTCAGGGACCGGAACTGTCTTGCTTAAGTAAGGAAAAGAGCATGTTAGAACCATTGAACGCGTCATATCCGGTATTGCCGTTGCGCGATATTGTGGTCTTCCCTCATATGATTGTGCCTTTGTTTGTGGGCCGGGAGAAATCAGTTCGGGCACTTGAAGAAGTGATGGCGGACGACAAGCAGATACTTTTGTCGAGCCAGGTTGATCCCGGTGAAGATGATCCAACGTCCGAAGGTATCTTTAAAGCGGGTGTGCTGGCGAATGTCCTGCAATTGCTGAAATTGCCTGATGGCACCGTAAAGGTATTGGTGGAAGGGCAGGCGCGTGTGCGCATCACCGATTACCTCGAGAATGACAATTTCTTTGAAGCGCGGGCCGAATATCTGACCGAAATGCCGGGTGATGCCGCAACGACACAGGCGTTACTGCGTTCGGTTGCTGATGAGTTCGAACGATACGCCAAGGTCAAGAAAAACGTCCCCGATGAGGCGTTGACCGCTGTAGGTGAGACAACGGAAGCCGCGCGTTTGGCTGATCTGGTTGCTGGGCATCTGGGGATCGAGGTGGAACAAAAGCAGGATCTGCTTGAAACCTTGTCTGTGTCAGAACGGCTTGAGAAGGTTTATGGCCTGATGCAGGGTGAACTTTCGGTCTTGCAAGTCGAGAAAAAGATCAAGACCCGCGTTAAATCACAGATGGAGCGGACCCAGCGCGAATATTATTTGAATGAGCAAATGAAAGCCATTCAGCAAGAGCTTGGCGATGGCGAGGACGGCAAAAACGAAGTTACCGAACTTGAAGAGAAAATCGAAGAGACCAAGCTCAGCAGCGAAGCCAAGGAGAAGGCTGAAGCTGAGTTGAAGAAACTCAAGAACATGTCACCGATGTCTGCTGAAGCGACGGTGGTGCGGAACTATCTTGATTGGATGTTGTCGATCCCCTGGGGAAAAAAGTCTCGGGTCAAAAAGAACCTTGGCAAAGCTCAGGAAATTTTGGATGACGATCACTTTGGCTTGGAAAAGGTCAAGGAACGCATTGTCGAATACCTTGCTGTTCAACAACGATCTTCCAAACTTAAGGGCCCGATCATGTGTCTGGTTGGTCCGCCCGGCGTTGGTAAAACGTCTTTGGGTAAATCTGTTGCTAAAGCGACGGGACGTGAATTTATCCGTATCTCCTTGGGCGGGGTGCGAGATGAATCAGAGATCCGTGGTCACCGTCGGACCTATATTGGTTCGATGCCGGGCAAAATTATTCAAGCATTGAAAAAAGCGAAAACCACGAACCCACTGATATTGTTGGATGAAATTGACAAGATGGGTCAGGATTTCCGTGGTGATCCTGCGTCTGCGATGCTTGAAGTATTGGACCCCGAACAGAACGCCACTTTTGTGGATCATTATCTTGAGGTCGAATATGATCTGAGCAACGTGATGTTCCTGACCACATCCAACAGCTACAATATGCCCGGGCCGCTTTTGGACCGTATGGAGATCATTCCGTTGTCGGGCTACACCGAGGATGAAAAGCTGGAGATTGCCAAGCAGCATTTGGTCAACAAACAGGTCAAGAACCATGGGTTGAAGGCCAGTGAGTTCTCTTTGGAGGATTCTGCCATTCAGGGCATGATCCGGTATTACACACGTGAAGCCGGAGTGCGAAACCTTGAGCGCGAGATTGCCAAGGTGGCGCGTAAATCGCTGACCAAGATCATCAAGAAAGAAGCCGAGAGCGTTACCGTTACAGAGGATAATCTGGATGAGTTCCTTGGGGTGCGCAAACATCGCTATGGTCTGGCCGAAGAGGAAAACCAGATCGGTGTTGTTACCGGGTTGGCCTATACCTCTGTTGGTGGGGAACTGTTGCACATCGAAGCGCTGCGGTTGCCCGGCAAAGGACGGATGAAGACAACCGGTAAGTTGGGTGATGTGATGAAAGAGAGCATCGATGCGGCCAGTTCTTATGTCCGGTCCATTAGCCCCAGCATCGGTGTCAAACCACCAACCTTTGACACATTGGATATTCACGTGCATGTGCCTGATGGGGCGACACCCAAAGATGGTCCGTCCGCCGGTTTGGCGATGGTGACATCGATTGTATCGGTGCTGACTAAAATTCCAGTCCGCAAGGACATTGCGATGACTGGCGAAGTGTCGCTTCGTGGGAATGCGATGCCAATTGGTGGATTGAAAGAAAAGCTATTGGCCGCGTTGCGAGGGGGGATCAAAACTGTCCTGATCCCTCAGGAAAACGAAAAGGACATGGCGGAAATTCCAGACAACGTCAAACAAGGGCTGACGATCATTCCTGTCACCCATGTGTCCGAAGTTCTGGAACATGCTTTGGTGTCCAAACCCGAAGCAATCGAATGGGATCAAGACGCAGAAGATGCCGCCGCTGCCGCTGCCTTGGCTGCGAAATCAGCAGGTGGTGACGCTGCAACAGCGCATTGACGCAAGGCATATCAACAGAGTGACAAAGAGGCGCCCCATGAAATTGGGGTGCCTTTTCTGATGATAAAGGCGCAGACCCGCGTTAGTCGAGCGATGCAATAACGAACAAATAGGCCAAGCCAAGCACCAAGAATTCGCCTGAGCTGCTGTTTGTTGTGTCTTCGATTATGATCTGAGGAGTGACAACAGGATCGGACAATGATCCGGCCTGTGCAGCGGCTCCAATGGCGGCAGCGGCAAGCATGCAAGTGACTAGCGTTATACGTTTCATGGTTGTGTTCCCCCTGTTTTATTTAACGTTTAGATTAGTCAATTCCGCTTCATTGGCAAGCAACCCTAGATGTTTTGGGGATTGATCGCTAGAATGTTTCTAGGCAAGAAACAATGAATAGTGGTGATATCATGAGTACGTCGACCAGTAAGGCAACCAAGACCGTCGCTGAAGAAAAGCAACCAAAGGCTGCGGAAAAGGCAACTAAATCAGCACCTAAAGCGACAAAGAAAACCACCAAATCAGCGCCACCTGCACCTGCAAAAACTGTCTCACCAACAGTTGTGGACGCGCCACAGGCGGTGATTTCGGGGCCGATGATGCGCAAGAAAGAACTGGTAGACTTGGTTGTTTCCCGTTCGGGAATGAAAAAGAAAGACGTCAAACCAGTTGTTGAAACCATGCTTGCTGTGCTGGGAGAAGCTTTGGGCGACAACAGAGAGTTGAACTTACCTCCTTTTGGTCGGCTTAAAGTGCGCCGCGAAAAGAGCTTTGCTCGTGGTCGGGTGGTGGTCGCCAAAATTCGTCAGGTAGAACCGCCGCTCGCTGATTTGGCGTCAGACTCCAGTGAAGTTGAATAAAATCAGCCTTAAAATCCAGCCCTGACTGCCAGCGCTTTTGAGCGCTGGTCATTGCGTTCCAAGAAGAGAGACGGTAACCGCATCCATGATGGGTGATTAGCTCAGCGGTAGAGCGCTTCGTTCACATCGAAGATGTCGGGAGTTCAAATCTCTCATTACCCACCATTTAACAATTTGATATTGAACGAATATTTGATTTTTTGCGCCACCATTACAATGTGTTCCCCGGTTCAACGAACCTAACCTCTAGCATTTTTGATGTTTGTGAAGTTTAAAACCTCGGCTGCATCTTGCATGTGGGATGGGGCAAAGCGGGCATAAACACGCTCTGTTATGGCTGTGTTGCTGTGGCCAAGGTATTGGCTCACTTTTTGCATTGGGATACCAGCGCTGACCATGTGTACGGCGGCGCTGTGGCGCAGTGTGTGGATCGTCACATCATCAAGGTCAGCACGTTTGCAAGCGTTCTGAAACCCCTTGCGGATGCTTTTTACGCGGTCTCCGGCATACTCAACCACATATTCGCTTAGGGCTGCATCACGGGCAGTCTGTAATGCGGCGCGGGTCATTCCGTTCATCGGAACAATGGCCCTACCTTTTCGGGTCTTGCTGTCATCCAATCTGAGGTTGATGGTACCGTGTTCAAAATTCACGCGCTCCCATGTAAGGTCGAGGATGGCTCCGACCCTCCCGGCCGTACCCAAAAGTAAGATGATTGCGAGCCGGATATGATGCGCTTCGCAGCAATTGATGAGATGTCGAATCTCGTCATGCGTCAGGTATCGTTCTTTCGGCATTGGTTTGGCTGGTCGCCAGATATGCGGCGCGCGTTCTATCAGACGGGTTTTCTCAGCGTACCTCAAGGCGCTTCTGAGGTGTCCGAGTTCCGTGTGTACTGAGCCGATGCTGATGCCTTCTTGTTCACGCTGTGCTGCGAAAAAATCACATTTACTTCGGTCTATGTGGTCGGGCCTAAGCTCCCCAAGGTGGTGGAGTACGGCTTTTCCAGTATAGCCAAGTGTTTTGTAGGTCGGGCGACCTATGAGCGATTGTCGATACTCTTCCCACGCCATTGCCACTGTAACGGTGTTGGCGTTCTGTCGATGGTGACGTCTGAAAACATCTATGCCTTCTGCCTCGGCTTCCTTTCGGGTGCGTGCCTCAAGCTGATATCGTTGCCGCTTCCCTTCGTTGTTGCGCCAATAGACGCAAAATCCACCTCGCAACCTTCCGATGCTAATGTCTGGCATTCGTATTCCTCCACTGCCTTGGCGGGTATCCGGTACAGCTTACCGAGACGGAAATGCTTAATTTTCCCTGATCCGCACATGTTGCGAACCATGGTTGCACTGACGTCCCATCGCTTGGCAAGGGTATCTGGCGTGAAGGGGTGATCCATATCATGCTCCGGTGTGCTACTGGCATCTGTCGCTGCCCCCTGTCGCCAAGGGGCAGATCAGATGTCAGCTTTCGGGTGATCCGATGAACAGCGGTAGTTCAGTTTCATTGGTTGCCTTGGTGGTCGCCTCGGTCATCGCATCGTCAAATGCTCGCTCTGGGTTGTAGATCGACATGATGAACTTGATATTCCCGCCAAGTTTCCGATAGCGGAACCGCACTGGCATACGATATGGTGCGCCACCTTCGAACACGGGAATGGTGACAATGATTAAGTTTGGAACAACCAACTTTTGGCCCGCCACGTCTTTGTGCTCGCTGGCAAACTCCAGAGTCTGTTCACCGGTGTCACGGTTGCTGGTCGCGGAAAGATTGCTGGTTTCGTAGACTTGA
>JBDWQI010000115.1:0-4338 GCA_039986635.1 Sulfitobacter sp.
ATAGCGTATAGTGCCTCGTACTTAAGTTAGACAATGTGCGCTCGATGTGAACTTCGCAAAGGCCCAAAACAGCCGTCCACATGCATGTGAGAACGAGCTTCGTATTCTAGTTTCAACAAAAAAGAAAATGTAACAGTGACGAAGTGTACAATGAACACGACACATATTCACATCTTAATATTTCGTCAATACTCGACTAGTCTACGGTCAGCCAGTCGAGAATTGGTTGGGGTCAGTGGTTTTGTCGTATACTCTCTGTGTGTTTGTGATGTACAAAATCAAGTGTATTAGTGGTTCCTTAATCGTGATTTCTGCGGTTTGCCTAAGCCTTGACGGTTTAGTTCTGAAACCGCGCTATCAAATTTGCACCGAAACGAGGCAACCCCCGTATATATGTCCCGCAGAGATAAATATGCCGACAACGAACCCAAACATCTGCCTTCCGACTGATTGTTCCTGACGCTACGTACCAACATTGGTCGAAACGTACCTCGTCAACCATGTTGGACGTGGAATGATGCGTGTCGCCGCTCTGTACTTGTGATGAGAGATGCGCGTCCTCGACGCACACCATTCCGACAGGTTGTGAGCCTCGAACATAAACGGTCACATCGTACGAGACCACGCATCGATGTTTCGCTGAGTTTCGTCGTCGATTGCCGGGATCGACTGGTTTCCATGGACACGTTCTACGAAATGGGTGACATGGTTTTGGGCCGGAAGAGTTCTGACTGCCGGGGCTCTTTAACTGGGGAACTCTACCTAATGTCACTGGGAACGACAATTGTAATACGGGGTTACTCTTTGCGGTATAACTAGGCCGCCGGGTTTCAATCTTATGTTTTCTCAAAGTCAGTTGTGACTGCGTCAGAAGGTATATAGAGCTCACCAAGGGAGGAGCCCCGGAAAACGTACAAAAGGTGTACGCTTACCGTAGCATGATACTGCACACGAGGGCCGTCTACTGGATATCAGTACACTATATGGTTCAGGAGATAGCCAATAAACTGAAACCTTTACGCATATCGTCGAACGGCAGAACATGGTTCGTTGCTCATGAGTTCCACGTTCACGCTCACCATGGATAAGATTTGCTTGCCGAAAGAGTGTGTTTTGTCTCCCTGGTGTGACCAGAGGATGTGTAGAACCTCGGATAAGGTCGGTACGGCGCAATGCGATGATCGAAGGCCCCGTTGATAAGAAGAGGGCAAAGGTGTTACAATGCTTACATTATTAGTTTAGGCAAGTACAACATTCCAACAAGCCATGAGATTTGAATAATAATACACAAAAACGATCGAAACCACGCATCCATCTCACGATGGGTTCGTCGTCGGCTTGTGGGGTGGGCTGGTTTCCTTGGACAAGTGCTACGATAGGAATGACATCGTTTGGGCAGAAACATGTTTTGCTGCCGGGGCTCCATAACTAAGGAACGTTCCCAATTTTACTGGGAATGACATTTTTAACACGGTGATATGGTTGCACTTCAATGTCGGGCTATCTCAGGGATCATGTGGTGTATTTCTAACAGTCGCCCAGCAGACGGTCCTCGAGTATAATGTCACCCGTCTGATATAAACACGCTACGACAGGGGCGCATCTAGAGTTTTGTGGGGCTCATGTTGACTGGATTATAGTATAGGAACTCTATACTTCACCCAGAGACTGACTTTTTCACGTCCACCGTATATACGCTTTTGTTGCCGAAATATTATTTTTTCTCGTTGGTGTGCTCAGAGGTTGCTTCGAATTCGGTCTATGTTCGTACGGCGCAATGCGACAACAGAAGGCCCCGTTATATTAAAGGAGTTGAAAGTGTTTAAATGCTTAGATTATTAGCTTGGGTTGGTACAAGTTTGGCCGCTTTCCGATAGACAAACCGACTACTTCAATACCTCGACAGTTAAGTTCTGGTTTAGTAAGAGCAGTCATGGTGAACATATAAGACACCGAGAACCTTTTTGACGTTGTTGAGATCCCGCTGAGTGGTTCAAGTTGGGCCAAGATTATCTATCAGAGATGAACGTATTTTCAACCTCAGGAGAGATTTTCAAAAAAATACGATATGTGAGGCAAAGCTCTGGGCCTATGATACGTTTATTATGTATTAGTTGGTTTTCGGATTAATAGTTTCCGTAAACTAGTATTTGTTCACTATTGTAGAAGCCCGTACAGCCTTTGTAGTACTAATGTTCTGGCGGTAGAAAGCACACCTCGGAAAATGCCATACATCCCTTAACCAAACCTAGAAAGCCCGTCCTTTCGATAATACAACAAAAACAGTTACATTCACGCCAAGATTGTTTGGTCGACTGCCAGACCACATTGATGCATTCTTCAACTTAAACAACGCCGTCGAGATGATAAGGTACTAGAATATTCACACACTGATGGTGGCCAACAGCGTCGATTCTTACTACGTGTCACTCTGAATCAAAGGTGGTGGATAATGTGGTCCAGTCGTTAAAAAACGAGCAGTTGTCACGGCATGCAGCTGAAGTGTTCCGCACAAGGTAGTAGCTACGTTATTTGTAAGCTATCACACCACCGAAGGCGTCTAACATTTTTATTAACCGTTCACAGTTCGACCGATAAAAGCATCTATAGGAGCTCCCCCTTCCGTAAAGCACAAGCGGTGCATCGTGGTCACACATACGTGGGACTGTCGAATAACTAAAGCCTATTTATAGCTTCATGGGATGTAAACACAACAAGGCGTTCAAAACATTTTAGTTGTGTACGGGTCGTTCACAGAAGATTAGAGTGGGTGTAGGCTTTCTTCTACTGTCGGACGGTTGGAGTTCGTAGGTTTTTCGTGGGAGATTTGTCGTTATCCGTGAGGCGTATGTCATAGGACACCCATATATTGGGAATGTAGCTGCTGCGGAAAATACATTTGGTGACAAAACAAATGAATAGGAATATAGGATCACCCCATGGACGGCGCGGCCCATAGGCTCCTCTGTCCAACTTATCAACCGATCCATCAAGTTGGCGCGTCCACCACAATGAAGGTCTCGGCGAGGCCGGCCTTGATATGAGCGAGTTCACCTCGAGCAAATTGCCGCGCATCACTATGCGTTCACAGGAAGAAGAACGCTTTTTTCTGTGGAACTACCGGCAATCAATTGAACTGCGAGAGGTTACATTCTGTGATGCACACATACAGAGTTTGCAATACAACACGATGTTGACCTTAAGCATCCGGGTTACTGTAGTAACATCACACGGTTCGGTTAGGCGGTTGTAGATTGAACCGCACCCTTGGTTTCACATGTGTTTGTCGAAGACGTGGCACTGCAAGCCGTTCGAGTGTAAATATCAAAACTTTACACGCTTCCAATACCGCCTCTCTGCGTTCCGCTGGCGCGTAGGGTCGGTCCTAGGCGCGGTGCTCGCGCAGCAGGACTACGGCATTTGCGTGTTATCCACAATATCCCAGGTAGGCCTCGGCACTAGAACGATCCGTCGGCGACCTGCGATTCGCCGGCAGCAGTATCCTTCGCTTACGCTGCCGCTTCTCTTCAGCTTTCTTGATACGATCATGCCCTCACCAGATGTGGGATCAAGATCGACACGTGATAGCATCTACTCGGAGACAATAGGCCATGCTCGATGCCCCACATCTTGCGCTCGCCGCTGGGTCTTGTCACGTTGATGCTGCGATCCTCAAGGTCGTCAATGTGCCCCTCCAGCACACGTCGAAGTTCCGAACATTTGTTTCGTACATTATCCATCCTGGGACTTCTGTCCGCTCAAGGGCAATCCTTTCAAAATTAACGACTTCCGAAATATCGCCCGCTAAGCCGCCAAGGGGCCGTGAGATCGAACCGGAGCAGATGTCACCGAAAGCGGGAATTTATGGCGTTGGATGCCGCGCGGTAGTTGTTTTTAAGATAATGTTGACAGTACCCTAACACTGCATTATGTGAACTTTTGGACAACAATCCTGTTCCATCGAAACCGTGGTGAACCCAATGCACGATGAGTACACAACCCACAAAAGGTCGACAGAACAAACGACCCGCCTTCGACAAGACCCGTCATGACGTAGAGCCTGTTGTAGCCCGATCTTGACGCTGGACGCTTTCCAACATATGTTTGCAGGGGTGCCGTGGTCGGCCGAACGAGAAGGGTAGGAGAGGAAAGGGCCTGCGTCACCAGCCCCTCCATCGAAATGGGACATTGCATCAGAAACATTGTTCTTGGGGCTGCTGTTTGGTCCGGTATTATGTCGGCATCTTATGCGGTGAGACACCTTACATTTACAAGTGTATTTGTTCTCGCCGCTGCTGAAGCGTACGTTTGACATTCAAACCACGATCGAATGTGAAT
>JBDWQI010000116.1:0-4837 GCA_039986635.1 Sulfitobacter sp.
CTCAGCCGCGTCTTGGTCGGGTCCAGCACCAGCCAAGTCCCGTCCTCCCTGTCGATCCGCGTCAGGCCCAGTTCGGTCATCTCCGAGCTGGTCAACATCAACGTCCAGAGCAAACTCGCGGCCATCATCGAGACGATCCCCACCAAGAACGTCCCCGTGATCAGCCAGGGCGAGATCGTCAGCCAGCTCTTGTTCTGTCGCAGAAAGCTGCGGGTATCGGTCTCGATTGTACGCTGCGCGTTGGTCGCAATGCTGTTCAAATCGGTTCTGAAGCTCTCCAGCTGGGATGCCATCGAGGCGGCGTAGTCCTGCCGGATCGTGTCCAGCTCCGCGTTCAGCTTCTCGCTCAGCCGTGTCGGCTTGCCAGTTTTCATGGAAAATCTCTCCTTTCAAACGCCAGCGCTCGCCGGTGTCCGGGTCTTGGGCGGTGAGGTAGGCTTTGCCCGCACGCGGGATGTCGAAACCCGCATCGATGAGGGCATCGAGCATGCTGGCGCGGTCGGTGATCAGGCCGACGCTGATCTGATCTTGCAGCCATGCGTGCAGCTCGTCGCGACCTTGCGCGCGGGTTGGCGTCTCGATGGTGTCGCGGACCTCTTGGACGCGTTCCAGCTCCATCGGATCGGCCCAGCCATGCCGCTGGTTCATCATGTCGCGCAGGCTGTCGAAGGCGTTCTCATAGGCCTGGACCGCTTGCAGCAAGTCTTCCGGTGCAATCCCTTCCTTCATGGCCTCTTCGATCTGGGCAAGACAGGTCGCTTTGCCCCGCAATCGGTCGGGCGGATAAGCCGCCAAAATCTTCTGAGCTTCTTCATCCTCCACCGCCTCGCGCTTGCGCGTAGGTGGTTTATGGATGGTTTTAGGATGGTTTGGGGGCCGTGGTGGCCCCGGTACCCCGGCCACAGTGGCCCCCGTACCGGGGCCAGACTGGACGGGGGCCACTGTGGACCCCGTCTCAATCTCGGGCTCCAGCGTGGGTTCGAGTGCCTCAACCTTGGCCAGATCGATCCGGTAAACGACAGTGAAACCGTTCTTGCAGGTCCGTGCGCCGGTCTCGACAAGGATGCCTTCTTTCAGGAACGCACGCACCGTCCGCTTGACTGTGGTCTCCCCCAGCTCGGTGTGGCGCTGAATCGTTCCCTTGGAACACCAGATGCCTGAGCCATCGTCGCTCGCCTTGTCGGCCAGAAACATGATGATCTGCTTGCGCGTTGCGCTACCGAACTTCCGTTCCGCGCATGTGTTTGCTACCCGCCAGCTCATTGGAAGGCCCCAAAGTGCGCAAAGACGTGCGAATTTTGTACAGGTTTTGTACGAGATTTCCGCCGTTTCAGCAGAATTCGACCCGAAAGCTCACGGGACTTTCTGCAAGCCTCTGCACAAAGCCCTGTAAATAGGCCATATTTTAAAGGTGTTTTTGGTGAACCCCAGCAGACTAAGTTCGAACCAGATCACTGAGCTGTTTGACGAACTTGCCCGTTGGGAAGACGTACTCAAAGACACCAGCATGGGCAGCAGGCATCCACCCCCTTCGCCCTGACCTAACTCCACCATACATACACCATAACCCATCCAAGAGGGCAGCGCAGACACGTCTGTGCTGCTCGTCTTGCATCCCAATTCCCAGATACATGACCAATAGTCCCAAAAAACCATTCTCGCGGCGGTCGCCTGTCAGCGTGCGCTTGACGGAAGAAGAGCGCCTGCGCCTTGAAGCTGAGGCCGGAGGTTTACCTTTAAGCAGGTACATCCGGATCAAGCTCTTTCATAGTGATACGCCCGCTACCCCAACACTTGACGGAACCCGTCTGTCTCCACACTCACGGCAAAAGCTGCTTGCCCAAATTCTGGCGTCGTTGGGTAGATCGGGCATTGCAGCGTCACTGGCCGAACTGACGGAACTGGCGCGGCTGGGATTGCTCCCGGATGATGGTGAACTCCCGAAACTGCTGACTTCCGCGCGAGAGGAATTCGCTGGTCTCAGAATTGACTTGCTGCGTGCACTTGGCTTGCGCCCAAAGTCAGGCGGTCGCAAATGATCCTCAAAGGCTCTCAACGCGGATCAGCCAAGGCGCTGGCGCTTCACTTGTTGAACGAAGCCGACAACGACCATGTCGAAGTGCACGCTGTGAATGGCTTTATGTCAGATAACGTCGCAGATGCATTCCAAGAGATCGAAGCAATATCTCGTGCGACAAAGTGTAAACAATTCATGTTCTCGCTGTCCTTGTCACCGCCAGAAGATGCGGTGCTGACTACACAGGACTATCAAGACGCAATTGACCAAGCCATAGAACTGTTGGGGCTGGCGGGGCAACCACATGCCGTGATCTTCCATGAGAAGAACGCCCGTCGCCATTGTCACCTTGTTGTCAGCCGGATCGACACAGATGAGATGAAGGCAGTTAACCTGCCCTTCTTTAAGGAACGGCTGTGTGAACTATCGCGAGAGCTGTTTCTATCACATGGATGGGAGTTGCCGAAGGGGCATGAAGATCGACTGAAATCTGATCCATTGAACTACACCCTTGAGGAACACCAAGTCGCCCAACGCGCAAAGCGCGACCCGAAGCAGATAAAGGCCGAACTACGCGCATGCTGGGAACAATCGGACGGACAGCCTGGATTTACGGCTGCTCTTTCCGTGCGAGGTTTCATCCTTTGCCAAGGAGATCGCCGTGGGTTCGTCGCTGTTGATCGAGACGGCAATGTCTATTCCCTCAGCCGTTGGCTTGGTGTCAAATCCAAAGAACTCAAAGTTCGGCTTGGTGATCCGAAACTTCTGCCAGATGTTGAAGAGGCTCTGTCGCAGATGGAAGCCAATGGGACGGACAGGCCAACTGCCGATCAGGATCAAGGTCTTGCTCAACTTGACGCAAAGATTGCCGACCTCATTCGCCGCAAAGAGAGCTTGAAGACACTGCAATGCCAGGAACGCTTTGACCTGCGCGACAAACACGACGCGTCAAAGGTGGCCAGAGTCAAAGAGCTTCACGCAGAACAAACGGGTCTCAGAGGACTCTGGCTATGGGCGACTGGCAAACGTCAGCAGGTGATCGATCAGCACAAGGCTGAGTTACAGTTATTAGATGATCGGGCGCAGACCGATATGATGCTTCTGTCAAAGCGCCAGCGCGACACGCGCCGTGATCTGCAAAATGAGTTTTGCCAGATACAGCAATTTCGTGATGCGCGATTGGGGCGTTCTTCCAACGCCCCTGAAACCAAGCCAATTCGCAAAGCGCTCGAACCCGAGGAGCGATACATCGCGGAAAAGGTGCGCCGGTCCCCAGATATTATCATTGACCTCCTTATCGACAAGAAATCCAGCTTTACCCAAAACGATATCTGGCGCGGACTTTCCAAGTACATCCAAGATGCGGATGAGCGGCGGAGTGCGCTTTCGGTAGTTCTTGCCTCAAGCAAGCTGACCGTTGTTGAAGAAAATCCACAACCTGTCTTTTCGACACCTGAGATGCTGGCTGCCGAAAGACGCGTTACCGATCTCGCGAGAAAAATGGCTAAGACTAAAGCGTACGGCGTTCGCTCTGGGCACTTGAAATCTGCGATTCAGACACAAAATCGCGAGTTGAAGGCCGTTGTCGGTGCGAAACTCAGCGAAGAGCAACGCCGCGCAATCGCCCATGTGGTGAACAGGCGTCAACTCAGCGCCGTGATCGGCTTAGCTGGTGCTGGCAAAAGCACCATGCTCAACGCCGCAAGAGATGCATGGGAACGCCAAGGCTATCGTGTCATCGGCGCGGCCTTGGCAGGGAAAGCTGCGGATGGTCTGCAGTCTGCTTCCAGCATTCCCAGTCGAACACTGGCTTCCTATGAGCTGAGTTGGAAAAATGGGCGTAACTTGCTGCAGCCCGGAGATGTTTTGGTGATCGACGAGGCTGGAATGATTGGGACACATCAAATGGCACGTTTCATCGAAGAAGCGAACAAGCGGCGTGCAAAGATCGTTCTGGTCGGTGATCCGGATCAACTGCAACCGATCAACGCTGGCACGCCCTTCCGCGATATGACCGACAAAGTTGGCTATGCTGAACTATCGGAAATTCATCGTCAGAAATCTGAGTGGCAAAAACAGGCATCGCTTGATCTTGCAAGAGGTCGGACGGACAAGGCGATTGTCGCATATGATGATCACGGCGCAGTGCGAACCGAAGCCACGCGGGAAGAGGTCGTTGCAGCACTTGTTGAAGACTACATGATCGATTATGAGCTTAACGGAGATAGTGCATCGCGTCTTGCTATAGCGCATCGGCGGGAGGACGTTCGGCAGATAAATAACGGCATCCGCGCAGCACGGAGATCAGCTGGTGAGCTGGATGGCTCCGTAACGTTCAAAACAGATAATGGGGAACGGCAGTTTGCAGCGGGTGATCGAATTCTGTTTACCCGCAACGATGTAACTTTCGGCGTGAAGAATGGCTCTCTGGGAACAGTATGTTCTGCAACTCCCCAAAACATTTTAGTTTCAATCGACGATGCCCGCTCTGATATACGCAAAACCACCGTAAAAATAGACATACGTCGATATTCTGCGCTTGATTATGGGTACGCCACAACGATTCACAAAGCTCAAGGAGTGACCGTCGACAACTCCTTCGTTCTCGCCACGCAAACGATGGATGACCACCTAAGATACGTTGCGTTAACCCGGCACACAACGCTTTGCCGCCAGTATCGCTTAGGCTCAGGACCCATTAATCTGGTTGATGCTGTCACGGCTGCATGATTCAAACCCGCAAACTGCAGGGGGTTTCATGAGTAATCTTTTTTGGCTGAGCGAAGAGCAAATGGTGCGGCTACGACCGTACTTTCCCAA
>JBDWQI010000117.1:0-77737 GCA_039986635.1 Sulfitobacter sp.
CTTTTGGGAAAGTACGGTCGTAGCCGCACCATTTGCTCTTCGCTCAGCCAAAAAAGATTACTCATGAAACCCCCTGCAGTTTGCGGGTTTGAATCATGCAGCCGTGACAGCATCAACCAGATTAATGGGTCCTGAGCCTAATGTCATCGCGGGCTACCACAAGCCAAGCCAAGGGCAGGTGCAATTGGATGGTGAAGACATAACCGGATGTTCTCCAAATGAGCTTTTTGGCAAAGGGCTTTTGCGGACCTTCCAAATCGCACATGAATTTTCCACGCTAACCGTTCGAGAAAACCTTATGGTCGTGCCTGCCGATCAAGCTGGTGAAACCTACTTTGATGCTTGGTTTCGCCCCGGCCGTATTCGCAATCAAGAGCGTGCCTTGCGCGCCAAAGCAGACGAGGTTTTGGACTTTCTAGAAATCATGCATGTTGCCGATGAGCTCGCGGGGAACCTGTCGGGTGGACAGAAAAAGCTGCTCGAGCTTGGCCGCACTATGATGGTCGATCCACGCATTGTGTTTCTTGACGAGGTTGGCGCAGGCGTCAACCGCACGCTTTTAAACTCAATCATCACAGCAGTCCGCCGCCTTAACGTCGAAAAAGGTTACACATTCTGTCTGATTGAACACGATATGAATTTTGTCTCCGAACTTTGTGACCATGTGTTTTGCATGGCCGAAGGCAGTTTGCTTGCCCAAGGTTCAGTCGAAGATATTTTGAAAAATGAAGAAGTGATCGATGCCTACTTGGGCCGTGCCCGGGCTAACAAGAAAGTATCACCAGCATGAGCTTTTTGTCAGGCACGGATATGATTGGAGGGTACGGCGGAAGCCCGATCCTCAATGGATGCACAATTTCCGTGGGTCGCGGCGAAATCGCAGTTGTTGTCGGCCCCAATGGGGCAGGCAAATCTACTGCCATGAAGGCCATTGCAGGCATGCTGGATTTAACATCAGGTGACGTTGTTCTGGACGGCAATTCGATTACGACCCTGCCCACTCAAAAGCGCGTAAAGGCTGGAATGGCTTTTGTTCCGCAAAACAACAACATTTTCCCGACCATGACTGTTCGCGAAAATCTGGACATGGGTGCGCTCTTAAGCCGAGATACCGCAGCGCAGACGATGAAAGAAGTTTTCGATCTTTTCCCAATTCTTGCCGAAAAGAGAAAACAAATCGCGGGGCAATTATCTGGCGGTCAACGTCAACAACTTGCAATGGGACGCACCCTGATGACACGCCCTACTGCGCTTATGCTTGATGAACCAACTGCGGGCGTTAGCCCGAACGTCATGGATGAAATGTTTGAGAAAATCAGAGGTGTCGCTGAACTTGGTTTGGCCGTTCTCATAGTCGAGCAAAATGCGGCATCTGCACTTGAAGTTGCTGACATTGGCTATGTCCTCGTTGAGGGACGCAACCGGTTCACAGGCAGTGGACAAGACCTTTTGAATGATCCTGAAACACGGCGCTCATTTCTTGGAGCACACTCATGACCGATATTCTCAACGCCCTCGTCCACCTCACAAACTTGATGATTTTGCCCGGTTTGGCATATGCGAGCCAACTGGCGCTCGGCGCGATGGGTGTGACGCTCATTTTCAGCGTTCTGCGGTTTTCAAACTTTGCACATGCTGAAACCATGTCACTAGGCACTGCGTTCTGCATTATCGTTACGTTGTGGTTTCAACAGATGGGGATTGGCTTGGGCTTCCTTCCGACGGCGCTTTTGGCTTTGCCAATCGCGATCGTCCTGACAGCAATTGTCCTTATCCTTTCAGATCGCATGGTGTACCGGCATTTCCGCCGCAATAACGCCAAGCCTGAAATCTTTATGATCCTATCGTCTGGAATTATGCTGATCATTAACGGCATGACGCGCCTTCTCGTTGGCCCCGAAGGGCGCAACATAGACGACGGTGAACGCTTCTTATTGACGGGTCGCGAATTCAAGGAGTGGTCAGGCCTTGCCGAAGCGCTCGTGATCAAAAACACCGTTGTGCTGACCATCATCATTGCCGTTTTTGTTTGTAGCGTTTTGTTCTGGTTTCTTAAAAATACCGAAACAGGCAAATCCATGCGGGCCTATTCTGACAACCGCGATCTTGCTTTGCTTTCCGGCGTCGATCCCGAACGGATCGTATTTATAACGTGGATCTTGGTGGCTATTCTCGCGACCCTCGGCGGCGTTTTGTTTGGGCTCGACAAAGGGTACCGTCCGTTTGTCTTCCAACAGTTCTTGTTGCCGGTCTTTGCGGCAGCTGTTGTCGGCGGCTTGGGAAGCCAAGTGGGAGCCATCGTGGGCGCTGTCGTCATTGCGTTCTCTGAAATCGGGCTCACTTTTGCTTGGAAGCGGTTCTTTACCTACCTTCTCCCTGAAAACTTAGAACCGACAAGTTTGATGCAAATTCTTTCAACGGAATACAAATTTGCCGTTTCGTTTACAATATTGGTTTTGGTGCTTTTATTTAAACCCAATGGCTTAATGGGAGGGTCGAAACGATGATCACGCGTCACAAAGATTTCCTCCTTTTTGCTGGAATGGCCCTACTTCTGATCCTTGTCGGTGTCTTTCAAAGCTGGCAGTTGGCACTGACCATTTTCAACCTGTGCGTCGTTTCCGCAGTCATGAGCATTGGCGTGAACGTTCAGTGGGGCGTTGCTGGTATGTTTAATGTCGGGACGATGGGCTTTGCGGCCCTTGGCGGTCTTGCCGTTGTTCTATTTAGCGTACCACCCGTGACCGAAGCTTGGAGCCTTGGTGGTTCGGGCCTGCTTGCTGCTTTCGTAACAGCCCTCATCACGGTGATCGCTTACATTTTCGCCAAACGGTACTTCGATGAATCGCGGTTTCGTTGGATGATCCTATTCGGAATTGTCGTCATCGGTTTTTACATAACCCAGCAGTTCTTTTTTCCCGCTGTTGCTGCAATCGAAGGCTTTGATGCTGTCAAATACGGCAACATTGGTGGCCTTGGCTTGCCGACGCCCGTCGCATGGTTTGGCGGCGCGCTCTTGGCGGGCCTCGTCGCTTGGCCTGTCGCGAAGCTTACCGGATCTTTGCGGACAGACTATTTGGCTGTTGCAACGTTTGGTATTTCCGAAATCGTTGTGGCTGTCCTGAGGAACGAAGATTGGTTGGCGCGCGGCGTTAAGAACATTTCCGGCCTGCCACGCCCCGTCCCATATGAGGTCGACATACGAGCGCTTGAATGGGTTCAAAACCTCGCAGTCTCCATGGAAATATCAACACGCGACTTGACCTCTATCATTGTGAAGCTGTGTTATGCTGGGCTGTTCTTGCTCGTTCTGGCGCTGGTCTACTGGTTGACAGAAACGCTGCAACGAGCACCTTGGGGACGGATGATGCGCGCGATCCGTGACAACGAAGATGCCGCAATGGCCATGGGGAAAGATGTCGAAGGAAGTCATCGCCAAGCGTTTGTATTGGGCTCTGCGATCGTTGGAATTGGTGGTGCGATGCTTGTGACACTAGATGGGCAATTTACACCCGGATCGTACCAGCCCTTACGCTTCACGTTCATCATCTGGATTATGGTCATCGTAAGTGGATCAGGAAACTATCGTGGTGCAATCTTAGGTGCGTTCGTGATTTGGTTCGCTTGGATCCAAGCAGAGACAGGCGGCGTTTGGGTTGCAGGTCGTATCGCTGAAACCCTGACAGACGGCAGCGCGGCAAGGGACGTGATCGAGGAAAGTGCGGCCTACCTGCGATATGTGGTCATGGGGCTTATACTGATCTTGGTCATGCGGTTTGCACCTCATGGGCTGATCCCGGAAAAGACCCACACGAGGGTCGGCAATTGATGATTGATCCATTGCTTGCGCCCTTTCAACTAGATGGCCGTGTCGCGTTGGTCACTGGTGGGATGGGCGGTATCGGGCGGGCCTGTGTTGAAAGGCTTCATGCCTTCGGTGCGACCGTCGCAACAACGTTCATACCGGGCGTAGAAACGGCACAGACAGTGCGCGCCGCCTTCCCCGATTTGGACGGCGTCACGGCACATTCACTGGATTTGGCAAATGCGGCGTCGATCAAGGACTGCGTTGCAAGCGTTCAGGCAGAACTTGGCCCGATCGACATTCTGGTTAACAATGCCGCTGTCGGGTCCGCCACCGTCGCCCACATGACCGATGACGAAGGCCTTCAAGACAGCCTCATGTTGCAGATCAATGCAGACGGAACATTGAAGCTGTGCCAAGAATTTCTGAAAACCATCGACAACGAAAATGTCGTCGCGGCGATTGCGCCGCGAAAACTGATCAATATCAGTTCGGTTGGAGGAGGCATCAGCGCCTTCCCCGGTTTCAGATTGTCTGATGGCATGAGCAAAGCCGCAGTCGCATTTTTGACCCGCCAGCTGGCGGCGGAAACGGTGCACAGCCCCGTCAACGTCTTTGCCGTATGCCCCGGTGCAACGGACACGCCAATGTTTCAGGCCAGCACGTTGTCAAAAATGACGCCACAAGAACGCATGGCATTTGAAAAACGTCTTCCTAAAGGGCGTCTTATCAAGCCCGCGGACATCGCTGGCGTAGTGCACTTTCTTGCAACGGATCTTGCACAGGTTATGCACGGTGCAGTTATTGATGCGTCGATGGGACTTGGCGTGCGACCCGGTCTTCAGACAGAAGCCAACTAAAAACTGCAACTTATCCTTTGTCACATAAAGCCCCCCAGACCATTGTACGTGGTCTGGGGGGCTTTGACCTATGGGCGCATTTGAGTGCGCGTTACCACTTGGACAGCAACTCGCCAAGGCGGGCGAGGCCGACATCAAGCTTCACTTCTGCGCCGCCGCCGCACCCGATACGGATATGGTTTGGTTGATCATACGCGATTCCCGGCATCAAGAACGTCTTGTAGGGGGCCGCGAGCAGCTTGCGCGCAAAATCAGCACTGTTGATACCATCGCTAAGCTTTGCCAATCCGATCAATCCTGCTTTTGGGCGCACCCAAGACAGGCGCGGATGACTTTTCACAAACGTGTCCAGTATTTCAAGATTGGCGAGCCCATCTGCACGCGCCTTGACCATTGATGCCGCGTACCGCTCAGGGCGCATGGCGATCTCGGCAATGGCTTCGCCCATGACGTTCATCAGCTCGCTTGAGTTTTCACGCAAGATAATCGCATCCATGATCAGGTCTTTGTCTTTACAGATCAACCAACCACACCGCAGCCCCTGAAGGCCAAGCGCCTTGGAAACACTACCGGTCGTGATGCCCTTGTCGTACATGCCAGCGACGGAAGGTGAGCGTGGGCCATCTTCCCATTCAAGCCCTGCATAAACTTCGTCAACGACCAGCCACGCATCCACGCTGCGGGCATAGTCAACCAGCTGTTGAAGTTCGGCCGGCGAAAACCGTTGACCCGTCGGGTTGTTCGGGTTCGTCACAAAGATCATCTTAGTGTTTTTGTTGATGACTTTTTCCAGCTGATCCATTGGGAAGACCCAATCGTCAGCTTCTTTGCGTTCAACATAGCGTTGCGTGCAGCCGATCGCTTTGGAAATCACACCGGTCTGTGGCCAGCCCGGTGTTTCGATGACAACTTCATCTTCGGGTTCTAGCAGCTGCATCATCGCCAGATAGTTTGCCTCTGCCGTTCCGGCGGTCACAAAAACGTCGCTTGGCTCACAAAGACCATCAAGCCCTGCTTCACGCAGGATGTGCCCGCGCAGCGCTGGAAGGCCACGGAAATCAATGCTGTTCCAATCCAGTAAAAGCTCTGGATCGAGGTCGTCCATAAACTCACCAAGCTTGGGAGATTGGGACAGGGAATACCCGACAATTGCTTCGGGTTCTGCTTCGGTAGTTTCGAGCAAATACTCGAAAAGGGTATGTATCTTGACTTTCATGGCGCACCTATGATTGATAGATTTAGAGGGAGAAAATAAATGAAAACAGTTGGTTACATAGATGGAACACCGACAAAACTACACGTCTTGGACTTTGGTTTATTCCAAGTCCATGCCAATGGTCGCATCATTGGGATTTGTGGTTTTTTGATCCACACGAGTGCGGGACAAAAGATCCTAGTGGATACGGGATATCACCGTAAATACGCTGCTGATCCGCATGGCTCCTCTGTTGAAGATGGAATGGATAAGTTTGGCGATATTCTAAAGCTGGACCCGGTCAACTTCCCCAAAGAGCAATTGGCGTTAAGCGGCGTTGATGTGTCGGACATTGATCTGTTGATCATGACCCACACACACATCGACCACGTCGGCGGCCTTGCTGATTTTCCAGATTGCCCAATCTTGATGTCGCGTGCCGAACGCGCCCTTGATAAGCCACTATACTGGGGAGATGCCCAGCCGTTGGAATGGCCTGATCGCGAATATCTGCTTCTGGATGAAGATACAGAAATTGGGCCGGGTTTCCGTATTTTGCAAACACCGGGACATGCGCCAGGCCAAATCTCCATCGAACTTGATTTGCCCGAAACCGGCCCCGTTCTTTTGACCAGTGACGCGATTTCGCGACCCTCTGAAATCGATGACGGTTTTGGCGGAGCTTGGAACGAAGATCTCGCACGTGAGAACTTTGTGCGACTGATGGATCGGGCGAAAGAGACTGAGGCATTTGTCATATTTGGACACTCCCCTGATCAATGGCCCACGTTGCGCAAAACACCGGAATTTTACTCCTAATGAACATCACGACCCTGGTTTAAAATGATAATGTTCCCGCTGGAGACGTCTCCGGCGGGAGACACCAAAAACCGCACCCATTCGGCGATTTCAGAGGGTTGCATCTGGTGCCCGTGCGGCATCTTTGCGACCGCCTCGGCAAGAACTTCGGCACTTAAGACATCGCAAAGCGGCGTCTCAGTCATCGCAGGCGCGATTGAATTGACCGAGATCTTGTCACGCGCAAACGTGCGCGCCAGATGTTTGGTCAGGCTGTCCATCGCAGCCTTACTGGCGCGATAATGCGGCGGATCAAAGGATTCAAAATTATAGGCGCCGTTGGAAGAAATATTGACGATCTTACGAACCCCCGCTCGGCCTTTCATCAGCTTCATTGCTGCCTGCGAACAATGAAACGCGGCATCAAAATTGATCTTCATCTGTAGTTCAAATTCGGCAACAGGAACATCAGGAAAGTCTGACATGAAACAGGTGCCCGCGTTGTTCACCAGAATATCAACGCCACCTTCACCGGTTTCGATTTCATTGAATGCAGAAAGGATTTTTTCTGGCTTCGTCAGGTCAACCTCCATGCCGACAAACGCCGAACCAAGAGTTCCTTCCATTTCTTTCAGGCTATCAAGGGCTATGTCGAAGCCATAACATTTGACGTTATCCCTAAGCAGAGCATCGACAATCGCGCGACCCATTCCACCGGCCGCGCCGGTGACAACTGCAATACGTTGAACCATTTTGAATCCCCTTCTTGAGACTTAGGTTACCGCGCCGCGAACGCGGAAACGTTCGTCATCCCAAAACTTTTCATTCAACACTTTTTCCAAAGCTTCGGCCGCCTTAACGAAGTCGACTTCGGTTAGGTAAAGTGGTGTGATGCCAAATCGTAAAATGTCCGGCGCACGGAAGTCTCCGATGACGTTTTGCTCAATCAAAGCCTGCATGATCGCGTAGCCTTCTGGGTGGCGGAACGAAACCATACTCCCGCGGACAGCTGCATCGCGGGGGGATGCCAATACGAGTTCGGGACACCGCTTCTCAACCTCGGCAATGAACATATCACCTAGCTGTTGAGCACGCTCATACAATGCAGTCATGTCCACATCATCAAACAGCTCCAAGGCTGTGCTTAGCGCTGTAAGAGCAAGCACTGACGGCGTGCCAGTCTGCATTTTCTGAACCCCATTAGCTGGAGTGAACGCTGACTCAAAAGCAAACGGATCTGAGTGGCCCATCCAACCTGAGATGACCGGCGTTACAACATCGTTGTGACGCGGCGAAATATAAAGATAAGCAGGCGCACCGGGGCCACCATTCAGAAATTTGTAACCACAACCCACTGCAAAGTCTGCGTTGCAATCTGCCAAGTTGACCGGAAAAGCACCTGTGGAATGCGACAGATCCCAAATAACAAAAGCGCCAGAGGCATGGGCCATTTCGGTGACTTTTTTCATGTCGCGACGAAGGCCAGTGCGGTAATCGACTTCGGTCAACATAAGCACCGCAACGTCGTCACCGATGGCCGCTTCGACCTCATCTGTAGGGAGCGATTTCACATGGAAACCGTCTTCGATCAGCTTCGCGATGCCTTCCGCGACATAAAGGTCCGTAGGAAAGTTGCCGGAGTCAGACAAAATACACCGGCGCTTTCCTGCCAGTTTCAGCGCGGCCCCGAGCGCTTTAAACAACGCGATCGAGGTTGAGTCGCCGACGGCGACGGATTGCGGCTCCGCCCCGATCAGGGGCTCCAACTTGCGCGCCACATCGTGCGGTAGATCAAACCAGTCATCATTGGACCAGCCCCGAACAAGCGAACCGCCCCATTCACGTTGCACGACATCTGCCAGCTTTGCCGGCACGTCGCCTGGCAATGGTCCAAGGGAGTTTCCATCCAAGTAAATAAGCTGTTCTGGCATGTCGAACCGGCTCTTCCGATAAAGACTTGAACCCGCGGTTTTTTGTGTTTCGGCTGTTGTTTGCGACATGATTTCCCACAGATGAATAAGTAATTCATCGTTGTTATAGCAAAACATATATGTTATTCAAGGCCCATGAGAGCCGTCGAAAAAGCAGAGAACGCCTTTGAAGCAATCGAAAGGTTGATCCTGAACGGCTCAACACCGCCCGGCGCGCCGCTGCGGGTGGCGACGCTCTCCAAGGCTCTAAATATTAGCGCGACACCCGTGCGAGAGGCTTTGGCTCGCCTTGAAGAAAAGCGTCTGGCGGTTGCTGGTGAAAATTGCGGGTGGCGCGTCGCGCCAGTGTCTCTGGCTGAGCTTAAAGACCTAGAAGACGCGCGCCTTTCTATCGAGGAAAGGCTTCTTGAAGACTCGATCACGCATGGCGACATTGAATGGGAAAGCAATCTCATTGCTGCCCATCACAGGCTGATGCGGACCCCTCAGCCTATCGGAAGTGAAGCCATTGAAGATCGTGAGCGTTGGGCCACTGCTCACGATGGCTTCCACAAAAGCCTTCTTGCGGCGGCACGATCTTCATGGCTCAAATCGTTCCACGACACGACCCTTTTACAGCTGCATCGGCACCATCAGGCGCTTTTGTTTCATCCAGCCGTAATCAACCCAAAAGGGCCAGACAATCACTCTTCAGAAACATTGGAAGCACTACAACGCGCACTTGCGCCCGAACACCACAGCTTGTTGATGCAAGCCGCGCTGGACCGTGACCAAAAGGCGGCCAAACGTTTACTCTGGGAACACGTAGAAATTGCTTTAGCCAGCTATAAGTCCATTTTGGAATAACCAAGCATTGAAGGACTTGGCCAGGCTGGTGTTGGCACAACTTTCAATGTTTCGCAGCAATAGTCATCGGACACTCCAACGACTGCTACCTCCAGCACATCCGTATGACGGTACAAAAACTCCTCAACTACGCGACAGTCATACAAGCGGGCGACATCCTGTGCGCCGTTTGATCCACCTTATACGGCTGGTTCCAATTTATAAGGAATCCATTATCTGCTTTTTTCGGCATTTCGGCACAATAGGCTCCTGGCGCACATAAAGCGAAGGTCCGCAATCACCCATGGTGCTTTTTGCTGCAGGTGCAGCAATGGAAAAGCGGCCGTTGAACATGCAGACGGTAAGGCCGGTTTGTCCGCATTGCAGACCGACGTCTCAGCCAAAACCAATGACCGCTTCCGACCAGTCAAACACGCTTAAGCCAAAAGCTCATTCAAGCACCCTGACCCAATCCTCGTCGCGCTGACATGAGGTAATATGCGTGATTGTCCGTCCCATCAGTCGCCCCAATCTCCAGTGGATTTTACAACGTTACTTACAACATCGGCCCACGTGGAGAATCAAGTCTTTGTTTTAAAATGTATAAATCTAAGTCACGACCCAATCCATCATAGGCGCGACGGAAAGTCTCGAACTTCTGCAAACATCTGACTTTAAAAGTTTATTTGCCATATCCAACAAAGATCTTTGTGCCTATTTGCATCGTATTACTGCTGTCTTCTGCCCATTTTGTAGGATCGGGACATCAATGGTTGTTCCGGTATGGCTCACACAGAGCGCACAAGCGAAAAGACAGCTCGGTTGCCTACCTCGCACAGATAGTGGTCAAAAGAAAAGGGAAATGGACACACCGCAAGGTGCACAGTTTTGGCCGCAAACCCATCGCTGAAGAGGTCATGCCCAAGCTTGAATAAGCTTCTTCTTAGGACGCGCCTTTGAAAGACGGACCTAGCACCTACCGTTTGGCTGATATCCCCTCTTGTCAGAGTTTGCCCGCACCTTCGGCTTGGGCAGAACCGCGTCTAATTCTTGGAGTGTTTGATCTACCCCTTGTAATTGACGCACCTTGCCTCCTCGGCTGGCTAGGTATTGCAAGCAATGTCCCGAAAGGATGACCAATAATTGCACGAGGGTCACAGCGCTGAGGAGGCGTCATTTTGAGCTGGAAGCCCCCCGGCATCCGATCCGAAAGCAAGAAAGCGGGCAATGAGGTCCGCATCAAAACACCGCCTCGCTTTTCGCCTTCGTCAAGGTTGACGGTGAACACATCTCAGCAGATCGCAGATACAACAGGTTCGGAAGCCAAAAGTCGTACAATGCTGCCCCAAAATGCACCCCATTTTCCAAAAGGTGGACGTGACGCCCACCCCTGAAATTCAGGTTACGCCGCAGGCATGCGCTGTTCGATGATCCCTGCCCACCAACTGCACCCGGCCGGTATTGCCTCGTCGTTAAAGTTGTATAGCGGGTGGTGCACCATCGCGCCGTCCATCCCATTGCCTACCAGAATGTAAGCGCCCGGGCGTTCTTCCAGCATAAAGGCAAAATCCTCGCCCCCCATCACCAAAGGTGCTTCAACACAATCCCCGGATATGTCGCGTGCCACCCCGGCTGCAAATTCGGTTTGCTCGGCATGGTTTACCATCACCGGATAATTGCGTGTGTAATTCACCCGCGCCTGCGCGCCAAAACTGGCTGCAATGCCTTCACAAATCTCAACCACACGTTTTTCGGCCAAATCGCGCAGCTCATTGGACAGGGTACGCACTGTGCCCATCATCTCCACTTTTTGAGGGATGACGTTGAACGCTTTGGAAGACGTTTCAAACGATGTGATCGACACCACGATATTGCCAATCGGATCGGCATTCCGGCTTGCGATTGTCTGCAACGCGGTCACGATATGGGAAGCCACAACAGTGGTATCGATTGTTTCATTGGGCTTGGCGGCATGCCCGCCCAATCCTTCTACTTCGATATTCAACAAATCGGTCGCTGCGAAAAATGGACCGGTGCGGATGCCAAAAGATCCCGTAGGCATGCCCGGCCAATTGTGCATGCCATAGACCTCCTGAATGCCCCAACGGTCCATCATGCCGTCATCACACATTTCTTTGCCGCCACCGCCGCCCTCTTCGGCTGGCTGAAAGATCACCACTGCTGTGCCATCAAAATTACGCGTTTCGGCCAGATATTGCGCCGCCCCCAACAACATCGCCGTGTGCCCGTCATGGCCACAAGCATGCATCGCCCCATCAGTTTTGGAGGCATATTCAACACCTGTCTGTTCATGGATGGGTAGCGCATCCATATCCGCACGCAGCCCCACAACCTTGCCCGTACTGTCCTGTTTGCCTTTGATCACCCCTACAACACCAGTCCGCCCGATGCCTTCGACCACTTCATCACACCCAAATGCGCGCAATTTTTGCGCTACCGTCGCTGATGTCCGGTGGGTTTCAAACAAAATTTCGGGGTGTTCGTGCAAATCACGACGCCAAGCGGTGATATCATCGTGCAATTCGGCAAAGCGGTTTTTGACGGGCATGGGGTTTCCTTTTGCAGGGCTAATAATGTTGCGAAGCTAAGCGTTGTTGGTTCAAGAGTGAAGTCACATATCTACACATCTTGCCAAGGGCCTGTCGTTTCCAAGACCTGATCTTCATAGCGTCTCTGCTCTCGATCACATGACCGTGTTACCGTAGACGGGTGGTAAGCGATCTCCTACAGTTTCTGAATAATGAATTTACGGGAGGAAAGTAATGTCTAAGCCACTGAAATTTGCCACTCTTGCAACAACCGCAATTCTTGCGTTGGGCGCATCCGCTCTCAGCAGTGCAGCGCAATCCATCGATGCAGAAAAAATGTCGTTTTTTATCACCAGCGTCAGCGGTGGTGATGGTGGTAACCTTGGCGGTCTGGAAGGCGCAGACGCCCATTGCAGCGCCCTTGCGCAAGCCGCCGGGTCTGATCGATCATGGGCGGCGTACCTCAGCACCAGCATGGTTATTGATCGCAGCAGCGGCAGCCCCAAAGTCACCAACGGCATCAGCGCCCGTGACCGCATAGGCAACGGCCCTTGGTACAACGCCACCGGCGAAATGATCGCAAAAGACATAGAAGATCTGCACAGCGCAAATGTGAACATCAATCTTAAAACCGGGTTGGATGAAAACGGCGTTGCCGTAAATGGCCGAGGAGCCAAACCAAACAAGCACGACATTATGACAGGATCCGACTCCGCTGGTCATTTTTCAACAGCCGGTGGGGATACAACCTGTAGCAACTGGACCAGCAACGGCGAAGGTTCGGTCATTGTGGGTCACCATGACCGCGTCGGGTTGAACAAATCCCGCAATATGGTGTCATGGAATTCCGCCCATGGATCAGCCGGTTGCGGAGAAGCCGACCTGCCGCGCACCGGGGGTGCCGGCCTGTTCTACTGTTTCGCGACTGACTAGAATCAGGGTCTTAAGACCGACCGCTCTGGGCACACCCGCTTCATGCCACCCGTGCCCAGAGCGCCACATCTGAACAAAACGACAATCCCAACAGCGGATTTTTATCGGCCCAAAATTTCCGAAAAAACAGGCAGTTCTCCTGCCCCCTGTTGCGCAATTGGCAGGATGATGTTCTTTGCGTAAAGGCAAAGCTGTCAGATTTGAGACCAAGTACGTGCAATGGATACTTCAGGATTTTGAGGACACTCGGAAAATGTCCGATGCGCTTGATCGGCTGGAAATACCGTACACATGGCACAAAGTTGTTCCGTTTATCGGCGACCTGACGCCAGCTCCGACTATCAGTGATCCGAATGCCGTGGTTATGTTTGGTTCATACACCCTATGGCGATATGCACAGGCCAACGATTTAAGGCCCGGTGTCTTTAAGATCAGGCCTTTTGTTCATGAAACACCCTGGCACCCATTTCTTCTTAATGGCGCGGATGCTCTTTTCTTAACACTGCGCGATGTTCCTGAACACTTGCCCGATGATGGGAAAGACTGGTTTTTACGTCCAGTGGAAGACAGCAAGGAAGAACCGGGAAACGTAAAGTCTACTGCGGAGATCATTGATTTGGCGCAGAAGGTTCTCGCCCTTTATGAACACGAGATACCTAAAGGGTCACTTCGGCACGATACAGAATTGATGTTCACGCAGCCCGTTCGCATTCTAAAAGAATGGCGACTTTGGGTAGTAAGAGATGAGATCGTTACTTTCTCTCTCTACAAAGAAGGGGCGCGCGTCGTTTACCGACATGAAATTGATGACGACGCGCTAGAATTTGCAGCAAAGCTGGTCGGGGTGAACCCAGATTACGCAGCCGCCTATGTTATCGACATCTGTCGCACCGACGATGGGCTTAGGATGCTCGAAACGAATTGTATCAATGCCGCCGGTTTTTATGAAGCAGACTTATTGAAACTGGCATCAGCGATCGACAGGCTTTCGCTCAGCTCGTCCTAAGGTTCGTTGAAGGCGATGCCCGGTCGAACTCACTTTTCCCAATTTGCCACTGCGCCCGACGTCAGCCTTTTCTTTCACAGTAACAACATTCGAAATCGATAAGCCGAGGATTGCACACCACCATTCTGACAAGATCAACACGTTGCAGGCCAACCCGTGGCACGGTCCTGCAAAAATGACCTGCTGCGCGGGATCATCGATCCAGCCTAACGCCCGTTACTTGGGCGCCAGACGTGTTTCCACCATCTGCGCGAACCATGAACAACCCGCCGGGATGGCTTCATCATTGAAATCATACATAGGGTGATGCACCGTCGCGCCCTCCACCCCGTTTCCGATCATGATATAAGCCCCCGGCCGCGCGTTCAGCATATAGGAAAAGTCTTCTCCGGCCATGATGGGGGGCGTATCGCGCCAAACCCCCGGTGTGATGTCTTCGGCCACGTCAGCCGCATAAATCGTCTCATCATCATGGTTGACCGTCACCGGATAGCCGCGGTCATAGGTGATGTTTGCCGTGCATTGATAGGCCGCTGCCGTATGTGTGGTCACATCACGCAACCGGGTTTCGGCAAGGTCGCGCACCTCTTCATCCAGACTGCGCACAGTACCGACAAGTTTCACCGTCTGAGGCAAAATATTGTGGCTTTCGGTATCGCTGCGCAGGGTGCAGACCGAGACAACCACCTGTTTGACAGGATCAACATTGCGGCTGGCGATACTTTGCAACGCCACCACCACATGCGCAGCTGCAAGGTTTGTATCAATTGCTTCATGCGGGGCCGCAGCATGACCACCCTGCCCCTCGATGATGATCTCAAACTGATCAGCCGCCGCCAACAACGCGCCCTTGCGAATGGCAAACTCACCAACCGGGTAATTCGGCATGTTGTGGATGCCATAAACCTCATCGATCCCCCATCGGTCCATCAAGCCGTCTTTGACCATCTCATTGCCCCCGCCGCCACCTTCTTCGGCTGGTTGAAAGATCAAGATACACCGACCATCAAAATTTCGGGTCTCCGCCAGATATTGCGCCGCCCCCAAAAGCATCGCCGTATGGCCATCATGTCCGCAGGCATGCATTTTGCCCGGCACAGTTGACGCATAAGCCAACCCCGTTGCTTCCATGATCGGCAACGCGTCCATGTCCGCACGCAACCCAATGGCCCGACCCGATGTATTGGTCTGCCCTTCAATCACCGCAACAACTCCGGTGCGGCCGATCCCCGATGTGATGTCAGTAATTCCAAAAGAGCGCAGCTTGTCTTCGACAAATGCCGCCGTTTCATGCACGTCAAAATCCAGTTCCGGATGTTGATGCAAATGCCGCCGCCACGCTGTGATGTCTGCATGGGTTTGTGCAAATCGGTTCTTGATTGGCATAGGTGGGCCCTCTCTGTTACTCGCTCTAGCGCTCAGGCTTCCAATTGGATCCTGCTGCCATCTGAAAATCGATCGGCACGAAACCGCCCCAAATCATGCCCCACCGCGTCCCCTGTGACCAGTGCCGCCAAGACACGGCCCATTCCGGGCCCGATGCCAAATCCGTGCCCTGCCATGCCCGTCCCAATGATCAACCCCGGCACAGTTGCACAATGATCTACCACCGGCACCACGTCTGGCATTGTATCAATCATGCCCGCCCATGCTGTCTTTAGGGTAACCTTGGGCATCGCTGGAAACAAAGTTGCAAAGCTGCGCTGCATCTTTCGCAACTGCCTGTGGTTCGGGGATGGGTTTAACACGCGCATCCTTTCAAATGGTGTCACACTGTCGCCGCTCCAGCGCCTGCAAGTCCCCCAGGCATCCGGGAACCCCTTGGGCGCGGCGGGGAAATACGTCTGAGAGAACGGCGTGGCCTTCAACTGAGGCAGGTATTTCGAAAACGCCCGAAAGGCGTCTGGCCCAATAAATAGCTCTGCAACACCCGATGGCGCCAAGGTGTATCCACCATCCATACGCCGCCGAAAAGCCACCGTGTTGTCTGCCGCGGCCCCGGCATAGATTTCCGGCATTGGCTGTGTCGCCGCAACGCTTTCCCGGACCGACAATTGCGGCAAGGACACACCGTGATTGCGCAAAAACAGCGATGACCACGCCCCCCCGGCCAAGACCACCTGCGACGTTTTGATGTGACCTCGTTCTGTGTGGACCCCGGCAACCCGGCCTGCCTGCACATCCAACATGCGCACCGCACAGGCCTCAATCAGCCGCGCACCAGCCCGCGTCGCAATACCCGCCAAGGCAGGAACCGCCATCCAGGGTTCCGCCCGCATATCCGAAGGCGTCACCATCGCGCCCCGCATCTGATGCGCCATTCCCGGGAACATCGCAGCCGTCTCTCTTGATGTCAGAATGCACGTGTCCAAACCTTGCGATTGCGCATGTTCAGCCCAACGCCCATAGCCCGTCAGGGCCTTGTCTGTTCGCGCGAAATAGGTCACGCCCCCCTGGCGTAACCCAAAATCAATGTTGGTTTGTTGTGACAGTTCCTGCCACAGACCAATCGACTCCGTCATGATTGGCAATTCATCCCGGTCGCGCCCTTGCTGACGGATCCAGCCCCAATTGCGCGATGATTGCTCCGCCGCGATACGCCCCTTTTCAAGCAACACCACGTCATGTCCGCCCTGCGCGAGATAAAGCGCCGTGCAGACCCCAATGACACCGCCCCCGATCACCACAACATCGGCCTGTTTTGGCACAGCCCCCGCATAGGTGATCGGCGTGGCCTCAGATATTGGAAATGTCGTCACTTAATCCTCCCGGTAGGTTGTGGCAAAGCCATCCCTTACAACGCATCCTCCCGGTAAGGGGGCGCTTTGCGCCACCCACACATGCACGGCCACATCGTTTTCCCGTAAGGGGGCGCTCTGCGCCACCCCGCATCGCGGCCTAAGCTGACAGCCGTTTCAACAAGGACCGCATAAAGTCATGCCCCGCTTCAAACTGCGCCACCTCAATAAATTCGTTAGGTTGATGCGCTTGCGCAATGTCACCCGGCCCGCAGATTACCGCAGAATACCCGGCATCCTGAAACTGCCCCGCTTCTGTACCATAGCTGACCTTATGGCTCGCATTATCGCCAGTGATCTGACGTACCAATGTCTCGGCTGCGCCGTCTTCTTCGGGCCGCAACCCCGGCACGTCAAAGCGAGGCGTAATGTCGATCCGTGTTTCGGGCACAACCGCTTGCATTTGCGCCTCAACCTCACGCACCTTCTTGAGATAGGCCACCGCCCATTTATCCTTATCTTCGCCGGGCACCACGCGAAAATCCATCGCAAACCGGCAATCTTTGGCGGTGATATTATGGGCCGTACCGCCTTCGATCATTCCCACATGCAAGGTGGTAAATGGCGGATCAAACATTGCGGCCAACTCTGTTGGCTTGGCCTCCATATTCAGCGTGTTCATCGCATTGGCCCATTCAATCAATTTGGCCCCGGCCATAATCGCATTGACCCCGGTGTGCAGCAGCGAGGAATGCACCTCAAACCCCACCACATGTGTGTCAAACCCCGTCCCTCCCTTGTGGCCGGTGACCGCCTGCATGGTTGAGGGTTCTCCGATAATTGCCGCTGACCCTTTGGGCAACACCGGTTGCATCGCCTCAATCATCGGCGGCGCCCCGGTACACCCAATTTCTTCATCAAAGCTCAGTGCCACCTGCAAAGGCCGCTTCAGCCCGGCGTATTTCCCTTCCACCAAAGCCCAAAGAGCAAGACCGTCAAACCCCTTCATATCGCATGTACCGCGACCATAATAACGGCCGTCCCGCTCAATCACCGAAAACGGATCACTGTCCCAAGGCTGGCCATCCACCGGCACCACATCCGTGTGCCCGGACAAGACAACTGCGCCCTCCTCCCAAGGTCCCACATGCGCAAACAACGCATGTTTAGGCTGTTCGGGGTCTATGTAACGATGGCTTTCAATGCCATGGCTCTGCAGATAGTCCGCAACCCAGTCAATCAGGGGGATATTGGTGTCACGTGACACAGTGGGAAAGCTGATCAGCTTTTCCATGATCTCAAACGGGGTCAGACGATGGGCCATTTGATCAATACCCGCTTTTGGTAAGCAACAAATGATGCCCGGGATTTACCTCAACATATTCAGAGGGTTCTGGTTTGTGGCGTGCATGGTGGATCGGCGACGGGATCGGTTTAAAGTTCAGATCTTTCTCGTCTTTGCGTCGACGTGGATCGGCAATTGGCACCGCTTTCATCAAGGCTTGTGTATAGGCGTGCAGCGGGTTCTCAAAAACTTGCTGCCGTGTGCCGATCTCAACAATCCGTCCCAAATACATGACGCCAACATAATGGCTGACCCGTTCGACAACGGCCATATCATGACTGATGAACAGAAAACTAAGCCCCATTTCGGCCTGTAATTCCATCATCAGGTTCAGCACCTGAGCCTGCACGGACACATCCAACGCAGACACCGCTTCATCTGCGATGATCAGCTTTGGATTCAATGCCAGCGCACGGGCAATCGCTACCCTTTGGCGCTGCCCGCCCGAAAGCTCATGAGGAAAGCGGCGCATAAACGAGCGTGGCAATTCAACCCGGTCAAACAGCATCTCAACACGCTCTGTAATGGCATTGCCGCGCAAGGTGCCGAAATTCAGAATAGGTTCGGCCACCTGATCCGCCAATTGCATCTGCGGATTAAGCGACGCAAAGGGATCCTGAAAAATCATCTGCATATCAAGCCGCGCCGTGCGCAGTTTGCTTTGGCTCAGGGACATCACATTTGTGCCACCCAGATCAATCTCCCCCGCCATCGGTTCCACCAACCGCAGGATCGATCGCCCCGCAGTAGACTTACCGCACCCTGATTCCCCCACCAAACTCAGCGTCTGACCTTTGTTGATGCTAAATGACAGATCCTCAACCGCATGCACATTGGCCACTGTGCGCCGGAAAAACCCGCCTTTGACAGGGAACCGCGTCGTCAGGTTCTTGACCCGCAGCAACACTTCTTCGGTGCCTTCAATCGGTTTGATTTCTTTGTCTTCTGATCCCAGCAATTTCATGGGCTCAGGAAAGGCCTTGCCTTCCATCTCACCCAGTTTCGGCACCGCCGCCAGCAATGCCTTAGTGTAGGGGTGCTGTGGGTTTTCGAAAATCTCTTGGACCGTGCCTTCCTCGACCTTGTTACCGCGGAACATCACCACCACGCGGTCTGCCATCTGGGCAACCACCGCCATATCATGGGTGATGAACATCACCGCGGTGCCGGTCTCGCGCTTAAGACGGTCCATCAGCGCCAGAATTTCGGCCTGAATCGTCACATCAAGCGCGGTTGTCGGTTCATCCGCGATCAGCAATCGCGGCTCACAGGCCAGCGCCATCGCAATGACCACCCGTTGCCGCATCCCCCCGGACAATTCGTGGGGGTATTGCTTTAAACGCCGTTCCGGCTCTGGGATACGCACCTGCGTCATCAACTCAAGCGCACGCGCCTCCGCTTGTTTGCGGTTCATGTTTTTGTGCAGCCGCAAGCCTTCGGTCAACTGCCGCCCCACCGTGAACACCGGATTCAGCGCTGTCATCGGTTCCTGAAAGATCATTCCGATCTCATTTCCGCGAATGTGCCGCATCTCGGTCGGCGAGGTCTGTGCCAGATCGATCTGATCGCCCCCCGCCCGGTCAAAAAGCATCTTTCCGCCGGCAATGTCCCCGCCGCCATATTCGACCAAACGCATCAGTGACAACGAAGACACCGATTTGCCCGACCCAGATTCGCCCACAACACAGACCGTCTCACCAGGATTAATGTCGAAACTGACGTCCTCCACACCGACCACAGGGCCGTCTTTGGTCTGAAATTCGACACGAAGGCCCTGAATTTGAGCAATCGGCGCGGCGGTGGTGGAGTCGAGCATGCAGTCCCCTGTCGCTTTTGGCAGCGTTGTTTGCGAGACGCTACGACCTATGTCTTGCTAGGTCAAACAACCGTTGAACAAATTGCCACAAAATTAACATATCTACGCTCACAAGGCTTGCATTTCTCGCCAAACCTGTTGTCATGCCGCCCATGCGCTCTGGGGATGCGCTACGGGGACATGCCAAATATAACGCCTTTTCGGCCTATTAGCCTTCCTTCTTAATGTGATCTCCAGCGTGACAAAACAGGGCGGAACCCTCCGCTCAAAAACGTGGCACGTCCTTAACGTGTCCAACAAGGAGAGTATAAATGAAGTTAAGAACCCTTTTGATGGGTGCTATTGCGTCAACCGCATTTGCACCGATGGTCATTGCTGATGGCCATGCAGAGCGGGGCCGCGACGGTGACGTCAAGATCATCTATTGGCAGGCCCCCTCCATCCTGAACCCTTATCTGTCTGGCGGTACAAAGGACATCGAATCTGCATCTCTCGTTGTGGAGCCGCTGGCCCGCTACAATGAGACAGGTGCATTGGTCCCTTGGTTGGCAACAGAAGTTCCGACTGTTGCAAATGGCGGCGTGTCAGAGGACCTGACCTCCATCACATGGAAGCTCAAAGAAGGTCTGAAATGGTCTGACGGTTCCGCCGTGACTTCTGCAGACGTTAAATTCACAGCCGATTATTGCATGCACCCCGAAGGCGGTTGCGCCTCTGCATCCTTCTTCGACGGCGTTGCCAATGTCGAAGCGGTTGACGATCTGACAGTCAAAGTCACTTTCGAAAGCCCCAAGCCGAACCCATACGGTCCTTTGGTTGGTGGTCAGTCCCCAATCCTTCAGGCGGCTCAGTTTGCGGATTGTTTGGGCGCAAAAGCCCCCGAATGTACCGAAGCAAACTTTAACCCCATCGGCACCGGCCCTTTCACCGTTTCAGAGTTCCGTCCAAATGACGTGATCACCTATGCGGCGAATGAAAACTATCGTGAAGCAGGCAAACCGGCCTTCGCCTCTGTCACTTTCAAAGGTGGCGGCGACGCATTGGGTGCAGGCCGCTCCGTTCTGGAAACAGGCGAATTTGACTACGCTTGGAACCTGCAATTGGCGCCAGAAGTGATCTCCAAGATGGAAGCAGGCGGAAAAGGGTCCGTTGTGGCCGGCTTTGGCCCGCTGGTTGAACGTCTTGAGATGAACCTCACCAACCCGTCTCCTGATTTGCCAGCCGAGACACGCGCAACTGTTGCGGAACCACATCCGTTCCTGAGCGATGAGAAAGTCCGGCGTGCCCTGTCCATGTCTTTGGACCGCAACATCCTGACAGAAGTGGGCTATGGCCCGGCCGGAACGCCGACATGTGACCTCGTGCCCGCGCCTGCTATCTATGCCTCCGGCAATGAAAGCTGCCTGACGCAGGACATCGAAGGTGCAAAAGCGCTGCTGGACGAAGCAGGCTGGACCGACAGTGATGGCGATGGCATTCGCGACAAAGATGGCGTGAAAATCTCCATCCTGTACCAGACGTCCACAAATGCTGTGCGTCAGGATTTCCAGGCGCTGATCAAAGATTGGTGGAGCCAGATCGGCGTTGAAACCGAACTGCGTAACCTTGATGCTTCCGTGTTCTTTGGTGGTGACCCAGGATCCCCTGACACCTTCCAGAAGTTCTATGCAGACGTGGAAATGTATGCCAACACCTTCTCTGGCACCGATCCACAGCAGTATCTGGCAGCCTATCGTTGTGGTGGTGAGCCAAAGCCTGCCAGCCAATGGCAGGGTGAGAACATCAACCGCTTCTGTGATCCAGCCTATGACGCGATGATTGATGAACTGGCACAAACCCAGGACCTCGACGCACGTGCTGCTATCGCCAAGAAGATGAACGCGATGCTGACCGAGGAAACGATGACCATCGTACCGCTGGTCAACCGTGGTCGTGTGTCTGCGCATGCCAACAGCCTTGCAGGTGTCAAACTGAATGTTTGGGACAGCGAACTGTGGAACATCGCTGATTGGCACCGTTCTGAGTAATGAGGTGTTGCGGGGCTATGCGCCCTGCCTCCTTTTGCCAAAATGACCGTAGGGCGGGGCCATCCCCGCCTTACTCCCCGCGATCAAAAGTTGATCCGAAAGGCCGTTCATGACTCTCGACGTTTATCTGGTGTATCTGGCAACGGTTGCAGTGTTTTTCGCAACACCTCCCGGCCCCAGTCAAATCCTCATGCTCAGCAATTCTGCGCGCTTTGGGCTGCGCCGCGCTTTGCCAACTGTCGCAGGCGACCTCAGCGCAAATGCGCTGCAGATGATTGCCGCAGGCTTTGGTCTCGCCATCCTGATTGCCCAGACCGACTGGTTGCTGGACGCGATCAAATGGGCCGGTGTGGCTTATCTGATCTATGTTGGCATCCGCACCTTTCGCGCGTCCCCGCAAAGCGTTGATCCTGCGCAAGCCCAAAAGGCTGCTCGTCCGCGGGTTTTGTTCTTACAGGGGTTTTTCACCTCTGCCTCTAATCCCAAAGCTGTGTTCTTTTTCGCAGCATTGTTCCCACAGTTTATCACAGCTGAGCTGCCCATTGCACCGCAACTGTTGATCCTGGGCGCAACCTATATACTGGTCGATGGCATGATCCTGATCCTTTATGGCGCTGCGGCCGAACGATTGATGCAACGGCTTGCCACGCGCGGCAACCTGCTGAACCGCCTCTCTGGCACAATGATGCTTGCCGCCGCAGCTCTTTTAGGGGCAAAGGACGTCAATGCCCGCTGATTCCATCAACCCGGCCCCCAGTTCCGAGGACCGCTCATGCTGACCTTCACGTTCCGACGATTGATCCTTTCGATCCCGACGCTTCTGTTTATCAGTCTTATCATCTTTGGCCTGCTGCAACTGGCCCCCGGTGATCCAATGGCGCAGGTCCCTTTGACCGTACCGCCAGACGTCAAACAAAAAATGCGCGAAGCCCTTGGCCTTGGGGCCCCATGGTACGTGCAATACTACAAATGGCTGATCCAGTTCTTCTGGATTGAACCAAAGATCTTTATTGACTACCTGACCAACACCAGTGCCCTTTTGGGCTGGTTGCCGGACACAGCATTTTATCAGGGTGAACTGCGCGTCATCTCTTGGCAGACCCGCTCACCGGTGATGGACATCGTGATTCAGCGGATGCCGCAGACGCTTTGGGTTGTGGGGCTGGCCTATGTGGTTGGCATCGTGATCGCGATCCCGATTGGAGTCTATTCTGCCTACCGGCATTACTCGCTGTTTGATCAGGCCGGAACGTTCATCACAATGATCGGTTTTTCCATCCCGCCATTCTTTACTGGCCCCCTGCTGATTGTGATTTTTTCGGTCTATCTGGGATGGCTGCCGTCAATTTATGACACCACCCATGTCGTCACCGATTGGCCCAGCTTCAAAGTCCAACTCCTTCAGATGATCATGCCGGTGATGGTGCTTGCCTTACAGACCACTGCCCAGATCAGCCGCTACATGCGCGGTGCGATGCTAGATAATCTCAATCAGGATTATGTCCGCACAGCACGTGCCAAAGGCCTGCGCGAAGGTGTGGTTGTTATGATCCATGTCTTGCGCAACTCGATGATCCCCGTTGTCACGGTTATCGCACTTGGCATGCCTGCCATCTTTGGCGGCGCGATCATCACTGAAAACGTCTTTAAGGTGAACGGCATTGGTCAGCTGCTGCTGACTGCGCTCTTTGCAAATGACTTGCCCATGGTGATGACCCTGACCTTCATCTTCGCCATTCTTATTGTGCTCTTTAACCTGATTGCTGACGTCCTCTACGGACTGCTCGACCCAAGGATCCGCTATGACTGAGCAAACCGCAGCCCCTACCGAAACCGACGCGAAAGGCGACGTCGACGCCGAAGTTTTTGGCGCCCTGACGGACAAAGAACCGCAAAAGCCGCCGCGCAGCCAGTGGCGCGACGTGTGGGACCAATTCCGCAAACACAAAGGCGCTGTCTTTGGTGGCGGGTTCTTGTTGTTCATCACGTTGGCGGTGATCTTTGGGCCCTACATCTGGGACGTCGATCCCAAAAAACTAGATATCCGCAACAAGGACTGGCGTCCGGTCTATACGTTGTTATGGGCCTCAGATGTCAAAGCTGGCTGGGCGCATCCCTTTGGCACGGACCAACTGGGGCGTGATATTCTGGCTCAGATGATAGCCGGGGGCCGTGTGTCCATGGCGGTGGGTTGGCTTGCTATGGGATTGGCCCTGTTGATTGGCACGGCTGTTGGCGTGTTGTCGGGCTATTTCAAACGCCTTGATTTCCTGCTGATGCGCTTCACCGACTTGGTGCTGTCCTTACCCATCCTGCCGCTGACCCTTCTTGCCGTGACCTTGTTTCGCCAACCGTTGAATTCGCGGTTCGGCCCCGAAGGTGGTATGTTTATCTTGATTGTGGGGATCATCGGTTTGACCTCATGGATGCAAACCGCGCGGATCGTGCGCGGCGATATTCTGGCTCTCAAGGAACGCGAATTTATCCTTGCCGCACGCTCCATCGGGACAACATCGGGCAAGATCATCCGCCGCCATCTTCTGCCCAATGTAATCTCGCCTATCATGGTATCCGCCACTCTCGGGCTTGCCACCGCGATCATTACCGAATCCGCGCTCAGCTTCCTTGGTGTCGGATTTCCCTCTGATTTCCCCACATGGGGTAAATTGCTGGCCGATGCGGTACAGCGGATGCAGGATTACCCTGAACGGGTGTTGCTGCCGGGTATCGCGATCTCTTTGACGGTGCTTAGCGTTAACTACCTCGGCGACGGCCTACGCGACGCCCTCGACCCCCGCATTCGTGGCAGATAAGGCGGGCTCAAGGCTTCACTTGTGACAAACACCGAACCCAGCATACGTAAGGGGGCCCTCTGGGCCCCCCATCTTTTTGCACACATCCCCTTCTTCGTAAGGGGGCCCTCCGGGCCATCCCTGTCCTGGTGTCAGGATCTAATCAAAATGTTTGCGTAATCGACGCACCATCAGCCACACGGCAGTCACAACAGGCACGGTCACCGCCGCCAAAGTCATGCCTTTGCTGATGTCCAGCGCCACTGCGACAGGGTACAATAGATACCCCGCCAAGGAGACCGCGTAATAGCTGATTGCCACCACCGACAACCCCTCAACCGTACGCTGCAAGCGCAACTGTAAATCCGCACGCCGGTCCATACTCGCCAGTATTTCCTGATTTTGCACCGATCGTTCCACATCAACCCGTGTGCGCAACAACTCTGCTGCTCGAATGGCCCGTGACGACATCGTCCGTAACCGCTTTTCGTTTGATTGCACCGTCCGCATTGCTGGCTCGTATCGTCTCATCATAAACTCGGCGAGCCCCTGACGATTCAGGAACCGCGCCTCGCGCAGCACGTCGATGCGCTGCCCCACAATGGCCTCATAAGCCCCTGTTGCCCCAAACCGAAACGCCGTTTTCGCAGACAAGGTTTCCAATTCAACCGAGATATCCAAAAGCGCCTGCAGCGTCTCTTCCGCCCCATTGGCAGGCCCCCGCATCTGCGCCATCAAATCCGTCAATCGTCGGTCCAGATCATTCAACTGCGGCACCAGCCAGCGGGTCATAGAAAACCCCAACATTGAAGCGGCCTTATAGGTCTCAATCTCGCACAATCGTTGTACAATCCGCCCCATGCGCCGGGTTCCGGTTGCCGTGTCCTTAAACACCGCAATCCGCAAATGCCCGGCTGGATCGATGCGAAAATCCGACGCCACCACTGCCGCCCCATCCAACACATCTGCCACCGCCAGACTTTCGGGCACAAACCACTCCGCAAGACATTTGCTGATCTGTGTCTGCGCTTTTGGTTTTGGCAGGATACGCAACAATGCCGACGTGATCCGCCCACCCGGTGCCTGCGCAAGCCAATAGTCGGGAAAGACATCAAACTCAGCAGGATCAAACGCCTGTGCGCCCAAAGTAGTGTTAAAAACCGTATAGGTCACAAACTCGGTATGCTGCTCCCACTTCAGCCAATATTTGCCCATCTCCCCGTAATAATGGGTCGCCTCTGCACTGGGACGAGCAGCGCCATAGTGATCCAACAGCGCGACTAAATGCGCCAGATCCTCCGCCTTGTCGCGATTTGCGGCATCCTGCGGTTCCTTGATCGCCAAAAACACAGCCGTAGAAGGCGCATCCAAAGACGGAAACGGCCGCGCATGCAATTCCCCCGTTAAGGCGAAACGTTCAGGGTACTCTTTGATCGAAGCCATCGTGCATTCCTTACAGAGGTTTAGGAACACATAAAGCGACGTCAAAAATATTTCAATTATTTATATTTTTCAATATCTTAAAGGAATACCACGGTATACTAAACACCCATTTTTTAACACCCCGCACCGGTTCAGCCGACATATTTGCCAGAGGCCACCGCAGGCGGGCCCGCCCCCCAAAGGTCACCACTATCGCTTTGCCAATGGAATACGATCAGGCCCCTCGCGATTAAAGCTCATCAATCTCTGTGCTGTAATATTCTGAGGTTCTTGCAGTTGAGCGATCATAAGCACGCTTCTCTCGATCTTGACGGGCCCTTTCGCGGCGGGTGTCTGCGATGCGCTTTGAGAATGCAAAATAAAACGCAATTGCTACGAAAAGCAGGACCTCAATGACATGATAGTCAACCAAAAAATCCATCAAAACCTCCCCTCAGAACAGCCTTATGGCTCTACCGTTGCGGACAAAATCTCTGACATCTTGAACAAAAAAATAGTCATAATTATGGCGGCAACGTCAGCGCAGATGTGACCTACAAGCGATAAAACACAGACCAAGCAGCCACAGTTCGGCCAATGCCTCGAAAATTGCTCAGGTTCGGTTTGTCGGAAATTCATCAATGCCCGTTAAGAACATCTCGGCACAACAGTTGCGGGCGGGATCGCACTTTCAATGGTAGATATTTCAGATGGCTTTGTCATCCTAACGGATGAAGTATGGGACGGCTCAAGCCTCATTATCGACCAACTGTCGGGCAACATCTATAATGTAGATGGGAACGCGTCTGGCAGCACGACCAATGTGGCGGAAACAACAACCGGTACTTTCCACGATTCCAACAATTTCGGAGATTTGTCTGACGAGAGCGATTCTTTTGCACAGGAAGCGTATTCTGCAAACGCGGGTACGACACTTGGCGCAACGTCTGACTTATTGAAATTTTCAATTGAAGTCCAAAGTACCGTAACATTGACTGATGGTACGGAAATCACCGGTGTCACGCTCGACGTTATGGTGCTCGAAAACAATCAAATTTTGTTCGATTTCGGCGATGACGATATTGCCGCAAACTTTGACGGCGCCGCCCCAATTGCAAGCATCGAAGTCACGGGTTCATCGCAAACCGGTTATGATTTTATTGTCATCAACGCGCATGACGCAAGTTACACACCAACGTGTTTTACGTCAGGAACATTGATAGAAACAGCCACCGGCCCCACCAGGATTGAGCATATTAAGGTCGGAGATATGGTCCTGACCTTGGACAATGGCTACCAGCCGGTACGTTGGATCGGTTCGAAACATATCCCTGAGCATATCCTGAAGAAGGACGAAAAACTCAGACCCGTTGCCTTTGCTCCCGGTTCTCTGGGACATGGGCTACCGGAGCGCTGGCTGCGTGTCTCTCGTCAGCATCGTATGTTGGTTTCGTCAAAGATTGCAAAACGCATGTTTGGAAGAGAACACGTTCTGATTGCCGCATTCAGATTGCTGGAACAACCCGGCGTATCCGTGGAAACGCCTAGCGGAGACATAGAATATTTGCATCTCTTGTTCGACCGTCATGAAGTCGTTTTGGCGGATGGCATCCCCTCAGAGAGCCTTCACCTCGGGCAAGAAGCGATGCGGACACTTCCGACGGACGCCTGCCGTGAAATATTCGAAATTTTCCCGACCCTGGCCAACATCAAGCGAGAAACCAACAGCAATTATTTGGTTCCAGAACCCAAGCGCCAACGGAAATTTGTAGAGAGACATATCGCAAATCAAAAACCAATATTCTCTCACATGCTAGTTTCAATAGCGGTCGAAGCACAGTAGCTCAGGGCCCATCCAACCGCTTTCGAAATTCAGATGGGGTAACTTTTGCAAACTGCAAGAACGCCCGGTTAAACGCGCTGAGCGATGTATAACCACATGCTCCTGCAATCTGAATGATGGGCATTTGCGGGGTGGTAAGAAATTCAATCGCCCGGATCATCCGTAGCCGGGTGACGGTCTGCATCAAAGTCGCGCCAAGATGATCTTCGAAACGCCTTTGTAAGGTGCGTTCAGACGTGTTTGCCGCCGATGCAATGGCCGAGGTTGTTAGTGTTTCGTCAAGGCGATCTTCGAGAAACAACAGGCTACGTGCAACAATAGGATCCTTTGCCGTTGGGCGTAAAACATCCACAGACACATCGACAAGGGTGGCACACAGGTTGAGCAAGGCCAGAAAGAAGGTTTCCGCTTCTGGCGGATGCACGTCGTGCTGTCCCCATCCTCTGCAATGATTGATCATCATACGTGCAAGATCGGACATCTGAAAAACAGTTGGGTGGCGGGGAAGTTTCGCGCAGAACTCCTTCTGCACCAATACAGAACAACTGGTCACAGGTTTCGAAATGTCAGCGACAAACGGCGTGCGCGCTGGCACCCATGCCGCAAATGAAGGTGGTAATAGCCAGCTTTGCCCGTCGACGGTGACATTTAGGGCCCCGGTGACAGCATAGAGCAGATAGTCGCGCTCAAAAACCGCGTCCAAAGGAGGACGCGGCTCAATGTCTTGAAAAAAGCAATATGCAATTGGCTGTTGCTCGGACATGTATTAGGCCTGATCAACCTGCGCGATGGTTGTGACCGGCGGAGCAGACATAAGTTGTCTGAGCCCAGCCCCAAGTTTGGCAAAAGTATCGCTGCTTTGATAGGCGTCGAACTGCGTCATTGTCTCCCAACGCTGAAGGATCGCCAGCCCATCGCCCCCGCTGGTCTTGAATAACGCGTAATGGTTGCATCCGTCCATGGCGCGGACTTCATCCAATTGCGCCTCCAACAATGTCATGGCTGCCTCCAAATTCGCCGTTGCAAAAGCTGCTTCAACTGAAATGAGTTTCATATCTTACCCCTTTCATAGCCCTTCGGGATTTCCGGTTTGGATGCGGCTCACCGTACCACGTGGCTCACCCTTTGCTGCGTCCATCACTACAAACATATCGCTTTGGCGCACAAGTTGCGTACAGCTATTTTGCGGGCCGTTGTCCCAATCAATACAATAGCTGTCACCCTCAATCGCCCATGTCCCGACAAGCACCCGCCCAGCAGGAAGCTTGACCGTCGCCCCCCCATCAGCGGCATAATAGATGGGGGCAATGCCACCGTCAGGCGCCCCCGGCGCACCGGCAGGAATCTCGACATAGAGCGTGTTGCCTTTGACGATTGTATCCAATTGCTCCCCTGACAATTGGGCATCTGCCAGTGCGGCAGAGGTTGAGACAGCAGTAGCAAGTGCGATGAATTTGATAATCTTACCAGTCATTGAAAGTTCCTAAGGTTGTGATTGTATTCTGACTGTAATCCGTCGCATGGGCCCGATCTTACGCAGGCGCGCCAATCACACGCCCAAGGCCGCCAAACTTTTCGGACCAGAAATTGAGCACCGATCCAGCAAAGCGACCATAGGCAGAAAAGGGGACCTCTAATCAAAGGCTGGATGGGTTAATGCCGCCACACCCGCAGGGCCCTGCCTGCAAAGCTGCCAGAAAAGACCCCAACCAAACCGGAGAATACCACCGCAAACACCACGCTTTGATATACATCAGGCAAAGTAGCCTGCGTGAGACCCGCCGCAAAATTGGCAACAAAAAGCACCATCATTGCGGTAAGCGTCAGGGTTTCACCAACCAGTTCGACATGACGCTGCGCACGACTTAATATCCAACGGCCTTGCATCAGATATCCCAATCCTCCGCCAATGCTATAGGCCAGTACGAACAAGACCCAAATACCCGCCGCGACGTTCATTGCTGAAAGGCTCTGCACCCCCAGCAGACCCAAAAGCGGCAACAGATAAATCGGGATGACATGAACAGAACGTCTGGCACTTGCGCGCAGTCCAACCAGCAAAAGCAACAAAAACAGGGGCCATACCCAAATCGGAGTTTGTGTGAAAAACTGTGCCATTTAACGCAACCTCTTAACAATACTAACCAATGGTGTTTTTGCATTTGGCCCTCGCTTCCTGCCATATCACTTGCGTGAACAACCTTGATGATGCGTGCATAACACCCTGCGCAGCCCACGCTTCGCGAATGGTATGCCCCGCCAAATGCCACAAGCATCGGAGATTTCAATAAAACCGCTGCGGATTTTGCCCCGAAAAGCGCCTCCAAAACGCAAAACGCCCCACCAAAAGGCGGAGCGTTCTTGATCTATCTGACCGCGAGAACATTCAGAGTTTGCGGCCGTTTTCAGTATCCGAAAACGTCTACTCGATCATTGGCAACAGTTTGTCCAAGGACGCTTTGGCGTCGCCATAAAACATCCGTGTGTTGTCCTTAAAGAACAGCGGGTTCTCGATGCCGGAATATCCGGTCCCCTGCCCCCGTTTGGAGACAAACACAGTCTTGGCTTTCCAACATTCCAACACAGGCATGCCCGCAATCGGAGAGTTTGGATCATCCTGTGCCGCAGGGTTCACGATGTCATTTGACCCAATCACAATCGCCACATCTGTTTCCGGGAAATCCTCGTTGATCTCATCCATCTCCATCACGATGTCATAAGGCACCTTTGCTTCGGCCAGCAGCACGTTCATATGGCCCGGCAAACGCCCTGCAACAGGGTGAATGGCAAACCGCACGTTCTTGCCCTGTGCACGCAGCTTCTTGACCAGTTCAGACACCGCGCCTTGCGCCTGTGCCACCGCCATACCGTACCCGGGGATGATGATCACACTGTCTGCTTCATTCAGCGCTGTCGCAACACCATCCGCTTCAATCGCAACCTGCTCCCCTTCAACAGCCATTTGTTCGCCCGCCGGACCCCCAAATCCGCCAAGGATCACGCTCACAAAGGATCGGTTCATCGCTTTACACATGATGTATGACAGGATCGCACCAGACGAGCCAACAAGCGCGCCAACCACAATCAACAGATCATTGCCAAGCGAGAAGCCAATCGCCGCCGCGGCCCAACCGGAATAGGAATTCAGCATCGAGACAACCACAGGCATGTCCGCGCCGCCAATCCCCATGATCAGGTGATAGCCGATGAACAATGCAGCCAGCGTCATCACAAACAGCGGAAAGAACCCACCGGTGTTGAAATACCAGATCAACGCAATGAACGATACCGCCGCAGCACCCGCATTCAGCATGTGGCCACCGGGCAACTTTTCAGCTGTGGACGTCACACGCCCCGCCAATTTCCCATAGGCAATCACCGACCCCGTAAAGGTCACCGCACCAATGAAGATCCCAAGGAAGAGTTCAACCCGCAAAATCGCGATCTCAACGCCATCTTTCTTGGCCAGCAAAGCCGCAAAACCCTCGGTTGCTTTCTTGGCCGCGTCATCCATTGCCATGACATTGCCCAGCTCAAAATGCGCGATAAAGCCAACGAAAACCGCCGCCAACCCAACAAGAGAGTGCATTGCTGCAACCAGCTCAGGCATCTGCGTCATCTGTACTTTTGTGGCCAGCTGATACCCGATGGCTCCGCCACCTGCGATCAGAAGAAGCGACAAGAACCAATATCCCGCACCCGGTCCAATCAAGGTCGCCGCAACCGCAAGCGCCATGCCCACAATCCCGTACCACACCGCACGTTTCGCGCTTTCCTGACCGCTTAACCCACCAAGGCTAAGGATGAACAAAATCGCGGAAACAACATAAGCTGCTGTTGTAAAACCAAAATCCATGATCCTCGCTCCTTTAAGATTTCTGGAACATGGCGAGCATGCGCCGTGTCACGAGGAAGCCACCAAATATGTTGATCCCACACATAAAGACCGACAAAGCAGCAAGTAATATCACCAGGAAGGAGCTCGAGCCGATTTGCATCAGCGCCCCCAAAATGATGATTGAAGAGATCGCGTTGGTCACCGCCATCAACGGCGTGTGCAGACTATGCGCCACGCCCCAGATCACCTGGAACCCAACAAAGACCGCCAATACAAACACGATAAAGTGCTGCATAAAGCTCGCCGGCGCGACAAGCCCAACACCCAGCAACAAGGCGCCACCAACAGCCAATAAAGTCACCTGATTACGGGTCTGCTGTTTGAATTCAGCAACCTCTGCTGCGGCTTTCTCTTCGCGCGTCAGCTCTTTTGGGGGTTCTTTCTTGGTCTGCGCGGCAATCGCTGCCACCTTTGGCGGAGGCGGCGGAAAGGTCACCTCCGTCGCATGGGCAATTGTTGCACCGCGGATCACGTCGTCTTCCATGTTGTGATCAATCACGCCGTCTTTTTCAGGTGTGAGATCAGTCAACAGATGCCGAATATTGGTGGAATACAACGTTGATGCCTGCGTCGCCATCCGGCTCGGGAAATCCGTGTACCCAATGATCGTAACACCATTTTCGGTGACGATTTTTTCGTCCATCACGGTCTGTTTACAATTGCCGCCTTTTTCCGCTGCAAGGTCCACAATCACTGAACCCGGCTTCATCGCCGCAACCATATCTTCGGTCCACAGCTCTGGCGCATCACGGTTGGGGATCAACGCGGTGGTGATTACAATATCAACCTCAGGGGCCAGTTCCCGGAACTTGGCCAATTGCGCTTCGCGGAACTCAGGGCTCGACACCGCAGCATAGCCGCCGGTCGCCGCACCGTCCTGCTGTTCTTCTTCAAAATCGAGATAGACAAACTCAGCGCCCATACTCTCGACCTGCTCCGCCACTTCGGGGCGCACATCAAAGGCCAGTGTAATCGCGCCCAAAGAGGTCGACGTGCCAATCGCGGCCAAACCGGCCACACCCGCACCAACAACCAACACCTTGGCGGGCGGGACCTTGCCCGCAGCGGTGATCTGACCGGTAAAGAAACGGCCAAAGTTGTTACCAGCTTCGATCACCGCACGGTAGCCTGCGATATTGGCCATCGATGACAAGGCGTCCATTTTCTGGGCGCGGCTGATGCGTGGGATCATCTCCATCGCGACAACCGTGGCGCCTTTTTTGGCCGCAGCCTGCATTTTGGCTTCGTCAGCAACCGGGCTGAAGAAAGAGATCAAGGTCTGATCGGCACGCAATTTCTTCATTTCCGTGGTGTCCGGGACACGCACTTTGGCGACCACATCTGCGGCTTTCCAAAGCGCTGCTGCCGTTTTGACAACTTCAACACCTGCTGCGGTATAATCCGTGTCTGCAAACCCAGCCTGGACACCTGCGCCAGCCTGAATCACGCATTCATGACCCAGCTTTTGCAAAGCCAGCGCCGACTCCGGTGTCATCGCGACACGGTTCTCACCTTCGAAAGTCTCTTTCGGCGTTCCGATCTTCACTCCGTCTTCCCCCAAATTTGTTCATTGGACAGCAAGCCTCAGGGTCATCCCCCCTCTCGCATTTGCACGAAGTACCGCGACCGCCCGCTGTCTACAAGCAGATCACCCCGCAAAAGCCGAATTTCCGAAGGCTTTCAGAGCCAACGACGGGTTTTTTGGGCATAGTTCGAAAATTCCAGACCAAAACACTCCTTCAATCGGCTTTCCTCTGGGGCAATAAAACGCCTCGTCAGGAATAATGCGGAGATTGGCACCAAAATCATCGCGGCCCAGGCCCCCCACCACAATATCCCGCCAAGAAGCACCAATACGTCCCCCAGATAGATCGGATTTCGACTATATACGAAGGGGCCAGAGGTAATGATCCGTGAGGGCATCTGATGTGGGATAACCGTTGTCTGATAGACCCTAAACGTTGCAGCAGCCCAGATCACAAGACCGATACCACCTGCGACTAGCCCTGCACCAAAGTAGCGCGCTGGGCCCCAAGCACCGCTGATGTCTGGTAAAACCTGCGTCGACAACCAAGCAAGGATCAAAGCCGCCACAAGCCAAACAGGCGGGATATCAATGATTTTCCATGCGGAGTTGTCCAGCGTTTCTGTCCCTTTTGCCATGCAGTGCGTTGTCCTTGTGTTACATCCATCAAAACCCCGGACACAAAACAGGTATGACACAACGCAAAGGGTGGGCAAAATGCCCCCCTTACGCGACACCCCTGTAAGGGGGGCCTCTGGACCACCCCGCTTTCCCATCAGCGTCGTTCCTGCCTTGATCGCTGTTTGTGCAGGTCACAGCATTTTGATGCGATTGGTTTTAACGCCCCGTTAACCATAACCCGCCAAGCTCGCCTTATGCCCAACTATATCAGGCGCCGCGTTCCCGGCGCGACCTATTTCTTTACCATCCGCCTCGCTGATCGCGCCAGCGACCTGCTTGTGCACCAAATCTCTGTGTTGCGCCGATCCATGCGCGACACCAAGGCCCGGTTTCCGTTTGAGATTGACGCAATCACCGTACTGCCCGCAACCATCCACATGCTCTGCACCCTTCCAGAACAGGACACCGCCTTCCCGGCTCGAATCGCCATGCTAAAGTCGCGATTTTCGCGGGCCATGCCAATGCCTGCCAACCGCACATTGAGCCAGATCAGGCGGGGGGAGAAAGGTATCTGGCAAAAGCGCTATTGGGAACATCACATCCGCGATGCGCAGGATCTAAGCCGCCACCGTGACCTGATCTATCTCAGCCCCGTCCACGCCGGTCTTTGTGCAACGCCGCAGGCCTGGCCACATACGTCCTTGCATCGCGATCTCAAACAGGGTCACCCTGCCCCCGCCGCGATCGGCCACGGTGCAGCGCAGCTGCCCCTTACTCCCTCTGTTTCAAAAGATCACAGGTCCCTTGGCCATACGCCCTGAGTAAGGGGGGCCACTGGCCCACCGGAACCCCGTGCAGAGGGGGCCCTAGACGGCTTTCAGCACCGGCGTGCTGCCGCGCATCGCCCATTCACGCACCGCGTCCCCAAAAGCTGTAAACAACACCTTTGACACCGGATCACGCGCCGCATTCCACTCTGGATGCCACTGCACTGCTAATGTGAACCCCGGCGCCCCTTCGACGTAGATCGCCTCAGGCGTTCCATCCCCAGCGGTGCCATCAATCACAATGCGTGGCCCTGCCGCCTTGATCCCCTGCCCATGCAGCGTATTGGTGCGCACAGACAAGGCGCCCATCAGATCATGAAACACCCCGCCTTGCACAAAGCTCACATCATGGCGCAGCTCAAATTTCTCTTCGATGGTGCCATCCGGCGGCATCCTGTGGTTCATCCGCCCCGGCAAATCGCGAATTTCAGGGTAAAGCGTCCCGCCCATTGCAACATTGACCTCTTGAAACCCCCGACAGACCCCGAAAAACGGCTGACCTCGCTCCACGCAGGCCCGTACCAAGGGCAGAACGACTCTATCCCGTTCCCGGTCAAATTCACCGTGGGCTGCTGTCTCAACTTCGCCGTATTCCTCGGGGTGCACATTGGGCCGTCCCCCGGTTAACAAAAACCCGTCACATACCTCCAGCAATTCTTCAACGCTCGTCTGCTTTGGGTCCGCCGGAACAATCAAAGGCACGCATCCCGCTACCTCAGACACAGCATCGCAATTCATCGAACCGGTTGCATGCACCGGGTATTGGTCATTCAAAAGATGGGAATTGCCAATAATGCCAACAATAGGTCGGGCCATACATCACCTTAAGCTGCCTGTATTGCCCCTTATATATGACAGCTCGTCCAAACGCTCAACCCACAGGAACGCGCGAGGGCTTGTGCAGATACGCACTCCAGTCAACACCGCCCGTCAAAATCAGCCGTTGTCCCGGACGCGACATGTCGCCCGGGCCTGTTTTACAAACTCAGGCTTCACCAACCAAACCCGCAGCCTCGATCCCGGCCATACCAGCAATCAGATCGTTGTCGGATGTGTCCCCGGTGACACCAACCGCCCCAATCACCACGCCCTTTTTATCATGCAGCAAAATGCCCCCCGGAACCGGCACAACCTGCCCCCCGAAAACACCATTTACCGCTGCCATGAAATAAGCCTGATCCTCGGCCCGCTTCATCTGGGCGCTACCTGCAAGACCCAACATCACCGCACCATAAGCCTTGCCCTGCGCGATTCCAAAGCGCCCCGGTGACGCGCCATCAGACCGTTCAAATGCCTGCACATGCCCACCAGCATCCAAAACCACCACCGACAGTGGCTTAAACTCCAGCTCACTGCCCTTTTCCAAGGTTTTTCGTATGATTGTCCGCGCTTTACGCAATGAAATTGTCATTCTCCGCTCCCCAATTTGTTATAAGCCCGACGTATCCGCACCCCGAGCTTAAGCCCAATCACATATCTCGCTGATCCTGGCTTTCAAGCAAAAGCGCAACCAGTGGCACAACAATACCGAGATTTAGCGTCAACATCGGGCGTCGCGCAGTCGGAAACTATTTCTGCGCCTCTTGCAAGAACGCACGGGCACGAGCCGTCCAACCCTTTGGCAAGCCATGTCCTCCATCGTGAACATCCAACCGCACCGGAGCTTTGCGACAGGTTTCGTCCCAAACCCGACTGCGAAAAACTTCTCCGATGTCTATCCTGTCAGGGTTTGAACGGCATCCGTTCTGCTGACGCGCGGTTTCAAGTATGTCCCACAGGCTACCCTGATGCCAATCGCGAATGCCGCGCCCCTCAAACGGCACCTGTCCATCCCCAAAACCATGCACCTGCATCACCGGCAAACCTGCCAATCCATGACAGTCCGTGGCATTGGGGCGGCGCAAAGCACCTGCGACGCTGACCATCCCTGCCAACTGGTCTCCAACCTCGCAGGCCAGCAACCATGCCATCGACCCGCCAGCCGAAAACCCACCAACATACACCTGATCCAGATCAAATTCCGCGCGGCGCCCCGCAGCTTGCAACACCTCAAGCGTAAAGGCCACGTCATCGCGTTCCGCCCCGGCGCGCGCCGGATAGGAGCGCACCCCGTCGCTGCGCTCAAACCCATTTGGCGCAAGCAAGGCAAACCCCTGTTCCAGAAAGTCCTGCTGCAACCCGCCTCCCCGGTGGATAGAAGCACCGTTCCCGCGATGTCCGTGATACCAGATCAACACCGGATGTGGCCCAGCGCCCTCGGGCAATCGCAGATGATAGCTGCCTCCTTCAATTTCGCAGGGCGCATCAGGGCCACAATCTTGGGCAAAGGCCGGCAGACACATTAGGCTCAGGGCGGCGGCGGCAATATATCGGATCACGTCTCAAAACTCCCGTAAATTTCGAGCACAGCTTGCAGCCATCACGCCGACTTACAACCGCGTATATGGTCACATCTTTGTAGGCCCAGCCGCCACTGTCATCGCCTGCATTGTGTTGATCGCCAATTGCATATCAAACTCTCATCCCGATTTCGCGCATTTCCCCCATTCGCCCGTTGAGGGTCCCGGCGCAGACGGATAACCTCCCCGTAATCCAACCACTCAGCCAAAGGGTTTCCCATGCGCGATGCTGCCCCCACGACAATTTATCTGTCTGATTACACGCCTTACCTTTTGACCATTGAATCCGTTGATCTGACCTTCACCCTTGATCCGCATGCAACACGTGTGCACAGCCTGATCCGGTTTGCGCCCAATCCGGCCCATGAGGACAATGGTCACTCAGAGCCGCGAGTGATGTTTCTGCACGGCGAAAACCTCAAACTGATCTCAGCGCATATTGACGGCACGCCCGTTGCCCCAACGCTCACCAGCGAAGGTTTGACCGTTGCGATCCCTGACGGTCGTTTCACCTGGGAAGCAGAGGTTGAAATTGATCCTGCCAATAACACCGCACTGGAAGGTCTTTATATGTCCAACGACATGTATTGCACCCAATGCGAGGCCGAAGGGTTTCGCAAAATCACCTACTACCCGGACCGCCCCGATGTGATGGCCGTCTTTACGGTCACGGTGGCTGGCCCTCACCCGGTTTTACTCTCCAACGGCAACCCTGTCGAAACCTCGAAACATCACGCCAAATGGCACGACCCATGGCCCAAGCCCGCCTACCTCTTTGCTTTGGTCGCAGGTGATCTGGTCGCCCATTCAGACAGGTTCACCACGATGAACGGCCGCAAGGTTGATCTCAATCTCTATGTTCGCCCCGGCGACGAAGGCAAATGCGCCTTTGGCATGCAAGCGCTCAAGGACAGCATGAAATGGGATGAGGACGTCTATGGCCGCGAATATGATCTCGATCTCTTTAACATCGTGGCTGTGGACGATTTCAACATGGGCGCAATGGAAAACAAAGGTCTCAACATCTTCAATTCCTCCGCGGTTTTAGCTTCTCCTGAAACCTCAACCGACAACAACTTCGAACGGATCGAAGCCATCATTGCGCATGAGTATTTTCACAACTGGACCGGCAACCGGATCACCTGCCGTGATTGGTTTCAGCTTTGCCTCAAAGAAGGGCTGACCGTCTACCGCGACAGCCAGTTTACCTCCGACATGCGCTCCGCCCCGGTCAAACGCATCCTTGACGTCAATGATCTGCGCGGACGCCAGTTTACCGAAGACCAAGGTCCCCTTGCCCACCCCGTGCGCCCCGAGAGCTTTCAAGAGATCAACAACTTCTACACCGCCACCGTTTATGAAAAAGGCGCTGAACTCATTGGCATGCTCAAAACCCTTGTGGGGGATGACGCCTATGCGCAGGCGCTCGACCTTTATTTTGAGCGCCACGATGGTCAGGCCTGCACCATTGAGGATTGGCTCAAAGTGTTCGAGGACACCACCGGGCGAGACCTGGGCCAATTCAAACGCTGGTATGCTCAGGCAGGCACTCCGCGTCTCAAGGTCGATGCCTCTTTTGAACTGGACACCTTGACGCTCACCTTCACACAGCACACGCCCCCCTCCGCGCCGACGCCAGATCCGCAGCCGCTGCATATTCCGATCGCCCTTGGCCTGATCTACCCCGATGGAACAGAAGCCCTGCCCACGCAGATCCTTGAAATGACAAAAGCCGAGCAAAGCTTCCGCTTTACGGGCCTTTCGGATGAACCCATTCCGTCAATTCTGCGGGGCTTTTCTGCTCCGGTTGTTCTGACCCAAGATCTCAGCGATGCCGACCGTGCCCTGCTGTTGCGCGCTGACACCGATCCCTTCAACCGTTGGGAGGCCGGCAGGACCCTCGCCCGCACCTCGCTCCTTGCGATGATCACCGATGGCGCCGCCCCTGATCCTGCTTATCTCAAAGGCATCCACGCCGTTGTCAGCGATCCCACCCTTGATCCCGACACCCGTGGCCTGATCATGGGAACCCCCGGTCCCGCCGAATTGGCCACAGCGCTGCATGAAAACGGCCAGATCCCGGACCCTGCTACAATCCACGCCGCAGGCGAAGCCCTGCGCGACGCGTTTGCAGACATATTCGCAACAGATGCCCCGGCTATCTATGCCGAAAACACAATCACAGACCCTTACGCCCCAAGCGCCGAACAGATCGGCAAACGCAGCCTTACCTCCCTCATGCTGTCACTCATTACCCGACGCGATGGCGGGGCGACGGCAAAAGCGCAATACGCCGCCGCTGACAATATGACCCAGCAACTCAGCGCGCTGGCCGCCCTGTTGCGGGCGGGCAAAGGCGATGAAACGCTGAAAGCATTTGAAGAGCAATGGTCCCATGACCGTCTGGTCATGGACAAATGGTTCGGCCTTCAGGTCACCTGCGCAGAACCCGACGATGCCGCCGCAACCGCCCGCCGCCTTACTCAACATCCCGACTTCAACCATAAAAACCCCAACCGTTTCCGGGCTGTCTTTGGGGCGCTCGCCGCGCATCACGCTGGCTTTCACCACGCCTCCGGTGACGCCTATACGCTGCTGGCTGATTGGCTGATCACGCTTGACCCTCTAAATCCGCAAACCACCGCTCGGATGTGCGCCGCCTTCCAGACCTGGAAGCGCTATGACAGCGACCGCCAGTCCAAAATGCTGGCCCAGGTGGAGCGCATTCTAAACACCCCCGACCTCAGCCGCGATACCACCGAAATGCTCACCCGTATCAAAGGAGCCTGACCCATGCGTCCCATTTGTCTTATCACCGGTGCCTCCGCCGGTATCGGTGCCGCTTGCGCCCGCGCCGCTGCCACCCGTGGTTATGACCTTGTCCTCACATATAACACAGACCCCACAGGCGCCGAAACGGTCGCGGCAGCGGCCAATGAGGCAGGCGCGCAATGCCTTGTGCTTCAGCTTGATGTCGCAGATCCGGTCGCAGTTGGCGCGATGTATGAACAGATCGACGCAACCCATGGTCGTCTTGATGCGCTGATCAATAACGCTGGCATTGTCGATATGGCCGCCCGCGTCACAGACATGTCCCATGACCGGTTGCGGCGCATGTTTGACATCAACGTGATTGGTGCGATCACGGTGGCCCAAGGTGCTGTGCGCCGCATGGAAGCTCAACAAAGTGGAGTGATCGTCAACATAACCTCTGCGGCTGCCCGATTGGGATCGGCCAACCAATACGTTGATTATGCCGCCACCAAAGCCGCAATGGACATCTTTACCAAAGGCCTCTCGGATGAAGTTGCAGGCAATGGTATCCGGGTCATGGGCATTGCGCCGGGCCTGATCGACACTGAAATCCACGCCAAAGGCGGCGATCCCGACCGCGCCGCCCGCCTTGCCTCCATGGTGCCAATGCAGCGTACCGGTTCCGCCGAAGAAGTTGCAAATGCCGTGCTGTGGCTAATGTCAGACGAGGCGTCATATGTCACCGGCTCCACGCTCAACGTGACCGGCGGGCGGTGAACGTCCAGCTAACCCACCACGCACAGGGCCGCAGCCGCCGAACTTTGGCTGTGGTCGCTCTGATCTGGTTCGCGCTGCTTGGCTTATGGCTGGGCCTTGAGGCGAGCTTTTGGATTGTCCTCTTTCTCGGGCTCTTTACACTGCCCGCCTGTTGGGACCTGATCACCGATCGCCCCAGCGGGCTGTCCCTGACCGACACAACCCTCAGCTGGTTCTCCGGCAAGCGCCGCGCTGATGTGTCTTTGGATGACATTGATCATGTTCAGATGAATACGCGGCTGGACTTTTCGGTTAAGGTCACGCTGGTCTTTAAAACCGGCGCGAAAATTCACCTCCCCTATGAGGCAACCCCCCCCGATCAGGCCCTAGAGACAGCCTTCACGTCCCTTGGTATCAAAACCCGGCGCAGTCATTTTCAATTGATGCAGTGACCCGACCTCAGGCGTTACAGATCTCATTCATTGGAAAGCCCTTGGATGAATTGCGCGCATTTACCAAGTTGTTCCATCGCCACGCCTTCGTCGGGTTGGTGTCCGTCCTCGGTCATCGAACCGGGTCCGCAAACAACGGTATCCAAACCTAGCGCTGCGAAAAACCCGGCCTCTGTTCCGAAGGTTACTTTCATTGGCGTCTTAACCTCCAAAAATTGGGCGACGTGTTTGCAGTGTTCACGAGATGGGTCTGCCGAAAAGCCCGGATAAGCATTTTGTTTTTCGAGGCGGACGCCTCTGGGGGCTTTGGCTGCGATTTGGGCCAAGATTTGATCGGGATCATCTGCCGCCAAAAACCGAATTTCGAAATCGATCTCGGCGTGTTGGGGCACGATGTTCAGCGCGACTCCCCCCGTCATCTTTCCAGCGTGAAGGGTGGAATAGGCGATCTCGTATGCATCATCGCGCGGGCCTTGCGAGGCAACTTCCGCCTGCACATCTTGCAAGGCGGTGATGACCTTGGCCGCATCATGCAACGCGTTTTTGAACTGCGGCGCCAACGCAGAATGGCCAGCTTCGCCGGTGCAGATCGCCTTATAGGCCGCTTTGCCTTTGTGGCCGATGCATAAGTGCATGTCTGTCGGTTCGCCTACGATGACCAGATCAGGCCGCCCAAGGGTTGGGATCACGTGATCAATCATATGGGGGATGCCCCGGCAGCCAATTTCTTCGTCCCACGACAAGGCAATCATAAACGGGCGATCCGGTGGCGATGTGTTCAGTTGTTGTGCGTGAGCCAAAACACAGGCGAGGAAACCCTTCATATCTGTGGCCCCACGGCCAATCAATCGATCGCCGTCTTGACGCAATTTGAACGGGTCATCTGACCAATTTTGACCAGCAACCGGCACAACATCACTGTGCGCAGCGTATAAGACACCGCCATCTCCAGTGCCGTATTTCGCCAATAGCCCGGCCTTTGTGCCACAAGGAGATGGGATATGCGTCACGGCAAACCCAGCGTCATCCAGAAAGCCTTGAACCCAATCGATCATATCTAAGTTCGGCCCATCCGTGATGGTCCTAAAACCAACAAGGCGGGTCAAAATTGTGATGACAGCATCGATGTCAGGGGTGCGGGGCATCATGGGTTAGTCTTTAATCCAAACGGTTTGCAAGGCGGTGTATTTGTCAAAGGAATGGACGAATAGATTACGCTCGAACCCTGATTGCCTGACCTCGCCAAAGGTCTCTTCTTTGACAGGGGCGGCATCTGCCGCCTTGGTCCTTTGATCCGTAAAACGCAACATGTTTATCCCTTTTATTCGTCGCCGGGCACGCCGTATGAGGGCGCATCTGTTGGATTGAGGGCACGGGTGACATAATCATCGGCCTGAGGCTTATAGAGGGACCATGCCGTAGCGATATTTGCGATGGGGCAGTCCTCGGACCAATCACAGCGTAACTCAGCATAGGGCCAGTCTTGCTTGTCCACGATCAACAGGCCCGCAGAATGAACGGGGCCCGCTTCGCCACCGGCGGCCAAACCAGCCTGCATGGCAGCGATCAAGCGATCTCCTAAGGTGCCAGTTGCCTGTTCAAAGCCTGAGACAAGAGCAGCGGGGATGGTGTCATTGGCCAAAAGGTTACCGCCAGCCGCGCAGTTGTTGCCCTGCGCCGATGTCCAAATGCCGAGCGCATTACTGCCGGAATGGATGGCGGTTTGACCAGAGGTATCAATGGCCAGAACCTGACGGTAATCAGCGTGATCTTCACCTGCGATGGCAACGTCCAAAGCGTCTTGGGCGGTTTTGCCTAACGCCAGTTCAGACAGGACAATCGGGCCAAGCGCGGGGTTGGTGATGTTTTGGGTCGCAACAGCGCCAACACCAGCTTTGGCAAAGGCGCAGCGGGCAGCAACAGCGGGCGAGGAGGAGGATATCGCCATGCCAAACATCCCCGTCTCAGAACAGCGCGCTACAATGGAAAACGTCATATCAAGGCCTACTCTGGGATCACAAATGTGGCGTCGATTTCAACCAACCAATTGGGCCGGGCCAAAGCGACGACACAAATGCCGGTAGAGACCGGATGGATACCTTTGATGTATTCCCCCATGGTGCGATAGACGGCTTCGCGGTTTGCCATATCGGTAATGTAGACGACAACTTTGCACATATGCTCCATCTTGCCGCCTGCTTCGCTGATCAGTTGCACTATGTTTTGCATAACCTTGTGGGTTTGATCGACCGGGTCATCACTGCCCAGATCAACGGCTGTGTCCAAATCTTGCGGGCATTGGCCGCGCAAAAACACCGTGGTGCCGCGCGCGACAACCGCTTGGCACAGATCGTTATCAAGGTTCTGTTCGGGGTAGGTTTCGGACGTATTGAATTTGCGGATACGTGTGTGGGTCATTGGGATGTCCTTAAGCGCCATTGATGATGGGCTCAGCAGAGCCTTCATAGGCGAGATAGCCTTCTTGTTTCATGATGTGGTCTGCTACAAATTTGGCATCGTGCCAAACGCCCCAAATGAACGACGAACCGCGGCGCGACTGCCAAGGAAGGCCGAGGAAGTAGATCCCTGGTTCCGTTGACACACCGCGCGTGTGGGACGGTTTGCCCTTGGATGTGAGTGCCGCATCAACATTGAGCCAACCATAATCCGTATCAAACCCCGTGGCCCAGATGATCGTTGTGATCCCTTCGGCCCGCAGATCAAGCGCGCGGATAGGAGTGGTCATGCAGGCAGGGTCTTCTGGAATGATCCGCGCGTCCGGGTCGGCTGGTAATTCAATACCATTGCGTTCGACATAAGCATCCGCAAGATCAAGCGTCGCAAGATAGTTCGCATCCCCTTCTCGCACGTTCTCAACCAGATTATCTGCAAAGGACAAAGCGCCGTTTTCGAAGGTTTCGGTCAATCCTAACAAAGTCATGCCCTGTTCGGCCAACCTGCGGAAATCAACAGTTTCGCCGCCATCCGCACCGGACACCGCAATTGTGGTGTGGGTCGATGTCGCGTCGGCCTCAATGTCCCAAAGGTTCAAAACGCCCAGCCACCAAACAAAATCGCGGCCACGATAGCGCCGCGGTGGGCGGTCATGCGAGCCTACAGACAGGAATGTCCTTCGGCCCGATTTCATGATCTCTGTTGCGATTTGCGTGCCCGATGACCCCGCCCCAACAACCAAGACATTGCCGTCCGGCAAATCCTGTGGGTTGCGATACCCGGTGGAATGCATCTGGGTCAGACCATCAGTTTCTGGCACGATCTTGGGGTATACAGGCCGCTGAAACGCACCCGTTGCTGAGACAACATAACGCGCCTCAATAGCCCCTTTAGACGTCGTGGCAACAAATCCAGCACCCGCTGGTTTGTGGCGCAGATCAGAGACTGTCACGCCTTCACGGATCGGCATTTTGAAATGCTTGGTATAGTCTACGAAATAATCCGCGACGTGCTCTTTTGGCACAAAGGCATCAGGTGAATAGTTTGTAAATTCCATGCTTGGGAAACGGTCGTGCCACGCAGGGCCATTCGCCACCAAAGAATCCCACCGTTCAGAGCGCCACCGCTCTGCAATGCGGCCCCGTTCCAGAACGATGTGTTTGATGCCCTTCTGTGTCAGGTGTTCGCTGGCTGCGATCCCCGCTTGGCCCGCGCCAATCACCAGCACATCGGTTACTTCATGCGTCATTTCTTCACTTTCGCTATCGCGGCATCAAGGGAGAGCGCTTAAGATGCGCCCTGCACCTCAATAGAGCTTTCGCGCTGAATTGCTTCGGTTTTATCGATCTGCTGTTCATTCATGATCAATGTCGGCGACAGGATCAAGATGTTGCGCAAGGGGGCGCCATCAGACCGGTGTTTTGGCAGCCGCGCATGAACTCGCCGAAATGCCGCTTTGGCGCAACTGATGTGATTGAGCAATCAAACCGACAACGCGCCCCTTTTGGGACCGCTAGTCAGCAGGCAAAAGAAGCAGCCGCGACGCATCGATCAAACCTTGCCAGACAATATCCAGCGCGGCGGCAAGTGGCAGGTTTTCTTCTTGTTCCCAAAGATGAATGGCTCTGCCGATTGCATCTGTTGCGTGGCTTGCCAGCGTGGCTGCGGATTGAGGGTCCTCCACACGATAGCTCAGAGCATCTGTAAGGCTTTCGCGTTCTCCTGCAAGGAAACCAGCCAAAATGCCGCGCGCTTTCTCATTTGAACGCAGGATGCTCCCCACGATCCGTAAGATGGCTTCATCCCGCGCTAATACCTCCATGTGCTTGTCGAGAAACTGTTTGATATCAGCAGACAATGCCCCAGACCCATGCTGCAATGCCTCCTTGTCTTCTTGTGAAAAGGGCGGCGGCAGCCCGATCGCTGCGGCTTCTTTGTTGGGATAATAGTTGAAAAAGGTCCTCGTACTGACGCCAGCCGCAAGCGCGATTTCCTCTGTCGTTATGTCTTCGAGACGGTCCTTCATAGCCAATTCCAGAGTCGCTTTCTGAATTTCGCGAGCCGTTTCCAGCCGTCTTTTTTGCCTCAGCGGAGATGTCACTTAATTCTTCCTTGCACAGTCTGAAAATATTGCATAACAAGCAAAATCAGAACACGCAAGCCAAGGTTGGAAAGAACATGAAACACGCAGGAACGATCGCTATTCTGGTAGCAATCATTGCAGCAATAGGTATGAGCCTGATGTTTTTCGGCGCGCGCTTTGGATTATGGGAGCCAATAAAGGGGTTCGGTTTTTATCGAAATTACTTCACGCCATCGGGTTTGGTTGTTGCTGGTATAGGCTTTTTGGCACTGGTCATCCACTTGATCCGCAAGGACAAAATCAAGGCCATTCTGGGTGGCGCTATCATGATCTTTGGGGTGGCCTGTTTGATTCCTTCGATCACCAGCACGCTGAACCCAAAGCCGCGCGCGGCACCGATCCACAACATATCCACCGATACAGAAAATCCACCGGCCTTTCTTGTTTTGGATGAAAGCCGCCCCGGTGCGCGTAATCCTCTCGAATATGGCGGGCCTGAGCTGGCGGCAGCCCAAGCGGCCGCCTATCCTGATATCGCGCCGCTCGAAACCGATCTGACCACAGATGTTGCCTATCATCGTGCATTGGACATCGCACAGAGCATGGGCTGGGACATCGTGGCCTCAGACGAAGACACTCTGCGTTTTGAGGCAACGGCGCGCACTTCGGTGTTCTATTTTGCAGATGACGTCGTTGTGGTCGTGACACCCCAAAATGAGGGAAGCCGCGTTGACATGCGGAGTGTTTCCAGAGTCGGGCGCAGCGATCAAGGTGTCAATGCAGCGCGAATTCGCGCTTTTCAGCTTGAGTTCAATGGTTGAGCGATTGGGGGCAGCAGGTAATGTCGACCTACCTCCACCCCGTCATATCCGCTGGTTTCTTATTGAAACCTCTTTAACCACCCCCAAACAAGGAAGACCATCATGACGCACAAAGATGCACTTTACACCGCGCTGGCAGCCGCCTCATTCAGTGTGATCATGCCACAGGCTTCGTTTGCCAAAGCCCCTGTTATCCAAACGGTAGAGCCAGTGATCCACCTTGCAGACAACCTTGATGAAGAAGCCAAGCTTGGCTGGTGTTTCGACACCGAAGGACGGGAATTGTCCGATCAGCTTCAGGCGCATTCCTGCAAGCCCAATGGGGACGACGTGCTTTTCTCTTTTGCGCCAGACACCGGAATGATCGAATCGGCCACTTATAAAGGCTTATGCATGGCCTATAATGATCCCGAAAATGCGGTGAACCCTTTCGTCCTCATTACCTGCGACGACACCGATCCGGCTCAACGCTTTGCCTATGATGCAGAAAGCATGGAGATACATTTGGCCTCAGACTCAACGCAATGCGTTACGGTTGCGCCAACAATCGACGATGCCGGTCCCTACCAGTCGCGCGATCTTATTCCAGCTGCCTGCGACACCTTGGACCCAAGCTTCAAACAATGGGTCATCAAAGACTACTCCAAGTGATCGGGTGCGGGAGCTTGTGCCGTATCATCGGTGCGGCTCCCGCAAACGAATGGATCGGCATCAAATGACCGTTTCATCTCTATCCGCGTTCAAATAAACGTCTCATCCTTTCAGGCTGTTTCCACACATTTAGTCAGCCAAAAAATGGAATCGGTTCATAAATTACAAAACTCTCCTGATTGTACCGCCTATTGCACTTGGCATTTGGGGCTTCATTTGGATGACGCAGCCGCAAGACACGATCCCTGTGCCTCAAGAACAGAGCAAATTGGCCGTGCGGGTTATGACCGTGGCGCAAGAACCCTTGGTCTTGTCGGCCACAGGCTACGGCCGGGTTGAGGCGGTTCAAAGTTGGGGCGCTGTCAGCCAGGTCGAAGGACGTGCACAGCAGGTTCTGTCGGGTATGGCGGTTGGCACGGTGGTCGAAGCGGGCGATGTTTTGATCCAGATCGACCCGACCGATTATGAGCTTGAGATCGCCAAAACCGAAGCCAACATCACGGCTGCTCAAGCGGCTTTGGCTGAGCTTGCACAGCAAGAAGAAAACACGCGCAACCTTCTCGAAATCGAACAGCGGGTTTTTGAAGTCGCACAGGCAGAATTTGACCGCGTCCAAACCCTGTCCCAAAACGGAACAGTGACCACAGCCTCCTTGGACACGCAACGCAAGTCACTGTTGACCGAGGAAAATACACTCATCGGTTTACAGAACACTCTGGCACTTTATCCGGCCCAACGCGCCTCAGCCGAGGCCACATTGGCCGTTCGGCAAGCGGAGCTGGCAGAAGCGCAGCGTGGGTTGGCCAACACCACAATCACCGCGCCATTCCGTGGCCGAGTATCAGAAGAAGCGATTGAGACCGGTCAATTTGTGCGTATTGGTGACACATTGCTGACGTTGGATAGTATTGACGTGGCCGAGGTTATTGGCGCGTTTCAGCCGCAATCTTTCGGCAGTCTCATGCGTGCCGCCGTGGGCTCCCACTTGGATGAGGTTGACGAAGTCGATGCGACCCGCGTGATCGAATATTTGGAACAGGGCAATGTAGAGGCTTTTGTCGAGCTGAGCTTTGCGGGCAACATTGCGCGTTATCCGGCTGAAACGCAGCGGTTTCGTGGGTCTATTGATGACGAGACAGGAACGCTTGGGATCGCTGTGCGCGTGAAGGACCCACTTGTCAGCAAGCCTCAAAAAAGGACGCCGCCGTTGCAATTTGGCAGCTTTGTATCGGTTGTTCTTGAGGCCAAACCAGAGGATGGCATGATTTCGGTACCGCGCGCGATTTTGCAACAAGACGATTCAGGGCAGCCCTTTGTCTATACCGCAAGTGCGGATGACACGTTGGATTTGACCCGGGTAACAGTCGGAGCTGTCGCAGGTGACCGCGTCATTATCAACGACGGGCTTAAAGACGGGGACCGTGTTCTTTTGTCTACGCCCAGACCTTCTGTGCCCGGTTTGGCGCTTGAGATCATCCCTGTTGAAGAGACGGATCAATGATCAATTATTTTGTCCGGCATCCCGTTGCCGCGAACCTGTTAATGGTGCTGATCGTCATGCTTGGCGCCTCTGTTGTTTCGGAGATCGAGCGTGAGACCTTCCCGGCATTTACAGCCGACAGTGTTACGGTTTCTGTGTCTTACCCCGGTGCATCGGCGCGCGATGTAGACGAAGAAATCTGTGGTCCAATCGAAAGTGCGCTGACAGGTGTGAGCGGCCTTGAGGAACTGTCCTGTCTGTCTGTCGAAGGGCGCGCAACTGCCACAGCCGAGCTGGAAGAGCACGGCGAATTAATTCAGTTTTTCAACGATGTGTCTTCGGCTGTGTCAGGCGTCAGCGATTTCCCTGATGATGCCGAGGCACCTGCAGTTGAAGTTGCCAACCGGTCTGATCTGGTAGCTTTGGCTGCGATTTCGGGGATAACGGGCAAAGATGGGCTGGTGTCTTACGCAGACGATCTTTCGGACCGCCTTTTGGCGCTGGACGGCGTGGCTGAAGCCACGGTATCGGGCATCACGGATCGCGAATTGAAAGTCAGTTTTGACCAACAGGCCCTGCGCCGTTTTGGTCTGTCGAGCAACGATCTTGTCAGCGTCATAGAAGCCCGGTCCTTTCAGCAACCCTTGGGCAGTGCTTCACTCAGCGACGGAGATCTTGTCCTGCGCTATGCCGGTGCAACGCGCACAATCGCTGATCTCGAAGATCTGATCGTGATTGAAAACCCTGACGGGGCCGTTGTCCGTCTGTCTGACGTGGCCACCGTGACGTTGGTCGACAGCGACGAAAACACCCAAAGCTTTATCGATGGGGCACAGACGGCGATCATTTCGATCTCCAAGTCTTCCGACGAAGACAGCATTCGCTTGTTCGAACGTGTCGATGCTTTGTTAGAGGCAGAACGCGCCGCTTATCCCGCGCCTTTTGACATTACCGTCATCAGCAACTTTTCCGAACTTGTTGAACAGCGTATCGCGTTGATTGTTGAAAATATTGCGCTTGGGTTGCTCCTCGTCTTTGCCACGATGTGGCTGTTCTTTTCGCTGCGCGAAGCGTTGTGGATTTCGGTCGCGCTTCCGGTGTCGTTTCTGGGCAGCCTGTTTGTCATGAGCATGCTGGGAATTACCATCAACATGATTACCCTCATCGCCCTTTTGATGGCCGTTGGTCTGATCATGGACGACAGTATCGTCATCGCCGAAAACATCGACAAATGGCGACGCAAGGCTCCCCCACTTGAGGCGGCGGCCAAAGGCACCATGGAGGTTTTGCCGGGTGTTGCGGCATCGTTTCTAACCACCGCATGTGTGTTTGGCCCGCTGATGTTCATCTCAGGTGAACTGGGCCAAGTGTTGAAGTTCATTCCGATGGTACTGCTGATCACCCTGTCCGTGTCGCTGCTTGAGGGGTTCCTGATCCTGCCCCACCACCTCAAACACACCGCCAACACGTCTCGATCCAAACCCCGCATCGCCGAACGGTGTTTAGACGCGGTGAAAGAACGCATAGTTCTACCCATCGCCACAGCCCTTGTTCATGTACGTTATCTGACGGTTGGATCTGTTGTGGCTATCTTGATCTTGTCGATTGGACTGATTGCTTCGGGGTCGATCAAGGTCATTGGCTTTCCTGCATCAGAAGGCGACACGCTGGTCACGCGCGTTGCACTGACATCCGGTATTTCGCGCGAACGCACTGTTGCAACAGTCACCCAACTGGTCGCGGGCCTCGAGGCAGTGGATGCAGAGCTGACCCTGCACACGACCGACGCTGCGCCTTTGGTCGAACAGGTATTGGTGCAATATGCCGTCAATACCAATGTGAACGACAACGGATCACAGACAGCCACAATCACTGTTGAATTATTGGACAGCGCCTTGCGCAACGTCTCAGCCGATACGGTTCTTGCTGCATGGCGCGCGGCGGCGGGCCCATTGCCTGACGTGGTGCAGATCAGTTTTGCCCAGAACGAAGCTGGCCCCGGTGGCTCGGACGTGGACATCGAACTTTTGGGGCGTGATTTGGATGAGCTTGAGGGGGCTGCGGAGCGCTTGACAACTGAACTGCTGGCTAGGGACGATGTGAGCGAAGCCTATCAGGACTTTTATGGCGGGCGGCTAGAAGCGCAGATTGCGTTGAATTCATTTGGTTTTTCGTCCGGTTTGACGCCGCAGTCCATTTCGGGCCAATTGCGCTCAGCTTTCCAAGGGTCAGAAACGGACAGCTTTCAGCACGGCTCAAGTGACCGTACCGTCCGCGTTCAATTGGCGGATACGGTTGCCAGCCTAACCGAGCTGGAACGGTTCCCAATCATCCTTGCAAACGGTTCCCAGACCAGCCTCGCGACGGTTGCAGACCTGACAATCGCGGCCAGCTATCCCACGATCAATCGCAAAAACGGGCTGGCAGTGGCGCGCGTGCAAGGACAGATTGACCGCGATGCAACAACGTCATCCGCCATCTCTGCCGTGGTCCTGAACGAAATCGCACCAAAATTGGCGTCGGAATTTCCTGGGGTGCAAATCAAGATCGGCGGCGCGACAGAAGAGCAGCAAAAGTCGCAGTCTTCGACGGTCACGGCACTTGGGCTTGGATTGATGGGCGTTTACATGGTGTTGGCGTTTCAGTTCCGGTCCTACAGCTTGCCGGTGATTGTTATGGTGTCTATTCCCTTTGCGCTGATCGGGACGATCCTTGGTCATTGGGTGCTTGGTTTGGATATGTCGATGCCCAGCCTGATCGGCTTTGCCTCTCTGGCCGGGATCGTGGTGAACAACGCGATCCTGTTTTTGAACTTTTTCCAGTCCCATCTAGAAGGGGACGACTACGTTGCTGCGTCTTTAAATGCTGTGCGTGACAGGTTTCGGCCCATCCTGTTGTCGAGCATGACAACATTTGTCGGGCTTCTACCCATCATCTTTGACACAAGCCCACAGGTTCAAACACTTGTGCCGCTGGTGGTGTCGGTTGCATTTGGATTGCTGGCTTCGATGGTTTTGGTCGTTCTTGTCTTGCCGTCGATCCTGTCAATCTATTTTGACTGTTTCTCAGTGCGCAAATGGATCGCGCAGTTTGACAAGGACAATGATGCGCTGCCCGTGACACAGGTTAGTTAGACTGACATCTTCGGTACCCTGAAACCGCCCTGCCCTTGTGTATCTCGACCAATGTATTGGTTTTCAGGGGGCGACTTTTGATGGCTTGGATCATAGCGGAAGTGGGAGAGTACTAGGCCGCGGCGTTGATCACACCGCGGCTGCAACGCCAAGTCCTAGCTCGCAAGAGAAGGCAACCAAAGAACGATCCCCGGAAAGGCCACCAGCAGCGCAATTGTCACCGCATCCGCGACGAAAAACGGCATAACCCCGCGAAACACATCCTGCACTGTCAAATCGTCACGCACGCCCGCGACAACAAAACAATTGAGCCCAATTGGGGGAGTGATGAGACAAAACTCTGCCATTTTGACCACCAAAATACCGAACCAGATCGCACACATCGGCCCTGACATGCCAAAGGCGCTGTCCGCTGCGGCAACAGTATCCCCCCCGTTCAACGCCATGACCGCTGGATAAACAACCGGCAATGTCAGCAACAACATACCAATGGCGTCCATAAACATGCCCAGCACCGCATAGGCCAGCAGGATACAAATCAGGATCACAATCGGCTTCATGTCCAAAGATGTGATCCAAGCCGCAAAGGCATCAGGCAGTTCTGCAAAACCAAGAAACCGCACATAGATCAGCACGCCCCAGATGATGGTAAAGATCATTACCGTTAACTTGGCCGTATCCAGCAACGCTTCTTTGAGTTGCCCCCAACGCATGCCCTTCCAGAGCGCCATCAGAAAGACGATGAAAGCGCCAACTGCCCCACCTTCGGTTGGTGTGCCCCATGCATCACCAAACGGGTTGTAGACAAAAAAGATGATGATCACGACCACCAGCACAATGGGCAAAGCAGGCGGTAGCGACTGAAAGCGCTCGCGCCAGCTGAACCCCGTCACGGGAGGACCAACGGATTTGAAAATGACCGCAATCCCAATGATAAGAGCCGCATAAACAACCGCAGAAAATGCACCGGGAATAAACCCTGCCAACAACAGCTTGCCGACATCCTGCTCTACGATGATCGCATAGATCACCAGAATGGCAGAGGGCGGGATCAGGGAGGCCAATGTGCCACCAGCCGCCACAACACCGGCTGCAAATTGCTTGTTATATCCGACCTTTAACATTTCAGGGATAGCAATGCGTGCAAATACCGCCGCTGTCGCCACCGAAGCACCAGAGACCGCAGCAAAACCAGCCGTGGCAAATACGGTTGAGACCGCAAGCCCCCCCGGCACCCAGGCAAACCATCGTTTGCATGCCTCAAAAAGAGCCGAGGTCAGCTTGGCATAATAGGCCAGATAACCAATCATGATAAACACCGGGATCAGCGACAAAACCTGAGCGCTGACCTTTGAGTGGGGCGTCAAACCCGCGATCTTGACGCTGATTTCAACGGCTTTCCAAAATCGTTCTGGGTCATAGTCAAAGCCGTTCCACCTCAGCCAGACCAATCCGACAAACCCGGCCATACCCGCAGCAAATGCCACCCGCATGCCCAGCAGCACCATCACCAGCATTCCGCCAGAGACCCAAAGTCCAATCTCAATAGGTTCCATCAATCGGCCCCCTCAAGCGCATCGGCCTCAATCCGGGCCTGCTCTGCGACAGACAGGGTCAGCGGCACCGCAACCGGGTTTTCCAACCCCAAGACCAAAGCGCGCCCATATCCCCAAGCCTGTAGTAACAGCCGCAATACCAGGACGGCAAAGGCGATGGGCACCACCAACTTGCTGGGCCAGATCGGAATGCCAATGTCAATCGAACTGTCGCGGCTACACAGGGGACGTGCGCAATCAAAGGAGCGGTCAAAATGTTCCCACGCCCCCCAAGTCAAGGCAAGAATCAAGATCAGGATCATCAGAACCGAAACCAGTTCAAAGAACCACAACACCCGGCCTTTCAGTGCAGAAACCAACATGTCCATACGGATATGGGTGCCATCGCGCTGAACAAAAGACACCCCCATAATGGCGATGATCGGCATGGCTGCTTCGATGTAATCCACATAGCCCATCAGCGGCGAGGCAAAGAATTTGCGCCCTGTCACCGAATACGCCGCAAGAAACATCAAGGAAAAAATCGCGATGCCAGACAGAAGCGCACAAAAGCGTTCTAAGGGCAGCAACATCCGGTCCAACTTGCTAAGTATGCTGGAATCTTCCAGCACGGCGGCTGATCCAGCCATGTGCGCTCTCCCCCCGAAGATCAGCAGGCCAGATGCCCGCAATTTTGTTGTTGTTCACGTAAGGGGGGCATGTTGCCCACCACAGATCATCGTGTTGTTCAGGGACAGAAAGACAAACTGCCATTCTGTCCCTGACCTTTTCACCGTAAGGGGGGCATGCTGCCCACCCTCAACCTGCCTTAGCTACCGCCGGCTTTGGCGTCTGCCAATGTCTTGACCACCAGATCATAAAGCTCCTGCCCCGGCAGGCCTTGTGCTTCCATGTCCGCAATCCACTTGTCACGGATTGGATCAGCCGCTTTGGCCCGGAATTCCGCGATCACATCATCGGAAATCTCCACTTTGGTGACGCCTTTTTCTTCCAGCACACTGTCCCATTTTGCCAAAAGCTCACCATAGTTGGCCAGATAGTGATCCAACGCTTCATCTACAGATGAATCAAGCGCATTGCGTTCGTCATCTGACAGGCTTTCATATGCATCGATGTTCACCACAACCGGACAATTCACGGTGCCGGGGTTCAGGTTTGCTGTCCACCAGTCCGCCTGATTGATCGTGCCAAAGCTCAGGTGTGCGTGTTGGGCAAAGGCCACGGTATCGACCACACCTGATTCCATCGCCTGATAAGCCTCTGTTGCGGTCACGGATGTTGGAACACCCCCTACTGCTTCAAACGCCTGACCTAACCCGCCTGTCGCGCGCACCCGCATGCCTTCAAAATCGGCCAAAGTCGCGCGCGGATCACCTGTGCCAACAAGGTTGTACTGCGGCATCGGAGACGTCATCAGCAGCTTGGCATTCCACTGCGCCATTTCTTCGGTTGCAGCAGGGTGTGCATAAACGGCCTTGGACACGGCCACTTCCTGCTTCAGGTTTTCAACCCCAAGGAACGGCAGTTCCAACACAGTCACAACACGGTTCTTGTCGCGGTGATACCCGGCACAGAACTGCGCCATTTCGAATGCGCCGATGGAAATACCATCCAGATTCTCGCGGTTCTTGCTCAAGCCGCCATAGCTCACATTCATGGTAAATTCACCGTTGGTTTTTTCGGAAACCAACTCAGCAATCTTTTCAACATGTTCCGTGAATGCCCGGCGTTTGCCCCAGACGGATACATTCCATTCTGTTGCAGCCGCTTGGCTGACAAATGCAAAACTGATCGCGCAGACCGCTGCGCCGCTCAAAAACTTGGTCATTGATATATCTCCCTTTGCTGCGCACCTTCGTCGCTGCGCTTGTTCGCTAAGCTAGCGTGGCTCTTTCGCGCTGCCAACCCCGGTTTCTCTCAACTTTCCTCCGACCTACCCCACCGCCCTGCTACATTGTTCAGGTTATGATAGCTGTCTCTATTTTACGGGTCGCGCGTTCATCAGCATCTAGATGCACTGGCCGCGCGGCTCTCCGAAGCCTTCATTCAGCATTATGTAAAAAGCCTATCTTGAACCGCGGCACCCCGTTACCAAAGCCAATTAGCCGTGGGGCATTTTGGTCTATGCTCACACCGATCGGATCGGATTTATGGGGCCTGCGCCTTGTCATTTGTTGTGAAATTTACAAACCAGATGAGAATTCGGAAAAACCTTTACACCGAAACCTCGCCATTTCAGTTGCGTATTTCCTTCCTTTCACACCTCGTTATGATCTGCCCCGAGGAAAAAGGCCGCCGGACATCGTTCCCTCAGGCCTCAAAGACGACCAAGGGAGAAATTGATCATGTCTGACACCGCTGCAAAAACCTATCCGCCCTCCGATGAGCTGGCCGCCAATGCCCATGTAGACGCGGCGCGGTATGACGAGATGTATCAGGCTTCCATTGACGACCCTGATGCCTTTTGGCGCGAACAGGGCAACCGCGTTGACTGGATCAAACCTTTCACACAGGTAAAGGATGTCGATTACACGCTTGGGAATGTGCATATCAATTGGTATGCTGACGGACAGTTAAACGTCTCGGCCAATTGCATCGACCGTCATCTGGCAACCCGTGGAGACCAGACTGCAATCATCTGGGAACCCGACAGCCCCACCGACGAGGCGCTGCACATCACCTATAATGAGGTGCATGCAAACACCTGTAAAATGGCCAACATCCTGCGGGATATGGGGGTTGGCAAAGGTGATCGCGTGATCATCTATATGCCCATGATCCCCGAAGCTGCCTATGCGATGCTGGCCTGCGCCCGTATTGGTGCGATCCATTCTATTGTTTTTGCAGGCTTCTCTCCTGATGCGCTGGCCGCTCGGGTCAATGGGTCTGAGGCAAAGGTGGTTATCACCGCTGACGAAGCCCCCCGGGGTGGCAAGGCCACGCCATTAAAAACCAATGCCGATCAGGCCCTTGCCGCCTGTGCTGACAGCGTCAAATGTCTTGTTGTGCGCCGCACTGGCGGGGATGTGCCCTGGAGTGCAGGCCGCGATTATGACTATAACGCGCTGGCCGCGGAGGCCGCCGAAACCTGCGCGCCCGAAGTTATGGACGCCGAAGATCCGCTGTTCATCCTTTATACCTCGGGGTCAACTGGCATGCCCAAAGGTGTGGTGCATACAACTGGCGGCTATCTGGTCTATGCCTCCATGACGCATGAAATCACCTTTGACTACAAAGACGGTGACATCTTTTGGTGCACAGCAGACGTCGGCTGGGTCACCGGGCACAGCTATATTGTCTATGGTCCCTTGGCCAATGGTGCCACTACGCTGATGTTTGAAGGTGTACCAACCTACCCGGACGCATCGCGGTTTTGGCAGGTCTGCGAAAAACACAAGGTCAACCAATTCTACACCGCGCCCACGGCCATCCGCGCATTGATGGGGCAAGGTGATGAATTTGTACAAAAGGCCGATTTGTCGAGCCTGAAACTGCTTGGTACCGTTGGTGAACCCATCAACCCCGAAGCATGGGCGTGGTACAATGATGTTGTTGGCGGGGGGCGATGCCCCATTGTCGATACCTGGTGGCAGACCGAAACCGGCGGTCACCTGATGACCCCCCTGCCTGGCGCACATGCAATGAAACCCGGTGCCGCAATGAAACCGTTCTTTGGTATAAAACCGGTCATCCTCGAACCCACCACCGCCGAAGAGCTATCCGGCAACCCTGTCGAAGGTGTGTTGTGCATCGCGGACAGTTGGCCCGGTCAAATGCGCAGTGTCTGGGGTGATCATGAACGCTTTGAAAAGACTTACTTTGCCGATTATCCGGGGTACTATTTTACCGGGGATGGCTGCAAAAGGGATGCGGACGGAGATTACTGGATCACAGGCCGCGTGGATGACGTCATCAATGTCTCGGGTCACCGCATGGGCACCGCTGAGGTCGAAAGCGCTTTGGTCGCCCATGCGCAGGTGGCCGAAGCCGCTGTTGTGGGATATCCACATGACATCAAAGGTCAGGGCATCTATTGTTATGTAACGCTGATGGGGGGCGAAGAACCCACCGAAGAGTTGCGCAAGGAGTTGCGCACATGGGTCCGCACCGAAATCGGCCCAATTGCATCCCCCGACTTGATCCAATGGGCTCCCGGCCTGCCCAAAACCCGCTCGGGCAAGATCATGCGCCGTATTTTGCGCAAGATCGCCGAAGATGACTTTGGCGCATTGGGCGACACCTCAACGCTGGCCGATCCTTCTGTAGTTGATGATCTGATCGAAAATCGGATGAACCGCGGCTAATGGTTAATTGTGCATCTGCGGTCCCGCCCTGAGGACGCGATCCGAACATCGGCAAAGGCCGTTCCATCCGGGACGGCCTTTGTTATTGGGAAGCTCGCTCCAGCCTTGCCAATTAGACCGGGATCAAATGATTGTCCCATGCCCGGTTGACCTGCTGTAGGTGGGTGCCGGCCTCGTCTGATATCTGGTACATGCCCCCATTTCCGGAACTGGCCACAAATCTGCTGTCCAATGGCGCGACCCCACAGACATCTTCAAATGGCATCGATCGGATCAAATGACCGGCCTCTGCATCAAACAACTGCAATACACCGCCGCGCGGAGAGGTAACCGCGATCGTCTTGCGATCTGCTGAAAAGGCGATGCTGCCGACATAGCTTTGCATGTCGCGCAGATCCGTTGCCGGGGCGTTCATAAACCGTAAATCGCCCCCGAGCTGATGGACCCCAACCAGCGTTGTAGGCGGCTCATCTCCCTGCCATTGCATGCCAAAGGCGACCTGCCCTTTTGGACTGACCGCAAGATGCCTGATTGAGTTTTTATGCATGCCTCGTGGCAAAACCTTGGTGTCGAGCACTGTCCCATTGTCCAAATAGGTGATATTTGGCGCCATTGTCGGGATGTTCAGTTTCGTCCGCCCCGTATCCGGATGTGTATCAATCCCACCATTTGCAACAACCAAGGTCTCGGCTCCGGGCAGACGTTTGATGTCGTGCGGACCAATGCCGCCGCTGTCCCATTCATCAACACGGGCATAGCCTTTGCGCACATCCCATACCCCGATCCTGCCGCGCCCCACCTCATAATCGTTTTCAGTTGTGTACAGCAGATCCCCTTCAGCAGAAAAGGCACCATGGCCATAGAAATGACGTCCCTCAGGGGTTGTCAATCTGGCTTTTTGCCGTCCAGTTACACAATCGATCACAACCGCAAAGGTGCCGGGGCGTCTTGCAAAAGCAACGGCTTCGGGGCGGCTTGGATGGGCGGCGGCCGCATGACCCCGCGCAGGTAAAGCCAGCTCAAACCGAATTTGCATATCAGCTGCAATACCGCACAGCACAAAGCTGCCATCCGGTTTTGCCGCTGCGGATAGAAACGCAGGCGACCCCGCGTCAGCCCAGGATGGTGGCGGAATCAGCCCCGCCGCAAGTAACCCGCCAAGGAATTGTCGCCGTCCTGTTTTTGGTGTTGTCCGCTTTTTAGATGCCATGTCAGTCACCATCCAGTGCATTAAACCCAGCCGCAACGCCAAGTGTGGGGCCCAACTCGGCCCGAACAACGGTGCGGATAGCTTCGATTGATTGCTGAACGATTTCAACTTGGAACCGCGTTTGAGGTTTCCCAACACCGGCAAATGTTGGGTCGTCAAGGTCGGACAACCGCGTCAATGCCTGTTCAAAGCGTGCATAAATTTTAGCAGCCAATACCTTGTCCTGAACCGTCAATCGCGCGGACAGGTCCTGCAATGCGACAAGGCTCAGCATGACATGACGAGCCGAGCGCGCGGACCGGTGGGCCTCGGCCCGTTTGGGGCGAGGCCTGTCATAACTGCCCAGCGGGCGTCCCAGCCGGGTTTCCCCCGTGAACTGAAGGCCCGTCGAAAGCGATTTGAACAGCTCTTGCAGCCCCTCCTCCACACTGCGGTAAGTTCCTGCGGGCTGTGGGTCTTGCATCTTTTCTGCATATTCTAAGCGCCAGTGATCGAAAATCTGCTGTGAGGTTGACGCAATATCAGCGGCCATTGTTTGGATCAGCTGGCAATGATAGTGCGCGCGCCCTGCCCGCATCAGGTCCTCCTCAAAAAGAAGCAGCTCCATCGCATAAAACCCACGCGCCGCGATCGAAACCTGTCTGTATGCCTCAGCCGAGTTAGCAATGGGATCTTGATCAGACAACAGGGCCCTAAGCGCACGTGGTGTCGCCCCCCGGCTGTCAGGCCAAAAGGCCAATGCAAAGGCACGGTCATCGGTTTCGGTTGGGCCAAACCGAAGATGGCTGGCTGACACCCATGCATCAAACGCATCCCCGTAGGCCGCCCTTAAGCTGGCAGATGTCGGTGAACATTCTGCACCCGCCACCTCGGCCAACACCTCTGTGCGATCCGCAAGGGTCTCAAATCGGGGCAGGATATGCACCCCCACGATATCCTCAATCAGGTTCAATGGCCCCTGCGCCATTGCAGCCAGAGGCGCGACAGTCAGGGCAACGATTAATGCAAAACGCTTCATAGGCTCTCCAGAAATTCAATCAACGCTTCACGGTCTTCGGTGGTCATCTCGACAACCGCATCGCGCGACACCTGTGCTTCGCCGCCATGCCACAGCACCGCCTCCAAAAGCGACCGCGCGCGCCCATCATGCAGGAAATAGGTATGCCCGCTTACCTGCCTGGTGTAACCGATCCCCCAAAGCGGCGGCGTGCGCCATTCCTGCCCGGTTGCACGCGCTTCGGGCCGATTGTCGGCAAGAGCCGGTCCCATGTCATGCAACAACATATCCGTATAGGGCCAAATCAGTTGAAAGCTCTGTTCCGCCTGATCTTCAAGGCGGTGGGTCACAAAACTTGGCTGATGACAGGAGGCACAGCCGGTTTCATAAAAGACCCGCTTGCCTCGTAACACCTGAGGATCATCGGCCTTTGGTCGCGCCGGAACAGCCAGATTGCGGCTGTAAAAGGTGACCAGCGCCAATCCTTCGGCGTCTATCTCTGTGCCGCGTCCGTCCTTGTCACCATGCATGGCCTGCTGGCACATTGTTTGGTTATTGGTGCATTCACCGGCGCCTGCCGGAAATAACGGACTGGAAATACCGATGTCGCCCGCAAATGCTGCGGCTGATTGTTCCTTGATTGTCGGACTGCCCGCCTTCAGGCCAAACCGGCCGAGCATCGGTTGGTCAAACTCTCGGGACCAGACGACATTGGGACGTCCTGAAATCCCATCTCCGTCTGTGTCGTCCGGGTCTGCATTTGCCAATATGTCGGCGGCTGGAATTGCTTCAAGTAGGCCAAGCCCGATCATCTGCTGGGCCACACGCGGGCTTAACATCGCTTGTGGATGCAGCGGGCCATATCCAAGGTCGGCGGCCTGATACGTCGGGTGGCGCAGCTGCACTTCGGATCCATCTGCCAATGTGATGGTCTCATCCCTGTAGGTGATATCAAGACGGTATTCCGAATTATGCCCCTGCACCGCAAAGTCCTGTAGCTGCGATCCATAAGTGGGGTCCGGCAATGTAGCGAGATACCCTTCGATCTCAGCCACAGCAGCGCTGGCAGGTCCGGGGATCGATATCCGCAAGAACATCGAGATGGCATTGTCCTGTGCATTTTCGGGTGGATGTCCCCGGCCATCTTTGATGTGGCATCGCTGACAAGACCGCGCATTGTAAAGTGGCCCTAATCCATCAGATGCCAAAGTAGACGATGGCGAGGACACCCAGAGTTTGCGAAACAACCCGTTGCCCACCCGAAAATCCAGCTGATCTTCGAATGAAATATTGCCCGAGGGTTGCGAAAACGCATCTGCGTTGGCCATGGCCCGCACCGTGGCAGCGCCGGCGGGTTTGCCTTCAAGGCGATGTGGGGTTGAGAAATCTGTTGGCAGCGCTGTGACCGCTGAAACCCGTGCCGCTTCTTCTGGTGTACGTGGAATGACCTTGAGATGTGGATCGCCGAGCGTCCAGTCGGGCGTTTGGCCTGAAACGCCACTGCCAAACAGCAGAGCGACAGCCATCAGTGAACCGGGAACAACCCGATATCGAAGCTTTACAGTGATCATTCTTATACCTGATTTGGCTATGAGCTAGGGCTGGGCCTTTGGGAAATTTGGTGTCGATCCACATTTCCGCAAAGAGGGGTAGAGCTAAGAACCCCACCCAGCGCCTTTGGGTGCCTTGAGGCGGACCTGAACCCGCCTCAGTGCGTTACATACCCACCATCCATGAAAGAGGGTGATGGGAGTTTCCCTTATTATCAGGCATCTTTATCCATTTAAAAACAACGCCTTATCGACCTTACAGGCAGGACCCGATTAACAAGATTAATAGACGTTATTGGAAAACAGCGTCTGGATCATCAAGGCTGTCTGATCCTTCAAATGCAATCTGGTTCAGGCCTAGGGATGACACAACACGCTCAATCGAGCGGGTCTGGTCAATAAAGCCATTTACACCGCCCATCACCAAGGCCTCACCGGCAGCATTGCCTCGCTCCAACATTTGGTCATAGGCAAAGCCGCTTTCTGCTGCTGTTTTGATACGGCCCAAAGACTTCATTGTGCTGCTCAGCTTGCCCTGCATTTCGGCATCCAAAGCGGCGTCCTTTTCAGACACCAAATCAGACAAAGATGGTCCAGATACAACCGTGCCATCAATCCGTGTATAGGCCCCAAGATAAATGTTCTGAACGCCAAGCCCATCGTAATAGTGATCGTTATGAGTGTTATCGGCAAAGCATGAATGCTCTTCTTCGGGATCGTTCAGCATAACGCCAAGGCGCATCCGTTCGCCCGCAACTTCACCATAAGACAATGACCCCATGCCCGTCAGAATAGCTGCAAGGCCGGTATTTGTATCCTCTGTCAACGTGTTACGCGCCGCGCCGCCATCGCCCCACTGAGCAGACATCCATTCCAGATCAGACACCAGCAAATCAGTTGCCGCAGTCAGATAGGCCCCACGCCGGTCACAATTGCCATGTGTGCAGGTATCGCCAGCCGCATAATCCGTCCACGGACGGTTTCCAGCCCCCGCTTCGTGACCATTAAGGTCCTGACCCCAAAGCAAAAATTCGATCGCATGGTATCCAGTGGCGACATTTGCCTCGATACCATCCGCTTCGTGCAATGTATCAGACAACAATGTCGGTGTGATCGCTGTTGCGTCAATATCGGAGCCAGACAAGGTGAATTTTGCATTGGCCACGACATTCAGAACCGCAAATTCGTTTTCGTCAGATGGACCACCGTAAGACGCATCGACATAGTCAATCAGACCTTCATCCAAAGGCCATGCATTCACTTTACCTTCCCAGTCATCCACAATCGCATTGCCAAATCGATAGACCTCGGTTTGCTGATAGGGCACGCGGGAAGCCAGCCATGCGTCTTTTGCCGATTGAAGACCTTCAGCAGATGGCGAGGCAACAAAGGCATTCACAGCCGCTTGCAAGCTCTGTGCGGTTGTAAGGCTGTCCTCATACTTTGCAGCAGCGATATCAGCATAGGTGTCAAGCACCGCAGCTTTATCAACAGCAAGGGCGGGCGTGGCAAAGGCTACGAGCAGGGCTGTGGAAGAGAGGAACGCGTGTTTCATTTTTTATCCTGTTAGTGAAGTGTAGTAGGGGGTGATTGACGTGACGCCTGATTGCCCGCCATTAATTTCGGGGCGCGCAGGTTCATGCGTTTCAGCGCAAGGCCAAAGTCGGTTGCAAGCGCTGTGATCAAAGGCGCAAAGTCAGGCCGGACCAATAATGTGGCGATCATCATTGCATCGTCATGATCCCCTGACGCGGCTGTCGCGATGAAATTTGCAAAACAAGATTCGTCCGAACCAAGACATTTGCAGTTGACGGAATGACGCATCAACGGTCTGCGCCCATGTTTCGAACACAAGCTGCATAGGTCCTCAAAGGCTCTCAACGCCTTTTGACCCTGTGTACATCCAAGGGTCGAAGCAAAGTCGTTCCAGACACTCTCTTGACTGTCAGGCCCATCGCACCAAAGCCGCAAATAGATGACTGAGGCGGCCTCAACGCCGTCCAGTTCGGTGATAAAGCCAACTGGTGCTCCGCCGCGTTTTCCCTGTGCGTTACTCATTTGGTCAAAATCAGTTTGCCAGCCCGCGTGATCCGCAGGATATAAGTCTGATCACCAAGAACAATCTGCGCCAACTCACCGTCTTGGGTCAGATCGCGTGCTGAATATGTTGGCAATGTTGGGGCGGGCGCCTGGCTTGGCGGTGTGGAATGAAAACTCATGACAGAAACAGCTCTGTGTTAGAACGTTGATCAAACAACCACCCTGCCAACATGACTTCAGCCTCGGACGCGGCAGTCAACAATTCCATGGCGTAGCTTTGTTTTGTACGCGGTGAATGGCAGTCACTGGCATAGGTTCGGGATTGTTTCTGCTTAGGCATTGGGAAGTCCTCACATGATTTTGTGTCGGGCTTGCCCAAGATACGACTCAGGGTGGCTTGACTTGATCTAATTCTGAGTGAACTTGTCGGGTAAGTCAATCTGACAAATTTACTCAGATATTATTCAGCGTAATTTTGCATAGGGTAAAGCCAGCGTCCTCTGCCCCTTGAAGCAGTGAAATAGCCCGTGATCTGAGCCAAAAGACCTTAGATTACCAGCACGTATTGGATGTTCAGAGAATAGGTCCGGTGTTCTGTAGCCTCGGAGCAGGACCCAATAATCCTGTCCCTAGTAATCTTTCTCAAAGAAAATACCGACCCCGCTGTTGCCATCTGACCCGAGCGTTGCCTTGCCCTTTAGGTTTGACGTGATGTCGAGGTTGAGTGACACTTCACCCGTCCCATCAGACGCGGCTGTCACATCAGTATAGACGTTTTCTGAGATGTATTTACCTGCCCGCACTGCGGTGGCGCCACTGTCTGAGGTGGTCACGTCCAGATCATCCAGCCCAAAGCCAGCCCGCAAGTTTGAGATAACCCCAATGCCTTGTTTCCCAGCCAGTGTTGCGACCGCATTGGCCAGTTGCAAAGCCTGAAAGGCAGATATTTCTGAAATGCTCCGCCCAAACAAGAGCTGGGCCAAAACCTCGTCTTGCGGGGCCTCTGGCGCAGAAGCAAAGCTAACAGTTGGCGAATCCGCGGGGCCGTCAACGATCACGCTCACCTCCGCAGAGTTGGTCTCGGTGGTTGATACAAAGCGGATGTAGGGCACCAGATCCCCCTCAAACTGGATTGAACCCTCTTCAAGCTCGAACCGCTGTGCAAGGATGCTCAATCGTCCCCGCAACAGTTCAAACCGTCCGGCAGAGATGATCCGGTTTGTGCTACCCGATATCGTCAGCCCGCCGCCCAATTCAGCGTCAAGCCCGCGGCCCCGTACAAAAATGCGGTTGGGTGCAGACACCTGCACATCCAAGCCAAAACCCGGCCCGCTGGCAGCCGAGCTTTCAGCTCCGCTCGCCTCCAAGTCCAATCCCGCCTTGCGCCGCGTCGCCATAACAGGCCGCGTGGCCCCGATGTGGTTGATCCCAGGGATATCACCTATCGTAGTCAGCCCCGATGAAGGCACATTCACTGTTGTTTCTCCAACATTGATCGCCCCCGAAATTTGAGCACCGCCGCTCAATGGCCCTGCCACCCGGACCGCCCCTGCGAGCGAAGTACGATAAAGACGTGGATCAATCAGCACGATATTTTCAAGCCCGATCTGAAGCTCTGCTGGCAAGGATGGGGTAAGCGTCACGCCGCCTCCCACCCGCAAGACCCCGCCATTGGTGCCCTGCCCGCTCATATCGATCTGCGCGCGATTGCCTCCCAGACGCACTTCGGCATTGATGCCTTGCAAGGCCAGTCTCAGGTTTGGCGCGCTAAAGGTTGCACCGCTGGTTTGCACCAGACCCGACACCGAAGACAGCGTTGGCGCGCCATTTACCGTCAAGTCAAACCGCGCCGTGCCCTGTAGATCACGTGGTGCCAGAAACGGGCGGCTCAGACCCAAAGGCGCTGCCCCTTTGATATCAAGGTTGAGCCTGCCATCTGCGCCCACAACACCGCCCAGCGTCGCCTGGGTACCTGAAGGCCCGCTTGCGTCCGTGTCGATGCGCCATGCCTGCCCTTGTTTTGCGGCCCGTCCCGTCAAGTTCAACGGGCCGTTGACCTGTTCCACAATTGCCCCAAGGTTGGGCATCGAAAACGTAAAATCCACATCCGCGTTTGGTCCGGTGACCACGCCTTTGACGGACCCCTGAGAGGCATAAGGCCCGCGTACAGAGGTCACTACCGCAATGCCAGTATCAGCCTGTTTGGCAGTCCCCGCAGCAGAAAACGGCCCCGATATCCCCGGGGCCAACGGCGCAACATTTGGCATGCTGAGATCAAAGCGCACATCCATCGTTGGGCTGATCTGTCCTGACACGGACATCTGTGATCCGTAAGGACCAGAGGCGCGGGTCTCGAGCTCAAATCCATTGTTGATCTGGTGCAAACGGCCTGACGCAGCAAGCGGGCCTGTCACCTGCGGGACCAGTGGCTGCAGGTCTGGCATGCCAAGATCAAAGGTGATGTCCACACGCGGCGAAACCACCCCTACCAGACGAGCGTTCGATTGATAGGGGCCTGTTGTGTCTGTTTCAACACGCCATCCATCCGGGGTTTGGCGCAATGTTCCCGTCGCAGCGATAGCTCCGGGAATTTGCGGCGCAAATGCGGTCATATCGGGCACATCCGCGCTGAATTGGATCGCCGCATTTGGCCCGGTTGCCAATCCCTTTGCCGTCAATGCGGCCCCGAATGGCCCTTCGGTGAGCGCATCAATAGACCACCCGGTTTTATCTTGAAGTGCCGTCACCGATGCGCTTATTGGCCCGTCATATTGCGGCACCACAAGACCCACATCCTGCAAATGGAAAAGCGCTGACACCTGACTGTCATCACTGCGCAGCGCGGCTGATCCGGTCAAGCTCAGCGCGTTATTCTCCAACACCAGATCGCGCAGGAAAGTCCCGGTTTCGTCACGCAGAGTTTTCAGGCTTAACAAGGTCCGCCCCGCCAGAACCGCATCCGCCTGAGCAATGCCAAAAGCAAGATCCTGCGTGGCTCCATTGACGGAAACATCAAATTGACCGCTCAGCGGCACAATGCGGCCTTTCAGCGCCAAACTGCTTTGTCCGTCGATTTCACGCCCGGCAATGCCTGAAAAACGACGTAGGTCTTTGGCGTCCAAGGCGGCGTCCAACACCATCGCAAATCCGCTTTCCAAACCTTCGATGACCGCCCCACCGGTCAAGCCGTAATCGGCCCCTGACAGATCAAGCCTATCGATCTTGGTCGGTTGACCCTGAGCATAAGTGATATGCGTTTGGCCCGAAATTCGGGTGCCAATGGCCTGAGCCAATGCCGGGTCAGTCAACGCGAGAGTATCGGCAACAAAAGTCACATCGCCGTCAAACATTCCCGCGCTTGGTGTCGTGTTCGACAAGGTGCCGTCCAAATTCAAAGTCACTTGCCCAACGTCTGCGCCAGTTGTTCGCAGCCCGGCCATGTCAAACGCGGCATCAACCATATCTCCGTTGTCAGCGTCATATGCCACGTTCAGCACCACGTCCTGCACGGTGGTACCTGCGCCGCCCAGCGGTAACAAAATCGGCGTGCCATCGGGGTTGGCGACATGGCCGCGTATATCGATCAACGTCGGCCATTTGTCCGCATTCAAGGACAGCTTACCCTCAAGCGCTGCGGCCTGTGCCTCCAACGCAAATGCACGTAATTCGATCGCCCCCGTGCTTTCCAACACAGCATCCGCCGTCAGGCGCACATCCTCTCCAAAGAACGTGCGATATCTGGGAGCCAGAAGTGCGGTAATATCCCCGCCGATATCCGCCTGAACACGCCGGTCCGGCGCCGCCCCGGATCGGCGCGGCGTCTGGGTTCCCAATATGACCTGACCGGCTAGACGTTCCTGCCCCAGTGTTGTGACCCGCACGTCAGCCGCGAAATCATCCAGCGGTCCGCTACCTTGCACTGACATGTCAACATCTGGCTGTCCGGGGAGGTTCAACAGACTTGCGGCAATCCCTTCGGGCCCTTCGCTCAGATCAAGCATCAGATCAAGCACGCCATCGCTGCGTGCCAAATCCGCCTTGATCTCAAAACTACCGCGGCTGCCATCGGTACGCTCTGCGCTCAGTTCAACAGCGCCGATCGTATCATCAAGTTGGGCAGAGGCGCGCAGCGAAAGTTGCGCGGCCTGCCCCAACAGCGGTGCGCCAAGGTTGATTTGATCAATGGCGAATTCAGAAAGGAGAACGGAGACCGGCAGATCCGGCAAGCTGAAGGGTTTGGCTTCGGCGTCGGGCAAAGCGTCTTCTTGGGCATTGGGTAAACGTGGCAGGTCCAATTGCGCCGCGGTCAGGCGTTCCACTTCTAACCTGCCGCGCAATAAAGCCGAACGGTTCCACACCAACGCCACATCCCGCAGGGTCAGCCAGACGCCCGCGTCATCGGCAATTGTCATTTGGGTGAAAGACGCGGTTGAGCTTAACGCACCTGAGAACCCGTCAATGTTAACCGCCCGGCCCGCCCCGCTAAGCGCGTCCTGAAGCGCCCGGGTCAGAAACCCCTTGTCGTCCTCTTGGGCCCAAGCCATCGATATCGACAACAGGTAGACGGCAAATACCGTAAGTAAGCGACCTAAATATTGCATCAGAACGATTGCCCTATGCCAATGTATACTTGAAAATCATCATCCGTGTCCGGCCCGGATGTCGGCACCGCAACGTCCACACGTATCGGCCCGATGCTGGTGTTATAGCGCAACCCGAGCCCCGCACCGGAATGCCATTCGCCCGAACCGTCATAAAATTCCTCGGCCCCGACATAGCCGCCATCAACAAATCCAACAATTCCAATGGATTGGGTTACCTCGACCCGCGCTTCTGCGGAAAGGGCGACGAAACTGCGTCCACCTGCAAGCTCATTGCCGCCAACATCGACCCCCAAAGATTGATAGGATTGACCACGTACCGTGCCCCCCCCCCCTGAATAGAACAGATAATCAGCGGGCGCCTCGCTTAGCTCCGGGCCAACAACCGACCCCAGTTGCCCCCGCAGCGCCACTGTTACAGGCCGGGAGGTGCCAAAGGTTTTGTAGGCCCGGCCATCAACATAGGTACGCACACCATTGTCAGACCCGGTAAGCGCCACAAACGGTGTGACACTGGCATTCAGGTAATAGCCGTTCTTGGCGTTTAGCGCATTGTCGCGATAATCAAGCTCAGCCCCAAGGGGCAAGGTCAGCAGCGTATATTCGTTGTCACCAAAGACATCTTCGGTCTCAGCACTGCGGAGCCCAACACCCAACCTGTAGGTCCGGTTCTCATTGGCGATCCGTTCAATACCCGTTTCAAGGTCGATCTGACGGGAAAAGAAGTTGACCTCGTCAAGTTGTTCAATGCTCGCCAACGCATAAAAGTTGGTGTCTTCATTAAATGTTGCAGGGCGCTCGAACCGGGCAGACAGCGTGTAATCGGTACCGCCAGTGTTGCCTCCAATGCCTCTGACCTCTCCTTCAATACGCAGTCTTTCAGCACCACCCAATAAATTGCGATGCATCCAAAAGGCGCTGATTGTCAGCCCTTCCAGAGACCCAAGTTCAGCGCCAAAACCAAACCTGCGCGGCACGGCTTCGCTTACCTGTGCCGTGATCGGCAATGTGTCATCCGGACCAATAAGGTCTGCTTCGATCAGGGCCACCGCGCTAAACGCCCCGGTGCGGCGCAACCGAGTGGTCGCAAGACGCAATTCATCGGGGTCAAAGGTCTGCCCAACGGGCAATCCGGTGATATCCAGAATGCGCTGTGTGCGAACGGCTTCATTGCCGGTCACCGTCAATTGGCCGAACCGCAATTGCGGTCCCGGCGCCAAGGTCAGATCAGCGTTAATGAGCTGTTGTTGGTGCTGTGCGGTCAAGTCTTGAGAGGCCAATGCCGCCTTTGCATGACCTTGCGCGCGCCATCCGCTGATGCCATCAGCAACAGCCTGTTTCAAAGTACTTAACCGCGCCGTTTGCCCTTCGGCAAACCCTTCATCAACAGAGGTGCCGGGGGCCAGAGGTGTGATGGTGGTGCGGCCAAATCTGAAATCGGGGCCTGTGTCGATCTCAATCACCGCGACCTCAACCCGGCCCGGAGGTTGAACCGGTGGAATATCAGCAGCATCCACACCGTCCAAAGTAATGCGGATGACTGGCCCAAAATAACCGTTGTCATACAGAACCGCCAGCAATCGCCCATAATCGGCCTGTGCCGCGCCCACAATTTCCTGCGGTGACGCGCTCACCTCTTCGGAAGATTGCTCAACCAAAAGAGAGCCACCTAAGAGCGACTGATACAAATCACTGTCTTTGTCGATACCCGTCAGGCGGACATCCGCCGCCTCTGCGCTACAAACCTGCAACGCAAGGACAACAACACCAGCGGCCCGTTGCGCGGCGCGCGTCCATATTCCGTGCTCTACCATCGTTTACACACCGTCTACCCGTTTTGGATGTCAACGCGGCCATGGTTTTCCATGATCTCGGCTCTGACATCGGGTCTTTTGGTCCCTCAAGGGATTTAACGCGAAAGCACCCCGCGACGCAAACACTCCGTTTGGTCGTGATCGCCCTACTTGGCCAAAGGTCCGGTGCAGGTATACTTGGCTTTGAAGTCCTCCCTCACATGACCGGAAAACCGGTTGTGGGCAGCCACCCGCAAGGTACCCCATATTCTTACGGCATCGGTCTCTTTAGGATCTTGAAGACTGCCCGTCATTGTCGTGTTGATTGCATCGCTCACGACAGTACATTTTGGTTTGGCGACGAATTTCCTGCCAAATCCAATGGCGCATTGCCCAGCACCAGATTGCCAGCTCGTTGCGGGGGAATCAACGTGGCATACACCATTGGTACTTGAAACTGTGCCACTCACAGTCGTCACCGGGAGGGGCAAGGGACCAATCTGAGATAGCATAGCGGGTGCGGTAACAAGAGCGGCAGTTCTCTCCGAGTGAAAGGCAAAAGTATTGTCGGCAAAGCGTGCCCATTCGTGAAATGAATTGATATCAAGTTTTTGGCATTTTGGGCGTACGCTCCAGGTTGCCTGAAAGGAAGAACATTGGGCTTCGAAATAGTGTTCCCCAGCCAAAGACCCGGCGTAAACGACCGGTTCGCCAGTGTTTGTAAGCAGCGTGGGGACTTCCAGATCGGTTTCCTTGTAGGGTTCCACATGGTCAACAAGATTATAGGCATTCGGGTCGTTAACGAGCAGAAAGACCTGAGATTCAACACGTATGGTCGGGTTCGCGCATTTTGCATTTATACAACTCGCTATGTCGGCACCGGGTTCGACATCACATGAGGTGTAAACCCAATGAGTTTCAATCGTTTCGCCGGGCATGAGACCAAGTCCAGGATCCACGGGACGCATTTCTGTGCGGCTCAGGCTGTTAGCCCCGTCGCAAATGTAGCCGCCATTTTTGCCACCAGATGGGGTAGAATACCCGGCTCCCTTGTGTACCGCGTTTCTGTGGTAGTGAATGTTGCAAAGGTTCATCTTTTCAACAACGGGTGCCTCAGAGAAAATTTGAGGGTTTGTTCCGGTATTGGACGAAATATCACGCGGTGACTGTGGGCCATAGCCAACACAGATGTTTTGGCCAGTGTTGGTGGTCTGGCCGGTCGCAGGCTGAATTGAATGGGCGAAAAATGCGGCGACAGAAAAGGTACAAAACCAGAGTCTCAAAGTCATAATAAAGTCCCTTCCAGATGGTGACCTTGTTGCACATCATTTTCCAATTGGTTCAAAATGTGGCCTGTCATTTCAATTGGTTGCCGGTGCAGTCAAACCGCACAGCGAATGAGCCAGCCTTTGCCGAATTCCACATGTTAAACCCTTCGACCTCGAGCTGATCCCATGTTTTGCCGTCAGCAGCAGGGATCACCTTTCCGTTTATGCGGTCGTTGTGAACTGAACTAAAAGTACATTTGGGTTTGTCGATAAAGGCATTATTTATCTTTACTGTACAGGAGCCGTATTTATGAGATTGCTGGCTGCCGGCTCCGTCAACATGACAAGAATCTGCGAAAACGGAGATGGTGCCCGAAATTTTCACGGCGGTTTTGCGGAGCGGGCGGCTGACCGGAGCGCTCGCTGAAACGATGGGCGACAATAGTTTTGGTGCTGTCACCAGTTTTCGTATCCCATGGGCATGATTTTCTTTGAATACATTGCCATCCCTAGCCCACTTGTTGACCGAGTTGATATCAATCTTGCTGCAATTCGGGCGAACGCTCCAGGTCACCTGAGAACCAGAGCACGCCGATTGTGTATAGCTTGGCCCAGTCGTTGAACCTTTGTACAATACGGGCGTACCTGTTTCGGACGGCAGCGATCTTGCCTGATGCTTCCCATTCTTTTTGAAGCCACCATACGCGAAATCCGAAAAATCAAGCGCGTCAGGGTCATTGACAACAAGGAACACCTGGCTCTCCACCCGAAGCTCCGGGTTTTGACATTTCGCATTGCTGCATGCCCTGAGCGAGTGGCCCGGCGTCACATCACACGTGGAATATACCCAATGCACCTCAAAGGTGTCTCCGGGTTTGACGCCTTCGAAGCCAATTTGCCCATCAGCAGGATGCTCGAGTTCAGAAGCCGACAACTTGTCTGTATCATTGCACTTAAAGCCGCCATGTTTTCCATCACCGACCAGCATCGAATATCCCGGCCCTTTATGCTCAGCGTTTGTGTGAGCGTGAATATTGCAAAGGTTCATTTTGGAAACCGGAGGCGCAAAACTGAACGCTTGCAGATTTTGACCGTCAGGATTCGATATATCGCGCGGTGATTGCGGCCCAAAGCCGTTGCAAACATCCTGGCTAAGTGTTGGGTTGGGAGCAACAAAGACACCTAATAACGCCATAATTACCAGTAACTTAAAGTATTGAATCATCGATTATTCCAAACTAAGTCAGGCTTCAAAAAAAATTTCTAATATCTGTCATGTTATGCGAAACATTTCACACGCACCACCCTAAGAGATCACGCGCTTTATCGTTATGAAAACAGTTGAAATGCTGACAATTTGACGTAGGTCAATTAAGTTATGCCACGCGATATCCTAAGGTCAGGATGCATTAAACCTGCGTCCTCGGTTTGTCAGATTTGTTCTGGCAAGAAGCATCTGCGCAGGAGTAACGGTTCTATTTCATACAGATGCGAGGCCCTCACTTGGGACATTGCTGCACTGTGCTTTCCAAGCTGGGCGACGCGCGCGAATGGCAGGTAAGTTTGGTGTTGCCATGACTGATCCTCCGATCCGCCATTCCCCCCACAACGACAACCAGACGCTGATACATTCTGACCTGCCCCCTTATGCTCCCTCATTCATAACAAGAGTCTGCGGGTCTGGTTTTCATATTCGTCGTCGTTGGTTTGGGCAAGCGCGCCGGGCGCGGAGCCCTCAAATTGCTCAAGCTTGCGGCACGCTTTTGCGGGCGTTTGACTTCCCAGCGACGCATGCGGTCTGACGTTGTTGTAATCGTATCGCCAGAGCGCCAGTTTTCGTCGCGCTTCTTCGTCTATCCCATAACCCAGTATCCTTACTTCTGGGTCTCCGGCAAACAAGGGGGGTTCATATCGGCGTTGCTTGGTTGCAATGCTGAACGATCAAGAAGATTAACAACGCATCGAGGATTACTCTTCACCGTCAACCGCTGATGGTGATGGTGATGGTGATGGTGATGTCTGCATCATACCGAACAATACCACAAATTCACTCAGGAGCGCTGACAACTTCAGCGTTTGACCAGATGTCAAAGTGAGGAACATGTTAAGGGATTGCCCATCCAGCATGCCCTGAACAATATCCGGAGCGATAACTTGTGTCGTGGATAGGCCTTCTGCACTGCTGCGCTGCAACGGTACGGGAACAGGCCTTTCGACGGATATGCGCGCGGCACAAGCGCAGGAGGCGTCTGCGTCCGTAAAGGCGCAAATCACTGCTGCTGAGAAACAAGTAGAGGCACTCTTGGCCCGCGCCATGGACGCTGAAAGCACAACTGTGATCCGTGCCTACGAGGGCAAGATCGCTGAAATAGAGAGAAATAAGCTGAAATTGCGCGATCAAGTGGCGCATCGAAGCCAACCGAAGGGTAAGTTTGACGAGGTGCTAGAACTCTCGCTCCAACTCCTCGCAAACCCTTGGAAAATATGGGAATCGGTTCAAATAACCCTACGCAGAACAGTCCTCAGACTAGCTCTTCACAGAGCGCCTGCAATACCACCGAAAAACAGGTGCTAGAACACCAAAAACCGCCTTATTATTCAAGGCGTTAGGGGGTCATTTGGGTAGTGAAGTTGAAAATGGTGCGGGCGGTGGGCGTCGGCATGTTTTTAAAATCAATTACTTAAACGAAATTTGCGTAATTTTTGCGAAATTGATGCTAAAAACTTTCCATCGAAACACATTGTGTCAGCATTGAAACTGCCTGTCCTTACGAAATAGCGTTCACGGCCCAAAGCCGCCCTTCGACACCGGGCGGTCATCGTCCCGAAAGCCGACATTGGTGCAGGGTGCTGTATCTTGGTTTGAGCGGATGGCTGCTGCGCGGACTTTCCCGACCTTTGTACCGGCTAGCTGAATGCCCGCTTTCGAGTATGATCGTTTAACGTGACGCTGTTAAAAGCGCTTGCGATGATAAGCAAATGCGGCGTGCAATATCTGGGATCGCTCCTGATGCTTCGCCCTTCAGCCAAGTTCGTAGAACGGTAAACGTAACTGCGGCGATTGGATTGGAAAGGAAGGGTAAACCCAGCGGCCCCGAATGCCCTTTGAGATTTTCTGTAACTCTTAATGCCAGCGCATTTTCCAGCTTTTGACCAGTTGTGCCAAACAACACCACCCGCCCGCGATCTCTATGAGCCCAAATATGATGCAGGACAGCTTCGATTTTTGGATATGCATCCTCTCCCTGCGTTGCCGCTGCGAGGTCTTCCAACATCGGCGCCATGTTATCGAGCAAGATCGCGTCTTTGTCTGGGTAATGCATATAGAGTGTTGAGCGACCGACATTTGCTGTTCGGGCCACGTCGATCATTCGGATGTCGTCGTATCTGTTAGTGAATACAAGCTCGGCAAACGCTGATTTAATCGCTGCGCGTGTTTTCTCGGCTTGCCGATTATGTGCAGTCATAGAGATTGGCCAATCGTGAGATGACGTCTGATATCGGACGTATGTGGCATTTTGTCCAATATGTCTTCTATGGCTGTACGCTAATTATTCTCACGGAAAATAAGAAGGGTTTGGCCATGGCGTCTCTGAATGCGCGCGTTAGCGCGGTAAGTTTAATTGTGGGTAGCGTGGCGACTGTGGCGCTAGGCTTCGCCCCCGAACTGGTGCCGCTGAGGTTCTTAGCACTCGGGATTTCAATTTTCGGTGCTTGGGGGTTCGCAGACGAGATGGGAATTCGTAAGCCACTAAACCGAGCCGGACTTGTGGCTCTAGGTTTTGCCGCCGTGGCAAAGACATTGGAGCTCCTAGACCTAGGAAACTCTGAGGTTTCCGGTAGTAGCCTTCTCTATGCATTTGCGCTCCTGTTGGCGTTACTGCTGTGGTCGATGGCGTTCCTTCATCGCGACGGGCAATTGAAAATTGCTGGCGCTGTTGGTGCATCTGTTACCGTCATTCCAATCTTGATCCTGATTGCCGGGCACATTTTTGTTGGCGTTGGTGCCCTTTGGGGCATTGGTACACTGTACGGCGGGCTGGACGAGTCGATCGCTGCAACGCCACAGATCATCACAATCGTTGATGTTGTGTTTGCAGTATGGAGCCTGATTGCAGGCGCGGCCCTTTGGACAGGCCAGATTGAGATGTCACCTCTTCGTTAAGCGAATATGAAAAGCCGCCATTGGTGCAACGCGCAGCATTAGTCGAAGTGGGCTCACAGCGGACTTGCGGCAATGCAGCGCGCAGTTTTTGCGCAAGATGCCCTGCCACCGGCGTGAGCGATCACACCGGATGACTGTTGTCAGCCCAAAGCGGACGGTCAATCTTGTGGTTTTCGCGGATGGCAGTGTGAAAGCGGGAAACTCCTCCAGAGGCTCGAAACGAAAAGCGCGGCGCAGTTAGTTTAAGTATTTTTAGACAGCTCCCGCTACCGTACCCGCTAAAGATCGATCTTCCATTCGTTGCTTCTTAGTGCCATCAATTTTGCGCGAAGCCGGTTAATATACGGCTTTCCCGTGTTCCCGCTGACATTACGAATCCCGCAGTGTGCTGGGTTATCCCGCTCCTTCTCGGAGGTCACAGCCAACGGCTTAAGTTTTTGTGCGTCCTCTATTTCCCGTACCGCACCACAATGAAGATCGATGACGCGAGCCTCTTCTCTGAAAGTCGTCTCACCATTTGCTTTCTCTTGCTGAGCACGCGCTCTCGTCTTTACAACTTCAATGTCAAAAAGGTCGCTGCGATCAACGCTGACAAAATTGTCACCCTTTAAATCGTTGCTTCTGAATGCACCAGAACTAGTTAGCTCACCCTCGTCGTAGCAATCGGGGTGCCAAATCATCCTGTGCAGTGTAATTTCATCGGGCGGAATAATGTTACTATCGTCCAAATTTTCGATTATACTTTTAGAAGTTCCGCCAAACCATGATCGATTGCACCATCAATAGGGCTTTCATCTGAAAACACTTCATGACCAGGAATTTCGGCGAAATAAGAATACGTGCCGTCAGCGTAGACGCTTAAATCAGCGATCAGCTTACCATCAGCTATATGAAAAGAATACGTCCCATCGTCGTCCAAACCGATGGCAGGTTTAACTTTTAAACCAGCGCGGATTAATTTGACTAACAGACGTTCAGCGTCAAACGAAGCGGTCTCTTGCGCCGCGACATACCCATCTCCGGCCCACCCATCAGGTAAGGAACCCAATTTTTCAATCCGAACGAAACTTTCGTCCAACCACACAGGAAATCCACCGGAAACTTCAGGCTCAGAAGCACTTGTCATCTGGACATCTTGAGAGAATCCAGAAGTTAACGCTTGAGAAGACGCTACGGCTTGGGAATTAAGGAAGGATTTATGGTGCACACTCTCTGCATCAGCACCAGTTGCAACAGTACCTGCGACAGCCACAAATACGGCTGGCAAATGGGATTTTCGTAGCTTCGACAGCGAGCTTTCAATTGGAAAATAAGAAGTCGATACTGATTGCATTGTCATCACATACCTATCATTTCAACAGTCTTAGGCAAAAGCACATCCTTCAGTACCTCTTTGGACCGATCATGCATAACCGTCAATGAATCCGAAACAGTTGCCGGGGTCAACTCATGCATACCGTTACGCGCCTCGACTTTGGTCATTATTGCTATGCTCCGAGCCGGTTTCCTGTCAAACTCACCGTCTTGCGCGTCTAGATTCTGGTTAACCAGCAGTTTACCACCACCTGACGCTTCAAACCACCCACGGTGGATGTGCCACATATTGCCATCTGCAAGTGCCTCCGCAGGTATTAACTTAGTATCAAGATCAAAAATCTCAAGCGGATCGGCTTTCTTTGGTTCGCCGACGTATATGAAACGATCATAATACTCTAAAGCGAGTGCCACCATGTCATCATACGTGGACATCTCCGCAACTATCCCCTCAGTGGCCAGCAAGACCCGCTCAACGAAAGCCGTCCAGTTCGTATATTGGGATGACTCGAAAGAAAGTACACCATTTTCGAGACTAATATTTTCGACGATCGTACCGTCCGACAGCGTCCGGCGGTAAGACCAACCAGCAACCTGTGAGTTTTGCGGTGCAGCCGGTCCGTTGGTGCCGATCTGAATTACTAGACCCGGCCCACTCAGATCGACCTTTGCATTTAGGCCAAGAACTACACGATTTTGCTCTAAAAATTCGGATAGTCGGTGAACAAATTTAGGACGGAAGTCGGCATTAAACGCAAATATCACCCGGACCTTTTCGATTGCGTGTTTTTCAAAAACGGGACGCCATGCCATAAAAATCCACTCCCTCAGCAAAATTTGCTCTCTGAATGATTTTGCGTTTTATCTAACTATACACAAACATCAAGCCATTCATAGAAATCTGTAAGCACCACGATCAAGGCGGAGCACGCTACCAGACTTTGCAAAATCCGCATTCTGCGCATAGCTGACCTTGCTGGATAGCGCAGCATTGTTGGTAAGGCCTTCACGGTTTTGAATGACCGCTTTCACCGATCTGCAGTAAGATGTGTGCAGGTGCAGCGAATTTCCGCTTCTCTAATTGGGTGTCTGGGTCAAGCTCATTTTCCTTCTTTTGATTTTGCAGGGATCGCACATCCGGGTCACGCTTCTCTTCGCAGTCTGGTTTGGCGTTCGAAGTGCGCCGCTGCATGCATGTG
>JBDWQI010000118.1:0-7821 GCA_039986635.1 Sulfitobacter sp.
GTAACTGCTTCGAAGAACTGCCGGGTTCTTGGCTGCCATAATCCAAGCTGCGCACGCGCCCATTGAATGCCCGATAACATGTACTTTGGGGAGATTGAGTTGCGAAATGACTGCCAAAGCATCATTCGCAAGTTGTTCCATAATGACTCCCCTACCTGCTATCTGATTTCTTGGCGGATGTTCGAGCGCCGATTTGTACAATACAAAACCTCCAGCCGACAGAATGGCCGGGCCGGAATTACACCCCGATGAAGACTGCAGACCCCAAGCAGCCAGTAACCCGTAAAGTGGCGACATCAATGTCACTGGTGCCAATTACAAATGGATTTTTCCAGTAGGTGGCTGGGTACCTCGTTAGAGGAAGTAGCCGTTCATACAAAGAGCCGCGAACGTCAGGAGAAAGCCCCCTCTACAGTTTCTCCGCACCGCAGCTAAAGTCTGTTTTTGGGAATTGGGACTAGAGACCACCCTAAAGTCCGGATTAGTTATCGGCTAACATCAACTCCATCTCTACGCTATATCCATGGTGCAAAGTCGGGACAGGAACGACGGCTCGTGCTGGGCGATGCGACCCGAAAAAGGCTGCGTATAGGTTGTCAATTTCGGGCCAGTTCGCGATGTCGACCACATAAATCGTGGTTTTTACAACTTGCTCGCGCGTATGTCCTGCTTCCGTCAGGATCGCTAAGGCATTCGTCAGAACACGCTCCATCTGGTTTGCGATCGGCAATATGGCGTGACCTTCCGCCCCAGCAACGACTGGAAGTATACCCGACACAAAGGTGAACCCACTTGCACTGACCGCGTGAGAGTAGTGTCCGCCAGCTGGAGCTGCATCTGGAGCATTGATAAATTTGATTGTCATAGTCTTACCACCCATTAAATCTTGGCCATTTCGCCATTGGTTTCCCGTCCGAAAACAAGACGTTGTAGTGATCATGCTGCGCAGCTGTTGCACAGGCATGGTTCGGAAGAATTCTTAGCCTTGTACCAATCGGCAAGCTTGGCAACTCTGCGGACGCACCGTCTCGGATAGCAATCGTTCCATGTTCTTGGTTGGCAAATTTTACCATCAATTCAGGGATAAGCGTGCCATCCAAGGTACAAACTAGACCATACCCTTGGTCGATGTCCTGCGTGGCTGTTCCGCGATCTCGCGAAAGGGCCATCCAACCTGCATCGCATATGATCCAGCCACGATCAGGTTGGTGCCCGATTACCGTTGTCAGCACCGATAAAGCAATGTCGTCTTTCTTACAGGCGTTGATCCCGGCCATCACCAAGTCAAAGAACATATAAACCCCTGCACGTAGCTCTGTGACACCGTCCAAATTGGTAGCTGCATGCGCCGTTGGGGTGGATCCTACGCTAACGGTTGGGCATGAAATTCCAGCGTTTGTCAGGTGACGTGCCGCCGAGACAGCGGCATCTCGTTCAATCTCTGCGAACTTGGCGCGTTCTTCAGGTTCAGACGCGCCGTAACTCTCACCGGCGTGGGTCAGTACACCTTCCAGACACCCTTTCGCGTGGAGGATTTTTCCGATCTCAACCAAGGTCGCGTCATCTGGTCGTAGCCCCCCGCGATGCCCGTCACTGTCAATTTCAATAAATGCAGGGACCCCATGAGCGACACATGCGTTGGCCTGTTGAACACTGTCAAGGAGCACCTTTACGTTATGCTCGGCCTCCCGCAACCGTTGGATGCGTGGTAACTTGTCAGGTGATATTCCAACGGCATAGACGATATCCTGCAGGCCGCTTGCAGCAAACATCTCGGCCTCTTTCACGGTGGAGACGGTGGCACGGCTGTACCCCTGCAACGTGTGGCGCGCCACATCGATGGATTTAGCGGTTTTGAGGTGCGGACGTAATGCAACTCCTAGACTTGCAGCCCGGGCCTGAAGACGTTCGACGTTCCGCATCATGCGAGCCTCATCCAAGATTAGGCAGGGTGTATCGAGATTTTGCATCGGTAGCTTCCTATTTGTTTGGACCGTTCTTAGACGAAACGGTGAAAGTCGAACATTTACTAAAAGTTACTTTCGAATTAAGTTTTAGCTTAATGATTGAGCTTAATGATCTTCGCTTTTTTCAAGCACTTGCGAACGCACCTTCGCTTGCAGCAGCGGCGCGCCACCTTGGCGTAACCCCTCCAGCGGTCACACAGCGCCTTGCATCCTTAGAAACGCGGCTTGCACTTCGTCTGATAGATCGAGGGACACAAGGTATTTCACTTACCGACGATGGGGCGCATTTGCTTCGGTGCGCACGCCGGGTTTTGAAAGAGGCTGAAGAGCTTACTGAGGAAATGACGCTACGCCGGGGTGCATTGTCCGGCTCGCTCAAGGTTGTCGCCCCATTGGGTTTTGGGCGACTCAGAATTGCGCCTGTGTTGGCCAAATTTGCGCAAGAGCATTTGGACGTCGCACCCGAATTGACTTTATCTGACAACCCACGCCAAGTCATGAACCAAGAAGGGTGGGATATCCTGATCCACGTGGGCCGCCTGCCGGACCTTTCTGTGAAGCAGCATCTGTTACGTAACAATCGCAGGCTGCTGTGTGCTGCGCCAAGCTATCTTGAAAAGCATGGTGCGCCAGATGCCCTCCAAGACCTAGGGCGCCATCGTTGTGGCGTGGTGCGTGAAAACGATTTGGACGTAACCCTTTGGAACCTCAGCGATCAAAAGAACGAAACACAGCGCGTCCGCATTACTCCATCGTTTGTAAGTAACGATGGCGAGGTTGTGCGTGATTGGGCATTGCGTGGAATGGGAATTATCGAACGCTCTGAATGGAGCGTTGCAGAAGACATTGCCACTGGCCGCCTCGTTCGTGTCCTTAGCGACTTTACGCTCCCTGATGCAAATATCGTTGCACTTGTTCGCCCCAATGGAATGCGCAGCCGTAAAGTCGAGATGAGCTTGGAAATCTTAAAGACACATTTGTGAGTATTTCGTTTAGTTCCGCGCGATCCACGCCAACCAGAGGGCCTCTGCGACGGCATGTGTCAAGCTATCGAACTTTGCTCAAAACATGCGTAATTGGGCTGCCCTCTAGTCTGAGGTCGAGCTCCCGATGGGATCACAGGATATCTGTGAACGAGGGAGATAGAAGATGGAATATTTTGCCGGAATGGACGTGTCGCTACGATCCTTTGCGCTTTGCATTGTTGATGACAAAGGAAAGGTGCTGCTTGAGCGAGAGCTACCATGCGAGGTCGGCGACATCGTTGAGTGTCTTGAAACGCTTCCCCATCCGATTGAACGGATCGGTTTTGAAGCGGGAACGATGAGCCAACTTCTGTTTTTTGGCTTGTAGGTGGTTCTGCGAACACAAATACAGTTGACCCGTTACTGAGGTACCTAGCTTGCACCAGTTGCGAACTTGGCGTCATCAAACGGCCACTACATGCTTCTGCCGCCCCAGGCCCTCAATACTAACTTCAATCGTGTCACCAACGTCCAAGTAAACAGCAGGTGTCATTCCCATACCGACACCGGGTGGCGTGCCAGTCGAGATCACATCGCCGGGTTTCAATGAAATGAAGCTACTGAGATGGGAAATGATCTGCGCGACCGTGAAGATCATGGTTTTGGTCGACCCATTCTGCCGCACCTTCCCGTTGACGCTGAGTTTCAGATCGAGGTTCTGTGGATCGCTTACCTCGTCTGCGGTGACGAGATAGGGCCCGATCGGGCCGAACCCATCGCAGGACTTGCCCTTGACCCATTGGCCGCCAAACTCGTTTTGGAAGGAGCGCTCAGAAAGATCGTCAACAATGCAGTACCCTGCGACATAGCTCAATGCATCGTCTTCTGAGACGTGCTTGGCCTCTTTGCCAATCACCACACCGAGTTCAACCTCCCAGTCCATCTTTGTCGAATTTTTGGGCCTTGAAACAGGATCGTTCGGACCCGTGGGCTCACAAACTTTCATGAATACGATTGGAAAATCAGGGATCGGGAGGTTCGACTCAATCGCATGATCGGAGTAATTCAGGCCGATACAAAAAAACCGTCTTACATCACCAACGCAGGGGCCAATTCGGTGATCGCCACTAAGCACGGGGAGGGTGTTTGGATCGACACTGCGCAGTTGAGCCAGCGTGTCTGCACTTATTGTTGTTGGGGAAATATCTTGAATCGCGCTGGACAGATCACGGATGTTTCCAGCCTCATCAAGCATAGCGGCTTTTTCGGATCCAACCGGACCAACTCTCATCAATTTCATTGTGCGGCCTTTCCTTAGTACGTTGCGCGTCCACCTGAGAGGTCAAAGACCGCCCCAGTTGTGAAACTGTTTTCGGCGGAAGCCATCCAAGCGACCATTTCCGCTGCCTCTCGAACGTCGAGGAACCGACCGCGCGGAATCTTGGACAGCATGTAGGCAATGTGCTCTTCGCTCATCTGATCGAACAGACGTGTTTTTGCTGCCGCAGGTGTCACGCAATTGACGGCGATGTTATGATCAGCGAGTTCTTTCCCGAGAGACTTGGTTAGCGCGATCAAACCCGCTTTTGCTGCGGAATACCGCCGCGAGTGAGGCAACCAGATATCACCTGCCCGAAAGGCATCGCGCATGTGAGAAAGGACGGCGACTTCCCATAGTTTGTGATCCCCGGCATCCTGAGCCTGAAGGTGGCGGTGCCATTTGGAATTGCGCCGCAAGAATGTCGTTGGGTGATCTGAATTGCTCGTACCATCCCCAATGATCTGCGCAGCTTCAATCAACGGCTCAGAAATGGGCGCGGCCTTTATGTCCAGCGCCCTTATCATACGCGGAGCATAGCGCCTGAAGCGATAAAAGCCTTGGGATACATGGGCTATCCGGGGCCAAACTCGATTTTGTTGCGCTAGAGGCAAAAGATGGACGGTGGTCCCTGGATATGGATCGCTTTCTTGCCGCGCTTACGCCGCAAACCCAAGCGGTACTGATAAATTCGCCCCATAACCCAACGGGTTTCTGTGTTGGTTCACAGCGCCGGGATCGCTGGGCCGAATGCGCCCGTCACTGACTATGATTTGGCGGCATGGAGGTCTGTAATTGATATTGACTTGACAGGCAGCTTCATCGTCAACAAAGCGGTCGTCCCTTCGATGCAACAAGCGGGCTATGGACGGATAGTCAACATTGCCTCGGTCGCTGGCAAGGAAGGCAACCCCAATGCGAGTGCATATGGCGATCTCAAACAGGCCTTGGTCCCGCTGGCTGCCGTGCAAAATACACCACGCCTGTGTGTTCCCTTTGAGCCGATGGAATGGCTTGAAGATCGCAAGGCGCGGATGACGGACGGCCTGAACAGGCTGGCCAAAGCAGCCAGACACGGTTCCATACCGGGCGGTTCAATCGAAAACGGAACTCTCAAACTCGACCGACTGTCAGCGGATGTTCCGGCAGAGGCGGATCAGCTCGTTCTCGATCTCTACCGTCGCCTTCCTGATGTGCGCGTCACTGACATGCTGCTCGAAGTTGATCGGGCCACAGGTTTTACGGATGCCTTCACGCATCTTCGAACCGGCGTGCCTTGCTCCGACAAAATTGGATTGTTGAATGTCCTGCTCGCGGAAGGTCTCAACCTTGGTCTGAGCAAGATGGCCGAGGCCTCCAATACCCATGAATATTTTCAACTCTCGCGGCTATCGCGCTGGCATATCGAGAGCGACGCCATCAATCGCGCATTGGCCATGATCATTGAAGCACAGTCCTCTCTGCCGATGGCACAGTTCTGGGGCGCGGGCGTGACTGCCTCCAGCGATGGCCAATTCTTCCCAACGACCCGCCAAGGGGAGGCCATGAATCTCATCAATGCGAAATACGGCAACGATCCGGGGCTGAAGGCTTACACCCATGTCTCGGATCAATTCAGCCCCTTTGCAACACAGGACATCCCAGCGACAGTCAGCGAAGCACCCTACATTCTCGACGGTCTTTTGATGAATCCGACGGGTCGAAAAATCCGGGAGCAATATGTGGATACGGGCGGCTTCACGGATCACGTTTTTGCTGTGACTTCACTTCTGGCCTATCGGTTCATCCCGCGCATTCGCGATCTGCCGTCCAAACGTCTGTATGTCTTCGATCCCGCATCTACACCGAAAGAACTGAAGGGACTGATTGGTGGCAAAATCAGAGAAAACATCATCATTGAGAATTGGCCAGATATCCTAAGAAGTGCGGCCACCATGGTCGCAGGCATTATGCCGCCCAGCCAGCTCCTGCGAAAGTTTGCGTCTTATCCTCGCCAGCACGAATTGGCCGTGGCCCTTCGGGAAATCGGCCGCATCGAGCGCACGCTCTTCATCATTGACTGGTTACTTGATGCCGACATGCAGCGGCGCGCCCAGATTGGCCTAAACAAAGGCGAGGCGCATCATGCCCTGAAAAACGCTCTGCGCATCGGACGGCAGGGTGAAATCCGTGATCGAACCGCCGAAGGACAGCACTACCGCATGGCGGGTCTCAACCTGCTCGCTTCAATAATCATCTTTTGGAATACTGATCAGTTGGGCAAAGCGGTTCAGCAGAGGCAAAAGGCTGGATTGGGCTGCCCGCCTGAGCTTCTGTCGCTCATCTCACCACTCGGATGGGCGCATATCTTGCTCACAGGCGAATATCGGTGGCCAAAATCATGATCAAACAAGCTTATGATACGATTCCGCCCCCAGCCGGAGTCGACCCCCTCAAGCCGAAGTTTACGTCACATTCTGATCCCGCCAGCCAATGGACTGCCGCGCGCAAGGGACCTGCGATCTTTGCCTATTCTAACAACTATCTGATCGACACCGATCATTCTGCCATCGTCGATGTCGAAGCGACACGCTCAATCAGACAGGCCGAAGTGGGTGCCGCGCAAACCATGATCAACCGGACAGAAGAACGCTTCAGCATCAAGCCCGACTGGTTGGCGGCGGACACAGCCTATGGATCGGCAGAAAACCTGGTTTGGCTGACATAGAAACGCGGCATCATTCCGTTCATTCCTTTGGTCGATGAGGGAGAGCGCACAGATGGTACATTCTCACGTTCAGACTTCAAATGGGACGAAGAAAGCGGCCGCAATACTTGTCCCGAAGGCCAGAATCTGCTGCAGTCCCCCCGCAACTATTCTGACCCGTGCAGGAAAGAACCCAAAACAGGTCGCCGCCGCTACCGCGCCACCAAAGCCATATGTGATGCCTGCCCGTCAAAACCAAAATGCTGTCCAAACACAACCACGCGCCTTATCGGTCGTGAGGAACATGAGGACGCACGCGACTTCGCACGAATGGCTGCAAAGTCTCCCTCCAACCCCAAGGCCCAGACCAAACGCAAGAAGGTCGAGACGCTCTTCGCTCACCTCAAGCGCATTCTTGGCCTGGGACAGATCCGGCTTCGCGGGCCCTGCGGCGTGAGGGACGAATTCACCCTCGCAGCAATCGCTCAGAACCTCCGAAAACTTGCAAAACTATGGCCCAAGACACACGAAGCGAGGATCGCGATGTGATCTGAAACGGCAAAACGACAGACCATCAAGCCGCCCAGTGCAAAAGGCGGAACAAGAAGCTTGCGATTGATGTCGCCAAGCAGGCTAATCCTCAAAAGGTACTGACCTTTGCGGTCCACTTGGTTACATCATCGGCCAATTCGTTGGGAAACGTGCGTGGAAGATAGTGTCCACCAGTCTCGAATCTTTTGAATGATGCACTGGGGAGTATGCTGTGTAGTTCTTCAGATAGAGCAATGGGAGTCATCCAATCGTCTACCGCACAGGCAATGCGCATCGGAATAGTCGGATCGGGATGCCATCGTTCTGCTTTGAACGACATAACGGCATTGGTTC
>JBDWQI010000119.1:0-21639 GCA_039986635.1 Sulfitobacter sp.
CTTTTGGGAAAGTACGGTCGTAGCCGCACCATTTGCTCTTCGCTCAGCCAAAAAAGATTACTCATGAAACCCCCTGCAGTTTGCGGGTTTGAATCATGCAGCCGTGACAGCATCAACCAGATTAATGGGTCCTGAGCCTAACTGCCGCAATCTTAGCACTAAATTGACCGTTCAGGATGCTCTAGATCGACCATAGTCGGCGTGTTTATAAATCGGGGCGCAAGCATGGTAGGGTAGTGCAACAGGAAGCAAGTTTGTACCAACTTGCCACTTCTGTTACAATGTATTGTCAACACGGAGGAGTGTGTGCGTAGCTATTTAACTGATTTCAATGATTTTTCCCGACTCGGCTACGTGGCGGAGCGGCAGCATGAAGTCGATGGTTGGAATGCGGCGCAGGCTGGGATGGATACGGGGCGGAATGCCAATCATATGGCCCAAGCCGATGTCGACACCCCGACCAATCCTAAGCGCAAAAACAGCGATAAACCCAACGATCTCGTCGATTTCATCCTTACTCAGGCCGCCTATGATGCTCTGTTTTCAGACACAATGACGAAAATTCACGAAGCCGAGACCGCCGTGGATCATGTTCTTGACCTTGTCACCATTCGATTGACGCAGGATGAAGCCATACTCGATGAAATGATCGACCGCTTGCCCGTGTTAGACGACGGCACCAAGGTTGCGAAATCCGAGAAGGATGGGCTGGTTTACACCTTGGACGGCGTCACTGTTGACCCAGATGTTGCGGCGTTGGTTCCTTTCACCGGACATGAGGCCTCACTGGAAACCATTTTGCAGCAGGAAAAGGCCATTACGGAGTTCCGCGCCATCCAAGACCAAGCCATCGCTGATCAGCACCGCCTTGGTGAAATCCGTGAGGAGATGGCCGATAAACCGTCAGGTGACCGTCTCGAAGAGCTTCGAGCTGAAGTCGTAACAATTCAAGAGAACAGCGAACAGATTGCTCAAAGAGAATTTGCCCAAGACACGGCTACCCCAGAGCGGACAGTTGTATTTGATGCCGCCTCCGTTCCGTCTCTGTAAATCTTAGCTGCCAGCGCGTTTGAACTTTCCGCAGGCCTTCTCAATTACCGCCAAAATGATGGCTTCTGGAACGTATTCTGGAAGATCATGCATCGTGCCTATGATCTCCGATTCACGGTCGCGCATTTGTTCGGATGAATCGCTGTACCAATCGTCGAGGCAAGTTGCGATCTTCGGCTCTGCTTGTGATGCAATTACTCCCGTCATGATAATGGCGTTGCGTACGATGGAATGCTGTTGTGCAGGTGTGAAGCCAAAGAACGCTTCCATCTGCTCTGACGGCTCAGCAGCACTGGCTGCCCCCGCCGAAACCATCACACCAGCGGCTAGAATCATCGCCGTTACGCATCGTTTCGTATGGTCCATCAGACCCCAAATTGGCCTGTTACAAAATTGGTAATAGTGTTCTTCTACTTGAAATCACTGTAGAATTTTGTCATGATGTTGGCAAGAGACGGCGTTGTTCGTCCACGGGTGATCCGAAAAATCAAATGAAATCAAAGGGTGTGTCGCGATGATACAGAATTACCAATTCTGTATCCGTTGCTGATCGCTGTTTTGGAGGGTTTTGATGACTGGAGATGTGTTTGAAGCGGATGTGATGTCGCTGTTCACCGATGATGGTGAGCGCAAGTATCTCAATGCAGCCGAACGCAAACGGTTTTTCCGAGCGCGCAAGATGATCACAGATCGATCTGAGCGCACTTTTGTCGAGTTGATCTTCTGGACGGGGTGCCGGATCAGCGAGGCGCTGCAGCTCACCATCATCCGGGTGAATGTCGAGGAGGCCTTTGTCGTCTTCAAAACGCTTAAACAGCACGGCAAGAATAAGGATCGCAAATTTCGAGTGGTGCATGTGCCCCGGCGATTCATGAGGGACTTGGACCGAGCACATCGCCTGCATCGTTCGTTAGGAACTCCGCGCGATGGATCATCGCGCCGCCTTTGGGCATTTGGTCGGCAAAAAGGCTGGCGGCTAGTGTGTCAGGTGATGGGGAAAGCCGGAATTTCAGGCCCCCGCGCCACCCCGCGCGGGCTGCGCCATAGTTTTGGTGTGCATTGTATCTTGCACGGCATTCCGGAGCTGCGCCTGCAGGATTGGATGGGGCATACCAGCCTCAACACGACTGCGATCTATGCCAAGGCCATCGGTGCGGAAGATCGATATCTGATCAAGCGCATATGGCGGATGTGAGGGTAGTAGTGATGGACGGCACAAACACGATCACCCTTACACAGGCCGAGGCCGATCAGATCGCCGATGCGTTGATTGACGCTATGGCTGTCTTGGACAGCGGCAATGATGCCTATGCAGCGTTGGAAGCGGTCAGCCTGATCCTGCACCGCAAATCAATGAGCAACTGAAACCCATCAAAAGGAGGAACGATCTGGGCAAGTTATGAAGAAGAGGTGCACAAGCCCGGAACCATTGAGAACCAACACCACAAAGGCATGATGAATATTGCTGAAACGCATACGCCGAAGCCAGCACCAGAACCGCGCAGCAAGCACGAGCCAACTCCCCAGAAACCTGTCAAAAAAGGGATGAGTGGTTCCACCTTCATGGGCTGGATTCTTGCACTACTGGTTGTCGGCGCTGTCCTCGGTGGTGGCTGACGCTCGGCGCTCACCCGCAGCACAAATGCCTGTCGAACAGGTCAGTGAACTCGTCATTTGGGGTATCGGACAGTTCATGCTAAGCTATTGTCCATGAATGATAAAAACACTCCAGAATTGAATTCCACCGTAGCGTCCAGCTTGGTAAACACGGCATTGCTCTCCGCTCTCATTCCAAAACTGGCCGAGCGTGCTCTTCTCACCGAAGAGGATACATTTGGCATTTATGATGATGCCCTACTGGCCTTAGAAAAAATGGCAGCGAACGCCGCCAACGAAGATATGCGCGCGCTCTATGGGGAGGCGCGCAAAATCATTGAAGATGCGCTGAGCTTGACCCCACGCCGAAACCAACGGTAATGCGTCGCAGTTTTGCGGGGTCTGGTGCCGCAAACAGACAACGTTGGTTCGGTCCTGCCTTCAATATTAGATCCTAGACCCACTCTTTTTAAAAATAAGGCGTGCTATCAACCACAGTATGAGCTCGATACTTGCGAGTAAGAATGCTGCCCCTACGGCAATCAAACCTCCTGACCAGATGAAAGCGTAAATGGACGCTTCAGGTGTCATGACAACACCTCCATAGAGCCCCAAGAAACCTATAAATGCGATTGGGCCGCTCAACAGCGCAGCAGATGGATTTTGCAGAAGTCTGGCTGACAAGATGAGATAGAGGGAGGAAAAACATTGACTTGCACAAATCATCCCCCAAAGAACTGGCGTTGGAATTGGAACAAGCACTCCGTTCGACGCTGTAACTGTGACATGGTCACCTGCTCCCGAAACCAACAATATCGCGGAAACTACGGTTATCAGCCCGATTCCCTGCCCCAGGAAAAACAACCATTTTCCTGATGCGGTCAGCGTCGCGCTTTTTACAACATCGATGCATATTCCATTGATCTTAAGCAGAATGAACACGGAAATTGCTGCGCCAGCCAAATGGAGCACGTTTGGATCAAAGAATACTGCTGTTGTTGTGAGCATAAGGCCCAAGGTGCACATGCCCAGTAGTATTGCGGGCAAAAATATTCCTCGTGTAGGAACGGATTGATCACCCACAACAAAAGCAAGTCGCCTTTTAGGCGTTGGATGGAATAACCAGTTATTCAAATGAATCCCTGGATCATAATTCACTATTTTCGACTTCGCAAAGCTCTTATCGAGATGAGTCAACAGCGCTTCGAGCTGATACTCAGCCTTGTTGTAAGCAAAGAAGTCCGCATGGTGTTCGCGTCGGCGAAATGCTGCAGGCATATTGAATGTGGCGATGACAAACATTGGCACGTAAGATGCCGACACAATCAACAGAACATCTGACATCGTGCCAAGTTCGAGATCAGGCCATCCAGTGATATAAGCCGACGCAATGGCTATCCCAATAAATGCAAGCAATGAGAGCCAAATAATATTCAGATAGTCACCATATTGGCCATGTCCAAACTCATGGATCAATTTCGCTTGAGAGTTTGGTCTGCTCAGCGTTCGCTCAAAGTACTCGGGCAGCACAACGATGTTGGCGAAAATGACCGATACAGAGCGACAATCTACCCCACTACCACGCACAAAATAGGTTCTCTCGGGAATTTCGACGTGCTGAGAGATTTGCTCCCTTATGTCAGTAGGGAGAGGTGACTTCTTGCGCTTTTTGCCAAGAATGGCGTCAATCAAAGACCCCAACGGCGCGGTTGTAAGATACATCAGCGGCGGAAAGAAAATCACCGCCCACGCATCCAAAATGACAACGCAAGGCAGCAGTATCCCCCAAGAAGAATAGGCGTCCATACGAACGCAGATCGAAATACATTCGTAGTTTCGTCGCGCCGTCAGCTTCTTGGCGCAGTCCAGATCAACCTTCACTTTCTTCAAAGATCAGCTCCAAGCGGAGATCAGTGGCGATCCCGTTCAGCCGTTCAATGACTTCGTCCAAGACAGCGTCAATAATCTCAGCCTGCTCATCTTGCGGATCAACGATTTCGGCCACAAGCCTGAGCTTCTTGATCTCGGGCTCACCTGCACCGAATGATGCGGTCTTCCCTATGATAACCTCAAACTCTGCGAGGCGGTCGAGGTGCCCTTGGGCTTCTTCACGGAGCTGATCCGTCAGAAAATTGATGGGCGAGCCATCTTTGGCTGCGACAAGGATTGTTTTCTTCATGGCCGTTCACTTTCAATCTGCTTAGCGCTAACCTCAAAGGGCTTAGGCATTGATCAGGGATAACCTAGCCATTCGCGTATCGGTTGCAATGCCACATAAACACCTGAGTTAGATCGCTCGTCACAGAAAAAGGCCCGAACATGTCTAAAGACCCAGCCTCAAAAGGCAAAGTAGATCAAGGAGATGGGGATTTTTCTGGACAGAAAAAGGGTGGCCGCCTTAAACTGGGCCGATTAGAAAAAACCCTTACTAAACATAAACTTGAAGTGATTAAAGAAACAAAAGAAAAGCGCATTTACAGGCAAAATCCCGAAGACCTAAACGACCCGGAATCTGATCCGAAATCAGAGGCAAACAGACTGACTGTGCGTTTATCAACGCGGGTATCTCGTGCATACGAAAGTGCGTTCAACTCAGCTGCCAGCAAATACCCTAGCAAGAGAGCCGCACTAGAACGTGCAATAGAACTTCTTGTGAACGATCTGGGTGATGGTCCTGAGTAAAGGGGTGGCCCACTTCTTGACAATTTAAAAGTGGTGGCCTACTTATTGACTCAGACAAGTAAGCACAGTGCTGTTAAGCCGCACCAAACCTTGTCCCAAAACTGAACCCATTTGGCCCCAAGGGGCTCCCTTCCTCTGAATGCGGCGCATTCAGAGCACAAAGAGAGTGCGTCCTATGAGCAAAAGCCTTTTCAAATTAACAAATTACCAGTCGGGCGAATTGAGCATTTTTGCCAACCCCAGCCTCGGCTTCATAAGTGACACCATCTTGGGCGGCAGTGCTGCCAGCCAAATCGCTCGTATGAAAAGCCGTGCTCTGGCTGAGATCGAAGGCGATGTTGCCGAGTACGAAGAGTTGCTGAATGACATTGACGCATTTAGCACTCAGGCTTGCCCTGCGCCTGATGACATTGCACAGCAGGTAAGCGCTGAGCTGGCCTCCGCTGCAATGATGGCGGACGCGGATATTGCCAACGCCAAGACGGCGGCAGAGGCAGCACATATCTCTGAAACCGTCTTCCGTGCCCTTTTCAATCTGACACGTGAACCGGAGACACCGGATCCGACGATGAATGGGATGGTGTTCGTTTGTATGACCATCGTCGAAGGCGGCGCGCTAGGCATGTTCTTTCTCAGCTCCGGGTTTGCGTCCAGTTTTTCCGAGGCGATGGGGATCGGCCTGTCGATCTCTGGAGCAAACATCGTGATGTCAGCCGGGCTTGGTGGCGCGACCTTTGGTCGGTTCTGGGGGTATGGCGTCAATGCACGCATTCAGGACGTGCAGGTCCGCTTGAAGCGGTTGATGGGACGTATTGGTTGTGTGGCCACGGCGGGGGCAATCCTGGTACTGCTATTAGCCACAGGCATTGTCCGCGCTACCGGAGATGCTGAGCATCTGCGGTTTGATCTGGAAACGATCAAGATCGCTGCGACGTCTTTCGAGAGCCTGATGTTGTGGATCGTGTCTGGCAGCTTTTCTGTGTTGGCGTGGACAAAGGGCTTGTCGGCGTTTCGGGACAGATACCCGGGGTTTGGTGAAGCCTGTGCCTCCAGCCGCTCGACACGTGAGGGCGTTCCCGCCACCATTGACGCTGCGCGCGACAATATTCAGGCGATTGCGGATGTCGCCAATGAAAAGCTCTCCGAAATGGCAGAGGACGTTGAATCCGACCGTGCCGATATCGCGGCGTTCGTAACCGAGGCCAAGAAAGAGAAAACGGCACTGATTGGCAAGATCAGAACGTTCCAGACGAAGCTTTCAGAGGAGAAAGAAGTTTACGGGCCTCTTGAGCAACTGCTGACGCGCAAGCCCGCCGACAATAAAGACGCCTTGACCAAAGCAGCGGCGCTTGACGAGGGAACGCTAATTTCTCGTCTGCCTGAGCCGGAACTGCCAAAGCACGACCCGTTTGCTGGCTTTTCTGATGCTTTGAACGCCGCGCGGGAACAAGTGGCGACAAGCTATAGCGCTGCGCTTGCCCGTATCACCGAGGCCCAGTCCGACTGATCCCGCCCACACTCTCAATCGATTGATCCACGCAGGAAGAGGAGAAATATCATGCCAGTACGCAATCCACATTCGCGTAGCACCCGACTCACACGCAAGGAAAAGCGGCTCGCCGCAGAGAAGCGCTCCCGGATTTTCAAGCTTACCGCCCTTGGTATTGCATCCAGCGTGATGCTGCTAGGCTTCATCTTTCTTGCTGTTAAAGATGCCCAGTACGCAACGGTTGACGCGATGGGCTGTTATGCATCTGATGAAGCACAGCCGCAAAATGTCGTCTTGATCGACTCGTCCGACCCGCGCTGGACAGCAGCCCAGCAGCGCGACCTGCTCAATGTACTGGAAGACGAATACCACAACGGCTTGCCCTTCAATGCGAAGCTGTCAGTGATCAGCACAGACCCCGCAAATATCGGCTCGGTGCCTGATCCTGCGGTTGAGCTTTGCGGTCCGGCAAAGACCAGCGCGGAACTTGAGGCTGTTGGCGCAAAAACGGTGACGCAGGTCTATCTCGACCAACAGGCAGGGCGCATCTTTGAGGAACGCCTGTTGCCCGCGCTGGATGAGATCTTGGCCCTTGATCCACCTGCGGATCAGCGCCAGTCCTACGAGTCCCCTATTTTGGAGCAAATCCAAGCCATCAGCCGGATGCGCGGGTTTGGCGATGCACGCGGCGCGCGCAAGCTGACCATCATCTCTGACATGCTGCAATCCACTGGGGATGCGCAGTTTTGCTACACCAAAGGGCATCTGCCATCCTTCGGCTCGTTCAAAGACAAGCCTTTTTTCGCGCGGGTCAAGCCTGACGAGCTGAGCGGCACAGAAGTCACGGTCTATGCGCTGGAACGTGGCTCCTTGGGTCCGTTCTGCCGTGACATGGATGAGCTCATGGACTGGTGGCAGGCATACTTTGAGGACGCGGGTGCGCAGTCAGTTCGCATCATCCGCCTGCGCCAAGGCGCTTACGTCGCTGCTGATCAGTAGGAGGTGGGACGATGAGCGACCACACACAACGGCATGGTGGGCGGTTCATTCCGCTCGCCGTCACCTCGGCGGGCGCATGGTATGCCTGGGATCATTTTGGCCCGGTCTTCTATGGCAGCGCGATCAACCCACCATCGGCGATTGCTGCTGCAGTTCTGGCAGTTTGCGGGATCACCGCGCTCTCTGATGCGCTCTGGTCGATCAGCAAGGGATTTGATGGGCTAGCGGCTAAAACGCCAACAGGCGCAAAGGGCACAGCGGCATTCATCACTGAGATCGAAGACTTAGAGCATGAACTCGATCCGAATGACGAAGGTCCCTATTGGGGTTCGATAGAGGGACAGGGCGTTGTGTCGGACTTTGCCTCAAACGCTCTGGTGATCGGCACCGCCGGATCGGGCAAAACGACCGGACAGGTCATGCCCTCCATTCTCACCATCCCCGGCTCGAAGCTGATCACGGATATGAAGTCGGAGCTCACTTGCGTCTTGACGGATGCCTTGCGCGCACGCGGCGAAGAGTTCCACTTTCTGAACTTCGGTGACGTGAACGCGGAGATTCTGGGGCCGTCGGGCAGCTACAATCCGCTGAACCTCATAGCCGACAACTACGTCAAAGGCAGCCTGCTCGACATCAGCAGTGACCTGCAGGAAATGGCGCTGCAGCTTTATCCTGAGCCTGCCAATGACGGTAATGGAGACAATAAGTATTTCCGGGATGGCAGTCGCGATTTGCTCAAGTTCGCGATGTTGATCTCCGTTTTGATTGACGGGCCAAACGCCACCCTCGGCGATGTCACAGCCCTTTTGGACGACCGCGAAGTCCTGCTGAACCATGCACTCTGGGCCTGCGGTCGTCTCGAAACGACACCACAAGATCAGGAGAGCTGAGATGACTTACTCCCAAATGCCGTTAGAAGAGGCGCCCTGGGTGGTGTTGCACCCCGCAGATGATGTGCAGTTCCACATTGATTATGTGCGCGGTCAAGGCCTGAAGGTCTCTGACTTGCTCGGGACAGAGGACTCTAAGGCTGTAGATTCCTTTGTAACCGGGGCACAGCAGGTCTTAATAGGCTATGCGAAAGCGACGCGCACCTTTGGCAAAATGAGTTCGAGCAGCTTCCGCTTTGCTGACCTGAAACGTCCTGACAAGGTCACCAGTATCGCACTTATTGCCGACCCGACGCGAATGGAGGCTCAGAAGAACGCCGTTGCCTTGGTTCAGTGGTCCGCAAAGCAAGAGATCAAGCGCAGTCCTCATACCGAAGTCCCTGTTCATGTGATCGCGGACGAAGCCACCAACTTCAAAATAGCTGGTCTCGACTCCCTTCTGACATGGGGAAGATCGTACGGCATGCGCTTAATGGTAATCATCCAAGACCTCGCCGCCTTCCGCAAAACCTACGGAAAAGACGCAACAGATACGCTGCTGAGTGAAACCGAGATCAAGTTGATGCTGCCAGGTCAGCGCAATCCCGAGACCATTGAGCTCATCGAGAAGATGCTGAGCCAGGAAGCGGTGATGATGAACAGCGTTGGCACGCGTCCAGAGACATCAGACTACTTTGCTGCCAGCGGCAACATCAGTGAAGACAGCAAGCCGCTAATGTACGGCAATGAAATCCGCGAGATGGATCAAGGCATCTTGTTCATCCGCCGCAACAAGCCTGCCTTGGTCGACATCGTACCTGTTGCCGCCATTGATCCCTTGAAAGACATGTTGGCGATTAATCCGTTTCACGGCAAGCGTTGGGTGTTGCCAACGCGGGCATGGCTTTATGGTCGCAATCCGTTCTCGTTCAAGGCGCTCTGGCGCAAGATCAAGCGGACGTTGTCTCGGCCGTCGGCAACATCACTGCAAAAGAAGCTTCGCTATGAACGCATTGCAAAAATCTGCCGCTTTCTGAGTTCCGCCCTTCTTTTGTGGTGGCTTTGGGGCGGTATCTACCTCTTCGCCTTCACTGACCTGCCTATACGGGTGTGGTACGCATTGAACGGAGGCCTCTAGATGGCGGATCGATCCACCAAAAGCGTGGCACATGAGCAGATGGGGCCATGGATGTCGCAGGAGACGCTTGCCAAGCTGCCACAGCTCAAGCGCGGTTTTGATGGCACCCGTGATGCCGCAACTGCTGCCGCTCACCGTGATCTCGGCACTTCTGAGGCGCAGCGGCGCAGTGAGAGCATCGCGTATTATGCCCGAATGGCGCAGGATCGTGGTCCTGCTCCTGTGAAACGCGCAGGCATGAGCGCGCAGGTGAATGCTGCCGTGCAGTCGGCGCGCATTGTCGAAAGCCAAACGCGAAACGGTAGTCACGGCGGGCAATCCGGCGGGGCAAGTCGCGCTTCTTCTATGGTCAGTAAAAGCCAACCAATGCCTGCACCCAAACCGCCGGGAAATGTCGCCCGCCGTGTGGATGCCAATGCCTTCGAAGGGAGCTGGATGCGTGAGCAGCGCGACGCGGCCATGGCCCAAGCCAAAGCACGTCCCGCTCAGTCTCTTGAGGCAACCCACGCCTTCAATCGGAGCGAACCCGTCCGCGAACGATGACTATCGTATGCGGCAGTCTGCAACTGAATCAGCCTCTTAAAGATTTATGTTCACTATTTGTTCTCTTTGTGATACATTCACCCCCTTTTGCCGAAACCAACCAACCGAAAGGAAAATACGATGGCAGACCAAACCGAAACCAAAAACCCACCTGTGGCCACCCTGAAAGACGGTCCCATCAGTGCCAAAGTTTGGCGCAACGTCTCTAACGAAGGAAAGACGTACTACAACACCACCTTCGGGCGCGTGTTCACCAAAGAAAATGGAGAATACGGCGAGACACGATCTTTCAGTCAGAACGACTTGCTGAAAGTCGAGAAGTTGGCCTCTGAGGCCTACCGTACAGTCCAGTTGAACCGTCAGCAGGACAAAGAGGCTTCCCGCGAAGCGGCTGAGGCTGAACCAGTGGATATGGCCAAAGAGCGTGATGCAGCGATGCAGAACGCCTCATCCCAGAACCGGGGTGATGTAGGCCCGGAACGTCAGGCGCGGCAGTACGACCAATCAGAGCCATAAAGCGAGCAGCTGACATCAAACACGGAACGCCCCCGGCCTTTGGAAAAAGGCTGGGGGCGTTCCGTCCAAAACAAGAAACGACAGAAAGGACTATCATGACCCAGACACCCTCCCCGAATTACCCGACATTGCATTTGAACTGGGAAGACTGGACAGACTTTCTGGAAGACAGCGATGCACCAGAGGCGGAAAAACGCGCCATGATTGAAGCCTTGTGGTCCATCGTGGTGGCCTTTGTCGATCTCGGCTGGGATATCAGTTCCGGGGAGAAAATCTGTGGAGAAGAGATTGATCTCACCACACTTCTGAACGCCGCTGTGGTAAACTCATCGGACACCCGAAATGCGAAAAAGAAGGAGACGGTATGAGCACACCTAAAGCCCTGATCTATTGCCGGGTCTCGTCCAAAGGACAGGAGACTGACGGCCAAGGCCTCGAAAGTCAGGAAACCCGTTGCCGCCAGTACGCTGAGGCAAAGGGATATGACGTCCTGATGGTCTTTCCCGACACGATGAGCGGCGCTGGCAGCTTTATGAAGCGCCCCGGCATGGTGGCGCTTTTGTCGTTTCTGGACGCCCAGCCCAATGAAAATTTTGTCGTCATCTTCGATGATCTGAAACGCGCCAGCCGTGACACCCGCGCTTTCCTTGATCTGCGCGACGCTTTCCGTACGCGTGGCACCCATGTGGAGTGCCTGAACTTCAAGTTTGACGAGACGCCCGAAGGTGAGTTCATCGAAACCATTATCGCCGCTCAGGGGGATTTGGAGCGCAAACAGAACGCCAGACAGGTCTCTCAGAAGATGAAGGCGCGTATGGAAGCCGGGTATTGGGTGCATGATGCGCCTGTCGGCTACAAATACGAAGCTGTCAGAGGACGCGGTAAGGTGCTGTTCCCGCATGAACCCTTCGCGTCCATCATTCGTGAGGCCTATGAGGGATACGCCAGTGGGCGTTTTGCCACGCAGGCCGAAGTTACGCGGTTCTGTGCATCGCACCCTAAGTTCCCGCGCAACAAAAAGGGTGAAGTCGTTCAGCAACGCATCTCAGACTTTCTAAGCCATCCGATTTACACAGGCCACATTTGCTCTGATCACTATGGTATTCATTGGCTGAAGGCCCAGCATGAGCCGCTGGTGTCGCTGGAGCTCTTCGAAACGGTTCAGAAACGCCGTAAAGGCGCGACCTATGCCCCAAAGCGCGCCAATATCGGCGATGACTTTGCATTGCGTGGTGTTGTTGCCTGCGCGTGCTGTGACACGCCTCTGCGCTCAAGCTGGAGCAAGGGTTTGACCAAGCGCTATCCCTATTACCTTTGCCAGACAAAGGGCTGTGAGGCCTATGGCAAGTCCATTGCCCGCGACAAGCTGGAGGGCGAAATCGGTGACATCATCAAGGCGTTGCAGCCAACCAAGGCGCTGATGACCTTGGCAACGGCAATGTTCCGTCACGCGTGGGATGTGCGCCGCGCACAGGCCAGTGATGTCAAATCAGCAGCAAAGCGTGAGATCGCGCGTCTGGAGAAGGAAATCGAGGCCATACTTGATCGCATCATGGCAGCCAGTAACTCAGCTATCATTCATCGCTATGAGGATAAGGTCGAAACACTGGAGCGGCAGAAGGCGCTTACGAACGAAAAACTGGCAAATCAGGCGGAAGCCAAAGGCGCGTTTGAAGAAAAACTAGAACTCGCCTGTCAGTTTCTCGCAAGCCCTTGGAAAGTATGGGATAATGGTAGCACGCCTGCACGCCGTTTGGTGCTCAAACTGGCCTTCACTGCCCCTGTCAAATACTGTCGAAAAGAGGGCGCTAGAACTCCTGAAATATCGTTACCGTTCAAAGTGTTAGGTGGTGTTCCAACAGAGCGATTCTGTTGTGGTGCGGTCGGAGGGTGTCGGCACATTATTTAAATCAACCATTTAAATGAAACTTGCGTAATTTTTGCGGAATTGATGCTAAAAACTGCCCATCGAACCACATTGTGTCAGCATTGAAACTGCCTGTCCTTACAAAATAGCGTTCACGGCCCAAACCGGACTCTCACCGACTGAAATGATGCTGCGCGCAGCTTCACAAGACCGGCCATTCACTGCAGCTGCTCGATGTGTGTCGTGGCCGATGTCGGCAACGCGGACAAAACCGCCGTTGGATTTTTTGCGCTTCGCTGACGCAGCATCCGTTCGCAGTTGCGGCACATGTTCTGTTGCGATGCAGCGCATGTCACCAATCCAGTCATTCACGGGCGTCGATCTGAAGGAAACCGAAACCGTACTTTCGCAGCAGCTCGGTCAGATGGGCAAGGAGCGGATTTTCGGACATTTGTAACATTGTGCAGAATGTCGGCCTTTTAGAGGCTCCTGCGATTAAGCAATAGCCCCCTATCCCATATATACATAGAACGTTGGAAAAGGGCTGCGCGCGATTTCCAGGGTAGCGCTTACAGAGAACTTCGACGCAAAGAAGAATTTTCAGTTCATCCGCCCCAGTGTTGTTCCAAATCACTCATACTGAAGCGCGCAACTCAGACAAAGCTCCAGTCTCCCACAGAGCTTTCATACAAACCCATCAGAAAGTCGACTGAGCCTTCTGTGTTCTCTGGGCTGATCGCGATGTCTGCCAAAGCCAAAGCCCTTGTGATTTCACCAGATTCAAGAAGTGCCAAATAGAATGCTTTGCCGGGGCCATCTGCGTCGCGGTCCAACACGTTTTCATAAATTTGGTCCAGAAACCCATCATTGGTCATATTATCCACATCCCCGAATTTTGCTGTGAACTCAGGGCTTGTCATCATGTCGGCGGCCACAAATTCGTCCGTAAGATTGTCGCGGTCGGTGACTGTGATGTAAAAGTTGAGCCCCGGCAGATCGATATCCCCGTCGCGATCAAGCGCTGCTTCATAAAGCAGTGTCATGCGTTCAGAGGTGATGAAATCCGAAGGATCTCCTGCGCCATCCAAAGCCGAACCCTCGTCCAGTTCAAAGTTGCCGTCGTCAAAACGAATGAAGTCGATGTTGAACAGCTTGTCGCGGGCTCCGTCTGGTCCTTCGACAACTGCATAGGTTTTGCCACCTTCAATCACGTATTCGCTGGAAAGACCTTCGAAACGTGCGGTATCGCCCTCCGTCGCGTCAGCAGACGTGGCGTTGCCATAGATCATATCGTTGCCAATGCCGCCGCGAAGCACATCCTCAAGTGCACCACCGCGCAGGATGTCGTTGCCGCTCCCCCCGCTCAGCGCATCATTTCCACCTTCCCCGCTCAGAACGTCATCCCCCCCTAGACCACTGAAGTAATCTGACTTGGTGGTGCCTTCTTCGGTGTCCCCCTCTTGCGTTCCAATCCGTTCATAGAGGCCCGCAGCATTGCCCGAAAAATCAGCCAGCGACGCGCCCATTTCATTGGCAACAGCGGCATAGGAATTGATGTCGGCATTGTTAAGTTCTTGCAGGTAAACGATCTGCTTGACCCGCAACTCTTCGGCACTGATCCGAACCTGGAACTCGGCATCTGTTTCCGGGCGGGGGCCGCCGGTTCCCGGCACAACAATAGGCAAGCCGAAAATAGGGTCAGTAATGACTGTTGGCGGCTCAACAATAATCTTTCGGGTCATGTTCACGGTGCGTGACGCCCCACCAAGGGGGCTGAAAACTTCGAACGTCACTGACGTTCCAATAAACCCGATATCCAGATCTCTTGTTTCGATCTGGTCATAGACTGCGCGCTGCATATTGCTGTGCACGTCAGGTTCAATGCCATCTGCATCATGCAACAACTCAATGCCCTGTTTGATCAGAGTGTGCAGTCCGGCGGAGCCCAAAGGGCCATCCTGTACAGTGTCCGCAACGGCTTGACGGACGACCATCGCATATTGAAGGGCGCTGTAACCATGGGTCAGAGGCCCGATATTTGCGTCATCTTTGATCGTTTTGACCTGCGACATGATGGAGTTCAACGCGCCCTCAGATTCAACAATCGCTTCCAACGCCAAAGCTTGGCGACTGGCCGCATCTTCCTCATTTGCATATTGTTTGATGAGGCTCAGGGCGGTGCCGGCCTGCCCCAGAGATTGGGCCATGATCTGTGAAACAACAACGTCAAGCGCGGCACCCAACTCATCAATATCGGTGCGCATCTGGTCCATTTTGAATTCGCGCTCGATTTCTTGGTAGCGTTCGTCGAGGTAACTGACGATCTGTAAACCGGCGGTGAATGCTTTGAGGGCCGCTGCTGCTGACATGGGATATTCCTTAGGTAATGTTTGATCGGAGTGTATGTGTGAGCAAAGTCTACAAAGGTTCCTGATGCGGCCAAATGGGGCAAACACCCCATTTGTTGCGGGCGCGGTTGCGCGGCGGTTTGTGCGGGTTGGGTAAGGAGTATCGGTGGTTCTGGTGGCCTGCCGAGGGTTCTGACCCTGACTTATTCCGAATATCGAGGCACCACGCGCCACGGCCCAGGCAATGACACCCAGAATACTCTGTCAGTGCCTGTCATTGCGCAAATGGGGTGTTTTCCCCATTGTATGAGCGGGATCAGTGTTTGATGCTGTAGCTGATAAGTTTGCATTTCAGGTAGGGTCGAAATGCGTGCCAACGCTATAGGAGCCCTTCTCGCAGCGCATAGGCAATTAATCGGGCCAAGGAATGAACACCCAACTTCGACATCATACTGGTTCGATGCCTGTCCACTGTTTTGGGGCTGATCGACAGCCGTTCGGCGATTTCCGAGTTGTTGTTGCCCTGTGCGAGGAGGTGAAGCACCTGCCGTTCCCTAAGCGTGATCTTTGGACGCTCCTCAAGACTGTTGACGATGCGAAGAACCGCAGGGGTAAAGTTGCTCCCGCCTTCGAGTATGAGGGAAAAGCAGGTTTGGATATCTTCCAAGGGACAGCTCTTGAAGGCGATGCCATCGACCCCGGCGGCAATCCATTCTGCCAGATGACCGCGCGCGGTGACGCCCGTGACAAGACAGATGCGGGTCGCAGGCGACCACCTGCGCGCTTCAACAAACACCTCCATGCCTTTGGCCAACGGCATGTCACTGTCAAGGATCAGGAAATCAGGGTTGCGTTCTTTGCACAGCGCAATCGCTTCCAAGCCATCGTTGGCTTCGCCAATAATCTGCGTCCGCGGTATGTGCGTCAGGATGCCGTGCAGGGCCTGTCGGACCAGCATGTGATCATCGGCCAACACGACGGTCCGGATTTCAGAGGCGGCACCAACCGGTGACATTGCGTCATGTCCTTTCCAACACCTTTGGGTGGACCATTTTGGTCCTGATGGTTTTATCGTTTGAACCGATCCGCAGTGCCCAAGCTCAAGAAATGAGTGTGTCGCGACTGCCTATTACCGACCTGTTAACACACTTAGACAATCCCCAAAACACTGTTGGCCTGTCGGGCGGGCGGGCGCGTTATGACTTTACGCTCATTAATGATGGTCCCGAAGATGTCTTTTGGTATTTCCGTACCGAAGTCCTTTCACCTCTGTCCTTTGTATTCTACGTCAACAACAAGACAGAGCCGGTTTTCCAGTCCTCGTTCAGATCAAGAGAACAGAAATCCCACGCAAGCCAAGGGCCGGTTCTGCGTTCTGATCTGATTGTGATGTCGCCCGGCGAGCGGCTCGCGGTTCAGGCCGTATTCGAAGAACCGCCGGGGCGGGGTCTTTTCCCCATCAGTCTGCTGTCCAAAGATGCCTATGACACGCTCAAACAACGGCGCAGCATGTCGCACGGCATGTTCTTTGGGACGATGATGGCGTTTGTCGTACTGTTTTTGCTGTCGCCAAACTTTCTGCTGAATGCAGCATCGAACTGGTTTGGTGCCTACCTGCTGGCAATCGCGCTCCTCAACATGCATTCGCACGGCTATACATATGATTATTTTGATATTTCAACCGAAGCGTATTTTCCTCTGACACGGCTCCTCCATACCTGCGTGATGCTGTTTTATCTGTTGTTCGTCGTGTCATTCCTGAAAGCTGCTGATGCATACCCGATCTACTGGAAGTCGGTCTGGACCTTCATAATCCTCGGCATAACAATTGCTCTGTTTGAGCAACTTCTTCAAAGCGCGAACTTCCAGATCATTGCAAATCTGGTGCCCCTGACGTTTTTGGGTTTCGGTTTGTGGGGGGCTTATCTTGCGCTGCGCGATCGGTTGCACGGCTCGCTTTTTTTCATGACCGGGTTTGCTGTGTTGCTCTTTGGGGGCGGGGTGAACTTCATGGCAAGCCTGCCGCGTTTTGCCTCTTGGAATGAAGGCATCGACCAGTTCACGCTGCTTTTGCAAACCACCGATGCGCTGATCTTTGGGGGGGCGATTTTGAACCAGATCTATGGGTTGCGACAGGCGCGGGATCAGGCGATTGATGCTCAATTGGATGAAACACAGCGCCGGCTTGACCTCAGCACGCAGTTGCTTTCGACAGAGGGCGATTTACGCAAGACACGTGAACTGGCAGAGCGCCACCGCGCCAGCCTTGCTTCGACCAGTCATGATCTGCGCCAACCTATTGCCTCGCTACGAATGTCACTGGAGGTTGCCAAAGATCATTCTCCCGAACTTGTATCAGAGCTTTCGGCGGGCATTCAGTTTCTTGATCGCTTGCTTGAACAGACCTTGGCCAAGACCCGGCGCGACTCGGGGATGGATGCGCCACCAGAACGACCCGACCAACATGAAGCCGTCGAATTGCAGGTGATCCTGCAGAATGCGCAACGCATGTTTGCATTGGAGGCGGCGCAAAAGGGCATCACGCTCAATGTGGTGGAGAGTTCTTTGGTTGTGCGCATTCCAACAATTGATCTGATACGGATCGTTTCAAACCTCACATCCAACGCTGTGCGCTGCACGACTTCGGGTGTTGTGCTGATTGGTGTGCGCACGAGGAATGGCCTTGCCGCAATCGAGGTTTGGGATACCGGCCATGGCATACCGCCTGAGCAGTTGGGCGAAATCATGCAGCCCTATTTCCGTGGGGCACCAACTGCGCAACATGATGGCACCGGATTGGGGCTTTCGATTGTAAAGCAGTTGGCTGACCAAAACGGTTTGACCCTCAAGGTGCGGAGTGAATTAGGTAAGGGGAGCGTTTTTGTCTTGGGCGGGCTTGCGATTGTTCAAGAAGGCGCTTCAGTGATGACCAGCAAATAACATTTGTACCCGCGAGCCGTGGTGCGCCGTTCAAACATCGGGGGCTCTATGGGCCTTGGCCGCCGATCTGAAAGAGTGTCGGAGCACATCTGCGGCCGTTGCTGAAGCTACCGGTGCCGCGCCGACCGCATTCACAGGCCAGGCCTCCAAACCTGAGAGACTGTCCGCACAGCACGCTCACGCACTTCAGGTGAGTATCTGTTTCCACATTTGTTCTTTTCCATAACCCAGTATCCTTACTTCTGGGTCTCCGGCAAACAAGGGGCGGTTCAAACGCCCACTCTCGCGAGAGTCGGGCGACATGTTTTGGTAGGTCTGTCGGCGCAGCTGGTTTGAAAGCATAGCTGCGTGGTGTTGGCGTTGTCGCGCCATCACCCCCGCCAAAACGGGCGAAGGTGGAATGTTGGATCGCTATTTCAGAGGGTCAGTGGCTGGCATTCCGATAGAAAAAGTCGGATGACTGGTTTGGAGCTCAAAAGTGTTAGATGCTGCGCTCTGCATTAATGTCGGCGATGCGCAGATAGCGACCTTTGCAAAGTCACACGAACGGCCCAAAGCCGACATTGAGCAAGGTACCAAGCCAACCACTTTCTTTCATCAAAGCGGCCTCTCGTGCATCACGAAGCAATGTTTGTGCGTTCGACTTCATAACCAAATAATAACCTTTTAGAGCGAAACTGAGCGCTCAAACGAAAGCGTTCGATGCGTTCTTGAAACTGAAGAAGCCGCAGAAACCTAAAATCATGAAAGCAGTATGTCGGCGACTGCTGTGATAAGCAGTCGCCGACATACTCATTTCCGCCGAATAGCTCTTTCAACTGAAACAATGCTGTCGCTCTGGTTCTTGAGTATAGTCGGAAAATCGTAGTAGTCGGGCACAACGTCCATATCGCGCCAGCATGCCTCCAGATAATCAATAAATGCGACAACCTTCCTATATCTCGCGTCTATTTGAAAAGAAGGCGCTAATTTGGTTACCAATTTCCGAGCGCCATCCGCAAAAATGGGTGTATCAGATGATACGGCATCCAGAAATTGGAATGTTCCGATCCAATATCGAGAATGGTAGATTCCTATGGAAGTCGCTCTAAAGTGAAACTTGTCGGGATCTTCTGAAGCTGGGACAATAATTTCGCGAAAATGAGAATACGGTGTTTCGATTAATCGTTTCGAAGCTAAAATTCGTAAAGCACTCCGCGTTTGCGCAGGTCGAAAACCATACTTCTGCATTTCTGATATAATCAGCTCCCCAAACATAAACCCATCGGCATCTCGTTCTCCAGAGCTAGCAGCCAAATAAGAAATCAAAATGGGACTGAGAAAATGCTCTTTGGGGTCTGGCGTTGAAGGGTCAAAAACGTTGCAAGCGTATTGAGATGATTGCGGGTGGAAATACGAAAAATCTCCGAGCAAAGCGTGCTTTGTGAACTCATGCAACGGAACCTTATAGTCTCCAGTCTCTGTTTCAATTCTAACGATCTTTTCTGAGTCTACGTTAGGACTCCCGAAAAAGCTTGTCACTAATTCGACTACTGCTCGAGTGTTTCCTCCGGTGATGTTGCCGAGAAACCGTTGAATTTCACGATTGGACCTCACGGATCTCAAAGTGGATCTCAAAAACAAGACAACACTGCTAAGTTGCAATTTGATATTGTCGATAGTTTGGTGATTTTCCTTTCCTTCGGCAACACGTAACGCAAACGCAATTCTACGCTGAATTACAAGATCAGCTGGAGGTGGCGATATCGTCAGAACCTTATTCTTGTAACCTGACATCGCACCGCGAGCTTTAGAATCAAAATAAGTGCTTGGTCGCAACGCTACAAATACTAAAACCGCACCTGTTTCAGCCAGCTCTTGTGCGATTAAGAAAGCTTCTTGTTGAATGTCGAACGAGCGCTGGTCGGCGTTGTCGATAACAACAACTATTTGTTTTCCTGTGGTTTTCGCAATTTGAGAAAGGGACGCAGTCAAATGGGCGTCTGCGTTAAGCAGCTTGCTCTGAAGGAACTTCACCCGAGCTTTTGTGTATTCAACCTGATCGAGATCCTTGAGCAAACCGGCGGGGCCATCATCGAAATCCAGCAAGTCTGTTTCATAAAGGCCTTCGCAAAATTTAGAGCTTTTGATGTCCACACCAAACTCTTCACGAAGCACTTTTGGAACTACTTGCAATACGAACGTCTTAACGTTTTCCGCCATTGTTGCGCGGAGTCCCAGGTTGAGGTGAAGAAACACGGTACTATTTTTTTGAGCAGCTGGTAGGCTGTATAACAGATTTTCAAAGAATGAAGTTTTACCTACACCCACATCTCCCAACACAACTATTGGTCTTGATGTCATCGCACCAAGCACCGAGGGATCTACGATTTTCGGTTGTTTTCCTCTGCGACCATCCGAAACCATCTCGAAGGCCGATTGCGTAGAACTGTTTCCATTTGATCGTTTATATCTTGCCGCTAGGATTTTCTTACTCAACAGTAAGTGCCTGCTATTGGCCTCATCTGCAACATAGCAGTCTCTGTAGAATGACGGCTTGAGGTCCTTGCTGTCTTCCAGATCCTCTAGCAATAGAGAAGACAGTGACTGGATCTCCTCTTGAAAAACGCTTCGATAACGATACTTTTTGGGTTCAACAAAAAAGTCGGATGCCTTTGGGGGCATTCTCGGAACCCGATATTGAGAAATCTCTTTAAGAGCTCTATTTTCAGTAACGCCTTCAGGTGAGAGCAAGCGCCACAAGACGTCGAATTTTTCTAAAATTTCTTCAAACCCATTAAAGAAAAAACACTCCCCTTCCAATGGAGGATATCCTGAAGTCGACGATTGGAAAATCATCATTTGAGGGCCGTTTGACACGACCGCCAAAGGAATGCCTAACAACGAGCAATAGCCAACGACTTGCTTCGCTGCATCCGTGAGATTCTTGGAACTTGCCAACAATGGCGGCATTTTGCGGACAAAAGCGGGTTTTCCAGTTGGTAGATCGCCAAAGTGGATTGCTTCTCGTTTAACCTCAAGGACAGCTTTGCCGTTACTGTTGTTGCCGAGGATGTAATCTGCTCGACCGCCGTCACCGTCGGGAAATTCAACATCAAGATAGGTATTCTGCCAGCCAAGGCACTCTTTAAGAAGCCTATCTACGAAGTGAAATCTATTGGACGCTTCACTCCATTCTGAACTATCTGCTGGCCGAGCTTCAAGGATAGCTTTGAGGGCAGCAAGGCCTTGGGTCATTTCATATGGAGCTTGCATCGGTTCAGTCATAGTGAGCTTAACATCCTAATTTTCAAAGTAAATCCGTGAACTTGGTTTGGCTATAAACACAATGCCAGAGTGTTCGGCAAATTGTCTAGCATCCATCGATGTGATGAGTCGTGTCCTATCAGCGCAGACTGTCTTGTCGAATCCCGAATGCCGCTTTGGTAGTTATAGGTTGCTGGTCACCCCATTGGCCCACCTCTAGGCTCAGGACCCATTAATCTGGTTGATGCTGTCACGGCTGCATGATTCAAACCCGCAAACTGCAGGGGGTTTCATGAGTAATCTTTTTTGGCTGAGCGAAGAGCAAATGGTGCGGCTACGACCGTACTTTCCCAAAA
>JBDWQI010000120.1:0-2499 GCA_039986635.1 Sulfitobacter sp.
GACTGAGCGTTAAGAGCACGGTTTCGCCGTTTCGAGTATGGCATTGACGCGCGCTACTGTATATAGTGACTGTGACACATAAATGGTCCGCGCCGAAACAAACTCGGGGAAAACGATACACCACCACCAGAAACAACGGGCTGGAAAACATATACGGAGGTGTACGGTGCGCACGATCAACAGTTCCATAGCCTAAACGAGTAGCAATCTAAAACACAAACAAAATATTCCCGCGATAAGGCATTTGTTTATAGGCGTGGTTTATAAGGAATCCCTTATAGTGCATGGTAAATAAGGCATGACGTTTCCTCGGTTGAGGCGTGCCGTCGGTCAGAAATAGTTAGTTTGAAAAGGCGCCACCTCCATATCGTAGCTCGGCTCCGTCAACCAAAATAACGAAATCAGATGACCAAATTATACCGCCAAAAAGAAAACCGCGGGTACACGTGCGGTGTCCGTACTCAGCCATCCCCCTGTATAGATATGGCGGACACGGACTAATATAGGTCTTCTGCATCTTGAGCTTGCAGCAACGGATACTTGGCCCCGGCGCGGACATGCCCTTGCCCGATGGCGTTTTCTCTCCCGTACCGCAGGGAATTGGACCGGAACCGCTTGACAACTCTTGCTTCGGAGGTGTTCGAGGGCATAGGCGGATCGCTCGTAGAACTGTGAGTGAAGACCAACGTGTGGTTGGCTGTGCCGCGGTCACAGAGTCACAGACAAAACTCTTAACCTGTACTCATACACCTTGGGAGTCGTCGGGTTGTTGCAGTGACCATAGCAGATTTGTTTTTGTTCCGTACAAGCTGGTTCAAGCGTGTCCTCCGAAATTACGCTCGTCACGAATGCTTCATTTAGGGTTTTTCATCAAAATCTGACCACCATGAACAGTGGGAGAGGAAGAAATAGTCTACGGTTTAGTTCAGGACCTCGGAACGGCGCTAGCGCTAAACATATGTTCCTACCACAGGCCGTCGAAACGGTCAAGTAGTCAAAGGCGTTTTCCAACGAAGAAAACTGTGCTCCCCTATATTACTAGGCGTTTTCCAACGAAGAAAATAATGTTCCCCTATTATATATCTACACACCCCACATTCGAATTTATACTTAAATTAAGAAACATGCGAGTCGATGCCACTATTATTGAACGCTTGCCGACCGCACAATGATCAATTTGTCCAAGACGTTGTTTTAGATGAAGACGCCGAACGTTTGCACACGTGGTCGTATACCCCTGCCGGACCGTTGACGGTTAGTTTTGCCACTTTATTTTTTGTTTGCTGGAAATTGGTATGCCTTGAAACACATCAATCCGAGATAAGCGAAAACTTAAAAGTTTGGCAATAATGGTCAAACAGAAACTCGGTAGCGGGTCAGCAGGGGCTCATAGCATTAGTGTACGAACCATCCTGATCCGTCCATCTCAAAGCCCAGGAGCGCCTACTTGCGATCCTTGAAACTATTGAGGTGTTATCCTTAGACCAGCGTATAGGTGGATCTCTTATTCTACTGTGAGTGGAGTAAAACAAGACGTACTCTTGGCTGTATCGAAGTTACAAGCGATCACTTAACTGGACCTGGGGGGTTGTCGATTCGAGCAAGCATCGACCAGTTAGCGCTGCACAGCAGTATCGCGGTCGTGACATTATCGAAAGTGTACACTACATTGTTGCTGGACGCACCAAGCCAGCAGGAAATGCTCTGTCTATCGCGCGAGGTGAAAGTGGGGGCGGTTACCTCCTCTGGGTGATCTATCAGTCACCGAGACGGAGCGTTTGGGGCTGTCATGGATAAGTAATGGCCTTGAGTAAGCGGGACAAGTGACTGCAGGTAACCGCCGAGGTAGGAACTGTGTCTCTAGTGGTAATCGGACGAGTCGCGTTGTTAAACATATGTCGACATGTAGTGTTGAACACTTTGAGCAGTTTGATGTCATCGATGTTTCCTCGTGGTCATCGCTACGTGCATCATGGTGTATTCTGATTCCGTTCTTAAAGAGCGAACTCGTTACCAAGCTGAAGCAAACATGAAGTTGACAAAACCATGTGAAATTATTTGTTTACCGCCATGTGGAGTCGATCTACATACGTATGTCAGTTTCCGAATGTATTCGAAGTTTGCCAAGCAGTCAAGGTTCAACACACCGGGCCATCCAGTGTGAGAGTACTACGCAAGTCAAAATGAGTTCAGGGGAATAAGTCAATCTTGCCCTAAACGGTCTATGAAACGGACAATGGTTCTGTTTCTTCTGGCGGCTCTCACGTTATTTTCTATTCCGTATAACGTAAGTTCAGCGTACTCTGCCGCAGGAATCGTTGCGATGGGCATCTACCACGTTTTTTGTGGTCCACCTGCAATGAATCGCTTAAGCGGTGGCATCATGCCTGGACGCCCTCTGTCATTAATACTCATACTCCGTCGGGAAGACTTGCGGTTGCGCGTCACTCTCTGCCCCCAAAGGGCCCGGTCGGGAAGCCTGTAAGCGCAAAGGTTCAT
>JBDWQI010000121.1:0-5409 GCA_039986635.1 Sulfitobacter sp.
CAACATTATTAATGTTATTATGCTTGCCTTCTGACACGATAGCGTAGATGCCGTTCCTGTATAAACCAAATAACCTTCCGTAAATCAGTAGTGTCCCTCACACACTTCTCTGCTAGTCGTTTCCAAATTCCCACCACGGCATGCACGCGGTACCATGGGTTGAGTACTATACTGTTCGGATAAACCCAATGTCACTACTACTATGCTGAGACTATACAGCACTACTACAAATGTGGTTAGCTAGAAGCACCATGAATAATTAGTACATAAAAAATGCCCGCGCTACCATGGGTTGACTACTACTTCATATACTGTGGTTTTTTACAAATACCACTACTACGCAGTAGTACAGGTAGTACGCAGTGGTGGAGGTAGAGGCATAATGCCAAAGTATATACTACGACCACCAATAATACTACTCCTAATGCTACTGGTGGAGCATTACGAAACGCTCAAATAATACAGACAACGACATGGTGGTTAACGGACGAAATAATCACGCGGCACCATTGGTTGGCGCATGACTACGTTACTGTTACTACACAGTATAGGCCCGCCAAAAAGAAAGTGCCTAATAAAAACATAATGCCCACTTTTTGGAGAACGCTGAAAAATGTGAAGAAAATCGGCTCAGCGGTGAACGCTACACTAAGTAGAATATACTAGCGCATGCTCATGGGTGTTTGAAGATGGCGCCCCAAAAAAAGAATAATGAGCGTTTGGTCATGGTCGAGCAGTGGTACTTACAACAGCATTTGGTTTGTTATTGGTCGTATAGTATTTCATATGCTGCCTTTACCTGTACTACTCAGCGTAGTGGTGGTAATGGCTACACGAGCACTACTACTGTAGTATGAGTGTTTGGTCATGGTCGAACAGTAGTACTTACAATAGTATTAGCTTTTTTGGTTCGAATGCTAATAATTCCACCGATTGCGAATTCTGCCGAGGAAATTATTTGTTGTTGAAACAGCACACAGCTACCTGTCGAGCCTGTCGTACATAGATAGGTGGCCAATTCTGCCGAGAAAATACCTTGTTTTTCAAAGTGCACACATTTTCCTGTCGTTCGTCACGTACTAACGCATCAACAAACTACATGTGTTGGTCATCCCCTTCAAGCCAATGTAGGTCACATCATATTTGAGGCGTGCTACGGTTTTAAGAGAAGGTTCCGCTTCGTGGTCCCAAGATTTCTCGCTAACGGACCTCCTCAGCTGAGGAGTTGGTCAAACTGTTTTGTATGTCCGGTGTGGTATTCACCGTGCTCTTATTTGGATGTTTGGCTCCCACACAAGTGGGTGACGGGTCGATCTTCTCGTTTGCTTGTCGTTTGTTGTTTGCTGCTCAAGCAAGGAGCCTGAGACGAAATATGGTTACACCCCTAACGCTCACCGTAGAAATCGTCCAGCTCATGATCAATCATCATCATCATCATCATCATCGAAAATCAATGAAACATCGTCAAACGTTTCCATCCTGCTACGTCCACACACCCGCGTCAATGCTTAAGAACAAGATCAACAACTCAATCCGCCGAAGGACTAAAGGCGGCGGTACGATGCAGGGAAGGCACCAAAAGTGAGCCTTGCTACGGTTGTTAGACCCAAATAATACCCATGCGCGAGGCTCATCAATTGAAGACCGACGCAGTACCGTTGCATCTAATGTTTACTGCATACGTGCTATTGTTTTGTACAAGTCCATTGGATAGTGTGTCGAACTACGATGACAATGTATATATCAGCGTCGGTTGCTGGATCGTGTATGGAGGCGTGTTAGCAACATAGGAGTATTGTAGCAAGAACAATCGTATGAGGCTATTCACTTAAGGAGCTCTCTACCTCAACAGCTGGGAACATCCAAACAATATGAATACCTAGGGAAAACAAGATCCTACCGCCCCGGACCATTATAGTGACGAAACTGTTCCGGCTCCGGCAAGGAAAATCATTTAAACTAAAACGTGACCGATAGTGTGCAACAACGTCAAACTGGAACAAAAAACTGACCACGTCGTAGATACCGGGTCCGCATATAGAACACAGGAAAGTTGAGTATCAGCCCCTGTATCGGACGTACTCACAACTGACGACGTGTTTGCTACCTGGTACATTATTAAAAGATTCGCGTCTTTTATGCTACTGTAGTACTGTACGTACTCTAAGTGGAGAGTTTGATCTGAGTGTATTTCGTGTGCCCGAAGACGGAAAATAAATCATTCACTCTATATCCGTTACGAATTAATTAAATTGATCATTTAGTATCAGGTACCTTGGTATCTGACTACACGGTTGCTCTTTACTGTCCAGCTAAAGTAACTCGGGTGGGAGGTTACGAGGTTATACCCTTAGCAACGTAGAGGACGAGCGGTGGTCACAAGTTTAATTCATCATCTTCTTTTTATAGGCACTTAGGGCTCAGCATCCCAACTGCCCGTGAGTTGTCATGTAAAGTAGCAAGCTCGCGTTCTCACGCATGCGCGCAAAACAAAAGAAAACAATAATACGAGAATTCATGGGGAAATGGGGGGGGGGAGGTGGTGTTCTGTAAGGTCTGTGAATTCCAGATACGAATATACAAGTCTTACAGAAGATACAAAAGTTCCGGGTAAGTACAACTATGTTGTACTGGTACCCGTACCCACACCCGACCATTTAGAAATAGCCTACCCGGACCCCGAGTAATGTGCCACGCGCGTACAGAATCCACACACGTTCTAGGTTCGGATATGAATGTCGTACAAAAGTTATAAATGTTTCGAATTGGGTTGTACCCGAGGTATGTACCCTACAGGACACAAGCTTACACTTGCACAAATTCCGTGTACGGGCATGGGGGTTTCACAGAACTCGCAGAAGTTCCGGGTACGGTTTGAAAGTCTTAGAGAATTCACAGAAGTTCTAGTGCTGGCCATACCCTGGACGGTATTCCGGGTATGGTTATGTAGGTATACTGCAGAACCCAATCTTGCAAGTTTATATAAACACAAACTAACAGACGAAGCTATATACCAGTACTTACACAACACAATCATGGTCATTTCGCGGGTTCGTCCGCACCTGACATATAGTAGGCATCTAACCTAACCCTAACGAGCTCTATCGCCCACAGGAAGAGGACCCAAGCACTGTTTAGGAGTGTCAGGCTTCGTCAAATCGAAGAGTGGCACCGAACGGACGATAGCATGCTGCAGCACCGTGTGTTATTGCGTAACCCGAGTTTAGACCCTGCTCTGCCACCGTACCACGTGGACGAATACCGCACACATAAGACGTACGAGCATGAAAGCTGAAAGCAGCCCCGCACACCGAGCTCACCCAACACCCTCAACGCAACGCGCTTGTTAAACACCACCCGGGTACGTGTTGCTGCGCTGAGGGTACATATTCGTGTGACGGTACGGAAATTGAAGTGGAGTTACAAAACTGCTAGGTACGGCAGATCTAGCTTATATCGGTTCGTTGCATACCTCATACCCTTGTGCCTGTGTCCTTGTACAACATAAAATGTCTTTCTGTGAAGTCGGAAATGTCTGAGTGAGAGCTTTGCACGTATCATACGGCAGTCGCTCGTGAAATTCTCGGCCCACCCAACGATCTGTGTAATCTCGTAGCTGCGCACCTATTCCTATCATCGTGAAATATACAGCGGGTACAAAACATGCCTCACGATATTTGTTGTACGTACCACCCCCGTCTACGACCGAAGGGTACCGCTACGTACTGACGAGATAAAGACTTCGCGCATACACATACGTTGTTATCATCCCGTGTTACATCATACATACTTGAGACACGCTCATGCACGTGTGTGTACAGCTGTGTGCTGTGCAGGTGGAGTTAGGAACCGTGGCGTGCCAATTGGTTTTAGTTTCAAAGGCGAGAAAAAACAGATACTGTCATGTGTCAGAGGGAGACATGAACAAGTCCTAGACTAGTCATGCAACATGAGATTTCTTTTTCTGGTCGAATTTGTGAATGCACTGACGTTTGGACAGGCCTGTAAAATAGAATATAGAAGAGTTGACGTACGTGTGATCGGTACCGTCGTGTCGTTGTGCGGAACTGTGCTTTTCAACGTTTGTTTGCATAAGAGTTGTCTTGCTGTCTGTGCTGACGCGAACGTTGACATGTGCTGTGCCAATTTAAACCCTGAAGGTTGACCACGCAGACGTGAGGATGAGTTTTAAATTGTGGGAGATTTTGTTTTATTAATCACAGGTGATATTTATGTTGAACGCATTTTCATATTGTAGTCGGCATAACGCTAGCTCTATCAGATAGATCCCACGGCGTACTGTAGGTACGCGATGGAATATTGTTTCACATGCCTTTTACATGCAGTGGCCGCCGTCTGAACGTGCCCTCCTCCAATGGTCATCATCGATATTCTACCAGATATGCTGGTGAGGGGAAGCAGAAAGAGTTGTGACCGATGTGAAGGAGCCGACGTTGGGGGGTGTCATATCATCTGTTGGAGGAACCATTGCGTGTATCTTTCCAACAACTGTCGGCGATGGCCGTCTATGTAGCGTTGTGTCGTTTGCTATTGTTGTTCAGTCGTGCTACAGTGGCAGCGGCAGCACCTGAATGTCTGTACTCCGGATTTGAGGAATCTATAGACCTGTGCTACGATAGAAGTAGCGTTTTTCATCGAATCGTTTCTGACCGAATAACGCGCTCCTTAACTGGAGAGCTACCTGACCATTGTATCGTTGGAACTTGTTGGAACGCCAATGCGTGACCAGTGTTCTCAGCACAGAGGTACGTACCATTCCCACAGCATACCTTGAACGTGGTGTCAAATCGGAAAGATCCCAACGACTGAGCTATAGAACGCGTATACGCGCCAAGATGATTGGTCCTCTTTGCCGATGACACAAATTATTCGATATATTGATAATACCTTCCGCGGTGCCACAACGACGCAGCACACCCTACACCACTTCCCATGCCTTATGTAATATGTGTATGGTATATCAGCCCACATCGTCGCCCATATTGTGTGCAGCCTACACGGTATCAGTCTCACATTAGTTTGGGTGTTTAGGTTGTGCGGAGCTTGGTGTATAGATGACGTCCAATCTCTCATTGCATCGATCTCGTCCATCAAGGGCCCCAACTTTCGTTGTCGGCGCCGGTGTAAGCTCAATTAGACTTATGAGGTCATTTCCCGAAGGCTGCGGTACACGCCTTTCGTAAACGGGAGTTTGACGTCTACGCGTGCAGTGTTGTTTTATACTCGCACTCACCGAGTATCGGTGACCGGGTATACAATAGGCGCGAAAGTACCTAAACCCATTGTTGGTGTTAGAGTTCCACTACGTCGGGTTGCATGCCACGCAAAGCACACATTCTAGGGAGAACTTGCCAGGCGCCCAAGAAGGGGGCGAGGGACTGAGTTCGA
>JBDWQI010000122.1:0-34356 GCA_039986635.1 Sulfitobacter sp.
AGAGCCAGAGCCAGAGCCAGAGCCAGAGCCAGAGCCAGAGCCAGAGCCAGAGCCAGAGCCAGAGCCAGAGCCAGAGCCAGAGCCAGAGCCAGAGCCAGAGCCAGAGCCAGAGCCAGAGCCAGAGCCAGAGCCAGAGAACCCTGTTCCGGCAGAGGATCCAAAACAAGCTGAAACTGACCCTGAATCAGCAGATGAAGAACCTATGCCTGTTGCCGCCCTGCCCGCTTTCCTGCGTCGCCCGGCACCTCCGGCAGAACCGCCAGCGACCCCTGCGCAAGCAGAAACTGAAGAACCAGCAGAGCCAGTCGCAGAAGATCCGCCTCAAGAGCCAACAGCGCCACCGCCGCCAAAACCACGTGTCATAGAGGCGCCTCAGATCACGCCGTTGGATCAGATCACCGCAACACCCGGTGTGATCAGCGAAGTGATCCGCACAAGACAGCTGTCCACCGCGCAAGCCAAAGATATCAAACCGCTTTTGGACAAATTGACGGTGCTGCGCGATTCGATGGCGTCCCGGCGTCGACCAAACCCCGGTTCAGGCCCAAATAGCTAAAGCCCATGCGAGGCCGCGACATTCCCTCTTGCACGCCTGTAAAGATCAGGTATGAACGCCCCCATGTCGGGCTATGGCGCAGCCTGGTAGCGCGTCCGTCTGGGGGACGGAAGGTCGCAGGTTCGAGTCCTGCTAGCCCGACCAACCGACATACATCAAACGCCCGTCGCCCTTTGGGTCTGCGGGCGTTTGATATTTTAAAAGGCAATGTGCCATGCAAGGCGTGATCCCAAACCAATTGATTGCTCGGATGATCGAAACATCCGAAATCACCGCCCGCCCCGCGATCATCGCCGAACAAATTCAACCGGCCAGCCTTGATTTACGTTTAGGAACAGTTGCCTACCGGGTGCGCGCCTCTTTTCTTACCGGACAGAACGCCACGGTTGCAGACCGGCTTGAAGAATTCGAGATGCACCGCGTGGACCTTTCAAATGGTGCCGTGTTGGAAAAAGGCTGTGTCTATGTTGTTCCTTTGATGGAACGGCTTGATCTGCCTCAACAGGTATCTGCCGTCGCCAACGCCAAAAGCTCAACCGGGCGGTTGGATTTGTTAACCCGGACCATCACAGACGGTGGGACAGAATTTGACCGCATTGGCCCCGGCTACACCGGCCCGCTTTATGCGGAAATATGCCCACGGTCCTTTTCGGTGGTGGTGCGACCGGGCATGCGGTTGAACCAAATCCGGTTTGGTCACGGCGATGCAGTCCTTGATGACGCGGCGCTGCGCGCTTTGCACGCTGACACCCCACTTGTGGATGGGGAGGCGGTCATTGATGATGGCCTCGGTTTTTCCGTAGATCTGCGCCTGCCCGGCACAACGCTTGTCGGGTATCGGGCGAAACCGCACACCGGAGTCATCGACCTTGATAACATTGGACATTATTCTCCTGCCGACTATTGGGAAGACGTGCACAGCGAGAACGGCCAAATCATACTTGATCCCGGTGCGTTCTACATCCTGGTGAGCCGCGAGGCCGTAACGATTCCGCCACAATACGCAGCTGAGATGGCGCCTTATCTGGCGATGGTTGGTGAATTCCGGGTGCATTATGCCGGGTTCTTTGACCCCGGTTTTGGCCACGCCTCTGCAGGTGGTGCCGGGTCCCGCGGTGTGCTTGAGGTGCGTTGTCATGAAGCGCCATTTGTGCTGGAGCATGGACAGGTTGTTGGACGTTTGGTCTATGAACGTATGGCTGAAATCCCGACACAGCTTTATGGTGCTGATCTGGCTTCCAACTATCAAGGTCAGGGGTTGAAATTGTCGAAACACTTTAAGGTTTGACGATTTTGACATCCGGCCCGGCAAACCAACGCAAGACAGAAAAGCCTAGCCCACGACGCCAGCAATCACCACATCTCGCACTGTGGCGCTGCACTCTCGGACCTCAGCCCATCAGAACAAACCAGAGGCAGACCCCCTAGAAGAAATCACATCTTGCCGATGCGTGTGCCCGCTTTGACCGCTTGACGTGCCTGACGCGCTTGTTGGCGGGCTTGGCGTTGCTGACGGCGCTCTTGTGGTGACATTTCCTGCTGCTGTTGGTGAACGGGGTTACCGTAATCATCCAATGCGTCAGCAGGTACGTTTTGCATCTTGCGACGTTGGCTCACTTCACCAGCTTTGTTAAAGCCCGCGTTCACACCACGCCGGACAAGTTGACCCATCACTTGGCGGATGATCATGTTTATTATTTGGTTCATCGACTGATCCTCGGTTTGCCTCGTCGCCTTATATAACATGGATTGGGGCGAATTTCAGGCTTTGTCACGAATTTGTTTGTTAATCTTCGAATAGTTCCGATTGGCCTTCGGTGGATTCTTCTTCGTCCTCGCCGTCCCCCATCATAGGAAGGGTCCCCGGCGGAGGGCGATTTTCCAACAAACCCGCAGACCGCAATTCCTTGAGCCCCGGCAAATCCCGCGCGTTCTCGAGCCCGAAATGATCCAGAAACTCCTGGGTAACCACAAAAGTCACCGGACGGCCGGGTGTCATTTTGCGGCGGCCAAATCGGATCCATTCCAGTTCCAAAAGCTGATCCACCGTCCCCCGGGACACCGAAACACCACGAATTTCTTCAATCTCGGCACGGGTAACGGGCTGATGATAAGCAATGATTGCCAAGGTTTCGATTGCCGCGCGACTGAGTTTGCGCACCTCAACGGTTTCTTTTTGCATCAAGAACCCAAGGTCCGCCGCCGTGCGCAACGCATAACAATCTCCGACCCGCACCACCTGAACACCGCGCCCTTCATAGCGTTTGCGCAGGTGCACCATCGCTTCGGCCGCATCACAGCCATGTGGCATACGTGCTTCGAGGTCTTTCAATCTGATCGGTTCTGACGTGGCAAAAAGCACCGCTTCGATCATTCGCTCCTGTTCCGCCATCGGCGGGGCTTCAAATAGGCTTTCTTCTTTTTCTTCAATATCTTCAGCCACGTGGTGTGTCCCTTTTTCGCAGCTGGATCGGGGCGAATGTTTCGGATTGTCGGATATCCATATGCCCTTCTTTTACCAACTCAAGTGACGCCGCAAAGGTCGCGGCTGTGGCCGACCGGCGCCGCACCGGGTCTGTTTCCCATCCTTCGGGCAGAAAGCTCATCAAGTCGCCCCAATCTCCCGCAAAACCGATCAAACCGCGCATCCGCTCCAACGCCTGTTCCATGGTGAAGACGGCATCGCGGTCCATCACAAAAGGACGGAATTCATCCCGTGTCCGCAATCGCGCATACCCCTGCATCAGGTCAAGCAAAGTTGCCGTATAGGTCACTTTGCGCACACGTTGCACTTCATTGGTCTGCCCTCGTGCAAAGAAATCGCGCCCCAATTGATCACGCGCCATCAAGCGGGCAGCCACATCACGCATGGCCTGCAAACGTTCCAGCTGATACGCAAGATGCGCGGCAAGCTCTTCACCCGAGGGGCCTTCTTCTGTTGGATCAGGCGGCAAAAGCAAACGAGATTTTAAAAACGCCAACCAAGCCGCCATCACCAGATAATCCGCCGCCAACTCCAGCCGCAACGCCTTGGCTTTTTCAACAAACGCCAAATATTGCCGCGCCAGTTGCAGCACCGACACTTTGCGCAAATCCACTTTTTGAGTGCGGCTTAGGGTCAACAACAGGTCCAACGGCCCTTCAAACCCATCGACATCAACAATAAGTGCTTCGGCCGCCAACCTTTCAGCGACAGAACCTGTATCTTCTTCAAATGTGGTTTCAGCCATGTATAGCCCCACCCAAAAGCGCTTCAAGTTCGCGCTCAAGGGATGGAATGTCAACGTCATCAGGTATTTTGCGGTGTGAGAGTGCATGTTCCGCGCGGCGTTGCGCATCAGGGTTCATCTGCCCGGCGGCCTCAGCCACCAAATGGCGATCTTGCAGAGACGCATTGCAATAGAGCACCACATCAACGCCCGCCGCAATGGCAGCAGTGGTGTTTTGGACAGGTGAACCGGACAGGGCTTTCATCGAAATGTCATCTGTCATGAGCAGATTATCAAATCCAATGTCCTCGCGGATAACCTCAATCATTTTCTTTGACAAAGTCGCAGGCATGTCGTCGATCTCAGAAAAAATCAAATGCGCCGTCATGCCCATCGCCACATCGTTTAACGCCCGAAAAGGCGCAAAATCTGTCTGCTTCAACGCGCTCAAGGGCACATCCACTGTAGGAAGATCGAAATGTGTGTCCAATGTGGCGCGCCCATGCCCCGGCATGTGCTTCATCACTGGCACCACGCCGCCCGCCAACATCCCATCAACCACCGCGCGTCCCAACATCGCCACACGCGCCGGGTCAGAACCATAGCATCGGTTGCGCAGAAACTGATGTGTATGTGGGCCTGCAAGGTCCAGTGTTGGGGCGCAATTGCTGTCCACACCAACACGGCGCAATTCATCCGCAATGATCCGATACATCAGATAAATCGCACGTGGGGCATCAGGGCCAGCCAGCGCCACCAGATCCAAAGGGGGCAACCATTCGCGCCATGTGGGTGCGCGCATGCGCTGAACACGGCCCCCCTCTTGATCAATGGTGATCAACGCCTCGCGGCCAACCGCTTCACGCATGTCATTGCACAGCGCGCGCAGCTGATCCGCTGTGTCGATGTTGCGGGCAAAAAGGATAAACCCAAACGGATCAGCCGCACGAAACAGCGCCTTTTCATCTGCGCTCAGGCGTAACCCTTGCGCATCAATAATTGTCGCGCCGAATGGCATTAGCGGGTCACAACCGGAATACAATCGGCATTGGCCGCCACCAAAGCGGAACAAAAGCTGCGTGCATCCGCGATGTTTTCAAAGCCCATGGCGCGTAAACGGTAAAAGGTGCGTCCGCCACTTGTGGCCTTTTGAACAATGCGCCGTTTGCCGGACATATAGGCGTCAAAGCGGTTTTGCATCTGCTGCCATTGTTCACGGGCCACTTCGGGGCTGTCAAATGCACCAAGCTGGGCAAGACGGGTACCAGCGGGCAAGCTTTCGGGGTTTACCTCTTGGGTATCTTCCAGGATCGCGGTGACAGCAGCAGGCGTGACCTGCGCGCGCACGGCGGGGCGAATATGAGGGCGAATGGACTGACGAAGTCCCGGCGCATCCAACAAGGCGGCGACCTGCTGTTCAGCTGCGGCGATCTCGGCCACGACCGTTTCGCTCACCACTGCCACAATCTGCTGTGGGTCATCGCCAAGATCAGCCAGCGGTGCAACGCCAGCGGTCAATTGTGCCACCAGATCATCTACGTTTCCGGTCTCAAGCGCCGTTGCAACCTGAGCGGCATCAACCAGCGGCTGGGTTGGCAAAGCAGGCGCCTCCTGTGGCGCAGGGGCAACCATAGCGACAGGCATGACCTGATCTTCATCCGCCAGATCGATGGGTCTGGGCGCCAAAATCAATCGATCTGCTGGTTTTGCGGCGGTCCCTTCCGCGGCAACTGCATTGACGGACAACCCCTGATGACGGGCGATATCACCACCCGGCTGCTCTGGGCGCACCCGCATTTCACCGCTGGCCGCCTTGACCACCGGAATGCCGCTGACGTCACGGATCAACAGCTTGTAGCCCCAGATCGCAATGCCAATAATCAACGCAAAGGACACCACAGCGCCTGCGATATTCGTTATATTTACCAATGGGTTGGAACCCGTGCCAGCGGTATCGGAATACCCTGTTGCATCAGGATACGACCCCGCCATGGGGGCGTGCGTGAAATTTGCCATCTCTGCCTCATCGCCCAGCGGATACATTGCCCGCAGGGTCTGGTCTTGGGGTTGCCTGTTAACGGCGCGTCTTGTGCGTTATCGCATCTCTTGCGCCGGTGTGACCCCAAGAATACCAAGACCTGCCGCAATTACAATCGCCGTGGCCCGTGCAAGGGCGATTTTTGCCTGTGATACCCCAACATCGTCCTGAAGGAAGCGCAGAGAGGGGACTTCGTTGCCCTTATTCCACAATCCGTGGAAATCTCCGGCCAGCTCATACAAAAAGAACGCAACCCGGTGCGGCTCGTTAGAGCGCGCCGCGGTTTCAACCAGCCGCGGCCATTCGGCCAGCTTGCGCAAGACAGCCAGTTCACTGTCGTGATCCAGCAAGCTCAGGTCGGCCTTGGCCAATGTCGCCTCATCCGCAGGTATCCCAGCGTCTTCGGCTTTGCGCAGCACACTTGCCACCCGCGCATGGGCGTATTGCACATAAAATACAGGGTTTTCGCGGCTTTGTTCCAGCACCTTGTCAAAATCGAAATCCAACATCGCATCGTTTTTGCGTGTCAGCATCACAAACCGGGTTACATCAGGCCCAACCTGATCAATAAGGTCGCGCAGGGTAATGAATGTCCCTGCCCGTTTGGACATTTTGAATTCTTCACCGTTCTTGAACAGTTTAACCAACTGCGTCAGTTTGATGTCCAGTGGCACCGTGCCTTCGGACAAAGCTGAAACCGCAGCTTTCATCCGTTTGACATAACCCCCATGATCAGCACCAAAAACGTCGATCAACATATCGAACTGCCGCTGCACCTTGTCGTAGTGATACGCAATGTCCGGCGCAAAATAGGCCCAACTGCCGTCAGATTTCTTGACCGGCCGGTCCTCGTCATCCCCATGCGCCGTAGAACGGAACAAGGTTTGAATACGCGGTTCCCAATCATCGGTCTGTTTGCCCTTTGGCGGGGGCAGGCTGCCTTCATAGATCAGGTCTTTGGACCGCAGGTCATCAATCGCGGCTTCGATCCGTCCCGTGCCATAAAGCGACTTTTCAGAATAGAAGACATCCATCTGCACGCCCAAAGCATTAAGGTCATCACGAATGAGTTCCATCATGGCATCGGTCGAAAACACACGGACCTCAGCAAGCCAAAGCGCTTCATCCTGATCAACGTAGGCGTCGCCAACTTTGTCTTTCAACGCCTGTCCTGCCGCGATCAGGTAATCGCCCGGATAGGTCCCTTCTGGAAAGGCGACCTCTTGGCCATGTGCTTCGAGATAGCGCAAATAGACAGACCGGGCGAGCGTATCAACCTGCCCGCCACCATCGTTGATGTAATATTCCCGCGTGACATCAAAGCCTGCAAAATCCAACAGCGACGCAAGCGCATCGCCAAAAACCGCGCCCCGCGTATGGCCGACATGTAATGGCCCTGTGGGGTTGGCCGAGACGTATTCAACGTTGACGGTTTTTCCCGCTCCGAGGGAAACACGGCCAAAATCTGTGCCCTGATCCAGCACGGTTGCAGCAACATTTTGCCAAACCGCAGGTGCAATCCTCAGGTTCAAGAACCCCGGTCCCGCCACCTCAGCCGAGGTGATGCGCGGATCTTGCGACAGATGATCCGCTAACTTTTCCGCAATTTCACGCGGCTTCATCTTGGCCGGTTTGGCCAACACCATTGCCGCATTGGTTGCCATATCCCCATGTGCTGCATCGCGGGGCGGCTCTGTTGTGATAGGGGCGACATTCAACCCTTCGGGCAGATCACCTGCGCGGACCATACCGTCCAACGTGGCAAGGATAAGATCACGGATTTCTGCAAAGATGTTCATGGCGGCGTTCCTTTGTTGCGGCCCGTGTATCATTTGCAGTGAGGCAGTCAACGGCAGTAGTCATAAGGCCGCTTAGGTTCTCAATACTCAGCCACGGCCCAAGAGACGTTCATGTTCCGCATAGGCGAAACGATCCGTCATGCCCGCGATGTAATCACAGACCATCCGCGCTAATTGTGTTTTGTCATCCCCCGCCTGTTCGATCTGGCGCGCCCAATGTCGCGGCAACATTTGCGGGTTTTCCAGAAATAACGGGAACAATTGCTCAACGACCACTGTAACTTCGGCGCGTTTGGCCATGACAGAGGGGGCTCTGTACATGCGTTTGAACAGGAAATCCCGGATTGCGCCAAGATCCTTCCACATCTGATCTGAAAATCGGATGACGGGGTGACCAAGATGCCGGATGTCTTTGGCCGATGTCGCCCCTGCCCCATCGAGCAACCGTTGGGATGTGTCGATGACGTCACTTACCATCATGCCAAACACCCGGCGCAACGCTTCGTGCCTGCGCCGATAGCTGTCTGTTTTGGGGTGCGCACGGTCCACTTCTGCAAAGGCCGCACCAACCAAAGGCAGCTCTGCGATTTCTGCTTCATCAAACAGCCCTGCGCGCAATCCATCATGCAGGTCGTGATTGTTGTAGGCAATATCATCCGCCAAAGCCGCTACCTGCGCTTCGCCGCTTGCGTGGGTTTCAAGCTCTAACCCGTGGCGCGCATCATATTCCGCCAACGCATAAGGCAAATCACCAACGACCGGCCCATTGTGTTTGGCGATCCCTTCCAACGTGTCCCAAGTCAGGTTCAACCCATCAAAATCTGCATAATGGCGTTCAAGGTTGGTCACAATTTTGATGGCCTGCGCATTGTGATCAAACCCGCCATAAGGCGCCATGAGCAAATGCAGAGCATCTTCTCCGGTATGGCCAAAAGGCGTGTGGCCCAAATCATGGGCAAGCGCCACCGCCTCGGTCAGTTCACCGTTCAACTTCAAGGCACCGGCGATCGTGCGCGCCACCTGCGCGACCTCGATGGAATGGGTCAGACGCGTGCGATAATAATCGCCTTCATGTTCAACGAACACCTGCGTCTTATGCTTCAGCCGCCGAAAGGCGCTGGCATGGATGATCCTGTCCCGGTCCCGCTGATAGCAGGATCGAAAAGTGCTTTCCTCTTCTGGTATCAACCGTCCCATGGTCAACGCCGGATCAGAGGCATATTGAGCGCGCATTGCGGCTGGTCCTTGTGGCCTGTCCTTGGCGCTTCTATATTGTAGTTGCAATGCGATGCAAACCGGAGCCTGTCCTATGAACCTGCCGCCCAAAGTCACATCCCGCGCTTTTGAACGTCTCGCTGAAATTGGCGCTGCCGGTCAGGGCAAAGCCCTGCGCGTTGCGGTAGAAGGGGGCGGCTGTTCGGGGTTCCAATATGAGATTGATCTGGATGAACCCAAAGAGGACGATCTGATCCTTGAAGGAGACGGCCAAAAGGTGGTGGTGGACAGCATTTCATTGCCGTTCCTGACCAACGCAGTCATTGATTTCTCAGAAGAACTCATTGGCGCGCGGTTTGTCATCGAAAACCCGAATGCAACCTCTGCCTGCGGCTGTGGCACATCCTTTTCGATGTAACGTCAACGCCCCTATTAGACGCTGGTCAGCCCCTGCGCACCGGCAACACGGGCGAATTCTTCAAAGAACGCACCAAACTCGGGAGATGAAGCCTCGGCTTGCTGCAGGATCACGCGCGCATCTGTATCCAGATAAGGCACAACGCGGCCCCGCATCCCGGACCAATCCCCACTGCGGGTTCCACCAAGATCAAACAAACATTCCGACAGCGGCCGTAGCGCTGAGACAACAGGCAAGCGGCGGGCAAACCGCGTTGCGCCTTGGGGCCATTCTACGTCAAAAGCAGGCGCCTGCGCCACACGTTGGGCCCATCCCGTCACCAAATAGGCGTGAAATGCATCTTGCGCCAGCGCCATCTCAGATGCGGGGACCGGTGCCAGACTATTATGCGCGTGAGCAACCGCCTGTGACCAAATTGGGCTTGGTTCAGCCCCGGCATAGCGCAACGCGGTGCAGATTTCGGCCAACAGATCGTGGTTCTGATCCAAATACGCAACCAGCCCTGTGTATTCGAGGCTCCTGAGCGCTTCCGGACCCAATTCTGGATCCCTCTGCCCATATTCGGACAGATAAAAGACGATATGGGTAAGCTCATAACCCGCCTTTTTATTGGGCAATGCAAATGTCTTGGGCCTTTCGGCAAATTGCCGTAACCGATCCCCCAGATCACCTTGCGAAACCGGTTCAGCGGCCCTTCGACGTGCTAGTAACCGCCGCGCTTCTGCACGCTGCAGGTCCGACAGTTCGGCCTCAGCAAGCCCAGTTGTCGCGGCCCAATTACACAACGCTTCGCCTTTGCATCCATCAAAACCCAGATCCTCAAGATCAAGGCAAAGTGACAGAAAGAACCGGTAATACTGCGGATAAAACCGTAACTTTTCTTCGATCCCGCGATAGAACGTATCGTACCCTTCCAACAGCACAGACGTCACGGGCTCTTTTGTGGCGTGCAACACGCTCAACAGCTCTGCGTTTTCCTTTAACCAATAGACATCATCTGCTGGTCGCCGCTGTGTCGTCACAGCCCCCATCAACGCCTCAAGAGTTGGCATTTTCGTGAACGTGGTTTTCGGCTGGAATGCAATAACGTTTGACATGATGGATCCCGTTGATTTTGGATCCGGCATCACCTGCCGGACCCTGTTTTCAAGTAAACTTCAAACGCTACAGCAAAACAACCCTGAGTTGTCACCGCTGTCAGTCTCTGACGCAGTTTCTGGGGCGCTGGCCATCACAAGATCCAAGCCCTCGCCCAGGATCATGTCTGCTCCTGTAGGCGCTGAGCCGGAAACGAACATTTCTACACCAGCACCAGTGTCAATGCTGGTTGCGGCAGATGCCTTTGGCGCGGTTTCAACGGCTTGGGTATATGCAAGTGCGGTCATTTCTAAGTTCCCTTTCTAGGTTCTAATTTTGCAATTTTAAGTTGCATGAGAACAATAGGTACCTACCTCGGAGAACATTCCAAGTAAAATATTTACCGGGTTTGGCTGTTCGATCGTTTGATCCACAGGCCTCACCACAAGCAACCCGCGAGACCGGCGCTGGTCTTGGCGTTATCCACAAGCGCATATTTTTCTTATCCACAGCGCGTATTTCTTAACCGGTCATCAACTTCTGAACAAACCGAGAGCTTTCTGAGCCGACAAAGTGAGCGATTCTTTGGTTTTGGATGCCCCGGACTTGCCCATTCTGGGGATTTCAGCGATAGCAATTCCACACATCAGGAGAGCAAAATGAAGATCGCAACGTTCAACATCAACGGTATCAAGGCCCGTATAGAAGCCCTGCCCGCTTGGTTGGATGAGGCCAAACCGGATGTCGCACTGCTCCAAGAGATCAAGACAGTCGATGAAGGCTTTCCCACGGAAATCTTCGAAGAACGTGGGTATAATGTAGCAACACACGGCCAGAAGTCGTTTAACGGCGTGGCGATCTTGTCAAAATATCCACTCGAAGACCTGACGTGCGGGTTACCGGGGGATGACACTGATGAACAGGCCCGCTGGATCGAAGCAACGGTGATGGGGGAACATGGGCCTTTGCGTATTTGCGGGTTGTATCTGCCAAATGGCAATCCGGCACCGGGTCCTAAATACGACTACAAACTGGCGTGGATGCAGCGGTTAGAAGCCCGTGCCAGAGATCTGCTGGCGCAAGAGACACCATTCCTGATGGCCGGTGATTATAATATCATCCCACAGTCAGAAGACGCAGCCAAACCAGAAAGCTGGCGCGAGGATGCGCTTTTTCGTGCAGAATCACGCGCCGCTTGGCGTCGCTTGCTTAACCTTGGTCTGACAGAGGCGTTTCGCGCACGCACCCAGGGCCCCGGGCACTACAGTTTCTGGGACTACCAAGCCGGGGCATGGAATCGAAACAACGGCATCCGTATCGACCATTTCCTGTTAAGCCCGGCCTGCGCGGATATGCTGCGCGATTGCCAGATTGATAAAGACGTGCGGGGCCGAGAAAAACCATCTGACCATGTCCCGGTCTGGGTTGAGTTGGACGTTTGATTGGCCAGCTGTTTCAGGCGTCACATTGCTGAATTTCGCCAACGCCGCATGCGAAGACACCCGTGAGGGTGAATGAGCCCTCTTGGTCAGGCTTCAAGTTCGGCATCCCAATATAGAAAATCCAACCAACTATCGTGCAAATGGTTGGGTGGAAACTTCCGCCCCATGTTGCGCAGCTCTCCTGCCCCCGGCTGGCGCGGCGGTTTTCGCAGATGGAGTCCCGTTTGGTGCAACGGCTTTGATCCTTTGCGCAGGTTGCACGGGCTACAGGCAGCCACCACGTTTTCCCAAGACGTTACACCACCTGACGCACGCGGTACCACATGGTCAAAGGTCAGGTCCCCCTTTGCCCCACAATACTGACAACGAAATTCATCCCTCAAAAACAAATTAAAGCGCGTGAAGGCCACGCGCTTTTGAGGTTTGACATAATCTTTCAGAACAACAACAGAGGGTATTCTAAGCGTCATTGTCGGGCTTCGGACCACATCATCATATTCAGCGACGATATCGACCCGTTCCAGCCATTTGGCCTTGATCGCATCCTGCCAGGGCCAAAGTGACAAAGGATAATAGCTCAGCGGGCGATAGTCAGCATTCAAGACCAAAGCGGGCTTGTGTTTCAACCCCGCTGGTTGCCGCGTAAACTCGGTTCTGAAATCGCCGTACATCTGCGTCGTTCTCCTGCCCGTATGGCCTGACTATATCTCGTGGTTTTGGTCTGGCAAGCCAAAGCTGACCACAAGATATCGCGGCTCGAAACGGACAGGATCTAACGGGACGTCTTCCTGCTGCGCTAAAGGCTCAGCTTGTCGCGCATAAAGGCCAGGGCCACACTCAGCCCATCAGGCGCAATACCGTGTCCGGTACCTTTCATAATATGGGCAAAGACGTCCTGCCACCCGGCAGCTTCCAACGCTTCAGCGGCTTGCGGCAATGATTGGGGCGGCACTACATCGTCCGCATCCCCATGCACCAACAAAACGGGCGGTTTTACAATTGCCTCATCGGCCAGCGTTTCCGGCGACAACAATCGGCCGGAAAACGCCACGATCCCCGCGACCGCATCTTCACGGCGCGGCGCCACATGCAAGGCCATCATCGTGCCTTGGGAAAATCCAAAAAGTACCACCTGTTCGGGCAACACATCTTCATCCACCATCAGCGCATCAAGAAAGGCGTTCAGGTCGATCACCGCCTGATCCATTCCACGCATCGATTCTTCTTCAGAGGACCCATCAATCCATGGAATCGGGAACCATTGATACCCGTTGGGCATGCCCGCCACCATTTCCGGAGCATCAGGAGCGATAAACATCGTATCTGGCAGATGTTCCCCCAACGGATCCGCGAGTCCCAACAAATCAGCGCCATTGGCCCCATAGCCATGCAGAAAAACGACAATTGACCGTGTTGTGCCTGATACGGCAGCGCGCCGTTCTGCGTTAAGTACCCGTGTCATCCCAAACCTTCCCTATTCTTTAACACCCGGTAGTAGGCAAAGAGTGCTCGGGCTGCAACAGAGCGCCAGGGTGACCATTCTTGTGCCAATGTGGCCAGCGCCTCCGGTTTAGGTCTTTCGTTCAGTTCAAGCAGCGCTTGGGCCGCAATTTGTAACGCCAGATCACCCGCAGGAAAAATATCACGGCGGCCCAGCGCAAACATGGCATAGATCTGCGCGGTCCACGGCCCGATCCCCTTGATCGCGGTCAAAGTCGCCATCGCATCAGCGTCTGACATGGCCTGCAAACCGTCATAATCCAACGCCGAACCGGCCAAAATCACCGCATAACGCGCTTTTGGTCGGCTCAGCCCGGCATCGCGCATCCCAGCCTCACCTGCCGCCCGCACCTGTTCTTCTGAATTCAGCCCAGCTTGCGCCACCCGCAATCGTATTGCGTCAGCCGAGGCAACGCTGACTTGTTGACTGATAGTGATGTCCAATAGCCCGCTGAACCCTCCCGGGCGAAGCCGAAGCGGCAGGGGGCCGGTCTTTTTCAGAACTTCGGCAAATCGCGGCTCCGTCTTGGCCAGCCACCGCGCCCCTTCTGCAACATCTGCGTCAGAGCGGATCACAGGCTGCATTGTTTTACCACCCACTGGATCACCGCCGCGACATCTTGCACAACATGCGCGCCCTCAGGCAAGGCGGGTCGGTCGATCAGGATCACATCCAACCCCAAAGCTTCTGCTGCATCCAACTTGGGGCGACTTGGTTTTCCTCCTAGGTTGCGACACATCAACAGATCCACGCCCAGCGCCTGAAACAACTCCATTTCGCTTTGCACGCTAAAAGGGGCCTGCCCGAAAACCAGTTCTACAAAATCGAACGGCGGCACACGATCATGACGCGTTGTCTGTCGCAATAGGATCTGAGCGCCCGGAAAGGTTTCAAAATCCTGAATGCTCGCCCATCCGGTGGCTGAAAACACCCGGGTTTGCGGCGCGATCAGCTTCATTGCGCTCGCGACATCTTTGGCCCTTTTCCAGCGCGATTGCCCTGTGACAGACCATCCGGGTCGCGACAGCACAACAAACGGCTTGGCCATCCGAACCGCGGCCTGTGCACCCATGGCCGTCATGTGCCCGTCAAACCCATGACTTGCATCCACAACCAGATCAAACGCCCGCATCGCCTCACAAAGTTGATCCTGCGACACCTCCTGCAGCAACTCAAAAGACATCGGCATCGGGTTTGGCCCCTTAGGTGGCTCAGAGACCACCGCATGCACAACACACCCCAGTTCTTGCAGCTTTACGGCACTTTCGCGGGCCTCTGCGCTGCCCGCCAACAAGAGTATTTTCGCATTCAAATTCATCGTCTCTAACATGAGCCGCGCCACACAATCGCACAAGTCCTAAGCGACAAGATCAAGCAAAGGGGCTTGCCCCTGTTCCAACTCAAGAGTACGCCTTGTTTCAGAAGGAACTCACCTATGATTGATGATACCCGAGCCAAACGCAATGTGGCTGTTTTAGTTGCGGCGCAAGCGTTATTGGGCAGCCAATTAACCATGGTTTTTGTCATCGGCGGCCTGGCTGGCCAACAGCTTAGCCCCTATATCTGCCTGGCAACTTTGCCGATTTCGATGATGGTCTTTGGCTCAATGACAACCGCGCCCTGGTTGTCCAATCTGATGCAAACCTATGGCCGACGTGCCGGGTTTTATGTCGGTGCCTTTGGTGGCCTGATAGGGGCAGGTATTTGCGCATATGCGCTGACCCTGACCAATTTTTGGGTCTTCCTTGTCGGTAGCTATATCATCGGCATCTATATGTCCTCGCATGGGTTCTTCCGCTTTGCCGCAGCTGATACCGCATCTGATGCCTTTCGGCCCAAGGCGATCTCTTATGTGATGGCGGGTGGTCTGGTCTCAGCCATTATTGGCCCGCAACTGGCCTCTGGACTGACTGCCGGTCCTGATGCGACTGTGATGCGGTTCTTTCCTGCCTATCTGGCCGCCATGTGTCTGAATGTTCTCGGCATGGGGCTGTTCCTGCTCCTTGATATGCCGAAACCTGTAAAACAGGATTTAGATCAGCCGCAGGGCCGGACCCGTTGGGAGCTTTTGACGACCCCCCGTATCGCTGTCGCTGTGATCTGCGCCATGGTGTCTTATTCGCTGATGAACCTTGTGATGACTTCTACACCCTTGGCCGTGGTCGGGTGCGGCTTCGCGATGGCGGATGCCTCTAACATTGTGACCAGCCATGTGTTGGCGATGTTCATTCCGTCCTTCTTTACCGGGCACCTCATTGCCCGGTTTGGAGTCGAACGGATCATGGGGCTTGGCATTCTGATTCTTGCGGGCGCGGGTGTTGTCGCCTTACAGGGGGTTGCGCTGTCCAATTTTTACATCGCATTGGTCTTATTGGGGCTGGGGTGGAACTTTGGCTTTATCGGAGCCACAACATTATTGGCCAACTCTCATACCCCGAATGAAAGCGGGCGGATGCAAGGGCTCAACGATTTGCTGGTGTTTGGCGGTGTGACTTTTGCTTCATTGGCGTCCGGTGGGTTGTTAAACTGCACCGGAGGAGATCCGGTCAGCGGCTGGGCGGCGGTCAATATGGCCATGATCCCCTTCTTGATGCTTGCTGGCGGGTCCTTGATCTGGTTGGTGCTGCGCCAAAGAACACAAGCTGCCTGAACAGGTCACCACCGCCCCATCAGCGCGCGAAGGGCAAAGCGTGATCTGCCATTTTCCAATGGATCAGGCAATTGCCCCTGACCAACCAATACCGGATCATTGATTGCGGCTTTGAGCACCTGTTCGGCTGATGCCACATGCCAGACAGCAGGCCTAGCCGCGCGCGACACCTGCCTTTGTTGGCCCCGTGCAGACCGCAACCTGCCCAGCGCCTCTTGGGCAAGGGCCACAACCCCCTGCGCGGTCCCATCAATCAACGGCACCCTGCCCTGCGCCTCAAGTTCGGGTATCGCAATCAACCATGCCGCCACCCCCGCACCAAAAGCTGCATCACGTACCACGTCTTCGGTTGCGTCACCTAAACGGCGGGCCGCGACCCAAGCCAGGTTCCCTGCGGTCTGATCGATATAACGCGCGAAATGCGCCTCATCCTCAAAGGGATCTTTGTAGATGTCCCACCGTCGCGCGGCAGCTGCGGTATCCAATAGCTCTGCATCCTGCACCGTTATCGCGGCAGCCAAAGGTGTGGCCACCTCATGTCGCCGCACCGGGCGAGCCTGTGCAATCTCTTCACAAACATCACGCCACCATTGCAACCGCATCTCTGCAATCATCGGTTCTTGGGTCACCCATGGCGCACGGGCCACTTCGACATTAAAGGCAAACAGCGGGAACAAGATTTTCCGCACCTCCACCGGCGCCGACATAACAGAGCGGAACCGCATCGCATCTGCCCGCTCAACCAAAGCCGCACAGGCTGTTACATCCGCATCAAAACTCATTTAGGGCGCACAACACTCAGCAGATACCCAAAGTCGTTTTTATGCGCACGCCAACATGCGGCTTCTTCTTCGGCCTCATCCAGAACAGCGCATAGCGCCGCATCAGCATCGGGTCGTAAATCCTGAATGCGTGTATCTATCGGGCCCAAGTATCCCTCCCATGCGGCATCTGACAATTTCCGGGTATCAAGAACCTCAAAACCTGCCGCCTCGATACGAGTTTGAACGCCGGGTATATCCGTCATTGCCGGATATTGCTCCCAATATTCCTGCGCCCGTTTGGAAGGTGTCTTAGTGAACCAACATAACTCGGAAAACGCCACGACGCCGCCGGGTTTCAGCGACTTGCGCCAGGCAGTCAGCGCCTCTGTCACCCCCATGAAATAGACCGCGCCTGCGCACCAGATCATATCATATTGATTGTGGATCGTGGCCATATCCGCCTTGAGCACAGTCACCCGCCCATCATCGCGCCACACAGCCCGCGCGGCCTCAACGAAATGCGGTGTCTTATCAAGCGCGGTGATCTGCCCTTGAGGGGCAACATCAAGCAAGGTGCGAATATCGCCCCCCGGGCCACAACCGACATCAGCGATTTTTGCCGTCGCTTGGGTGCCGGCCACTTTGGCGGCCCAATGGATATCGGCCGCTTCGCCGGGCCCTTCACGCGGCAAATCCCGGTGAAGTTGATAAAAAGCCTGCATCGGATCGGGGGAAGGTTCAGAGGTCATTGATTAAGCTTTCGATAGCTGCACGGGTCTGAGGGGCGGTGACAATATCAAGATGACCAACATCCGGGATCAGAGTATATTGCCCTTTGTCTGTGACCTCTTTCAACGTTGGTTCATAAAGTGCGGCGTCAAATGCTTCATCCTGAGTGCCAACAATCAATGTAAATGGCGGCAATGCTCTGACATCTGCAAGGTAATCAGATCGAGGCGCGAACCCTCTGTTTAACCGGTAAGAATAGCTTGTTGTCGCCGTGTGCCCCAAAGGGCCGTCCAAAACCACCTGAGGCATGCGAAACTGCATGATTGTCAGATGATTTAGTCCAGTGATGCCAACGCTGTTCAACATACTGAGACCGATTAAGCGACGCACCAAAGGATAGGCCCAACCACCAGAATTTTGTCGCGTCATCGGCGCATTATGTTTCAAGAAAGGAGCAACCAACACGGCAGCATCAACCATATGCCCATGTTCGCCCCCGGCAAACCGGGTGACCAACCCACCCCCTGAGGAATGACCAGCCAACACAACCTTTTGGCCCGACGCAGCTTCGGCTTTGATCAAGTCGGCCAGATCATCCTCAAATTGATTGATATAGGCAATGTCGCCCCGCGTGCCTGGCTTGGGTCCATGGCCGCGCAGATCAGGCACAACAACTTGCGCAACTTGGCTCAGGTCTTGAGCAAGAGGGTCAAACTGCAATCCATGCCATCCCGATCCATGCAAAAGGATCAGCAAAGGTGCCTGTTCAGAGGAGGTGTCATAGCGGCGCACCTGCGCCTCATAGCCATCCCGCATCACGACACCACTTTGGGCCATTGGATCGGCGCGCTTTTGGTTCAATGTCTGGGTGAAATCCAGCCCCTCACCGGGAGGCAAATCTATCGGTCGCTGCGAAAAGATCAGCCCTACAGCAATCGCCAGCGTGATCCCCCCCAACACAGCAACAAAGGATAGCACCTTAACCAGCACGGGCACTTCCCTTCACATCGCGAACCAATTTCCACCGGATCGCATCCAAAAGAGCCTCAAAACTTGCATCGACTATGTTGGGGCTTACCCCCACCGTGGACCAGCGCCGCCCCTGCCCGTCTTCGCTGTCGATGATCACACGTGTAACCGCCTCAGTGCCGCCTTGGGTGATGCGCACCTTGAAATCAACCAATCGCATGTCTTCGATCAACGCTGAGTATTTTCCAAGATCCTTGGCCAGCGCCTTGGCCAATGCATTCACAGGGCCGCGGTCACTGCCCGCCTCATCCATACTTTCACTGACGGATTGACGCTTTACTCCGTCAACTTTCACAACCACGACAGCCTCAGACAGGCTGATCATCTTGTCATATTTGTTCTTACGCCGTTCCACCGTCACCCGGTAACGTTTGACTTCGAAAAACGCTTGATCCCGCCCCAGCACGTCGCCCGCCAAAAGCTCAAAGCTCGCTTGCGCGGTGTCAAAAGCGTATCCTTCGGCCTCGCGCGACTTCACCACTTCCAGAATCCGCCCCAGCGCCGGATCCCCTTTAGCCACGTCAAACCCCGCCTCAGACAACCGTTTGCGCAGATTTGATTGCCCCGCCTGATTGGACATCGGGATAATGCGGGCATTGCCCACCACAGCAGGGTCAATATGTTCATAGGTTGTTGGGTCTTTGGCAATCGCGCTGGCATGTAGCCCGGCCTTATGCGCAAAGGCGGACGCCCCCACAAACGCCGCCTGTTTGTGCGGCACGCGGTTCAGAATTTCATCCAACATCCGACTGATGCGCGTTATCCCCTGCAACGCATCTGGCGAAACCCCAATATCATAGGTACTGGCATAGGGTTCTTTGAGCAGTAAGATCGGGATCAAAGTGATCAGGTTGGCATTCCCACACCGTTCCCCCAATCCGTTCAACGTTCCCTGAATTTGTCGCGCCCCCGCATCCACCGCCGCCAGGCTAGAGGCCACAGCGTTTTCCGTATCATCATGGGTATGAATACCAAGATGGTCACCCGGTATACCTGAGGCAATGACCGCCTTGGTGATTGTGCCAACCTCTGACGGCAAGGTACCGCCATTGGTGTCACACAACACGATCCAGCGTGCGCCTGCCTCAAAGGCGACCTTAAGACATTCCAACGCGTATTGCGGGTTGGATTTGTACCCATCAAAGAAATGTTCCGCATCAAAAATCGCTTCGCGCCCCGATGCCACCACATGGGCGAAACTATCCCGCAGCAACGTCAGGTTTTCTTCAAGCGTGATCCCCAGCGCCTTGGTCACGTGGAATTCATGGGTTTTGCCCACCAGACAAACGGACTTGGTCCCAGCATTCAGAACAGCCGCCAAAACATCGTCATTCTGCGCAGAGTTACCCAGCCGTTTGGTCATGCCAAAGGCCGTCATTCTGGCCTTGGTCTTTGGCGCGGCATCAAAAAACGCATTGTCCGTCGGGTTAGCGCCCGGCCAGCCGCCTTCGATATAATCAACACCCAAAGCATCCAGCGCATGGGCAATTTGCTGTTTTTCTTCGGTGGAAAATTGCACACCTTGGGTTTGCTGACCATCGCGAAGTGTTGTGTCGTAAAGAGAAAGCCGTTGTTTCATAGGTATTCCCCCCGAAATGATACTGGCCACGTAGCCCCTTGAGATAACCCCGTAAGGTGGACTTTAGTCCACCGCGCGCCGCCGCAGGCACAAAATAAGGTCATATCAAAGCCTCCAGCACAGAGGGGTCAAACCCTGAGGGCGCGGTCAGCTTTACACCGTCTTTGCCCATCTGCACTTCTATGCCAAGACCAACGAGCACCGATTTGAGACGGTCCACCTCAGCAAAATCTTTGGTCTGCATCGCGGCATTGCGGGCTTCGCTAAGTTGCGTTTCGATCAGCGAAAGGTCGATTTTCTGTTCGACCGCCCATTCCGGCGTACTATCACCTAGCAAGCCAAGCAGCTCCATCGCGCTGCGCAAGCCTGCCGCGTTACCTGTTTGCGCATATCGGTGGCATTCGCTCAGGGCTGCATGGGTATTCAGATCATCCGCCAACAGCGCAACAAACTGTGGCTCAGCTTGCCCGCTCAAAGGTGCTTGGCTGGCAAGCTCATACCATTTGCGCAGGGTCTTTTCGGCTTCGATCCGTTTCTTTTCCGTCCAATCCATCGGCTTGCGGTAATGCGTTGACAGAAACACAAAACGGATCACTTCTCCGGCTACCCCCTGTTCCAGCAAATCACGCACCGTAAAGAAATTGCCCAGCGACTTGGACATCTTCTTGCCCTCCACCTGCAACATCTCGTTGTGCATCCAAACATTCGCAAATCCGTGACCAACGCAGGCAGATTGCGCAATTTCGTTTTCGTGGTGGGGAAAGGTTAGATCATTACCACCGCCGTGGATGTCAAAGGTCTCTCCCAATAATTCATGTGCCATGGCAGAGCATTCAATGTGCCAGCCGGGCCGGCCACGCCCCCAGGGGCTGTCCCATCCCGGCAAATCATCTGGCGAGGGTTTCCACAGGACAAAATCCATCGGATTGCGTTTGTAGGGCGCGACCTCAACTCTTGCGCCTGCGATCATGTCATCCACTGACCGACCAGACAACGCGCCGTATTCTTTATAGCTATCTACCGCAAAAAGCGCATGGCCCTCAGCCGCATAGGCATGGCCTTTGGCAATCAGGTCTTCGATCATCGCGATCATCTGAGAAATATATGCAGTGGCACGTGGCGCCGCGCCCGGGCGTAACGCCCCAAGCGCATCCATATCCTGATGATACCAATCGATTGTCTCATCCGCACGTTGCGCGATCAGCTCTTCCAAGGACCCTTGCGCCCCTGCGGCTTTGCGATTTTGCGCGGTTTCATTAATCCGGTCATCCACATCAGTGAAGTTCCGCACATAGGTCACATGGTTTGCCCCATACACATGGCGCAGCACGCGGTACAACACATCAAACACCACCACAGGTCGCGCATTGCCAATATGGGCACGGTCATAAACCGTTGGCCCACAGACATACATGCGCACGTTGTCTTTGCGCAGCGGAACAAAGGTCTCTTTGCTGCGTGTTTTGGTGTTATACAGGCGTAGTGTCGTCATCGGTTAAGTCCTCGCGCAAAGCTTCCGCGGGCTTGTCATATATTTATCGAGATGAAAACGACATGGATGACCGCCCGCGAGGAATTCTCAGCAGGTAATGGGGCAAATAATTGTGCACGTCATCTTGGTCATGGTGCAGTCCTAACCTTTGCGGCCAACAACGGTCAACACCTGATTGACAAATCAATCCCCCTCTGCGCCCCTGCCCTGACACAAGGGAGGACGAACATGCAGGCATCACAACGCATTTCCAGTATCTTGGGCGGTGGCTCTGACGGGTGGGATGTATTTAACAAGGCACGCGAAATGATTGACGCGGGCACGGCTGTCACCGAACTGACAATTGGTGAACATGACATCCGCACCGCCGCACCGATCCTGCAAGACATGCACCGTGCCGCGATGGGTGGTCATACAGGATATGCAGCGATCCCGGGTGTATCGGCTTTGCGTGATGCTGTTGCTGCGCGTGTGCAATCGCGCACCGGCGTGCCCACAACCCGCGATAACGTGATGATCACGCCGGGCGGACAATCCGCGCTATGTGCCGCACATTTCGCGGTCTGCGATCCGGGTGACACCGCACTTTACCTAGATCCGTTTTATGCCACCTACCCTGGCACCTTGCGGAGCGTTAGCGCCAACCCCGTTTGCATTCAGACCCACGCAGAAGACGCCTTTCAACCCCGTCCCGCAGATATCGCCGCACAGGCCGCAGAGGCAAAGAGCCTTTTGATCAATACACCAAATAACCCGACTGGTGTGATCTATACCCAAAAGACGTTAGAAGGCATCGCGCAGGTCTGCCTGGATCATGATCTTTGGCTGATCTCGGACGAAGTCTATGACACGCAAATCTGGGAAGGCGCACATCTTTCACCACGCGCGCTCCCCGGTGTGACAGAGCGCACGCTTGTTGTTGGATCAATGTCAAAATCCCATGCCATGACGGGATCTCGGTGTGGGTGGGTCGTCGGCCCGAAAGACGTTGTGACCCATCTGATCAATCTGGCCACGCATACCACTTATGGTGTTCCGGGTTTTGTGCAGGATGCGGCCCTGTTTGCTCTGGAACTGGGCGAAGATTTCGAAGCGGAAATCGCGGCACCCTTCCGCCGCCGTCGCGCGATTGCCCACCGCGTCTTGGCAAATCAGAACGCTGTTACTTTGGTGCCCGCCGACGGCGCGATGTATCTGATGCTGGATGTGCGCAGCACCGGAATGAGCGGCGAAGATTTCGCCTATGCCTTGCTGGACGCGCATCATATCGCTGTGATGCCCGGCGAAAGTTTCGGCACTGCGGCGTCAGGACATCTGCGCGTCGCCATGACGATTGAAGACACAGCATTTGAGCAGGCTTTGATCACCTTATGCGCCTTTGCCGAGAGCCGCGTTGCCAAAGGCGTCTAACAACAGGCCGATGCCAGCCTATTGTCGCCATTGCACAGGATGGCCCGCCCGCAAAGGCGGACCAACCCCATTTAGAATCGCAATGCACCGCGTAGCGTAATCGTGGTGGCGTCCAGATCATTGCCTGCAACATCCGCACTATCGTCAAAGCGATGCTCCAGCACCTCAGCGCCGATTGTGTAGCGTTCGCTCACTCTATAGTTCACCCCGATACCGGCAAACCCACCTGTTTCATCCCCAACAGAAGTATCCGCACGGGCAAACCCGGCTGTCGCATAGATCAACGTCTTGCCCAGATCGTAACCACCTTTGACCTTTAGGCGCGCAACAGAATCAACCGAAGCCGCACCACCGTTCAAATCAAGGTCCAATTGGTCATAATCCAGCTCTGCGCCAATAACGTAAGATCCCAAATCGTAGTCATAACCTGCATGGAAACCGATACTTGTGTCATTCCCATCAAGCGCCCCATCCCCATCAGCATCTGCATAGCCAAGCTGCAAACCGGTATAAAACCCGGTCCAATCGCCCGTGATGTTTGCAGGTGGTGGGGGCGGCCGCGGTGATGACACCGACGGCGTGATATCAACTGCTGCTTCAGGGCTTCCTGCAACAGCCGCCCCCATGGACGCACCCAGGGTCAGGGCCATAAGGGCCAGATTGTTCAATCGTGTCATTACTCTGCTCTTTCACAAGGTCTTTCAGGTTCAAAACCAGCCCCGCCAACCTTGCGTTTTCAGCGGGACAAGAGATGACTTAGGCCCTGTTAATCGCGCTGTCGCCCCAAGGCGTTGTGATGGGCAGTTTGTCGCGATCTCAACCAAATCCATCGGCCAGAACTGGCCATTCAAGCGTGGCACAGATGAAAGAATGCCGCTGTTGCATTGGTATCATGCTGCCACTGCACGGGTCGCAAATAGACCGTCATGGCGTGAACGGAACAGAATGAAGAGAGAATCTTGTGCTGAGGTCAGATCAAGGAGACCGCTATGAAAGCTGATTTTTGCATTGTCATTAGGGTGAACCGCACCATCGGTGCGCTCAGAGGTCGCGCGGCGCGGGGGGCGCCAGCCTTGGTCTAACACGCCTTTCCTTTCCTCGATATTCGGACCCTTTCTTATGACAGATCAAACCCCCAGCCGTTCAGGCCGCGCCGCGCGTCGTGCCGCACGCGCGCAACCCCTAGCCGCCCATATGCGCCCCATCCGCCCCGGTATGGAGGGTGGCAAATATACGCCGCTCACCCAAGAAGACATGATATCCATTCATCAGGCCGCCCTTGAGGCGCTTGAAACCGTTGGGCTTGCGGATGCGCCACCCTCTGGTTTGACCTACCTGACCAACGCAGGCGCGGTTCAGGGGGATGACGGGCGTATCCGTTTCCCACCTGCTTTGGTCGAAGACACGCTGGCCAAGGCCAACCGTTCGATAACCTTGCACGGCCGGGACCCAGCCCATGATCTGGAACTTTCTGGCAACCGGGTCCACTATGGGACAGCGGGCGCTGCGGTGAACCTCGTAGATGTTGCAACCAACAGCTATCGCCATTCCGTGTTGCAAGATTTGCATGACGCCGCCCGCATTACAGATGTGCTTGAGAACATTCACTTTCTCCAACGCCCCATGGTGGCGCGCGACATCACCGACAATCGAGAGATGGACCTCAACACCGTTTACAGTTGTGCTGCGGGAACAACCAAACATATCGGGACATCCTTTACCGATCCCGCCTATGTCAAAGACGCGCTCGACATGTTGCATCTCATTGCCGGAGGGGAGGACAAATGGCGTGAACGGCCCTTTATGTCGAACTCTAATTGTTTTGTGGTGCCGCCGATGAAATTTGCCACTGAAAGCTGTCAGGTGATGGAGGAATGCATAAACGGCGGCATGCCAGTGTTGTTGTTGAGCGCCGGGATGGCGGGGGCCACCGCGCCCTCTACGGTGGCAGGTGCGATCACGCAGGCGGTTGCGGAATGTCTCGCGGGGCTGGTGTACGTCAATGCAGTCAAACCCGGACATCCGGCAATTTTTGGCACCTGGCCGTTTGGGCTGGATCTGCGCACAGGCGCGATGACCGGCGGATCAGGTGAACAGGCGCTGCTGACTTCGGGATGTGCTCAGATGCATTCGTTTTACGGGCTACCGGGGGGGGCTGCGGCGGGTATTGCAGATGCCAAGATGCCGGACATGCAGGCCGGATGGGAACAGATGTGTTCAAACGTAATGGCCGGGCTATCGGGGTTGAACATGGTTTATGAAGCGGCGGGCATGCACGCCTCGCTATTGGGGTTCTGCCATGAATCCCTGATATTGGGAGACGATTTGATTGGTCAGGCCATGCGGTGTGTCCGCGGGATTGAAGTAACCGAAGAGACCCTTGCTTTGGATCAAATGCGTGAAGTTTGTCTTGGGGGGCCCGGGCATTACCTTGGCACGGACGGGACATTGAACCGGATGGAGAGCGATCACGTGTATCCCAAGCTGGGCAATCGATCCTCGCCCAAAGAATGGGAAGAACTTGGTAAGCCTGATCTTCTCCAAGGGGCAAGCGCGCGCAAAGAGGAAATCTTGGCAGAGCGCAGCCGCGCGCGATTTGATCCTGAAACCGACCGCGCAATCCGGGCAAGGTTCAACATTCACCTCGCAGAATAAACCGCTGATTTTGTATAAAAAGAGACCCGGCACTGGGGTCCGGGTCTCTTTCTTGAGAGGGGCATGACCCCAGATCTTTTCTGTCATCAATTGACAGAAGTGAGTTCAGATCTGTTGTGGCTACCTGATCAGCCCTCTCAACCCCTTACCCTTCGGAAGGTGCGGGCATCAGTCCCGCTTCTTGCGCGGCCTGCACTTCACCGTCATCCAGAGCACCGTCGGCGTTCAGATCCATGGCGGAGAATTGCTCAGGCGTGACGTCAGGATAGACGGCCTGTACTTCTGCAACACTCAGAATACCGTCTCCGTTTGCATCCACCTCAGCAACACCTGCACCCATCGCATAGGCGGGCAGGCACAACGCGGTTACGGCGATGGCTGTCATTCGGATTGTCTTGGTCATCTTGATACTCCCTTTCAGGGTCTAGTTGTTCGAAGGCTTTGCCGCCTTCACCCTGTAAGATGCATCAGAATGCCCTTGCATCCGGAGCAGCTGCCCGGCGGGCAAAGGGTCGCCGACCTGATGATCTGGCTTGGGCAAGGTGTTGCCCAAAAAGGGGGGGCGACGCGGATCGGCAAAATTTCCCTTACAGATTGTACGCGGGAAACCCGTCATGCTGCGATCCAAATCAGAAAGGCAGATTATGACACCCGGATTGGAACGAACCCAAATATGTGAGCTTTTCCCAAGCTTGTTACGACGGGCGCGCAGGTTGGCGCGGACTCCGGATGACGCTGAAGACATGGCGCAGGAGACCGCTTTGCGTTTGTGGCAGTTGATGGAGGAGAGTAACAACATCGAAGCACCGGAGCGCTATGCGATGACGATGCTGCATAATCTTGCCCGCCAGCGTTGGAGGAACCGTCGGCCCATGGAAGAGCTGACGGATGACATGGCCCAAGCCGCCCCAATGGCACCCGCCCGCATTGCCTGTGCTGAATTGCAGGCTGCGATTGAGCGGTTGCCGGATGATCAGGCCAAATTGATGCGTTTGGTGATGATGGGAGAAACCTCGCCGCAGGTGTTGGCGCAGCGGATTGGCGTGCCCAAAGGAACGGTGATGTCTCGTTTGGGCCGTGCACGGGCGCGATTGCGCGATGAAATCGGGCTTGAGGGGTCTGTGGTGGAGTTGTTGTGATGCATTTTGTGGAGGTTTCGGGATTTTCGGAGGCGCTGCCTCCGGACCTCCGCGGTATTTAAGGCCAAAAAGAGAGGCCATGCAGGTGTTGTGTTCATTGAGGGTGGTGGTCTGTGGTTGTGCTGGCCGGGAAGAAGAAGAAAGGGAGAGCCGAAGCTCTCCCTAGTTTCGCCGTTCAAGCTCAATTTGTTAACCGCTCGGTGTTTATTTGCCTGCGGCCTGAACGTCGTCCAGAGCGAACGCATCCGCTCCGTGTTAAGCGTCCCGGCCAAAGCCGGGGCGCGGAATGGGGGGCAGCGTATCGCAAAGCGATGCGCGAGACCCCACTCTGTCTCGATGACTTCCTTTGGCTAAACTTCTTTAGTCTCCTTACGCGTTTTAGGCGGTTGGTGGGTAAGCCATGTTATTCCTGTGAGTGAGCAACTCTTTGTTTGTTGCCTTTCAGAACTTTGTTGTTTCTCTTTCCATCAGCTGGTTTGGTCGAAAAATCTCTCCCCAAACCTCCAGCGGTTTAGTTTAGAAGAAGCCTCCCATTGCTTCTTCTAAACCCAATCTCTTAACTACACCCCGACGTCCCACCGCAGGTGTTGCATTTCATGCAGGTCCCGTTGCGCACTAGCGTGTAATTGCCGCATTCGCCGCAGGCTTCGCCCTCATATCCTTGCATTTTAGCTTTGGTGCGCGCATCGAGCGACACCGCGCCAGATGCCACAGCCGTGCTAGATGTCATTGCAACCGCAACGCCGCCCCCCGCTACATCCGGCATAACCGCAACGTCACCAGCGCCGCCTTGCAGCACAACCAATTCCTGGGGCGGACGATTGCGCAGGTAGCCGGTTGAGCTGATCTGCTTGAGAACCTCCAGGGACCGGGTGGTTGCCGCTTCTGAGAGTTCGCTCAGGTTTGCGACGCTTTCTTCTTCGTCGCCTTTGCCCAGATCATCAAATGTTGCCCCTTCGGGTTTCACATGCGCCAGATCGGTTCGGTCGAGATAGCTGACCGCCAATTCGCGGAAGATATAGTCAAGGATCGAGGTCGCGTTTTTGATGCTGTCATTACCCTGCACCATGCCTGCTGGCTCAAATTTGGTGAAGGTAAAGGCATCGACGAACTCTTCGAGTGGCACGCCATATTGCAGGCCCACAGAGACCGCGATGGCGAAATTATTCATCATTGCGCGAAAGCCAGCACCCTCTTTGTGCATGTCGATGAAGATTTCACCCAGCTTGCCGTCCTCATATTCGCCCGTGCGCAGATACACTTTGTGGCCGCCCACGTTGGCTTTTTGGGTATAGCCTTTGCGGCGTTGAGGCATCTTTTCGCGGTGCGACTTAACTATTTCTTTAACAACGATCTTTTCGACGATTTTCTCGGCCAGAACAGCAGCTTTTTCCTGCATTGAGCCAATTTCGAGAACCTCTGCAGCTTCGTCATCATCTTCAACCAGTGCCGCGGCAAGTGGTTGGCTGAGTTTGGAGCCATCCCGGTAGAGCGCATTGGCTTTGATGCCCAAAGACCAGCTGAGTTCATAGGCTTTCTGACAGTCTTGGATTGTTGCATCATTGGGCATGTTGATCGTCTTAGAGATCGCGCCAGAGATGAACGATTGCGCTGCGGCCATCATGTAAATGTGGCTGTTGACCGAGAGGTAGCGTTTGCCTTTCTTGCCGCAAGGGTTTGCACAATCAAAGATAGAATAGTGTTCTTCCTTGAGGTGTGGCGCCCCTTCCAGTGTCATTGTCCCGCAGACATGATCATTAGCTGCATCAACATCAGCCTTTGAAAAGCCCAATGATTTCAGCAGGTCAAACGTAGGATCATTGAGCTTTTCGGCTGGAATACCCAACACTTGTGTGCAGAATTCTTCGCCCAGCGTCCATTGGTTGAACACAAACCGAATGTCAAAAGCCTGCGCAAGAGCTGCGTCAACTTTGGCCAGTTCATTGGGGCCGAAACCGTGGCCCATCAATGTGGTGTGGTTGATCCCCGGCGCGTTGCCGATGGTGCCATGACCAACAGCATAACCGACGATTTCTTCGATCTGAGCCGAACCATAACCGAGCTTTTCCAAAGCGGCAGGCACGGATTGGTTGATGATCTTGAAATAGCCTCCGCCTGCAAGTTTTTTGAATTTGACCAGTGCAAAGTCCGGTTCAATCCCTGTGGTGTCACAATCCATCACCAGACCGATTGTGCCTGTTGGCGCAATCACTGAGGTTTGCGCATTACGGAAGCCGTTGGTTTCGCCAAGTTTCAAGGCTTCGTCCCAGCATGACATGGCAACATCGACCAATCCCGGTTGTGGGCAATTGTCATGATCAAGCGGCACAGGTTTCACGCTGAGCGCTTCGTAGCCTTGGGCATTCCCATAAGCCGCATTGCGATGATTACGGATCACACGCAGCATATGGTCAGCGTTTTTGGTGTAGCCCGGAAAGGCTCCCAATTCGCCAGCCATTTCAGCCGACGTTGCATAGGCAACCCCTGTCATGATGGCTGTCAGAGCCCCACACAGCGAACGCCCCTCATCGCTGTCATAGGAATATCCCATGTTCATCAGCAAGCCACCGATGTTGGCATAGCCCAAACCCAAGGTGCGGAAGTCAAAGGACCTTTGGGCGATCTCTTTGGAAGGGAACTGTGCCATCATCACCGAGATTTCCAGCGTCACAGTCCACAGACGGGACGCATGCATATAATCTTCGACATTGAACACACCGTCTTCCAGGAAAGTCAGCAGGTTCATGGAGGCAAGGTTACAGGCGGTGTCATCAAGGAACATATATTCCGAGCATGGGTTGGAGCCGCGGATGGCACCGTCTTCGGGGCATGTGTGCCAATCGTTGACGGTATCGTGGTATTGAATGCCCGGGTCGGCACAGGCCCATGCGGCATGACCAACCTGTTCCCACAGATCACGTGCGCGGATGGTTTTGGCAGGTTTTCCTGTGACGCGGTCAATCAATTGCCAATCAGCGTCTTTTTCAACAGCCGTCAGAAAGGCATTGGTGACACGGATGGAGTTGTTGGAGTTCTGGCCCGACACTGAATTATAGGCTTCTGAATCCCAATCGGTATCGTAGGTGGGAAATTCAATGCTGGTGTGGCCCTGTTTTGCGTAATCCAGTACCCGTTTGACATATGTCTCAGGGATGGCGACCTTTTTGGCTGCGCGGATCGCGGTTTTCAGCTGATCGTTTTTGGCCGGGTCAAAGGCGTCTGTCTCTGCGCCGTCCCACGCTTTGATAGCTGCGAAAATCTCATTCAGCTGGCGTTCGTGCATTTTTGACCCTGCAACGATGGACGCCACTTTCTGCTCTTCGAGCACCTTCCAGTTGATGAAGTCTTCGATATCCGGGTGATCTGCGTCAACGATGACCATTTTGGCCGCCCGACGGGTGGTTCCGCCCGATTTGATAGCACCTGCTGCGCGGTCACCGATTTTAAGGAACCCCATCAGACCCGAGGATTTCCCCCCACCGGACAGTTTTTCACCCGCCCCCCGCAAGGACGAAAAGTTGGTGCCCGTACCAGACCCATATTTAAACAGGCGCGCCTCACGCACCCACAGGTCCATGATACCCCCGTCACCAACCAGATCATCAGCAACAGACTGAATAAAGCACGCGTGGGGCTGTGGATGCTCATATGAGGACTTGGAGCGAGTCAGCTTGCCGGTTTTGTAATCGACATAATAATGGCCTTGGGCAGGACCATCGATGCCGTAAGCCCAATGCAGGCCAGTGTTGAACCATTGCGGAGAATTCGGCGCCGCACGCTGAGAGGCAAGCATATGGCGCATTTCGTCGTAATAAACCTGAGCGTCTTCTTCGGTGGTGAAATAGCCACCTTTCCACCCCCAATAGGCCCAAGCCCCTGCCAGCCGGTCAAACACCTGCTTGGAGGAGGTTTCGCCAACCATTTCGGCGCCATCTGCGGCCACTGAGCGCCAAAGGAACTCGGGAACGCCTTTTTCTTTTACCTTTTTCAGAGCTGAGGGCACGCCAGCTTTACGAAAATACTTCTGCGCAATCACGTCACTTGCGACCTGACTCCAGCTAGAGGGAACCTCCACGTCATCAAGCTTGAACACGACAGACCCATCCGGATTGCGAATTTCTGACACTGTGGTCACAAAATCTAGATCCGCATAGGCGTCTTGGCCTGTCTTAGTGAATTTGCGTTCGATTTTCATTAGTAGCTGCCCCTTGTCTTAACTCATTCAAACCCGATGACATCACGATGTGATATCACCTCAACTGCTGCTGACGTCGGCATGAGCATCCACACCTCCGGAACAAACTGTCCGAAGAGAATTGTCGTAATAGAATGGACGTTTGATCGTCTCTTCCTGCGCTCATGCTGCACGGCACCTGTGTCGCGTTGACCACTACATCTTGTGTTGCCATCATCAGCCCGCACAAACTGGCGTATTTGACCCACCGCGGTCAAAGGGTTTTTTTACATTTTTCAGGATTCTTTCGGTTGACGATGGATCAAAGTTGGTCGCTCTGAACCCCCACCTGATTCAATAGATTAATATCCCCAAAATCGCCCGAAGATCAGTACAGTCAACATTTCTAAAATTACTGTGATTTCCAGCTACTTTAGGTATGAGCGCTCATCTTTTGCATGAAGTTATCCACAGTTAACAGGTGCATAAGTCACGACTGAACTGGCCAATTTATTAATTTCGCAATTCCAGATCGAATTCGCAAAATTGCAACATATCGTCAGGCGAGAGGACAGAATCGGAGGTGAACCCCTACCACCAAAGGTAGTGACCATCGAAGATAGACCTACATATGGTACCAGATTGCCGTTGCTTTGGGGAGAGCCGCCCAAACGCGGGTCTCAGACGTTTCGCCCCGCCGAGCACAAAAAGATAATTGAAAAGTGGTCGGAGCGAGAGGATTCGAACCTCCGACCCCCTGTACCCAAAACAGGTGCGCTACCAGGCTGCGCCACGCTCCGACCGTGCGCCCCTCTTAGAGATGCTTTCCGGGTTTGAAAAGAGCTAATTGGACGTCTTTTCCAGCTAACTTTAGACCTAGCAGGGCCAGATGGCGCCGTCTTGTGAAAAGCTGGGGTGGCGCAGCTGATCGCCGACCATAATCCCAAGGCGTTCTGCCAACCCACCGTTGATTTCCAACACATGGGTCAAATCATCGCCACCAAAAATAGATGTCTCATCTAAAGGAACAGCGCGGGCATGAATGTTGCGGATGACACCTGTTTCGTCGACGAACAGCATATCCAGTTCAATCAACGTGTTGCGCATCCAAAATGACAAGGCGCTTGGACGTTCGTAAACAAACAGCATGCCCGCCGAGACCGGCATCGATGGGCGGTGCATCAGCCCCGTCGCGCGTTCCTGTGCATCATCGGCGATTTCTACAGAAAAGCGGGCCTCGCCGAAGCCGCCTTTGATCCAAACCGAATCCTCACGGCATTCTGCCCATGCGGCAACGGCAAAGGCTGCGTTGAATGCCAACGCCATGCCGGCGGCTATGAGGGTTTGTTTAATCTTCATCAGTCTGATTGATGCCCGCTTCCCAAGGTAGGACCTCGGCGGCCATGCGCCCGCGTTTACCATCAATCACACGCATCGCCAGCGCCTCGCCCGGCCCAAGGTCCGAAAGACCCGAGCGGCGCAGCACTTCTACGTGCAAGAAAACATCTTCGTTGGAACCAAAACCGTTGGCAAAGCCAAAACCCTTGCCCTTATCGAACCATTTGACCCGCCCCGGTTCTAACGGCGCTTGCGCGATTTCCGCCTGATCGAGAAATGCAATGTCAGCCAAAGGCGCGACTTCGGTCGTCTCTGGGGGCTGAATGCTGAGCACTTCGACCGCTTGCACACCCCGTTCTGTTTTTTGAGTGCGTACACTCAATGACGCACCATCTGCCACAGAAGACTGGCCAAAGTTACGCAAGACATTGATGTGTAACAGAATATCAGGGCCTCCGACCTCGGAAACAATGAAGCCAAAACCTTTTACCGGATCAAACCACTTTACGGTTCCCGATACATCTTCCGTTGGTTCAGTGAGTACTGTCACGCCCTAGCTTTCCGACCTTCTGTTCAACCACCAAGACTTGCGCTATTTTGCGGGTGGTTTTCAAGCAGTAAAAGCCATTTATTTTCAAGTAATTACATTTCACGTCACATGAAATTCATGGGTTACGGCGCGTTACTTGCCAAACATCACCCGGGTTGGCCCTGCTCCAGCGGAACCTATCGTGCAGACGAAACGCACCGTCAGCCCAGAATTCGATCTCTGTTGGGATGATCCGGTAACCGCCCCAGAATGGCGGGCGCTTGGGGTTCGGCCCGTGCTGGGCTGTGACCTTAGCGACCTTGGCCATGAGCGTTGCGCGTCCATCCAAAGGCGCGCTTTGATCCGATGCCCACGCCCCTAATCGCGATTTAAGAGAACGCGAATTGTAATAGGCATCCGCTTGCGGGCCGTCTTCTTTTTCCACGTGACCTCGCACGCGCACCTGACGGCGCAGTGATTTCCAATGCATCACAAAGGCCGCCTTTTGCGCGTGGTCCAACTCTGCTGCCTTTTGACTGGTATAGTTGGTGTAAAAAACAAAAGCTGCGTCTTCGACATCTTTCAACAATACCATTCGTGCATTGGGCATCCCGCTGGCATCTACTGTCGACAGCGCAATAGCATTCGGATCGTTGATCTCGGATGCGTCTGCCTCGGCCAACCATTGGCGTACAATCGCAAACGGGTCGTCACCTGCAAATTTTCCGTCACGATCTGCCATCAGATACTCCTGTATTTGTTATCACTGACGTTAGAGCGCACGCGTCTTGTCTTCAACCGCGTCGCGCTCTCTTGATGCGGTGTTGCCAATGGCCTAAAGCTGAACGACGAAAAATGTGGGAACGGGTGGGCAGCACAATGGCAACAGACCTGATGGCGGGCAAGCGAGGTCTGATTATGGGCCTTGCAAATGACAAATCAATTGCATGGGGCATTGCACGCGCATTGCACGATGCTGGGGCTGAACTGGCCTTTTCCTATCAAGGCGATGCGCTCAAGAAACGGGTCGATCCGTTGGCTGCGCAACTGGGCAGCGACATTGTTTTGCCCTGCGATGTGGGTGACGAAGCATCGATGGATGCGTTGTTTTCTGATTTGAAGGACCGCTGGGGCGGTATCGACTTTTTGGTCCACGCCATCGGCTTTTCCGACAAAAACGAATTGCGTGGCCGTTATGTTGATACCAGCCGCGACAACTTTAGCATGACAATGGATATTTCAGTCTATTCCTTTACGGCCGTAATGGCGCGTGCGGAAAAGATGATGAACCCCGGTTCCAGCGCAGTCACCCTGACCTATTACGGCGCCGAACAAGTCATGCCGCACTATAACGTCATGGGCGTGGCCAAGGCCGCCTTGGAAGCATCGGTGAAATATCTGGCCGAAGATCTGGGCAAAGACGGCATTCGCGTCAACGCGATCAGCGCAGGCCCGATCAAGACCCTTGCCGCATCCGGCATTGGCGATTTCCGCTACATTATGAAGTGGAACGAATACAACTCACCACTGCGCCGCAACGTGACCATCGAAGACGTGGGCAAATCTGCGCTTTATTTGCTGTCCGATCTGTCCAGCGGCACGACGGGTGAAAA
>JBDWQI010000123.1:0-2724 GCA_039986635.1 Sulfitobacter sp.
CGTACATTGACGGGCGGCACATTCAACCGACAGTAGGTAAGCAGTAGCCACGCCCAACGCATGTGTTTGCCAAAGATGGTGAGGAATGTATTCACTTGAATGACTTGAACATATCTTATTTGGGCATGCTCGGTATTTTGGTGAGAGTGAGTGAACTTGAGGTGGTCTTTGTGAATGAGGTATATTATACTGTATTGCACGAATGTAAGAGAAAAAGGGGGTTTTCCAGTTTGGGATGCCATACGTACGTTTGAAACCCCTTTTCTCTCCTCCCCGACTCCCATCGGCTTGCGACAACCAAACACAAATAGGATATATCAGGATTTGATTCGGTTTTTAATATATTTCGGGCGAATGATGTCAAACGTTTACACCAGGTGGGGTCGAAGTCCAGCATCGACCCTCAGCAGCATTCGAGGGTATAACTCTAGCTAGCCCCCCGGCCGACTGGTACTACGTTTAATGTAAACGGCGTACACAGCGTGAACACGAGGCCCGACAGATTTCTCGACGCCACCTCAGATCAACGAACGTCAGAGTGAAAAACAAACCTGTGCAATGAATATCATAACAGAACGGCTAACATATTTTTTAAAAGTATTGTTATTGTTTTTGGAAAAATTTGTACTTGACAGCCCCCCCTCTATACAGGCATGGGGGAGAGAGGGGTGGGATGGACAGTAGGCGTGGTCCACTTCCAACAAATGATGAACAATTTGGTCTAAAAATAGGAACAAACCCGAACGTGAACTGTTGAGGAACTACAGTCCGGTTTAGGGACAACCTGCTCCAACTTTACGTGGTTTGCCCTCCAAAGGGGACCGCAGTACTAACAGCGTTCAAGCGCTCTGTGATCACGGTGCGCCCCGATATATTTTGCCTGTCGAACTTTGTTTCTCAGGTGTTGTGTCGAAAACAACTGCTCCGGGCGGTCGTTCATCAACCCAAATGATCCATCGAAATAAAAAAACAAAGACGATGCAAATCAACAAATAAATGGAAACAACTCAGGATAAATTGACAATCTAAAGAGTAGCGAAAACTAAGTAACCAAACTCAACAACCCAACAATGTCCGGTTGAGTCTAATATTCATCGTGCATACGTAGTCTGGAAGCAAACCTATCCGCGCCTGAGCCATGGACAATAAACCGCCGCGGTGAGAAACCACAAACTGAACATCAACCATTTTAGAACTGCAGTCCCGCTTTCGGAACGAACCGCAGAAAATTCAAGTGCTTTGTCGTCATACGGGACTGCACTGCTAAACGGATTGAGCATCGCTTCTTCCGTTCTTCCTGTCTTCGCCGACGGTCGGTATACTGGCGCTGTCGTGTCATGCGTATGTAGGAGGTATCATAAGTGAATATATATGTATACAAACACTCAGAGTGAAAATCAACGTACACGGAAGGTACATGGAAAATTTCGAGAGGTATACTCGGGATTTTACGAAGCTACGAATATGTAAGGGTTTTCCGTCCCGGAGTATCGTTCCTCGGCAGATGTTAGAATATGATCAGTTCGACTATAGGTGCCGCCAAGTTGGTGATATTGCTCGGGAATGCAAAACACAACACACCCGAGACCACACAACAACTAGAAACCGCGCGCATCGCCATAGTGTTTTATCGTCGTATTTAAGGCACACTAATAACCTCAAACCTACACTCACCTTCGTTCCACTCAACGGAGGGCTGCATCAGCATCAACGCCACACTTGATGCACGGCTATTCCTCTTCCAGACAACGTAAATGCACAAAAAGAGGAAAGTGTAAACAACGCTTCCGTTTAGCGATACTCTGCTTTCAATTAATATTGTTGTTGCCGTTCCTGTTGGCGACAACGATAGTCTCGGCCGAGCTTTGAGGGTAGGCACGAAAGCCGAATACGAGGCAAGCTGTAGCCACGCCTAACGCTTTGTGTTGGCCAAATGTCGCGAGGATGGTAAAACCTTGCATGCTTCGGACTTACCTGCGTTCTTAAGGATGCTCGGTATTTTCGTAGAATTGAGCTCGCGGTCGTGTTCTTGCATACGTCAGGGTTTTTTTTTGTTACAATCGTAGACGTCATCGTCGTGTGCATATGTATGCGTAACAAGATGGGTGTATGAGTTTGGTGTGACAAACGGATGCGTGAACCACTTCCGTCCCACTAGAGTATTCGCTAACGCTGCGGCTAACTACTCAATGCCAGTGTTCGACTGGACGAGGCCTCCCGCCGTCAAGCAAGAGGACTTTGCCTAGGATAAAGTCTGATCTGAGTGCATTCTCAGCGCCGGAGTCATACCCGGCATCGAAAGATTATTGCAGAAAAATATAGTCGGCCTTACGGGGGGTAGGAAGGTCTGTTTTGAATTGTCCATCACACTCTTCTGGCAGGGAGGCTAGCCTTCAAAACACTGATCAACTCAGGCGCTCACACTCTAATTTAATGTCATCATATCGTGGCTTGTCATTTTGTGCCCAAATTGTGGTCATCTGGTTGAGTGACGGTTTCGATTGTTCGGTAGAAGTATTGGGTTGGATGACGCCTCCTGTCCCGGTGCGTAGCACGACTCCAACGTCCAAGTACTCCTTGACTATTAATTGACCATCTGCCGGGCGCTAGGATGTCCCACTCAAACGTGAGTTGTTAAGTACTGGTTAAGGTTACGTGAAAGTCTGCGCGGTCATGTTCCCATTACGGGGGTTCATAGTTCGTGGGACCTATGGTATAAATAAA
>JBDWQI010000124.1:0-3079 GCA_039986635.1 Sulfitobacter sp.
CGATGGGAAGTCCGTGGTCCATGCATGTCCAATCGAATATACAGTAGTGTCCCTACTTATAAATCACTCGGCCCTCATCCCCCTAATACGTGAATGTACCGTGGATTCACAGACGCTGTTGAGGGACCCCTGGGTACGGCCTTCGCCATGGACGGTCACAGCGCTTGAGGACAGAAGAAAGGACTCGTCGAATTTTGGCAAGGCAGACGATGTAGGGTTTACAATGATTAAGCGAATTCGACTCGCCCCCGTTACCGTGCAAAAGGGCTTAGCGATTGTCTCCGGCATCTTGGACCTTGTCGAGTATCTGCCTGCATAGGCATCCGTATGAACACGTCGTTTTCGCATCCGTATGACTTCAAGCTTGGCAGGTCTACAGAGTGACAGCAACCTAAGCACGAGCTACGGTATGGGGCTTATTTCACGATTGACCCTCGTGAAATGCGGTAGTCGGACTATGTTCACAGCATAACGAGGACCCAAACCACGTAACCGCTGGTGTGAGGTCAACGGTGCAGGTAGGAGGTACACAAAGAGGCACGCGAGGTGGGTCGAGCTGAATCTTGAGCGTAGACAGTGCTCTCGTGCTCTATCGCGGGCTTGACGTTTTTTGTCAGAAAGCTCAACTTACACAGACACTTTGGCTGTATCTGTAGAATGCTACCCACGCGTGTTCTAATTGTGGGGCAGTTAAGAGCATGTCGCTTAAGAGAAGGCCTTGGCACCAGTGCTAGCAGACCATCAACTTATGCTAGACATGTTATGTGCACAAACATGGCCATCCCATTAATCAACCGAACAGCGCGCAGGCCGGTTCCCGTTCGCGTGTTACAGGTGTTCATGCGGAGTATTTTAGATTGAGTAGAGTATCGGTCCCTATATATTTTTGTAAGCGGCACGTGTGGCATCGACTCCGGTAGACGGGAGACGCTTGTGTTGTCGAGGGTGTGCCGTGCACCGATGCTACTCAATGCGAACTCGAACGCGCTCGGGCCGACCGTTAAATGTTTTTCTGCGACAGCTCCATGACTTGTCAAATGCACATATGAATGCTTTCAGGCCAACCGGAGTGGCGTGGTTCTGGGTGACAAGATGGGTAATGTAAGCGACTCTCGATCCTTCCACACGTTGGACCCTTTTTCGATTGGAACTCTCTGCAGTAGATTATTTTATGGTTGCCTTTCTTAGTGGTTTGGTCGCGTACGCGGTCTATTCCGGTTCGAGGTTCATTTGTGTTGCTATTCTCCGCCATTGCTCATATCGCCGTCTCGCATGGATTGCGCTTTGCTCACGGGTCAGCCACAGTATGCGCATATCAGTGGGGTGTGCAGATATTGTCGACAACTCTGCGTTTCTACGCCGTGACCTACATTTCTCTGGTACTCTCTGAAGCCTGCCCAAGTAGTTAGGAACGTTTCGTATCGGGCACGGCAGATAATATCATGACCTCGGGTATCAGTATGGGTAAAACGTGAAGTTTGTTTATCCGGTATTTCGAGCGCCCACATTTTTATTTAGAGACGTGAATGACGTTCGTAGCGTTTTTGGTGGTGGATGGAGCAAATTGTATTTTAATGCACCCGCGAATGACCACGATGTTCTATGTATCTAGTAGTCACTGGATTACTAGATTGAGAGTTTGGAGCGCTTTCCATGCGTATAGTAGACTTCATTTTCTTTTTCTGGGGATATAGGGAGGATCATCAAGGAATTGCAATATTACAACCATGCGATGAATCCATTTTCGTCTTCTGAACGGACGGTATATGGGTGCCACGACGGACTCTGCCCATCGCCGATTGTGGAGTTCAGTTGAAAGCTCACGCGGATGCGGACTACGCACGCATATCTTCGCAGAGGGGGGCTCCATTGGTTGTAGTTATGATGTGCGCTGGTGCCTTCAAACTGCCCGTACAGTCGACAGAGAAGAACACCGATTTTCTCCTGAAACGGATGCACGCCGAGACGTTTCTCTTTGACCGTGGCTTCGTAATAGATTTCTGGTGACTGAATTCACGGGCTTGTTATCCCGAGGATTGTGAGGCATTTTATTTGTGAGGCACATGTATGAGATTCCGGTATGCATGGGATGTTGGGACGGAAATAATTTCACATTTTATTAACGACTTCAAGAGTTCCTAGGGGAATGGGGAATGTGTTGGGAGGATACTTTGACGGTGGGTAAAACTACTCACAACCTACAAAGGAATCAAGAGTATTGATACCTAAATTACTTTTCTGCTCAGATGTTGTAGACTGTTGTCGTTCTCTATGGGCAGACGACCTAGGAAATGGACTGCTCATGTCTCGTTTGAGTTGGCCTTTCGTTTCATGGGTTTTTGTCTTTGTCTCGCGTAAGTGTAGAAGATCTATACTCACATTCAGGTGGGGTATTTTCGACTGAGTTTGCGGTTTTACATCGGCAATTCTTGATGGAATTAGCGATTGCCGGCTTACGTTGGCGGTCATTTATGATTGCGGTTGGAAGTTGCCGTTTTACCTGGGCAATAATTTATGCTGGATTCTTGTACTATTATGTTGGCTATATGTGATATTGTTTCAGGGTCTGCCGTACCTCGCAGCAAAAAGGGGACTGTTCGTAATACTACACTTGGAAACCGTGGGCTGGGGTGTTACGCGGGGGTCCAACTGGATGGCAGCAAAATCGCTTGCGTTTGCGTTGCCTAAAAGCCTTGTTTTCGTCAACATTCGAGGTTGGGGCTTTTCGTGAGAAAGGTGATGGAAACCGCGTACTCGGTGCCACCACGGACTCTTTAATTCCGGGTGGTGGAGTTCAGTTTGAGATTGAAGTGGATGCAGACTACGCATGAAAATCTACTTGAAGGAGATTTCCCTTTGTTAAAGTTGCGATGCGGGTTGGTATCTGTGTATTGTTCTTCTCTAGGAATCAGATGTCTGAGGTCCTCTGGTGTACATGCCAGCACCACGCTCCTCGCTCCTCGCTCACCGTTGACAACGTCTCCTGAGATAGCCCGCGTTGTATTGCTTTCCCTGATCCAGCATTTTTATGGTATGCGGGAGCATCTTGTTCTCTGCGTCCTCCGCTGCCCCCACCACT
>JBDWQI010000125.1:0-2575 GCA_039986635.1 Sulfitobacter sp.
TTTCAACCACTATGTCGATATTTAGCGGCTTTGGCAGGGTGAGGAAATACATATTCATAGATATAATCAACACTCTGTCGGAAGACCAGCGTCCATTCCGCTCAGCCCGTGAACCTTGCGGTCTGTACGACGAGCATAGTCGTAGCCTAAAGTGCTACACAAGTTGGTCATTATTTTTTTTTGTGAAGGCTGAGATACACTCACAGGACCGTGGACGAGGTCGGGTAATCTACGATTTACATACGAAAGGGCAAGCAGTGCAATGTGCTACCATCCTCATAGACAACAGACGACACCTCGGTATGTATTCGCGATCTATCAATCGCGAAAATATTTTCTATACTCGCGGGAACTCACATAGCCCCTGTTTGACCCGATCGATCATTTGCTGCTTTTTCAAACCGAAATCAAGTCTGCCGGCAGACGAAAATACAGCCGAACGCCTGTAGTTTAGCATGTACAAACAAAACAGAAACTTCACGCCGTCGACCCCACATGCGCCGTCACAAAGAGGCGGGTTTCACTAGCGAACGTTTCGCCATGACCGATGCGATACGGAGTATTTGAACACTTGTGCACATGCAAAGGGATATCGGACTTGCAGTCTCATCTAATCAAACACCGTTATTCTCGTTTTAACGCACGAGCCTGGCAGGAGTGATTTTCTTTTCTCGCGCACCGATCTCGTCCAGAACCGTCGAAATAAACCACGGCATGAGCTTTGAAAGCAACTTCGCAATCGAATGCTTCATGGTAGACAGCCTCGGCCGCGGTTACTCGGTTAACCCATATTCCTACACCCTCCTTCTCTTGTTTGTGAGACCTTCCGACCCTTCTTCCTTAACACGGCGGCAGCGATATACACTATGCTCACTGTTAAATTACTCGTTCTGATGTACTGCCTTCGACTCACTACCCCGTTACGTCAATCGTGGCCTTCAACATCTTAAAACAGACTCTGTCGCTGCTATAGTATAAGCCCGTGAACGAACAACCTACGCCTGATCCGTGATTCTTGTATACGTTATTGTCGAGGAGCACTGGTTCACCTGAAAGGTATTTTCTCCGTTAGAACACGACATATCGTCAACGTCGTTGCCACTTCTCTGCGTCTTGCCACGCTTTCTGTCTCAAGTCATCACCCCAGAAAATGCTTCTGTATATTCGTATCAATACGTCGAACCTCGATGCGGGATAAATTGCTTCTCATGTACGTCGATTTGGTCTTTTCGTCGAGCCTGCAAAACCCATCGACGTTTTTTTTACTTTTCCGGACCCCCGCAAAGATATAGACATTTTTCAAAAGTAAAGTTACGTCTGCTTCACCAACTTCGACCGGCGTCGTCCACGGCAGCTTCGGGGACAGGACGGACGACCATGCAGCCTCTGCGTGTGTGAACGTGTTTGCTCTATACTGTGAACGGAGATATTGCCGCTGAACGTGGCTGCTTAAATGAACGATTCCATCTTTTTCTTAATCCCTGGTAGTAAACACACTGCTGGAGGGGCCCCGATGGATTCTAAACAAACAAGAGTGACACAAAAAATTATTTAGTAGATTGTTTGGACTATCTAAGTCGTGCAGTGTAATTCATCCTCCGGGTTCTCCATTTCGATGTGCTCTACTCCTTGCCCTGGCAAAGCAAAGTGCTGAAATGCATATTTGTCCAGGTTAGCTGCAAATGTGGCTACTGTAACATATAAGTAGCTGTTGGTATGTGCCATGTGTGATGGTTCATTCGCTGGATTGGTCGTGGTCGTGTGTTATCCAAGCAGAACCCCATGGAGATTCGGCTCTTTACGTTGATGGCGCCGGCCAACTCTTAAGGCTCGTAAGAGGTACGACAAGAAAAACGCGCAAGAGATTCCGCAACCACTACACAACCTTTCCGTATACGGGGTCATATTGTGCATGCAGAGATTCGAGAAACGCTGAGACCATCTGCTATTGATATTGTCTGGCGCCGCTAAGAGACGCGCTGAGGCGCTGCACTTCGGGTAGGATACAAGCGTCCGCGCCCACGCCGACTGCCTCTGATCTGGCAGCGAAGAGCGATGCCCCATGCGCTAGAGTCAACCTGTCTTGGAATTTTGTTTTGAGACACAATGCGAATGACAGTCGATGCCGCTGCTTTAGTAGTAGTCAAAGAGTACGTATCCGCGAAGACGTGCGCGCCGAGTGCGTTTCAATTGGTATATTGAGGCATTTGCTCACCGGCACCAAGCCACAATAAGCAAGGAGCTCACGTCTACCACTACGTCGGACAGAGTACGTCGGGCATAGCTTCGATCTGGAAATATTATGGACTCAACCCTGCATGGACCACTCTCGCTCGTACGAACAGTTGTCAAGGCAAACTGGTAAATTCTGGTTGTTTAGCTGCGAACGGTAGTCCCATAGTGCAAACTCTTGTAAACGCGTCGTCGAAGGGTGCTCCCGACCGGGAGCCGTTTACCGGTGGGTCCTCTCATTTCGTTGCGTGTGACAGTTACCGTCGTGGTAGTAACTATTGTGGCTCTGAAGCCGTTTAGCTTTATCTTCGGTTTCGTTGGGTTTGACTCAACCTACCTTCCC
>JBDWQI010000126.1:0-2956 GCA_039986635.1 Sulfitobacter sp.
AGTACATATTTTTCGTCTTCAAATTATCATGCTGGATTTCGAGGTGGAAATACCAGGATACACACGACATAATCGAATACCTGGTATTTGTTACAGGTGTGTCCGTACTGCTGTGCTGTCTGTGTTCTTCGAGAGCAGGATAATGTTCAGATGATGCCAAGAATATTCACCAACGACAGCATATAGGTAGTAGGTACAGCAGCAGTAGTAGATGTTCGTTCGTTGGTTCAGCACAAATGTTTTGCATGATGCATCGCAGATATGACTACTGCAGGTATTGCTGAGGTCGCGCCTCGTTACCACCAATTACTAGTACTAACAATATTTGGTCCTATTTACTATGGCCTCCCGTAACAACATAGGATATTGATTAAAAAGACGACTAGCGTCGTGACGTTCCCCGTTGTGAACTAAAAATGTTTACCAACACGTTGTGAAAAGATTATTGCAAACTGCAAACGAACCCTGGCCTAAGCAATCCAACTCGCTAAGTCTCTACACATGTCGCGTAGATCTGCAGCAAGGAAGCAAATTTTAACGGCAGTGCTCCTGTTGCTGCATTAACGAATCCCGAGTTTCTAGTGACGTAGACTTGGAACCCTATACACATCGCTCTTCGTTTGCAGGTTGCACTGGCCGAGCGTTGGAGTATGGCTTGAGGGAAAACGTCAGCACACGCGCGCGCTGCATACACAACTTTAGGACCCGGACCGTATTATTACTGGGCTCGTGTATGTCCGAAAACACCATGTTCATATTCCCGCCATACGTACGATACAGCAGTGAGGAGTAGCACCTGGCACCGTTCAAGAAGCAGGGATCCGGGCCCAGCCCGTGTTTCCTAGTATCTTTCCTTCTAAGAGCCTCGATTATTGATGAAAAAATTCCTTCTTATTTCCTCCGGGCAGAAATCCTGCTGATCAACTGGTGCAGTGTGTTGTTTCGGTAGTGAAAAAGTGTAGATTCCTATCTGGTAGACACACATTTTTGTAACACAAAACGCAAGTCTTTGTTCGCGCATGCGCACATTCCGTATCTGCACACGTTTTTTCGCGCGTTCTTCTACTGGTGGTTACTGACGCAGAAAAAATATTTTTGTCAACGCACATTGTTAATATTTCCGCTCACGCCCTATCCCCTTACGTGAGAGTTATTACTCCCTACAATGCCGCCAACCACCTCTTCCCCGCCTTCACCGTCAGCGGCGAAAACAACACCCAAAACATCATGTGTATAGGAGTACGAGTACAGTTTGACCCTGTTGTACCGTATCTACCGGTGTCGAAATAGAAAATATGCGTTTGCTGAGAAAGTGGAAGAGACTCTGAACCGCCAGGGGCAGGCAAAGGGTTATAACCTAATGACGGCGGGGCTTCGCCCCACGGGGGGAAAGGGCCTTTCCCTAATTAAATTAGCAGTTCGCAGCGGAGGCCGAGCCTCGAGTCGTTCAGTGTTAGTTTTTTATATTAGGCTGGCGCTCGTATTTCGAATCGCCTGTTTCGTGTCAGGTGTCTTGCACTGCCGTGTGTATATCAATAATAGTTCACTTTCGACGCTTTCGTCGCGCACAAAAATGAAACTGAGCAATAGCTCTATGCAGGACATGCGCCGAACGCGACTGCACCTACCTGTGCTACGGGGGACCACAGAAAATTGAACCAAATATCGTTTGTGAAAACATGGGATATATTTGTAGGTATTTGTGGACCCTAAGTCCTATTTACTACTATTAATAGTACGTGTGTTTCTCACATTAAACCGTCCTTTCTACCCGTCGACCTCCATCACAATCATTTTCCTTGCCGATTTAGAGATCCTACAAATATAGAGAGATACAAGTTCTGTGGTCACAAAACTACGCCGCGTCAGAGATACTACGTTGCCACGTATGCAGAGGGCACAGGTAGTGGACAATGCAATGTGATGGAGTACGATAAGTATCGACGCATCTCGCTCGTGGCACACGCTGGCAAGGTTCTCGTCAAGGTAATCGTCAATCGCCTCAACAATTACTTCGAACGGAAGAATACCTTACAGGAGGAGCAGTGCGACTTCAGACCGCAACGGTCGGCGATTGATACGATATTCGTGATCCGACGATTTCACCAACTGGCACGAAAGAAAAGCATCCCTCTTTACATGTGTTCCGTCGACTTCACCAAAATGCCTTCATACTGAGGGTTTAGGACAGGCACGACACAACCATTCTCTGAAATAGAGAAACGAAAGAAAATCAAAGTAACTCTGGCTCTCCGTGGTATACCTGGTGGATTACTAGTGATATCATGACAAACGGATAAATCCACTATTTTTGATGATGAGCCGTGTTCCATACGAGGTATAGGCTAGAACACGCACGTACGTAGGCTATTTATAGTGAGCAGATAAAAACAATGTGCATCGGAAGGTTGAAAATCTTGATGTATAGTCCGACGTCCCAACGACACGCCCAACCTTGCGTCCATGTTTTGGAGACCAGTGACCTACATTTGTCGCGTGCGCTTATCCAATAACTCCAGTCAATCGACTGTCTCCCTGACCCTTGCATGCATGATGACGACAAGCTACAAGCATCTGTCAATTCAAAGGAGGACTGAACCGCCCCCCTTGGCAAAATATGCATTTAGAAATCTGCGTGTGAAATAGAACAATGTGCGTGTTCTTCACATTGATGATGATGTTCTCACATTATCAGCGCACTTTCCTGGAATGCTTCCTGTTTGTGATCGCAAGAACAATTTTTCGTAGCCGTCACCGCCGGTGGACCGTTCGTCCACGTCTCCATTTGTTAGCAGGGCGGTTTTGCTGTTGAACTACGACCACAAGAGTTTTTCGTAGCTCGGGCTGAAACAACATTCCGATGACAAGATAAGACAGTATAGTGAAAGATTATGAGCCAGAGCCGAGGGGCGGGAAACCATCGATGCGCTCACAGCGCTCGGGTCATAGGACAACC
>JBDWQI010000127.1:0-3392 GCA_039986635.1 Sulfitobacter sp.
TGGTCAGCAGTGCTACTTAATAATAGTAGTATAGCTGGTAGTCGTAGTAGTAGTACTGTAGTAGTGTACCAGACTGTATTTCGTAGAGTGTATGCTGCATCTACCTGTACTACATCTGCGTGGTAGTCGTAGTGATGTAAAGTGACGGTATACACAGTAGTCCACCCATGCTACCGCGTGCATTTAGTAGTGTAGTATCCACTACAAAATGTGTAGTACTTTGTTCCTGCCGACTACTATCAACATTAAATATTATTACTCTTTCCTTCGAGCAACACGCTAACCCATGGCTCCCGTTTCCGCCAAGAATAGCTTTACGGGTGTTACCTGTGACTCCCTTTCTGACTTACGACACCCCCGGGATTTCACGTCACCCAAGTCCCGAAGGGGGACCTTGTATAATGTACAAACTTCAAAATATCGAAACCCTCGATACGGTATTGAACACTACCAACCCTGCTGGAAGCAATGAAATATTTCAGGTTACAACTTGTGAAGGGCTGCGCGCACCACGAGCTATAAGCGAGGTGCGTTCACCCGCAGGGTAACCGGGGTGGTGGCCAGAGGGCCCCCATGTGCAGCTGGAGTCGAACATCTTGCACACAATTACATTTAACTACTCTAACCGTCGTGTGCGTGTCCTCCGTTCGTCTTATCTGGCACCAGACGCGAGCCAAACTGGCGTAAATGTAATATAATTTGCACAGTAGCATGTCCAGACAGGTGCTGCTGATCACCAGCGTTATGCCCAACAATAATGCTGTATTTGATGCAGAGTGAATGCAGAGTGAGCCGTACCCTCAGCATACGTCGGTAGTTGCAGAAAAGACGACATCCTGGTTGGGATGCCGGCAACCACCCTCAACAGAGGAATGATAGCGATCTCTTTCCGACGATAGCATTCCCAAGTATCACTGTGCAGGCATCCCTGCGCCCTGTGCTCTCCGGAATAATGGGTACCAGGGCTACCAGTGTATTCACGAGATAGTATTATCACGGAGGTAATCATTGAAGCATTTTCTCCCAATGAACTGTTAATAAAAAACCTTAACCACCTTGTACTCTGCTTCGCGAGCCTTGGAAGCCGTGTTTAGTCCTAGAATACATAAAAATATATAATTGTTAATATACTGCCTTAGTAGTTCCCTAATGCAGGAAACCCACAAAGAAATTCAGCTTAACATTGCGGGATACATCACAAGACAGGCTCCCGCCAGTGGCATGAACAAACTCCAACGTTTGGCGCCGACAGCGAAAACAAACATTTTTGTCCGCGTTCGCAGTACTAGGCCCCACACAAGTACGGGGGCCTGCGGCAAGCCGCACATCTACCTTCTGTTGTAGTGCGTTTCCCCGATTTATCAGGAAAACGGTACAAATGCGCGACATTCTATTACGACTTGATAACCCTGGTGGAAACACGTACGAAAAAGTATATATTTTCGTCCATTTTTACGAATCCGTTGGATGTTGATAACCCTTTTAGGACCGCGGTTACGTTTTGTGGACAACCTGCTCAGAATCGACTGGTTTCTCCCCACCATGGGAGTGCGGTCATAAAGGGATTGAATTCCCCCTTGTCTTAGTTTTCAAAAATATTTCATAGTTCTTTTAAACGACGATGTTTTCTTATGGTTGACCGCAATTCATTATTGTAAGGCTGAATCTTAAGTTGTGTTGTATTATATATGTTTTGAATTTCCACAAAGCACAATGTAGGTGTTAGTGTCTAGAGTAGGAGCGCACCAGGTGTGTCGTATGTGAAAGACACTCGCTTGTATATTGTGAATATTGATTTTTATTTTGTGGAAGTACAGATTACTGGCAATCAATCATCGCACCTATAACGTAAACGTTCGGGATGGCATTCACCGACCGTGAGCCTATGCGGGGATATTGCCGGCCCATTCGCTATCGTACTGACTGCCTGGTTATGGGACGCTCGTGATGCACCTATGCCTCCAATGGTCGTCGAAGATTGATTTATAACTCATTTCATTCGATATTGCCTGGTTGTTGCGTCGTCATACACTTGGCAGCCGCCTCTGTCATCGCCAATCCGGGCCTTCGCGGCAACGACTCCTCTTCGTATCAGCAGGTATGCATTGTTCTGGCATTTCGCGATATGTTGAATATCGCACGACTGGACTACTGGCATGCTTTTGGCATCACTTACATCTTAGAGTTTGCCGAGCATGTGACAATGGCCGAATTACTGGTTCACAGGCGCTTCTTCCCGTTCTAACTATACGCTGTGTTCTGAGGTTTGGTCCAGGCCCTAAACCCTGCATATGTTGTTCATACACGCGTGATCTACGCGCGAGTTTCGGTCGAGATTCCGCTTCCCTTTTTGTGTGTTCTGAAACTAGTGAATTGTACACGTATGATACACGTAGTATAGACATACAAGTTTCTTCAACATAAAAAACATATCGCAGTTGTGCGATCGAAACGTTCTGAAAATACTAAAACTGGAAGGGTTGTCTGCTTTAGTTGTTCTTTGAGGTATGTAGTTACAAAACAGCGCCCAAAAACGTACAGTTTCATTTAGAAGAGTTGAGCTTCCGAGTCAAATTGTCCGGAGAACTAGTACATCTACATATGTTTTTCTCCCGAATAGTTTTAGAGACTTACGCACTTCACAAACAACACGTAGTGATGCAGGGTCTATATCTGCAAGAATTCGAGTGGACCTTCGTTCAGCGCACAATGTACCGGTATATACCAGACACTTAGAACATACGTAAGATGCCTTTCACTTACGTCATGCCTGGTCAGGATCGTCTCGAGGTGGCGAAGCGGTGGCTAGGAAATAACAAATCAAATGTATTCGAGCAGTTGCGCGAATCGTTAAGCAGGCACGCCTTGGGGCCGTCTGATACCGGACGACTGTTATTCCTCTTGCAATAAAGATCAACGTCAACGGATTCTGTGTTTCCGGGGCATTGTCTGAGACCCTGAACGCCTTGAATGCTAACGAGAAAGATTCAACTCGGTAAAAATCATTGATTCAACGGGTAACAAATGTCCACACGACGCCACGTTCTCTATTTGATCCTCACCGTGACATTACGTCATATATATACCGAATACAGACTCTAATATGGTCTTCAACTGTTCGAACGTAGCATCAGGCAGATACCGCAAGCGGTGTTTGCGAAGCAATATCCGTTCGGCAATCGGCTCAACTCACGTCGCCCATATAACCTGCCTGCCGACGGTCGAGATCAAACCCGCTGTAAACACGCGTTTCGCTGCATGTCGGGTCATGCTAACAGCCAGCAGCGGACCGTTGATCTTTCGAAACGTTCTGCAACAACGATGAAATGTCTAATGCATGTTTCGTTCCCACAACCGGCCACGGTCGAACAAGAGTGTCTACTGTTTTAAAC
>JBDWQI010000128.1:0-3703 GCA_039986635.1 Sulfitobacter sp.
AGGCTCTGGAGAAAGACGGATTATTTTCTTATGGATTCTGGTACTGGCAAATACTCCAGACACCCCTTCCGTACGTGACATGGACACTCACATCGGTACTGACTAATTTGCCTCGAAAAAGGTACCAGTAGTTCGAACGGTGTGGTAGCTTAAATCCTCTCCTGAGCCTCGCTCGCTATATTACAGTATATTATTTACCCCGCCTCATCTCACGGTGACCTATGTCAACTGACAAACTCGCTTTCCTGGTTACTAAGAGTCTCCTGTTGGTGGGATTGTTTCGCTGTACCCTACCCTGGGTCGGCAGGTGGTGAGTTGCCGCTGCCCCTAGGCCTCCCGTCTTCAGTTTGCGCGTTCTCCCTCCTCTCTGCCTCCTCCCTTGCACGACTTGCAGGTGCATGCTCTTCGGCCGCTACCAGCGCCTGCTAAACGGCTTGTCGGTTTTTGTTCTACCACGTGGTCCTCGATGAATTGTTGTTATTCATCAATGGAAGCCGTCGCGAGGCTGAGGCAAGGTGTCGCCATCCCAACCCTTACATTGGTTATCTTGCTCGACCTATACTCGTCTGTTGAACATCCAGGTGCACGGGTGCTTGGCGGGTTGCCTAGCTCATTTGGATCGGAGGGCAGAAATGTAGAATGCCGTGAGGCAGTGGAAGGAGATCAGGAAATACCATTCATTATTGTGGAAACTTGAGTATCGAAGAAGAAGAGTATAGGAATGGGGTTGCATTCCCTTACTGTAGGACGCTCAAAAGCCATCCACATAGAAAACATGCAACCCTTCGGCAGATCATTATTCCCACCGCAACATCCGTAGATGAACTTTCAGCAACACAAACCATCCCAACGATCAGACTCATCAGATATTGCGACTACTACCAACGGCTATATATGCCCTACATCTTCCCCCTCCCCTTGAACGTTACCCATGACTGATGCGTGGCGCTGCCGGCTCTTCTCGCCCAGGTCCTTGTGCGACCTGACAATGAACCGCTCAGCTTCTCCGAGGATCCCCCGGTGTCACTTGCCCATGATACTTGCTGCAGCGGTCCACAGCACAGCCTCGACATCAAACTCCATCGGGGAGTATTCCGTGAGTCCCTCAGTCGCTCGAAACATATTGCGGTCGCCGACTACAACAACACAACCACATAGTAGTCGTTGCTGCCAAGTGCTCGGTTGTCCGGCAGGTCCCGGTCTCTCCCCACCGGGCGTTGTCGCGAGCGTCACTCGACTGGGTAATCGCTCCTCGTTTCACAACACTGGCGTCCCCTCCCCCGTAGAAGTCGCTTCTTCAGGATGGTTCAAGCTTCCCCAAGAGGTTGACTGATCGTCGGTGCTTTTGTTTCTGTTGATGGGAACCTTATCGGTGTTCCTACGTAGCGGCATGACCAGCACCTGTTGCTGTACTTGCTGTTCCGTTAATGTGTAGGGTTTTGTTTTCTTCTCTTGCTTATATTCATATCGACCCGGGGGGCGAAATGCCCCGAAGTATGTTTCCCGAACGCGCCATGATCAACATGATAAACTCATCGAAGCGCGTTTTCACCCTCGAAAATCATATCGTAGCGTCCCGGGGGCGATGACTCTTATCAACAACACAACACTATATGATTGCCGCAAATACGTTAGCTTGTCTCACCCAACAGCAACTGTAGCAACAAACGACGGTTGCCTCGGAATACCCAACTGAGTATGGCGGAGTATCGTATAGTAACATAACAATACGTGGAATATCGTTGACGGCTCTTGGACTGTTCTTGAACCTAATCTATAGTGTAAACTCTGGAATGTGTTGGAATCTGATGCTTCGGAAATCTGTGAATGAAAAATTGGGCTTGGAGGCTTCTTCGCGTACCATTCGTTTCCCCCTTGCGTCTGTTTACCAGCTTCCGAGACCAGCTGACCAGCTAAGCAGCTATAAAAGTCCACCTTGTCTAGTCCGTCCGATCATGTTTCCTTTCTACTGGCTATCCACTGTTTATCAATCGATTTTTAGAGATGGCAGGCACAGATGAAACAATGTGTTGTATACCGTGATCGTGTGGGCAAGGGGCGCTCTGAAATCCACCGATAACGTGAAAATCGACGATCAACGTCGCAGTCCTGTCTGTATACTATATTTATGACAATGGTTTGATGTGTATAGTTCCAACTGCTTAGCAGTTTAGGTTGTTTTCCAACGAGCTAGTTGCGAACGAAGTCGAGTAAGAGGAAATCCAAGCATTTTGGCTGTACTCCCTGCAACGAGGCTATCAAGAGATGCTTTGTAATTAATTTGGAAAAAATCCCTACTGGACACGAAAACAAATCCCATCTCTCCCCCTCGTTATTGGAACGATGTCTCGCGCTACAGAATTTTCTTTAATTCTCGAAAAACGACGGGGCCGGGAATTGGTCTAATTCTCCCTAATCCGTTGAGATCGGGGCTGGGCTTCTTCTATTTTATGAAACAGAACAAGATTAACCATAACCGTTCATCACGGGATTTCGCCGATTTCCCGAGCGAAAACAGTTCGAGAGTATAAACGGTTGCGTGCGCGCAAGCGCCTAGGGGCGTGATGTACCACACAGTGCTCATGTTTGATGTAAAACATATACCTGGTATATGAAGAGACCCCCCGCCGATTGAATATGCCATGACCGAATAGTCACTAAAACGCTGTTTTCTTGGACCCCGGGGGGGATGCAATCGGCAGGGGGGCAAGGTCCGCCTGGAACGGGGGGTTTTGGTCGTATATTTTATTGAACCTGCGGATGCGTCAGTCGGAACACTGACATGCTGGAATTATAAATTGCGTGAAACGCATCGGACGGACCGTACCATCTTCTTCAGAATGCTGTATGTTGCAGCAAAGCTAAAAGAGACTGGATGTTGATAGCATGATATTGTTCGAATAGCACAGGGAAACGAACTCGTCGACGAGCGACCGAGTGAACCGGCGTAGCTATGCCTGCGAGTCATACTGCCGATAGCCAAGAAGAGGGTCTCGACACAAGAAATAACACAGGTGGCAGCTTGCCGACCCTTGGTAGAGTGCGCGTAGAAGATTGCTGCAGTTTCTGATGGGGCACGTAAGATCGGGGGCTCCACGAGTTGAAAGAAGAGCAGTTTACCAGAAACAGGTGGTACACGAAGGGAGGGTGACTTCAGCTATCGCCGGGAACATGAAGATGTAATCCATACAGGTGGCAGCTTGCCGACCCTTGGTAGAGTGCGCGTAGAAGAGGCTAGATTGGCGTGATCGAGTTCATGTGTGTATATAGGCCCGCGAGAGTTTTGTGGCATACCGTAGGCTGTATTCAAGTTCAGAGGAAAACCCGAGGACTTCCCATTTTGGAGCAAGCGCTCCCATAGGTTTTTGTCTCGAAGAGCGGATGCCTCGATTCTCTTCTTTCCATCACAGAGGTCGCCGGAGAAGACACAGCTAAGAACACGCAATCTTCGTTTCCCCACGTTCGAGCGATTCACCCATCTAAGGAGGGACGAATCACGTTTATAAGTTTTTCTCCTGAAATGTAGGACATGATACTGACTTTTTTTAATACAATATCTTCTACATAATCGCCGTCTTCGTCTGGACAATGCTTCGTGATTGGGGTCTGCCGACATCGCCTACCGTACTAAACCGGTCAAGTGGTCGGATGCTTGTCATACCGTGCAGACAGATGGAGAAGGGCGACGAGACCTATGATAATT
>JBDWQI010000129.1:0-6383 GCA_039986635.1 Sulfitobacter sp.
CAAAATCTACTATATGAGGCACTGGTTTGGTAGCAGTCGAACGCACGGCCTTCACCAGAGCAGTTGGCTTATCATTGACACTATCAATAGCATCAGGCGGTGGGGGGATGCGTTCGGTTATGTCCCTTTTAAGGTCTGCTCGTAAGCCGGGGTCTGCCATTAACCATTGCCGATCAATGGCTTGCTTTCCGCTACCTGCTGTCACCCTAAGATTCTGCGAAACCGTCCAAAAAAGCGAATATTGCAGACCGCAATGTGGTTGTCACATTCACACCGATCCTCTGGTGGATTCCGTACCGTTATATTGCGGACCAGGCGTCGATCAACTTGTCGAGTAAGGATACAGTCTAGCCTACACTGACCCTTTCCAGAGTTTTGAGATTGGAAAGTATACGACAAGCCCGCGTGATATTAAATATAGGCGTTGCAAAGAACGTACAGAAGAACGCAAGCCTGTTGCCATCTGCGTGGAGGGGAAGTCTCCCTCCGTTGTTGTTCAATTCATCACGCTCATAAGTATCCATCACCTTACTGCTGGCACATCCGCCCTCTCTTTCTTGCCGGTGCAAGCATTCGCATCCGTGAGCACAAGTAAGTGATCCCCACTGGGGACCCCCGAGATGACGTTGTTTAGTTCGTTCCGCTGTATATGTATTTCAAGCGAACAAGTGCATTAAGTACAGGCGCATAGACCGCAACAAAAAAACAGAATTTTGTTTGCCCTTGGATGCCTCGTTAGCCTGGCACTAACGGACTCCTCCACAAGACCATGTTTGCCCACCCCTGCCACGATATAGTCTTTGACAGCTAGCCCTACACCATGGGTTCCCTTTTTCGTGAACTCGCAATCGTCCGCCGCGGAGCACGAATTTGTGTGTATCCAGCTGCTGTGAACGTGATATACCCGTCTCGCCTAGTCCCTTAGAAACCTACGACATTGCATCCTAGTTTCTGGCCTAACTTCAATACGACCTCACTGTTGCCGATGCCGTTTTGGTCATTGAAGGTGAATGCGCGAACATTGAACGTACCCACGACGCATTCCCCAGCTTTCAACCTAGCCCTAGCACCTGAGCGTAGCTTCCGAGCCTCTCTGCGACATTTTTACCTTGCCTCTGCTTCTGCCGTGCGTTCAATTTTATTTCACCCTTCGCTTATCCAAGGCGGTGGGTTTCTTTCGTTCCGTTCTTTTTTGCCCGGACCGGTTCGTTCCGAGGTGCCCAGGAGCTGGAGGCAGCAGTCCCAACACGCTTTGACGCCCATCATCTCCTAGACGATGTACGTGCCATCAGCGGTCCCAACCTATTGCCTTTGACACGCAGGTTACTTACTTTTTAAATTGATTACTGCGGCTATGTACACCAATTCTCGGTTGAGGATCCTTTCGTGTCCATGCTGCAGGCAAATACCGCTCGTCGCCTCCCTAGTATTCCGTCGTTAGGTTCTACTAAAGAAGCATAATGCGTTAGGGGTGCACCTGTAATCGTTCGTAAGCTCGTCGCTAGACATACTACACATCTCACCCAAGCACTTGCCTTAAGACGGCAACCCGCGTTCAACAGGGATTAACAATTTCAGGGCTCGGGGATGTATAAAAAATTGCTGGTAACCACAAACGATCTTAGGTAGTTCCCCAGCTACTAAATCTAATTAGTCTGATACAGTTGGACGATCAATGCTCTCTCTATGATAGGACGTGCCTAATCTCAGTGACGACGGACCAACGCCCATCGTGCCGTTACAACTGGCTACGAACAACGACGGGACGTGAGACACGGTCTGCTACGACTCGTTTTCGTGCTCACACGGTTACACTCTGCTCCTCCAAGCTGACCGACAGGAGCGTAAGCGGGTTAGGTGGAAGGAGTCCTAGTGCTGCGGCAACGTATTCTCCAAGTTTGAATGGCAGGAGAACTAAACCCTTGACAAAGACTCAGACACAACTGCCTGCAACGACGACTGGTGCACCGACGCAAGGGGCTGCAAGACGGGTAAAAATTCACGCATAAAACGTTGTAGCCTGCCATGTTGGAGCCTCTACGTGAACCGAAATAGGGTTTCAATTTATATCGTCGTACCCCCTCCGCGCTCCTACGTTTCTACCAGACAAACCTAGAGCGAGTCCTTCATCGGCACCCGCCGATCTTCTTAATCAACCGCCCATAACGGTCATGTACATCAACAGGCACGAAATGCTGCGACTTGGTCGACTGCTCTCGTGGTTACGCTCTGGACAACCACGCCGACAAGGTAGTGTTAGAGGGCCAAGCGCAAGGATTGCCAGTTGTGCAAACATCTTTGCTCGCACAACGAGTGCCCCAGGCACAACACAAATGGCAGCACTCAAGGTGCACCACCGACACGCGCTGGAACTTCCAATGTTAGTGCAAGTCCTAGCCAGTGTGTGATATTGTCTTGTGAAGCACCGCCAACATGTTTAAAACCCCCATATATGCAAGGCCGCCGGGAACCTCTGTTGTTGGGAGGTGTATTGTGCTACGTTTTGCTGTCGCAAAACCGAAGATCGACGCCAAACGTGTTCAGATGTTTCTTACTGTTGCTTTTTTTCACAATACTACCACTTCAAGGCATCAAACGGCGCATCGCGAAAGAGTTTACGTATAACTCGCCGACCAAGCCTATGTGTCGGATACGAATGACGCGAGCTACGGTAAGAGCTCGTACAATTTTGTGTCAATTTGAAACGGATTCATCTTGACCTAAAACCCTGATAACTAACGTTAAATAATAAGAGTCTCATCCGCTACCAATATAACGAAAACATTTGAAGACATAAACGAAAAGCCAACACTGGTGGGTAGCTCCTAACAGACGGAATCCCGTTGAACACATTAATTTCTGGCCGCCGTAAGACTCCCTTAATCGATAAAGTATTATCACAAACCTGCTGGGTAAGCGAAGAACGTGTTGAACCTTGCTAATGCCCTGCAATAAAATACATGGTTTCGCATTTTCCCTAAACGCCTTGATGGTACAAAATGAAATACAAAACACGGCGATGACAGCACAGTTGATCTCAACGTAGTTGATATGATATGAACCGCTGCGCGTTTCGCTACACAGAACACGTTGGGGTGTCGGACCTACTCCTTGATGAGAGTTCCACGTGAAGTAGGCCAACACATGTCAAGCAGGATACGTTGTACCCCGTACCCATGTACCAATTGAATTTCACCCGTGGCAGTTTCAAGAGTGAACGCAACTGTGTCGTGATCGCTACTGAAACGAAGAACACATCCAACGATGTTCTGTCTAGCTGCTAACATCTTGATGCCAACTTGGTTAGCCCACACGATGGGCCAAAAACGTGCAGTTCGTGACAACTATGGACGGGAACGGCATCTTCAATTACTTCGAAGACAACAGTACTATGCTGCGGGGAGAAGAACAGATATCTGCGATGTGTATCCGTGTCGACGAAGCACACAAGTGGGTTTCAAGGACCGCACTGTCAAGTGGCGACCGAAAGTCAGGGAGCGAGCTCAATTCGATTATGTGCACTTCTCGCCATTTGAACTAGATGTCCCATGCGCACCTTTCAGTAGTAACATTCGACCGACGCTGTTCCACGAGAATCAGTCCGATGAAAATTGATACATACCCGATTTTTACGCGCGTTTTGGAGAACCCGGTGTTGCCTCCCAATCTATTTTGGTACCTGTTCGGGCTGTTTGACGGACACTTGCGCTTTGCTGTTGTCGGTTTGTTGATACCTTATAACTTCGTGAAGATGTGGTACTTTTCATCTGTGTGATCCAACATACAGTAATTGTAGGGCTGGCATGTGTTACACTGTGCGTGTGGATATATTCCAAATACTTGGTACACACATGTTTTCTTTTTACCAACCGGTGTACTTGAGAGCGAGTGCTCGTTTCAGACAGCATTGAACGTTCTTACGTGCTTGCATGACCAGTCCTAACGTTGCGCGAGAGCGAATGACAAATGTATGCGTGTTGCGACGCAACGTTAGCTCTGGGCACGCTGCTGTTTTGTCGGTTGCTTCCCTCGACGAAGCAGTTATATCCACTTGTGCGTTCGCAGGAGGACATCACGACTTGCGTTACAGGTTGTTAAGTTGCTACGTTCTTCGGTGCCCTTGTTTGGCAGCGAATGATATGCACCCGATAGTGCCTTCCTGTACGGAATGCACTTCTGGGTTTACAGGTAGTTTGGATACGTGTTCGTCGGTTGCCGGTTTGATGCGTTCGAGGTTCACGTGTAGCCTGCCGGCACTCCTCGTCTACCGGCTACACAATGAAGGTTCCTTGGTTTTCCCCGTTGAACGAAAAATCAGACTTATCCACTCGTACGTTCGCGCGCAGACTGCACGGCTAGGTGTTCGGGGCGTTGAGATGCAAGTTTCTCGGTTCCAGCGTCGAACTCTTGCCAGATATATCCGTTTAGGGTTTTCACGGGATGTACTTACTGGTGTTTCGTGTGGTTCGTCGGATACAGGTTCGTTGATTGCTCCGTTGGAACACATTTCACATGTACGGGATGGTGTTTTGCCCACGGTATGGCAGGTTGTGCTGATTTTACGAGCACATACGTCGATAGATGGACGTCGGAACGTTTACTGGTAAGACAAGTGGCCGGGTTTACGTTGTCGAGTCTGGGTGATATGTATAGCCTACCTCAGATTGTTTGACGAAAACATTTCGTATTGTACATTACTTTCTGGCATTGTCAATCGGGCCTGGAAACTTGCGAAACGGGCGGTTTTGAAGCTACACAAGCTTTGAGGTTTCAACATTCTACACATATATGGTCTTATTCTTGCACGTAGACCAACTACGTCCTCAGAACGATAAACAATGTGTTAGAGATTATCTCGGGACGTCATGCAGGTACCATCACAACCACGGCCAACGAACAAGCGCTTGCTATAGTGGCACGCCGCGTCCACGATAGGGATACCTTCGACGAGGATAGAACCTAAGGTTGATGACCCTCGGAGGTTGAGAAACCCAACACTTCCACCAATAAGTCACTTCATTGTTTGCACGTAAGTTTATTATCGCTATGGACGTAACGTGAAACAGTGTAAAAGAAATGCAGTACACTTCTGATCAGATGCGAAGGCATTGTATAGGTCCTCGACTGCGAATCTCCTCTAGCGACAAATGTTCGGGTTCGAGAATGCAGCACCGTTCGTAGCAGGCCCCTTGGATTACGTATTCGTGAGCGAAAATGAATGGTACCGTAGATCTTGGGTTTGCTCGGGTCAAACGATTGAGAGAAAAAAACGACTGGGCCTGATTATGTTGGGGTGGCTGAAACATCGATCGTGATATAAGTCTTTCAACTGGGAGTACCACGTGCCGGGCTAACCACTATCTCCAACTGTACGACCTCTTGTCTGGAGTTTCTTAGACCTTATCTTATTATGAAAGACTCTATCAACGCGGGGCGTTTTGGCCCATGAGCCTTGTAACTCACAGTCCCACATGCCGCGTCAATCACCACCTTCAAACTATAATACCTCGCATACGGAATTTGTTAGACCTTAGTGCTTATGAAAACCCCATCAACGCGGGACGCTCAGGCCCGTCTGCGTACTTGAATATACAAAACGTGCCCGTGGATGTAAGGAAGCAGGCCAACCGAGGCCGTATATGGAACGGTACACAAAAGGGATTCCTCGAGGGTCGCAAACGTCTGAATTAATTTCGTGTTTGTTGGTGAGCAATCCATCATCTATATCTTTGAAGCACACATTTGCCGTGCGTTCGTCAGTATGGCCTAGCACCGGTGCTATGGTAATGGGGGAGTCCATGCGTGCAATATGTTCAGTCGATGAGGGTCACCCGTCCAAATTGGCGACTATATTTCTCGGCGTTTTTGAGAGTTCAAGTGGTTTCGGACGCGATAAGAACATCAATGGAACGGTTGTATTATGTTCACTCACACACCATGTTTGCGTCAAATGTGAAGGGAGATACAAAACTGATTGCCCGACTGAGGTAAAAGCCGTTCTGAAATAGGGTGTATCCCTCCCACTGAAGCACCAGCCCGCAGTGGTACTGTTTACCTGCATCGTCGACCATGAGCGGTACTCGCGAAGCTGCGAGGTGGCGTTCTCCTGTCACGGCGAAGCAAAGTCCCCTTGGTTTCGTTACGGAACTCATCGAACACCTACAACCCAGCAGAGGATGATCGACGGAAACTCAACCGTTAGTACAAGCAGTTCCCTACTACTTGCGTGTGGGGAATAGAGCCGGACAAATTTTCAAATACATCCACTGAGAATCCCTGGTTGTACGGCGGTGTTCCTCGATTTCATTGCTTCCTTGTTTGCTGATGATCTTCTTCTGTCGTGCTTCAGCGTGGTTGGAGTCCATTTCACGGCGATCAGAACA
>JBDWQI010000130.1:0-4392 GCA_039986635.1 Sulfitobacter sp.
CATCAGATCACAACACGATAAAACCGCTGGTACCGGCTAAACCATAAAACGGACCTCGTGTGCCACGTACTTGTTCGTGGCATACAGCCGTCGTACCCGTCAATACAGGATATTTCTCGACGCAACGTATTTGCGTGTGGCATAGAGCCGTTGTACCCGTCAATATATGTGATATTCTAGGAGCCAGAGAAGCAGAAACGACCTACGGGAACACCACCCTCGAGACAACAAAATACACAACGAACGGGGCAATTGACAACAAACCCGAGCTGCTTAGCGCCTGCGGTACTAGAGTCCACGACACTGCTACATTAAGGTGCGAGCTGTGGATAAATTCGTTGGCGCATGAAGCACCACCACCCTCAACGTGGTGTCGGCAGCAATCATTAATGCCCATCGGAATATGATACATTTGCGTCGCTAGGGGCTGCCAGATTCGAACTGTACTCTTGGTTTTGCTGTTGTCGTGTGATCAACACGCGATCCTGGATAATTTATGTCTCAGGCCTCACAACGCGTCCCTACCACGAGTTCCATAACTACTGTCGCTCTGTGGGTCGTACACGGTGGCGGGTGCTATTATCACGCCATTTACAATGTTTGATATTTGCTTATACCTAATGTTTTCATCAGGCACACTTTACATAATAGCTGGGCCAGCCAATGTGATGCCGCAGCGGTAGATTGGCCACGCCCCACTCAATACTACTTGTTTGTACCTGGTATGCCAAAAAAAAAGGATGTCATTTTTATAGAATGTTGATCATGCACCAAATCATAAGTGGAAAAAGCAAGGTATTTGTTTGTTCGAGAGATATGACCGACACTCGTACGAAAGGTCGGAATGATACAAGAGCAACCGCCGCAACTTATCTCAGGAAAAAATAACTCGCCTTCGTTTGCCTGTTTATTATGTACGGGTACGAGGTTCAATTTCAGATCGAAACTCGCAAAATTGAGCGGGGCCTCGCAGAAAAGCCATCGTAAAATTATCGTATACCAGGTATATATTTTTGTTAGGCTTGCCATCCGGCAATGTGTAGCATGCGCTTCTTGCCCGTCTGCCGATCAAAACATTCCTGAAAGAAGAATCCCCGGGTACAAAGGAAACCTATGCACAAGGTCTATCTATCTTCTATGTGCTTCCTTATATGTTTCATCTGCGATATACTCTATTTGTTGAATTTGCTCCCTCCTACGAGTATTTTACTATGTACTCGTTACTTTCTATTCATAAATCCTGAGTCGCACCCAAGCTCCATCCCCTCGCCATCGGTGTGGGTCCGCCATCTCCCCCCTTTCTGCTCCTTCTCGATTCCTGACGACCACTAAGCAAGAGTCTAAATCGCGATACCCTCCTCGAAATGACACCCGAGTAGTCGTGGAGACGATTTGGAGTAGGCGTTGCTTCGCTAAACATTCCTTCCCATCGACCCACCATCCCTCCCCCCACGACACTAGCTGCCAGCTGGTCTATGAACTTATTTCCCTCTACCCCGAGACGTCCAAATATTTCCACTGCTAAGATGGCAAGTTTGTGACTCCGTTCGTCAAAGGACACATGCCCCGGACGAGCGTAGTTTTGGCGCTTGCGCGCCTCGGAGTTAGAGGCAGCTGTTTCGCTTGATGGGTTGCGCACCGGGCACGGAAACTTGTGATTGAATCGGTCTTCTCGTAGGCTGTTCAGCTTCGGGTCTTTATCACTGTTTTCGCATTGATCGGGATATATGGTTTTAATGCGAATTTCGTGTTGAAAAGTTGGTATTTATGAGTTTTTGCCGTCGAGATCGAATAGAAAAACAAACGAGAAAAAATGTTCTCACATATTTTTTCAGTGTTGTGTCGTAGTTGGCGCCTCTAAATTCCAAGCCTTAGTTCGCAGTGTTCCACGCGATACGACCTTCGAATGGTTAATCATTTTTCTGTTGGTCCAGCTTCTTCTATTTGTAAAAGATATCAAGTTGATTGGGGTCTGTGACAGATCGATTTATTTTTTTCTACGATATATCTGTTTTTTGGTAGTCGTTTACAAGCTATTAATAGCTCGGAATAAGGTCGACCAATCAATCGGTGAACTGTTTTCTGTTAGCGCCTCACCTTGCTCGCCCACCACTCGTCTCTGTCGGGGATAGCCACGGCCGTGGTCGCGTCGTGTCACGTGAGGGCCTTGCTGTTTTGACATTTTTCCTAACAGGGTTGTACCGATGTCAACTGCCTAATCGTTCAGTACATGTATATGTTTTATGTGCACATCAGCGTAGGTACGAATAAATCAGAGATCGGGTAGATCAACACTATATATTTTTTGCGTTATTTCCTTGTGCTTCACAAAAAACGGGTCGGAGTGTAAAATCTGAGACAGCTCTAGTGCGTGTGTTTTTTTTCGGGTGCCATATTTTTTGTTGGCGGTAATTATAAGATCGCGAGCTACATGCAGCGTGTTCTATCCAACATCGACATCTCTGTGTCTCTTACCAGCTTATGTATCTACACTATTAATACCTTCACGGTGTCTACAGCGGGTGAGGCACCACCACTACTACTAGAAACATAGTGAAACACGCTCTCCTACTGCTCCATCTGTGGTAGTACTGGTGTAAAACGTCGGCGTGCCGTTATACAACCTGGTTTGTGGCTCGGAGGTGCACCTTGTGCCACCTGTATTCGATTTTTCATGGCCATCTAATAGTGTATGATAGTGTAGAGTCATATTCCAATCACACCATCCATCCACATATAAAGAAGAGAATCCATAATCTGCTGACTTTAGAAATTGAACCTGAATACTGGACGAAACTAGACCTAAAACGAACGTAAAACCCCTGTTCACTGAATTCACCTCTACCCGCCCTTTCATTTTGCCCCTGTAATTTCCGCCACGCCCTTGCACCTACCACCCTGATACCTGCTCTTGCGAGGGCCAAGTTCTCTGCCCTCGAAACACCTTTAAAAAAAGGGTCAAATGACAGTTCGCTGTTCTTATAAACGATCGGGTTTTCACTGCAACGCGCAGAAAGTTGTGGAGTACAGCTGCCCACTTGCAATACTGCTTAAGGTCGTACCTAGGCGGGTCTTCCCACACCGTCCTGCTTCCTCTGTATGTAGCCGTATTCCGTCTCTACCCCACACCGTGTATCTTGTCACACATTAATATTATATAATGACACCGCTATATACTCATCGTACTATTAAATATACTATGCCTGACATTGTTATATTTTTTTGGTATCTAAGGTACACTGAATCAGCAGCAAAAAAGTCGGCTCAGGATGCGTCTATTCAATGAGGATGGGAGCGTTAATACACTCGTTTCAGTATATATTAACGAAGTCCGAATTCCACCATTTTTTCTTCGTAATCACAGCCTGCCATTCGTTTTGCTCGTTTTCTTAATAGGCATCCTGTACTGCTTTTTTTATTCCTACCACTACGTATGTATACATTGTATATACTACTACTGTAGGTATAGCTCAGCTGTCGGTCGCAATATATCACTATAAAACACCAGGAGGAGTAGTACATTGCCAGAACCAACGTACAGTTTTGGTATAGCCAAGGGACCAATTTTAAATATGAAACAAGCCTGGCCCAAGCTAGTCTCTTCTTTAAGAAGGTGGGTGTGTTATCCACAAACTCCAGTAAAACGTCTCCCGAACATCTTATTTCCCTGCTATTCGCTCAGCCTTTGTTTCTCGGTGGTCGTTTTCCTGTTATTAGGTACACTGCTGTACTGCTTCAAACGTGCCACGTACATATATATGGCACGAAATATCTCAACCAAGTGGTTTGATGTGGTAGGCATATACTGATGTTTTACCCATATATTGCTGTTTGTTGCCGTGTCTCCTACCCCCCCGGGAGGTGTTCAGCCCTGTTTCGTTTTTTAGTATCGGTATCGTTCGAGAGTTATCGGAACTAGACTATAGCATAGCATCCAAACACCGCAGACCGAACTATTTTCAGCCCAATAATATGTATACCAGGTATATTTTCTTTCCGTTGACCGATAAATCGAAAGTTCGGCACGATATTCAACACTAGTTTTTCACGCTAAATCGTCCTTTCTACCAGTCGACATCCAGTACAACCCGTGTCCGTGCTGTTTCTTCAGTCTTAGAGAGATACAAGTTCTGCGGTCACGAAACTACCCCAAAGAGACATAAATGAGAGAGTGCTACGCATGCAAGTAAGCCCAGCGGTAGACAGCAGTAGTGCAATGCCATGTCGACGTAGCGGATAAGGCAGGCACGACCCACACATTCTATGAAATAGACATAGGTGGCCACTTGGGTTAAAGACTAGGAATCAAGGTAAAAAAACAATAACATCGATGGGCAAAGCACCCTCCACCTAGACGTGGCAGTTTATGGTGCGAGTAGCATAGCCAGGTTC
>JBDWQI010000131.1:0-43350 GCA_039986635.1 Sulfitobacter sp.
TGTGGTCGTGTCAGTCCACTAGTCGTTGCGATGCGCACTGCATCACGGCGAAACTCGTCTGTGTATCTCGTTGCCATTCTCAATCTCCTTCATAGCAAACATTGCTCGAAAGAGACCGGAACTAAACCCCGACAAGACCAATAAGCCCCTTCTCGACAGCAAGTTGTTGGTGCTGGAGGAATTGAAACTGAAGCCGACGTCCAACCAAGGCAACGCTCTGAAGACTCTGATCACCGAAGAGGATGCAACCGCTGAACGTAAAGGTGTGGACATCGAGAAGACCAAGCAATGTTGCTGCTTTATCTTTACGACCAATCACCTTCCCCAGTGGATCGAAGGCAATGATCGTCGCTTCCACGTGATCGATATGGGGCATGACGGGCATGCTTCCGGACCGGACGCCGATGAGTTCGCCAAGTTCATGACGGAGTTCTACGAGTGGATGGCCAATCCCGAGAACATCGCCAAGGTCTACAACGCTCTGATGCAGCGAAAGCAGTCCGAAGGCTTCAATCCGAAGGCTCTAAATACCTCCAAGATCGATACTCCTGTCACGAAACAGATCAAAAGCACTTCAAGAGAGACGTTGCAACAACAGCTTTCGGAGAAGTTAGAGGACGATGGTCGCGGTGCGATCCCACAAGGAAAACTGATCGGAATTCTCCAAGATCTCCGTATCAATCCCAATCGCCTCAATCACATGATGCCCGACCTCGGGTGGCAGTTGGAGAAGGCTAAGTGGGGCGGGAAAGACTACGCCCGCGCCATTTGGGTGAAGCCTGACCATAGCCTTCACCGGGGCCGTGTCTCAGGACCTAATGGTTACGATTACGAGGTGGATAAGCAACCCGGCTATAATATCCGCCTAGTCGCCTAAACTAACTACGCTCAGAGCTGTCCTCACAGGGATGGCTCTGGGCAATCCCAGAAGGGACCACTCCCGTGACACCCGTTGTACCCGTTCACATCAGAAATCATACGTCGAGAGTTGCCTACGCTACGAACTTCCTGAACAGGGGCATTTTCGGGGGCATTTCGAGCCTGATTTGGCCCCTCGGGACTATCAATCATCATGTAAGTATGTGGCGTCCGGTCTAAATCGGAGTCCGGCGAATTTCTAACCCGCTGAAACTGAATCACATTTTCAGAAGAGTCCATTTAGAACCGCAACTTCGTCCGGCCAAGAACGCAACTTGGTCAACGGTACGCACAAAAAAACCGCCAAAGGCGGTGCAAGAACTAGGGATGGATGATCAAATTTCATGTGAGGTTATCGCGAGGAATCACGGCAGGTGACAATTTCAAAGCCATCGCGATGGGCATCGCAATGCATCTCTAGCCAAGCGGATTTTAGCGTGCATAGTTTGCTACACCGATCACCTTAAGCCATGCAGTTAACCGTGCGTTCTGCGCGGATGCCGAATGCTCTTCGACGTGTTCGCGGCGATCTCTTTTCAGGCAGTCCCACTTGCCCGGACAGTCTAACCAGAGCGTCTGCTGGCGTTTCTTTGAGTAGCCCGGCATGAGGTGACTGATGGTAAACGTCGACAATGAATCTGATGAAGATGAGCGCCAGCTGGTCGTCAGTCAGCACTGCTAGCCGTTCGGTTTCATAATTGCCCCTTTCGCGAGGATTACTGAAAGTCCGACCCGGAATGTATGGCATCGCGCGAAGCGCGAACGTTCTGAAAAGCCGCTCTATGATTGCCCGAAACTCTGGCTGCCCAGTTTCACCATAAACATATGTTGCGCCCGACACGCTCACCGCACGCTGCGTCGCTTCAGCCTTGAATGCGCTGCCTGTATCGCTTTCTAAGCTCTCAAAATAGAAACCTTTCCAATCACATTCTGCACCAGCTGCTTGAGCCAGTTCCGCCTTGTCTCGAGTCGCTGAATGCAAAGCACGTATCGCTGCCTCCGATTGCTGTGAAGACGAAAGCCCAAATCCAACTATGTATCTGGTGGCGACATCGATCACGATGTACATCCAGCGCCGTCCACGCGGGAGTGCATCTATCGTTGCCTGATCAAGCCCTTCACGCATCGGGCCCGACATGATGATGTTTCGTGCATCAACTTCCCATTCATCGACTTGGAACGTCTGACCCGGCCGCGTTGCGCGCTCAGTCTTACCCGCGGCTGAGTACTTGCGCTCAGCGAACTCCGAACCCTTACGGCCAAAATCGATTTCTAAGTCACCGAAATTTGCAATCCATTCATGGAGCGCAGATCTGCACCTTCCTTCGAGCAGCGGTTCGCCGAGCTCTTTGCGTCTAAGGTTTTCTATCTTGAGCGCAGCGATTGTTTTCTCAGCAATTTCGTTGCCGCTGTGTTGTTGTTCGAGCAAGTATTCGCGAAGGTGCTGGATAATGAATTTATAGCTTTCTTGATCAATATCTATGTTGGAACTTCGACCGCGCTGATCTTGGAGAACATATAGGCGTCCGCCAGCCTTATCTACTTTGCGCCGCCACTTGAGAATTGTGGAGGCACCTGGCGTTGCGCCAAGACTTGTATCCTTTGAGCTATAATATTGCTTGCCGAATTCTCCGCAGAATGCCCGCCACTCCTTCGTAGCTTAAGTTGAATGAGTAGGTACTTTTCAGCAACGTCCTTGGTAGTGAGGCTCAAATTCTGTTCTTCGCGCAGTTTGTTTACGGCGCAGACGAAGAACCAGCGAAACAGTAGCAGTTTCCGCTGCTTCTTTGTCAGCTCCCATATGAATACGTATGGATCCCGAGCAATTTGTGCATCTTGAATGGTTGCTTGTCGCCTTTTGCATTCCCAACGTTCGCTACCGACGATGTGATCGAGCTCTTCCCAACCAAAGCGTTCGATCGCTTTGGTTCCATCCTCCCGCCGGAAATATGCGGAATGGTCGTCACCCATGATGAAATGGTATGGAACCCGGTCCAAGAAATAGAGATCAATGGTGCTGAAGTTGATCTTCGGTATCATTGGAGTCGCCGCACCATCGTGAAGAGGTTAATGCGCCCACCGCTGACTTTCTGAAGTTGGCCTTCAAAAAGGCCCCTCACGATCGGGCGAAAGGCCCGACCACCAGCGCGGCATCGTTCCGCCAAGTCGCATATAGGAATGTCTCCCGAAAAGGATGACAGGACGTCCTTGAGCCGGGTTTCAACTGCTGTGTCACGACACAATGCAAATCGCTGGTACATGACAGCATTGAACGCTCCGGCGCGTGGTATGCAGGTTTCGGTAACAAGCCGGATTTCATCAACGACACCAGCGGGTTTGGTTTTCTCTAGTGCTTCCAGCTCGCGTATGAAACGCCCTGACTCCAGGCGATCTGTCGGCTTGACGGCAACCGCGATTTTACGGCCATCCTTCTTGATGATCATCAGATCAGCATAGTGGTTTGCTGGTTTACCCTCATGGTCAACAAAAGGGATTGGCCCAAATTGCTCTTGGACCTGCGCGACATCTGGATCTAGCAGGGTTAGCGCCGTATGATGATATTCGACCTGGCTGTCGAAACCGTAGCTTCGCGGGGTCTGCGTTTGTAGATCCAACCAAACCGAAAAAATCCAGGTCGAACCTTTCGAGCGTGGATTGATCTTACGGTTCCCGCGGTAGGGAAGCACTACGAAGTCGTGCATCTCCAGCTCCCCGAAGTCGTTCTCAAAGGGTTCGGTCGGGCCATAAGCCCGTTGGAACGCTTCTGGCATTCCTGACAAATCCATGGGTGGACTCGTGGTGCGCTCCACCAGCGCGTGATCGAGTGACATATTCATAGCAAAGCATCCTCGCTTCCGAACGCGATGGCGTTGGATTTTTGAGCGCAAGCAACTGGTCGCTTGCGCGAGTCTGTTGACTTTCAAATTGTGAGGTGGGATGAATAAGATGTTCATAGCGAGGTCTGGATTGCGAAAGCATCCGGGCCTTTGCTTATTCAGCAGTACCTCTGGTTAGTCTTTGATGAAACCTAGGTCATGCTGCGTCCTCCCGATCGTTAGAGGTCTGTTTTTGTGCAGAGCGTGCTGCTTCCAGCGTCTCGGCAATCTTGGTCATGATCGGACCACTGGTGCGCCTGCGATGGATTACCATGCTGACAGTCGACGGATGCCGATATATCTTTTCTGCGAATTGAGCAAGGGTACCCTAAGTCTTGGTATTCGTCGACAAACAAGACAGGATACTTTGCTTTCAGCGCTTGGGAAGATGAAGCCAAAGCTGCAATCGATCGCTATTTCTTGGAGCGAAATGAGTATTTTCAGAAGCACCCCAAAAGAGCTGGCAACAAGATTTGGGGCAAAGAGCCGTCAGCTTCGGGCTTTTCAGATAGCAACAACTGCAAAGATCCGAGATATCGCTAGCCCCAAATATTGCTTGCGGCACAAATGCCTTTGCAGAAAGCTGCCGAGCGGTAATTCGACGTACAAGAAAGAGCACAGTCTAGGCCGTGCTCTCTGTATGGCTCAATGGGATGAATCTATGATTGCCAACAAAAAAGGACAAAAGCCTGTCGTAAAGGAACGATCACATGACATTCGTCAACGACCGACGGACCAGTGATGTGATGGGTTCGAACTGTCGACTTACTGGTTAAAAGTCAGTTGCTCTACCAACTGAGCTATCACTCTATTAGCTGGCTTGTTAGGAGCGACTTTTCGGAACTTGCGCGGATCCATCCAGAACCGCTCAATATGTCCAAAATCTGGAAATGGTGTGCCAAGTTACACTCTTGCCCGACATAAGTCGCGTTTCTCGCCGGACAAGTTGCGATTCACGCCGGACGGCACAAAGTAAGAAGTGGCTGGGATGGTAGGATTCGAACCTACGGTACACTGTACCAAAAACAGTTGCCTTACCACTTGGCTACATCCCAACGTGAGGGGCTAGTTAAGGGGCATAGCCGGTTAGCGCAAGACCCGTTTTGACAAAATTTCTATTCTTCTGAAATATTCACATTCAGCAGATCGTTTCGAGCGAGTTCGGAGCGTTCCTGGTCAACAATTTCTGCCAGTTCTTTGTCATGCGTCGCGGCGACATCATGTGCTGGTGTTGGCGAGTTTTTGGGCCGCGTTTCTTTTGTGTTGCTTTGCGCTCTTGTTGGCCCTTCAATGTTATTAATGCGATAGGTCGGTAAGGGGGCAGCAAGACCGGCTGAATCAAGAGCAGCTTGGGTCAGGCGGATCGCCTCAGATCGGGCCAAAACCATGCTTGTTTCAGTTTGATCTATCCATGCGGCCATCGACAAGGTGACCCAAAAATCATCAACCGATTCAATCCAGACCGATGCTGCGGGCGCCTTTAGAACGAAGGGCAACTGATTTATCGTATCAAGTGCCAGCACGCGGGCCTGATCGAGATTTGCGTCAGACGCAACACTTAGCGAAAAGGTAAAACGCCGCTCTACATTGCGCGAAAAGTTCACAATGCGGCTTTTGAAGACGGTTGCATTTGGAATACGGATGTGGTTGCCGTCAAAGCTCAACAAAATGGTCGCGCGACTGGTCAGGCGGATGACTTTGCCAGTGTCGCCGTTGATCTCAACTGTGTCGTTGGGACGAAACGGTTGGCGAATGGACAACATGATCGAAGCGATAAAATTCTCCACCGTATCGCGCACCGCAAAACCGATGGCCAGCCCGACGATACCAGCAGCCCCCAGGATGCCCGAGAGCAGTGCGGCGGCTCCTACGATATCCAATGCAACAACCAAACCACCAATGACAAACAACAGCCGCACAATCTGGCGATAGATATCAGCGATGAAAGCGTTGGGAGAAAGCCTGTCCCAAGGTTGTTTGCGCCGCGCGAGCCAAAACCCGAACATGATGACAATCACAAAAACGGTCAGCGCAACAAGGGCCAGTGGCAGAAACGAGATCAATTGCAAGGCACGTGCCTGAAACCGTTGCATAGCGGGATTGAGCCGTTCAGCCACATCTGTTGTTTCGGCCACTTCATTTTCTATCGCGACAACGCCCTGAACGCGGCTCACAAGGGTGTTGAGCCGTTGGGCTGTGGGGGCGTCCAATGTCGTGCCACGCAATGTGACGATACCAGATGATACGGTAACGCTGATGTCGTCGAACCCGTCTAGTTCGCCTAAAATACCTCGGATACGGGTGGCGATGGCAGCGTCTGCGATGGCGCTGTCTTCTATGACGATGCTGCCAGTGGGTTGATCGCTGGTCTGGGCATGAATGAAGGCGGGCAGAAGCAAGCAAAGTATGATGGCTAGAATGCGCATGATAGAAATCCGTTGGGTCAAAAACCAAAGAATAATACGTAGGTACAGTAAATGGCAATCATAGGGTGCCTTTTTGAGGGCAATCCGGCTCTAAGCCAGAGAGAGACACGAGCACTTCTTTGCCTCGACAGATGGTGGGGCGGGGTGATCTCCAAAAGGTTACGTTCTGCCATGGCAATCGGATCAACAGCATTGAAAGCGGTGCGCCGCGCGAGGCTGAGGGGGGACTCTTAAGTGCAGATATACACAATTGCAGTGTGGCGGATTACGATACTATTGGAGCAGGCACCATCCATCCCATCTGTTGATGGAAATCGGACAAAAAACCCATCGTCGATCTGAAGATCTTGCCACTAAGGCGCTATGATGCAGCAAAAGCAAGGGGCCTACGGATTTGACGGATTTCCCCTCTGCTTGCGTTACATCTGTTTGAAAAAGAACCACTTTTCCAGCGCAGATGTACCTTATCAAAGAAGAACCTATCAAACCAATGGGGCAGGATTAATGTGTTCTGACCACTGGACGCGCTGTTGTTACAATCAACGCAATTGTGATTACTATTTTCTCACAGATTCATAATAAGATAACTAATACGCGAACAAGCTGAGGCATACTCTTCCCGACGCCTCAACCGACCCATTGGGCCGGTTTCAGTGTTGTTTGCCTGCACCACACCCTAACAAGCTCCGCAGAAGCTTCGTTACCTCTCAAAATAAAGGACTTTGAAAATGCATAAATCCCTCTCCACGGTGGCTCTTGCCGCTGCTTCGTTCTGCGTTGTAAACGTGGCTCATGCTCAGGTCATTGATATCAAGGACGGTGGATTTTCCTTTACTTTCGGAGGCCAGATCAACCGGGGTATTTTATCCGTAGACGACGGCGTGGATACCCGCGAATTTTCAGTCGACAACGACAACTCGTCCACACGTCTGCGGGCCCGGGCTGCTTATTCGTTTGGTGATTATGTGGTTGGGGGGCAGATTGAATATGAATTTGAATTTAGTTCGACGGCCGCAGTCAACCAATTGAATTCCGATGTGTCTTCTTCAGTGGCGAATGAGCGTAAATTCGAACTCTTTGCTGAGACCCCTTATGGTAACTTTGCCTATGGTCAGGGTGATACCGCTTCCAACGGTACTTCCGAAGTAGATCTGTCTGGCACCACGGTTGTCGGGTATTCCGGCGTCTCCGATTTAGCGGGCGGTATTCTTTTCCGTGATCAGGCCGGGGCGCTGACAACGCAGAGGATCGGCGGTAATTTCTCAAATTTGGATGGCAACAGCCGACAAGAGCGCTTTCGTTATGACACGCCAGTTTTTGCGGATGGCGTAGTTGTTTCCGTCTCCTTTGGGGAAGACAGCCGCAACGGCATTGCCCTGCGGTATAAAAACGATTTTGGCGATTTCGCTTTTTCTGGTGCACTGAGCTACAACGAACGCGAAGGGGCTGATCGGGTCAACGGCTCTGCGTCAGTCTTGCATAATCCGACGGGTGTAAGCTTCACCTTCGCCTCAGGCGAAGATAGTTTGGACAATAGTGACCAAGATCCGAGCTTTTATTATGTTAAGCTGGGATATGAGCGAGATTTCTTCAAATTCGGCTCTACCGCCTTTTCGGTCGACTATTACGATGGCAGCGATATCTCGTCCCTAGGAAGCGACTCTGACAGCTTTGGTCTTCTGGCGGTACAAAACATAGACCGTCACAATCTGGAAGTCTACGCAGGCTACCGCTCCTACAGCGCCTCTGCTGCCACAGCTGACTTTCAGGACATCGATGCGTTGCTGGTCGGTGCACGTTTCAAGTTTTGATAAAGCGGCACCGCGTTTTGGCTCTCATTGCCTAAACACGGTGCCTCAATGATCTGAACAGGCTATGTGGGTTGAAAAGTAGCGAATGTGGGCTGCAGAAATGCAATAATTGATGCAGCCCTCTACAAATAGCTCTTCAATCTGCTGAGCCAACATCCAGTCGGCTCACCTTTCCGTATCGCCAATGTCCTAAAAGCACCTCTTGCGGTGGGATTTGACGATGAAAATTTGGCGCAAGGTCACTTAGTCGCGCAATTCACCATCTGCGACACCCCACATCCGGACCTTTGGTGCCCAACCTCGAAATCCGCCAGTGCGCAGTTCGCACCATTCAAGGTCACAATCCCCCAGACGGGCAACGACCCCCATTTCAAGCGCTGCGGCTACGGGGGCGTTAGGGTCGGGTCTTGTGTGCAAAGTCAACATGTCTTGTTCTACCAAGACGGTTCTATTTCCAGAAAGCAGGGAATAATGAACCCAGCCGCCCATGCCATCGCGGTCTTCTACACGGCGCCAATGGCCATGTTCTGCGGTGATACGCAGTGGCATGTCGCGTCGCTGAAAGACCCAGTCAATACGGTGCGACAGGCTGGGCCCGCGCCGCACGTTGCCTTCAGCGGCCTTCATGGAGACAAAGCGAGGTAAAGGGAGATTGGTTACCGCCCCGACGTCCTCCGCCAATACGGCCCGTGAGGGGAGGGAGATGATCACCAATAGCGCCACGCAAGCGCGTTTAAAAGTCCAACGGAACATAGGGTGCTGCCTGCACTATCACTTCATTTGCTCATTTGCGGCGCGGGGTTCTTGTGCCTCAGGCTCGCATGAGACACCATGGCGCTAAGAGCAGGCGAGGCCAAGGCCCGGGAGGACATAGATGTCAAAGAAACGGTTAAGTGTTGTAGTGACGCGACGGTTGCCGGATGCGGTCGAAACGCGGCTATCAGAGCTCTTTGACGTAAAGCTAAATCATGACGATGTGCCAATGACCCGTGCAGAGTTGAGCGAAGCAATGAAAACGGCGGATGTGTTGGTTCCGACGGTGACGGATGAAATTGATGCTGCGATGATTGGGCAGGCTGGCGAACACTTAAAGTTGATTGCGAATTACGGGGCCGGGGTTGATCATATCGATGTGGCAACCGCCCGTCAGCGCGGTGTTTTGGTGTCCAACACCCCCGGCGTTTTGACGGATGATACCGCAGATATGACCATGGCGTTGATTCTCGGTGTGACACGCCGGATGTCTGAAGGCATGGCAATGATGCAAAAAGACACCTGGACCGGTTGGGCGCCAACAGCATTGTTGGGCGGACGGGTCAGTGGCAGGCGCTTGGGCATTTTAGGGATGGGGCGCATCGGGCAGGCCGTGGCGCGCCGTGCTGCAGCTTTTGGTTTGCAGATACATTACCATAACCGACGCAAGCTGCATCCTGAGATTGAAGATGGTTTAGAGGCCACCTATTGGGAAAGTCTGGATCAAATGGTAGCACGTATGGACGTGATCAGTGTAAACTGCCCCCATACGCCCAACACCTTTCATCTGATGAATGCGCGGCGGTTGAAATTGATGAAGCCTGACGCGGTTATTGTGAATACATCCAGAGGTGAAGTGATTGATGAGAATGCGCTTACCCGGATGTTGCGTGCGGGTGAGATTAAGGGCGCTGGGCTTGATGTCTATGAGCACGGCACGCAGATTAATCCACGGCTGCGAGAATTGGATAATGTTGTTCTCTTGCCTCATATGGGGTCGGCGACTTTGGAGGGGCGATTGGAGATGGGCGAAAAGGTGATCATCAACATTAAGACTTTTGATGATGGACATCGTCCACCTGATCAGGTGGTCCCGTCGATGTTGTAATTTGGAACCGTTGGGATTGATGAGCGGGCAAGCCCGCGTTTGATTGTTAGAGTATTGGGGCTCTGCCCCAAACCCCGCGGTATTTAAGGCCAAAAAGAAAACCAAAGGAGAGATGTTATGCGGAAAATTCTGAGTATCTTGAGTGTGGTCATTGCTGGGGCAGCGGATGCGCAGCAGGCGGCGGATGCGGTTGAACCTGAAGCGGCGAGTGTTGGAGCGTTTGAGGGGTTACCTGCCCAAATTTCGGGGGCATTGGCTGCGAAGTCAGCAGGTTTGCCTGCGGTTGCCAAAAATTGGATGGTTGCGGCGGCGAACCCTCATGCGGTTAAGGCGGGGGCGGATGTCTTGGCCGGTGGAGGCACGGCTGCGGATGCATTGGTGGCGGTGCAAGTTGTGCTTGGATTGGTCGAGCCGCAGTCTTCTGGATTGGGGGGCGGTGCCTTTTTAGTTTGGTATGATGCCGCGACTGGCGTTGTGACAACATTGGATGGTCGCGAGACCGCGCCTTTGGCCGCAACGCCGCGCTTGTTTCAGGATGAGGCAGGAGAGCCGCTGAAGTTTTTTGATGCTGTTGTTGGAGGGCGATCCGTTGGAACACCGGGGACGCCGGCGCTTTTGGCGGATGTGCATGCGCGGTGGGGGTCGCAGAAATGGGCCACGTTGTTGCAGCCAGGCATTGATTTGGCTGAGGCTGGATTTGTAGTTTCTCCAAGATTGGCGCAGCTGGTTGAAGGCGATCAGGAACGGCTGGCGTCCTCAGCGGAAACAGCGTCCTATTTCATGCCATCTGGTGAGGTTATTCAGACGGGAGATACTCTGAAGAATCCAGCTTATGCGCAGACGTTACGTGCGTTTGCCTCAGAGGGGGCGGATGCATTTTATGGCGGCCAGATCGGGCGGGACATCGTTGCGACAGTCCAAGGCGCGCAAGGAAACCCTGGTGTGCTGTCTGAGGTCGACATGGCGATTTATCAGGTAAAGGAACGTGCGGCTGTATGTGCACCGTATCGGAACCATGAGGTGTGCGGCATGGGGCCACCGTCATCCGGTGCCGTGGCCGTTGGACAGATTTTGGCCGCGTTGGAGGGGTTCGACCTGAGCGCAGGGCCTGATGACCTGACGGTTCGGCGGTTGATGGGGGATGCGGGGCGCTTGGCCTTTGCGGATCGGGGGCGGTATTTGGCGGACAGTGATTTTGTCCCGGTGCCGGTAACCGGTTTGTTGGATCCAGCCTATATGGAGCAACGCGCCGCTGTTTTGCGATCGGACAAGGCACTGGAGGAAGTTGCAGCGGGTACCCCGACATTTGACCACGCGTTGAATTGGGCGGATGACGAGAGCATTGAGCTGCCGTCGACGTCGCATATTTCAATTGTGGATGCGGCGGGCAACGTGGCCAGCATGACAACAACCATTGAAAACGGCTTTGGGTCGCGACTGATGGTTGGTGGTTTCTTGTTGAACAACGAGCTGACTGATTTTTCGTTCCGCTCGCACAGTGATGGGGTGCCAATTGCCAACCGGGTGGAACCGGGCAAGCGGCCTCGCTCCTCAATGGCACCAACAATTGTGATGAAAGACGGCAAGCCGGTCATTGCAGTTGGCAGCCCGGGAGGCAGCCGCATCATCGGGTATGTGGCTCAGACCATTGTTGCGATGATCGACTGGGGCATGGATGTCCAGCAGGCGGTCAGTGTGCCGCATGCGGTCAATCGCTTTGGCAAATATGACCTTGAGGAAGGCACGTCCGCGGCTGAATTGGAAGCGGGATTGACCGAACTGGGGTTCGAAGTGGGAACTCGTGGTTTGACATCCGGTTTGCATGTGATTGCGATTGGCGATGATCTGCGGGGTGGGGCGGACCCACGTCGCGAAGGCATTGCATACGGAAAATAGGAGTACAAAGATGGCAGATGGCGGCATGTTGGTGCGCAACGAAGAAGGGATCGCTGCGGCGCTGGGCGTGCTTAAGCAACAGTTTGGTGAACGGTTCCATACGGGTCAATCGATGCGTGAGCAGCATGGGCATACGACGACCTGGATAGAAAACCAGATGCCGGATGCCGTTGTTTTTGCGCATTCAACTGACGAAGTGTCCCAAATTGTCAAAACCTGTGCCAGGCACCGCGTGCCAATTATCGCCTATGGCACGGGCACTTCGCTTGAAGGGCATGTGAATGCGCCGCTGGGAGGAATTTCTATTGATGTCAGCCAGATGGATAAGGTGCTCGAGGTTCATGCGGGTGATCTTGATTGCCGTGTACAACCCGGGGTGACGCGGGAGGCGCTCAATACTCATCTGCGCGACCAAGGGTTGTTTTTTCCGATTGATCCGGGGGCCAATGCTTCCCTTGGGGGGATGACAGCGACCCGGGCCTCAGGCACGAATGCGGTGCGGTATGGTACCATGAAAGACAATGTGCTGAACGTAGAAGCGGTGATGGCTGACGGAGCCGTGATCCGCACTGCGCGGCGGGCGAAAAAAACCTCGGCGGGGTATGATCTGACGCGTCTGATGGTTGGTTCCGAAGGGACACTTGGGATCATTACTGAGATAACTTTGCGCCTGCAGGGCATCCCTGAGGCGATATCTGCGGCGCGGTGTTCTTTCCCCAGTGTAGAAGCGGCCGCAAAGACAGTGATGGCGGTCATTCAATACGGTTTGCCAGTGGCGCGGATCGAATTGATGGACGCGATGATGGTCAAAGCGGTGAATGCCTATTCAAAGTTGGATCTGCCGGAAACGCCTTTGTTGTTGCTGGAATTTCACGGGTCTGAGGCGGGTGTGAATGAACAAGCGGAAACCTTTGGGATGTTGGCTGAAGAAGAGGGCGGATCTGGTTATGAGGCCACGACAACAACCGAAGAACGCAATGCCCTTTGGCAGGCTCGCCATGACGCCTATTGGGCAATGCTGCAGATCCGTCCGGGCTGCAATGCGATATCATCGGATGTCTGTGTGCCGATCTCAAAACTTGCCGAGGCATTAAGCAAGGCTGAGGCAAAAGCCACTGAATTGGGATTGATCGCTCCGGTAGTCAGCCATGCTGGCGACGGAAATTTCCATGCAACGGTCCTGATTGATATGTCTGACCCGGATGAAGTGAACAAAGCGGCAGGTTTTGTTTCCTGGCTTAATGATCTGGCGATTTCGATGGATGGAACCTGTACCGGGGAACATGGTATTGGGCAGGGCAAACGCAAGTATCTCGTGCGTGAGCTGGGGGCCGAGACCTTGAATGTGATGGCTTCCATAAAACGGGCATTGGACCCTGATAACATCATGAACCCGGGTAAGATTTTGCCGGATTGATGATGAGAGGCACGTTTGAGCATCCGCACCGAACTTGGGCGATAAACCGATGGCAACGGATTTGATCCGTTTTGTGCAAATTTACAGCGGCTCGTGCTGAATTAGACGTTAGCGGTACTGAAAACCATCCACACAAGTCGGTTTTGCGCTGTCTTGGGTCGGGGGCTGCGTATGCGAAATTCCTGCTCTGACTAAAACAAGGACAGAGTGATTGAGGGAGTCTGTCAGATGAAAACAAACGTTAAAGCACTGGTTGTTGGCGGCGGTGCAGTTGGCACGTCCATTGCATATCATTTGGCGGCCGCAGGCTGGGAGGATGTTATGCTTCTGGAACGCGATGAGCTGACCTCGGGTTCAACCTGGCATGCCGCTGGTTTGCTCCCTTATTTCAACATGTCTTATGCGACGACCCACATCCACGACTATTCTATCCGGTATTACAAAACGCTTGAGGAAGAAACCGGCCTGAATGCAGGTTTCGCCGTTGTTGGAAACCTGCGCATGGCGCAAACTCAAGAGCGCATGGATGAATATATGCTTTATGCGTCAACGGCTGAGACCTGTGGCGTGCCGTATGAATTCATGACCCCGGACGAAATCAAGGCAAAATGGCCCTTGCTGCGGACGGATGATCTGAAAGGTGCGCTTTACCACCAGACGGATGGCTACATAAATCCTGCAGATGTAACAATGGCCATGGCCAAAGGTGCGCGTCAACGGGGGGTCATGATCGAGCGAAAATGGCAGGCTGATGCGTTTCATTGGACTGGATCACATTGGGAAGTCACCGCAACCAAAATGATCGAAAAAGGCGGGAACCTCATTCCTTCAGATGAGCAAATCGTCATCACCGCAGAACATGTCGTTACTGCATCCGGGAACCACGCACAGCGCACCGCGAAAATGTTGGGCATCAAGATGCCCGCGATCCCTGTTGAACATCAGTTCATTGTGATGGATCAAGACGCTGAACTGGTGAAGTGGCGCGCCGAAGGCAATGCCGAACATCCCGTGATCCGGGACGCAGATGCGCAATCTTATGTGCGCGAGGAACGGGGCGGATGGATACTTGGCGTTTACGAAAAAGACGCGCCAGCCCGGTTTGAATACGGCGTGCCGGACAGTTTCCGTGCGGATTTGTTCCAGCTTGATCTGGATCGGATAGAAGACCAATACGCAGCGATGATCCACCGCATGCCGTCATGTGAGGAAAGTGGGCTGAAGGACGATTTCAACGGACCGATCTGTTATACACCTGACGGGAACCCATTGGTCGGACCGGCACCGGGCCTGCGCAACATGTGGCTTGCGGAGGGGTTTTCCTTTGGCATCACTGCCGCGGGCGGCACCGGTTACTACCTTGCACAGCTGATGGTGAACGGCGAGGCAGAGATTGACATGGCAAGCCTTGACCCCAAGCGCTATGGCGACTGGATGACAACGGAGTTTGCAGCGCGCAAGAATGAAGAATGTTACGACCACGTTTATATCCTCCACCATCCGGACGAAGAGCGGCCCGCCTGCCGTCCCTTGCGCACCTCACCGGCCTATGACCGTCAAGCCGCGCGCGGCGCACAATTTGGTTTTGTAAATGGCTGGGAACGCCCCAATTATTTTGCTCCAGAAGGGTTCAACGATCACGACAGTCGTTCTTTCCGGCGCGGTGGATGGTGGAATTTTGCGGTGCAAGAAGCAAAAGCCATTCGTGAGAATGTGGGGCTGATCGATGCTACAGCCTTTACCAAACATGTCGTCAAAGGACCGGGAGCAACGCAATTCCTCGACTGGTTTACCTGCAACAAATTGCCAACCGTGGGCCGGATTAACCTGACCTATGCCTTGACCGGACATGGGACAACGCGCACTGAATACACCATCGTACGGATCGCTCAGGATGAATATTATCTTGTCAGCGCAGGAGCTTGGACAGCGTATGACAGCGATTACCTGCGCAAAGCGATTGAAGACAAATCGCCGGAATTTGGTTACATTGAATGCCATGACGTCACGACCCAATGGGGCGTGTTTGCAATTGCCGGGCCCAAATCCCGCGATGTGCTGAATGAGATTGTCAAAGACGGGGACCCGTCCACAGTGTTGTCCAACAAACGTTTCCCGTGGCTTACCATGCGCAACATCGAATTAGGGATGTGCCCGGTGCGCGCCATCCGCGTCGCCTATACCGGAGAGCTTGGCTGGGAATTGCATCATCCAATTGAGATGCAGAACTACCTGTTTGATCAACTTGAAAAAGCCGGTGAGAAACACGGAATGAAGCTGGTTGGTGCGCGGGCGCAAAACTGGTTGCGCCAAGAGAAGTCGTATCGTGCATTCGGAACGGAGCTGGGCCGCGATGCAACCCCTCTAGAAGCAGATCTGCCGCGGTTTGTGGATCTGAACAAGGAGTTTCACGGCAAAGATGCCATGCAGGCCCATGGGATCCGTGCCAAATGTGTGACCTTGTTGATCGACGGACCAAAGGATGCGGACCCATGGGGCCGCGAGGTTCTTTATGTTGGTGAGGAACGTACCGGTCGCCTGACCTCCGGCGGCTATTCCGTGGCTTTTGGCAAATCTATCGGAATGGGATATGTTAAACCTGAACACGCGGTGGTGGGCACCAAGCTCAAAGTAAAGATGTTTGACCAATTGTGGGACGCTGAAATTGTCGAAGACAGCCCGTATGATCCAAGCAATACAGCGATCCGGCTGGATGGTTGATCTGACCTGATGGGCAATCAACCGCTCAAAGGCACCGCCCGGTTGATCGCGGCTTGGCATAATTCCTGCGCTGGTTTGCGCGACATTTGGCGCGGCGAAGAGGCTTTTCGCATGGAGGCCATTGTTTGGGTGATATCGATCCCGGTTGCTGCTTTGATTGCGACAAATACCTTTCAGGCGGCCATTCTCATTGCTGCCGGTCTTTTTGTGTTGATCGTCGAAGTGGTGAATTCCGCCATCGAAGCAGTTGTGGATCGCATCGGACCCGAACTTCATGATCTTAGCCGCATGGCCAAAGATCTCGGATCGCTTGCGGTGCTGCTGTCATGTGCACTGGCGGGTGTCCTGTGGCTTGCGGCGCTATGGCAGTGGGCGACGCTATAGGCGCAGGAGTATTGTGTCCAGCGTCTGGATCAAAACGCGCCAAAGCCGAAGACGGCCCGAAGGGTCGGATGAGGCCCCTTAATTGGTGCGCTGTGCCACCCAATTCTGCCAAGTCGCGCGGCTGCCGTTAAAAGCGTTCATATCTACTTTGCCTTCAATGCCAGGGATCAGGCCGGTGGAGGAGTATTGCCAGAAAGCCCATGATTGTCCCGGATAGACTTCTTGGGGTGTTTTGGCTGTTGTGCGCAACCAATATTCATAGCCTTTAAAACCGCTCAACCGATTTTCCTCATAAAACCGCGGCGTGGTGTAGATGATTGGTTTTTGCCCAAAATGCGCTTCAACCATGCGTAGCCAGACGCGCATTTGGCGCTGCACTTCGGCGGCAGGTGGACGTACGGTCGCACAGGTTGGGGAAAACGGGTTCCACTCCATATCCAAAACAGGAGGCAATGCACCGGGGGTGCGTGGCACGTTGCGGATGAACCACCGGGCCTGTACCTCTGGAGCCGTGCAGAAATAGTAGAAATGATAGGCCCCCCGCGCCACGCCCGCACGCCCGGCACCCGTCCAGTGTTCCTTGAATTTGATGTCCAGAATATCACCGCCTTCGGTCGCTTTGAGAAAGGCAAAGTTCACCCCACTGGCCCGCGCAACATTCCAGTTTATGCTGGTTTGAAACCGCGCAGCATCGATCCCATGCACCGCAAACTGAGAGGGGCGTGGGCTGATAAAATCGACTGGATCAGCATCTCGGAACTTTGGTGCAAAAAGCACCCTGGGATCGGCAGGTGGTTCGTTTGCGCTGCCGCCACAGGCGACGAGGCTGATCAAAAGGAGAGTAGCCAATACATGTCGTAGGGTCATAAGGCGGACTTTCTAGCGATATACGCAAGGTTGTTTGCTGGCATTTCAACGGTCTCAACATTAAGGCCAGCATCTCGCAACCAAAGCGCCATGTCACGGGTATCTTTGTACCCAATTGCAGGATCGGCGGCCCTTAACTCGGCGTCAAAGCGCCTGTCGCCATCACTGGTTAGATGTCCCGCACGTGAAAACGGACCGTAAAGGATCAAGGTGCCGCTAACACCCAAAGCGAAAGCGGCTTCTGAGATCAAGGTTTCTGTCTGGAGGGGGGTGATCAGGTGCAGCAGATTTGAGCAGAGGATCAGATCGTTTCTGCCAAATGTAGTATGCCAGCCGCGTGCTGTTGCGTCTAAAAACTGTGCTGGGGCGACATTGGCCAATTGGGTTTCCGCGACATGTGCGTCAATACTGCGAAGGCGCGGGCCTTCTACATCTGTCGGATACCAACGCAGATTGGGCAACGCGCTGGCATAATGGACCATATGTTGCCCTGTCCCGCTTGCGATTTCCAATGCGCGGCCCGGATGCGGGGCGTAGGTTGTTACCAAAGTTGTCAACGCATCTACATTGCGCAGAGCAGACGGCGCAAACAATTTTGCACCTTCTTTCACCTCAACAACGTTTGCTGTGGGCGGGATTGGCTTGTGCGTCATGTTTTCAAACGGTCCGGGGTGAGATAGGGTATGATGTCCTCCGGTATCTCCGGGCGGCGCCCCAACGCCAAATCCGCCACCAGTTGAGAGGCCGCTGGCGCGCTTTGAATTCCATATCCACCTTGTCCGGCTGCCCAAACAAAAGTTGGCTCTTCTGGGTCTGGTCCCAAGACCAACTCCCCATCGGGCGCGAAACTTCGCAATCCTGCCCATGTGGTTTGAACTCGGGTAACCGGGACAGTTACCATCTTTTCGTATCGGGCAATCCCTTCTGCCAGCACCATGTCATCAGCCCAGGCATCATGGGGCTCAACGGGGTCTGCATCGGCTGGTGACACCAACAAGGCGCCGGCATCTGGTTTGGCATACCAAGTTTCACCGGCACCAAAGAACATCGGCCATGTGCTCACATCATGCCCTGCTGGCGCAGGAATGCGCGCCATGGATCGGCGACGGGGCGTAATCCCGATGGGGGCAATTCCAGCCATTTCAGCGATGATATCGACCCAGGCCCCGGCAGCATTCACCAACATGTCGGCTTCGATGACCTTGTCGCCTGCTGTCACGGCCCAATTCGTGGCGTTCTTTGTGATGGTCCTGACACCACATCGGGTCAGGATCTGCCCGCCATTATGGCGGATTTCACGGGCGTAGTCCTGCATCATACGATCTGTATCGATGTCCAAAGCATCGGCATGATACCCCACAAAAGCCAGTTGATCAGCATCCAGAATAGGAACGAATTTCAACGCCTGTTCAGGCGTGATCGGATCAAGCCCCAGGGTTTTGACATCGGTTCGAAAGGTCTCAGCTTGTTCCGCATCTGCAACGATCAAAAAACCACGGGGAGAAAGATACCCGCCGTTTGCGTCGAGATGATAGGCTTTGCTGGCTCTGTTCAGTGCAACAGTGCCGGGCAAACCGTAGTTTTCTTCGAACAGGGCGGCGGATCGACCGGAGGCGTGATACCCGGTTGCCGTTTCCTGTTCCAAGACCGTCACCTTGGCCTCGCCAGACAGACGAGCCGCTGCAGATAGTCCAGCGATACCGCCGCCAATGACAATGATTTCGGTCATATCTTTTCTTTCAACGATCCGTAGGGGATTTTACGGCACCCAAACTTTGGTCCCTAACGACCTCACCCAAGCCGCAGCTGTTCGCAAATGGCATTTAAGCAGAAGCAAAAGAGCTGACGGAGCTTCAGTTGAGGTGTTCAAGATCTACTACAAAAATCAAAAAGTGGCGGGTAATTCATCGACGTATCATCCCCCACAAAAGGCAAGGGAAACTGCTGGCCGATAGAAAGTCAATCAGGAATTGCCTCTTTCGACAGCGCGGACATAAGCGGGACGTGCCTGCATCGCTTTTGTGAACGCGGTCAGCTTGGGAAAATCCGCAGCTTTCCCAAGGCGCTCTGATATCCCGGCAGGGAAACTTAGCATGATGTCTGCCGCGCTTAGATTATCCATGACAAAATGACCAGAAGGTCGGAGCAACCCCTCCATGTAACTGAAATGGCTGTTTAATTCGGCTTCGATGCGGGGATGTAAAGGTGCACCGGCATCCCCAAGCCGAGCAACGTACAAATTCAGCAGGATGGGTGTCATGGCGGATCCTTCGGCGAAATGCATCATCTCAAGATGGCTGAGATAGGCATCTGTGCCGCCGTCTGGGATCATCTGCGGTGCGAATTTTTGACAAAGCACTTCAACAATCGCACCACTTTCGGTGATCAGGCGACCCTCCAGTTCGATCATCGGAGATTTGCCCAATGGATGGACTGCCAACAGGGCTGGCGGGGCGAGGTTGGTTTCAGCATCACGGGCATAGCTGACAACTTCGTAAGGTTCCCCGATCTCTTCCAGAAGCCAGAAAATACGGTGAGAACGTGACCGGTTGAGGTGGTGAAGTTTAATCATCAGCGTGGCTTTCCTTGCAAGTTATGTGCCAGTCTAAGCCGTTAATCAAAGAAGGAAAGCAGGATGATTATTCGCGACAAGGATACGTTGCTGGGCACATCGCGGGATGCAGCAGGGCCGGGGTGGACATCATTGCGCCTACTGGTGCGTTCGGACGGGATGGGGTTCTCGATGACAGAGACGCAGGTGCTGCCGGGGGCTGTGTTGCGGTTGGAATACAAACATCATGTCGAGGCGTGTTATTGCATCAGCGGGGAGGGGCGGGTCATCGAGGGGGCGACCGGCCGTGCGCATGACATCCGCCCCGGTGTGCTTTATGCGCCCAACGCGCATGATCGTCACGAGGTTCACGTGCCAGAAGGGGGCGCCCCTCTACACCTGATTTGTGTGTTCTCGCCCGCGCTTGAAGGGGACGAAGTGCATGGTCCTGACGGTAGCTATGCGCCGCCGTCGGATTGATCCAAATGGCTAGCGTTTCTTTTTGACTTCTTTGGCAAGGGCATCAAGATCCTTTTGGAGGCGTTTGATCGCATTGCCGTATTCCTTGTTGGTTTTGACGATCTCATCATGTGCGCGCTGATTGACTTTGTTCTGATCTCCCAACCTGCTTTCAGCGCGGTTGTCGATGTTTTGGACCGTCTTCGCCAATTTGGCGATTTCATCATGCGCGCGTTGGTTCACTCGGTTCTGGTCGCGGTAATTATTTTCGATCCGCTGGATCAAGTTTTTTAGTTCCTTTTCAACCTCGAATCCCATGTATCTCTCCCTAGTTTATGCCAAATGTCTAAGTCGCTTTCTAAAATGGGAAACATCCTAGCAGGATTGCGCAATTCTTCCAACTTTTTTGTATAACCGTTGGATGCAAAAAGGGCTGGCACAATGGCCAGCCCCTTTCTATCGGTTCCAAAGATTTGCTTATTGAGGCACGTCGCCTTCAATACCTTCGACATAGAAATTCATGCCGGCAAGCGTGCCATCATCAGCAACTTCGCCGTCGCCCAAAAAGTCCGAGCCGTCCTGTTTCTTTAGTGGACCCGTGAACGCGTGGTATGATCCATCCGCCAAAGAGGCTTTCAACGCCAGTGCTTCGGCTTTGACATCCGCTGGTACCGCATCGGAAATTTCACCGATGCCAACCATGCCTGCACCAATACCGTCCCAGGTGTCTGTGCTTGCCCATGTGCCGTCCATGACCGCTTTGGTCCGGGCGATGTAGTAGGGGGCCCAATCGTCAATGATTGACGATACACGTGGGAAAGGTGCGTATTGACCCATGTCAGAGGCCTGACCAAAGGTTACAACGTTGCCCGCTTCCTGAGCTGCCGCTTGGGGAGCCGTGGAATCGGTGTGTTGCAACACAACATCTGCGCCTTGTTCGATCAGAACCTTGGCGGCGTCTGCTTCTTTTGCAGGGTCAAACCAAGTGTAGGCCCAGACGATCTTGAATTGAACATCAGGGTTCGCTTTGCGGGCATGAATGAAAGCAGAGTTGATGCCGCGGATAACCTCAGGGATCGGGTAGGACCCGATGTAGCCCACGATGTTGGACTTTGTCATTTTGCCTGCGATGTGGCCCTGAATGGCACGACCTTCGTAGAACCGTGCAGAATACGTCGAGACATTGTCTGCTCGTTTGTATCCTGTGGCATGTTCAAATTTCACTTTGGGGAATTTTTTGGCTACATTGATCGTAGGATCCATGTAGCCAAAGGATGTTGTAAAGATCAGGTCTGCGCCGTCGAGCGCCATTTGCGTCATTACACGTTCTGAATCCGGGCCTTCGGCCACTGATTCAACAAATACCGTTTCAACGTCGTCGCCGAACTCTTCTTCCACCGCGAGCCGGCCCTTGTTGTGCTCATATGTCCAGCCACCGTCGCCAACCGGGCCGACATAAACAAAGCCAACTTTGGTTTTTGCATGGCCATCGGCATATGCTGCCCCGGCCAGACCGAGCGCCATGACGGCCCCCGTCAGGATTTTTGTAAATTTCATGTGTTTCCCCATTTATTGCACCCTTTTCAGGCGTTTGCAGATTGGCCCCTAAGATGAGGCGTGGAATGTCCGACCAAGACATGCCGGAGCACTCGCCTTGTCTCGGCTCAGGATCACCAAAACGATGATCGTGATCAGATAGGGCGACATTGCCAGATACTCCACCGGGATGGCAACGCCTGCACCTTGTAGATTCAGTTGTAACTGAGTGATTCCGCCAAAAAGATAGGCGCCCAGCAGCAGCCGCCAAGGTTTCCAGCTTGCGAATACAACCAATGCTAGAGCGATCCAGCCAATACCGGCCGTCATGCCCTCGGTCCATTGCGGCACGCGGATGAGGCTGATGTATGCGCCGCCAATGCCCGCACAGGCACCGCCAAACATAATCGCCAGCGTACGGATGCGTACCACTTTGTAGCCAAGCGCATGGGCGGCATCATGGCTTTCTCCAACGGCGCGAAGAACCAGCCCGGCACGGGTAAATTTCAACACCGCCCAAACACCTGCAACCAACGCAAAACCCAAGTATAGTATGATGTCATGGGTAAACAGGATCGGACCAATCACCGGAATATCCGCCAATGGTCCGAAGTTGATATCCTCCATTCGAGGGGGCTTAACGCCGACATAGGATTGCCCCAAGAGTGCGGACAGACCAAGGCCAAACAGCGTGAGCGCAAGGCCAGAGGCCACCTGATTGGCAAGTGCTATCTGTGTCAGGAAAGCGAAAAGCAAGCTAAGGACCGCACCGCCAATGGCCGCCGCCACAAAACCCAACACAGGTGATCCTGTTTCAACAGCCGTTGCAAAACCACAAATCGCGCCGATGATCATCATCCCTTCAACACCAAGGTTCAAGGTGCCGGATTTCTCAACAACAAGTTCCCCGATGGCGGCAAATATCAGCGGGGTTGCCGCCACAAGGAAACCTGCGATGAAGAGGATGGGGTTGATTGCAGAAAGGTCCATTATGCTGCCTCCCCTTTTCCAAGCCGAAGCCGGTAATTTGTGAGAACATCCAAAGCCAGCAAGAAGAACAAAAGCATCCCCTGAAACACTTGGATTGCCGCAGCGGGCAGGCCCAGATTGCTTTGTGCTATATCGCCGCCGATATAGGTCAACGCCATCAGTAACCCGGCCAGCAAAATTCCAATAGGGTGTAACCTGCCCAGAAACGCAACGATGATCGCGGTGAACCCATAACCGACGTTAAAGTCAATCGTCACCTGACCGGCAGGGCCTGACACTTCGAACATGCCGGCCAACCCGGCCAACAGCCCGGACATGCCAAGGCAAAAAAGCACCAGTCGCGCGGGGTTCACACCAGAGAATTTTGCCGCGCGGGGAGACTCTCCTGTCACTCGAATGGCAAAGCCAAGGCGGTGTTTGGTGAGCAACACATAGGCGAAAATCACCGCGACCATAGCGGCCACAACACCCCAATGCATGCCTGACCCTTCGATCAGATCAGCGTTAAAAGCACTCTCATATTGTTGAAGGTTACGCGACCCGGGAAACCCAAATCCTTCTGGGTTTTTGAGCAACCCCAAGGACATAGAGGCCAGAAATTGCTCTGCCACATAGACAAGCATCAAGGATACGAGAATTTCGTTTGTGCCAAATTTCACTTTTAGAATGGCTGGGATCATGGCCCATATCCACCCGCCAAAGGCCCCGGCAAGAACCATCAGAGGAAAGATGTAAAACCCCTCTGCGGGATAAAAAGCCAGCCCAACACCGGCGCCAAACAGTGCACCCATGATGTATTGCCCTTCAGCCCCAATGTTCCAGATGCCGGCCTTGAACCCCAATGACAGCCCAATCGCGATCAACACCAAAGGCGCGCCTTTGATCAAAAGTTGCGGACGATAGAAAAAGGAGAACTCACCAAAAAGCGGTTCCCAAAAGATCGTCTGAATCGCGCTCAGCGGGTCTTTACCCAAAGCCGCGAACAGCAAACCTCCAAAGAACATTGTGGCCAAGACAGCCAAAAGCGGCGTTGCAAGCGAAAACGCTCGGCTGGGTTGGGGGCGCTTTTCTAAACGGATCATACTGCGGCGACCTCCATTCCATGTGCGCCGCCCATCATCAGGCCAATCTCATCCACCGTTAGCCCTTGTGCAGGTCGCGGGTCAGACAGCCGCCCTTCGTTGAGTGCGGCAAAACGGTCTGATATCTCCATCAATTCGTCAAGGTCCTGAGAAATGACAACAATCGCTGCGCCCTTTTCAGCCAAATCAAGCAGGGCCTGCCGGATTGCCGCAGCGGCAGAGGCATCGACGCCCCAGGTGGGTTGATTTACGACCAAAAGCTCAGGCCTCTGTAACACTTCGCGTCCGATGACAAATTTCTGTAGATTGCCCCCTGAGAGGGACCGTGCCGCATTGCCGGGCCCCGGGGTGCGCACATCAAAGCTTTGGATGACGGTCTCGGCAAATTCCTTGGCAGCAGCCCATTTTAACATGCCGCCATTATCTAGCTTTTCGCGCACTGCGGCGGTGAGCATGGCGTTTTCCGTCAGCGACATATCCGGGGCAGCCGCATGTCCCAGACGTTCTTCAGGCGCGCTTAAGATGCCCAAAGCACGGCGCGGCGTTGGACCCAACCCGCTCACATCCTCACCGCGAAAAGCGACCGAACCGGGCGCGCTGAGCGTTTCGCCGGACAATGCGGCAAGCAATTCATCCTGACCGTTGCCCGCCACTCCGCCAATGCCCAGCACTTCACCCGCACGGACCTGAACCGAGATGTTGCGCAGTGGCATGCCAAAGGCGCTGGGCGAGGGGGCAGACAATCCATCAAGGACCAATACAACATCCCCCGCTGGCTTGCCGGCCCGTGCCGGGGTTTGCAGGATTTTACCAACCATCATTTCAGCCATATCCCGGGCCGAAGTTTCACGCGGTGTGCATTCTCCGACCACCTTGCCCAGGCGTAGAATGGTCGCGGCATCGCAAAGGCTGCGGATTTCTTCCAACTTGTGCGAGATATACAGAATTGCGGTGCCTTCGGCGCTCAACTTGCGCAAGGTTTTGAACAGAATCTCCACCTCTTGCGGGGTCAGCACCGAGGTTGGTTCATCCATGATCAGCAATTTGGGATCTTGCAGCAGGCAGCGAATGATCTCTACCCGTTGGCGTTCCCCTGCTGACAATTCCCCGACAACCCGGTCCGGCGCGAGGGGAAGCCCGTAGGTGTCAGACACAGCGCGGATTTGCGCGCTCAGCGCATTCAGCTTTGGGGCATTTTCCATCCCAAGGGCGATATTCTCAGCCACTGTCAAAGCGTCAAACAAAGAAAAATGTTGAAAAACCATGCCAACACCGGCTGCGCGGGCGGCGCGTGGTTCTGCTGGGGTGAAGGGGCGGCCAAACATCTGCATCTGGCCAGCATCCGGTTTCACCAACCCATATATCATTTTGACCAAAGTTGATTTGCCTGCACCGTTTTCGCCCAACAGGGCATGCACCTCTCCGGGGGCAATGGACAACGACACATCATCATTGGCGACCACGCCCGGATAGGCTTTGGTCAACCCGTTAAGATCAAGAAGCGGCGTATCGGTCATGCGGAGGCTTTCATCTGGGGCAGCGATGTCATGGATGTCAGGATACCCTGTGCAATTTGTGCAGGCGCTTTGCCCAAGGATTTGTCGCCGATGGGGCAGGTGATCTGGACCGGATCAAGCCCGACACTGCGAAGGCGTTTTTGAAACCGTGCCCATTTAGTGTCCGACCCGATGAGTCCACAAGAGGCAAAACCACGTTTGAGCAAAACGGCACACAGAGCAAGGTCGATGTCATGGGAATATGTAAAGATCAGGTGATGCGCATGTTTTGGCGCGCGGTGTGCCAGCAACGGCATGTCCAGAGCAGGCAGTGCATTCACATGATTTGGTATCAGGGAAGGAAACCTGTCACGTGTCGTGTCGACCCAGGTTGTCTTGGCAAGATGTGAGGGCAGCGATTGAACCACCGCACGTCCGATATGGCCCGCCCCCCATATCCAAAGATCAATTTGTTGGGCAGATTGTTGAACAAGGGGGGGGCTGTTGCAGATGGGGTGATCCGTGGCGCATAAGGTGTCGGTATACCGCAAGGTCACCGTGCCGCCACAGCATTGGCCGAGATTTGGGCCAAGAGGCAGTGTTTCATGAAATACCGTGTTGCCTTCTGCCAGCATTTGCCGGGCACGATTGATCGCTGCATATTCAAGAGCCCCGCCACCGATAGTGCCTTCGGTGGTCTTGGCCGTCACCTTCATTGCTGTGCCTGCGTTTCGCGGGGCTGATCCTCGTGTGCTGGTTATTTCGACCCAAAGCGCGCTCATGCCTGCGCCCGTGTGACCGCGTCAAGCACGGCTTCTGCTGTTGCGGGGGCTTGCAAATCACCAAAGGCGGGGCCGCTGGCCGCTACTGCATCCGACAGGGCTGCAAAGGCAGAGATACCGAGCATGAAAGGCGGCTCCCCCACGGCTTTGGACCGATAGATCGTTTGGGCTGGGTTGGGTTGGTCCCAAAGGGCCACGTTAAACACGTCCGGGCGGTCCGAACAGGCGGGGATTTTATAGGTCGAAGGCGCATGAGTTTTGAGCGCGCCCTCATCGTCCCAGACAAGTTCTTCGGTTGTCAGCCACCCCGCGCCTTGTACATAACCGCCTTCGATCTGGCCGATATCGATGGCTGGATTTAGGGAGGCGCCCGCATCATGTAAAATATCTGCACGCAAGATCCGGTTTTCCCCGGTCAGGGTGTCAATGACCACTTCTGTACAGGCCGCGCCATAGGCAAAGTAAAAAAACGGGCGGCCTTTGCCTGCGATGCGGTCCCATTCAATATCAGGGGTTTTATAAAACCCTGTAGCCGACAGGCTGATCCGGGCTTCATATGCGGATGCGGCGGCCTTGGCGAAAGGGATGGTCTGATCCGCGATTTGAACCAATCCATCCGCAAAGGTGATGTCTTGGGTTTGGTAGCGTTCGGCCAAATGTTGAGTGATCCGCTGCCGGATTTCATCACAGGCATTCTGCACCGCCATTCCGTTGAGGTCGGTACCCGAAGATGCCGCAGTTGCTGAGGTGTTCGGGACTTTGGCGGTATCAGTGGCGGTGATTTTGATGGCGTCTAACGGCACACCAAAACGGCTGGCAGCGACCTGCGCGATCTTTTGAAACAAGCCCTGTCCCATCTCCGTTCCGCCATGGTTGAGATGGATCGAACCGTCCTGATAGACATGCACAAGCGCGCCTGCTTGATTGAGGTGGGTCAAGGTGAATGAAATGCCGAATTTGACAGGCGTCAATGCAATTCCGCGCTTCAAGACCTTTTGGGTGGCATTCCAATCCGCGATGGCTTTGCGGCGTTTGTCATACTCTGACGTGTCGCACAAACGATCGGTGAGGGCATTGATGATGCAATCGGTAACCGGTTGATGATAGGGCGTTACCTGAACGGCATCCGGACCGTCTGCATAGGCGTTCACCCGTCGCACGATCAGCGGATCGACCTGCAAATGCTGCGCGATATGGTCCAAAATCCGCTCGATGCCCAACATGCCTTGAGGACCGCCAAAGCCGCGAAACGCGGTAGCGGACTGCATGTTGGTTTTCAACCGATGAGACGTGATGCGGATATGATCGAGGTTATAGGCATTGTCTGCGTGCAGCATGGCGCGGTCGGCGACAGGCAGGGAAAGATCCTGGGCCCAACCACACCGCGTGTAATGCGTGACATCAAGCGCGGTGATCTTGCCGGAGCGGTCGAACCCGACGTCATAGTCAATGCGAAAATCGTGACGTTTGCCAGTGATGATCATATCGTCATCCCGGTCATAGCGCATTTTGCAGGGTTTCCCCGTGATCTGAGCGGCCACGGCACAGGCGACGGCCAATGCGTTGCCTTGGCTTTCCTTACCACCAAACCCACCGCCCATGCGACGGGTTTCGACCCGGACAGCATGCATGGGCTGGCCTATGGCATGGGCAACTTTATGTTGAATTTCGGTAGGATGCTGGGTGGAAGAATGAATGATCATATCCCCCCCTTCTTGGGGCAGGGCGACAGCGGCTTGACCTTCAAGATAGAAGTGTTCCTGCCCGCCCATCGTAAACGACCCGGCAAGCCGTTGTGCCGCAGACGGAAGCGCAGAGACGGCATCGCCTTTTTCATAGATGCGTGGCCCCTCTTCGAAGCGGCTGTTTGACTCTAGCGCGTCTTTGATTGTCAGGATGGGTTTGGATTTGGTGATCTCAACCTTGCCAAGGGTTGCGGCAAACCGGGCGGCAAGGTGGGAGGTTGCGATGACAAGGAATAGGGGTTGCCCGCTGTAATGGACGCTTTCTTTGGCGAGCAGGGGTTCGTCATGGGCCGAAGGAGACACATCGCTATCGTGAGGAAGGTCTTGGTCGGTGAGGACGGCGATTACACCCGGGGCGCTCTTCACCTCTTCGAGGTTCATCGCCTGGAGGCTTCCTGCGGCAATGGGTGATGTGCCAAATGCCAGATGAAGGGTGCCTTGTGGGGTTGGGATATCATCGGTGTATCGGGCTGTGCCGGTTACATGCAGGCGCGCTGCATCATGGGGCAAAGGTTTGGTGACGCTCATGGGGTGACCTGCCGGATGTCAGTGGGAATGCCTTGGGCATCATGAAAATAACGCAGCAGCATGTTTTGAGCGCTTTGTGTACGATAAGAGGCGGAGGCGCGCATGTCTGACAAGGGTTGGAAATCATCCTTTAAGGCACGCATTGCACGGCGCATGGTTGTTTCGGTGAAGGGGTGATTGATGAGCGCTGTTTCAGCCGCACGGGCGCGTTTTGGCGTTCCGGCCATGCCGCCATATGCCAGACGTGCCGCTTGGATAATGTTGTTTCGGACGGTGATATTTAGGCAGCCGCAGACGGCAGAAATGTCTTGATCAAACCGTTTGGAAAGTTTGTAGCACCGCAGTGTATCGGGGCTTTTGGGAAGGTAGACGGCTTCGACAAATTCGCCCGGTTTTCGGTCTTGTTTTCCATAATCGATGAAGAAGTCTTCTATTGGCAAGCTGCGTCGTTTGTCACCTTGGCGCAGGTGCAATGTTGCCCCAAGGGCGATCAGGGCTGGAGGGCTGTCTCCGATGGGAGAGCCATTGGCGATATTGCCGCCTAAGGTGGCGGCGTTGCGGACCTGCACGGAACCATAGCGCAGGATCATGTCGCTAAAGCTTGGGTAGTGGGGACGCAGAGCGGCTTCAACATTGGTGAGTGTTGTCATCGCACCAATGCGGATGTCGTTATCGGTTTGGGTGATCCCTTTGAGATCATTGCAACCGTTCAGGAAGGCCGTGGGACCGAGATCGCGGAAGTGTTTTGTTACCCAAAGGCCAATATCTGTGGCTCCGGCAATCAGCGTGGCGTCGGGGTATTCGACATACCATTTTGCCAGATCATCAGAGGATTGAGGTTGAATGTGTCTAGATTGGAGAGAGATCGATTGTGGGGACGGTTGTGCAACGGTATTTTTGGCCAAAAAGAGAAGATGATCGGGGACAGGTTTGCGCGCGGTGTCATCTGCTGCGCGGATGATGGGGGCGTAGCCTGTGCAGCGGCACAGGTTACCGGCCAATTGTATGTCGTGATCCTTTGCTCCGTTGAGGTGGGCGGTTGCCATGGAAACGACAAAGCCTGGCGTGCAAAATCCACATTGGCTGCCGTGCTGGTCTATCATGGCTTGTTGGGCGGGGTGCAAAGTGCCGTCGGGATGGCTTAGACCTTCGACCGTAGTGACATGTTTGCCAGCCACCTGCGGCAGAAACAGGATGCAGCCATTCAGGGCGCGAGACCCGGAGGAATCGGTGACCATCACGGTGCAAGCACCGCAATCGCCTTCGTTACAGCCTTCTTTAGTGCCGGTGAGGTGCCGTTCGTCGCGCAACCAGTCGAGCAGGGTGGTTGTGGGAGAGGCGCCCGTGAGCGCCACGGTCTCTCCATTCAGAAGAAACGTGATGTCCATGAACAGTCCAGCCGCGGTACCAGATCATCCCATAGTGCGGCGCGTTCGATGCGGCGTAGAACATGCGTGCGGGACTGTCAGATAAGGCTAGCCAGCAGTGGTTCACTTGGCAAGTCTTTTGTGGCGATCCGTGTGACAGCAACGATTATTGGCAAAATTATATATATGGATCAATGGGGTGCGGAAGGCGGGGTGGTTTTTGCCGCTTGAGAACGATCCTGCTCTGGTGGGGGGGGAATGGGCAGGATAAGGTTTGTCTTATGAAGTATGATCCCCGATTCATTCACCTGCGTTCCCATTCAGAATATTCGCTTTTGGAGGGCGCATTGCGGCTGAAAAAGCTGCCAGGCATGTGTGTGGACGCGGGGATGCCTGCATTGGCGCTGACGGACACAAACAACATGTTTGCCGCGCTTGAATTTTCTGTGGCGATGGCTGGGGCCGGGGTGCAACCGATCATCGGGTGTCAGGTTGATCTTGCCTATGTTGAGACGCAGCCCGGGGAACGGCCCAAAGATCCAGCGCCTGTGGTGTTGTTGGCGCAGTCAGAGGTTGGTTATGAGAACCTGATGAAGCTGAATTCCTGTCTTTATATCGATAAAGGCGGGGAATTACCGCAGGTTACATTGCAGCAATTGGAAAACCATTCAGCAGACGTTATTTGTCTGACAGGTGGCCCGGATGGCCCTGTGGGTCGGCTTTTGCGGCATGGGCAGCGCCCCGCAGCTGAGGCGTTGATGGCGCGTTTGGTTACATGTTTTGGTGACCGTATCTATGTCGAACTTCAGCGGCACCCGGGAGAAGAAGGCCAGCCAGAAGCGGAGCGGCTGAGCGAACAGGGTTTGGTTGAGATGGCTTATGCCATGGGTGTTCCGCTGGTTGCGACAAATGATGTCTATTTCCCCAAAACCGATATGTATGAGGCTCATGACGCGCTGATTTGCATCGCCGAAGGGGCTTATGTTGATCAGCAAGACTCGCGCAGGCGGCTCACCGCACAGCATTACTTCAAGTCCGAGGCTGAGATGATCGCTCTGTTTGCCGATTTGCCTGAGGCGATCGAAAACACCATTGAAATCGCCAAGCGCTGTGCCTTTATGGCGTACCGCCGCGATCCGATCTTGCCAAAATTTGCGGATGATGAAATTGCAGAATTGCGCAGGCAGTCCGAAGACGGGTTGCGGGCGCGGTTGGCTATTATTCCCCATGCCGCTCCGGTTGAAGAATATGAGGCGCGGCTCGATTTTGAGTTGGGAATTATCGAAGGCATGGGGTTTCCGGGATACTTCCTGATCGTGGCGGATTTTATCAAATGGGCCAAAGATCAGGACATTCCCGTCGGGCCAGGGCGGGGTTCTGGGGCGGGCTCGTTGGTGGCCTATGCGCTGCTGATTACGGATCTGGATCCGCTTCGATACTCATTGTTGTTTGAACGCTTTCTAAATCCGGAACGTGTTTCGATGCCCGACTTTGATATCGATTTCTGCATGGATCGGCGCGAAGAGGTCATCCAATATGTGCAGGGCAAATATGGTCGTGACAAGGTAGGCCAGATCATCACATTTGGGGCGTTGTTGTCCAAGGCGGCGGTGCGAGACATCGGGCGCGTTTTGCAAATGCCTTATGGGCAGGTTGATCGTCTCAGTAAAATGATCCCTGTTGAGGGGGTCAAACCGGTTTCCATTGAGAAAGCACTGGCCGATGAGCCTCGGCTCCGTGAGGAGGCCAAGAGCGAAGAGGTTGTGGCGCGCCTGTTGGAATACGGGCAACAGGTCGAAGGGTTGCTCAGGAACGCTTCAACACATGCTGCGGGTGTTGTGATCGGGGATCGACCGCTTGATGCTTTGGTGCCCCTCTACCAAGATCCGCGCTCAGACATGCCAGCAACGCAGTTCAACATGAAATGGGTTGAACAGGCGGGGCTGGTCAAATTCGACTTTCTGGGCTTGAAAACCTTAACCGTGATCCAGAATGCGGTGGCTCAGATCAAATCATCGGGCCGACATCTGCATGTTGCTGCTGATGGGACAGAATTGTTCAGCCCTCCTGAAGGGATACTGGATGATATCGCGACCATCCCGTTGGATGATGAAGTGTCTTACAAGCTTTATGCTTCAGCCAAAACGGTTGCGGTGTTTCAGGTGGAATCAAGCGGCATGATGGATGCGCTCAAGCGCATGAAGCCGACCTGTATCGAAGACATTGTGGCGCTTGTCGCGTTATATCGGCCCGGCCCGATGGAGAATATTCCGACGTATTGTGAAGTTAAGAATGGTCAGCGCGCGTTGGAGTCCATTCATCCGTCGATCGACCATATTCTGGCAGAGACGCAAGGCATCATCGTTTATCAGGAGCAGGTGATGCAGATCGCACAGGTTATGGCGGGGTATTCGCTTGGCGGTGCTGACCTTTTGCGCCGTGCGATGGGTAAAAAGATCGCCGAAGAAATGGCAAAGGAGCGCCCCAAATTCGAAAAGGGCGCGATGGAAAACGGGGTCGACAAGAAAAAGGCCGCCGAAGTTTTTGACCTGCTGGAAAAGTTCGCCAACTATGGTTTCAACAAATCGCATGCCGCCGCCTATGCGGTGGTCAGCTATCAGACAGCATGGCTCAAGGCCAACCACCCGGTGGAGTTCATGGCTGGGGTGATGAATTGTGATATTCATCTGACTGACAAACTGGCTGTCTATTTTGAAGAGGTGCGCAAACGGTTGGAATTGCCTTGGGTGCCTCCCTGTGTGAACCGGTCTGATGCAACCTTCAAAGTAGTCGAAGGTGCTTTGGTCTATGCGCTGGGCGCTTTGAAGAATGTTGGCGTTGAGGCGATGAGGCTTATCACGGAGGGCCGCAAGGTTGACGGCGAAGAGAAACCATTTGCCACGCTTTTTGATCTTGCGCGGCGTGTTGATCTGAAACGTGTAGGCAAACGGCCCTTGGAAATGCTGGCCCGCTCCGGGGCGTTTGATCAGCTGGATGCGAACCGGCTTAGGGTGTTTCAGGCGCTTGATCCTTTGGTCAGTTATTCGGCTGCAATTCATGAACAAAAGGCATCAAATCAGGTGTCGTTGTTTGGCGAAGCCGGGGATGATCTGCCCGAACCCCGGATGATCCCATGTGATGACTGGATGCCCGCAGAAAGGTTAACGGAAGAATTCAAAGCGGTTGGGTTTTATCTGTCGGGTCACCCGCTGGATGATTATATGGGGCCGCTCAAACGCAAATGGGGGCGTGATACGGGCGTGCCTTTCCTCACTCTGGATGAGCTGACCGACAAAGTTGCGGATCGGGGGGCCATGAATGCCCGTTTGGCGGGGATTGTGGCGGGCCGGCAGGAACGCAAATCTGCGCGGGGCAACCGATTTGCTTTTGCACAGCTTTCAGACCCGACCGGCGCATATGAGGTCACGTTGTTTTCAGATACGCTTGAGGCCGCGCGCGATCATTTGGAAACCGGATCAAAGGTTGTTGTCACGGTTGAGGCAACGATGGAATCTGATCAGCTCAAGTTGTTGGGCCGCTCAGTGGCACCGGTTGAAATGGCTGTGGCTGACGTGGGCGGCGTGGGGTTGCGGGTTTTTGTTGATGCACCCGAAGCCATTGCTGCGGTGGCGGATGTGTTAGAAGGCGCGCGCAGCGCTGCGCGCAATGCGGGCAAGGGGCCTATACAATTGTGTCTGATGGATCCGGCACTGCCGGGTGAGGTCGAGGTGGATTTAGGGGCGGAATTTCCGGTTACACCGCAAATAAAAGGTGCGATACGCTCGCTTGGTGGTGTGTTGGAAGTGGAGGAAATTTGAACACCGGTTCCTGAGCCAGAGCACGTGGCATTGGGCGGATCATCACCTGCGGCGCCTCTGTTTTGATCAAATATGGACGCGCCTTTGTGGATCAGGTAAATGTTTTATTAACCTGATGAGGACGCCATGCTCAAAACTTCCATGATGATTTCTGCACTTGCTGTGTTGGCAGCTTGTGGCGATCCGCTGGATGGGTTCAATCGTATTTCTGACGTTGATCTGGGGGCAAATGACTCTGCTGCACAAGCCTTGCCGACGGAGGCAGAAATTTCCCGCGAAGGTTTTTTTGGCGCTGAGGTTACTGAGGGGCAGACAGCTGCGGTGTCAGGTATCTCGGACCCCCCCGATCTATCGGCGGGTGGGCCTGTTGCGCAAATCGCTCCGGTTCCTCGTCAAAGAAGTCTATTCGGGTTGTTGCGAAGCATTGTACCGACACCCCAACCGGAACCCGCTGCCATCACAGAGCAATCGATTAGCGCTGATACCGCCGCTGCTTCTGTTCTCCCGGCGTTAGATGGCGGGGCACAGGACGCGCAGGTGTCTGACATCACAGCCGGGCCGGATGTGCCTGTCGTCAACGCGGCCTTGGACGGGACAAACCCGTCCTTACCTGTGTTACAACAACCGAAACGCCGTGGCCTGTTTGGCGGGCTGAGCGCGCCCAAGACTGCCGCAGCATCCTCAGCGGAAAGCCCTTTGCGTGAGGTCGAATACGGCACAATCATCCCTTATGGCGAAGTGGCGCGCAGCTGTGCGGCCAAACGTAAAGTACTGGGCCGCAAAATCGAAAAAACAACAGCCAGCGGACATACGATCTATGATTCAAACCCAAATTCGACGCAACAACGCACGTTCTACATCACGGGTTTTGACGATGGCTGCCCCCGCCAACTGACCGCGGCACATGTATTGTCGGGCGCCCCGTCCTTCTATGAATTGCTGCATTATGGTCCCACGGGTCAACATCTGACCAGCGGCGAAACAGACCTCGCTTATGAAAAGGTCAAGGGCCGTGTCTGTGGTGTTGCAAAAGGCAAGCCTTGTGGTGCGAACATGAAAAAGCTCGAACGTTCGACATTGTTTGTGAACAGCTATCCACAAGCGGATGACAATACGAACTGGTCAGAGATGTTGCTGCACGAGGATAAAATTGTCGCAACGGCCTCCAAAGACAACAGCTGACATTGGCAAATAATCGCAAAAATGAGCGGCCCGGCGCGAGTTTGATTATCTGCAATTGGGCCAGGACCAAAGCGGTACTCAGTAATGCGGCGGCCGCTCATCGCCGAGAACAACAGCACCACCAGCTGACGATTCCCGCTCTCCTTCACGCTGCATCAGCATATGAACCCGACGGTTAAGTGTCGTGATTTCTGCTTCTTGGCGCGCAACAACCTCGCTCAGGTCATCAACGGTGCGGGTAAGATGGGCAATTTGTTCTTCTAGCTTTTCCATGGTTCCGCCCTAACATGATGCGCGGGGCAGGGGTAGGGGTGTTGCCCCAACGCCGCCCATCCGCTAGACGCGCAGCAAGAACGCACAGCTGCGCAGAGGACCACAATGGCCAAGCCCAAAAAGACCCCCCGCCCCAAGGCTGAAACACCAAAAGGTTTTCGCGACTATTTTGGTGCTGAGGTCACACATCGTGCTCAGATGTTGGCCAAAATTGCGGCTGTGTACCACCGGTATGGCTTTGACGCTTTGGAAAGCTCTGGCGTTGAAACAGTTCAGGCGCTGGGCAAATTCTTGCCCGATGTGGATCGCCCCAACGAAGGCGTTTTTGCCTGGCAAGAAGATGCCGACGCGGACAAACCGGGTGACTGGTTGGCACTGCGCTATGATCTGACGGCACCATTGGCGCGGGTCTATGCTCAGCACCAAAATGATTTGCCAAAACCGTATCGCCGTTATGCAATGGGACCTGTCTGGCGAAATGAAAAACCCGGACCGGGTCGGTTTCGTCAATTCTATCAATGTGATGCAGATACCGTTGGGGCGCCATCAGTGGCTGCGGACGCTGAGATTTGCGCGATGTTGGCCGATTGTCTTGAAGAGGTCGGGATTGAGCGGGGCGATTACATTGTGCGCGTGAACAACCGCAAGGTTTTGAACGGTGTACTTGAGGTTGCAGGTCTGTCGGGTGATGACAAAGAAGCCGAACGCGGGATCGTTCTGCGTGCAATAGACAAGCTGGACCGGTTGGGCGCAGAAGGCGTGCGGGCGCTGCTGGGGGAAGGACGCAAAGACGAGAGCGGTGATTTCACCGATGGTGCGGGGCTGAATAATGCTCAGGCTGAAGTCATCATGGGGTTCATGAGTGCCAAACGTGGCACTGGGGCTGAAACAGTCTTGCGGCTTCGGGACCTTGTCGGGGCGTCGGTGATTGGCGGGCAGGGCGTTGATGAACTTGAATTGATTGCTGATCTATTGGCAGCTGGCGGATATGCGGCGGACCGGATTGAAATTGATCCCGCCGTTGTGCGCGGTCTTGGATATTACACTGGTCCGGTCTTTGAGGCTGAACTGACATTTGAGATCAAAGATGACAAAGGCCGCACACGCAACTTTGGTTCTGTTGCGGGGGGCGGGCGATATGATGATCTGGTCAAGCGGTTTACCGGGCAAGAAGTCCCGGCTACAGGGGTATCTATCGGCGTGGACCGATTGCTCGCTGCATTGGACGCCAAGGGGCGGTTGAACAAAAAAGCGGATGGCCCGGTCGTTGTGACCGTGATGGATAAAGCGCGGATGGCCGACTATCAGGCGATGGTAGCAGAATTGCGCCAAGATGGCATCCGGGCGGAAGTCTACCTTGGCAATCCAAAGAATTTTGGCAACCAACTGAAATATGCCGATAAACGCGACGCACCTATTGCGATCATCGAGGGTGGTGATGAACACGAAAAAGGTGTTGTGCAGATCAAGGATCTGATCCTGGGGGCAAAACTTGCGCAGGGTGCGAGCCTTGAGGAATACAATGATCGACCCAGCCAATATGAAGTGCCGCGTGCGGAAATGATCGCCAAGGTGCGTGAAATACTAGGCGCGCAAGACTGATGCCGACCCGATCTGAGACCCTCACCCGGGCAAATGAAGTGCGCAGGTATTTTGAGCAGCAAGGCGCAAGTGTTGTTGAGCCTCCTATCCTGCAGCCCGCGGAGACCTTGCTGGATCTATACGGAGAGGACATTCGGGCGCGCGCCTATGTGACATCAGATGCGGTGCGCGGTGAGCAGATGTTGCGGCCTGATTTTACTGTGCCGGTGGTGCAAATGCATATGGCTGAGGGCGCGGAACCTGCGCGCTATACCTATGCAGGAGAAGTTTTTCGGCGCCAAGAGGATGATCCGACGCGATCAAACGAATATGTTCAGGTTGGGTATGAGCTCTTTGATCGCAAAGACTCGGCCTCTGCGGATGCCGAAGTGTTTGCGCTGATCCATGGCGCGCTTGCAGGCCTGAACGTCAAAGCAACCATTGGGGATATTGGGGTGCTGACGGCAGCGGTATCTGGATTGCAAACAACGGCGGACCGAAAGGCCGCGCTGATGCGTCATATCTGGCGGCCTGGACGGTTTCGCGCACTGCTGGAACGGTTTGCGGGGCGCATGCCTGTTCCGGCATCTCGAACCGCATTGTTGACCGGAACGGTGTCTAATAAAGCGCCATTAAACGGGGTGCGCACCCAAGCGGAAATAGATGCGCGGATTGAAGCGCTTCGCGCGGATGCGGCAGCACCTCCGATTTCGGCAGAACAGGTGGATCAGATATCGATGTTGTTAGATATCCGTGCTCCTATGGGGCTGGCGATAACGCAGCTACAGACATTGGCTGGGCAGATGCCGCAGATTGTGCCTGCGGTGGCTGGCGTGGCGGCGCGCGAAACCGCATTGCGCGAAAACGGGATCAATACAGATGCGTTAATGTTCGAGGCCAGCTATGGGCGCACATCGATGGAATATTACGACGGCTTTGTGTTCGGTTTTCGCGCGTTGGGACGCGACAATTGGCCAGACGTGGCCACCGGTGGGCGTTATGATGCGCTGACCCATCGATTGGGCGAGGGCGCAGAGATCCCTGCCGTTGGGGGCGTGATGCGGCCCGGTTTGATGTTGGAACTGGAGGCAGGCCAATGACGATCCGATTGGGGGTGCCGTCAAAGGGGCGGTTGATGGAGAAGACCTTTGAATGGTTCTCGGCACGGGGTGTTCGGCTGGAACGCAGCGAAACTGAACGTGAATATGCGGGCCGTGTCGAAGGCGTTGGCGGGGTGAACCTTGTGTTGTTATCGGCAGGAGAAATTCCGCGAGAGCTGGCGGCGGGGCGCATTCATCTGGGTGTGACAGGCACGGATTTGATCCATGAAAAGCTGGCTCTTTGGGAACAAGAGGTTGTTCCTTTGGCCGAGCTGGGCTTTGGACATGCTGATTTGATTTTGGCGGTGCCGCAAGCCTGGATCGATGTGGATACGTTGGACGATCTGGACGCTGTTGCTTCGGCATTTCGGACCCGGCACGGGTTTCGTTTGCGCATCGCGACGAAGTACCACCGGCTTGTCCGCGAATTCCTGCGTGGTGCAGGTGTTGCTGATTATGTTTTGGTGGACAGTCAAGGGGCCACCGAAGGTACGGTGGCCAACAAGACCGCAGAAGCGATAGCAGATATCACATCAAGTGGGGAAACTTTGTTGGCGAACCACTTGAAGGTGTTGAGTGACGGGCTGATGTTGCGGTCTCAGGCCACACTCTGGCAGAGTAAAACGGCCGATATGTCTGCAGAAGATCAGGTGGCATATGATGAATTTACAGCATTGATATTTAACTAAGTTTCGATCGATGTGAGTTGTGTCGAAAGTGTGCGGGCAGGCCCGCATTCGATTTTATTGATTTTCCGTTGGAAAATCTGAGCGAGACGCTGTCTCGCGCTCTGCGGTATTTATGGCCAAAAAGAAAATGCAGTTGTATTTTCGGGATTATTTTCAAAGTTAGAACTAGAATGCTCGGACCTTGGACAGGGCGCAAGAATTTTGCGGTCTGGTGCTTGTGGGGTATTGGTGTTGTGTGGCTTCTTTGATCAGAGGTTGGGCGATTTTTGCAGATACAATTGTTAGGGAAGGGGACGTTAGATGACGCCAATTTCTGCTAACGCCTGGTTCAGTTCAACTGGTAAGGCTTCTTCCTGGGTGCGGCCTTCGGGTAGATCCATTGGCGCATCAATTGCTTGCAGGTAGCGCCAGCCTTGGAATGGCCGTTTCAGCGCGCCTTGGGTGCGGATCAGGGTTGGTTCCAATACAATGGCACAGCGTTTGATCCCGTCAGAGCCTATGTGTTCGTCAAGGCGCGTAATTCTTTGTCGGCATTGGATCGCGCCTTTTATGACCCAATAGATTGATCCGCCATTGAGAATTTCAGCCTCTCGACGTGGCCACATGCGCGTGACATGACGCGGCAGCCCGTCCGGTGATTGAGCCCGTTTTGTGGCCTGCCAGGCGCTGAGGCTTTCAACGCTTTCGGTGCCGACGCTTAATTTGATGAGGTTCACGGTTTTTGCCATATCCTCTTGTCGCAGGGCAAGGAGGGAATCACAAGTGCAATTGACTGGAGGCTTGCTGGATGTTGTGGTAAATTGGGAGTCTATCGCTACATTTAGTGGTTCGCATTTGGTCTTGTGTGGTCCATTCGTGTCAGGCATGCACATTCAACATTCACGAATCCCCTGCAACGCCCTATGTTAGCGCTTCTGCCCGCCCGACAGTTTAGAAAGGCTGATTATGACCCGTTTTGCTGCCCCCATTGCCGAACAGATTTGGGATATGAAATACCGGTTCAAGGATGCGGACGGCACGCCGAAAGATCAGAGCGTTGAAGACACGTGGCGTCGGATTGCACGGGATTTGGCGCAGGTTGAGAAAGAACCGAAGGTCTGGGAAGAACGGTTTTTCGAGGCGCTAGAGGATTTTAAATATTTACCAGCCGGGCGGATCACAGCAGGGGCAGGCACAGCCCGGCGTGTGACCCTGTTCAATTGTTTTGTCATGGGCACCGTGCCAGACGACATGGGTGGTATCTTTGACATGCTGAGAGAAGCTGCCTTGACCATGCAGCAGGGGGGTGGGATTGGCTACGATTTTTCTACAATCCGCCCGCAAGGCGCTGACGTTAAAGGGGTTTCTGCGGATGCTTCTGGTCCATTGTCGTTTATGGATGTGTGGGACGCAATGTGTCGCACGATCATGTCGGCGGGGTCACGTCGTGGCGCGATGATGGCAACGATGCGGTGTGATCACCCTGACATAGAAGATTTCATTAAGGCTAAATCAGATCCTGCCCGGCTGCGCATGTTCAACATGTCTGTGCTCGTGACGGACCCGTTTATGAAAGCGGTAAAGGCGGATGCGTCTTGGGAATTGACGTTCAACGGCAAGGTTTTCAAGACGGTTCAGGCGCGGGCGTTGTGGGATACGATCATGCAGGCGACCTATAGTTATGCTGAGCCGGGTGTGATATTTATCGACCGGATCAATCAAGCAAATAACCTAAACTATTGCGAAACAATTGCAGCAACAAACCCGTGTGGAGAGCAACCCTTGCCTCCGTATGGCGCGTGTTTGCTTGGCTCCATCAATCTGGCGCGGCTGGTAACCGATCCATTTGAATCACAAGCGCAATTGGATGGCGGTGCCTTGGCAGCGCTGGTTACAACGGCGGTGCGCATGATGGACAATGTTGTGGATGTTTCGCAATTCCCGTTGGATGCGCAGGCACGTGAGGCGCAAGCCAAAAGAAGAATTGGGTTGGGGGTAACGGGGTTAGCTGATGCTTTGTTGATGCTTGGGCTTCGGTATGGATCGGATGCGGCTGCGGCACAGACAGAAGCATGGTTGAAAGAGATCGCACGGGCGGCTTATCTCGCAAGTGTTGAGCTTGCCAAAGAGAAAGGCGCGTTTGCGTTGTTTGATGCTGAGGCATATCTCGCTTCGGGCACGATGCTGCGAATGGATGAAGATGTGCGCGACGCCATTCGCACCCATGGCATTCGCAATGCCTTGCTGACGTCTATCGCACCGACTGGTACAATCAGTCTTTATGCTGGCAATGTTTCATCAGGGATCGAGCCGGTCTTTGCGTATGCCTATACCCGGAAGGTCTTGCAAAAAGATGGGGCACGCACAGAAGAAGAAGTGGTTGATTATGCCGTGCAGTTGTGGCGTGACCTGAAGGGGGATGCGCCTTTGCCCCAGCATTTCGTGAATGCGCAAACACTGGCCCCGCTGGATCATGTCAAGATGCAGGCGGCTGCGCAAAAATGGGTGGATTCGTCGATCTCCAAAACCATCAATTGCCCAGAAGATATCAGTTTTGATGCCTTCAAAGATGTTTACATGGAAGCTTGGGATTCTGGGTGCAAAGGCTGCACGACGTATCGTCCCAATGACATCACAGGTTCAGTGTTGTCTGTTTCTGAGGACAGCAATGCCGACAAACCGGTTCCGGTCACGGAAGGGGGCGAAGTTGTCTATATGTCTGAACCTCTCGACCGCCCCGAGGAGTTGGAAGGCAATACATATAAGGTCAAGTGGCCGGACAGTGAGCATGCGCTTTATATCACAGTGAATGACATCGTATTGAATGGCCACCGGCGTCCGTTTGAGGTGTTTATCAATTCCAAAAATATGGAACATTTTGCGTGGACTGTGGCTTTGACTCGTATGATATCGGCAGTTTTCCGTCGGGGCGGAGATGTGTCTTTTGTCGTAGAAGAGCTTAAGGCGGTGTTCGACCCGAGGGGCGGGGCATGGATGCAGGGCAAATACATTCCATCCATTCTGGCAGCTATCGGCGGGGTGATTGAACAACATATGATTGCCACCGGTTTCATTGCGGGCGAGGGCATGGGGTTAAAGAGCGACCCACACGCCAAGGTTGTTGGGCTTGACTCCTCGCGTGGCCAAGCGTGTTCCAGCTGCGGTCAATATGATCTTAGAATGGTGGAAGGATGCATGACTTGTGGCTCCTGCGGGCATTCTCGCTGTGGGTGATACATTTTTATGTATTTGTGAATTGGCCCATAAATTTTCCGTTATTGCATAATGAACTTCCATTCATTGGAGTATAGTTCTGAAATTAGGCCGTTTTTACAAGTTGAACTTGATAGATGGGGTCGCACGCCTATTGTGCTCGGAACTATTGAGAGCAACAGATGGCAAATTGGTACACGGCTGATCTCCACTTCGGTCACAAACGCATAATTGAATTTTGTAAGCGACCTTTTGCATCGGTTGCCGAGATGAACGCCAAAATCATCGGCAATTTCCAATCTCGCGTGCAACCGGATGATGATCTGTGGATCATCGGTGATTTTGCCTTCGGCCAGAGTGAGAGCAGTTCTCAATTTGAAGGTTGGTTTCACGGTCTACCGGGTCGTAAACATCTGATCTTGGGCAATCATGACGATGAGGCGATAGTTTCTCTGCCGTGGGAGAGTGTCGAAGATATCGCTAGGGTTACCGATGGAACGCAGAAATTAGTTCTTTGTCATTATCCTATGATCACATGGGAAGGTGCACGCGACGATGCGTTACAGCTCTTCGGTCATGTTCATGATCAATGGCCCGGCACGCGCAACAGCGTGAATATCGGTGTGGATCAATGGGGTTTTTGCCCGGTTCAGATCGATGACATCAAAAGAAGAGCGGCCAAATTAGAAGTCAACAAGTACTGGGCAGATGTCGAACATGGAAGTTCCTTATAACGGCCTATTCTGTTGAAAAACTCCCATGTCGGGCGTTTCGGACAAATTTGACGGAATAACGTTCTGAATTTCCAAAATTAACTAGGTGTTTTGGGGTATATTCCGGTGATCGGAGAACGGATTTCTGGTTTCGGGAAATTTGCAGACGCAGCAAAGAGTTTTTCAACACAATCGGCCCTAAGCTGCCATCCATGTCAATTCTTATTCTGATCGGGGTTCTGCAGTGCAGCGGAGGGGGCGGCATGTCGATGGCTGTCCAAATTGAAAAGTGTCGAGATTGCTCTGTTTCTCCCTGAACGTGTAGTGCTAGCGTGCGGATGAAAACAAATTGACCCGGTATCGAGGAAGTTTCGTCAAATGAGTAGCGATTTGGATTTTGGTGGAGCGCGCGGCTCAAACACGGGTGATGTTTATCATGAACTTTGGGCCGTTCGTTCGGCCCTGAAGCTGTTAGACAGCACGAGCAAGCTAGAAGCGGTAACAGTGGAGGGTGTTCCATCCGCTGACGGTTCCGGTCACCAGTGGGACGGCGTAGACTGCACGTTACTGTACGGTGGAACTAGCATTCAGACGGCAGACCGCGTCACGATTCAACAGCTGAAGTATTCAGCGAGCGAACCGACAACATCATGGTCGCCTTCGAGGGCATGTTATGGGCCTTCATCCATCGACCCCTCGTCGTCGCTCATGCGAGGATTGGGTAAGGCCTTCCGTGAGACAGTTAAGCTTAGAGAAGGTAGGCCAATCAGTGAAATTTCAGTAGAACTGGTGACAAATCAGCCTGTTTCCGACCTCGTTGTAAGCGCAATCAACAGAGCAAAAAATGACGGTGTTCCAGGGTCTTTCAAGACAAAGTGGCAGAGTGGCGGTGATAAACTGCACCGGTTAGTTCATGCCAGTGGGCTGTCTCCGAAGGAATTTCAAGACTTCGCTAGGCTCAGGACCCATTAATCTGGTTGATGCTGTCACGGCTGCATGATTCAAACCCGCAAACTGCAGGGGGTTTCATGAGTAATCTTTTTTGGCTGAGCGAAGAGCAAATGGTGCGGCTACGACCGTACTTTCCCA
>JBDWQI010000132.1:0-4494 GCA_039986635.1 Sulfitobacter sp.
CATGTTTTTTGGTAGCACGCGACAATTAGCGGTGCCTGCTCGGTAATCTCAACTACTATGAGATTGTTGCCCCGGAAAACCGCTGCTACCAATACTCAGCATATTCCGTCAAGTTGATGCATGCGGTCGAGATGCAGTACAGGCCCCTTATGTTCTGCTAGACTAATGAAAACTACGAGAATACGTGCATGCGCGGATATTCCTTTATTTCGATTTTCGCATTGGTATGTAGCATGCAAACGTGTTTCACGGCAGTTACGTGCACTCGCTCCAATGGTGCGGTATTCCCACGATACCCGATGACAATATAAACCACCCCACATAGCAAAAAAACAACAAAAAAGCCAGCATCGCTTGCATTCGTTCAGAACTTTTCGTTGTTGGGATATGCTTACGTCCTGCGGAAGAAACGAATCAACGCAAGGTTGCTGCACTAGTCTGCATTGTGAACATGACATCATGTCTCCGTGTCGGCTCTAAAGCGAGCGTCACTACTCTCCTTGTAACGGGTAGGGCGATAATCTTCAACTTATATTTCCTGGGCGAGCCAGAGCTACTCGCTTAAGTTCACGACCATAATATAGGGATATGATTACCCTGTTCAATTTGCAGGTTTATGCATTGTCTCTTGTTTATTTGACGATATGCCCCAGCACATAGCTCTCTGCCACGCCGTCGAAACTACCTATTTTGATGTGCTTCATCCATTGAGGTACATGGAATTGACTCCAGCAATCATGACTGGGGGTAGTGGGAATAGGGTTTCCTCCCCACTATAGTCGTTCTACTGTCGTTTATTTTCGCATCAGAAAACGTGCAACATACAGCAACATTTGATTTGATCTGTTGTTAATTTCACCCTTTACTGTTGTCGCCGCTGTTCGACAGCAGAAACGTGGAGTTTTATTGCTGTACGGTACATAGTTGGGTATACCCAGGTGAAACACCCAAGTGCGTACCACTACCCCAACGTAAACGCGGTACCTAGGAACGGTGATACCTACAGAATATATTCTGGTAGGTGACGAGTCACCCCACGGTAGGGGTTGCACCTTTGGGGCGAAAGGTTTCTGACCAATTGAGTTCCTTAAGTGAGGAACTACCAGCTAGGATGAAAAATTTACTTGTATATTCGGTTTAGCCCCATACAAGTGCCGGTCGGATGGCCCGAACGAATTTCTTCCAAGTATTGTATCGGGTGAGATATTGAGTTCCTAATGTGAGGGGCTCAGGAACGTCGGGAACACCCCTACTGTGGGATGGCTCTGACATGAGTACCGCTCCAATATTTTTGCGGCGTTTTTGTTACGATAGGTACGCCGCCCAAACGTTACCAAGGTATCTAAAATGATCTTCGGAAACTCCCCGGATACGCGTGCGACGTTAATCTCGTCACTACTACGTCACTGAAGTCACGATTAGGCTTGCGCTTCTTATCTATCTTTCACCTACGTCATGTTGGGTGTTGCCCCGATATCTAACCCTTGTTTTGAACCTCATACACATCGTATGAGCTGGGCCAGCCAAGACCCTGTCGACTCAAGAGGTCGGCCATGCAGCGCCCAATTTTACGCAGTTGGGCTTGAAATGTTGACACGGTGTTGTCCATGCACCAACCGAGACGTGTCTTTCCGGGCTTTTGATGTGTTTTTTGTTGGTGAGATATGACCGAAAAAAAACCTAAAAAATAGAAACTTCCTGAACTCTTTTAAAAAGGGGAAAAAACAAGAAGATAGGGACAACATAATTTTGCGCCGGCGTCACAAATTAAATATGATGTAAACATTTCAGATCGAAATTCGAAAAATTATGCGATGCATCGCAGTAAATGCTATTTTTCTCGGAACACTTAATTTAAGGTGATGAATTTTGTGTTTGGTCATATCTCGTGATGGGCAATGTTCTAAGGATTACCCCGGACTGGGTAATCGATCGATCTTTCACCCCTATAGCTCAGTAGTAGATACTACCATCAAGTTTGGCGTCGTCCGCAGGACTATCGATTGATATTTTACCCCCCTTGCTCAGTTTTAATAGGTAACAACGTCACGTTTGACTTCAAGGGTTCGAACATCACTTCGAGTGTTTCGTTTGTAGCAACGCTCGTGCGTGAATCTCTACAAACGCATCCCCCTGGTTCTCCAGGTAACGAAATGAAGCGAGTAGGTCAGCGTACAGACGTATACGGTTTCGGAGACCCAAAGATCCCGCTGTTCAGAGGAGAGAGGCGTGTTATAAGGATTACCCTATAGATCAGGAGGTGATACCATCACCGCAACTAATGTGGCAATGAAACTGACGTCGATGTTTTCTCTGCATCTCCAGTAACGTCTCCATCACTTTCGCCTTGATCGGCAACGACCATTTTATTTCGGAATTTTGTGTAAAAAGTAGGTGTTGAGTTTTGGCCGATATATCGATGAGTCTGGAGTCGAACTATTAAAATATCATTATGTAGTTTACACATATTTTTTTCCAAATGCACTGATAGTTAAGGGTCAGTGCCTCCAAATTCCAAGTCTTAATTGGTAGTCGCTCCATCATTGACCGTGCGCTTCATGGCTGGCCCAGCTCGTAACGTTCACCTAGTTTTTGGTACGCCGCATTAACGTATCCGGCTGTCAGGAAAACAATACGGACACAGTGGGTACGACGTTAAAGCGACCTTATACGTTACCGAACCTTTACCAACTCTAGGTACGAGCTTCGCTACCTGCTGTAATACTTATGAACAGGTTTGTTGGGCACTCCGCATCAACCCTTGTCGAGTACAGGTGTTGTATCCTGCCTACCCGAAGCTTCAAATGTCTTGTGTTCATCGACCTGCTGTCTGGAAGCTAAACACTCTTGAACGTAAGCAAACGGTCGACGGGATCTTCCTTAGTTGCGCATTATGTGTGCGATTCGATGGGTATTTGGTATTGTGGCGTCGACCGAGAATCCCCGCTCTGCCGACTCGTACACAGTACGTTAGAATCGTCTCATAGGGGTGATGAACTCTCGACTACACAGTGGAAACAAACTATGCTGAGCCGAAATCGTCGTGTACGGCTACACCCAACAGGTATGATCGCTTCAGCAGGGCATGCTGCTTCTCTGTCAACCCCGTATTCCAGGGGAACGCTTACAACCCTACCTCAACCATCTTTCGATTTGGTTGGTTCACCCTTCGTACGTTTTCCCGCTTCTTGGTCGAAACTTTGAACAGGAGTCCTCCCCCCCGTTCTGACATTTTTAAAACCCAGTTGCGGTTTTACTGCCCGTCCCTGCGCATTGAGTTTTCATGTTGAAAGCTTTGCCATTAATGATAACACTAGCAACAACACAAAATGTATACGCGGTTGTGCTCGAACAGCGACCTTGTTCAAGTAACTGTTGGCCGTTGCAGAAACCACAGCATCTAGCGAGCACGCCTAGAAGGGTAATCATTTATTGGGGATTTTGAAATGCGGCTCGTGAGTTTGCTGAGTCCAAAGGCATATGTGATGAGTGCTCGCAATAGTTAAACTTGTTACATACGTCTTATCCAAGTAATACCAATCATTGTTGTGGTTAACCACTGTATCTTAACGAAACAACTGATGGCAAGAAGTCTTCGGAATGAATAAGTGTAGCGCCCAGCCATGTATCGTTCATACCCGAACACTGATAGTCCCGAATCCCGAACCCAATCAACACAAACGTCTGCACACATTGAACTCAATAGGGAACACGCATGCTATATTTCCTAGGGCGAATCTTGCGAAGGACATACTTGACACGTTGAACGTGTCCAAGATAACGTCCAAGAAACAGGGCTCCCACAACTGATATTTCAGCGACACATCGAAGAAGCCCAGCAGCTTTTCAGTGGATTTGATGCCATTTTGATTGCTCACCAGCTCATGCCTAGTTTCTATACCCTCAGGCGAATACGCGTGCCCGCTCCCAGCTCTGTGGTTGTGAAAAGCGTCGGTCAGTACACTCGCGGTGTTTGGCATATTTTGTCGCCTGCCAATAAGTGGGTGCGCCATAATTGAAAGTACTCGCCCCCAGTGGGTGTTTCACATACCCTTTCTGCCTACGCTTGCTGCCCCGTCCCGACTTTTTGCAGTATCGTTGTCATAACTGAAAACACCTCACCAAGTTTGCTCAAACACGCGGAACGAGAAAAGGATATACACACGGTTTCTACGAAATAGTCTAAATACAAGAATCACAATAATCATCGCCCACGCGCAGGTGCAATATATGTGGATGCTTCAGTGGTGAATATAGACGGCAACACTTCGTTCGCGGACAATTGGGCATATTTTCAAGGAGGTGAGATATTTCGTAGAGGATGGGGTTGGGAGCGATACTAAGATATTGGCTGTAAAGCTGCGCCGTCAAATCCGTGTATGCCTAGTTTCGAAAACCCGTAAATAGAAGTGAAGACAAGGATTATTATTTCATTTGGAATTGGCCCCCTCTATATGCGACGAGGCATTAGATCGTATCGGGTACCGTACCACA
>JBDWQI010000133.1:0-6660 GCA_039986635.1 Sulfitobacter sp.
ACTACCCTAGAGCGGTCTCCGCATCACATTTATATCCACATTGAACACGAACCACGACGCACCAAGGCGGTCATTCAACAGCTTCTGTCTGCCGACGGCGGCGGAAAACGATCGATTTTTGGTCCGTCCTGCTGCTGCAATTGAGAGCTGTGCGCAGTCAACATATTTTAGCATACTCTCAACTATTGATGCTGTGGCCACACCACGCTGCGTGATAACGATGTACTTAATATAGGTGAGGGCAGAGTTGTTAACGCATCATCTCCAAGAATGTCCTTTCAATCGAGTGCCAGTGCCCTCCACCATTTCAACGCGATATAATGGAAGATTTCGTTTACTTAAGTTGCCTCGACGGTGATCGTACATTGCTACGAATCCATTGATTTAAATACCGACCGGTTTCCGTGTTTTTCTGCAGGTGCAATATTTGCCGATCTATCACACGTCTACATTTACGGCGACGCTTTCTTCGCAAACAACTCAGCTGTTTTCGGTGGTGAGAGAAGCAGCAATAAGGTTATTAGATTGGGATGCCGAGTCCCAAACGAATGTTCACGGTACTTCGATTATGTCTCCTAACACATACAAGTATACATACCCAGTACGACAACTGCATTCCCGTTTTGGTTACCGAGTACTTGCAATTCAAAGTGAGTTTCCCACAAAAACAGCACTGTAGTCCTAAACGGGATAATCGATGATACGCCAAGCGATCAAGCCGACCATACGTTTATACTCGTACGTACCTGGTACAAGTTCTGCGTAGATTCAAAAAATTTCAAATAGCTTGGTAAACAAATACGAGCTGATGCTTGCCTTTTCTACCGAACCATGCGATGTACACTCTGAATACGTACCGGTATTGCGTATAGATATATTCTGGTGTATAGCGTGGGATGGAGGCAGGGGCTTTAACTCGTGTTTTTGAGGATGTATCAGTCACTTCAATGTTTTGCATTCGTATTGTATAGGCATGTCAATTTGTTTGATGCAGGCGGCCCATTCGAATGCCCGAAGTATAAATGGATTTATCTGTATTCAGCATCAAGTAGAAATGTAGGTGTTGTGACGCATGCGATCACCTCTCAGAGCGCCTTGAAAGTCGATTGGAGACCAATGACACCCTAGTCGAGATGGGTTTCATCTCTCGGTGCCTTGTTTGCTCGATATGCATCGCCTTTCTCGCCCCTCCCCACCATGCCAAGAGGAACTCGCATTGCGTACCGCGAGCAAATGCTAGTTTGGATTTTTTTTCACCGTAATGTATTCCAATATCGCGTACTTACGGCCATATATCGAAAGGCATCAGTCTATCTGGGGAAATTTACTGCATATCATGTGTCTTAGCTCACTCCATTGACGCTCTGAGCACGACGTTAAGTGTGCACATCTCGCACTCGTTTACGTTTTGTGTTTCTGATTGCAAGGCATCCATTTATCGCCGTGTGCATTTGCTCTACTGCTGCTGGTTCTTGCTGACAACAAAAGTAGCGCAATAATATCGTCTCCTACAAGCATGCACGACGCAGGCAGACAAACGTACAAACTATATCCTTGTGGCACGGTATAACGAGCGAAGTAGCTGCTGTTGTACAGATAATTGCAGGTAAAAACAGCATAATGTAGTAGACGCAAGAGCGGAAACGTCAGACCAACCCAATACGGACGATACCTGACGGTCATTCTCGAAATTTCGAGGTCTTGTGGCTAACGCCGCGGAATACGTTTTGTTCAATTGATTGACACATTGTACCAATAGAGAATAATGTTCTTAGTGGCAAGAGTTTTGTTTTGCGCGTTAATGCAGTATGATGACAGTGTCTTGTTTCTCTTCACTCACACTTGATGTAGAATTTGTTTTGTCGTGCCGTGCCGCTTGACAGAGACTGTGGCATTTACAACCTCGATTAGCCTACTTGCACCCTCCAGGCATTCGGGGCGTACGCGGAGGGTTCATATGGCGTCAGCCCGCCGCGGCGAATCCCTCCTTGTTATGTTTCAGCATCGTGTTGTATTGTTGATGAAAACCTAAACTTGCAAACGGGCAGTGCAAAGCCTCGGGCGATAGGCCTTGCCTTGCACCAATTGAAGTGCTCGAATGTTGTCACACAATATATACCCTGTGTCCGATTTCAGGTTGTGCAAAATAGTGGGAGTGACGCTGTACTTTTTGCGAACCTATCTACGGGCATACAATGGAACCGATGTGACTGACTCATTACGCCCAAAACCACTACTGTATACTTGTCGGGTCCGCATCAGAGGCAAGTTTTCCAACCTCCGTCGAATCGACTGCGTCCGACGAAAATATGCTAATCAACAATTTTAACTGTCGTCAAATATTCTGCCAAACTATATATAAACTTTTTCGTGTTTGCATCAGTTTCACCATCGCGTACGAGTCCATATCTCCAGCTCGCCTCAATGTTACAAGGTTTCACGTGTGCACGTTAGACGACATCCGAAAACACCTTGTTCGAGTACAGAACCAAAATACGGCCTGAACTCGCTTTGATAATCATATATCCTCTCCAGTTGGACATCGGTACGAGTAGCAATGCCATCAGCCAAGCGCTTTGAAACCAAACTCGAATACTGCATACTGTGTCTGTAGGTATTATGTAGGCTCAACGTGTGCGTTTCGGTTCCAGGACACGCATCTTCAATGTTCGTATACCATATGTCGCCGCTGGGATAGTTTAATACTTCGATTGGATACTTCGCATCTCGGGCGTTGCCCTGTCAGAAACACAGACGTGCACTTCACGAACGTTTTACTCCACGTATGGTTTTTACTCCACATTGAAAAAAGTGTCTGCACGAACGTTTTCTCTGATAGAGAAACAGCATTGTGCCAATGGTTTGAACTATATCACATGGTATCGCTTTCTGCCCAGTGTGTCATCCTTACAATGTCGTTGTCGCTGCCATTTGCACCACGCCAAGCTGTTTCATTAACTTCACCAAACTTGCCATCCGTTCGGATGACAAGGATAGCTCCCTTTGAGGCCATCGGCGATCGCTCATTCGGTGATCAAACATTGTCGCTACCCCCTCCCGTTTCTCTACCCGCAGGTGCCATTTCTGCAAGTCTCTCGAATATCTACATAGACGACATCTACGACTACGGAAACAATAGGTATAATCATGCCCTATTCCTCAACAACTCGGCCGAGGTCGGAGGTAAGAGAGGAAACAATTGGGGCGTTTCAATTATCATCGTGGTAAAGATTTTTGAAGAGCTGGCATCATGTTGCATCACGAACCTCGTGACAAATTTGTAACTGACAAGTTTATTTAAATGCTGTTTGATAAACCGAGGACCGTCGTTGGTGGATTGGCTTTTGTGTGCACGGTCGTTAAACGAGCATTAGACATGTTATTGAGTGTGGAAATGGTGATGAGTGTGATCAGGGGAAAACGAGTTTCCGACATGTCTTACAGTCGCGTTCCCGCAGGCCGCAAACACCCTGATACACGTTTTGCGTACGCGAGCGAAAAAAACGCGTTGTGAAACTTAACCTGCGTTTTCGACAAAATCAGCCGACATACCAAGGGCCTGTTGAACCGAAGTTGAAGACGATCGTCCGCACGGTCCCTCGGACACTGTAATCACCCAAATCCTGCGCATTTCCGCTGCTGCCCATGGTACTAAACGCGCTTCACGACTCGTGCGAAAACAATTGTGTTTAGTTACATATCAGAAGAATGGTATTAATCACATCGCGTCTAGACACGACAATTTAATACCAGCGCCTGGCTATCCATACGAGCAGACATTAACGCGTCCATATTGCCGATTGTATCAGGCCTACTGTTTACCAATACGTCATCGGTGAAGGGTGTCATTACTCGTTTCTGCTCCGTGTCCCGGTATATGGCTGCAAGAAGAAATGCCAGAAGATGAAAGACGATGGCCAATGTAGATGTATCATGGGATTGTGTTCGTGCACCAACAACCGAACGACAGCGACATGGTGCATTCGTCCTTTCACTCGCCCCCGTCAACATCTCTGCTCCGTCCAATGAGCTTCTCCCATTGTCTGTGATAGAACTTGACCTTCTCAAGTTCAGTATTAGTACGCGCCTGGAAATATCCAAGTAAAATCGCGACCCGACCAAAGGAAAAAAAATGTGGTACAACGTTATGAATCCACATTGTTTTGGATTTAGTCACACCTAGAACGCACGAATCGATCAATGTGATGAACCCTGCGGGGACAGGCTAATAGGTGCAGGAGATTGACAGATTTTTCCACCCATCCTACAGGCTTAACACTATTTGTTTGCGCGAATATTTCAATCCGAGGGATAGGCGCCGCCGTGAGAGAGCTCTCACCGCGCGGGCGACTCTATTCTGCACCAAAGCACGACACCTCGTCTATTCCAAAGTTATCGTTGGCAGCGTGAAATGATACTGAAGGAAAAAGAGAACCTCGCTTTGCGCATCAAGTTCTCCACCCACACTACTTGCGGCTCGCGTAAATACCGATTGTTCGATTGCTCACCATCTACAGAAAACACTATACAACTTTCGTTCGATGGCGGACCGGCGCACAACCTATCGAGTGATGCCCCCATGCTGTCATTGGGCCACTTGGTGCCAAGAGACCCTGCAAATCTAAACTCACACCGACATACGTTCCAAAAAGTACAAGATAACTCCAATGAACTTTGATCGAGGTCGCAACAATGCCACCTCCGTTCCCCCTTCACCGTGCGATGTCTCTCTTCGCCCAGACCACGGCAATATATGAGTACTTTTCTTCGTCGTAGATTTTTGCCGGAATGTGTATACTATCGCTGTGGTCCATCGTCAGTAAATGCAAAAAACAACCAAACATTTGTCGGAGGGGCTGGAGCTCCTGTAATTGACGCGAACAGTTGTGATAATAATCACTATAATTGTTTTATTCTCTGGACCATTGCCACGCGGGCCAATGTTTCGCCGACTAACGACGCAATGCTTGAACTAAGAACGAGGGTATCATCGACCACGTATTTACATGTTCAAATACACTCGGATTCAATGTGTAAATTTCTCCACGATTTGCACTGTTGACATGGTATGTTAATCGTGGATCGTCATCACAACCTGTACAGGTCGCAATGTTGTCACAGTAGTAGTGTATTTTCAGTGTGAACATCGTTTGAGATGACACCCGTGTGACATTTGGTGTGTGAGTTGTTTTTACGCTTCTCTTACACATCCTTACCCGTTGCCCTTCTACCCCTTAGTTCGGTAGATACACTGACCGTTCCGTCGCGCTACCGTGAAAGATGCAGAACATATCCCGTACATTCATACGCATGTCAAAAAGGTACTGAATATCATCTTGAACATTGTCACATACCGAAGTGAACGGGACGTAGGTAGTCCGGTGCCAAGGCAAACAAACATCTAGCACAGCCGAAACAACCAAACCTCATCAATCATGTGGGGTCGGACGGCAACGCGTTCGGACGGTTTTGTGGCCAAGCAGTGTTTGGGCTGGCGGGTTTTAATCGGCCATTCTTGGGATTGTAAGGCATTTTTTTTTCCAACTGCTGTGGGGGTATATAAATCACAGATATCAGTTTTGTTTTTGAAACCTCCAGCAGCACTCGTTATGTACTCGAGTTCTTTGCCTATAGCAGTGAATGAAAATACGCCTAATTCCCACTTCGCCACGCAAGCAGTACATATCTGATTTGACGGAAGGAATTCGACCTTTGAAGAACTTTAGCCACGTACTAGTTTGTCCCCAAAACGGGACGGCGGTCCACCAAGGATCAAGGGTCGTTCTGTTGTTGATATTTTTGTCGGACATATACAAGTCTAGTCATGAGGGCATGAATCGCGTCCAATGTAACGGATTGTAGCTATAAATGTGCCATTCGCTGTGTTTGGTCCCTCGAAACCTCATGTAAGGCTCAGCAATGCTTTTATGTCGTTGCTCTCGAAACCGCATGTAAGGCTCAGCAATACTTTCATATCGTTGCTTATTAATAGTCATCAGCATTTCTCTAGAGCATTTGTCGATTGAGGTCAGCGAGGGAGTGTATATAAGCGATACTGATGTGACCACCTTGGTAACACACAAAGTCTAGTAAACGGCGGTTCAAGAGCGGTGGGCGGATATAAATCCCACTTTGCGTAGGTTGCATGGTAGTTGGCCATCCTCGATGTAAAGTTGGTCGACATTTTATTCTAGGCGTTTCACAATGGATGTCCAAACCTTTTGCGTACCTACGCACTGACACTTGACGCCTATTTTGCACCCTTCCGGTCCCCGTCTCTGGCATAGTTGCCATCCAAATCAGCATAGAGGGTCACGATCTTACATAGAGATGAACAAATGGCACCTGTAGGTGGATATACGGAACCGGAAGTTTTAGAGTTTCGGGTATTCACTCAAACGATTTGGGATGATCGCCCAAGCAATCGCCCGTGGCCTGCGCAAGGCCTGAATAACACATCTTCATGAGCTGCACTTTCTTTACGGAAGGTATGGTAAAACCATCGCATGCACATCTTCCACAAGCAGCTTGGAACCTGTTGTTGTCCAATAGAAATATTTAATATACACCTCGACATTGCCGCAGGGTAACGTTCTGAAGGCAAATCGTTAATCAGGTTTTCTTCGCCATATTGCAGTGTCAGCAGTAATAGGGACGGTA
>JBDWQI010000134.1:0-2541 GCA_039986635.1 Sulfitobacter sp.
CCAGCCATCGTCCCGAACATTACCCGACTGAGTGATCGCTCTGTGCTTCGCCGTTCCACAGCCTCGGCAAAACGAGCCACATACTACTGGTAATTGTTCCGATGTTCTCGCAACGTGTCATCATGAGGGTTTTTGCGTAAGAGAAGAGAGCGTGGAAAATACGTCGTTGACCCTGGAAGCGAAAGCCTCCGAAGAAAACTTGGTGGTGAGTCGGTGAAAGCTTGGCAAAGTGTTCACTTTAGGGTCAACGTCACGAACCGCTACAGCAGGATCTTACTCACCTCTGCTTCAAGAAGTAGGCCCTTCAGGCTAAAGTTCGGCCATCCAAATCATACAACTCTGGGCCGAAGCGATGGAGAGATCACGACATCAGAGATATCCTTTTGTCGATTTCGATCATACGGTCGGCGGTCCGGTGGATGACGCTACCTGGGTAAAGGAACTGGGCCGCTTGCTATTATGTATGACTTTTCTGCGAGGGTTGTCTGGTCTGATGTTGATATAATCATGTCTCTGTCTTCGGTTTTTATAAAATGAGGCTCATGGCGTTGAAGGCACCTACGATTACTCTCATCATTTTAGCAAGGCCTCCGGGTGACGTCGAGACTGTTCCTGCGTCATCCGCTTACAACATACGCATTACAGCTCTTTGCACACATGCCGACGGGTCCTGCTTCTCTGTTCCGACTGCTCCAGCATTCTTGGGGTAAAAACAAAACTTGACAATGGCTTTGTCTTTGCTGAAGCGTACCAGTATGGCTTCTAACGCAGCAGCGAAGAGCCCGTTGATGAACAACAGAAACAGCACGCTGCTTTGCCGCAGCGCTTCCGTGATGTCGAGTATTTCCGTCATGCGCACGGGCGCGAGCCTCTATGGCTTCGTGGAAATTGCAGACAATTGTAAGCGACTTGGTTGACGTAACAAAACCTGTAGGTACCTCCCACTGCAGGTGTCGGTCGACAGAGACGAACGTGTTCTGCAGACCGATAAAGCACGCGTTCTGGGGCGTTTTTCTCCGTTGTCCAAGCCCTTTCAAGCGGCGCACGACGACCAAAATATCAATCGTTGATCTTACGAGGCGGAAGCCGCGCGGCTCTTTCGTGAGTACTACCCTGGTCTCGCATTTGATGCTAAGGCGGGAAGCGACGAGATTCTACAATCCTTAGCTTTCGTGGGCAACTAGCAGAATCCCTATCGATTTTTTCCATTCGCTTCGGTTCGTGGTTGTGTGAAGGGCCTGGACGATCGCATAATTCCATTTGCTGGGGGCCCTCTCCTGTCACCCAAACGTTGGGAATTATGTTGTATAAGCACTGGGCGAATGCTCAGTGGTCATATTTGTGGATTTTGGCCGGGAAATCATTTGGCCGAACACCGTTCGCATTTGATATGCCCTAAGTGCTTTCGTTGTCGCGTCCATGGATGGTCGTCCATCGAGAGTTTAACCGGCCGCAGTGGCGAGAGGTCGATGATTGAGATTAATGTTCAGCTTTTTCGTGTCATAGTGTATGTGGTAGAACCCCGAGCACGGGTCACGAGTTCACGCTGTATACCGGAACAGCGTGCTATCCTCGTCCTTAACGAACTGCTCGATTGTCGCTGTATCCCCTTCCAATCCCACCGCACTTTTCAGATGCTTGCAGAATCTCCGCTGGTGGTTATTCGCTAATAGTCCTGCGGTTTCAGTGAGGTACTCTTGAATACATGCATGAAGTCCTGCGTCAATCACCTAATGCGGGTTCGTACACGCAGATGTTCCTGTTTTCCACTCGGTCCTATCCCGCGGTTGGACACGCGAGAAATATCACGTACCACGCTGTCGCTTCTAACATGATTGCGGGCAAGGTTTCATCAGACTCACAACAGTATTGTCTTTGGTGGCGACGTGGAGGAGGTGGTCCGAGCTGGCCTGATTTTTGACACTGAAGCTACGCACCCGATACGACTCCCCACTGCATCCTCGCCCTACGGAGTTGAAAGATACTGTCCATCCCGCGACCAATTGAACCCTCGGCAGAAGACAAGCGTTGCATATGTGGGGTAGGGAGCTGGAGACGGAGGTTCGGACGTGGGGTTGTGGGGTTGGTGGTTGGTACGAGTGCAATGCATGGTATAATAAATGTCGTTGAGTCATTTTTTTATTGGGTATTTTTACGAACTGAGGCCATGCAGTCGATTTTGGGTCGCTGGCTTCATGTTACCTGGTATGGCGTGCTTACTGCTACCTGTGTTTCTTTGTTTCGGTTTATGTGCTACGACGTCTGTTGTACGGCATCATAATACTAACAGCAGCAGAAGCGGTATACGGCGATTTTACATGGACTTTGTCATAAATGGCAGATCATTCATCAATACCTGGGGTATTATTGGAAAAATGTTACCAGTATGCATTAATACCTATAGGACAAACATCGCAAACACAGAAACAAAACGAATATGCGAGCACACGTGTACCTGCTGTATGCTCGCAGGAACACGATGTGAACTAGTGCGCCAAACCCTCGAGGTACCACTCAAACTCGACATACTACAGACTTACT
>JBDWQI010000135.1:0-3828 GCA_039986635.1 Sulfitobacter sp.
TGATGAACATGATGGAGCTGATGCAACTGATAAGGTTGATGAGGTTAATGTTTGTATATATATATACTGACGTATCTGGTAGTTGATACGCATGATGAAGTTGATGCAGTTGGTGAATCTGAATCGGCTGGTGAAGTTGCAGCAGGTGATGAAACTGATGAATTTGCTGCTGGTCCTGCCGTCGGCGCGGTGGTGGTCGCCCATGCACGAAACAATAGCAGTCATGAAGCTGGTGCCATGTGTTCGGGTTTTGCCGTGGCGTTACAGTAGTAGCATTTGCTGTATGTAGTAGTGTTTGGTGTATAAGTCGCTGCTGATAGAGTAGTCAATACTGTAGTAGTCGTTGCTGAGCTAGTCGATGCTGCAAGAATACAGTCGTTGCAGCAGTAGTCGAGGCCTTCAGTAGACGATGACAGTTATAGTGATGATGACACGATATTGATAATAATGCTGTCAAGCGTGTTTGCGTCGTTGTATTGATCGGGTGAAGGAGACGTTCTACGATAGAGGTCTAACCTATTTGTTCTGAGGCTCCTGACTTGACTTTAAGGAGCTCCATACTTCACCCGAAAACTGATATCAGCAAAAAGCAAAGTACGTCCCCATGAGTAATCCAACGGCCCAAGTATAGGAAGTACATCATTTTACGAAACAAGATTGACATTCCCACGATTTAGGGCTAAGGAACCCCGTCGGTCAGAATTGTTTTTGTGGAAATATGCTATCTCGATCATCGACGCGTCGAAGGCTATGTGTTCGGGTTGGCTAAAGTCGCTACTACACGTTAGTCAGCGAGAAGTTGATGTACGTGATGATAACTGAGTTGCGAGGGACGCTGAGCAGATGTGGGAAAGATAGTTGTTGACGGAAATAGCGAAACATTGATGGCGGTGCAATGAATTCGAAGCTGATGGGGTCATGAGCAGTCGTATCCTTATAGCACGATTTAGCTGCAGCAATATCAATGGTAGTGCCCGTGCCAGGAAACGAAGAGGTATCGCAATCCATTCCAGGATTCCATGCCCTTGTCGATGCTTCCCTCTGATGAACTACCTCCGGATTTTCCATTGCCCTTGCAAACGTGTTGAAAATTATCGCCCCTTCCTTTCCGTTTGTACGCTTTCCATGTGTCGGCGGTCTGCCCCAGGAATGCAAACGTCACGAATCTATCGGAAACAACGTTCTTTAGGTTGAAACGATTTTTTAATTTAGAAAGTGTAGTCTCTAAGATCGTGACAAGTTCATCTTATAGCTCATGGCGGGTGGTGACTTCCGTGACACCATGCTTGATCTCCAGCGCATTCCGATTTCTTGCCCACGTGATGTCATACCACACTACTGCACGTGAGTTCGAAGTTTTCAGGCGCACTGACTAGAAGCCTGTGTTCAAGAGCTGCCTTCTGAACCAAGCTGCTAATGTTTCTCGAGATGTACTCCTCCTGCCCCGTGAGAGTGTTTTTCTTTATATCGTGTCATTTGTTGTTCACGGAAGGGGTTGATACGTCGACGTCGACCTCCGCCCGTGCCTTCCAGCCGCGATAGGCGTGCTCATCTCCCTCTTCGTAACCGCAGGGGGCGCTTAGCAAACGTATTTACATCGTTGGTGCTGCTGTCCTCAGGTTGTGGTACTTGTTGGTGTTGAGAAAGAAGCCTATGTACGTGTATTGCGTTGTACGCACAATACCTTTGGCGAACGGCAACTTCGGGATTTCTGATATTTCACGAGATGCTTTCGTGGTTGAGATACTAACCCTTACAATAAGCATGCCTAGTTTTGTTTTGGTTCATAATTGTACCTGGTACGAGCTTTTAGTCATTCTTCCGGACTTTGGATAGTGACATAACTTTGCAGTGTTGTCTTGCCGTACTTGGTCGAGATGCGCTGCTTGGCCCGTTTTGTTCGCCGCACTAATCCAACCAGACCACCAAGTTGAGGCAATTCCTGGTGCCATCGGACAGATCTCGAGGCATGTCGGTACGCCATAAGTGATACGATCTTGCTGGAAGGTTTCCGTGCTTCTTTAGCTGTAGTGTCTGCCAGATTCCTGCCATATTTGTGGGTATTAGATGCTGTGGCTTTGCAGTACGCACTCGCTGCACCTGGTACTAGCTTCAACCATTTGATCGTGTGCTTAGTTCACGGACCTAACGCTATGTTTAACATCGTATCAGCAGCAACAGCTATGCGAAACTCGATTCGATTACATGTACGTTGCGGTTGCAATTACTCGTAGCCCTTGAACACGAAATACCCAGTTTTCGTCAATGCATACGCTGTTTCGTATGCGGCCCACGTGCTGATTTTAGAGGTGTGTGGTTAGCTCAGCAACAGCGGAATCGAGATCGACAAATAAAACGAGTCAATGCAATTAGGTGGCTTCACGAGTTGGGACCTAAAATCACTTGAACATTAAGTGCCCGCCTGATCACTGCCCAAACAATCACCAACGCAAAGCCATGGAACAGACGTTAAGGGATAATTACCGATGATAAGAGAGGAGAGTACCGTCCGCGTCATTCCGAGCGACGAGAACGGTGCTTCCTGTAATACTGACGGCCTTCTAGTATTAGAGGGGACCCCACTGGCTCAAATACTCGACATACACGGAGCAGTCACACCAAGCTTTTCAAGACATCCAGGTTTCGGAAGAGGCAGCGGAAACGTTGCGATCGATTGAGGCAACACAGGCGGACTGGGTGCGAGGATCAATGAGCGCCCGAACAGTAGCTGACAACGCTGTAGTGAAGTGCACTTATTCTTGTCTACTGCTACGGTAGGAACGGAATATGTCATGTAACTCACGACAACAGTTTTCAGCGGAACGGTCTCATCATTGCATTTTAGATGCATGTAGCAGGAGTGAAACACGGACGGGACGATCTAGAGCTATATGTCACTACGTAAACACTTGCTGAATACGTCAAATTAGGGCCGAGGGAGTCTCACCGGGGGTCGCCAGACCACAACCTTCGCGTTCAAGAGAGACGCCGCGCTCGTCGGGTGCAGTTCCGTACAGCACTCAAACGGGACTCATGCACCAAACGTCGGAATACCACCTACGAATCTCGTCCATACTGGGGCGCGGGGAGCAACGGTGGGTCGACAGTCGACATATATTTCGGCTTCACCCTGCACTAATCCGGTTGAGTTCCTTAACGCAGTCAACCGGGATGCGGAAGGAACATTACGGCAGACAATAGGTGCAAACGTCTCTTTTTTAGTGCGGGAGTTGCGTATGGGGGTTTCACAGATGAGGTTTTTATACCGCTGGTTGTGTTTTCGCTGCTCGCGGTTAACTCACTATCGGCATGGCTGTGTCATATCTGCGGTTTCAAGACCACGCATCGATTTTGCCCGGGATCGAGGTTAATTCATGATGGACAAGGCTGTGTCGGGCGCTCTCGTGTGGCTCGTTGGTGAACAACAGCTGCAGTGGGACCTCCACAACTGGTTGGAAGGTCGCAGTTGGTATATCATGACCCAGAGATTTGTCGGATTGATATACTACTGAATGCTCACAAGATAAAATCGTCTCGAAGTGATTACGAGTGACCATACCAACACAACGCCACTGATGCAACGTGTCTGACTTTCGCAGCGTCGCGGTGGCAGTAGCCCCCACCGGGCTAACTCTCAACCACTATATTTGGCACAGCATACCAATCGCTCGTACACGCGGACGACCTCACACGTCTGCCTTACGATATAGACACCACTGCGGCCTCCTTCCTCCTCCACACAATGATGCGCACCTGCTCTCTATCGTTGTTGGTCGGACGTAATTGGAAGATACCGAGGGATACTATGGCTGTGTCGAAGTGACGGTA
>JBDWQI010000136.1:0-3051 GCA_039986635.1 Sulfitobacter sp.
ACGCAGCTGTCCTCTGTACGGTGGCAGTTTCCTTTGATGTGCCACCTCTTCTCCGTGGGTGCACCGTCCCAACAGTGATCCTCTAACGAACTCGTACGTACGACCGAGGTTTGGTTGCGACGAGTGGCAACATATCGGGAATAGATATGAAAGGCGAGTTCTGCGAGACCAGGGGCCACAACGTTTGCCGAAAAGAACCGCGACAAAAGTTGGGGATAGTCACAACTCTGCGGCCATGTATACTACTGCTGAACCATTATCTCCCTAAGCATCACGTTCGCCATCAAAATATATAAATAGGTGAACGGTCCTTGTTTCGGCACGTAGCGGTGTACTGCAGGCCAAACGTTCAGGGCGGTCCCCTACTGAAGTGATCACCTAGTTCAGAGCCTCTCTAGGGCGATTTCTTACGGCACTCGGTCCCACTCGAATGCGTCACAGCCGGAGCGTGTTTCGTGGTTATGTGCCTACCGCAATAGGTGTGCCAACAGAGTTCATGAAGCATAGATTCCCTGTTTGCTTCCCCTCATCGGGGTTTTCTTCTTTTTGCTGCCTAAGAGTGAGTCGTGGAGGTTTCAGCTGAGGTTTGCCGGGAGGGACATACAGTATAATCGAGAACAAGAAATATAAAGATCACGAACAGCAACAACTATTAACAGAACATGAACGAGAGCATGAACATCAACGTGGGCAAGAACAGGAATATGAACAAATTAATCACCCAAAACAAGAACAAGAACAGGAAAAAGAAGAAGAAGAAGAAGAACAACAACAACAACAACAACAACAACAACAATACTACCACCAACATATAAAACAACATCATCGCCACTACCACTGCCAACAACAACAACAACGAACAGAACCAGAATATACCAAGAAAGTTAATTTTGTGATCAGTGGTCGGTCCTTTATCCGTTGGCTGTGGTGTGTCTTCACACCCGTATGGCCAGGGTGAAAGTGTCAGCAGTGCCAATGTCGAACGTTTTTCAAGCTAACACGCAAGCAGGTCTAGGTTGTGTGGTATTGAAACCTCCGGATGCCACAGGCGTAAAAGCGGACTGGATTTTATTCTGAGGTTTGTCCTCTTCAGGAACATCTCGAAACCAACAGTACTTCAATACCTGAGCTCCGGTGTTCGTAAATTGCGCGGACGACAGCACTGGCGGCGGATACCGGGCCTGGATAACAGCAGAACCTGACACGCAGGCATTGACAGCAATTATCACAGAGTCAGACCACTCCATAGAATCACAGTGTACGTGGTATGTATTCCATGTGTGCAACCAGTGGTCGAACAGCCAGTGAAAGGGAAATCTTATTACCTAGCCCAAATTTCGGCAAAATCTGTCCCATGAGTTGTACGCTATTGCAGCATAGTCAGGGTAGAGTGGTTCCAGTTGTTTACGCTGTGCTCCCGCTGGTAGCGGTGGTACTGAACGGAAGACTAACCCGCCCGAGGCTCCGTCCCTAGAAGTAATACCACGTTGATACATCACCTCACAATCCAGCACCGTGGATCATGCCACTTACTCCACCCTACGCACAACCCTAGCCCAAAACCTGAGCTCTACACCCAAAGATAGGTCTTGTTCCAACCCGTACAGACAACAACCCAAACCTTGGTTGCTACTTTTAGGTGGACCATAGCTCGAGCAAAACACAATGATATTGGCGCGCAATGAGCGAACGATGTCAGCGACGGTTTTAGAATCGTCGCCGACTGTGCCGTAAATCATCGTGCATCGCGATGCGTAGTACAGGGGCAGTGTGAGGTGTTTCTGTCTTCACCTGAGGAGTACTGCACGCAATCCGCACATCCGGATATGTACTCCGAGCTGTCATCAAGGACCACCGTGCTGTTCTCGGCGAGGGTGTATCCTAAGGGTGTGGGCGTCGCAGGTAATGCATACACACGCGTGTTTCGAACGCTATGGTGGGAATCGCGACTTACGCACAACCACACCCCTGAGTTTCACAGCCGTAGGGTTTTTATCCCTCAACACGGAATACCTGTATGTATCTCCCATGGGGTCATTATTTTCGCGTGGTCCGTGCCGCCGAAATATCATACGCAGCTTGCAGAAGATGCTTTTCGGCGAAATCCTCGATCTCACGGCTAATGTATGCTAGCTTTTGAATGTATATATACCGTACGTGTAACTCGAAAGATAACACATCCCCCGTGACGAGTCTCGCAGCTGATTTTCTCCACGCTAGGGGTGACGCAAACGACAAATATGGTTGCTTGGGAAGTCTATCGTGGAGATTGTTTTGATATGCGCATCATACCTGGCACGAAGGACACGTGCATTAGGGACCCGTTCGCAGGAACAGGGCGGATACAGATCAGATAACACTGCATAATTTCATTTATTCTTCGATCTTAGAGTGGCATATAAGCAGCAACGTGTGTACCTTCTGCTGCAGATAGCGTGCCGATCGCACAGAGGCGGCGAACTTTGTTTTATTATTGAGCTCTTCCGTAGAACGAAACGTAACATGGTATCGGTTCGTTGGCAACCTATATTGTCCTTGTTGCAGAAATAGATTCCAATTGTCGTTTGGTGCAGACATACACCGACTGATACAAGCAACTTAGCAACCACTGGCCGAGCGACAACGTTCGTATGCTACCTCCTTGTTTAGGCCCATGTAGGCTGGCGATGAAGGTTGCATTGGAGGGATCACTTCATGGTTCGCATTGCTCGGCCGCTCAGAGCTACTCAGTCAAGAGGTTACCCCAATTTCGCGAAGTATTACTCTGCGCATGGGTCCCAGAGGATTTAGATGCAAAACCAAATAAGTCCCAGACCATCGCCGTGGAGGAACACCCGGTTGACTTACAGCACCCAAACGTATGCGTGAAAGTGACCATATTCGCCGACAAGATACAATGGACCGTTGGTTGTTGACTGGTGTTCGTACAAACAATCCTGTGAGATCCCGTGGTCTTAGTCTCGCTACCGTAGTGCTATCATACATTCATGGAACTACCCCGACAAAGTAGTACGCCGGTTGATGAATGGTTTCTCGTGATTGTGATTTCTA
>JBDWQI010000137.1:0-2930 GCA_039986635.1 Sulfitobacter sp.
GAGATGCGTATCCCCATTAACGGGGACATCAGACACTAGCTTTGCTATTTCGCTACGCACTGCGAGTTTCCCAGTATAATGTGTAGACGAAGTTTCCACCCCCGATTGAGGCTTCGGTTTCGGAAGCGATTTTGGTGTCGAGAATAATACTATTACGCTATATATGTTTTTCCACACAGTGAACCAAATTAGTATTTTGCGTCCAAAACCCTGCACTGAAAGAACGAAGGAAGCTACGATTTTACGAAGCACCATCCACAGACAAGTTTACCTTGAGTTTATCCTATGGCTACAGGATTCGAACGTCCGCATACTTACCCCCTGAATCCATGGCAGAATTTCCCAAAAACGAGCTCTTGCTGATTTGAACCTCCGACTCGTTGGCATACACAGCACCTGCAAGGCCGTAAACTGTGTCAGTCCATGGATCAGGCACGGATGCAGCCAGCTGCATACATACCTGGTGTGCATATAGGTAGACGGTATTATTGGTGGTGTCGACAAGATCGCCACCAGAGGATCAAAGACAAACAGCATATTCTTGGAACGTCGTTACAATGCTTTGTAAGGTCCTGTTCATATAGCCCACGCTGAGGCACGGTGAAAGTCTACCTGGCGTACTCGCGTAGCGCATATCGGTAGATGTGTGTATTCACGTACGCTCATGATACTCCATAGGCTGCGCAGTACCTGTGTAAATATGGTGATTGGCCCCTGTACCGTGCTTCACGTTCGTTGGTTTGCCCGATTTCCGTTGGAAATTATGTGGTTGCGTCGCGTTTCCGTTACAGGCGGATACTTCGAACTGCGCTCTATCATATTGTTCCCGGCAGTTACTGCAGTGCGCCGTTGCCGTTAAAGTGGAAACTCAACGGAATACCAAAGCTGAATCACGTGTGACATGAACCCATGACGAGACGAAGTAATTGTTCAAGCTTTACATGTATTCATATCCTTCGTGCATGAAGAAATGTAGCCGTTGCCTATTCAAAGGTCAAGTGCATATCGCAGATCCTCAACTCAACTAATTAACTGTTCGAGAAGGTGAATGGCCTCTATATTAGCCTCTGCGGCAGCTATGGCTCCGTATGATAGGTCATTTTAGTACCTCTACAGAACAAAAACCAGAATATCTTATTAAAAGAACTGGCGCAAACCCTACACAAACCGGCAACAGGATAGGACGCAAACGACCACTAAACAAAGCGTGGCGGTAAAGTGGACCAATTTACGGGCCGCTAGTAAACGTATTAAATCACACCGAGCTGTGTCTTAGTGAGACTGCACTTCTAAACTAGCAGTCGGTACGCACATAGAGCGACTAGATGCTGTTTGTGCCATCGCCTGGAGCTTCATCTTCTATAGCGATGACGGTGTCCTTAATACGACCGGTCTGATCTTGGTTTATTACACAACAGATCTAAACGACCACTTGAGGCGCAAACACAGCGTGGAACACACAGACCAAGCTACCCTCGTGCTCAGCGTGATCAAAAGACAAACATAAATAGTTCATGATACAGGTTCAAAGTAGTACCCCGATGACCTCCATGGTTTCGTTCGTTTCCGCACCACCAAAAGCAGATACCGTGTTAGTATAGAATCTGACGAAGTCACTGATTCCAACCCCCGAAACATACATCGCACATGCGGTGACATAAGGGGTGCCAATACAGGGATCAGACTTAGGATCGGACCCAAACAACGATACCGCGACTGCAAGTAAAAACTGGTTTGCCGTGTACACCAAATAAAACGACGAGGCCTTCGAAAATATATCCAACACAGTGGACGACAGTTTGCATCTGATGGCGACCGTTGGATGCATTCAGGGATGGTGACCGTAGGTGCAGGAAAAAACCATACCAATTCAAGCACGCACAACAACCCAAAAGGTACGTCATGTCTTTAATTTCGGAGTTGATGAGCTTGGACGACGCGGTCAAGTGATATATTTGTGTCGGCTACCTCTCGTGACCCATTAGATTTAAATTTAAGGAGACATACTATTTTGGAAAACGATGCGTAGTGTGTTAGCGACGGCCTGAATGTGACACCGTGGTGAACTTCTTGGTCGAGAGGCTTTGGAAAAGCCGCTGTACCGCGAGCTTTGGAGCTGAGCTCGAAAACTAAGATTCCTCTCTGATGGCGACAACGAGAAAGACAACCACAAAAAGCAGAGTGAAAATCTGGACGTAAGCAAGGCTAGCCTGACAACTCTCGTAGACTGCATCAACACAAAACATGGTTTTCAGTTTGAAGCACACCACGGGTAACTGTACCGGCCCAAAAACCTAATGTTCCCGAAAGATTGATTGCACAAGTTGTTGAGCATGACCAAAATCGAAACTTGCCAAGGAGACTGCATCAAATGATTGTTGCAGACTAAACTACAGCGTGATATATCAGGTTTCACAGGAAAACCATGCTTCACGCTCTTGCCTGTTGCACGCACCTGGGGGGTGAAAGTTATGTTTTTGCACCATTGGGTGGGAGCGGGGTGACACCAATGGCCCGGGTGATACTGTTCGGGTGTGAACAGGCCAGGGAAGTGTCTCTGGTTTACAATAACCACGCGTACCCCTTCGGTCGTGGCTACGCGAGCGTTATGATGCGGTCAGCTGTACATAAACCACGTGTGCAGGTAGACACACGGTGTTGTTGGCGTTATTACCACGACCGGCACCTCAAGATCACAGGCCAAGACCGTTTTGTCGCGGTATTGGAGTTCAAATATATCATGCCCCATACATATGACATACGTAAAGAGACGGCGAAATTTAGTCTGCCGTGCTTGCGTACCACAGTGATAAGTTCCTTCACCTACCATAAAATTACCCATTCCACTGCTTCATCAAGCAAACGTTAGAATACCCGCACAAGAAAGGTGATGGCCGCGTGCAATGTGTTTACTTTTTACTGTCAACTAT
>JBDWQI010000138.1:0-5833 GCA_039986635.1 Sulfitobacter sp.
GGGATGGGGAGAATGTAGCTATTGGAGAGGGTGCAGGGGCTGGTCAAGGTGGCATTGGGGGTCAGCAGGGGGGGGTCACCGGCGAGGGTGTTGGGATACCGATACCAGTGGTAGATCAGATTCACGAAAATTCTCTCCGCATAACTACGATTATCGAACAGCTCGTGGTTGCTCTTCTAATGATTCAAGAGTTGGCTGAGCAAGTCAACGCCTTGCGACAAAATCAACCGGGAGTTGGGGAGGGGGCTCATTTGTCGGGGAGAGGGGGGTCTCAGGAGGATCGGGTGGATGTCGTGTTGATCTCCAATGAGACAATAAAAGAAAAGGAGGCAGCGAAGCGACGAATAACAGCATGGAGCAAAGACAGCACCAAACGATTTTACGCGATGGCAGCAGTAGTGCAGTCGTTCACCAAGGAGCGTGTTCAAGAAGTGCTCGGGGAAGATCTGGTAGTGAACGATGCTGTGTTGAAGATGTTAACAACGTGTTCCGGGGTCCGCATCGATCAGTTCGCGCCAAAGAAAGGGGTCTGAGGGGGTCGATGGACAAAGGGATGCTGTCGGGAGTGAACGGGACTGTTCAGGACCGTTTCGCAGCATTGACGAGGGGTTCGAGGTTGTTTTGGGGGAATACCCTCGGGCGCGGGGTTTTCTTCATGATAAACTGCGTGAGATTCGACAATTGTTGTTCGCGTAAGCAGCGAGGTACCAGGACGTCTTTACAGGAGAATTCGGGCTCCATAAATCTGATGCGATTACCGCGTCGATTGGTCAGGATTTTGTGGACGTGTCAAAAGGGATCGGAGACGCCCAGCGGCCGCCATAAACTCGTCTTTTCCGAATGGTCCGCCCATGCTGGGTCAGAGTGTTCCAGAATTGCCGCCTCCAAAATTTTCCGAGCGCTCGCTCAGCAACTGATCGAGTTAAAGGGGTGCAGCAACAGGTGGTATTGCAACCAGTGATGGGGGGATCGAAGAAGTGGAGTGGAGAGGGAGGAGGAGGTCCGCTGGGGAAGAACAAGGGTAACGCCGACGGGTTCGTTCGGTTCGGCTCCAATATCTGGGGGTGGAGGTTGGAAATAAATCGAGATTCTGCACTCCTTTGACAGATAGCAGAGTGCTTGTCGGGAGTTGACTTCTAAGTCGATGTAGTAACGACTGTCAAGTAATCTCTCTGGGGCCGACGGTCCTCTTGGAAATTATCTAAGTTCAGCGCTCTTTTACCAGATAGCAGAGTTCTTATCGGGAGTTTACTTCTATGCCGCTGTTGCTCAGACTGACTGAGACTTACGATTCATGAAATGGACTACGCTTAGCAGAGCTCCTAACCCTGAGGCGTGCTGAGTTGTGATGTAGAGTTGATGCTGGGCAGCGTACGTCGGTTACACTCGAGTTTCGCTCGAGAATTTTAGTCCTCGTCTATAAAAAGAGAAGAGCGAAGAAGGTGAGATGTTCACAGCTCCTTACGCGGTGGTGCTCTGTGCGTGTCTCTATCGTAGTTGCAGCAGTTTGACTACAGCAGTAGTGAACTACAGCAGTAGTGAACGATAGCAGTAGAAGAAAGCCCTACGCAGGACCTTCTTAGAAACACGCGGTATCCGTACCACGCGTCACTCACGTTTCAACGAAGTACGTAGACTTGATGGTTGGTTCCTCTCGTCGTGGAAGAAGCTCCCTTTCTCGTACGTAGCAGCAGGTTTCTTGGTCTTGAAAACGTCCAGTCCTCCTCCTGCTCTATAGCGAGCCAGTAGCAGTTCAGGATGGCGGTCTGGGCCACCTTTGCTAGTAGCTTGCCTCGTTTACGTAGCAGTTCAGGGTGGCGATCTGGGCCACCGTTGCTGGTAGCTTGCCGTGTTTACGCGTTCCGAGGCTATTTAACCTATGAGGTATGGCGGTTGGCGAGTGTACCAGCTCGTAGCTGGTGTGTACGCCTAGACTCGATTGCCGATGGCCGGTCAATGCACATTCAAAATGTTCGAGGCAAACGTGTAGCCACTGTTAGGTGGCTTGTACGAGAAGCTTCAACAAAAGAGAAGGAGAAGATGGTGTGGTGACCCCAAGCCAGTGTTGATTGATTTCCTCAGCTAGAAGTTGATGATAGTGAACAAAAGTAGAGTGAGCTCAAAGGGGAGCGGTGCACGTGTGCGCTCACGGCTCGAGACAAAGGCTAACCCTTACAATTCGTTCAAAAACATAAAAATAGGCAAATACGCTTGCATTCAGTTCGATATAAAACAAAACGGAGACCCGCAGTCAAAAATCAATATCGCTCGGGGTACGTACTCATGACCCTCTTGTAGACTATGTTGTTACTTCAACCAGAACCAAAAATATGCTACTGGTCCCGGAGGGATACTGAAGATACCCTTCCCATTATTTACCAGACCGCACGTACCAGGTAGTACTGTACATGTGCTACAGTAGATTATGTACGTACGTAATACAGTAGATCTACGATACTACTTGTTATTGAGACCTATTCTGCAATGTGTACGAGTGCACAGCAGTAGATAGTGTAAGACTGCTGCTGCCGTATCCTTCTATGACTCACTGACTGGAAAACTGTCCGTGGTACTTAGAAATGCGTAAATACATACCAGATGGCGTAAGTAGTATCGAGTAACGACAATGATGGCTATGTACAAGTATCATCTCTAATAAGTGTTTGACCGAGGACTGCGCGCTACCGATCTTGTAGGTGCTGTCGAAACTTCAGTGACGTCGAGTTCGGCGTTGCTCTGAAGCAGTTGCTGGTTGCCCCGTGGTGTGCAAACCGTACCTGAACTATGCAACATTTACGATCCCTTACGTTGAAATAACGCTATTCCCCTTGTACTCACCTCCAGTCGTCGTTGTATGATACTCGGAATATAGACAAGGCTACCGTACAGCATTTCCGTTAGTGAGGTCTCCCGTGGATATCTAGACCTGTACTGTAGGGCTCTATTGCTGAACGATGGATGTCTTAGTCGCATACCGCCACCGCTGGTCTTGACATTGCAATGGGGCTTCGAGCTGCTGTATACAAAATCCGTGTGTGTCGTCTGAATGCCGGCAAACGCCCCCCATATTGCATACTCTCCGTGGCGCTAGATTCTGAAGGTGATGGTATCTGCCTAACTACCCCCTCCAATTTACTAAATGCCAAGTACTCCCCACACAGGAAAACATCTCCGTTTGGAAATTAAATGGGGTATGAGTCCTGGGGTCAAGCTGGCAAGTCCATGAAGTAAAAAAAAGGAAACTGTATTTCCGGATCGGGTATCACTTCAACACTAGTGCTTCGAACCGACAAGCGGAATTCAAGCATCGTCGTCCTTCGCATCAACATACTAGTTTGTACTGAAGTACAAGTGGTGGTGATCTTGTTGGTGACGGGTGGTGGTCGGTCTTCCAATTCACAAGCCGTTCTGGCTTTCCTCCACAGCCACAAGTAACAGGAGAGATACGTCAAATGATTCAAGGGTTATTACTGTGTAGATCTCAACCACCGTTGGGATTTCGAAGTGCAGAATGCTGAGATGTGCATGGAAATACGTTATAGACTGTAGCATACTGATTTTTGGGCGGGAAGTGCTTTTGGCAGATGGAGCTCCTGGACGGATGACCTACCAGGTATGCTATTCGAGTTTCACGAAAGGTTTCATTAACACGTACCAGGTAGATCATGGGATTGTTGACCGTGTTACGTGTACACATTTCTGCAATATCAGGTTCTAGAGTTGGTGTGCCTGATGTCAGGAGCCCCGGGGATAGTACCGCTGGTACTCCCCGTACTACTCGTGCGGTGAACTGCGGTGCAGTGCGGTGTGTTGCGGTGCGGTGCGGTGCAGTACGGTGCGGTGCAGAGCGGTTCGGTTCGGTGCGGTGCGGTGGTGTTTGACATCTTACAGCGCAATGCGATAGGGTAGAAACTGGTAACACCCACGCCACACTGTACCCGCACCGTAGAAAAGTACTCCGCTTTGGATTTATGGCGTTCTCGCAATGTTTTTTTTGTGACAGTCAAACGGTGTTGTTCCGGGTGATCCGTGCCAATATTTATGATGATACTGCAGTATTCTGTCTCGATGCCCTGGATCATTAGATGTAATGACTCCTACGCCGGCAGGGGTCCTCGTCCGGTTATTTCGCCCCGCGCTGAGTGGACGGGCATATCGCATGCTCTGCGCGGGGTAAGTACCTGCAAATGATCTGGGATTCCCTGCCTATGAATATTCATTCTACTGCAGGGTGGGTGAGATAGTCTCAAAAAGTATTGTCGGAGGAGCCTCTGCTCACGAGGTGTTGGGAACGAAAATGAAGAGCGATCGTGGACGACCATTCCACAACAAAAATTGAAGGAATTCCTGATGGCACCGATAGTTCCGTGACTCGTGCCAAATCATTTCCTTTTTGGCCATTGCTAGTTGTATTTCCTGGGAAGTATGCGATCTTCCCGGTTTATGTGGCGACTTGTCCAGCGTACCGCATGTACCTGATACGTACGAGCGCGGACCTCACTTTTTATTTTTGTCTGAGGTGTAGATGTGCTTCAGTTGTGTGTGTTTTTTTTGCCTGTTTTTTATTTCTACAGGGGTATTCTTCCACTCCAGAGGTATTGGAGCCTATCCGGCTACCACAGAAATTCACTAACTGTGGCGATGAGTTAATGTGAAAACAACAACAACAACAGAAGGGAAATTTTTAGCAGGGGGGGGAAAAGAAATTAAATATTTTTTTCCAGGGTTTGCGCAGGCATTTTTGGTACGGGTCGCTCTTTTTTTCGAGTTTCGTTTCATTGTTGCCGGCGCATATTCTGTCTGCTGCGACGCTTCCACGAGCGCGACAGTTGGAACTTCGCCGTGAAATAGCCACGTTCGAACGATCCATCCATAGAGCTACATGGAAGATATTTTATATTTCCTCAATTCGTTGGAGCATGTAGGATACTTATTCAAGGCGCCAGCTATTCACGATACCGAATGATACGTATACGTGCCATTCTGGGCGAAAATGTAACGAACGTTTGGTATCCATCTTTATGCCCCAACGGTCCTTACAATTTCGCCACGCTCTTCTCAAAGCCCCTGCCCCGTCTCTTGTCGTGAATCGCTCGGAGTTGGGGGGGGCGCTCTCTCTTTACGAGATAGCAGCGGTACGAACGCTTCAACAGCGGCAACGGCATCGCTAGTCGCTGTGATCGTGCGTTCCAACAAACTCCTATGTGTATGCTTGCGGTCGGGGTGTCGAGGTGGCTCTGGCTCTGGTTTATACGTTTGGAATGCTTTCGTTTCTCGCTCGCAAACATTTGTCAAGCTTGCCATCGCACTCTTCGTTCTCTACTGCTACTGATATCTATCTCTCCAGTCTCGGCGTTGTCGGTGGCATCATATGATTGTGCGGCGTGCTTGATGCTTGTCGCAGCATCTAGCTGCTTGCTGCACGGTCGTTAGATGCTTCCTCCATCGAGCTTTCTATGTGCCGTGTGGCGCTTCTGCAGGCGCTGGGCCTTGCGGCCATCGGCGGCGGAATTAGCAAGCTATGCCATCAAGTCATCATCCAATCAGCATACGAATTTTGTCACAATTTTGGTTGCCTTTTGTGTGTGTGACTGGCCTACACAGGTGGCCACTTTGCTACGTTGCGGGATGTTGTGGCGAAACCTTACTCGCGTAGCACGTTGCGGCGACAGGAACATCGTACTTGGTATATCGCAACGTTTGCGTAACGTGCCAGACGCACCTCGATTGTGCGACATCCTATGGTGAAGTTTGTATAACGTGTGATGCTTTCGTTAAGTTCGTGGATGTTCTTGCGACGTTTGTTTGAGTTTTTTGTTTCCAACACGTTTGG
>JBDWQI010000139.1:0-4058 GCA_039986635.1 Sulfitobacter sp.
AATTTCCAACAATCAGTACAATGATGAACGATGATATGCCGTTAAGTATGCTAAAATCTGTCCTAGGGTAAGGTTGAGAGACTGGCTACAACGATTTAAGCTTCAACACGATCAGGCCTTCTCGGAATATCTAACCACCTACGTACAACACATGTGAGGTATCGAGTGACAAACGTGTAATCACTATAGTATACGGCAACACTCGCAGACCAATGGAGCTGTCAGTCCCAGCCGATGCCCGGAATATTCACAATTATGTCCAATCAATTCAACATATGATTCGTCTTTATCAGCGACGCATAGTACTCTCGGTGCGGACACCTTTTCCTGGTCATGACTTCGATATCGACCTCAAGACAGCAACTCTCGGTTTTTCTTTCTGTTGAGCTAACCCTATCTTGGGCCGGTGACCAAACCGGTTTTGGGTCTTCGGGTAGTAAGCCGGTGGACGCCAGTAGGCGACGAGGTCTTTAGTCAATCTGCTGCCTAGTTTCAAGTCTGCCGGCTCTTATGCATTGAGTGGCGAGGAAATTTCGTTCGCTCACATGTTGGTCGGTAATCGATGGGGCACGTTCACATCGTACCGCCAAGTCTAAGCGTGAACGTGCGTCCGCGCAATGTACTCGTGCTGTATGTATTCTGCAGTGCTCACTCTCTGCGCATCTTCATAGTATTAAGATCAAAATCAAGATATGTGGCGTTGCAGTAGTATGTTTGGTGACAGGTTATCGCCTCTAAAGGTTTCAGCATATCACACAAGTGGCCGGGACCACACTCTTGAATAACGCAGATGTAAAAACATTCTTGAGAGGACAATGACCATCGCATCAAACTCTACAATATATCAACTATCTCTCCACTTGGTACACCTGATGATGTGCAAATTTGATCAATATATCCACTCTGATTGGTTTACATCTACATTGTGCAGCGGGGTGGAGTGGGGCTTCACCTGTGAGGGCGTCTGTGTCAGCTCAAGGCCTTGCGACTGCAACTCTAGGTTCCACCAATCTCCCACTTTAGTCGCCTATGGAACTCGCTCCAGTCGTCATGTACATGGCTTCTCGTGGATGCGAGGAGCCCTGTCCGATGTGTCTATTACTTTTCATAGATTCGATAAGATGTATATATCCCTTCGAAGAATGAAATATTCAGCGTTTGGCCACGAAACACACTTTCACTCTCTGTGTCCATTTTATGCAGTATATGTATACCTTTTAACTCGTTGCTAGAAGAAACCTTAACGACGAATAAATGTCTCTGATACTGTGAATGTGTCAGACATTATAGCCTTCGTGCGACCTGAGCGTGTTGCGAGAGAGGTAGATCGTTTGGAGCGAAAACGTCTCTGACTGCCAGGTCTCCACTGTGTAGGAAATCAAGTACAGATCGGAAGACAACACTGCGGGCATGAGGCCAACAGGATTCCTGTGATTTTTGGGCGATAGAGAGAAGACGTAACCCATCACAAAAAAGCCCGATAGACAAAAACAAACTACAGTAACACATAAATATACTGATAATCAAAAACGTAAACAGAAATGTAAGCAAACTGCAAACAGACTCAATCCAGCAGTGGGCATAGATGCCGACAGAAACAGGAAACGTTTCAACGCAGGTTGTCACATTGTTTCAGCTTTGCTGCGGGCACGGCGTGGTAACCATTGGTCGTCGGGATCCTCATTCCCACCGATTGTAAAAAACGTATATAAAAAATTACAACATATGAGGGTAAATTGTCTATCAACAAAAAATATCGGTCGTACCTGTTGAGAAGCACACTACACAGAAAACGTAAAGAACTAACATAATCTTACGGCCCGGGCTGAAGAGCATGGGTATCGAGGACCTCACTTTCGAACATATGTAGGTATGAAGTCACATGTCGAAACGCCGAACAATATTGCAAATCATGAGGCGTACCGAATCGAGAGGTCGTTGTGATTTTGTAGTGATTGCTCGCTACAGAAATAATTTTCTATAGGTGGTGCAAGTTGGACTAAATGGCCGGCGTAGGTTTACCATGACCAAATTATAACTCCTTACCACTGCTGGCCAATTTCCGGGGCTGGAAAGAATGTGCATGGCCCGAAAACGTTGCCTCTGAATGTTTACGAAGATTCTCGCTTGACGAGTCCTATTCCCCACCAACACCGTGGCCTTGAAAAAACAAAAGTTCAATCAGATGAACATTGGAAGCTTGCGCCGATTTTTTTTCACTTTTCTGAGTCTCTTCGTTTTAGGATTCCCTTGCTTCACGGAAAACGATTTTTGGGCAAGTCTCAGCAATCCCATTGTTTAGGTGCCATCGAACATCGTTCAGCAATACTCATAAGGTTGTGATGAATTCCAGGCGCAGAACGAATATGATCCAGATGTCTAGTACCTTTCTCCCGGCAGAAAAGAGACAGGAGAATGAGTGACCACGTGTGTATCGCGGGCACTCACAGAAACAACCATGAAGCAACCTATAATAACCCGATATCCCGGGCAGTCATGAAATTGCCACAATGCTCAACAGCCACATTCGAGCACACATGGACGCACCCTCGCTGATGCTAAACAAACATATTCGAACACACTCCTTGGTTGGAAAGCATAACATAGCAGTGACGACTCAAAGCAATAGAACAAAACTCATCTCTACAACCTAAAATTAACTATAGTATTTTGGTTGAAAACATGTACCGTACAGCAGTCGAAAACATCTCACTCCTTTAAGAGACTATTGCAGATCTCATTTGCAACAGCATAATGCCGTACAAAAAAATAAAACAAAAGATGAACGATAAGGCTCGGGAGGAACCCCGTACCCCGGGACACTCGTCTCCCTGTGCCCCCTACTCCCGCTAAAAATGCTCAGATCGTAGTGGTAACGCGAGATACCAATTTTATTTCTCTATAGAATATGTCCGGCGCTTATATCCCCAAACAGTATCCGTTGGTAGTCAGAACCTGAAACAACTCCCTATTTCTGGCTCAGCTGACTATCCATAGCTGTCCTTGTTCCATGAAACTATTTGTATTGCTTTGTCTTCCTTCTCGTCAACCAAGGTTTTCATCACCAATGTTGTGTTGTGATAGTTTGAAACAACGATGGTAGTGGTGTAACATAACCAATCACCATGAATAAGCATTCTGATACCCATGAAAACCAATCTTCCAACTGGCGAACAAGATTTCCATCAACCATCAAGTTGGGAAATACACCATTGGTAGTTGAACAACCCATCAACACTATTCATGCCCTCCCTTATTCTACAACCAATAGACAGCAGTACAAAGATTAATCCCTGCAAAACTCAATGAAAACAGTTTCCACCGATGTCGCTGCATCTGCAATACACCTCCCAAGGCGCACCCACGCACTATTAGTTCTCCAATCCTTGAAAATAGCCAATATCAGTTCCACCAGTCACGTTGTGGTACTGTCTGTACCACAAAGACTGTTATATTTGGACATGAAAATAAATCTCAAAACTCCAGCCAAGAGAAGTCTACCCATACCGTCGAGTAGACGATAGTATACCTCCGTACCACTTACGACTTTCTCGGATTACTAAATATTCCCTAGGTTTACCTACTAAGCAAAATTCAAAACCAGTCGCGACTGGAAAAATGGCAAACCACCGTACACCAGTGATGCTTTGCCAGTTTACGGTACCAAACACGAACACCAGCAAATCAGGGTACGCCAAACCCAACTCACATATCGTTCTATGTACAGTAGTTCAAGATATCCCGTTTTCTGATGAAACGGCCAACTCCGTCAAAAGCCAAAAACATTACACCGGTGATATTATGCCAGTTTACGGTGCGACAAAATCAAAGGAGGTGAGTAGGGTACACCGAACCCAAGTTATATGACGTTTTCTGTCAAGGTGTACCGTATTTTCGTAAAAAAGCAATGTCACGGTGTAGCTTATAATTACGAACAAAAAACCGCGTTCATCAATACTATTACGGGGCATCATAGTAGTTGATAGGACCTACGGTACACACGGAAACCCATATATTTACCTTTTTTAGCTAACAATATTTGGTACTATTTACTATGG
>JBDWQI010000140.1:0-1556 GCA_039986635.1 Sulfitobacter sp.
AGTTTTACATGATAACCGTAGAACGAGCGATTGTTCAACTGCCATACTCACCGTAACAACATTGTCTCGTATCTGAAAAGCGGAAGTCATGGACCCCCAGAGCCCCCTGTGAAGGCAGCGTAATCCTTATTATAGCTGAGAGGAGTCAGGTTTCATATATTATCGGCGACATATATTGTATAATCGTATGCGTTTGTAAGAAACAATAGTACTTCGGTTCTTCCCCATTGCGTTTACTACACAGTTGTATTCGCCTTCTTTTTCGCTGACAGTTATACCCGCCACAAATAGGGGCCGCACAGTAGTTTCTCTTACCACACCCTCGCTACGTTACGTGGCTTCATTCTAATTCTCGAACATTTTGCTCCCTTGTCGATTGGCGTCGAATTACGCCTAACCAACACAGTCACTCTCAACGGTGCATTTTGTTCTAAAGGCTCTGCTGACAAAAACTGGACAATGACAAGTGAAGTTCGTTCAAACTCAAACTACGTAGAGGGTTTTCTACTCCGTGCTTAGCCTCCAAAGAAATACATTGCGTCATGTACCATACTCATATCCGTACCTGCAACTTTATGTACGTTGTTTAAGACGTTTGAGCATAACCCACATGGTTCGAGTAAACTGTTGTCACAATGCTCCCGAGCCCAGTGCGTTTTCGGTTCTGCACTACAGTGTATCAAAAGGTACATGGCTTTAAGTCCTATATTAATTTTCTAGTGTTTACAACTTGTTGATTGCACTCAGAAACGCGACAGTTAAGATTCATCGTGGATTAATAAGTTCCATGCTGGAAAGGGATTCTAGTACTAGAGTATTGGGATATCGGGGTAATGTGTACTCACCGATACCACTCGTGAGATGTAGCTCTATACGAGGTGAGTCGACTAGCCAGCTCGGATGTGATATAACAGGATTTCCGTGTTCTGTCTGGGGTCAGCCACGCGTTTCCGTGCCAGCTGCGTCTATACCTTAAGAGATCAATCAAAACACTAGTGATGCCGGTGATCTCTACTTGGCGTGCGTAGCCCAGGCGAACCTAAAGTGGTGGGAAGCTGCTTCCAGCATGTCCAGTTCCAAATGATATGCTTTTTCGATAGTCAGGGAGCCAGCGTGTGAATTTAGAAGAATATATCGAGTTTCTGGAAGAGCGGACGTGAGAGGAGAGGCACTTGATGCTGCACCAGGTACAGCAGCGATCGCAGAAGCACCATGGTTTGGTGGGGCCTGGTGGACTCGGTTGGCACTGGTGACGAAGGCGTTTGACAGTAACAGTTGCAGGGGCAGCACCAGCTCCAGCAGGACCGGCAGCAACGTCAGCAGTCAGAGGATTGCTGCACTTTTGTTGCGATAATGAAGCGCATGCAGTTACCACCGTTTTCGCCGCCGCCGTGACCACCGTCGCCGCACCAGCCGTCTTCCCTACCGCCGCTGCCGCCGCCGTTGTCTCGACCGCTCCGTCACCGTCGCTGCTGCAACACCCCGGGAAAGCCAAGTATCTCCTTGAATCTGTGGATTCGCTTCCTCCTGGCGACGTAGAAGTAGAAAGTAATAAT
>JBDWQI010000141.1:0-5065 GCA_039986635.1 Sulfitobacter sp.
TGAACCGCAACACATCGTCGACGGCGAATAAATGCCTCTGTCTCTCCAATAAACCAACAAAGACCCAGGACCGATTTTGCAATGACAGCTTGGTCATCACATGTTGAAGCCGTGCCATGTGTCCGTGTGGCGGCCCCCAACCACGCGCTTGCCTATGCGCCTTCGGCGCCCCAATCAGTCTCACACAGGCGTCATACAAACGGTGCACACGAACGTAGCCACCTTGTTCGAGTTTCGTTTCGAAGCGGTTCGTGATCGTTGGTTGTCTGTTTTTCATGCCAACCGCTTTGAACCCATAACAAGTATCACGATCGGCAGCATAAGTCGAAAACTGCGTTTCGGTGCGCTTTCGACGATTCTGGCGTACTTATGGACAATGGGTAGTGGGCATCAATTTAATGTACTGTTGTCGCTGAGTATATTGAAAACGCAACGAGCTCCATCGTTCGACTCGAGCAATTCACCATGCAGCAGCCCACGTTCTCCAACCAGCTGGTACATGTCCGAAGAGAATCCTCAAGATGACATTCTATGCCACCCCTTGCAAATGCAGCGCAAACAATATCTCGTGCGGACTTATGGCCGCCAAACGGATTTGAATAGCTACGGCAAAAAGCGGGTGGACATTTCAGCTGGCCTTCATCAATTGTGTTGCCGGTGATATTTTAAACCGTGTGAGCGGACCGGGTCGTTGGGTTCATACAGTGATATCAATGCGAAAACGCATTTTTAGTGCACGTTCTGAAGTCCCGATTAAGTCAGGGTTGTTTGCATTAATACAATAGAATCATTTTTAACGAGCACAACGTTCGTGTTTCACAACTTCATCCGACAACCAAACTTCGATACATCTTGGGAAAATACACCGCTACTGAAGTGGTTTGAGCAATGAAAATAAACTGTTCGTTGGCGTCCAGTACACACCTCCGTAATGCTCAGCCACTCGGAGTTAGGAGTGGAGTCGTGGCGGGGACTGGTGTAGCGGAAGTGGGCCCTGCATGTTGGGGGTGATCACGCGAAAGAGTGGAAATATACAGAGGTCAGGACTGTTCTTCGTGCACTCTATGCGGATGAAAGTTCAGGTACGCCTCTTAACAACTCCATCCTTGTCCTCCGGTGTTTGTAGTCACTAACGCGGAACCTGAAGTATATACATATGCTGCATGACCCAAACGCGACACCGCAACACCAACCCTCGGTCATGAACGACCAGTGAACTTCACCAAGTACACGCGAGGAAAACTCTCGACACAAACACCTCGTAAACGTACGACTCGTATAAATTTGAAAGCCTCGGGAATTCTTTGATTATTTGAGGCTTTCAGCTATTTTGGCGATGGTCGGTAGGCTACCAACACCACCAACCAACCAGTACGGAGACGTAATACCGTACAGTAGTGGGAGCACGTTTTCGTCGAAATACATTATGATGACGGGGATGCTCCATGGAGGGACTTCTTGATACGTTGTTATCTGTTATGTTTGATATAATGTTGTGATTTAGGTATATAGTCGCGCATGGGACTATGTGTGGGGTTTGGGTGACACGCATGTTCAAAGTATGTTGTTGGGTTCAGTATAAGCCTACAAAACAAGCAGCCTTGTTGTGAATGTTTAAGAGTACCGATACCGTAGCTCGGGACTACTCGGAACATATCGCGATCTTGTGGTACAGGACAGTGTTTGAAGCCTATATTTGCGACATATATATACATGCTGTCGTGTCGGTAAGCATACTATCAAACCCATCTATTTGGTCCTGAACACTCTCCACCTACGCAACTTCGATCTCACGTCATTTGATGCTTGCCATGAGTATTGTATTTCATACTACAGCACGAATCGTGAACATGACGTTAGTACTCGGCGTTCGGTCGAATGTACTGATCTACACAGCCAAGGACGTCGCGTGTAGGTGTAAAATTGGTGCATTGTAGCTGAAGGTTTGGAACGGTTACATAAACGAAACGTTTTCAGGATACTTTCGTTTTGGTTTCTCCGTCAAGTTACATGCACAAGAGTACAAGCTCCGTACGCCCGTAGCTATCGAGTGACCAGCAACAGAGGACACAAATCATTGGACTCAAACCAGTCCCGCTGCATGCCGTACTGAATGCTCAACATACAAAACGACCTGAAAACTCTCCCGTTAGCTTCTATTGTATCTACAGAAACATTTTACAGCTCGATTGACATCTGATATCCGGCCGAAGGTCCTAAACAATAGGCTGCGAAATGCGTTTTTTGGATGCAAGAGCGAAATTAAATGATACATAGCCGAGACATGTCCAGAGTCCATTATCCTGAGCACCTGAAGATGGACATGAGAACGCCTTCATGGCCTCGGAAGAGGATCCTACTGCGACATGTGGAAGCGCGCACAAGGGGGGGCGAAGAGACATCAGGGTGTGGGAAGAGCGCGCGTAAGTTAGCATCGTTTGTTAAATCCAGGAGATTTAGCGCGATATATCGGTGGCACGATGTTTATGGTACCACGTGCTGCTGCCTGCTGCACGAACGCTCGTCCCGATAATTTGTAGAAGCTACAAAACTCGTCGGTCACCACATTGCATAGTTTGTTGGGTGAGAAGTGATACCGTGTCTAACCACATTCTACAACGTGATCGATGATCTGCATACCCCGCGCGGGCATCAGTACTGAACTAGTGCAGAGTGCTACGTGCGTATAAAGTGTGGCATGCAATACTGGTTAAAGATGGATTTCGACTCATTCAATGTCAGACACAAGGGTAGAATACCAATTTTATACATGCTACTGTCCACACACCGCAGCTGTAGCCTTCCATGCCGGACTGACACTCGCAGGTAATGCCGTCTTCGTCGCATGTTGTGTCCTCTGGACAATCTGTGCGATGGTAGTGACAGAGCATGGAAGTAACTCTTTTACAGGTGCGGTGGTTGAGCCTGTATCATAAGCTTTCGACACCCGATGAATTCCGTGCAAGAGCGTCACCAACAAGAAATCAGATAAATTTCTACGACTCATGTACAAACCTAGACCCGATGCTAGCAAGAGGTGTGCAGCGCACGTTAGACGAGCAACTACTCACGTCTACGAAATACAAATATCGTCATTGGTCGTTGAAACTCGCTGACATCACTGGCCAAGCTCGTCGAACCCCTGAAGCACTACAGACTCAGGAAGGCTCCGCTAGTCGCAATTTTGACAACACGTGCATATGCCTCACTAGTCTCAGCCTACGTTGCTCGTTCGACAGCAACCCGTTTGAGACGTGCACCGTTAGGGTAATCTTTCGAACGACTACTGCGGTATATGTTAATAGCACTAGGCATTCTCCGTAAGTTTGTCAGCAACAAACATCTTGAAGACAATAACGCGAGCAGAGGTAGTGTTCACGGGTTTAGTCACGAGTAACGAGTGTATTACAACAAGAAACATGTACACAGTAGTATACATCGTTTACACGTGAACGATTCCCGGTACGACTTACCGCATTGAGTGCTCCCGTTGAAACCATCGGGGAGATCCACCGATTGAGCGTCCCTGAAATTCAGGAAACATAACGTATGTTGGATGTACGGAGAGGGGGGTGCTCTTAGAGTTTCACTAGGCGTCAAAAAGCAACCAGTTTAGTGGGTAGAAACCTAACAGGCAGTTGATCGTACGCCGCCATGATCAACGTACGTAGTCATGGTGTGGCTTCTACGAAGTAGGCCAGACTCGCACGGCACCAAACGCATCTTTTTGGCACCTGAAGCACTTCTCGTCTAGTGCGGGGCTTCCGCAATTTATAACGTTTGGACATGATTTAAACAAAACGGGCCAGGTTGAGGTATACATCAAAGGCGTTCAACGCACATACAGACATAAATATACGTACTATTAAATCTCTAATAATGCAACCGAAACAAAACGGTCACGTGCGGTAGTTTCATACTTATACAAGTGAATTTCACGGCAACCTCCACCATGCAGGCCGTCCTTACGTGGCAGGTAGACATTGAAGATCGTCGTTGCCGTCAAGGTCCCTGTCGAAAAACGAACGAGTCATCGCAAAGCAGGGCAATACGACGCGCGTCAACTAACTGCACCGACGCTAAACGGATGAAAGCCTGTCGATGCCGCGGCGTTAGAAATACAGCAAACGCTAGTTGCAGGATGCATCAGTATGCCATTACCTCGTAGATTCGTAACGGAACTAAATTTCTTGTAGCGAGGGTATCGTCACCCTGCAGACTTGAAGCCGGTCCGCTGATAAACTAAGGCTTCCCTGAAACGGCGGCGTCCAGTCTCAACCAAATTATACAAGAAACCATACATCCTATATCGTACGCAAAAACGATGCAAACGACGGGCCGGGAGGTTTGCCCCGTTTGCGGAAACCCTCACCGCGCGGCATTTATTAAGTCCACCCTCGCCTGTGTTTATTGTACGTGCACTCCACAAGGGGCGGCAAATTAACTATGAATGAACCTACCTGGTATGTACGTAAAACTAAACTCTATCACAAACGCTCCCTGTTTGGTTTTGTGTTGGCAGCGCAGGACGCATGCTAGGACAGGGGTAGCGAATTGTTTTTACTAAGCCATCCCTGACAGGCGGATTTTCTTAACCAGGGAAGTGTTCATAACGACTTTAGCACACTGTTCGTGCTTCTCATGGTTTTCCTCAAAAAAATAGGTTGCTGTTTACCTTTTTCTCAGTGTCTGGTTTTGCGTGAGGTATGAATTTCTTCAATGAAGGGAAGAGCCTTTGAGGAATTTACGTGCGCTCCTGTTGTATGTAGCATGTGCCGGTCGTGCACAGCTGTCCGGTTAACGTTTCAAGCTGCCTACAAATATTTTTTTAATGACTCCTCGACACAACCGTATCTCCGACGAAAGAGGGGAAACAACTAGTAGCGACACGATCACGCGTTCCCCGCCGAGTACTATGCAACGTAACAGATACCATCTTATCCAACCTGGCAAGGTCCATATTGAGACGATTCAGACAAACAACCTGTGCGTCAAGTGGCGCAACCAGTACAAATGAGTGCTTACAGGTCCTGAAGAGCTTCAAGGTCGTCGAAGAGACCAGCAG
>JBDWQI010000142.1:0-3275 GCA_039986635.1 Sulfitobacter sp.
TACCATGTATCTAACTTTCAAATGTGTAACTCAAACGACCTTGGCAACAGGATGCATGTTAATGCGTTTATGAAGGCCGTCTCGTCAATTGACAACGCTACTTTACTGGGCTGTGTTTGTATTGTGGATATACACCTTCCTGTGGTTTCCTCGCGGACAAAGCTACATCGGATAAACTGTGACCCGAAATTACAGTACACCCTGACGATTAACTCTTCTACAAGCTTCAACCCGTACCCCCGTCGCTTGTCCACTGGTGGTCAAGCAGTCTGCAGTATAACAGACCACTGGTAGTATATGTATGGAAGCATTTACGGTTCTGGCGTCATACACGCGCGGTTGAATATCCCTCACGATTTCATGTCGCCATGTGATATTTGCAGTATGTACCCTACCGGTATAGACGAAACTTTGCGAGGTTAGGTTCAACATTGCGTACCGGTACCCGGGGTATCTTTGGCCCGAGTGCTAAACAGATGTGTCTTGCACGGAGATGGAGGTTGTAAAGAACACTCCGGTAACGTTGGGGAGTGTACTGCGCCCGTATCGAGCAATTCGGTGAATTTCGGTAGGGTGCTTACCTAGCAATCACCCTCACACGCACTCCGAACATACTGTTGATTTATAAGAACAAAAATATGTGAAGCGAAACTGAATGAATCTCTATCCGACAAGACAAACATAGTTGTACTTACCTTGCGTTTATAGGGATCAGGTGCATACTCGTATGTTACTTTTTAGAGCAACATAAACTGTGAAAATATCAAATATCGCAAGAGAGACTCAAAACACATGATACACACGCTATCAACAGACATTACGCAATGCAGATGTGTTAGTCTCATATTCACCAGCGGGACTCTGTATCGTGTTCTACGTTATGTCATGCTTGGGTAGTGTCCATTAGATCGTCCAGACGCTGCGTGTAAAAACAACTACACGTACTTTACTACACAAAAAAAGGTTGGTTCGTATACCTATTGCCATCACAACGCTTGTCGGTCGCTATGACTATACCTGGCTACGATGAATGTAGAGAAGTAGACGTTCGCATACGACATGTGGATCAGCACACCTGGGTATATGAGAAACGGAGAAACTGAAACAGCGGTTTAATGTGAACAAGGCGTACAAATATCCACGTCCACACGCGCTCGGAAGATGGCATATTCAGAACGTAAAGTGAATTATGAAAGTGAAAACCAGGCACTCGAAACCATGTCACTCATCGTTTTGCAAGGATTTATTTTGACAAGAAGCATCTGGCGAGGCAAGGCAGGAACTACTATGGCCGTCGCATGACAAACGCGATGCCATGGATGTCTTGGGTGTTCATGGCCGTTCATAAACTCTCAGCGGTTGACATTACAATGCAAATGCGATATATTGTCTCTTTCTGTCATTGCGATGGAGTTTCGAGGAACCGCACGGCATGTAGTGAACAGTGAAGAGTCCCATGTCGTCGACATCAATCACGCAACGACGGTATCATGGGAGTCTCATATCTATGCCAGGGGACTGCATCCGTCGTTGATTGGCACGCCCATGAGTTCCCCTGGTCCGAGGTATAGTGGAATTGACATTTTGGTCATTGATATTGCGATGAGTTCGAATCTATGAATGTATGTCGATGATTGTACGGCCGCGTTAGCTCCAAACAGGCAACCATCGTGCGAAGCCATGCCGTCTGCTACTTAATTTTCTACTACTGAGCTAAGCAGTGTGACTGCTGAATCAGAGCCATGGGAGACGACAGCAGCATATTGGTGAGTACTGCCATGACGAGCATCGAGATGATTGTCGAGGGTAAAACTTTGCCATGTCTGCCAATTACATGTAAACACGAGTACCATTAGCTTGCCCGCCCATACCAGTCATGTAGAAATACCCCTGCCTCCTCATGGACCAGTCCCGACTAACTGCGCACGTTACGTTCTGATCCGCGCTTCCTTTTGAACGTGATGCTGTGCTAGGTTTCGGCTCTGGGTGAGATGATTTCTACATTGTAGGTGGCTGTGCCCTAGCCATCATAGCGTATGCCTTCGAAATACAATTGCGGGCTGAGGTCATATCTATCTCGTGGCGCTATTTTACATGTTTTTCTCTGGTATAGAGCAGTCAAGCATCGAAGATTGTCCTGCTTTTTTGGCATCGTTTAGGACAGACCTGCGGGTGGTCGGTTGTTTATGATGGGGCCCTTGGCACTGTCATGCAGACTAACGTTTGCGAGTTAGACGTCACGATCTATTGTATAACACCAGATCAACAGTCCGTATTCTTCTGGCTGACGCCAGTCGTAGTAGTGCATCAGCACGACAATACTAACTCCTACGGGTTTACCTAGCAAACGTCGTTTCCTTGAGAGGTTAATACTCGGACGTAGTGCCGATGCACCACAGGCAGGTGAGGACGAGGCGTACAGCGATATGCATAACTCTCGGCTAGATCGGCTCTCGACTTCAACTGACGCCCTTTCAATCAATTGAGGGCCTGCTTGACTCGAACGCTCGAAGAAGAGTGCCTGATCGCCGAGTGCGGAACAAGGCGAGCGCGTAACACGCCCCGTATTTCCCAAACTCGTTTCTGGGATTATCGACAGCTGTTGCCGATACGGCATGTACCGGATAAAAGTAGGACCCTGTTTTTCCTGAAAAACAGCAAACTTAGCGAGCCCGTGCAAAGGATCCGCGTGGACAGCACACAATCAACCCTGAAATCCCCGGCATTTACGTACGTGGTAATCCTCAGGCCGCATTTCAAGTTGCTCACGTTAAACTCCAATCTGATCGAGATCAGCCCGCGGAGAAGTTATCGTCTGAAAGCATCAATAACATCAAGGTTTCCGCGCAATGAGGAACATGTTGTATCCACTTCGCCTCACATGGCGGCGGGGGCATCCTCGCAAATCAGATTTAGGGTCACGAGAGGGGCGGCGGCTGTGTGCTAGACGAGCGTCTGACAGGCGTCTAAGAATGCCCTTGAAGAGGATTCATGAAGCCTGTTGTCAAGAGCTCGAGCATTCATGACTACCAATGCCACAGTAGAGGTGATGCTTAATTTTCTAAGCTCCTCACACAGAGAGCTCAAAATTATTATCCAAACCACAATTTCGAGGCTTCTTAGTTGTACCACAAACCAGTAGTTTCCCACTTGATGAGCTGAACCGGTCAAGCACATGTAAGCCAAAAAGTGCAATCCCTATCAGAGGGGAAGTATGTTGCCAATGCCGTGGTGGTTATCCTTTTCTTAACCATTTACTTGATATGTGCGGTGTG
>JBDWQI010000143.1:0-1525 GCA_039986635.1 Sulfitobacter sp.
CGCTATCCCCGCAAAAAAACAACACAACACACACACCGCAAAACCTGCAATACCCACTCGTTTAAAGGTGGTGATCTTCGCAACGGGGAGAGTAAAAACGACGCATGACGCGCATGGACATTTTAAAGACAACCCACGTTCGTTGTGTACAACCGCTTTGGGTTGGCGCGAACAATTCGATCAACGGGTTGTTCGATTTTCCGTGTTGTACGCCTCCACGTTAAGTAGTTCTTAACGTTTTTCCTCGTCGCGATGTTTTCGGCACCTCGTAATCTGCGGGTAGAGGCGAATGGTGTTGGGGAATAGGCGCTCCGCATCGAAAGAAGATGTAACGGCCGTGAAATGAGGCACATATACAGCCCAGTGCCACAAGACAGGCTCCAACAACTCTAGAGGGGGGAAAGGCAAATTTTTCGAGGGAAAATCGAACAAAAATACGAACAATCGTGGCGCCGGGCAGATGCACTAAATCCGCTCTCTGATCTAGCTCATGCCCCCGTGGTGGAGCCTGTATATCTAGATTTCGAATGACACGTCCTTTATGGTTTGGGTATGGTATATTCAGATCCTGTGCCGTACATCACAACGTCGGGCTGGGAACAATCAAACACCTAATGAACTCCTAGCAGGTAGCCCCACAGCGCTGAGACCGTCGAGCTCACCCCCATCCGCAGTAGCCGTCCTGGAAGTAGCCGACGACCTGCACCAGGTCGGCCTCCTTGCGGTCTCGAATGGCCATGATTTTCTCGTTTGTCCGGACTTGTTTCAGCGTCTCAATGCCGCTGGAGTTATCCTCTGCAAAGGGTGCCTGAATGAAGAGACATAATCGAAGTTGTTTTCGAATATTTCTATACTCAGTCATTTAGAGCTCGTGATTCATGACTTCCGCCAAACGCGAAGGCCAATCAACGGGGGTACAGACGTTGAGCGATTTAGTGTGACACACAACCTTTCGATAAGTGCGGAAATCTATACCCCGGCGCGGTGTACGGGCTTTCCTTGTTCGGGAGCCCCGCACGTCGTGAAAGTCCTGATATTCAGTCACGTCACACCGATCATAGACTACCAGTATGTACATACAAGCCTTTTCATGACGAACGAGAAACTAAAAGGCAACACCCTGCGTCCGATAGATGGAAGGACGAGTGTTGTTGAAATCGGATAATTGGCATCGGAAAGGCTTTTGCTCAAAAACTAGGTTCCCTGAACAAGAATAGTCACGCAAGCATTCCTGATATATTTTTATATCATTCAAATTTTCTGACTGAGCACTCCCCCCCTACTCCGATTGTTGTCCTCTGGAAGTGGCCACACCAGAGGTTCTGTGACCTCATTGAAGCTGTTATCCGTAAATACGTACTCCTCACAAGCAGGTCTTAGTACAATGTAGCTCACCCGTCATATGACTTGCCGAACACCTCACCTCGCTTCGCTTGGTGCAAGAAATATTTGTCTGGTTGGTAACAACAGGATGTGTTCTGTCCCAACATTGTAGACATACGAGGGTCTATGGTCGTACGACTAC
>JBDWQI010000144.1:0-2192 GCA_039986635.1 Sulfitobacter sp.
TGGGAAAGTACGGTCGTAGCCGCACCATTTGCTCTTCGCTCAGCCAAAAAAGATTACTCATGAAACCCCCTGCAGTTTGCGGGTTTGAATCATGCAGCCGTGACAGCATCAACCAGATTAATGGGTCCTGAGCCTAGCGAACTACATGGGCTCCGCGGAAAACAGCCTGATCAAACGCGCCGTGGAAACAGCGGTTTCAGTAAGCGCGAGATATTCAACTCTGGTTTGAAAGACTGCCTCGGCATGTGCGATTTCTGTGATCTATTGTTAAGCAATTCGTTCATCCCGCGGTGTTGCCAAAGGACGCTCATCAAAGCCATTATTACCATAAGATAGATTACGCGAGAAAAACATGTACGCGCAAAGCGATAATGTCACCCGTGAGCAAAGCAGAAGTGTCACTCTCCTCGCAAAACGATGTGAGGATGAGCGAACATGGGATGGGTGATGATGAGCGAGCGCGAGCTAAACCGCGTGGAAGTTTTGGCGCAGGTCGATGATGGTCGGCTGAGCGTCGACAATGCGGCGAACATGTTGGGCCTGACGCGTCGGCAGGTTTTCAGACTGTTGAAGCGATACCGTCAGGATGGTGCTGCAGCGATCCGGCACAAGTCGCGCGGCAAAATTCCCAACAATCAAATCCACAGAGCTACGCGAGTTTATGCGCTGTCGCTCATCAAAGAGAGCTACCCAGATTTTGGACCGACTTTGGCCGCCGAGATGCTGGCCCAACATCACGGGTTTAAAGTGTCGCGAGAGACACTGCGCAAATGGATGGTCGAGGACGGCATTTGGCTTTCGCGCAAACAACGCCGAACATTTCACCAGCCGCGTCTACGCCGGGAATGTTTCGGCGAGCTGATCCAGATCGACGGCTCAGATCATCGTTGGTTTGAGGATCGTACTAGTCCCTGCACATTGCTCGTTTTTATCGATGACGCCACCAGTACCTTGATGGAATTGCGGTTTGTAAAGTCCGAGAGCACGTTCAGTTACTTCGAAGCACTGGAGAGCTATCTGCTCACACATGGTCGCCCGGTCGCGTTCTACAGCGACAAGCACACGGTGTTTCGCGTGGCTAAGGAAGACGCCAAGCGCGGTGCGCGTATGACCCAGTTTGGGCGTGCGCTCAACCAGCTGAACATTGAGATTCTGTGCGCCAATTCAAGTCAGGCCAAGGGTCGCGTTGAGCGTGCCAACCGGACTCTACAGGACCGACTGGTCAAGGAACTGAGGCTCGCCGGTATTTCGGACATGGAAGCTGGGAACGCCTATTTGCAAGGCTTCAAGGACCGTCACAACGCCAAGTTCGCCAAAGCACCAGCCAAGCCCGACAACCTGCACCGAGCCCTCAATGTCGAACCAGATCGGCTCGATGATGTGCTATGTTGGCGCGATACACGTTATGTCGGCAAGCAGCTGACGTTTTCCTACGACCGCAAGCGGATCATGCTTGAGGAGAGTGACACCACACGCGGGCTGGTCGGCAAATATGTCGACACCTACGCTTTCGTGGATGGGCGGTTCGAAGTGCGTTCAAAGGGTCGCGCCCTGCCCTACAAAATCTTCGACATGGATCAGCGCGTCACACACGCGGCCATCACCGACAACAAGCGATTGGGTGCTGTTCTAGAACATATCAAAGAGATGCAGGCCGCAGCACCTCCCAAAGCCAAGGTGCGTACCAACTCAGAGAAGATGGGGTATAAACCAAACGGGCGGCGGCAAGGCAGACCTTCTGGATCACGTGCAAAAAAGACGATTGTGCAGGCCGCAGAATAGCGCAAAACTCACCGTATGAATGCTGAAGAAGATCCAGAGATCATCATGTCCGATCTGTGCGCTGACGTTGAGATCGACGGGCATTTTCTGACGGTCGACATTTACAAGAGCGACATAGACCCCGGCTGGATTCTAGAAGTCATAAACGAGTTCGGCACATCGACAGTCTTTGACGACCCGTTCCTAGCCGATGGCCTCGCGTGGCAGCAGTTCGAGAAGACCTTAAAGGAAGAAGGCCTCGCTGCCTTCCTCACCAAAAAAGAAAAACGCCAGCTCTTCCACTGACCTCCGCAAGGCTTTTCAGCCCTTCGATATGTGGGGTCTACGGGCTCAAAAGCCTTGCTCACGGTGCACCCAGGGTGACACTTCTGCTTTGCAAACCCGGTGACATTTCTGAATGGTGTTTACAT
>JBDWQI010000145.1:0-2533 GCA_039986635.1 Sulfitobacter sp.
CCACTTTCCTGGAGCATTTCGACCACACCCATTATACGTATGCTGCTGTGTACATTGGTCAGTTTTGCAGTACATTGTAAACCGTGTGGGGTGTATACCCTAGTGACGTTGTACCCTCATCCTGCAGCCATCGTTACCTCCAGCAGCATCGGCCTGGTTGGGCAATGTACTTCGTGTGTGGATGGGTACTCTCGCGTATGCCTCACTTCAAAAATAATGCCGAAGTCGACAAGCTTTTCAATCGGTAGCGATGCTGGAGTGGATCGTGTTGATCAGAGACATCAAGATTCTCAGCTATTCCTTTAACTTCTGCATATCAAAGAATACCAGGGATGGGTGCGCTTGATGGTTAGGGCATTAATCTCCCTTCAGAGTTTCTGTGATGAAATCGACCTACGTTTCCGGCAATAACACCGGCTCGGCTCGTTGGCAACTGCTGAGGTAGTTCATGTTCTGCCAGCTAAGGCAATGCTAATTATATCCCGATGGAAGGTGTGGGCGGTCCATTAGATTCACATATGCCATGGGTGCCCTCCTTCAAAACCTGTCACTCCCGTGCTTTGGACAATAACATCAAAAGGTTAAATTAGTGCCGCACGAAATTGACCAACGACGGCAACGCGCTGTTTTTCCATCTCGCTCCGCCCTCTTCTCTCCGCTTCTCCTACAACAACGTTAAGTGGATTGCGCGGTACACCCATGCATTCAAGAACAATCGTCCTATCGTTGTTGACAATTCTTCGAGAGGGATTCCACCACAGCATTTGAGCGTGAACGATAAAGCCTACCGTGACATTCTCTCACTTGTCTGCCACCGAACGAGTCCCGGTGACCGCATCAAGGTACTCTAATTGCGCCCCAAACACATTGGTCTGTATGTCCCGTGGACAAAATCCGATGTAGTTCAGGTGGTGTTTGGTTGGGTAAAATCGTGACCCAATCCAAGGAACCAATCTTTGGTACAACGATATGAAACCAGGATTTGTTGGATTTACTCAGAGTTAGAACGCACGAAGCGATCAGTCTGTCGAAGCCTAGCCTACCCTGCGAGCACACGATAGGCAAAGGAATCATACAGATGATTTATGCCAGGCCTCGCCCATTACCTAGCAGCGGCCTGGCGCTGGCCCTGGAGGCGCCCGCGACCACGGCGCCGTCCTCTGGCCGACCCGGGATCGGGGCTCGGCCAACTTCTATTTTAAACAACAATAACCAACCCGGTCCACCACACGTTTGACACCCCTCGATGTGGCGTTTTATACTCGTAGCGGAAAGGGGGGTTGAGTCAGGACTGGACGGGGCGGATGTGGACAGAGGCCTGGGCCATGGTCAACGTTTCTTGCTGCCGCGCGCCAACAAGGGGGTATGCGACAGGGAGCGCACTGCGGTTTGTGGGTTGATTTAATCCGTAAATATGTTTTGTTGCGTAATCCAAGCAGCTCAGGAACACAGCACGGCATTGCTGCTGATGACCTTACATTTCCCCGAAACCTCGCACGTGGTCACAAAACAGGCCATATGGCTATATCGGTATGGATAAGTAGCACGAGCAGATCGGGGAGCTGTATTTTGACAGCTACCGTTGTACCGGGAATATGGGCACCACTACGAGTGGAGTCTACATTACAGTGGCTGCTAGATCGAAACAGCAGCACGCCGCAGCAAGCAGACGGGTAGCATAGGCATGAACAGCGGCGACTTCACAGCAACGTAATCTGGGGGCAGCTGGCACTGAACCGCAAATCAACAGCAAACATCCACCATCGTACCGTGACAATCCTATCATACACCCGGATATTGTCATCATATGAAATTTCTACAACAGGCCAGATTACTCTACTATTGTACATGATTAATAATAGAGAACTTATAATTATGTGGTCAGAGGGCGCGAGACAGGGAAGAACGGCTGACATACGAGGTACTATCAAATATTCTTTATATACGTACGTACCTCGATACATCAGAGACCCGTATCAAGGCAAAATGTCCGCAGATGAAGTACAGAACTGAATACAAGGGACAGCGTCCCAAAATGCAATGTTTCTTCATTAACCCCAGCACGCCCCAGCACAAACGGTACGCAGTTTTGTCACCGCGCGAGCAAGGCGGAACACGCGACAAGTAATTACCACTTGTGCATTTTGGCCGGGGTGGTGGGAGCTGGCCAGCTGCTTTAAATTTTATTATTAGCTTTATTTTGTTTTCTTGGTTCGTTCGTCACTGTGCATACGGTCTCAAGCAAGGGGGGCAAAGGTCGCGTGGGGAACGCTAACGTTGGGGGAAGGGTGAGAGTGCAGGGTCGCGTAAATTTGTTTAAGGACGATGCGCCGTCGGGGTCGGGAGGGAGTAGAATGGTATGGGAATGACGAGATCCCAGGCGCAATTTGTTGCTCCTCGAACGTTGGCGCGACAACCAGAGGCTACTTTGGGCTGACGCAAGGGGGGCTTCCCCTCGTGCCGCTGCCCGCAACAGCCAGATGGTGTTCGAAAAGTGATGGCTGACACAATGATCCTCTCCCTGCGACTTGCG
>JBDWQI010000146.1:0-3764 GCA_039986635.1 Sulfitobacter sp.
TGAGAAACCCCGTCAGGCAGGGAACAAAATTCCCGTAAAGAGCTACAAAGCCATGTCGTTCATAGCGCCGCACGCGTCCCAACTTCTGGGAAACGGACACAACATACGATGAAACTGACAGTGTCATCTCTAGCGCAACGGCTTCTCACGAGGATATATCGAGGCAACCATCGAGAAGCAGTATGTTAATGCTGGATGCGGAAAAAAATCGCAGCGAGCGTGCTGGCGCGCAACGACATTATAGTGGACTGGAGGAACAGCAGAAAGTCTACCAAGCACACAACCACCTTATCGACGACATCATGGTTATGTTCCAGAGGCTCCTCACTGAGTATGCGACACCCCACCCGTTTAACTGTAATCCGCAAGACATGTAGCGAGTTTAGTCTACAATAATACCGTTGGTCGACGTAGTAGGCAGGTTACACAGATAGGGATCCAACCACCATCGGAGTGTAGCAGTCTGAAAAGACCATCGAAGGCCGCCAGGACATAGTGAGCGACGATGGTTTTTTAGGATCCTCTCTTCGCGAGCTTTGTGTTCCAGTGACCCCCAAAACTACCTGGCACAAAGTGGTATGACATGAACAATCCCATGGACTAGGCATATCACAAGGAAAACACGGCTGGCATCCTAACGTTATCTGTTAGTTCATCAGCGCCTCAACGGAGCCCCGTCGATCTGAAATGATATATTTCTGAAGAGCGCGACCTCTGTCGTACGGCGGGGTCAAGCGGCAGTGCAGAAGGAGTGGCGATTGTTGCACAACCAATATTTCTGACTGGCAGACATATCTCTGAACTGATCAAGCTGCACCCGGCACCCTTGCTCACCGGAGATAGTTGAGGTGAGTGGTGTTGAGCGTCCGTTTATAATGAATCTAGCCTGTTGTATTTAAAGCGTAGCGCTTGGGAGCCCCCTTTCAAGTGAACGGACAACCGATTACAACGCAGTGTTGTTGCCTACGGTACACACGCTGAGTGTATGTGCAATAGCCATTCCCTGGTTTTTCGTGTCGCTGAACATCCATTTTTGTCCGAATATGTTGTCTGCCCCATAGTTCCGTTTTGCCTCAACCGCTCCAATGCCTCATTCTCGTTTGGCCTAACTTGTCGTTTTGGCGTCTCATTGACTATTACGGGGGTCTATAGTTAACAGGACCTATGGCCTACATAAAAACCTATATATTTACCTTTTTTTACTAACAATATTTGGTCCTGTTAACTATGTACCCCCGTAATAGCTCTATCCTTTGTGTTCGCTCTCCCTCGTAGTCGTAGCTCACGCCCGGAGTCACATAGCAGGCGTTTGTCCAACCTAACCCCACTGCGTTTGGTGCTTTTCCTCGTACGTATCGCCTGAATATTTCCGCCCTTTGCTTCCTTTTCGACTCGCGTCAAAATTACTTGACCGCGACCATAGACCGACTGTCATCATGCTGACGTACATGGGCTGGCGTCGTCGACTTGCTGTTGCGTGCGGCGGCGATCACCGATCGTTGGACGTCGTCAGCAGGAAACATCCTTATCATGACAATAAAATACTGGTGTAATAGGAACAACAGTACGTACAACAGGCAGTATGGCACGGGCATTTGCGCGAATACTATTTCATATCGTTCGCCTTCTCCCAACAAAGTAAAGTATTCCGCTTGTTCAACTAATACCGTCAACATAATATTCCCAAGCATGAACGCAGTTGTCCATCAGATCTGAACACGTGACAAAAAAACCCCCATCAAAGACGTTTCCTTAAATAGAATACACACATAAGCTAGAGTTCCAGACAGAGAATCAGAAACAAGTCGATACGAAGCTCAGCACCGAATGGTCGGTGGAACGTTGTTGTCTCTCGATGGTGACAAAAGGTGCTCCTGCTTGGCCGGTTGTTGCCATCATGCCCCGTAATCAAACCCGTTGTTTTTGCAATCAATGTAAGGCCGGGTAGAGACAGAAGAGCGCCATAAACCCACCGACTACAGCGTCGTACCCGGTAGTGGACTACTATTCTGGCTTACTCGAACTTAAACATAGATACAGTCAAGCTTCGGCGTAGCAAACTAATCCCCCGTAACCCATCCAATGTCGCGTCAACGTTTGACATGACACCACGAAATCGAACGTACCGTGACAACCGGTTCCGCCCGCGTTTGAAATGGCACCAGGCAGTCCCATCGAATGAGGTCTCAAGACGACCCAGCTACATTTCGAAGGCGGTCCGCCTAAGGTGAATAGTTTCGACTATAGGCGTTTCACGCTGAAAACAATGAAACGGCTTCGATGGGTTGGCCCCCCCTTGGGCTGCAAGCGAGGTATCCGTTGTCGTGTTTGGTTTGCACTACGAGTACTGTTCGTTGTTAAGAGTCTCAAGATACGAAATGGCCCCCGTCTCGGCTGGCTAGTACCGTGTAACTATGTAGGCTGTGACGCAAACGTGGTCTGTCTCCTGCTGACACCGAGCGACGTTTGTTTCACAGTGTTGCGCCAAGCTATGAAACACCATGTTCACCCATGGTCTGGTGCATGAAGTCGGCCCAGTGCCCTCGCACATGGCCGGCAGCTTTCGCGCCCGTCTCGAAACGGCCGCGTAGTCTATGATAAAATGACTGCGAGCTAAACATGAGTTTTCCCCTCCCCGCCGTACACGTCGTGGGTGTAGAACAGGCGCTGGTGGAGAAATCGGACAACGAAGCGAACCCTATCAAGTGTCGCGGAATGGTACATTGCGTTGCCCAATGCCTCCACGAGAAATATTGTGCGCCCACATCATGCAAAAGGGGGGTAGGACCCAGCCACCTCTGCTGGAAAGCTCCCGTGCCGAGCCACCTCCCAAATAAATTGATCAAGCTAGCGAGAAACACCAGTCAATGAGAAACGGTGTAAGTAGTGGTCGCCACGTCGGAGACACACGCTCTTGGATCAGTAATATGTACAGATTGACCAATGTAGCATTCTGGAGCAGCAGAATTCCACGGACACTCTGGGGGGTTGATATGGAAGTACCCCGCTCCGACGAGTTGACGTGATGTCCCTACTGCAGCAGAAAGAACTCGCGAACGAGAAACTTCAGTGGTGGCGTCGAGGCTCGATTTCTTGTCTTGTGCCCCCATCAACCATAGTAGGCTACTGTCGTCCATTCTTTTGGATTTTCAGTAAGATATGGCGCCCCACCTAGAGCAAGCACTGTTTTTTTGCTTGTTGCTCAAACGAGGAGGCTTCGCCCGAAAATGACGCTCTATTATATAAAAAAACGACACTCTCAGGAGCGTTGTTGGGTTCGGCCGATGATTGATTTGTTGCCGGTCAGAAAATGATCAGCTCTATCTGCCGACCGACTCGATTATCTTCAACCCCTCTGATTCGTTTACCTTCAGTAGCTACTGCGTAAAGACCTGCGTCCATCCTCCTGCCTGACAGAGCAGGTGCTGTGGATACTTTTTGCAATAGGTTCCTGATTGTGTTGTCCACTGCATGTACGACAGCCTTTTCGATACCCCGTCACCTACACGAAGTGCGCAGTACGAAGGCACGTGGCCCTCGGTATGCTATATATTCCAGATTGTGTTGTCGGCTAAAGGTATGATAGCATCTACGACACCCATGAAATACGCCGCGCGGGGCGCCCGGCTCCTGCTATGGGAAGTTGATTCTGACGTTGTTTGTCGCCTATACGACCACGTCCTCGATACACCGTCGCCTATGAAAGCGCGATGCCCTTGGCTCTCAACATGGTATCAGTACTTGTAATCGCTTTTGTTTGGCTC
>JBDWQI010000147.1:0-3869 GCA_039986635.1 Sulfitobacter sp.
CATTTCACGACATAATGTGAACATTGAAGCACAGGTGTTCAGGTCCATTCAGTTCGAAGGGCACCTGCATGTTTAAACGAAGGTTAGAGGACTGCTTCCATGGTCAACATGGTGTATGTCAGGTAGCATGTTCATGGAATACATTAACAACAAACAAAAAAACAAAAGTTTGATTAAAATGAAATACCCGGATGCATGATTGATGGTCATCACCGTAGTTGGCGGATATTTGCTGCTTCTGTTCGGTTCATTGCCAGTTGCCCGCACAAGTGGCTGTGCTGTGAGGTCGCCGCTGCTCATGCCGATGCTATCTGTTGTCTGCTGCAGCATGCAACTCGTTCGATTTAGCAGCCACTCTAGTGTCGACTCAGCTGGTAGTGGTGCCGACATATAACCTAGCTGCCTTCGGCGCGCAGCTGTTTCAATCTAGCAGCCACTGTAGTATAGACCTCGCAAATGGTGGCGCCGACATGTATCAACTGCTGCCGTGGTGCAGCTTTCCGATGTGTCCGTGCGGATTAGTCCAGCCGGTATAGCCATATGGCCTGTTTGTTTGCACTGGAAAGATTTCGGGGAAATGTTAGGCCATCAGCAGCAAACATCTTGTGTTTTCCTGTGCTGCTCGAAATACGCAACAAGTGTTGATGGATGCTATTAACCCACCAACCGCAGTGCGCTCTCTGTTACATACCTCGTGGTGGGCGCGCTGCGGCAAGAAACGTTGACTAAGGCCCAGCGTTTTATCTATATCCGCTCGACCCGGTCCTGAATCAAACCCCCTATTTGCTACGAGTATATATCGGCTCTTCGATGGGTGTCAGGGTGTGGTGGATCGGGTTTGTTCCTGTTGATAATAGAAGCTGGCGGACCACCGGTCCCGGTCGGCGAGAGGACGGCGCCGTGGTGACGGGCTCCTCGAGTACGTTTAACAATCTGTGAGCTCGGATCTTTGGGGTCTTTTTTGCTTGAACAATGCCTAGCGCAGTCTACACTTCGGAATCGCCGTCCGTATTTGAGACATGCCGTGGTTCGATGCAAACCCGACGCAGCCGCGTTTATGGCCAGGTTTGGTCCACCGCGACTGCAGTTCACGGTCAGGGCAAGGGTTAGGGGTCGGGGATGAAATATGTCTTCGCCCGTATCTTGACCGAACTGGAACCAAAATAGCCGAACAGCCTACCAACCGGAAGTTCCGACCAGAAAGATCGTAATTGGATCTCGCCAAGGTCAGAAGCAGGGCACTCATGGGTGATGGGCACGGCCTGGTATAAATCCTCGGTATGCTTCATTTGCCTGCCCTGTGTTCGCAGGGTAGGCCAGGCGTCGACAGACCGATCGCAACGTGCGTTCTAACTCTGAGTAAGTCCAACAAATCCTGGATAAATATCGATGTACCAAATACTGCTTCTTTGGACTGGGTCGCGAATATGCTCACTGAAAAGGGCGGCGGAATGCGAGCGGAATGCGGAAACAATCTTATAGGGGTATGTTCCCGATGACACGGCGTACTCACCACTTTCAATGATTCGGAGCATATCGGGATGTCTACGTGACAAACCCATCCCCGGCTTATAGAGTTTGAGGTGTATACATGAATGAATGAGAGGCTTTGCCCGATGTGAGACACGTTTGCCTGTCGAACAGATAGTTTTGCTAAACGTGCTTGATGAACTTTACGCTGTAAGTCGGTATGCATACTATCAACAAAAGTACCGTTCGATGGCTGGTGTGCTCGGCTTTCTGAAATTGGCACCAACGTCAACGAAGTTAATAGTCTCCAGAGCACACATTTCCTTGCCGCGTTAAATGGTCTGGCGATTTTGTATGCTGTTTATGCTTGTTTTAGTGTTCGACACACCCTAACATGCAAACATTCAAAGATTTTCGCACGAGTGTAGAAAGCCCATATATACGCTGGCGTCATCGACGAATCGTGACCCGAAATAAGAAAACATAAACTCACGATCGGTTTCAAATTAATCTACATAAAAGAAATTCCGCCTTAGGCGGACGAATGTCGAGGACACGACTGCGGTACGATACAACAATACTCTGGAATATACTGGAAAGGAAGTATCGCGCTTTCAGCGCTACTTCTACCGACAACATGGTGATAGTATATGGCAACGTTATGCATTGGTTTACACACCAATGCACCAACAGGGCACAGAAATGACACGGTACTTTGTCATTGCATGTCAATCAACTCTGAACGAGTCGTATGCCCTTAATCATACGAGTACCCAAGTCATTTCATACTGGGTATATATCGATCGGTGGACGGGCGGGCGTGTGACAGGGTCGACTAACCACAGGGTAGTATTGATGACGTAAATGCAAATAATTTGGATGTGATGTGTGCGCACATTCCCTTCAAGAGCCGTGCAGTTCATTGCTGGCTGAACGCGTTCACACAACCTTTGATATGTTTTCCTCGAAATGCCAACCGGAAAATACTCGCAAATATAACGGTTGATTCGATGCAACATGTCATGACGTGGCATGGGACTTGCAGCATTGATTCACATGTAAAATCACCGCTAACTGCTCTAACATGAACGAAGGTCGGTTGAGGGACTCTCCTGGCGCGCACCTGCTCTCGCTACCCACCATGACCAACATCTCGTCTGCCAAGCACTTTGTAAGACGAACACATTTTGTTTGAAGAACACATTGACCGGTGAACCCTCCACAATAATGACGATATCAACCTATACGTGTCGGGAAATAGGCATCAATCCTGATTACGACCAATGCTCTCGCCATTGGTCAACTTAAAAGCAAAGTATTTGCCTATATATAAATGGTCTACATAATCCGCCTTCATCATGGGCTAGCCCACAGCGCTCTCTTTGGAGCCGCACGACTGATATCGTTTCTGGTTGATATTTCAAAGCCAGGCACGTACCTCGCTTTGTCTGTCGTGGGACTGGTGGTACGGTACGGGTGATCACACCTTTTTGCTACAGCGAATAGATCAAAGTGTGGTCGCAGACTACCAAATTATAGTATGGCGGTGCGAATCGTGAAACGGTAGGATTTGGAAACCGAAGACTGCAACGAAATATGATAGTTACTCGGCCGAGTAACTACGATCGGTTGAACTTATCAGGCTTCAAAGCAACCCACATACCACAGCACCAGTCCATCACTTGTACCAGAGCGGATACGGCAGCGACCACAGCGTTGTGTGAACTGGGATTTGGCGATCGCGTTTCACGTTTGAATGTCTCGGCACCGCACCAACTCCGGTTGGTCAGTCGGGGGCAAGGCACAAATAATTTAAGACGGGTAGTGATTAATACTCTCACTAAAACCTAGCGGGTTCGAATATGACTACACGTGGGGCTCTGTATTCGGAGCGCCTGCGGGAAGAATTAATGCTCCATATTTAAGCCGTGTTCCGTGCATGATCGCAATGACTCGATTGCAATAGATTGTCGATAATATTCTTGACGACAGCACTCCTATAAAAGATCGGATGCATACAATCACGACTGAGTAACATCTGCATTAATCCGAGTGACAGTGCGCATTCGACATCAATGGTCAAGTTTGGGCATCTTATTATCTCTTAAACGGGCGACAGGCTTGCTGTACCAGTTGCTGCTGTTGATGGCTCCACCAATCACAAACATACACGTCAGCAACGGCTACGGAATGCCTGAGACATATACATGGTTGCAGTACTAAATTTTCAGGATACTGTTTTTTCGTCGTGTGTTAGCTATGGTACGGGTAGCACTTATGGTTCGGCCACCGCGCTCACGTCCACACGATGCCGCAGAATATCAAACGATCACATTACAGTGTGTATCCCGAACGGAGAGGACACGGAAACAAGCAAACTGCAATCACATGTGGTATTT
>JBDWQI010000148.1:0-4409 GCA_039986635.1 Sulfitobacter sp.
TAGGTCGCCGGAAGCATTCAGAGCGTAGTTGACGGTGATGCTCATGCTGCCTTTTGCGCCTTTGCGGTGGTTCTCTGCATGTTCCAGCATCTTCTGCATTAGCTCGGCGTGTTCGCTCATGAAGTCTGCGATAAATTGCCCGCCATCGAAGAGAGACAAGATTTGCTCAAGTGAACGCATCCGGTAAGGGTCGTGCGCCTCTGGAAGCGCGGGGGCATCGTCATTCATTTGATGGACCGTCCTTTGCATAGTGGGTTTCCTAAGGGTTGCTAGTGGGAGTGCGGGTCTGTGGTGTGACATCTGCGCCGGTGCGCCGATCACTGGTTTTCACAACCTGAGCGTCAACTACCGCAACCCGCTCCACGTCAAACCAGCGACAATCCTCAAACTTCCCATCTTGAGATATCGGTTGAATTGCCACTTGATCGCAGCCGGAGATGTTCTGGTTTGCTGCGACCAAAATACCTTGAAAGCCCGTGAGTGTGTCCTTCGCAAGGTCGCCAAGTTGCAGGCCGTCAAAGGCATCATTGCCGCCATGTTCGCGTTTGAAAATGGTTGGAATGTTTGTCATGTTTCTCTCTTTCGTTGGAAAAGGCCGGGTGGCAGCAATCAGCGCGCCACCCGGCAAGTTGGAGGTGGTCCACTTGCGGACCTGCCTCGGCTATCGTCTAGGCCGCATCTGCGACGTCGACAGGGAGTGTCTCCATCACGGCAAGCGCGCGGGCGCGGTCTGTGGGATCGGTGGCATGGTTCAGGATCACTTGGCAGGCGCGGCGACAGATATTGTCATTTCGCAGCATGTTTGGGTCAGACAAGGCTTCCAGTGACCATGCCAGCAACGTGGCTTGCATGTGTGTCAGGTTGGGGCTCGGATCGATCAAACGTGTTGCGACCAGTTTCCAATTGCGGATTGCCTGTTCTTCGGTCGAGCCAAATGCCGCGATGCCGAACAGATTGATTTCTACCATGGCACTGGCCCATCCCCCCGAATGATCGGACGCGGGCAGGAGGAAGAGACCGTTGGTGTCGATGATTTGTTTGCGTAAGGCGATGGCAAAGCCTGCGTGGTCGTCGGCTTTTTTCAAATCAAGGAAGGCGGCGGCGCGTTGAAGATCGGGCGCGCTCATTTTGCACCCATTTGGTTCATCCGGCGTGCGCATGCAGCGATGATACTGGGTGAGTGGCTTGCCAAAGCCGTTGCAAGTTCTGAGGTCTCTGCCTTTGGGGTATTGTCCTTGATCAGGTAAGCGGGTGGCCCGATCCGATCAAAGTCAACTGATTGTCCACGTGCGGCCTTGAGCGTTTCCCATGCCCATATGAACGAGCAGGGTTCATGCGCGTAGGTATTCAGATCATGGATCACATTATTAGCCATCGCAAATTCGTCAATCGTTGGGGGTACGGTCATGGAGGGTTCCTTAGATTATCGACAACTTCAATAATCTAAAAAATATAGATCGTCCAGATAATAATCTAAAAATATTAGATACGCGTGGGGGTGTGGGGACTTGCGAAGATCAACGGGCGGGTCGATAACAAAGAAAAAGAGGGGCAAATGGACAGACTGCGTTTACTGCGGGTCGCATCGAAATATTTGAGCCACCTAGAGGGTGGAGGGTATTCAATCGAGGCGTCTCAGGATTTTGAGGCTATTCCCGACGCTGCGCTTGAGACGGAGCGGGAGTATCAACTACCAAATTTTGCAATAGATCGTGCGGATCACACACGGGGTTCTGCATTTTGGTTGTTTCTGAAGGATGGTGATGAGCGCATAGGGAGCGTTGGAGCCCTTTTACAAGAACTTGGTGATGAAGACATTGCAAGTTACTTGGTTCGTATTGCTCGAAATCAGTATCCAAATTCTACAGGTGATGCGGTCGCTCAAGTTGCAACGCCGCTTGTCGGGTGGGCACCTGGTCGAATGGCCTATATTGGCGAGCTTTGTTTTCGCCGTTCCCATAGAGGTGATGCGAAGACTTTGGCGGCGTTCATGCGGTTTCTTCAGGTATTGATCTTGTTGGAATGGAGAGTGGATTTGACCTATGCTTTTATCCCTGATCGCCACATGCGAGCGACATTGGCAAAGCAATACGGTTTCTCGATATCATACCCTAAGGCGCAGCAGTGGGTCATGCCAGTCCCCGATAAGAGGGCAAGCAGTGAGTGGTTTGTCGCGGCGCGCGCGAAGGACTTGGACTGGTTTTTTGAGGCGGAGCTGGAGTCAGCTGATATCCTCTGAATAATTCACGACCTTTACTGTCCCGTCGAGTAAATAAACAGGGGCAAGAACACGCCTATATTGGTGGGCGAAGCGCTTCCCGTTTCTCAACGTTTCATCCAACTCAGGGTGCGAAATAACAGGTTCGCCGTGCTTAAGTGCCTCTAAATGGGCTTCTACAAGTTGTTCATTGCAATGCTTCGTAAAGCCTTCGATTGTTTTGCAAAGATGACCAGTCTCTTTGAGGTCAAAGTATTTGGTAGCGAGGCTTTGCGGGCCAATTTGGGTGGGTTGGATAAGGTTACTATCGGATGTTGGGGGGTCGAAAAGATCGACCCTGTTGGCAATCTGGTCGAAATTTTCGAGCCTGCCGCTGTTGCTGACCCACCAGTTCAAGAAGCTACTTAAATCCACACGGTTGCCGTCGTAGGCTTCCTTGCGAAGTGAGTTATCAAATTTTTCATTCAGCAGCCTCAGCAGTTGATCAGTGCTTTTGTTTCGAGAACGTAGGCCGTCGATTGATAGTTTGGGTGAGCGGTTTGAAAAGTATCCAAAATCGATATCGAGACCTGCGCTTATAGCCTCAAGGATTGAGTGAGAGACTTCTCTTTCATCATTGAGGCAAGAATGTAAGGTTCGATATTTTATCCCGCAAACCACGGCTGCGCTGCGCACGGAGTGTCCGAGGTCTTTTATCGCTAGTCGGATTTTGTCGTGAATTTCAGCCATTTTATGCAACATTTTGAATTTATAATTCAATTTGTTGCATACGGTAGTAGGATGATCAACTGTCAATCATAGGTTGAGGGAATTGTATTAATGAATAATTACACTTTGGATCAGCTGGTTGAGGCGTCCATTCAGTCAGAATTAACAGTTGATGCGCTTGAGTTCTTTACGAGAGGGCTGGATGCAAGTTCCTGCGCCATCTTGTTGGGCAACATTGCTATGCTGCCCACATATATGAAATCAAGGGAGATACCATATCGTGACTGTATCTTGAGGGCTCCGTCTATCGAGATGCGGAAGCTCCCACTTTCCCATTGAGAGTAGGACTTGGGGGGTACGTCTGCTGCGATTGCAAAGTCACGGGAAGACATCCCAAAGTAGCTCCGAACCGCGCGCAGTCTATTGGAGATGTCTGAAAACTTGCCGGTTTTTGGTTCGATGCTCATCCTTTCATTCTTATTCGATCTACATAATTTAGACGATCTATGAGTTCGGGTGTTGACATAATCTAAATAAATTAGATAAATGTCATTAATGGAAAATTCAGATAACATTAAGACGGTCCGTGAGCTACTGGTTTTGCTTGGCTCTGAGCGTGTGCGATTGGCGGCATATGGTGATGGCGATCCCTCCGAAAGAAGCGGCCAAAAGCCGGGGGAGAAGGCGCTGATCCAAGCCGCATGGAAAAATGAGTTCCCCGCCAAACTATTTGGCGTTGTTGAGGGACTTTGTATCCAAGAGGGAATTGAATGCCCGCGCGATCTGTTTGGCTTTCAGTTTGCACATTGTGAGGGCTTAGCATGACTGCGGTTCCTCGCTCTCTTCAGTTTTCAGGTAATTCCGTTTCATGCTCAAACGATACAGCATCAAAGCATGGCAAGTCTCGGTCTGAAACTTTGGATCGGTCCAATATTTTGTGTTTACTGCCAATTGATGGGGCGGCTTTTAAGAGTTGGTTTGCGCCTGCATTCTCGAAGTGGCTACAGGCTCATTTTTCAAACCCGGAACAGGTTGCGGCGGTGTTCAACGTTCGCAATTCCACCGCATGGAATTGGTGGAACGGCGACAACCGCGCATCCGGCGATGCCGTGGCGCGGGCGTTTATGATCTTTCCTGATGCCGTCGCTTGGTTTTTGGCTGAATGGGAGGGACGCTGATGGTGTTGCGACCCAATTCGCAACAGCCTGCGCGCAGGTCGAAATGGCATTGAAATGTTTGGATCAGACGGGACGGGGTGCATGACATGGTGCCACGTCCCAGAAACGGATTGTCACTCTGCGCCGGAGCCGGTGGCCTTGATATGGGTCTTGGCCTCGCAGAGCCCGGATTCCACACCCGATGCTATGTCGAGTGGGAAGAATACCCGCGCAGTCGGATCATCGCGGCGCAGCGCGCTGGATACTTTGCACCCGCTCCCATCTGGGACGATGTTACCACCTTTGACGCCAAGCCCCTCGCAGGA
>JBDWQI010000149.1:0-5466 GCA_039986635.1 Sulfitobacter sp.
ATGCTGCGGGATATTGCATTTTTCCCTAGTGTCGGGTTCATCGCTTCCACCGTCAATATGTCATCAGAAACACTTCCAGCCGTAAGGGCGCCGTGAACGTACCTGCCACCACTTGCGAATCTCATTTACAGCATCATGATCATTTTCAAGTGTTCTATAGAGTACGATGTACTGCACATTTCATCGCTGAAGTTGTATTAATATGTTTCATGCAGACAGTTGAAATACCAAAACTAAACAAAGTGCTGATGGGGTTAGGGGTGCCGCGTTCGTTAGCGCTTCGATCGAGCTACGTGGCCGCAAATATCACACGATTTTCCACAGGGTCTTCATCAGTTTTGTGTATGTTCTATAGCTTTTCAGTGCATTGCATAGCCCACGAATTACACAAGCTGGTCGTATGGGGTGGACCTGCCACCCGCAGGCGTCGGATGCAGTCAACTAAAAACGACAGAGGTAACGAATACGCTGCTTTCATCTTGGTGGTAAATATACAAGATTGTCGGGCTTGTATGTTTCATCACGCCTGGTGACCATTCATCGGAATATTTGTGGGTATCGTACTTCTGTGTAGCCATGCGCTTCGCCTTTAACCGTATCATCTTACCGACGTAGAGTCTTAGGAGCATATCGATTATGACGTATATAAAAGTACTCTGTTTTTATCTTCATAGAAACAGGCCAACCCACCTAGCATGGCGCAAGGCGATAGTGGCCGAATATTTCTTATACGTGCAGGTGGATAAGTGTGCAAGAGTAAGTGACTATGTTTCCTTCAACTGACACCATACATTGTGATAGCGTAGAGCCAGCCTGTCGGACAAGACCTCAATCAAGACAGTTGCTTCTCCGTCTTCTTCATCAGAGTCCTGGAAGTCTGAAACGAAAACTCAAAAACGGCTTTTAAACACGTAAACACGCCCTTACCTGCAAAAACAATTGTTTCATTGAGAGGACTGACCCGATGCAATCGATTCCACATATCGTACCCGTTTTCACCAAAAAACAAAAAATATATTTATCTGTCGAGTTCACCCCGGGGACGCGTCGCAGGCGACGAGCGTGTAAGTAATTAAACCCGTTGGGAACATATACACGGCAATCGGACAGGTTTCTTGCACGTCTGGGTTGTAACGCTACGGGACGTTTGAGGAAGTTTTTGCGGTACGAAGCAATCCTCTAAATGTACCAACAGTGCAATCCGTTCCGATATTTTTTCTTTTTCTCGCGACACCTGTACGACTCACCTACCTGAATTGTCGAACTCGGCGAATCGTCATGGAATTTAAGTATTGCGATGTTGGAGTGACAAGATATTGTTGATGGGATAATCAGACGATGGGTGTTTCCTTCTTCTTCACAACGCTCGGAAAGGTGTGGTGTTGAATCGTTGATGTTCGAAGCAAACCAAACAAGAAGACAAACTCTGATTCACGACAACATTCAATTTATAGTAGACATCGCGGGCGTTCCAGCATACGCGAGTTGACGTGCGCGTTCGACGGGCAATCAGCAAGGATCCTTCATCACCACGTACGGGTCCGCTGAAAGCGTGCTACATGAAGATTAACTCACAGTATGTTTAGCGTCACACCCCATGTAGGGAGTGGTTCGTAAGTTCTGGAGCAGGTAGCAAATAATTGGTGTCGTCTTCAAAAAAAGTTTTCGATGTGTGTGCAGCAGGCCGGTTGGCGAATCGAAAATATATTTCTGTGTACACAGCAGAAATCGAACGGGATGTAGGCGATACCTTGGACACAGTCCCTGCAACCGGGCACTATGGCGTCGACAACAGCTGCTGTTATGTATGTCGCGTGTTAGGAGAGTTGTTGCACAATATGCCTGGAACAGTTCAGACAGAAGGCCTTCGCCAATGAGGATTTATCCAGAATCGTGGGACTGCTCTTTGCTTTTAGCCAGAATTGTCCGTAGCGTGACGACGTTGTCAATAGACCGTGGGGTTGTTATTCGGCTTCGTGACATCATTTCGCTTCTTTATGTCCGTCCTTGGGTAATGTGCGCAGCTCTTCGAGTTGGCGGCTTTATCCGGCGGCGGTGGAAGAATACCTATTCTGTGGTGTTACGAAAAAGCCCTGGATGAAGTCATCACGGGTATGGAAAAAAAATACACCTTGAATGACTGCAGCTATTATTGGTGTGAACGAACTAACAGTATACTTGGTATTAGTTTCGAGGTATGTATACGTACGTGGGACGATAAATTTTAAGTTGGGAATTGTTCAAGAGATGCGTTTTACGATAGGAGTAGTACGTTTCCGCTAAAATGTATCTCGATGTCCGGCCTCCGTGACCGAAACTCGTTGGAATCCCAGCCTTGTGTGTAAAAATCACTTATTTGAAACTTGGTCAGAAAACAAATCGAGCACTTCTACTGCAGCACGAGTCTAGAGTGAATATATTCATCGATTATTTCTACAGGTCTACGTAAGTTTACCTCAAACGTTGCACGCGTGTTACTTCGGTATGACAGCGTTATCTACAAGCGAAGAACCAGATCGAACACGAAATGTACATTGGCAGAGGGCACGAGTCTTCCTCTTGGTAGCGGCATGCCCGTATATTTTCGATTGTGCATATCTGCAAGCAAACGTTTGTCTACGCTGTAGAATATGCTCCAGAAAGAAAAAACTGTCCGCTGTGGTATGGAGGACGTGAATGGCGCTCGTCTCGACTTACTGGGCCTATTAATTTTATCGAGCGTACCTCGAGTTTTGCCGCCTCCGCCATACGCATACACTGATTTCATAACTCGAGAAAATGACATGTAGTTGAGAAAAAAAACGTCCAAGGGGCCAGCTTCTTCAATTCGTAAAATTATTCACGTCCGATCGACTCAGAAATATGTACACCTCAACAGCAACCGAGCGCACTTTCCTTTAATCGAAAAACGAACCAGTACAACCGGAGGTACGGCCAAAACAATCGTTCGAATCGAAAATGAAGAATCAGAGGTAAATTGGTTGTTTTTGTTGTAACTCTGGATGTACTCGTTCGGTTTTATCAAGAGTAAGTGCGTTCGGTTGGTGTCGAGAAGTACCTAGTTCTTGAGCCTATCGGACTTGAATTATTTTACAAATTGTAGAAGTTAGCCGCTGAGATGATTTCGTTATCAACTACTTGTCATCTTCTCAAGTTTAAAACCTGTATGTGATCCAATATTGACCCTTGCCCAGCTGTGCTCAGCACAGTGCACCAGCAGCAGCAGGTAGCGTATTGTACGCATGAGTTAGATCCGCGCTGTACTATAAGTACTCAGTGGTGTCTGATGTTGCCATCGAGGCGTTGGCCGATGTACGTACCTGCTGCAGTGTGTAAACGGCATCTTTGCTCCACGCTGATCATCCTCGTATCGTGTACGTTCATTGAGTCCAGTACAACAAATCGTCCGTACAAGCATCCCGTACCAAAAATATAATTACAGTTATTGCTTACGTTTGTGTTTCCTCCACTGCTGACCAATAGATCCTATAAGGCCAAGGGCAGCTGCTGCAAACCATCTTCTTTTGTTTTTGTTGCACAGTTCGCGTACCTGCTGTTGTCGTATCGTTTCACATGTCATTTTCAGCAGTACCGCTGTACATCCAGTTGTACCTGTACACACTACTTTAAGAGATCCTGCGATGTGCTCTAGATTGCGAAAAAACAAAAAACTCGCCTTTTTTCTGAATACTTCCTGTAGCGTAGATAACAAACAGCGCTTGATAGTATTTTCGTTGCCGAGGTTCGACTCGCACGGTCCCTGCTTTTCTTTCTTTACATATTTTTTGGTATGTATTTTGTAACAGTACGTCTACCTCTTTTTTCTGACCTACCTAGTACTATTTATGCCTTTGATAAAATGGTTTGTTGTTTCGCAGGGCCACAGAGTTTGGGCGCGCTTACGTGTCGCGTGCGCTCATATCTCAACCTTTCGCGGTTGCTCCCAATACTTGGGACTAACGCAAATTATGTTCGAGAATATACTCCACGTACTACGTACTTCGTGCACTCGCAGTATTTCGGGTTTGTTGCAGCAGATACTGCGAGTACTCGCAGTATTTCGAATTTCTGTACTACTGCCGATACTACCCTGTGATACTTGCGGACTCGCACTAATTCGAGATTCGCCATTACTGCTGCTGTACATACTCGCTGTTGTGCTTCAATTATGTCGGAGTTTTGTACTGCCGTCCGTTTGTTGGTAGAGTTCATACTGCGAGTACTCGCAGTACCAAAATACTCTTACTAAGCCCAGTATACTTCGAGTATGACGTATACGTCGCCCGTCTTCCACAACTCCCAGGCCCATTGTTTTGCACGAAACACCCACAGATGTTTCCACGAGGGGGAGTATGGGCAAATTACTTTCGCTGGCTACTTGACAAAGTAGCAGTGTGGGCAAGCGCTCGAACCAGGCAACCAAGGTCGCACTTCGATTCGCTATTCGTGAACAAAATCTACCACAGCGATATTCAGATGCAAATCGCCAGGCTGAACGTGTAGCGTCCCACGATATGTTTTTAACTACGGTAGACACTGCACCAAAACCATGAGCCGAGCACGGATGCACCTGGGACGTTAAAGGTTCCAGAACAAAAATGGCGTTCCACCAATGCGATTCTACGAAATATTTCATTGACCCACCGGCTAGTTGTTAGCAGTTCTACCCTGCCGGCTCACAGGTCTCACTCTATTTATTTGGGGCACGAAAGGGATGCGTTGATATACCTCTCTGCATAAAATACCACATGTGTTAGGTACAGTGATAATGGTAGCTTGCTTAGAAACAACGATATGTGGATTTATGCATAGAAACACTAGATGATGTGGATTCCGGTGTACGTACGAATAGTTGAATTGGTTAAACGCTTACCAAGTGTATAAGACGAGAATACGTATGTGCGTTTATTAATATAGTTTTGAGCTGCCAACGCTCAGTGTTCCCACCCTCTAGTAGCCATATCATGGTTTAATCACCATAATTATCTGTTCGAGATGGGGCCGCACTTCCTAATGCGAACTATAAACTGTAGCGGAATGTTCTAACAGTTTACAGATGTGGCCGACTATTTTCGAATCCTCGATGCTTATGGGACAATCTATCAACCAATACAAAAAAAAAAACTGGTGCAGACCTTTACCACATGGGACAGAGAAAGCCTCTTGGGTAGGTGACTTCATTTACGATGATTTTACTTTCAATTGCCGCATCACACGCGTACACATCAAGCGAGCTGAACATCTTAATATCACACGAAACAATAGTCTAAAATGCATGGGGTGAAGTAGCTCTGTTTTCACCACACCTACGTTGTACCTGATACCAAGTAAACGATAACTCGTACGGTTTTTCTTTTTTGTCGAGTACAGCGTTTGCATTCATCCCTTATTTTATGCCTGCCTCCTACCAAGTAGTTGTTACCCCGTCCGGAGTCACTGTGACACCGTCGGGTCTGGTTCTTTCCA
>JBDWQI010000150.1:0-5053 GCA_039986635.1 Sulfitobacter sp.
ATTATGATGACGACCTTCAGTTTTGGACGTTTTAGCCCTGGTGCGTCTAGTGGACACAATGCCGAATCGCTCCCTGTTCCGAGGCATATACCAGACGTGTGGCAGCAACAAAAATACATAACGTCACGGATGTGAAGCAACCGATTGTGTGGAACATCATAACCCTGACAACAATGCGTGACAAACCAAAACAACCGAACAAAACTAAAACCGAAGCAGACGACTCACTCCTCCGAACGCCAAGACCAGAGATGGGGGCGGGGGCAAGAACATATTAATGGTCATAGCGTGTCGAGGGGACATCTGAAATTTGGTGCAATCCAGAAGGAAGGAGAAACAGACGAATGGGCGTGACAAACAAATCACGACAGGGGAAGGGGATTCGAGGCGAATGAGGAGAATGTTGATGGTGACAGCGGTGCTGTTCTTGACGAATATATCGCTGGGACTGGCAGTGAAAATGAAGAGAAGGGGAAAGTGGGAACGAAACATTTTGACGGCTGCAACACCCTACCCCATGGCCAAAACCGTGCCCGACGCGCGAGCTTGGAGATACAGAGAACAGTTGGGTGCGACGCGGAAACCTTAAACGCCGGTTTTCGACGGCGGTATGTTGGCGCCAGTGCCCAACCACAACATGGCAACCGGAGCATGTGCTTACACAATGCACGTGTTAAACTAATACACGTAATGTATTTTAAATCGCGCACGTTGGTGTGGGTAATCCTTCCAAACTGATGCAGGAAACTAGGTACGGGGTGATTTTCAAAAGGCCAACATAAATGCGGCGTGAACAAGAAAACACGAAATTCTGGAAATCTAGCATGCACCCGAATTTCTGTGCAGTGTCTGTTTCTTTTTGATATTTATGCAGGCGGCGTGCGCTGTGCGCGATTTCCAACATATTCATATTTGGCTATACATCCTCTGTGAATCATTGTTCCAACTGTCGGCAGGGTGGGAAGACGCTATTTCCACTCGTATACTTTCGGAGGTGTGGTCGATGCGTCCTAGAGCTGCCACGTTTCGAATTTATTCCAATATGTGTTTATCCAAATGTATTTTATGCACCACTTTCTTCGTCCAAACCCCGCGAACAGCTAGATATTCTAGCGATTTTCCTTTTTTCCCCGTGCGATCGTACTGCCGTGACGTGGTAGCACCACACTGTGCAAAACGATCGATACACTGTTCGGCGGACGATCTGACCTCTATTACTGTGCTTCAAGATCTGACAACGACCAATCTGTGTTGCTTGCCCTTTGTCTGTACAGCATGATATCTTTGTCTGTACAGCATGATATCTATGGCCCTGGCGATGCTGGCGTTCGGGTTGACCACGGGCGTCATGTCTGCAGCAGAGTCAGCTCCATGCCATCCGTTTACGCTTGACATGAACGTCACTTTCACAGCTGACATCCAGAAGCTTTCTGATGCACTAAGTTGCGTGGGCGAAGGGGTCGTCAACATTACGTGGTATTCCAGCGTGACGATTGATGACATGATCAAGGTGTCGGGTGACAAGCACGTTACTGTCACAGGTGGCGCGCTCGGCGATGACAATACCGCTGGTCCTATCATCGATGCCGGGAGTAGCACTAGAATATTCTCTGTGTCTAACAGGTCAACTCTCCGCCTCAACAACGTGGTTCTACGAGGGGGGAATGCAGAAAATGGAGGGGCAGTCGCCGTACTTCATGCAAGCGACTTGTATGTGCTTGGCTGCACCTTCACAAGCAACACTGCTTCAAACGGAGGTGAGACACCATTATTGGGTTGCGATGCATCCTCATAGGGTTTAGTCACATCCCAAACACAACACATCGGGGCAATATTGGTTGCAGAGGTGAGCTGTTTCGAGCAAAAACATACAAGCTGTGCTCGCCACGAATGACGGACGCGATAAGTACTTTACTGTGATGTATGAGGAGTGGAAGAGGGTGACACAGCCCGTATTGTTGTTCTGAGCCTAGGACTGGCGTTCAAAGCTAGGTTATTGTGTCTCGACCGACCACAGGCCTTGAATAAGGTCCAAGTTAAACAAGCGCTTGCTTGCGGAAGATACTGTTGGTGTTTTCTTTTTATTCGATTAACGAATTTGGTCAAGGTGGACCTAAAGCATGCTTGTTTTTGCCATTGCGAAGAATGCTTGAAGGCGTAGGATAATTAGTTCTCTAGTCAGATGTACCGATGAAGGTTGATGTAATACTGAAACAATATTTCTGTAGCTGTGCGTTTTTAGGCGTTGCTACCGCACAAACGTCGAGATGCACACACATCGAATTTAGAGATTGACGACGATTGTCTGTATCGGTTGTTTATGGGCCCCTGCCAAGTCGTTGATGAATGGGATAGGGTTAGGGTTTTTTCGCCGGAATGTTCGTATTGACTAACGGACCCAAATATCCTAACCCGGGCGAACCCAAACCATTTGGACGAACAAAAAGCAACTCATTCGGTGACGGATTGGAAGAGGGTAATATAACAGGTATGCAGAATTTCCTGGTCGATGTCCAAACGTTCGACGTGGACAATGGATACGCAATAATTCTGGATTTGTGAGGTTGAACCAGCATGTAGATACTTCTGTAGGCGGAGGTGCCGGTCCTTTCATCTTAAGGGCGCAAGGGCCGCAATGTAGAACGTTTCCTACTGTATTTGATTAGCAGGTCATCGTGCAGAATAGGTAGTCTACGACAGGTTCGGGTAAATTTCAATACCGCTGTTGAGGCAGTAGGCCATATAATGATGTAGTGGACGAGATAAACCATACGCACGACATGGACAATTGCGTATTGTCCATGAGTTTGGTCACAGGAGACGAATAATGCGTTCGAGATATGCCCAGTTTATAAATAGAAACAATAAGTACAACGCTTGTGGGGTGTCGGTAAATATTTCGACGGACTATTGATCAGGGCATATTTAACATTTGCGGCAGCAGGATTCAACCGCCGGTGGTAAGAATGCGTACATATACAGCCGTGACAGCAACGCTACAACTTATGGAGGCGTACGGTCCATGCGCATATGGTTGGATGCTTACCTATGTTAGAAATGGAAACCAAACGATGGAGCGGAAGTTTACACCAGTACATTGTTCAGTACTGGCGCCTCCGCATCGTTCTGGGAGGGGGCGTATTTAAAACAAAAAAGGACCAGACTTCGAGTAACGAACTAGTAAAAGTACTAATCTCACGGCCGTTTTGGTCGGTGACGTATTCCAAGAATTTAAAGACATTGCCGCATTTTGTTTGGCCCGAGTTGTGTATCTTCAAGATGTCCCTGTCTTCTTTTCTCTAAATATGTGAACTTTTGCTGGCCAGTTTATTAAGCACTTTGTATAAGTAATGACTCATCGAAGGTGATAGAACGCCTCTTTGTGTTTTTTCTATTTGTTTTAAGAAAACATCCAATTTTGAAAAGTACTTTGTTGAGTTCCAAAAAAGGAGATGCTGGAGTCAAAATGTCCTAAGCCCCTCTATGTATCCTCGGAAAATAAACTGCGCTCCAGGAACTGAGTTGATGCGCCGAATATATACCGTCAAAAACATTGGTAGCCTCTCCGGAATGCTCCCCGGAGTTTTCCGAGACCTTTCTGGAACAATGATTCGTTCTATCAGACTCCTAGTTATCGTTTCGGAGCACGCAATCGATTTTTTTGTTAGGGGTGCAAATAGGAATATTTTTCGGAATTGTGGCCAGAAGGATTGGGTCGTCCAAGGTTTTCAGGTGAAAAACCAGGATGTCCACATAGCTGGCAATATGGACGAAAAGCCAAAGTACGACTCTGAAAACAAGTATACACGCTCAAATCAGATCTTGGAAACATAAAAGGAGAACAAGCTAAGGTGGCTTTGTCACTCCAGCAGAGATAGTCGGCGGGCATTCATCCAAAGAACTCAGTTCTTAGAGCCCTTTATAATTGTTGGTATCAGGTACTATTTAAGCAAGAATTACACAGCAGCCTAGAACATACGCGAATTGGTTTGACGTGTGTGACGCACCGTACTCCTAATGATGTGTGCTTCGTCAACACCTGAAGATGGCGGAAGTACTGGAAGGTCATCTCCGCAGCAACTCAAAAATGCCACTCATTCCTTCAGAGGAGAGGATATCCAGCACTGCAGCAGAGCAGGCAGTGAGCAGTATCTCAATTTCGCCTATACATACAATTAGGCGGTGAGCAGTCCTAAACCTCTTATTAATATTACGGCTGAGCACTAGCGGCCTTTACCTTACGATAGTTTATTGAACTGTGTCACTAATCAGTGTGGTAGACTCAATCAATATACTGGGTAGTACCACTGTACGAGTAGCCGCCAACTACAACGCTAGTGAAACTTGTGCGCTCGAAAAAAATACTTTAGGTTGTCGCGATGCCCTGTCGACATCTATGAAATATGTTTAGGGGGGGCACTGTTGTGTTCGGGTGACAAACGTGTATAATATCGTCCCCCATCGAATATGTGCTGTATATGTCTTCCGCACGGTTCGCCGATATTTTCGCTAGCTCAACCCGTTCCGAATGAGATAAGTTTCATACGTTGGATCCTGGCAGTATGTGCGTCCTGTACCTGGGACACGCAATCCACGTTTTTGTACTCCATCATCAACATACACGACCTGAACGGTACTGGTATGTCACATGTGCGTTAGCTTATAACGCGGGTGGTTTGTTAATTCTGTCAGCAAGCCAGGTGCGTACGGCGTTTCATCCTGCGGATCGATTTTCTGTGCGATCTATACCATCAGATGGATATGTCCGAGATGAAGCTGGTTTCTAGCAATGGTGGGAAAACATGGGAGTTCTGGCGAGCAAAAACGTACTTCAAATTGTCGATATACCCTGCACGTACGTTGTATGTAGACTACATTGCTCGATGGGCTTGAAAACATAATCTTTTATCTTCTCGTCTACAAGAGAGGTACGACCGTGGACGACAATAACGCCAAGCATATGCCTTATACCGTGTGGCTCGTGGTAGCCCCAACCACTAGCGCGACATGTGTAGGTTAAACATTTTACACTATCTGTGTGCGCCCTGGCTAT
>JBDWQI010000151.1:0-33242 GCA_039986635.1 Sulfitobacter sp.
GCAGGTGATCTTGCGGGACATGTTCTTCTAACGAGAACTCATAAAACAGCGCCGCCTGTGCTTCCTGCTTTGGCCCCATCATCGCAAAATCCTCCCACCAATAAAGGAATTGAATCAGCGAATGGGCACCCGATCAAGAAAGAGTTTTTCAACAAAATACGCCCATTCTTTGGGAAAACAACGTGTTGCGAGTTCAGGTAGTACTGCGCTGAACCCCATTCTGCTCAGATCAATTCCCTGAATTGCTCCAACTCGGCGGCCGTTGCGACCAATCCTTGCTGCGTGAGGATCGCAAGATAATCTTCGGCTGTGTAGGGCGGGTTCTTGAGGCGGGCGCGGACTTTTCGAAGTGCTGAGCAGAATAGCACCGGTGCGAGTGCCAGGTGGTTGCTGAGGAAGTCGTCGGGATGCTGCGTTTCGATTCCAAAGGTTTCGAGGGCATCCTCAGGGAAATCCTTCAGGTTCTGCGTTACAATTACATCGCATCTGCCGACAATGGCTGCCGCTAGCACATGCCGATCATCGGGGTCGGGAAGATCGAGAGACCGGATGAGAGCGTCGTAACCGGTGACCAGGCAATCCCGTGTCGCCTGGTTCATCAAGTCACGTGTCCGTTCGAGTGCAGCGCGGTCTCGGTGCGGTTCGTTGCGCATCAGAGCGTCGATCCATTCCCGGTGAATGTCTTCTGACCATTTGGCTTTGAAGATATCGGTCACGGCGAGTTGCATGAGGACGTCGCGCATCGGCGCCGGATAGAGAACGTTGGCGTCCAGAAGCGCCGTGTAGTGGCTCATGGTCGGCCGTAACCCATATCCTGCTCTTGCGCTTCAGCGGCCAGTTGGTCGAGCACGCCTTCCCGCTCTGCATCAATGGAGGCCTTGTAGGCCATGACATCTTCCATGCGGATACGGCGGTGTTTGCCGACCTTGCGGTGCGGGATCTTCTGATCGTCCAGAAGCTTGATCAGGAAGGGGCGGGAGACGTTCAACACTTCCGCGGCCTGAACTGTGGTCAGTTCGGCATTTTCAGGGATGATCGTGACCCCCTGCCCCGCTGCCATGGCCTCCAGGATATCCATCAAAAGTGTGACGGCACCTGCCGGTAGGTCAATCGGTTCGGTCTGATCCCCATCAGTGACACGCAGCTTGAGAGGCGCTTTGCTTTGTGCATAGCGTGACAAAAGCTGCCCGGATGCGCGTGCAATCGCTGCCTCCTGGGCGCTCGGGGGCAATTGCCTATGAGCCATCATGTTCATCTGCTGTCTCCTTTGCTGCGAACCTCAACATAGGCACAAACGCAATAAATGCAACAAATGAATTAAGTGTCGCGCGTGCGTTGCGCGATGAATCTGGTTGCTTGGAAGGGTTGGTTTGGCACGTTAGCGCTGTGGCGCTGACCAGGCTCTTGGCTGCGCCCGGAGCCGCGTGCGTCGCGTCTCCGCCATTCGGTAGCGATCCTTCGTGCAGGTTTCAGATGAGATCGCGGGTGAGACCGCGATCGTTTGTGCCAGCGGTCAGCCGGGTCTCCGCTCCGCTCTCACCCGGCTGGCAGGTTTCCATTGATTATTCCGCCTGCCATCCGGTCGGCGCCCCGAACAGGGGCTCTGGTGTCGCGTGCCGCGCCAGCCTCTGCTGGAGAAATCCGGTTCCTCCCACGCGGGACGCGTGGGTCCCTCCCAATTTCACCGCTCCGGCCCCCTGTGTCGGGTCCCCGTCCGGCCGCAGGTCGTGCTGCGCCCTCCCCTGCTCTGCCCAGCCGAAAAGCACGGGGGCTTTTCGGACTGACAGATCAGTCGAGGCCTCCGCCACTGGCGGTAAGCGATGAAGGCCGAGAGGTCACGAGAAGAAAACATCGCGCCGCACCAACCACGAAAGGATATTCCAATGACCAAACAACAAACCATCCAAGCAGACACCACCAGCGCTGTGATCCTGCAAATCCCCTTGGAGATGCTCACCCTCTCCGATTTGAATCCGCGCAAAGCGGTGTCCGAAGCGCATATCGAGAGCTTGGCCTCCAGCATCGAGCGCTTCGGCCTCATCCACAATCTCGCAGGCCTTATGGACGCGGACGGCAAAGTGGGGATCGTCGCGGGCGGGTGCCGCCTTCGCGCCATTCAGATGATTGCCGAGCGCACCAAGACCCATCCCTTCAGCACGGTTCCGGTAAAGCTGGCGGCGAATGCTGCCGAGGCCGAAGATTGGGCCAGTGCCGAGAACGCTGCCCGCGAAGATATGACCCCCGCCGATGAAATCCGTGCCTTCGGACGGATGAAGCAACGCGGCGCAACTGTCCCCGAAATCGCCCTCGCTTTCGCTGTCACCGAGGCCCGTGTCTACCAGCGGCTTGCCCTCGCAGGCCTGCCCGAGCCTGTGCTCGACGCGCTGGCAGCAGGGGAGATCAGTCTCGGTTCCGCCAAGGCCTTCACCCTTTCCGATGATGAGGCGCTCACCCTGAGCCTTTTGGATCAGGTGAAAGGACAAGCCGTCTCCGAGAGTGCCATCAAGACCGCGCTGCATCCGGACGCCATCAAAGCAACCGACCGCCGCGCCAAGTTCGTGGGCATCGAAGCCTATGAGGCCGAGGGTGGCACGGTAACGCGCGATCTCTTCTCAAACGAGGTCATCCTCGCCTCCCCTGCCCTTCTGGATCGGCTCTTTGCCGCGAAGCTGGAAACGGCCCGCGCCGAACTGGTCGAGACCCAAGGTTGGGCATGGGCCGAGGCTCGACCCGAGGCTTGGCTCAACTACTATGAATTGGATCAGATGAAGCTGGCCCGTTTCTACCCCATCGAGGGCGTTCTGACCGAGGCAGAGGCCGAGGAATACGACGCATTGGCGGACCTTGCCAATGGTGGGGTTCTGGACGAGGACGGCGAGGCGCGGCTCTCAGAATTGCAAGTCCTTCTCGACGGTGACTATTCCGAGAATCAGAAAGTCCATGGGGGGTGCATCCTCCTCGTGAACGGCTCTGGCAAGGTTGAGATCACCGCCGGTCTGGTCCGCCCCGAGAACAAGAAAGCCGCCATCGAGGCCGGTGTCTTGCAAGCGCCGCAGACGAACAAGTCAGATACCCCCAAATCCCCCTACTCGCAAAAACTGGTGGCGGATATGCAAGCAATTCGGTTGGCGTCGGTGCAAGCGGCGCTTTTGGCCAAGCCTGAATTGGTTCTGGACTTGCTGGGCTTCGGGCTGTCGGAAGCCTCGGGAAGCTTCGAAAGCGTATTTGGCATCCGGCTGGACCGTCCAACCAATGCACCAAGCGTCGAAGAGGGGTTCACTTGCGAGTCGCGTCTCGAACACGGCATAAATGCCAACGAATACTGGCAGGATGGCCCCCGCGAGGAAGACCTACCCGATGCCTTCGGCACCTTCCGCGAGACCGGCAAGAAAGCCCGCAACGCCCAGATCACCGAAGCGATTGTGCGCACCTTGCCCTATCAGGCTGGCGGCTCAGAGTTCTTCAACGCGATTGCTGAGGAAGCCGGGGCTGCTATCCGCAAGTACTGGACGCCCACGGCAAAGAACTTCTTCTCAAGGGTTTCAGCCAGTCATCTGGTCGATCTGCTGTGCGCGTTCCTCGATTGCGATGCCCGCGACGAGCGCGCGACGGCATTTGCCAAGCTCAACAAGGCCGAGAAAGCCGAGAAGATGGAGAAACTCGTGAGTGACACCACCACCCAGAAGCTTATGGGGCTGACGCCCGATCAGAAAGCCAAACTCGACAGATGGGTGCCTGACTGCACCTGATGGCTCCTTCGTGGAAAGGACCAACTGGCCCCGCATCACGCGGGGTCTTTTTTGTTCAGGTCAGCGACAAATACCGAAGGCTGCAAAAATTGTCCGTCGGCGGGGCAGAAGGACAAGCCCCCTGCCCCGCCGACGGACCGGCGCTGTCCGCGCAGGAGCACCGCATGGGCGGTGCAGTAAGTCAAAGCCACCTGAGTTGTGATGTTCTGCGCCCCCACTGACTAAGCAATCCAGGCTATGCACCCTTTCAGCCTTTGCCGAATTGTTCTTCCAAAGCACGTTTCGCAAGTTCCAAGCCCTGCTCAGTCAAAACGAGGGACTTTGCTTTGCTTGCCGGGTTTTCGATCAAGCCCTTTTGAAAGAGCCGATCTGTGATGTCCCAGTCTATTCCCTTCCAGACCCGGGCCTCATCGTGAAGCGTCAAGCTGAGAATAGCCAATGCGGCGGCATCGAGTTTGTCGGTGTCAATGTCCATGGCCTAAGTCCGTTGTTCGCTTTCCTCCACGCATTTGATGGCGAAACCGGCGCTGAGGCAACGTTACACATTCGTCGCTTCGCATTGTTCGTCGATTATCCAGCTTTTCAGGCAGCATCGCTCGGCCCCTTTGGCGGCCCAGCTCTAGAAGCCGTTTCTGGCATGATGCGAGGTGCCTGGGTTGCTCCAATCCGCGCGTTGCATGACATGCTGGTCGCAAGGCCCGCCCTGACCACAAAGGGCGGTTGCCAGAATTGTCCCCTGCCCCTTCGGGCCATTCCGCGCGGGACAAAATTCTGTCTCCCTGCCCTTCTCCGCTGCGCTCCGCCATTGGTGTGTTCAGGCCTTTGGCCCTTGCCGGGTGACCATCATTGCAACACCAGAAAAGGAGCAAAGCAATGACCACCAACTGCATCAAATTCGAAAGCGCTGATATCGAGACCGCCAAAGGAGCCGGTTCGATCTCCACCCTGACCTTCGACATCGACATCAACGTGGAGCCCGTCGCAAGTGATAATCCGACGGCCCCGACGCACCGTGTTCTCGGCCGCTCGCCTCGCGGCCGCCTGGTCGAATGCGGCGGCATCTGGAAGAAGCAGAATCGTGACACAGGTGCTGATTACTTCACCCTGAGCATCCGGGACTACGGCTTCAACGCCAACCTCGGCAAAGCTGCGAACCAGGATGATCCGGCAATGCAAGCCGTCATCCCTTGGGGACCGAAAGACGCGACCTAAGATCATGCGCCGGCTGGCAACGCCAGCCGGCGCTCTTGGCGCGGCCTTGAGAATCGGCCCCATTGGAATTTCTTTGCGAAGCTCGCCCGGTCATGGCTGATGCCAGTGAGGTGGTATTTTGTTGCCACCGATAGTATAGATCATTTTGGGGAGTTCCCACGAAACCCCTACAGGTTTGATAGCCGGTCTTTGGTGCTAGCATTGCCGAGGCCATTGTTCAGTGCGATAGGTTTTGACAGCCGTGCAGTCTTGAAAACATGTTATAAAACAATAGCATAAGAGGTTTTTCGCCATAGAGTGTTGACATCGTTGCTCTCAAAACCCCCGCCACGGAGCAAAATCTTGTGCTCGTTTTTGCTGTTCCCACCGTCTATTGTGATATTGCCTAGGGGGTTCCGCCCTCCCATGCGTGAACTGGCTGTCCAAGAAAATCGTTGTGGATAAGCCGATTCCGGTTTAAGTCACAGTTTAATGATAGAAATCGCGCAAAAAGCGATATTAAGCGAGGCGACAGCATGGGAGCAGCACCATTCCATGGCAATGAAGGGGAAATACCCTTCGATGAGATCATCCTTCAGCAAGGAGAGCTGATCTCTGACAGACTCAATATATTGCGTCAGGAACAATATCCACCCGACGCACAAAAGGGTTTGCGCCAGTTCTCACTCGCTGAGGTCGCTTACTATCTTGGTGTCACCCAATCGACGATCAAGAAACTCCATCTGGAAGGCAAAGGTCCTGAGCCGGAAACGTCTTCCTCAGGGCGTAGGTCCTATTCTGCTGTGCAGATGCTCGAATTGCGCGCCCACCTCGATGCTCATGGTCGTCCCGGCAAACGCCAATACCTTCCCCACCGGGCAGAAGGTGAAGAGCTCCACGTCATTTCCGTCGTCAACTTCAAAGGCGGAAGTGGGAAGACCACAACGGCATCGCATCTGGCTCAGCATCTCGCGCTGAAGGGCCATCGTGTCCTCGCGATTGACCTTGACCCACAGGCTTCATTGACGGCTCTACATGGCATTCAGCCTGAGTTAGACTCTGTTTCATCGCTTTACGAAACTCTGCGATATGACGAAGAGCGCCGACCCATCAGCTCAGTTATCCGTCCGACGAACTTCCCGAACCTCGATATCGTGCCTGCGAGCCTTGACCTGCAAGAATACGAGTACGACACGCCTGTTGCGCTCACGAGTCGCGATCCTTCCGAGGGGCGTGCATTCTTTACCCGAATCTCCAAGGCGCTCGAGGAAGTCGAGGATCGTTACGATATCGTTGTGATCGACTGCCCTCCCCAGCTTGGATATTTGACTCTAACTGCCCTAACAGCCTCTTCTTCGGTTCTGGTGACTGTCCATCCTCAGATGCTGGACGTGATGTCGATGAGTCAGTTTCTCCTGATGCTCGGGGGTATCCTTCAGACGATCCGCGAAGCTGGAGCCGAGATGAAACTCAAGTGGTTTCGTTATCTCGTCACGCGCTTTGAGCCGACCGATGGTCCTCAGAAGCAGATGGTGGGTTTCTTGCAGGCCATGTTCCCGAACCAGATGCTCGAAGCGCAAATGGTGAAGTCGACCGCGATCTCTGATGCCGGAATTACAAAGCAAACGCTCTACGAGGTCGAACGGGCGCAGTTTGTTCGGTCGACCTATGATCGTGCCATCACCTCGCTGAACGCCGTAAACGACGAGATCACGGCTCTCGTCCACCAAGCTTGGGGGCGCGAGGTCCCATGATTTTGACAGCCGTACAGATCGGTTTTGACAGCCGTGCAGATGTAAATTTCCAGATCAATTTTGGGAGGGCAAGATGGCTAGGAAAGACCTGCTGAAATCCGTGATGGGTGATGCAAGCCAGGCTAAGCCAGGTGCCAAGCGTTCAAGCTACGCGATGCGCGGCGCGTCGAAAACCATGAAGGTGTCCATCGACAGCCTTGCCGAAAACTCCAAGCGGTTGCTCGAGGGCGAAACCATCGTGGAGATCGATGTGGGTCTCATCGATGCGTCCTTTGTCAATGACCGGCTAAGCGGCGACGACGAAGCCTTCGAAGAGCTCAAACGCTCTATCTCGACCCGTGGCCAGGACACGCCGGTGCTGCTCCGTCCGCACCCGGACATGACCGGCCGTTACATGGTTGTGTTCGGTCATCGCCGCGTGCGTGCCGCGCGCGCTTTGGAGCGTCCGGTGCGGGCCGTTGTCAAGGAAATGGACGATGTCGCCCATGTCCTCGCGCAAGGTCAGGAAAATACCGCCCGCGCCGATCTTTCCTTCATCGAGAAAGCCCTCTTCGCCAAGAACCTTCGCGATATGGGGCAGGAGAAGGACGTGATCCAGCAGGCGCTGACGATCGATGGGACGCTCTTGTCGCGCATGCTCTCTGTCGCAGGCACGGTGCCGAGCCATTTGATCGAGGCGATTGGTCCAGCCAAGCAGATTGGCCGGGACCGTTGGGAAGACTTCAAGAAGCTGATTGCGGAGAAGGCCAACCTCAAGGTCGCCGATCGCATTCTTGCGACGGATGGCTTTGATCAGCTCGACAGCGACACGAAATTTGAAATCTTGCACAGCAAGGTGGCAGAAGCGGGCAGGGTGCCCACGCGTCGCGGCGTCAAGGCTGCACCTGCCAAACGCACCTGGACGGCTGCGGAGGGACGGATCAAGGGCGTGATTGGCCGCGCTGGCCGTGCCTACACTATCTCGCTGACATCCAAGGATTCCGCAGCGTTTGGAGAGTTTCTCTCGGAGAACCTCGATGAGCTCTACACGGAGTTTCTCAGAAAAGCTGAGGAGACATCAACATCATGACCTGAGGCAAAAGAAAAGCCCCCAAGCCGATCCGGCCCGAGAGCTTATCCGATTAGATTAGACACCTACTGGATACTGCTCCCGCGAATCACTGTCAACGAAAGAACGTCGTTTTGGCGAATGGGATACTTTTGCCTCCACAAACCACGGAGGTGAAATACAGGCATGACACAGAGCGGTTGGCGCAAGCCGACACCGGGTCTTGGCATTGCAGAGCAATTTGCCCAAGCCGGTGAACAGGTAGCTGTACCCAAATCACGGGCCTTCGTGGCCATGAAACGCGTGGGCGCGTATATCGGCCTCAAGGCTGGAGACATGCTGCTTATCGACACGCTAGGAGCGTTCACACAGGCTCAGGACTGGGAGGAGGGACAGCGCCCGATCGTTTGGGCATCTAACGCCTATCTGATGGAGCAGACAGGCTTCTCGCTCTCGGCACTCAAGCGGCATGCACGGCGTTTGGCCGAGATTGGCGTGATCTCCTTCAAGGATAGCCCCAATGGCAAGCGGTGGGGCCATAGGGATCCTGACGGGCGCATTATCGAGGCGTATGGATTCGATCTGTCGCCGCTTTCAGCACGCGTCGAGGAGTTCGAGCAACTGCAGGCCCAATTGCAAGCCGAGCGAGAGCTCTGCCAACGCCTGAAGCGACAGATCACGGTTGCGCGCAGGATGGTCCGCGCACGGATCGAAGCAGCCCTCAGCGGTGCGCTGAGAGGGCCCTGGGAGCAACTTTCTGGGCTGTTCGAGGATCTTTTGGACCGGCTTCCGCGCCGGAAAACAGCCTCTGAGGCGCTATCGCGGCTTCTGACATGGTTCAGAGAGCTTCAGGAGCGCGTGGAGGGGACTTATCTCAAGGCCGTCCGAGCCGAAGATGTTGCGGAAAACACCGCGGAATATGTCGAACAAGTCTGTGAAAAGACTCAAGAAATGAACCCCAGGGAGGTCATTTCTGACCCTCATATACTAATTACAAACCAACTTAATCCAGTAATCGGTAATTCCTCAGAAAAAGAGGAACCAGCGGACGTGGTGCCCAATACACCACCAGAAGAGCGGGTTGATAGGGAGTTAGAGGATTGGGTGGCTGAGACGCGCAAGAAACGCGGTGCAGCGCTCGATTTGCCCACTGTGATGCAGGCATGTCCCAAATTCGCATCCTGGGCGCGCAATATGGGCGGTTACTTGAAGGATTGGGGCGATCTTCACCGGGCTGCAGGACAGCTCAGGCCGATGATTGGCATTTCCGAGCATGCCTGGAACCTCGCGCAGGACCGACTTGGACCTCAAATCGCGACAGCGGCGCTGGTTTTGACCTTCGACAAGCATTGTGCGGGTGAAGTGGCGTCGCCGGGCGGATATCTGCGTGGCATCGTCCACAAAGCCGGGGCAGGGGAGTTGCATCTCGAGCGCAGCTTCTACGGCAGGCTTAGTGGGCAAGCGGCGTGATTGAGGCGCAACCGAAATCCTATGGGGTAGGGGGGATAGGACCGTACGAAGCAAATCCGGCTATTCGTTCTTGCCGCGGCTAATTCACACTTTGAGCCCAATCCAGTCACTGCGGCTTCGTGGTGTGCACGCCCGCAGCGACAAAAATGCGGCGAGCGCGAGATGTTGGGTATCATTGTGCAGCGGGAAGACCGGTCATTGATGCAAAACGCAGTGTCGATCAGTGTCTAGTTGACGCTTTTGCTGGCGCCATATTTTCTCTCAGTTGGGGCAATGACTACGTTCTAGTGCTGCATTCTTCATCCAATTGGCCGTTTGACCAATCAAGACGCGGACCACATTGTCCTTTTGGGGCCACAAGCCTTGTTCGTTAACGGCGTTAGGGGATGCGCATCATTGGATGGGAAGAGACCCAATGCACCACTATCTGGAACAATCAGTTATACGTTTTATGAACCCATCGAGACGTAAGGTCAGAAATCGACGTCATTTTGCGATCCGGTAGACAAGAAATATCACAATCCGGTCCCGCGATTTTGATTGATTGCCCGTCCCACAACCACCAGTAAATGGGTCGTCCTGCGCTGTCTCTTACAGCAAACCGAAACAAAGGTATCGTAAGCGGATTTTGATTGGATAGATGGCTTTCGACCTGCCCCTTCAGACGGCCTAACTGCAAAGCGTGTGACATTGGGGCAATGGCAAATTCAGAAAATGACAACATATCAGATGTTGCAACGGGCACGTCATATCCGTTCGGATCGATCGCCAATATTTCGTGATAGGTTGGATGAACGCAAACGCATTTCGCGTAGAAATGCGCATCTTCAAGATCGATGCGAACAACGTCGCCAGCGCAAAGTGTCACAGGCTGTAACCTTCATATGTCGCGGGGTGAAACAGCTCTGCGATATCCAGTTTGCGCGGGGTAAGACCTTGCGCGTGATGCGCATTCAAAAAGGCGTCGATGACATGTTCGTTGCCAGCCACACCGTAGGACCAAATGTTGGGTTGGAGTTGATCGGCAAGGCGCAGTGTGTCCTCGACAAACGGCATCGTGACTTTGGTGGCTGATGTATCCGCCAGCGCCGCCGTGGCCATTGCTTTGGACTGGCCAAAGGCTTTCAACAGCGCGCCGGGCAGCCAAGGATGCTGCTCCGCAAGGCTACGGCGCACGCCAAGGACGTGCATGATCGGGAAGATTTGCGTGTCTTTGTACCACTGCGTCGCAACCGCTTGGCTGTCGGGAAACAGGCGTCCGACATGGGGGTGCCCTTCCGCAAAACAGCGCGGCCAGCGGGGGCCGACAAAACCGTCGATCTCTCCTGTTGCGAGCATTTCATTCAACGAACGCCCCTCTGGGGCTAGTGTGATTGTCACGTCATCTGGGGGTGTGAACTTGAGCTTCTCCGGACGTCCGGCCGTATCCATGCCACCGCGCACCCATTCGATATCGCTGGACGAGACACTGTAGTCTTGTAAGATCGCGCGCACCCAAACGTTTGCGGTCAATTGATACTCGGCAATGCCGATCTTTTTGCCTTTCAGATCGGCGGGTGATGCGATGCCTTTGTCGGTCCGGATATAGATCGAGGTATGGCGAAAGGCACGGCTGAGGAACACGGGCACCGCTATGTAGGGCGGGTCATCGCGGGTCAGAGACATGCAGTAAGAGCTAAATGACAGTTCACTGATATCGCAGGTTTTGTGGCGGAACGCGTTAAAGAACATCTCTTCGGGGCTTTGCAGCATTACCACGGGATCAACGCCGTCAATCTTCACGCGCCCGTCAAAAATTGGGCGGGTGCGATCATAGTCGCCAACAGCAACGGATAAAGTCAGATCAGTCATGTATCACCAGTTCTCAAAGGGTTGATAGAAACCGGCTGCCCGGAATGTGCGCTGTCCAAGACTGCGTGGCAGGTAGCGAGGGCATCATGGCCCCAAGCCCCCGATTGCACAGGCTTTGGACCATTACAAAGGAGATCTACAATCGCCTGCGCAAAGTCCTTGCGGGAATAGTCAAAAGGGCAATTGATGGTTTCGATTTTGTCGAGTCCATAGATTGAAACACGGTCCATGCCGATATGAATATCGCCACGCTCGCAAAACACGGTGACGGGTCCAAAGTGTTCGTGATGCGTGGGGTCGGGTACCCCGTCTATGCCCGAGAAAGCGCGGGTGCGTTTGAGAGTGACCTCATCGGTGACGTCTTTCAGCGCGCGGCGGGCTTTGCCATAAGCATCAGGGGGCTTTGCCACCCCAAGTTCAGAGACACCGCCCATCTGTTTGTCGCTGTCATAGAACCCATAGCCCGAATAGGTCAGGCTGGCGCATGCGCCATTTTCAAACGACACAATCGCTATGAAAGCCCCTTCACTGGGACGCTCTGGATCCCAATTTCTAGTCTTGGCAAAGACGGAAACAGGGCGTGACCCGATCAATCGCATGGCGACATCGACCTGATGCACGGCCTGCGAGAAAATAACACCTCCCCCCGCACTAGTTTGCAGTTCTTCGGGCCTGCGGGGCCGGTACATAAAGTCGGTGGCCGTCAGCATATGCAGCATTCTGGGCTGCCCCAACGCGCCACTTTCGATTGTGGCAGCGGCTTGCGCCACAGGTGCGTCATAACTGTGACTGGGGCCGACCAACAGATGCAGGCCTTTGTCGGCGGCCAATCGCGTGAGTGCGCGCGCCTCATCCAGATCAATGGTGATAGGTTTTTCAACAACCACATGTTTGCCCGCATTCAAACAATCAGTGACATGCGCGCTGTGCATTTGGTGCGGGGTTGCGACATAGACGATCTCGATCTCGGGGTCGCGCAGCATGTCGGTATAGTCTGGGTATGTCTGCCCACCAAAGGTTGCCTCAAAAGCTCTGCGTGGGGCCTCGGACGGGTTTGCGCCCGCGATCAAGTGAATGTCGGGATGCGCCTGCAATCCCCGCGCCGAAAGGGCAAAGCCGCGGCCCAACCCGATCACGCCCATCTTGATCGGGCTATAGGTCAAGAACCAATCCGCCTGAGCGCGCACGCGACACGCAAATCATAATTTGGTCTGTTTTTTCCTCATCCATCAACACCATATCACGATGGTCTACGTCGCCTTCGACCAGACCACACTTACAGGTGCCGCAGGTGCCGCTTTCGCACGAGCTGACAGTTGCGATCCCCTCATCGCGCAACGCTTCAAGGATAGATTTATCATTTGGCACAGTGATCGTTTGGCCGGTTTTGCGAAGGCTCACATCAAAGGATTTGTCGTCTTCGCGCACGGCGGCGACGCCTGCAAAATCCTCAAAATGGATTGTGCCATCCGGCCAGTGGCCAGAGATGCCTTTTATCTCTTCCATCAACGGGCCGGGACCGCAGCAATAGACATGCGCCTTGCTGGGTTCTGCGAAATCATCCCAAAAGTCGTACAGATTTGCCAAGTCGCCGTTATCATAGTGCACGGTCAACCGATCCCCTAGCAGGGCTCGCAGTTCGGGCACATAGGCGGCGTCTTGGGCGCTGCGGGTGCAATAAATCATCCGCAGTTTTGCCTCTGCCACCATCAGGTGCTGAGCCATCGCATAAATCGGTGTGACGCCGATGCCGCCTGCAATCAAAAGGTATTCGGGGGCTGTACCAAGCGGGAAATTATTTGCGGGGGCCTGAACCGATACGCTGTTGCCAACGGCAAGCGTATGCATGGCCAGCGACCCGCCGCGTCCGTTTTCTTCGCGTTTAACCGCAACTGTATAGCAGGTTGGGCTTTGGTCGGGATGAACCAAGGAATACTGACGCACCGCACCACCGGGCGTTTCAATGGCGATGTGCCCACCCGCATCCCCCGCAGGTAGAACGCTTGCGCCCGATGCTTCAAACGTGAACTCTGTGATTTCCCGCGCGACGTCACGGCGCGACGTCAAAGTAAGCATCATGTCTTGGGACAAAATCAATCTCCTTAGATGAATAATAATTAGATATCTAATTTTTCATTGTCAATCGAGAAGATGGTGATAAGGTCGGGCTTGAATGTAGCTTATCTGGACGGTTGCTTTGCTCACGACAGAAGAAAACAAAACGCTTGTAGAGGTTGGACCCGGCAGCCCAATGGGCACCTTAATGCGCAGCCATTGGACACCTGTTTGTTTGATCGAAGAAGTTGCTGAGCCTGACTGCAAGCCGCTGTTGGTCGAAGCGCTTGGCGAGCGCTACGTGGCGTTTCGCGATTCCGAAGGCCGCTTGGGTTTGCTTGATGAACTTTGCCCGCACCGCAAAGCCTCACTTGTTCTTGGACGCAATGAGGATTGCGGATTGCGCTGCCTGTATCACGGATGGAAGTTCGATGTGACCGGCAAGACGGTTGCAATGGCGTCTGAACCCGAAGGCAGTCCGTTAGCCGAAAAAGTCAGCGCACGGTCATATCCTGTGCGTGAATGTGGTGGATTTGTTTGGGCGTGGCTGGGCGCAAAGGAAGACACACCAGAGTTCCGCCGCCCGCCTTTCGCACCTAATGACGATGTGCGCGTGTCCATCTTGAAGATCCGCATTCCCGCCAACTGGGCGCAGATCACCGAGGGCCAAATCGACAGTGCCCATTCGTCATCGTTGCATTCGTCAGACATGGTGCCCGCACGCGTGGAAGGGGCCGCAGCCGATGGCAAAAGCTGGTACCGCCCGTCAACTGATAAGTCGCCGCGCATGCAAACCCAGACCACGGAATATGGCTTCCATTACGCCGCCATTCGCCGTCCGATCAAAGGTGCCGCGACGCATAACTACATCCGCGTGACTGAATATGTAGCACCCTATTTCTCGCTGATCCCGCCCAACAGTTCGTACCAAGTCGCAACCGTTGTTGTACCTATTGACGATGAAACCAGCGCGTTTCACTTCATCGCATGGGGCGAGGCTGAAACAACCCCCGACACGGATAGCTGGCGCGCGTTTAACCATGTTGTGCCGGGCGTCGATCTTGACGAAGGCACATGGGCTACACGGCGTACCAAGGAAAACTGGTTCGGTCAGGATCGCGAGTGGATGAAAGAAGGGAACTTCACCGGTATCGCGGGTATCCCGAACCAAGACATCGCCATGTGGGTGTCGATGGGTGCCAAGGTTGACCGTAGTAAAGACATACTCGGGGCCTCTGATTTGGCTATTGTCGAGTTCCGTCGCCTGATGGTGGATGCCGCACGACTGGTCGCTGAGGGCGGTCCCGCAATTGGAGCAAACCCGGAGATCGCACAGACCGATATCGCGTCGTATGAAGGGGTCGTCTCTAAAGACGTGGATTGGCGTGACCTTGTTGGCGCTAATACGAAAACCGCAGCGGAGTAGATCATGATTAAGAACCCAATCCACCCGCATCTGGCCGACGCCTATAAAGAAATGGGCAAGCATTCGACGATCCCCTTATGGGAGATTTATCACCTGCTGGTATCGGACGAGCCAAAGCCGATGGGTGATCCGCATCTGTGGCGTTATAGCGATCTGCGCCCACTTTTGCTGGACGCTGGCAACAAAATCTCTGCTGAAGAGGCAGAGCGCCGCGTTCTTGCCCTCAAGAACCCCGGTCTTGAACGTCCCGGCATTGCCCAGACATTGTTTGCGGGCTTGCAATTGGTCATGCCGGGCGAAATCGCGCCCGCACACCGCCACACGCAAGGGGCCATTCGGTTCGTATTGGAAAGCTCAGGCGGCTACACGGCGGTAGAAGGTGAGCGTTGCACGATGCAGCGCGGAGACTTTATCACGACACCAAGCTGGTGCTGGCACGATCACGAGAACACCGGCGACGGCCCAATGATTTGGCTGGATGGTCTGGATGTTCCGCTTGTGAATTTCTTGGGCGGAAAATTTGCCGAGGAAAATGAAACGGATCAGCAGCCGATCTTTCGCAGTGATGACGCGTCTGTTGCGGGATATGGCACTGGCTTGCGCCCATTCAACGGGGCCGAACAGAAACCCTATTCTCCGATTTTCCGCTATCCATACGACCGCTGCCGCGCGGCTTTGATGGATATGGCGAAAGGCCCAATCGATCCCTATCTGGGCCATAAGATGATCTATGCAAACCCCAATGACGGGGGCCATGTCCTACCAACGATTTCGGCGTTTTTGCAGTATCTGCCAAAGGGGTTTGAAACGGCCGCATGGCGCTCAACAGAATCAACTGTGTTCAGTGTGGCCGAAGGATCAGGCGTTGTGCGCGTCGGCGATACAGAGATGCATTTTGAAGAAAGCGACACCTTCGTTGTCCCCAATTGGACGGCCTACCAAATCACGGCCAACACGGACGCGGTCCTGTTCAGTTTCTCGGACCGGGCCGCGCAAGAAAAACTTGGGATTTTTCGCGAAGAAAAGCCTGCTGCCTAATGTAAATTGTCTTGGGAGGGACAGATGAAATTAAAATCTATCATCGCAGCCGCCGTGCTGTCTGCTGTGGGTACTTTTGCCTCGGCGCAGACGTATGATCTGAAAATTGCGACCTTTGTGACGCCGAAACATGGGATGTCCAAGTGGATCGACGGCTGGGCAGCGTCACTTGAAGAAAAGTCCGAAGGCCGCCTGAAATTTGAGATCTTGCATGGTGCGCAGATGGGCCCACCTCCGGCCTATTACGACCTAGCGTCAAATGGCCAAGCGGACATTACATGGGTTTTGCACGGCGCGACGCCGGGACGTTTCAAGCTGACTGAGATTTCGAACATGCCGTACCTGTTCTGCTCGGCGGAACAGGCGACGCGGGTTTTGAACGACCCATCCGTGCGGGCGCTTACCGATCCTGAACATCGCGGTGTTAAAGTTCTGACAACGTTTATGCACCCTCCGGGACAGATCAACATGAAGGGCGGCCCTGTTCTGGCTCTGTCCGATCTTGAGGGCAAAGCAATGCGACCGCCGTCGAAAACGGTCGGGCAATTGATTGCGATGCTGGGCGGAAAACCTGTTGGATTGCCGCCAACCGCAATGGCCGAAGCTCTGCAAAAAGGCACAATTGACGGCACCATGATCGACTATGGTGGGGCTGGTCTTGCCTTCCAATTGGGACCATTCTTGACGGATATCACCGAAGTCGACGCATACACCTCGTCGTTCGCGTTGGTGATGAACCCGGACAGCTTCGGCGATTTGCCTGCCGATCTGCAAGCGATGGTCGATGAAAGCCTTGTTGGTATCTCGCCTCAAATCGGTCAGATCTGGGATAAGCTAGATGCGATTGGAAAAGATGTGCTGACCAAAGCGGGTGTAAATATTCACACCTTGTCTGATGAGGAAACCGCCAAGTTCCAAGCTGTTGGCGCGGCACAGACTGCAGGATATCTTGCTTCACTCAATGACGCAGGGCTGCCTGCTGATGACGTCATGGCTGCGATCAAAGCAGCGATTGAGGCCGTCGGACCTGTGGGCCCAGGATGTCAGTCTTAACGACCCTGAACACGATACGAAACGGGGCCGCAGCGGTGATGACTGCTGCAGCTTCTGTTTGTTTGGCTTTCCTGATGCTGATCGTCACCGCCGACGTTGCCATGCGCGCAATTGATCCAAAGTGGCGGATATCAGGAACGCTGGACTATGCTGAATTTTCCCTAAACTGGATGATCTATTTATCGATTGCCGCAGCCTTTTTTGCAGGGCAGGTGATTGCAGTGGATATCATCGATAAATGGGACACTAGGTACCGCTTTCAAAAGATCGGCCAACTGCTGACTTTGATCGCATTGATCGCTGTCGGCACGCAAATCATTCGCCCGGCACTGGGCGTGCTTGAATGGGGCGAGGTGACGTTCGACTTGGGTATTTTGAAGTTTTATTACTGGATCGCGATTTGGGTCGGCATTGGGTTTTCCATCCTTGCTGTTCTTCTTGATATCGTAACCAAGAAGGGTCCAAAGACGTGACGCCTCAGATTATCGGCCTGCTGGCTATAGCTATCCTTGTTGGCATGATTTTCCTGCGCGTGCCTGTCGGAACTGCTTTGCTGCTGGTTGGCCTTGGCGGATATTGGGCGATTGATGGCTCGAAAACGGCGCTTTACACGCTTGGGGACAAGCCGTTCTTGCTCGCACAGGCCTATTCTCTTTCGGTCGTGCCGCTGTTCCTTTTGATGGGCGTGGTCGCCAGTCGCACCAAGATGGCGACAGAGCTATTTACGGCGGCAAACGCGCTGTTCTCCAACTTTCGCGGCGGGCTTGCGATGGGCACCATCGGGGCCTGTGCGGGGTTTGGCGCGATCTGCGGATCATCACTGGCCACGGCATCCACCATGACACGCGTGTCGATCCCAGAGATGCGCAAACATGGGTATTCAGACGCGATCGCCGCCGGTGTTGTGGCATCGGGTGGCACTTTGGGCATTCTCATCCCACCGTCGATCATCTTGATCATCTATTCGATCATCGCCCAGCAAAGCGTCCCTGCGTTGTTCGCTGCAGCTTTGATCCCGGGTCTGCTGCTGGCGGCCTTGCACCTTGTGACTTTGAGTGTGCTGTCACGACTGCGTCCCGACGACATGCCGCCGGTTCCGTCCATGTCGTGGTCCGAGCGCTTCGCTGCCATTGGCGGTTTTTGGAAAATGGCCGTGATCTTTACCTTGGTTGTTGGAGGCATTTTTCTAGGATGGTTTTCCCCAACTGAGGCCGCAGCCATCGGTGCGCTTTTGACCATTCTGATGGGGTTTATGACCCGTCAGTTGAACATTCCAACATTGGTCAGCGCATTTAAAGAAACGGTCACGACCACAGGAACGTTATTCTTCATCATCCTCGGCGCGTTCATGTTCGCAGCCTTTATGGTGCAAACCCGTATCCCTGCAACGTTGGGCGATTGGGTTACATCGCAAGGGATGGCACCGCTTGCTGTGATCCTGTTCCTTGTCGTGATGTACGTGATCTTGGGATGTTTTCTGGATTCGATTTCAATGATCCTGATCACCGTACCAGTGTTCCTCCCCATCGTAGAGGCGCTCGGGTACTCGCCGATCTGGTTCGGCGTCTTTTTGGTCATCGTGGCAGAGATTGGGTTGATCACGCCACCGGTGGGCCTGAATATATTCGTCATCCGGGCCCAAGCGCCGGATATCCCACTGATGACAATCTATCGTGGGATCATGCCATTTCTTGTGACCCATATCGTTGGGATCGCATTGTTGATCGCGATCCCAAGCTTTGCGATCTGGCTACCAAGCTTACTGTATTAAGCGACGTTGACAGTCAGCACCCCAAGCGCTGGCGAGGTCACAACGATGGTATCCCCCGCACTGACAGGACCGACGCCGGCAGGCGTTCCCGTCATGATCACATCACCCGGCAGAAGGCTGTAAAAGGCGGAACACATCTCGATCAGTTCAGGAATAGATCGGATCAAAAGACTGGTATCAGAGGCCTGACGGACCTCGCCGTTGACGCTTAGTGAAAAGGCAATGCGGGCGGGGTCGGCAACTTCGTCGGGCGTGGCCAATGTTGGTCCCAATACAGCAAACCCATCGCAGGACTTGCGCATTGATCGGTCCTGTTTTCCTCGCACGGTCATATCCAGCGCAAGGCTGTAGCCCGCGACATAAGTCATGGCGTCGCCGACTGCGATATTGCGCCCGGCTTTACCAATGATCACCGCCACCTCAGCTTCGTGATCCACACGTGCGGCGTCTTTTGGCAAGGTAATCGTCGCGCCATCACCGACAAGGGCAGATCCTGCTTTCAAAAAGCATCCGATTTCATCAATCGGATGAACCTTCGCACCTTGATGCAAGCCATGATCATCTTGGGCTTCGTCAAGGTGGGCGTGATAATTTACAGGCGCACCGATGATTTTAGAGGGCAAGGCAACAGGGGCCTCAAGCACAACATCGTTGCGGCCCAAACGCGGAGCAGACGCCAGCAATGCCCGCGCCCTTACAGAAATCTGATCAAGTGTCGCTACAAACGGATCGTGCAGGCTGCGGACCCATTTCACATCAGGCAATGTGTCTAGCGCATCCGTTACATCAAAAATCTCGTCACCGTGAACAACACCCAGGCGATCGACGTTAAACCGGCAAAACTGCATATTATCTCTCTGGAGTTTTTATACATATAAGCGGGACGCTGTGATCTACACCGCCCCGCTCACACGTAAAAAGACGAATTTTCGCTCTACTCCGCCTTGACGGCTTCAAGCTCAATCTGAATTGCGATCTCATCGCCTAGGGGGCCAACAAAAGCCGTCACACCCCAATCAGAGCGCATGATGCTGGTCGTCGCACTCACACCGATGGTCTCTTTCTTAGTCAACGGGTTGGGACCAGAGCCATTGAACACTGCATCCAGTACAACTGGTTTGGTCACACCGTTCATGGTTAAATCGCCCACGATCTTGCCTGCGGTCTCGGACATCACTTCGATGCCAGTGGATGCAAAAGTAATCTCCGGGTTCGCAGCCACGTTCAGAGCTTTGTCTGATTTGATCCAGCCGTCGCGCTCTGCGTGGTTTGTGTTCACAGCGGATACGGCCATGGTGACCGACACTGCGCTTTTGGCGATATCACCTGCATCATAAGAAATCGTGCCTGATACATCGCCCATCCAGCCGATGGTCTTTGAGAACCCAAGGTGGTTCAGATCAAAGGCCACCAACGTGTGTCCGCTGTCGATCACATAGTCATCAGCGGCGAATGCAGGTGTCGCAAGCAATGCAGCTGCCATCACCGGCCCAATGAATTTCCCTAACAGTGGCTTCATGTTTCTCTCCCTAAATTAGATATCTAATTTTAGGCAGTTCACGCAAACATGCAAGAAAAATAGATGTCTAACTTTCTTGCATATCCCCCGTCCGTTGAACGTCGCTATCCTCGTCAAGGTTTTGCGTCATCTTGATAAGAAGTCTACGAAATTGTGAGATCTCATCTGCTGCTAAATCTTGCGATGCAGTGTCGTTCGTTTCGATGGCAAGCGGCTCAAGTTTAAGACGCAAGGATCGGCCCAAGGGACTCAGGTTAATCACAGGCCGGCTTTGCCCGCCTTTTGGAATCTCTTTTTCGATCAACCCCTTCACCTCCATCTTAGAAAGTGCCGTGTGCGCCGTCGGCCCCGTAAGTCCAGCCCGATCTGCCAGTTCTTTTTGTGAAAGGCCTTCCTCGTCCCAAAGGATCCGCAGAAATTCCCAATGGCCAAACATCACATCGTGCTGTTTCAGCTTGGCTTGCAAGTTACGGCGAAACTGGCGTTCCAACAGCCGGACCAAGTGCGCAATACGTTCGTCTTTATGTGAGGTCATTTCCGCATACACCCAATTTTGGAATGGAACATTTCTAAAGAACTAATTTATCCTTGAACAGCGCAATGCTCCCACCATCAAAAATGGCAGCGACACAGAGGGTAAAACCGCACACGGTAGCCCTACATTCTTTGTGCGATAAATAGCGGCAACTCAACGAGGCTGCCTTGCCGGTACGAGTAACTACACCTTTCCCGCCTCGCTGCAAATCTATCGATTAGTAGGTCTTTGTCGCAGTCTCAATTTGACAAAGGTATCGACCTCGCGAACGATAAAAAGGGCCATTGCTTCTGTCGGCAATTCGGTAAATCCAACACAATTGATCTGATGACAGCCCCGTCCTGCATATTAATGGTTCAGACAACGCGCAGCGACATTATGATTAAATTCGGCCACCTGCGACCGAGTGGATGACCGCTTTAGTGAACAGGGCCGCATCGTAACGAACGCCGCGCTGCAAGTGCAATAGAATGCTGCGGGAGCAAAGTCCGCATCTACAAACGGCAGCAAAGTCCGCACTTTGCTCCTTGAGCGCCTTTGCTTGCCACGGCGGCGATAAGGTTCAATGCGGACATCCGAGATGTCGCCAGTACCCTCAGCATGAGCTACGAAACTACGGGTGACTTGTGAACAGCGATCTGGCGAGGTGCTGTTACATTCATCTATTCTCTTACGGCGAGATAACTGTGATCCCGCTCTCCACCGAGCCCTTCTTAGCAGCGCGCCTATAGCGCCTCAGCAGAAAAACGCCCCTCACCTTTGCAGGGGAAGGGCGCTCGGAGATATCTCCGTTCACGGTCATCGGCGTCCCCGCCTGTACCGCGGGGATATCCTACCATGATATCTGTGTTCCATAAATATCCCGGAGGTGAATGCCCCTTTGGGGCAGAGGAGGCAGAGCCTCCTGGCCGACTGCGGCGGCCCAGATGTTGAGAAAAGCGGAACGCGGCAGATCGGGTGCCTTTAATCACTCACGGTAGAAGGCGCAGACATCGGTGTTGGTGGACGTGGTGGTCCAGACACCCCCAAGGATGGCGCAGGTGGGGCCGTAGCTGGCCATGACGCGAGGCAGTACGACTGCCATTACCAGAGCCAGAACGAGCGCACCCAGACCGACCCTGGGCAAGCGGCGTTTGAATTGGTCCAGCTTCTGTTCCCGTTCCCAGAGCTGACGCTGCGCGGCGGATCGATCCTGTTCCGCTTCTTTGAACACCGTTGCGGTGTGGTTCGAGGCACGGATCAGGCCACTGGCCACATCGTTCATCCGGTCGATGATCTTGCCAGTGCGGTCTTCCATCAACGTGACAGCGAAGTCGGCGTAGTGTTCGGGGTCCGTCTGTTCCCGTGCTGTAAACGCCGCCTGTCGCGCTTCTGTCGCCACCTCCCGAAGGCGGTTCAGCACCTTCGTCTGTTCGTCCAGGCGGTTGCCCTGGCTTGAGAGCAACGTAGCGATGTCATCGAGGCTCTTGTGGATTTCATCGTCGGAGAGGGGAGGGAAGGCGGGCTGATCGGTTTCTTGGGACATGGCGGCTCCTTACCGGGGTTCAGGTGTTCCGCGGGACGAAGAGCCCCTGGAACTCGGGATCGGCGTAGTAGCGCAGCTTTTGCGCCAGAGCAGACGGCTGGCCCTGGACGCGCAGGAGTTGGACGTTCGGCGGCATCTGCATGATTTCATCGGGGGTGAGCAGATCGCGACCCGTGAGGTTGTTGCTGAAGCTGGGATTATCGCCCGGCTTGAAGCTGTCAGTCTGGAACCCGGTGGTTTCCTGGCCGATCATCTGGCTCAGCCACTTGGCGGTTTCAAAATCATTTACGCCGAAGACCTGTTGCACCCCGGCATTGGCAATGAAGGTGTTTGCCCGGTCGCCGTAGAGGTCCTTGAGCTGGCTCATGTCCTGCAGGATTGGCCAGAGTTGGAGACCATAGCCTGCCATCAGCCCCATGGCGCGCTCTACGGCCTCCAGACGGCCCAGAGCGGCAAACTCGTCCAGTAGGAACAGCGTGGGAGTAGAAAGCCGTTGAGAGACCTCCTGAGCGCCTGTGACGGCTTCAGCGTCCCGTGAGATGTCCTGGAGGGCCTGAGAGACCAGAAGGCGCAGCCAGCGGCTGTAGGCGTCCATGCGGTTAGGGGGCAGCACCAGAAACACAGACGTGATCCGGTGGCGCAGGTCCGAGAAGTGGAAATCCGAGCGGGCCATGCATTTGGCAATGCGTGGGCTGTCCAGAAAATGGGTGTGGCGCTGCGCATTCGACAGGACCGAGGCGGCTTCGCGATCCGCCTTGCCAAGGAAGCGGTTGGCGGTGCGGGCAATCAACCCACCCGCTGCATCGCTGTCCTGCATCAGCTCCAGCAGCGCGCGCAGCTTTTCCGGAGGCAGGGTGAGATATTCCCGGACGGTGGCCAGGGACCGGCGGTCGTGGTCCTCGTGGCAGACGCAGAACATGATCAGTCCGCCGAGGATAGCTTTGGCTTCCTCGTTCCAATACGCTTCCGTCACTTGTCCCGGCGGGTCCATGACCAGCGCTTCTGTCAGGGACGCCGCATCCTCGCCCAGATCGAGGCTGTCTGGTGTCAGCTGGTCGAGGGGGTTGTAGCAAGCCGAGGGATGGCTGCTAACCTCAAATGGATCGAGGACATGGGTGGTGCCAAGCCGCCGCCGAGCTTCCCCGGCGATCCTGGCGTTCTCGCCCTTTGGGTCGATGACGAGGACCGAGCGGTCCACGCCCAGAAGGTTCGGGATGACGGTGCCGACGCCTTTCCCGGCCCGTGTCGGGGCGAGGGTGATCAAATGGGCGGGGCCGTCATAGCGCAGCAGCCGACCAGTGCCGGGATTGCGCCCGATCAGCAGTCCATAACCGCCCTGAAGTTTCTTCAGTTCCTTGCGGCTGGCGAAGCGGGCCGATCCGTGGCTGTCGCCGGTCAGTCCGAAGAAGTCATCGGCCCCGGAGACCATACGCCAGTATTGGAAACCGAAGATTGCACCGACGAAGGTAGGCGGCAGAAGGACTGCCCATTCCCAGGCCGATTGACCCAGCGGCGGGCCAAAGGCTGCGAGGGCGACGACGCCCCCGATCAGGAAGCCGATCATCGCACCAAATGCCGTGCGTCCGATCATCCATCCGAACAAAATGGGTGTCGCGATCAGACGATAGAAGAACCGCGCCAACCCACCCATGAAGAGTCTGAGAGCGCGCATCACCCGGACCCGTCAGGGTCAGATACAGACGAGGGGGCAGGGGAGGGGAGCGCACCGGGAGCTGTCCATTCCGCGAAGGCTTTCTGATCCTGTTCGCGGGAGAGGTTGCGGATCAGCCGATCCACCATCGCAGCTGCCCCGCTGTCCCGTTCGGCAAGATCAAGCAGCGCGCCCCCGAGGATCACCTTGCGCCTTGTGTCGAGTTTGCGCTGCTTTGTGGCTTCCCGATTGCGCAGGGCCTGAAGCCGGGCCTTGGCCTGAGCGTATCGCTTCTCGACACGTGCTAGCTCTGTCTCGGCCATCTCACAACCCACCCGCCCAAATGTTCACGTTATAGTTGAGAGACTCCGGCATCCACCTAAGATAACAAGGGTCATCCAAATCATGTCTGCCTTTCGGCGGAACATGGCGGATGACAAGGCGCGGATCGGCAAAGGTCCGCGAAGAAGGGCAGGAGGCATCCCCTGTTCTTGAAATACCGAACGGAAGCGCAAACCCTGAGCTGAGGATCAGTGAAGGGCGCACTTATGCAAACTCTCCACCTACGGTTCCAGCTTTGCGTGCGATCTCCTTGAAGCGGGGCCTCAGCCGATGGCGAACTCCATCGATGCCTGTCGCATCGAGATGGAAGGGCGCGTCGCCCCTTCCAAACCATCCCAAACCGAACCTGGCGGTTGGATCGCCGTCCGACGCGAGACGCGCCGGAGTGAAAGGCCCTCCCGGCCTCTCAAACTCACCAGTGCCAACGTCCGCCGTTGGATCGCAGTCCAGCCCAGAACGCGCTGGACCGAAAGACATGCCCCGTCTCTCGTACTCTCTTGGGCCAAGCTGCGCGCTTGGATGGCGTCCCGCACCGCAACACCCTGACGGCATCCTGTGCCCCGTTGCCGGGGCTGGAGTGCCGGGGGTGTCGCGCATGCGAGCAGTGCGAAAGGACAGTCTCTTGCCTGTCCTTCCTTGCCGGGTTTGCCAGTGGCAAACCGCCGATGCGCACCACCAATCTCCCGCCTACCATGAGGCTGGGGAGATTGATGAAACGCATCAGCAAGCCCGCGGCTTGGTCACCCTTCGGGCAGCTTCCTTCGGGCTGTCTTTTCCCCTCCGTCTTCAACGGTGCGAACGCGCACGGCGACTTGGGGCGCGGTGCGTCAGGGCAAAGACGGTTCACGGCAGCAATGATGGTTTCGGCGCAGCGTGCTCCGAGACCACCGTCTTACGCCCAACAAGGAAGTTGAAGCCAGATCCTTTCAGGAAGAGGAGAAGGCAGACTTCATCCTCGTTCTGCGCAGACACCCCGTCTCCTGTCGCGGGCCAAGAGGCGGGCGGCATTGGTATGCCTGGTGTCGCGCAGCGGCCGCGCGTTTGCGTATTGCGGGCGCAATTGCAGTCTTCTGGAGAGGTGGGCGCATGGCCAGCTACCACCTCTCTGTGAAAACGATCAAACGCAGCGCCGGGCGCACCGCCACGGCGGCAGCAGCTTACCGTGTCGGAGAGCGCATCGAGTGTCAGCGCGAAGGTCGAATCCACGACTACACCCGCAAGCAGGGCATCGAGGAGACCTTCATCCTGACCCCAAAGGACGCCCCGGTTTGGGCCGCAGATCGGTCTCGTCTCTGGAACGAAGTTGAGGCCAGTGAGACCCGCCGCAACTCCGTCACCGCCCGCGAGTGGGAGTTGGCCCTGCCGTCCGAGATCAGCGACGAGGACCGGTCGCAGATCACCCGCCAGTTTGCCGAGGAGCTGGTCAGTCGCTACGGCGTGGCCGTCGATGTGGCGATCCATGCTCCGCACCGCGAGGGCGATCAGCGCAACCACCATGCGCACGTCCTGACTTCCACGCGGAAGCTGGAGCCCGAGGGCTTCACCGCCAAGACGCGTGTGCTCGATTCAGCCAAGACCGGTGGCGTCGAGATTGATCAGATGCGCGGCCTCTGGGCCGATTTACAGAACCGCGCATTGGAGCGGGCAGGCGAGGCGGAGCGCGTCGATCACCGGTCGCTCGAAGCGCAGCGTGAAGCTGCTCTGGAGCAGGGTGACGACCTTACCGCCGAGGAGTTGGATCGCGACCCGGAGCTTAAGCTGGGGCCCGCGGCCAATTCCATGGAACGGCGTGAGAAAGCAGCGGCTGAGCGTGAGGGCCGGGAGTATGTGCCCATCACCGAGCGCGGGGCTGTCGTCCATGCCGCGCGCCAGGCTCGGGCCGCATTCCGCGAGTTCCGTGAACGTTTGGAGATCGCACGAGAGACCTATGGGGCCGAACGTGACGCAGGGCAGGGGCGTGTGTCTGCCGGTCTCGCGGCGCTCCGGGCGGCGGCTTCGAAAGAGCGTGGCGCGCAAGCAGGGCCCGAAGATATGCGGGCACGTTTGGCGAAGGTCGTCGGACGCTCAGAGGCTCGGGAAGACACGCCGAAGCGGGAAGGCCGCAATTTTGCGCAGGAGCGGCTCAAAGAGATCATGGAGAAGGACGCCGGTCGAGATGGTCAGGCAGCGGTTCACAAGTTAGATGGCCATAGTGATCCGGCGCTTGGCGGAGGTTCTGGGAGCGAGGCGCGCAAGCCGCCCGTGAACGAGCGGCTGAAGGACGTGCTCAATAAGCCGCGCGAAAGGCTGGAGAGTGAAAATGAGCGAGAGTTGGATAAGGATCGCGAGACTGAAAACGAGCGCGAAATCGACAGAGAGATAGATCGGGATCCCGGTCTCAGTCACTGAGGCGTGAAATCTGGCAAAGTACTATCTATATTTGGCCTAAGTCTCCCCGGCGGTCGTCAAGACGGTCGGGTTGCAAACATAACATATGACCGCTTAAGGGCGTCAGGCCCAGTCTTGAGCGCCCCAAGAATAGGGTAGGGGCAGATAAGCGCGCTTATGTACAATCATTTCCAAAGTTGGTCTTTGGCATAGGATGGGAGGTAATGAACGAAAGCCGCCATTCGTATAGCCAAATATGAGCGAGCATTTTGCGGACGAAGTTTGAATTCACCGCGCTGGAACCAATGACTGCAATGTGGAGAATGCAATCGCGCCGGGCCAAGCCGTGGGACGGTTGCTGACAATCTTTCAAAACTGGCTGACCATTCCTCGCTATGGTCCTATCCGCACAAGAGGCCAAACGTCGTGAAGCCTCAGGCGAGGTGATTGTCAATCTGACCTTGGGGGATACCGATCAAGACACGGACCCTGCAATTGTGGCAACCGCGGTCGAGGCCCTGCATGCTGGGCGCACCCACTATACGCCAATTGGCGGCATTTCGCCTTTATGCGAGATCATCGCACGACAGCAATCCAGCCAAGACGGGCATGCATGGACAGCGCGCCATATCGTTGTAGGGCCGGGCGCACAAAATGCGCTCTTTGCGGCTCTGATGTGCCTGTGTAATCCCGGCGATGAGGTTTTGGCGCTGGACCCTGTATATGCGACGTATCAGGGCGCTGTGAATGCTGCCGGTGCCACCCTCGCAACGATCCCGATGCACTTTGAGACAGGCAACCGTCTTTGTGCGGCAGAGCTGTCACAGGCCATTACACCGCGCACGCGGATCCTTTTGATCAACTCGCCCAATAATCCGGCTGGGCTGACCTTGACGGCAGAAGATGTGGCACTTTTGACTGACACAGCCAAGGCGCATGACCTGTGGATCATCTCGGATGAGGTCTACCGCGATCTTGTGTTTGAGGGCGCGCATATCCCGTTTGCGCAGGCTGATCTTGAGCGTCTCGTGATCCTCAATTCACTGTCCAAATCGCACGCCATGACTGGCTGGCGTATCGGTTGGGCAGTTTGTCCGATGGAACTTGCCGACGCAATGAGAGACCTTGCAATGTGTTCGCTGTTCGGCTCGCCCCACTTCATTCAGGATGCAGCAATTACGGCGCTGGGTCTGGGCGCTGCGCCTACAAACAAGTTGCGTCTGCTGATGCAGGACAGGTGCCAGACCTTTCTGAGGCAGATGGCGCCGGTGCCGGGCGTACAGGTTATTCCGCCAACCGCAGGAATGTTTGCACTGATCGACATCTCTGCCCTTGGTTTGGACAGTCGAACCTTCGCGGCGCAGTTACTTGATGGGCACGGTGTTGCGGTCATTCCGGGCACGGCGTTCAGCGATCAGGGCACCAGCTATGTGCGTGTCAGTTTCGCTTCAGATGACAAAACGCTGCGCGCAGGAGCAAAAGCCATCGGCAGCTTTGCGCGCGCCCGGCTGAACGGGCAAGAGGACAAAGAATTGGAGCAACAAAAATGATAACCTGCGGTGAAAACCTGACTCGGCTTTTGCATGCCTATGGCATAGATACGGTCTTTGGCATTCCTGGCGTCCATACCGTTGATCTTTATCGCGGGTTCGATACGTCGGGCATGGTGCATGTCACACCGCGCCACGAACAGGGTGCGGCCTTTATGGCGCATGGTTATGCGATGGCATCGGGCAAACCGGCGGCCTGTTATCTGATCAGCGGTCCGGGGATCTTGAACGCTTTGACGGCGATGGGGCAGGCCTATTCGGATTCGATCCCCATGCTGGTGGTGGCCAGCAACAATCAACGCGTCGAATTGGGCACTGGCGGCGGATTCCTGCATGAGACCAAGAACCAGGGGCAGGCGGTCGAGCAGGTCACGGCCTTTACCCATCAATTGTTGGATCCTGTAAATCTGGACCAGACCGTCGCCCGGTGTTTTGCAGTGTTCGAGGCAGATCGCCCGCGGCCCGTCTGCATCGAAATTCCCCGAGATGTTCTGAAGGAGCCGGGCAAACAAGACACGCCGGTGTGGCCAGCGCCAAGCCGGGCAGCACCAGCGCAGGATGCCATCGCGCACGCAACAGAGCTTTTGGCAACTGCAAAAAAACCGATCATCCTGCTTGGTGGTGGTGCGTGGGAAGCCTCAAAGGAGGCGACAGCGCTGGCCGAGCGATTGGGCGCGCCGGTCGTCAGCACCTGCGCGGGCAAAGGCATTGTGGCCGACGATCACCCATTGTCGCTTGGTTGCACCTTGCCCTTTGCTCCGGTTCAGGCGCGTATCAAATCGGCCGACATGGTCCTGACAGTCGGGTCTGAGATGAGCGAGACAGACCAGCTTTACACCTACACCCGCTTTGAGATCGACGGCGCGCTGATCCGTGTCGATATCGACCCCGAACAGCTGTCGCGTAGCTATCAACCCGCTTTGCCGATCGTTGGTGACGCCGCACAGACATTGGCTGCTTTGCTGGCGGCACTGCCGGACACTGTAGCCGATGTCGCTGCCGCTGCGTACGAGGTTGCCGATCTGCACAGCGCAATTGAACCGCTCTGGCAACCGATCGCCGCAGATCACAAACCTTTGCTGGATATCATCCGCGCAGCTTTGCCACGCGACGGCGTGTTGGTCACCGAATCCACCAAACCGGGATACACGTCCAAACACTATTACCCCTGCTACGAACCTCGCACCCTCATGTATCCCAACGGGTACGGAACCTTGGGCGCCGCCCTGCCCACGGCCATCGGTGCCAAGATAGCTGCGCCGGAACGCGACGTGATCTGCCTGGCGGGGGATGGTGGTGTCCTGTTCACAATCGAGGAGTTGGCCACCGCTGTCGAACTTGGCCTGACGTTGCCCATCATCGTCTGGAACAACCGCGCCTTTGGCGAGATCCGCGACAGTATGGTGGCATGGGGCCTGCCGCGCGTTGGCGTTGACCTGCAAGCCCCGGATTACTGCAAGGTGGCCGAAGATTTCGGATGCCAGTCCGCCCGTCCAACATCTCTGCAGGACGTGCAGAACACCCTGCATGCAGCCCTAAGCGCCTCAGGCCCGACACTGATCGAAATCGACGCCGATCAAGCATGGGTCCGTGGTTAGAGTGTCATTTCGCCCGTCCCGCAAAGGACCCGCTATCGCGCTTTCCGTCTGCCGCCGAACCGTTGAGTTTGTCTGACATCAACACCTATGGGCCTGATCAAAGGAAGTGCATGTCGTAGGGTGTCCGGCCCATCTGGGAGTGAAGAAGAAACAGAAAGCTGGACCCGGCGAACCGGCGGCTGACCAGGTCGTTAGAGACACCCGCCGAAAACGCCGAACAGGGCTCTCCACGCGCTCCACGAAACAATACATATATTCGGGACTACTCTTGAAGAGGGTGTGTTTGCGTGGCGGCTTGTTCAACCGGACATCCATGAGGGCGGCAGGTACTCTCACGACACAGACGACAATTGCGGCGCGCTTCGTTCTGGTCCCCAGTAAGTGTTTTCAGCATCGTCGAAAGAAGAGGCAACAATGCTTCGCGCTGCTCAGCAGTCAACCCGTCAGTGATCCGGCCAACAATTTCTTCTCGTGCCGCTAGGACTGCTTTTGCACTGGTTTCTCCGGCCTGCGTTAAACGCAGGACTACTGACCTGCGATCCTGAGCGCTTGGCGCGCGTTCAACCATGCCTTCGCTTTCGAGTGTGTTAACAAGTCTGACAGCCCCGGAATGGGTGAGATTAAGAATACGTCGCAAAACGTCGATACTCTCATCGGGGTGGTTGGAAATTGTTACGATCGCTGCTGCCGCGCTGCTGCTGCGCAGGCCCACCTGATCCACACTTTCATCAATTGCGCCTGCGAGAGTTGTCGCGAGAGCGCCTAAGACATTGTTTATATAGAGGTTTGGTTCCATGGGTTGATATTTATATGACTCGATCACAAAAAGCAATGGACAGACCTTAAGACACCTCTTATATGATCCAATCATATATAATGATGGAAAGCCTTTCCCTCATCCCCAAAACCAAAAGAGGAAATTATGTCTTTGTTCCCCAAAAACGCTCTTCCTGAGAAGAAGTTCAAAACCATCAATGGTAAGAAAATGGCCTATGTCGAAGTTGGTGAAGGTGATCCAATCGTTTTCTTGCACGGTGTTCCGACGTCGTCCTACCTGTGGCGCAACGTCATGCCACACCTGGAAGGCAAAGGCCGGCTGATAGCGCCTGATCTGATCGGCATGGGCGATTCAGAAAAGCTGGAAAACTCTGGTCACGGCACCTATTCAATCCCGACGCACGCCTCCTATTTGTTTCCATTGCTGGAAGAGTTGGGATGCACCGAAAACGTTACTCTGGTTTTGCACGATTGGGGGTCGGGACTTGGTTTCCACTATGCCAATACCCATCGCGATGCGATTAAGGGTATTGCTTTCATGGAAGGCATCCCATCTGTCTTCCCACAGATGAGCGACTTTCCCGAAGGCATTCAGGACGTGATCGGAACGCTAAGGTCTTCGGCTGGGGATCAAATGGCGCTTGAGGATAACTTCTTCATTGAAACTCTGCTGCCTGCCGCGATCCTGCGCGATCTGACCGAAGAAGAACATGCAGAATACCGCCGCCCATTTCTGAATGCAGGTGAAGACCGTCGCCCCACACTTGATGGTCCGCGCAACCTTCCGATTGGGGGCAGCCCAGAATCTTCGGTTTCGATCATCAAGGCGTATGGGGAATATCTGCTGCGCTCGGATGACCTGCCCAAACTATTCATCAACGCAGAGCCGGGCGCATTTCTGGTGGGTTACGCTCGGGATTTCGTGCGCAGCTGGCCTAATCTGGAAGAGGTCACTGTTTCTGGGGCACATTTCATCCAGGAAGATAGCCCTGACGAAATTGGCCAGGCCATCGTGAACTGGTTGCCTAAACTGGGTTAACCAACCCGTGATCAGGACGGAGAGATAGCCACAAACCGTGTTAACTCTCCGCTATGATATGCCCTAAACAGCACCTTTAAAAACCCCGGGTCGCAGCATTTGCAATCCGGGGTTTCCTGTGGCGTCGTGGGTTCTTTGGAAGGTATCAGGAGCTCAGACATTCATTGCTAACTTCGCGCCAGATCGGGTTGTTCTGGGCCATTTTGCACTGCGCCAGAAAGGATCGGCCGGAAATCGTAAGGCAGACGAATTCACCCAGTTCTTTGCGGTCGCCGCTGGCATCGGTGCAATAGCAATCAGGCGGGCTAACCTTGGGCCGTTTCTTGAACTTTGTCTGAGCAGCTGCGCCAGAAGCAGCAATCCCAAACATAAGTGACAAAGCCATGATATGTGATAAATTTATATGTGCCATTCACATATCTTACCCCAAATCGATCCTGAGCACAGCCATAAAAACAAGGGTTGCCCTCAATTTTATGTGATTGACGCACACATGCAGGAGAAACCTCGCTAGGAAATTGGCTTTGGCTGACGACATGAGATATCCATGAGTTTCTCACGGATTGGCACCTCACCTGACAGCACTTTGGCCTTGAGCGAATTGGCAAGTTCCATCGCTCGAACCCGATCGCTGGTACGCAAGGAAATCGGATGCCGGTTCCCGTTGATTTCGACCGAACCGAGGTTCATCTCAAAGGCGCCCCCTTTGACCTCAATCGCACACGCGCCGCATCTGATGCATTTACGTCTGTCGACCTTTTGCGCCTGAGCATCAATCGCGTTCACGGGACAGATCGCTGCCGCTCTGGCGATGTCGTTGCCATCATCATCCAACTCTGAGGGGTCAAAGGTCAGTTCATGATCTGTCCCTTGCCAGACATCACCATAGGTCATCTGGTCAAACGGTTGACGGTCACTGACATCCGCAACGGGTAAGGGTAGGTCTTCGTCCTTCGCACCGATCAGACCCTGCAATGTTGTCTCATCAGCAACAGAAATGGGGATGCTAATCGCATTCAGAACTTCCACCCCTTCACCAGTGGCGAAACCGCCCATGAAATAGGGGTCCATGTCGAACATATCAGCCGCAAGCGACAGGTTTGGACGATCCGAATAGGCAAGCGTGCCACTTCCCACCACCACTCCGGGGGCATTGTTGACCATGACCAGACTGCCGATGCCGATGACATTGAGGTTCGGGTCATTCTGCATCGGGTTCACCTCACCCGAGCCGATGGCCGTGATGCCCGTGGTAGGTGTTATAGGCCAGACGCTGAAAATTGACGGAATTGCGGTTGTCGATCTGAAATTTCCGAATGCCATGTAGGATTTGAAGGCGTTTCGCATGCTGTAGATGCGGGCAAATCCAAGATCATCCAGTGTGAAACGCCGCTTCAGGCGTTGACCGCATGTGGATAGCACTTCGATCGTGCATTCCTTGCGTTCAACCAGATCGCGAAAAAGATGCCCGCCACCATAAGAATTCACGGTATCTCGGCTGGCAGTGGTGCCGTAAACCATAAGATCTACACTGCCCAAACGCTCGTTTGGTGCAGGACCAGGCTGGGCTGGGACGCCGTTTATCCACGCGGCCGCAGCCCGTTCGAAACTCCCTGGGGGTGCGACCGGGATACTGAACGCCGCTGCCGTCCCTGACATAATGCCATGTGTCGCCGTTGTGACAACATCGACATCTCCAAGCTCAAACTTTTTGCCTTGTCGCACCTGAGCTTTGAATTCCTGAATCGTCATGACCACGGCGTCACCGTTTTTGAGCCGCTCGTTGATGTTCTTGTAAACACCATTCAGAAATGTCACCGGGTTTGCAAAGCAGAAGTGTCACCCTGGGTGCACCGTGAGCAAGGCTTTTGAGCCCGTAGACCCCACATATCGAAGGGCTGAAAAGCCTTGCGGAGGTCAGTGGAAGAGCTGG
>JBDWQI010000152.1:0-8308 GCA_039986635.1 Sulfitobacter sp.
CAAGAATTCGCATGGTCTGGCGTTCAGTGGTCTGCGCCATGGCCTGCACCCCAAAGAGCACGGTTCCCACGACAATCGCCAAGACGATCAGCGCCCGCCGCCGAGCATTTTCGCGCGGCTGCAAGACCAAACGCCCCGCCAGACCAAGGATAATAACCCAAATCTGAAGGCTGGACCAAACAGCCGGGTTCGTATCGATCTGCACCGTGAGATAGATAATGTCCGGTGCCACAGTGATGAAGGCCAGAACGTAGAATGCCCAAGCGGTATAGGAACGAATGGCGATTGCGCGCCAGTTAAGATCAAACATGTGTTTCTCCAATGCTAAAAACCCCGCAGGCGGGGCAAGTTTCTAAAGGTTGTGGATTGGTCAGGTTTTACTTGTGCGGATGGCTTCGATGACTTGTATCTGACCGTCGCGGACTTCACGGCGAAGCTCGACAATGCTCTCATCAAGTCGCCGGAGGTGACTATCTAGATCGTCGCGCCGAACATACTTTTCTTTCACGTCATCAATCCGACCATGCAGTTCACCAGTGCATCTGGAAATCCGCGCCGCAAGGCTCCGAAATGACGCGATGAGCGTACCGACTATGAATAACAAGGTGGTCAAAGCCGCACCTATCACCCACTGCAAATCTTGGTCCATTCGGTTACTTCCTTCACCAGTTGATTGATTAACTCTTGAGGCGTGAGCCTATGCGGCTCACTGACCTGCATTTTCCCGCCAGCATTGACGATTTGTCCCATGAACTCAGAGCAGAACACGCCACGCCCCACCTTGCCCCGCCAAGGCGTAATAGACAGCGCTGCCCCGATTGAGTTGTACTGTGTGCTACTGCGCGAAAGCGCAAAGCGACGGGCCGCATTGTAACCCCCCGGCACTTGCAGGATCGTCCAATGACCCGGCTTGAACTGGATTGGCTTGCAGCGCACCTGCGCACCGTCTCGCTTTGAAGCGCTGATGCAGATTGATTGCCCCGATTCAGATGGCCCATCCAGCACGAATTCGACATGGCTGTAGAGTGCTGGCACCCAATGCGAGCCGACGAACCGCCCGCTGCCAATGCGTATCACCCGGTCAGCGAGCCTGCCGGGTGCCTTGTAGAATGCAAATGTGAGCATGGTTGTTAGCTTGTGATGCCGTTGATAAAGGATCGCGTCAACTCAGCAGTCTTGTCATCAACCGCCCCCTGCCAGAACGGGAAACCCGCCTTGTCGATCCCATTGGGTTCAGGATCACGCCCGATGTGTTCACGATAAAGGCTGACCATAGGATGCACAGGCATAAGTCCGCTCTGATCCAAATACTTGCGAACATCGAGCGGGATGATGTTCTTGATGTAGTGGATGTCAGACGGGGTTTTGCCCTTGCGGTTCTGTGCGCGCAAATCAACCTGCGCCCAGATATCAGCCGGTGGCACAGATAACGCAGGATAGGTCCGATGCAGGACGCTACGGATATGCGCTATTTCAACGGGTATTGCTGCGATGGTATCAGGATCATTCAACCCACCGAAATCCATCGCCTGCCGAATTTGATCTGTCGTCGGCTCCAAACCTGACAATTCACGGAAAGCCTCAAGAGCATCCCATTGCGGATTGCCATCAATCAGGGTGCCCCTGAACCATTCGGGTTTCACCACGCACATCAAAAACATCACCTGAAGCCAAACCAGCCACATCCGAAACCCGGACATGCAAAACCAATGTGCCAGCTTGGATGTTGATACCGCTGAAGTTCTGGACCTCATCCGGCGCACGCACCATCGCGCGCAAAACATGGGTGCCGCTGAGTGCAGAGCGCCATGTCACCACCTCAGATAAGTGAGGATCTCGAAACATGACGCTCACAGCGCGCTCTTTCGCCCCGGCAATCATGATTGTTAATCGACAATCCCAAGACGGACCTGACCAACCGTCTCACTTGCCGTGGCACCCACCACCTCCAGCGCAACGCCAATCAATTTGTTGCCCGAAGCACCAGTGGTGCATCGCTTGTTGGTGTCATCCCAATAGATTTTCGCACCAATGTCGGCCCACGCCTGAGAACCGGTTTTGTTCAGATCAAAGACATCTGCCTCCTGTTGTGAAAGGGATAGCGCTCTGTCCGCCGCAGGCGGCTGGCGCGCAGGTTCAACGGCTTGCGCCGTAGAATTCGGGGGGTGCACTGGGGTATCGGCAGTGCTGATCAGCGCTGATTGCGTGAAGGCACCTTCATCAGCGCCCATAACGACCATCGAAATTTCGACCGGTCGCCATTTGGTGAAATACATCACCTCGAAATCCTCACCGGAGGCATTCTGCTCAATGCGCAGCTCTCGCTCGATGATGTCAAAACCAACAGATACCTGACGCAAGCTTCCGTCTGCCACCTTTTGCCAGGTATCCTGCACACTGTCGGCTTGGGAGAATTTCAGAACAGCCCGCGCCTCATTATTGGCAAATGTGATCTCCTGAACATTCCCCAAAACGTTCTTGGTATTCCAGACACCATGCTGATCCAAAACCGGTAGGACACCTTTTTCGGCCTGACTGGTATCGCAGGCCTCAGGGGTCAGAACCAACCGGGTCTGCATGAATTGCCATGTTCCGTTATGAAGAAGATAGTGTTTGACCAGCATGCCAGTCGAAAACACGCATTCAATTGTCCGCTCTTCATCATTGATGGATTGAAGCGTCGAAGAGGCTTGTACCAGCCTGTTCCCATCAGACGCGGGGGTGTTCTTGTTTGGCATAACGTACTCCTTAATCTTTGGGTTCTTGGTATTGGGGAGATCCATCAAACCCCGGTTCAAAGGGCAGGTCTTTCGTCAGCCCCTGCCACTCTTCAAATTCCTTCAGAACCTCTTCGGGAATGCGCCCAAGTCGCGAGATATACGATCATGGCAATACAGGCTTCGAGCTTCTTGCGCACTAGCTCGGCCTCTGCCAGATCATCAATGTCACGAAGCACCGTAGACACTGGCGCAAACCAAGACACACCGCGCACCTGACCGGGACGCAACACATCAAAGATATGGTCAATGTATTGCGCTTCGATCCGGCGCGTTTTCCAACCACTTGCCGAGGGCGCATAACGATCCCCGGGGTGTGTCTCAAACAGATGATAAGCAACACGATGCCCCAGCGGGTCAAATTCCACCCCCTGAACAACACGATTTCCTGACTTCAAAACCTCATTCATGGAGTGATCAAGCAAATCACCCTCAAGAATTTCACAGCGCCAGAACAACCGATTTCCCTCGGTAATCGGACGCCATAGACGCAAAGCTTCCCCCCCTTCTACAACCGAACGCATCAGCAAATGTTGCTGACCATAAAAATCCATCTGGCCAGAAGGATCGCACCGCTCAACGAAACGCTCCCATTGATCCCGCGCTTCCTGCTGATAGGTCTCGCGCTCGACCTTTGCGCGGGCGGGCACGATGGCTCGGGGGCGCACACCTGTTCCGGCGATGTGGGCCGCGAGCGAGCGGATTGCACGTGCGCCATAAGGACTGTTTCGCACCAGATCCCGAGCCGAAGCCCGCAACATAGGGATTGCCGTCTGCAATTCAGTTGAGACCGAAGTTTGTGGCCGCGCCCATCCACTTGCCCGCCCACCCGTGCGCGCCGCGTCATAGCTTTGGACAAGGTCCGCGCGCTTTTGTTCTGCCAGCAATGCAGTATTGGCGCGCGCAAGTCGAAGGTGCGCCTCGGCACGCCGGGCGCTTATTTGCGGCATCAGCCGCGCAACAAATGATGTCATATCAATACCGCGAAAAAGCGCCTACATTTGCACGAACAGACCTTTGACCAGAGGCCGTCTGTTTTTGCGCCCGAAAGTAATCAACCGCACGCTGCATCTCAGAAATGTCCTGATATTCTGTCTTGTGGCCATCAAAACTGACTACGCGAACACCAGACGCCATCGCCTCCTCAAGAGCTTCTATTTTTTCGTCTAAAGTCGCCATTTCGTTCCCCTGCCCCCAAGCCAATCTTTCCCGACCGTCTCGGACTTGTTTTCTTCGTCTTGTTTTGGTTTTGGTGCCCCAACCGGCTGAGCAACCGGCTCAACCTCCCCCGCCATATGGTCAAATAACTCCGGCTCATTGTCTGGCGGTTGGGCCCCGCGCTTTTGATCCAGCAGTGCCCAATCCTCAGCCGACAACGTGGCCCATTGTTTGCGCCGAGCCCCGGCCTCAGCATAATTCATGGTATCCAACCCCTCATTCCGGCGAGAGGCGTCAACTTTCACCCATTTGCTGACCGGCACACCAGAACTGGAACGGCGAATAACCCGAACCTCCGATGTGATCTGGCGATAATATTCATCACCCAGACTCAGTGGAAAATCGACGAAGCCGCGCTTCAGCGGATCCTCTTCCTCCAAAGCGTGATAAAACTCGCCCTTCATCTGGCTGACATTCAGCATGAATGCCCGCTTTTGACGGCGCTTTACCCGGCCATCGGCCCGGCGCTCAAATTTCATTTCCGCCATGATCGGGCCGGTATCGCCTTTGGCCCCCTTGACCAAAATAACCCGGCTCCACGGGTGACGTTTCGCAAAAGCCCAAGCCGCATCCGTGAACGCGCCGCTATCAATCACCATGATATCCAGAGGCAACCTCAAGCCACGCTCTGTCCGCCACGTGCTTTTTAACAGCCCATCCAGGGCAATCATGCCGTCTTCATCGCTGATCTGGTGCGGAATCACGATGTAATCCACCACCCAGCGGCGAAAATTCGGGCCAAAGGCGACGATATGCACCTCAATGCGATCCGCCTGCAAATCCACGCCTACCGATAGGATCACACCGCGCGCCGGGACAATCCCTTTGCCGCGCCGCTGTTCATCACTGCTTGGGTTTTCAACCCGATCTCGGATCTTTTCCCATTTCGGCGCATTTGTGGCCTGCTCATAAGGGAGCCCTAAAACATCATTGAAAAACGTCTGCTCTGTTTCAGCCTCAACCGTGCTTTCCTTACCCTCCCCGTCCTCAATGGCTTCCTGCCCGCTCACAGTCGACCACCCCATGAATTGCGCATAATTTACCGCGATAGAGCGCCAATCGCGTTGTGGGACATAGGCCCGCCACAGGAAAAACCCCGGATGATCGCCCCCCGGATTATGCGCCACCCATTTTCCGCGCTGAACCAAGTCGCGCTTGTGTTTGTGTTCGATCTTGCCTGCGCATTTGTCACAGGTGAAATGCGCAGCAGAGAGGTTTTGCGGATCAAGCTGACGCTTGAAATTCTCCCAGGCAAGCGGCGCATAATGCCCACAATGCGGACAAGGCACATGAAAGTGTCGTTGGTCGCTGCGTTTGAAGGCCCTCGAAATACGACAGGTCCCCAAAATCTGAGGCGTTGACACCCGCAAGACCTTCGCATCCTCGAAACCTGCAGCACGGCTGGTTGCCAATGCCTCAGGATCACCCTTCACATGCATTTCAAACTTGGCCACATCATCCATTATGACCAGCCGACGGGTTGTTCCGGCCAAATCATCCGGCGAACCGGCGCTGGTGATCTTAAGGCTACCGTTTCTTGCCAAGGTTTCTTGATTGAACTTGGCGTCTCGCTGATCCCCACTGCGACCATCGCCAAACACCTTCAAAAGGCTGAGCGCTTGGCGGCGCATTGGGAGCCACTTGTTGTCAATCCACTCGGTTGCCGAGCTGGTGGTTGGATGCACCACCAAACTATCCACCGGTCCATACTCATGCCACGCCCCGACGACAGGATTAATGATCGACACTGTCTTGCCCCACTGGGCCGAACCTAAAATCGAAACTTCGCGGGCCAAATCCTCAGGCGAAAGCACCTCATGAATCTCCCGAAGGAATGGAAACCGATCGATCCGAAACGGCCCCGGCATGGGTGAACGCTCATCAAAGACGATGTTGTCCTCACACCACCGCGTGATATCTGGTGGTGGTGGCGGTGCCAGCAGCTGCGAAACCGCATCCGCAACAATGGCTTCAGCCGGAACCAAACACCCCATTAGATATTCGCCTTTCGTTCGGCTTCCGACAACACCGCCTCAGATGCCATATCCTTCAATGTATCACGGCGGTTTTTGCGGTGACTGCGCCACTCTTCAATCAACACTTGCCGCACCATCCGAGCGTCCAATTCAAATTTGTCCGCAACAACCGCTGCGGCCTCTCGCATGACGGCTTCAAATTCAGCGATTTCCTGCGAAACTACCTTGCTGATCTGTTGCTGAACCTCAGCAACCAACACCATCGTGCCTTCAGCAGCAGCGCTTTCACGACGCTTGCGCCGCAAATCCTCTTCTGCGTTCTGAATGCGCGCAAGTTCATATCGCGACACATCCGCCTTTGGTAAAACCATCGCACCCGTCGGATTTTGATCTTGCGCCACCGCACCCGTTAGCGCCGCAGTGATCTGCTTTTTCGTGTCCGACCCATTGCCCAACATCTGCCCCGGATCCAGCACATGCTTGAGCTTTGCAGCGGCTTTCGCCAGATCAAATCGACGCGACCGACCTGCCCCTTCAAAACAGCCATCCAATTGACCTGATTTGACAAGCTGACTGATGCGCCCCTTGCTCAAGCTCAGCTGCTCAGCAAGTTGAGTTGCGGTTAAACCGGACATATCCCTATCGTTTAGTTTAGTGAGTTTAGGCTTTGTTTGAAGTTTAGCGGATCAAAACCTCTGCGCTTAGCGCCCCCGTATAGCCAAGGTTCCAACAAGGACCCGCGCCATAAGCCAGAAGCCGATCCGGTGTGAAGTGCCAGCCCGCCACCTCATCCAGAGACTGATCACCACCGCCCAACCGGTGGACATCAGCAATAACGACGGATGCCGTTGCAATAAATGTGGACGCCATAAGGCCCAGACCGGCCAGAACCAGTTTCTTCATGAGTATCTCCATAGATGATGTGAATGACCACCAAACGCAAAGCGCCCGGGGCAGGATCTCTGCTCCGGGCGCGAAAGCGGTACTGGTCGTTTGTCTAGGGGGCTAGAATTATCTTTGCAACTGTTTTTTCCACGGCTCACGCGCAGGCATCACGTCCGTGACAACCCAACGGGACAGATTATTGTACATTTGGAATGTGTTACGCAACTCAAGCAATGCGAGCCACCATTGCAAATAATTACGACGCGCCGCGCCAATATCAGCGCTGGTCAACGTGTATCGCACGGGGCACCCCACCCCACCAATCTGCGTGAAGCCCGTAACCACGTCGATGAAATGCAACAATTCAGTCTTGGAGCGCGTGCCGTATCGGTTCGTGTGTGTCCCAACTGGCTCGCACCTCGCGACCGCCCCGATCATCGCATCCGGCACGGTACGCGCCCGCGCCCATTCTGCTATCGCGACGGCCATGGCGCGCCCACCACATCCCTCGGGCAAGACCGCAACAGCCGAGGCGACGAGATCAGCGTCATGGTCTGGCCAAGACCGCCCGCCCCCCATGATCCGACACCCGAGCGCGCCATAATCTGCCATGCGACCCGCATTGCCGACACCGCCATAACCCGGCCCCAATGTGCCAGCGTCCTCAAAATCAACCTGCGCGAATTCATCAGCAAAGGCCCATTCCAGCAGCCGTTGAATGGATATTTCCTTGCGCTGCCGACCGTTCGCATCCGGTTTGATCTGGCGTTGGTGCATCATGCGTCACCCCCGTTGCGCTCAATCCAACTGCGCAGCATTGTCTCACGGCCATTGTACCGGCGCAGCCATGCATCGTCCTCGACAGCTAACGCCACACCTTGCGCCCGACGATCATTCAGGTGCTTCGCCCGCTGCGCCAACTCACCAGCACGCATCGCAATGCTGTGCTTGTGGGTGGCATCAAAGGGCGGATGAAAGTTGCGGCACCAAAAGGTATATTCCGCCACCAACTGTCCCGGCACCTTTTGCGCAGCCCGCCCCGCAGCCCCGGCAAACCAACTTTTGAAGCCGGGAATGTCCTCAATTGCGCGGGGCTGCGCTGTGTTGGCGAACTTCAGGATCGACACACGCGACGGCCAAAAAATACCCTTGGATCCCTCGCCTTTGGTGCGCATGCAAACCATCAAATTCCGCAATGGCCCGTCCGCCATATACCCCAGATCATCCGCCATTTGATCCATCCGCTTACGCTGATCTGCCTCAGCTGTGCCCGCCTTGAAGCGCATGCCGTCGCCTTGCAGCGGATGAATAAACAACCGGCGAACCCGGTCGCGGCTGGTTTCATCCTTCGTGTCGGTTTTTTCCTGTGCCTGCGTCATTTGCCTTTTGCCCCTTTTCTCAGCCCGCCCGGGTTTATCCCCGAAATCCCGGCTGCGTTTAGCTGCTCTTGCG
>JBDWQI010000153.1:0-19461 GCA_039986635.1 Sulfitobacter sp.
CAGATCACGCAGGGGCGCAGAGGACGCCTGCATCAGGCGGGCAAGGCCGGTGGTGCCGGATCGGCGAAACCTGATGGTATCACCCGTGAGCCAAAACCCCGCTGGAATGATGTCTGTGCCATTTCCGAGGCGCAGCGGCATTGCGCCAATGCCTGCAACAGGGGTGACGCCATCATATTCAAACAACTGGATAGATGCCCCGGCAGCACCCCGATCCCCGGCGACCTCAAGAACAAATTCAACGTTGTTAAACGCGGCTGGCAGCTTCACACCGGGCTGTGCGATCCGCGCCTGCAATGCATCGCCCGAGGTGTTGATTTGCACCAGCTGAACATGGGTTGGTTGCGCGGCAAAGGACGGGGCAACGAGGTCATACCGGGTGCCTGCAGTGTTCAGCCGGATCACCGCGACATGGCCAACCCGGATCGCACCTGAGGGCACATCTTTCCCGGTGTCTGGCATGACCACCGGCAACGCACCTGCACCCGCCACGTTGACGGTCACATTGCCATTGTTGGTTCCGATGGCCTGCCACGTCAAAAGCTGGTCTTCTGAGGTGATCGCATAGCCGGTTTGAGGCGCGAGCGTGATGGCATTGGCATTGCCATCTGGCACACAAGGCACGATGGTGGTTGGCCCGGCTGGGCCGGGATCACCGGGAGTGCCGGGGTCCCCTTTGATGGCGTTGAGGAAATCGGCGATGGTGCCTTGTTCATTGCCGCCCTGCGCCTGCCAGAGCGCAAAGACGCCAAGGGCAAAATTATCCAGAACCCCCCGAAAGATCGCAAGCACATCATCAATCTTTTCGCGCACCACCAGATTGAGCCCTTGGGTGGGGATGATGGCAAATGCCACGCCACTTGCCGAGGCCCGTTCTACCGGCTCTTGCAGTTCCAGCGCGGTTGCGGAAATGATCCGCTTGATCTCATGGCGTTTATCCTCACCGGCAAGGACAAACTCCCATCCCGCGCGCTGATCCAGCCATTCCGTGCCAACCCCGGTGAGGATCGTTGACCCTTGGGTGAAGGTGGCGCTGCCTGTCTTATTCCACATCTTTTGTGCTCCAAATTCTCTCCAGCAAGAGCATCGCCTTTGCCGGGTCTTTTACCTTCTGGGGGATCTTGCGGGTCTTTGAACGTTTGAGGCGCAGGGCTCGGCGTTCTTCTTCGGATGAAGGGTAATCGCCGTTTGCCATGAAGTCGGTCTGAGCCAAGAGTTGTCGGCGTTTTGATCTGAGTTCAAACCAGCCCTGTTCCGTGGTTTGCCGGGTGCGATCTTGGATGCCCTTTGGGACGATCTTGCCGTGCTCAATCCGCTGGCTATCGGGGTCACTTTCCCCGTGAACAATTGCAATACCGCCCTCTGGCACAGGTCCCTGTTTGGGCATCAACACGTTGACGCAAACCACGCAAGAAATGATGCGCCCGCTGTTGGGCGCGCCCACGTGGGGCTCATAGATTGTGTATTTCTTGGTCATCGATAAACCACCCGAACCTCTAGGCGCGGAATGCGCGAAATGTCTCCGTTTGAACCGATCCAATCCAAGGCGATGGTCTGCGCGCCGGTTCTGTTTTTGATTGTGAATTGGCCGCTGGGATAATCGTTTGCAGCGGTCATCCCATCGCGCACATCCCAAGTCGTGCCATTGGCCCTGATCCGATACCCCCATGTGGGACCGGGAAAGCTTGCGTAGCCTTGCTGAAACCGCCAGGACACCACCACATCAGCAACCTCACCCGCCTGAATGTTAACGAAAGCCGAACACGCCTGAGCAAAATTGCCGTTGCCCACCGCATTGCCGCCAACCGCCTCAACCGGTGCTGTAACGCTGTTGCCTGCGATCTTTAGAGTGGTGACATTCAGGTCTTGAATTTGGGCCGTGCGCACCTTTGCGTTGGAGAGGTAAATCTGACCACTCAAGATTTGCAGAACCGGGAGATAGCTGCCCGCATCATTGGTATTTCCGACACGAAAGGCATTCACATCCACGTTGAAATTGGTCTCACCGCCACCGGCCAAGAGGCTGATACCACCCACGGCACCATTTGCGTTCAAGCTCACAGCGTATTGGCTCAAAACGCCATTCTGCGCGGTCTGAACCTGCGTCACGGTGGCGCTCAACCCATCCACATTGGATTGCACGGTGTTGACCTGCGACGAGATTTGCAAATCCGCCTCTGATTTGGTGTAGATTTGGCTATCAACAAAGCCGTCCAGATCGTTGAACTGCGATGTAATCAGTGTTCGATAGGACGCAAAGGAAGTTTCCAGCGTGGCCAGCGCATCGGCGGTCTGGGTGAGTTCGGTTTCAACGGCATCAATGCTGACGTTCAATGAGGTTGAGAGCTGGGCGATGGCTTGAGTGGCTGTAACGGCCACGGTCTGCACCTGTTCGATGGCGGCATTTGCACCGTCCAATCCAACACTCAGTTCCTCGCGCACCACTTCGAACTCAGTATCAACGCGCGCCTCCTCGATAATCCGCGACAGGATGTCGTCAATGCTGATGGCATCGCGCTCATCCAAAGCCAACTGAAACGCCGCATCCGCTTCATCCTTTGACGCCTGCGCCTCCGCTGCAATGCGATCCCAGACCGGATCGGCAAACGCCGCTGGGCCCAACAGCGCATTCGGTGCCAACGCTTCTTTCCATTCGGTCCAACTAGATGCACGCGGCGAAATGAAGCGCCCTCTGGCCTCATAACTTGAATTGGCAAGGATACCATCAAAGACCATTGTCAGCCCCAAACTGACATCGGCGGCAACACCATCGGCGACCAGTGACAGATCAGCCTTTCGTCGCACCTGCCATTCAAGGCCATTCACGGCACCAACGGCAGGCGCGGTCCAGGTTAGCGCAAGAGCAGGTACCTCCATGCCGTCCTCATCACCGCGCACAGCAAGCGGAGCAACATCCCATCCCGAAACCGTAAGAACGCCGGGAGCTACAGCAGAGAGAGATCCGGAAGTTACAGGACGGAAATCACTGACAGCTGTCCAATCATAGTCAGCCGGATCCACCTCCGTGAAGTCCACCGACACATCGCCATTTGAAAGATCGCTAATCCCATCGACGCGAAAGAGTTTGCCGATATATCCGTTGCGCTGTGACGTCCATTCAACGAAATCGCCCGGCTCCAACACAAAGAACTTTGGCGGTAGGACTACAGAATGGCGACGCGCACGGCGCGCCTCGGCCAATGCAGACGATTGCAATCGTTGGACTTGCTCTGGAAACGGAACGGCGACCAGCTGCACCCCAGTGGGCAACCGACGATTGCCGTCTTCTTGCTCCAGATCGGGGCGGTACAGCGGTGGTGCATCTTGCATCTGCCAACCATCCGCTGGTGAGGGGTAGGTTGCCGTGACCGCATTCACCGTTTCAGCCAAAGGAAAAAATGGCGCGAAGCTCTGCGCATCAAAACTGCTAATGTCATCGTCACTCAACAACATCGCCGCAATACCCGGATCACCAACCTGCATCCGGTAGCGTGTACCAACTTCGCTAATTCGTCCGTTACAGGCGCTCATCAGATCCTCAAGCACGTCAGCAACGGGACGGTTGACCTGAACTTCCAAGCTGGCGCGATACCGCGCAGGCACTGTAGCGCTGCCAAATATCGCAATCCGATCCTCTTCGGACATGGCATCCCCACCGGGCACCGGCTCATCACACTTAACTAACTCCACGGCTTGTTCGACGCTGTTTACGCGTCCAGATGATTCCGGCCCGTAGAACCACTCCCCCCCGTAGGACAAACCGGAGATCAGCTGATGCGCCGCAACCAAGGGATTCTGAGAAAACCCTGTGATATCAGAGGACACATCAAGCATCGCGATGCCGTCACAAACAAACAGAACTTCAGGTAGACCTTGGAACAATTGGCGGTTCAGCTTGAAAGTTGTGATCGCATAGGCAATGCCATCGCCATAATCATCGCTTGACCATGGTCGTTCCTCCGTTGCCACCTTCGTGGCCACAAATTCATCACCTACCGCCTGAGTGCCGTCAAAGAACTTTATCCACCCAAATGGCTCAGTCACTTCGACTTCTTCGACGCCATATTCATCTGTCCCGAACTCCGGGTTTGTTCCGACAACGATGTAATTATTTTCTGTACGGGTCTCGGACAGCCCAAGGATGGGCCACCCATATTCGTCGTGTGGGTTTTCGCGATCGATCTGGTAGTGTTGCCCATCAATCCACAGATCAACCAGACCAGTGATCGGCAAATCCGACAGCGCCGTTATCCGGGTATAGAATTCGTTTTCCGACCCACCCCATTGATTGTGATATGCAAGTGACCCTGCCGTGGCACGCCGCCCCACCAAGAATGAACGCGTGATGTCTGCACCTTGTTGAAGCTCACCAACAATCCCCGGCTCTTTTGGCTGTTCCGCCCTGCCTGCAAGGGCTGCCGAAAGTGCGTTGAATGCCAAACCACCGGCCAACTGCACAAGCAATTGCGCGCCAACGGTCAATCCTGTGAACCACGTGCCGAGTGCAACAACTGCTGCCGAAAAGATTGCCATTAGCCGAAGTCCTTCATCATGCGGATCTCGGCGTGGCGATATCCACGCCGTCCAAGATAGGCTGCCGCCGACTTTCCTGTGTAAGTTGCCCCAACGAACCCCGCCCCTGCATCCCGGGCCCAATCCTCAAACGCAGTGAGCAATTGCGCCCCCCCCGCGCTACCTCGCCGTGCTGGATCCACCCACCAAAGCATCATTTCAGCTGTCAATTCTGGCCACCAAGCAGATGGTGCGGCCTGCCCCAAAAGCACACCGCAAATGTGATCCAATTCCAGCACCATCGCGCAACCACGCCGATGCGCTATCAGTTGCTTCAAGGTTGCCAACTGGGTGGCAGTGTGTCCGCTCAGGTCCGGACGCACCTCATCCCTGTAAGCCGCAATCATGGGGAGCAAAAAGGGGATGTCAGCCATAACAGCGGGGCGGATCATTCTGTCGATTGCCCCCATGTGATTTTCCAACCACCAACCGTAGCGGCGTGTCGGAAGAATCCGTCTGTAGGATTGCGTCGTCGCTGATCGGCATCTGACCGCTTGGCGGAATTGGACCGCACAAGGTCTTGAGTGTGACTTGCACAAATCAGGGTCAACACGCCCTCTTGCCCTTCTGCTGGCGTGGTGAGCGGAGCCTCATCCACAAATCCAGAGAACCGGGGAACCGCCGCATCGATCAACCGCATGGTGTTTGGATCGAGGAAACCGCGGTGCAATTCAATCGCGGCACGGCGCATATCAAACCCCCGAAGCATCAACTCCATGTCTTCATCAATATGATTGAGCGTGATGGTTACGGTCTGCACCGTCAGACCACTTAACAGTGCAACAGGGCTGACATCCAAGACGCCACCGATGCCGCGATAGGTTCGGCTAATCTCATCGCCTGTTGCTGGATCAATGACATCAACAGTGTTGCCGCCCAAATCCGACCATGCACCATAAGACATTGGTTCGCCGGTTTCGCGATTGCGGACAGTAATCCACATGAAATCGCGGGGCAAAGCGGCGTCAGCTTCCAGAGCAGCCAACAAGGCAGGGCTCATCGGTCTCATCTAACCACCTGCACTGACTTAAACGTTATTTTGCGATGGGTCTTGCTGACATAAGGATCATCGAGCGTATCCGGTTCTAATCTCATTTCGATGGGCGGTTTTATCAGAGCGACAGGATTGCCCACCAAGACCGCAGGTCGAACAAATGGCGTCATCTCCATTTCGGGCGTTCTGCCCGATCCATCCGCGATTCCACCATCGACCAGCTGCAAAAATTCTGTCCCACCCACTGCCGTCGCAATGGAAAGGAAATCACCCGCCACCATCTCGAATCCGGCAGGCAGACCAGCAAGAGATATCCCATCGAAATTCGCCCCAATGGCGTCAACAGTTACGGATACCCCATCCAAGTCACCCGGCGATGTCATTCGGGGTTGAGGATGGGTAAACGGATAGAGAAAAAATGTGCGCAACGCCCCGCGTAAACTGCGAAAAGACGCCATCGCTGCATCCGCATCTGCCAACGGGATTGGAACCGAGGTCCACTCAGCTGTCCACAGCGACGGGCCCATATCCTTTGCAGATGTCAGACCTCCCTGCACCCGACTTAGTTCTTGCCGGTGCATCAGACGCAACTTTGGTTCGGACCACCGGGTGAGGTCCGTCATGTCTCGCGGGAATGTAAGGGGCATCAGCTTGACTGCCACGCATTGTTCAAGCGGCGATTACGACCTTTTTGCAAGGTCTGTTGAATGATCGGTTCGAGGTTCTTAACCGTTGCATCAAGCTGTGCCTGAAGGCGCTCGACAACACTGGTATCTGCTCCTCGCGCATCGATCACAGGCGCGAAATGCACAACCACTTGCGTTCCGCCATTACCGCCACCACCTTGTGCACGCACGCCAAGTCGACCGTCCGAGCCGCGTGCAAGCGGTAGAATGCCCTCTGGACCATCCTCCCCCATCAGCCCCGTATTTGCGCCCGCCATACCAAAAGTTGTGGGCCCACTTACAATCCCACCTTTAGCGTATGCGGTGACCTTGCCGCCGTCGATCACCCCGCCATTCGCAAACGGCCAGATGAGATTGAAAAGTTGGTCTACGCCACCAGTCAGCAGTTTGTTTCCAAATCCACCCAAGATGCCAGAGAGGGCCCCTTTAAAATCCTGCGCGCCACTCAGCACACTCGTAAAGATACTTTTGGCACCATCACGAAACGATCCGAGAATGCCGCTGGATTTCTGCGCCTCTTTGGTCAAATCACGCGTTAACCCCTCCATCGCGGTGATCGCAGAACCCGCATTGTCCGAAACGCCTACCGCTAGACCGTCCACTAGGTATTTACCGATACGCATAAAGACTTTGGATGGTGAGTGAATTTCCGCCTCATCCTCTACTGTGGTCTTGAGGTAGTCTATGATTCCACGCCCTGCAGCATCCAAGTCAGGCATTTTGCGCCCCATACCTTCCGCAACTGCGTCCGCTAAGTTCTCCCCAAGCGCTCCGCCCACGTGTAATCCTTGGTTCGGAAGGGTTTCCAGAGTTTCCTCTTGGATCCGGCTTAGTGTCCCTGCCACATCGCCCCCTTTGAGCCCGGAAATCAGAGAGGCCACCATGTCTTTACCAACCTGCAACATACGATCAGGCCATGCGGAAACCTCGGCCTTAACGCCGCTCCAAATGTCCACAAATCCCTGAACGACTTCTCCGGACAAGCCGCTAAACCAAGCACCCACACCTTGCCAGATGTCATAAATCATCGTCGATGGGCTGTACTCACTGGACAGCAGTCGCTTTATTCCGGTCCAAGTGAGAGTGAACCCGGTCTTGACGGCGAGCCATTTGTCACCAAACCAATTCGAAATCCCGTCCCAGTTCTTATAGATCAGGCCCTGCGGCGTATAGTCGAGCAGGATGGTCTTGAGTCCCGACCAAGCACTGCTGAAGACACCTTTGACCACGCTCCATTTTTCCGAAAACCAATTGTTGATCCCATCCCAATTACGATAAATTAGGAAAGCGCCCCCCGCGATGGCTGCCAACGCAAGGCCAATAGGATTGGTCAACAGCATTGCGGTCAAACCACCAACTGCCGTGGTGACAGAGGTAATACCAAGCACCGTCAATCCCAAGACACCGACAATTGGACCCACAGCAGCTGCCAAACCACCAAAGACGACAATGTTCTTTTTGACCTCGGGCGATAGAGACCCAAACCATGCCACGCCCGCTTTTACATGTTCCACCAATGGCTTAAGGAATGGCACTATCTGCTCGCCCAATTGTTCTTTCACATCACCGATGCTGTTGCTGAGTTGTTTCCACTGACCTAAAGGAGCCGAAGCGGCAGCAGCAGCCTGCCCTTTGAACTGCGTTTCCAGTTCCTTCAGAATGATGTTTTGCGCGCCAGCAACATCACCGGTTTCAACCAGCGATTTGATCATACCTTTTTGGCTATCCGTGAATTGAACGCCCGCCTTGCTTAACGCCGTCACACCTTTGATCGGATCATTTAGGGCCTTACCAACCTGTAGGGACGCTGATTTGAGGTCCATTTTCAACAACGTTGCATAGTCCAGAACATTGGCTTGCGCCCGATCAAAGGTTTCACCCTGAATTTTTGTGAAGGTCAGCAAAGGTGCGGTCACATTTCGCAGGATGTCCTCATCGCCGAAGGTAGATACATCCTGCAAACCCGCAGCCAACCCCTTGAGCTGCCCCAAAGTCTTGCCAGCAGCACCACCCGTCGACGTGATTGCCGTTTGCACAGCCTTTTCTGCCTGCACTTGCTGGTCATAAAGCGTGACCATTTTCTTACCCATGAACGCCAGCGGAGCCGTGACGCCAGCACCCAACCCGGCGCCGATGTTGCGCATGCTGCGCCCGGTGCGTTGGGCTTGCTGCGATAAGCTTGCCATTAGGCCCTTGGTTCCTTTGAGGTCGCGCTTAACGCCATCAAATGCGGATCCGCTCCGGTTCTTGGCGGTAATATAGAATTTCAGCAGGTCAAGCATTGCGCTCCGCTCTTTCATCCGAGATTTCGAGGAAAGCCAGCATCACTTCGATGTCCCATGCAGGCAGGTCCATTAAAGTGTGGGGTAGCTGGCCAAAGGCTTGCGCAACCCGAAGAACATTGAATGCTTCCGGGTCGCGCTTTAGGCGTTTTTTACTGGTTCGTCTTGGGTCTCAGGGTCAGCCTCTGCCATGATGCGCTGCAATACAGAAACTTCCATGTCATAGAGCACCTTGCGGCTCGCACCATCATCGGCAAAAGCCGCTTCACCGTTTTGGAGGCGCGCTTTGTGGATCATGGTGTTGACCATCAACTCCACATCATCATCACCACTGACACCTTTTCGAATGCGTGCCCTGTCCGCCAATGTCAGTGGCGAAAAGTACAATGTGATCCCGTACTCGGGTACATCAACGGCAGTGGTCTTGCGGTCACTATGTGCCGCCTGCATCTTGGCAAGAATGTCTGACATTATGCTACATCCACAAAGGCAAGAGACCCGTTGCCCTTGAGCGAATACTCTCGAGTGGTTTCGCCATTGTACGTCGTGCTGCCCTTGTTACCAATCACCGACGCAGTTCCCGTCATGTAACGCTTGCCGCTGGCATCGCCTTCAGTATAGCCCGCAATGGTGATACTGTCGCCAGCCCGCAAGGTCTGGTTTGCAGCTGCATCATTATCCAGCTTCATGGAAATTGACCCCGACCAATTGGTCTGCGTTGTGTCGTGGGTCTCTGCCCCGTCCCCTGCCGCCGTGAGATCAACATCGCCAACCCCCTCTTCGTAGTCAAACCCCGTACATCCATCAATGAAGTTACCGTTTGCTTCGACTTTCAAATTCTTGCCGCTGTGGCGTGCCATAGTTAGTCCTTTCGCTGGTTAAGATGGCGTGCCTTCAGGCGTGTAGCGTTCCGCACTGAAGGTCAGGGTCAGGCGGCCCTGCCGCTTTTCACCCTCGCCGTTGATTTCGATATCGGTTTCATCAAGGGCGAACAGCTGGAAGTCAGCCAATGCGTCCAAGACAATCGGTTCAATGACAGCGCTAATGTCGTCCAGATCATCATCCAGATCGTCACCACCCTCTGCACGGTAGAGAACCACAATGGTTGTGGTGCGATCCACGCTGTCGCCTGTGCCCCCACGTGTGATTTCGCGTGGCGTGAACACGCCAACAGCAGGCACATCCTCGCGTCCAACGGAATGCGACCACGACTTGAACACCCGCACACCAGCCATACCGACAGAGGCTACAAGGGCGTCCCGGATCGATCGACGCATTTCTGAACGCGGGTGGCTCATTTGACGGGCCTATCCACAGGCACAGCCGTTTTTAGACGCTTTGCTTGCTCCATCCGCTCAAAGTCGCGCGCCTCTTGTTCGGACCCCTCGAATGTCTCGCCGCGCTTTAAAGCCTTGCGCTTCCCTCGTTTGGGGATGGACATCAGCGCCTCCAGTTTCACATTGGCCATGTCAGGCCTCCCTTAGTTTGAAAATTACAAAGGCATCGACAGCTGGTGACCCGCTGTCATGCCGACTCAAGACGTCATAGATTACACCGTTGTCTGGTGTGATCTGATCGCCAACGGCGATGGAACTGGCGACGGGTTCGGGCACGCGCAATGTCGGGGAATTGAGCAATACATAGTTGCCGTCTTCTTCCAAAATCTCGATAGGCGTACGGCGAAAACGCGCCTGAATAGTGACAGCTGTACCACCGTTTCTGGCGTGCTGAACGGGGCTGCCGAACAAGTTGTTCAGCTGCCCAGCTATCCCGTCGAAAATCTCCGACATCAGCGGATCGCGCCATCCAGTACGACTATGCCGTCATCTGACGGATCTGCTGCCACATCCGCCGCCGCCCCAATTAACGTGTTGCCGCTGGCCACTGTAGTGCAACGGGAATTTTCATCATCCCAATACACTTTTGCACCTAGCTCCCATGCTTGCGCGGCCAATTTGGGTAAGCTGAACACCCCCTTACGCACGATGGTGACGTCTTCACCGATCTCGACCTTTTCTTGTGCGACACCAAATATCGCGCCTGCCAGCACCCCTTGGCCTGATGCAAGTGCGGCCACAGCCGTAATCATCAAGTGGCCGCCGCTTTGAATGTAATTTCTCATGTATTTCTCCGATCATTTGCGCCGATCACCGGCGACTGCAAAAGAAAAGGGGCGGCCAACCAGCCGCCCCTAGGGTTTTTCAAAAATACAAGTAACCAACGTTAGCCGTTGTTTTTCTGCGCTCCACGATATTCAACAGCCGCCGCGCCAAAGATATGACGGGCGTTCATTGTCACCTTGTCAGGATTCATACCTTCAATGGTTTGAACCGTCGGTGCCTCGTACCCTTCAAGATTAGCCACCGCGATTGGAGGCAAATCACTGCTGATCAGATACCAAGCGCTGTCAGAGCCGCCCGCAGCCGCGCCAAGATTGGGCACGGTATGGGGTGTCAACGTATCCTTATAGGGGTTCCCATCAGAATCCTTTGCGGGGGTGATGGGGCGCACAAACTGCCCGGCCGCTGTTTCCAAGGCAGGCGGCACGATCAATCGATCCGGCGAAATATCAAGGAAATCATCCTTGTCTTTTGATCCAAAGGCCCGCTGTTCCCACATTGCTTTGCGCATAGCGCCAACGCGAGCCACATTAATGACGCCAGCACTTCCCGCATTGAGGTTACTGTGATCAGCGTGAAAAAGAGCCTTTGAATCTGACTTCATTGCTGCATTCAACCGGAACAAAGCCCAGACCATGCTGTTTTCCATCTGTCGAGCCGCCAAGGCAAACTCACCGGGAATGCGCATAAACGCCCCCATGTCATCATTTACGACAGCCTCAAACGTCAAGCTGATCGTGCGCCCTTTGCGTTTGACCTTCAATCCTTCGGCTTGATCATCCAGCACCGCCTCTTGGTAGTTACCAAGGGCCGTCACATCCTTCAGTTGGAAATCTCCACCAAATCGCGCCGCATGCATTTCGCGGAAATCCGAAGCGGTCATAGGGGCCCCGGTTACGAGATTCCATTGACTGGCGCGACGGGAGTATTCTGCGATCAACGTTCGGTTCATGACCTCAGAAGTGATGTAGGCGAAATCGCTAACGCCATGAGCACCGCCCATCATCGTCGTTGACAACATGCCCTGACGGATTGCCTCAGTATCACTGTAACCGCGTGATGGCCCGGCAAGATGCATCGCAAGACCACGCATCCGCATACCTCGGAATTCCGCTCCAGGACCGTCATAGTTCCGCATCAATGCATTGATCATACCCTCACAGGATGGGTCGCGCTCATTCCCACGCGCACGCGCAGGAACAGCTGCAGGCCCGTCCAATGGCTGTGCCGCCGCCATTGTGGCCATCAAACGAGTGCTGGCATCGGCAACCGAAGCGCCCTCATTGATCACGATGTCTACCTGCGCAACCGTCAACAGGCCACTTGCCATGAATGGGGCGGACATTTCGCGAATTCCACGCTGACGGTCGCGTTCCAATTGGGCACCACGTGCCTCAATGGCAGCGGTATCCGGTGCTTGCATGGTCAGTTGGTCACCAACAACGGATGTCGCAGGCGATGTCTGACCTTCGGGAATTGTTGCAGGGTCATTGATTGTGTCTGGTTCCATTACAGTCTCCAATATTGTGGTGGCGCTCATGGCCGAGGTCTGACCGGAACGCCCGGTCATTTGCGCCGCCGGGGTATCCGGTTGGGCGTTTGCTTTTGCCGCACACATGCGCAGCATCGAAATCGTCTGTGAATGTACGGACATGGCCGCTACCAACGCCGGATCATCTGGGGCCATGCCAGAGCTTTCCACTCCAACCACCGCGTCAGCAAATCCAGCCTCAACCGCTGCATCAGGACCAAACCAAGTTTCTGACTGCATCAAAGTGCGGATTTCTTCAGCGGTCTGACCGGATCGAGAAGCATAAACAGAAGCATAGATGTCGGAGATCGTATCCAGAACACTTGCTTCACGCCGCAAATCATCGGCATTTCCGCAAAGGCATGCACTCGGGTCATGGATCATAATGATAGACCCTGCGGTCATTTCAATTCGATCCGCCGCCATGATCATCAACGAAGCCGCAGAAGACGCCTGACCAGAGACAACCACAGTGATTTGCCCGGGATGCGCGTCAAATGCAGCCCGTATCGCCTCACCTTCAACCGGATCACCCCCGCCAGAATTTACACGAACTTTCACGTTTCCAGTGAAGTGGCTCAAAGCCTCACGCACCATTCGAGAAGAAAAGCACCGATCCTCCGGCCACATGCACCAATCATGAGGTACAACCGCACCATCCAGAACGATTTCCCCGTTAAAAATGAGGTCATCTCCATCCATTGCTCAATCCTCCGTTTCAAATGTTGGTGTTTTGCCATCTCGCAACGCATCCTCTGCGCGTTCAGCTGCAATGGTCTCGGGGTCATAGCCAAGCTCGCGTTGCTTGCGCGACCGGCTGGTCAAACCCGCGTCAATCTCTGCAACCGATGCTGAAATCTCTTTACTTGGATCGATCAATGGACGCCGAGGCGCAGTCCAACCAATGGATGCAGGCACGGGGGGCAAATTCGGCTCTGACTGCCCTTGCATACGCCATACGTCACGGGACCACTCACCAATGCCTGCACAGAATTGATCGATCACAAGTTGCTGCTGCCAAACCTGAATAAATCGATCCATCTCCATCCGCCCCATGCGGCCCGAACTGAAATTGACCCCACGCAAATCGCCCGACAGGCTTTCACCAGTAATCCCAAGCCCCATGGCAATCGTGAACACACCTTGCCGCATAAAATCTGAATACCCGTCTTTGGACGGCGGCGATGTCGGTGTGATCTTTTGACCCGGTTCAAGATCGATAACAGCTCCAGGTGCAAGTTCAGATATCTGCGTTTTGGCCGCGTCAGGAATAGCGTCTTCATTCTCACGGAAAAATGCCAGCAACGCCGCCATGCGCTGTTTTAGTATCTCCGCTTCTTGATAGTCACTCAGCTCCCCAAGAGCCATCATGACAGGGGCAAGCCACGGCGCGCCACGCATTTGGCCCGGACGGTCAGATCGCCGGACATGCAATATCTGACCAGCAGGCACCCGTGAAGAGGCAAGCTGTCGACCCCGCCAAAACTGCACATCGCCGGGGTGGCGGTCATAAAGATGATAGGCCTCGATGCGCCCTGTAGGCCCATATTCGATGCCCTCAACTACTTCATTGCGACCATGTGACTGCTTTGTTTCATCAAGATAATCACATTCCATCAACTGCACCTGAAACAACAAAGGCAGTTTGGAGTTGAACGAGCGCTTACGCAGCCGTTGTCGGGCCAGCACCTCTCCATCCGAAAAGACCGCGTTCATCACCTGTGTTTGTAAACCCGGCAGGGTATTCACACCCGCCGCATCAATTGCTGTGGTCATGAGGTGAGACTTGAGAAACTTCAGCGCAGCTTCGGAAGAAGCTTGGTTTTCCGGATCCATCTCAACAGATGGCATTATGCCAGTTCCAACCACGTTGCCCGTGACCACGCTTTGAGCCCGGGCGGCATATGGACGATTGCGGATCATGTCCCTGCTCAAGTTGCGCAAACGGGGACGATTGCCGAATGCCGACGCATCTGCCGCCGTGGCAGGCGCTTTCCATCCAGACGTCCTGCGACCTCGCGATGCTGCGTCATAGTTCATCACCGCATTCGCCGCAGATTTAGCTTTGATCCGGCGCAGCCCGCGTTCTGGCGACAAGCTCAAAATGGCGCGATCAAGAAAGTTAACCATCATAGCCCCCGCGATGTTTTGGGATAACTGATGCCAAGAGCCCCTCGGGGCTGGCCCCGCAGTTCGGCCTCCATCACAGAGATCTGACGGCGCATCTCTTTGAGCGATGCAAACTGCACCTCTTCATCCCCGAGACGACCGCGAAGAATGCCTTTTGCAGCATTGCTTTTGAGCAAATCGATTTGCACTTGCGTGTAAGCCATGTTCAGCCCCTGTTCAGATAGCCAACCCGCATGGGCGCAGGTTTCGGTTTTTGCTTGATTTCTTCGGGCTGGGGTCGTGCATCACCCGACACCCAGAATGGGTTGGCCTCGCCCATCACAACCCAAGGCGGTAGCGCGTCCGATTTGATACGCCGCAGGCCCTTATGTTCAGCCAACGCTTGCGCCTGTACCGATAGATCAAGGCTTTCATTGCGCACCTGCCCGGGCTTCTTTTCCCAACCGTGATCTTGCCGCCATTCCGCAACGAACTCCCCCAGCTGGTCATCATCCATCCACTCCGGCAACGGATAGGACGCGGGTTCATCTTCTGGCCGTGATAGCGCCGCTGCGATGGTGTCTTTCAGAAGGTCTGTCGCCATGTTCAGCAGCTTGATGCCACGTTTGGCCTTGCCACCGGACGCGCGCTCTGGAGCAACGTGCCAGACCCGGTCGCGCTGCTTGAACCCGCCATCCCCACGGCTCAGGAACCAACGCCCACCGGTGCCAGCAACCTTTCGGGCTCGCCAGAATTTTTCGGCATTGTCGCTCACACCTCTGGCACCTTGAAAATCAACTGCCAACGCCATGGCTTTCAAACCATAAGGGCGGTTCTCAACAGGCCAAACTTGCGCATCCAGAGCATTCAGAACATCCCAATCGCTTTGAAACTTGCCCGGATCGAGCTTTCGTTGTGACCCGTCCGTTGGCTGGGTGAGGTCAAACCGATCAATCACTGTGCGCCGTCCTTCGGCATCCATCCCGGTCACCTGAACCGGGAAATACGTGCCCTGCACATCGACACTGACAAGAATGAAACGCACCCACTCAGGTGCCGTACCGCGTGGGGTCAGAGATCTATCAGCCTTCAATTCCGCCAGTGTCAGGTCATCATCTTCGCCCGACCGAACCGGAGCGTATGGACGTCCACGGTCGAGAAAGTGAAATTGGCGCAAATCAAGCTCATCTCCCAGACGCTCAAACTTACTCTTCGCATTCAAGAACTTGGCAACCATCTTGCCCCAATTGGCAAAAGTAGCTGCCGCCCCTTCCAAAGCCCAACTTGCAATGTCGGTGCCCCGGATCGCACTGTCGCCCATCGGCACCAACTGGCCAGCCCTGCCTTCATGCAACCATCCACCTTTTCCACGTAAAGCAGCCCGGTTCATTTCGAATTTGTGACGATGCGCCAGCAAGGAATGGCAATCAGGGCATTCCATCTCTGCCCCCTCACCTGCAGCCATCGGGTCTGCGGCTTTATCAAAGTGAAGCTTGTCAAAGGTGGGTTCATAAAGGTGGCCGCAGTCACGGCATTCCCAATACCAACGCCCACGGGTGCCTTCGTTGTAGATCGGGACAACTCCCCCACCAACGGGCGGCAACATATGAGGCGCGGCTTTGGAGGGTTGCCATGTCGGATCAACAACCTCAAATGCTGGCGTGCTTTCAACCAAAACACAGCCACGACTTAAAAACGTCTTGATCCGCTGCAAGGCCATGCCGTGCGGTGTACCTTCAGGATTATCCCGGCGACCCAAAACTTGCTTAAAGTGATCGTAATCGCTCATCAACACACGCAGCTGCTTGCGCCCGGACAGTTGTGATGCGACTGGATATCCGATGGTGAGACGCATCCCCTTAAAACGCTTACGGCTGAAAGTGTCGTCGTCCGCCCCTTTTCCCAAACGGTCATAAAGCTCCGGACTGTTATGAATCGTTGGGTTCAAGTTTTCTTCGACCCAAGCCTGTGCGTCGGTTCGTGACATATGCACTATATGGACAGGCCCGGGTTCGTTGATGATCGCCGACGCCGCCACAGTAATAAGCGTGAACGTTTTACCCGCCTGAGACGGCCCAACAAATGCGCAAGTGCTATAAAGGCGGGACCGCGTCGTGTCGGCAGGCTCAACCAGATAAGGAGTTACATCACGATCAAACTGTTGCCAGACACCGTTGTTTTCGACCCTGATATTCGCCTCTGCGCAATCAGTGACAGTCATGCGACTGGGCGGATCCAGCAACGGCAGGCTATCAGCCAGAATTTCTTCAGGCGTCACAAATGGCGGCAGCGGAGCAAAGTCATGGACATTGCCCGGCGCGCGTTCTGTCATTGTCACCATGTGCTAGATCAGCCGCTCTGTTTTTGCTTGCGCCAGATCAACTGGTTCTGACACCGTACCAACCGGTAGATGTCGTCGCATTGTGGTGCCCATTTCAATCAAGGCACCTTCGCAACGCTTTTGTAACTTCTCCGCTTGCACCGGAGACAAACCAAACTCTTGTTCCGCAAAATCCGGGATCGACATCACAGCCTGCCGCATGTCGATCAGCTGCTGCTCTTGCATTTCTCGCATGCGGTCCACCCGGACCAACTCACCACGTTGTTCGGCAGCACGATTCCGTTTGTAATCCGCCTCTGCGATTTCCATGATCTGCTTGGCCGATAAGCCGCGCTCTGATTCCGCTTGATCATCATCAAGGTTCTGAAACTCTAAACGCATCTGGGCAGCCGCTTCATCAGCTGCATCCATTGACCGTTTGTGCTCCAGGTCCCGTCGTTTCCGCCACGCATAGCAATGAGACAATTGGAATTCATAGGCGGTTCCATTGCCGCCCTTGCTCAACACCGGGAACCCTTTGCTGATCCAAGTCGTGATCGTCACCTCGCTGGTGTTCATCGCTTGCGCGATTTGACCACGGTTCATGACCACGTCCTCACTACCCTCTGGCAACGGGAAAGCGGACACGTCCAACTTTGTGCCATCGCTAAGTGTGATGACCGTCATGATGTCTCATTCTCCATAAAAACAACAGCAACCTAAATCCAAACCCCCAACCAATCCGCCCCGCTAAAACAAACCGGGGTGCGAATTACCCCTGTGCGGGTGGGGGTCGGGAAGGACCCAAGCGCCTATTTGGCCGATTTGACCGCCTCTTTGATCCGTCGCACCAAATGACCTTCGAATGCTGCACGTGCAGTTCGTTCAGCCGTCTGGTGGAACGGAAATCGTTTCTCGTATTTTGCACGCGGCTCGAATGTCACCAGCATCTTGAGCTTGCCTGAACCGCCACGCCCTTTACCGCGTTGATAAAGACCCGGACGCAGGTGTGACCCCCCACCCCGTCGCTTCGCAACAAAGGTCTGGCCTTTGCTTTCCGCACGCTTCACGGCACCTTTTGCAAGGTTTCCATACTTGTTCCGTCGCAGCCCCGCACCAATGACCAACGCCTTGCGTTTGGGTCGCCGCACGCCGCCTGTTACCTGCAGACCAAGATAACTTGCCTGCACCCGCTTGAACCCAACAATCGCCGTGAGCCCGGACTTGTTGGCCCGCCGCAGATAGACACCCCGCTTCGTGAAAGGCGTTGGCCGATCAAACTTACGATCCAGCTGACGTTCTTCTGCGCGCTTCACATCCGCGCCCGTGTCATTGATCGCCATCATCATAGCAAAGGGCAATTGCTTGCGCGCCACGTCCGAAAGTATGCGTTCGAGCTTGTCGAAATCAGCTGTGATGTCGAACAATACATGCCTCCAAACGCAAAGCGCCCGGGGCAGATCATCTGCTCCGGGCGCGAAAGTGGTGTTGGCAGCATGTCTAGGGGGGGCAACTTTATTCGGCAAGTGTTTTTTTCCATGGCGCGGTTGGCGGCATCTTATTCGTCACCACCCAACGGGTAAGATTATTGTGCATTTGGAATGTGTTACGCAATTCCAACAGCGCCAAGCGCCACTGCAAATAAGTCCGCCGAGCGTCACCGAGTTGCTGTGCTGTTGGCGTGAAATGGACAGGTGTCACTCGAACGTCTACCCGTTTTGCCTTTCGACCAGAACGATCTATCTCGCATCCAAGAAATTCAGTCGCAGGCCTCACACCATGTTGGTTCCGCTGAAATGACACTGGAACGCAACGCATCCGAGCCCCGATCATCGCATCCGGCACGGTACGCGCCCGTGCCCATTCTGCTATCGCGACGGCCATGGCGCGCCCACCACATCCCTCGGGCAAGACCGCAACAGCCGAGGCGACGAGATCAGCGTCATGGTCCGGCCAAGACCGCCCGCCCCCCATGATCCGACACCCGAGCGCGCCATAATCTGCCATGCGACCTGCATTGCCAACACCGCCATAACCCGGCGCCAATGTGCCAGCGTCCTCAAAATCAACCTGCGCGAATTCATCAGCAAAGGCCCATTCCAGCAGCCGTTGAATGGATATTTCCTTGCGCAGCCGACCGTTCGCATCCGGTTTGATCTGGCGTTGGTGCATCATGCGGCACCCCCGTTGCGCTCAATCCAGCTGCGCAGCATTGTCTCACGGCCATTGTACCGGCGCAGCCATGCATCGTCCTTGACAGTTAACGCCAAACCTTGCGCCCGGCGATCATTCAGGTGCTTCGCCCGCTCGGCCAACTCACCTGCACGCATCGCAATGCTGTACTTGTGGGTTTCATCATAGGGCGGATGGAAGTTGCGACACCAAAAGGTATATTCCGCGACCAACTGCCCCGGCACCTTTTGCGCATCCTCCCCCGCAGCCCCGGCAAACCAACTTTTAAAGCCGGGAATATCCTCAATGGCGCGGGGCTGCGCTGTGTTGGCGAATCTTAGGATCGACACACGCGACGGCCAAAAGATACCCTTGGATCCCTCGCCTTTGGTGCGCATGCAAACCAACAAATTCCGCAATGGCCCGTCCGCCATGTACCCCAGATCATCCGCTATCTGATCCATCCGCTTGCGCTGATCTGCCTCAGGTGTGCCCGCCTTGAAGCGCATGCCGTCGCGTTGCAGCGGATGAATGAACAACCGGCGAACCCGGTCGCGGCTGGTTTCATCCTTCGTGTCGGTTTTTTCCTGTGCCTGCGTCATTTGCCTTTTGCCCCTTTTCTCAGCCCGCCCGGGTTTATCCCCGAAATCCCGGCTGCGTTTAGCTGCTCTTGCG
>JBDWQI010000154.1:0-2633 GCA_039986635.1 Sulfitobacter sp.
GGAGCCTTTATCACACGCACACATACTACACCCCCGACCATCATGCAGGTTTTCGGTGAAGACTCTCATGACTATTACTGCATTAAGCATACAGGCACGTCCGGAGGGAGGAACTCTATGATTCGATAATACTGTACGTGCGCGTACCTGAGCACATATTGTGATTGCTGCTTGGAGTTTTAACGGTATGTAACGGGGGTTTTAAGCAGCTCGTTTTAGAAGGAAGACATATATATCGTCGGTAGGTTATTCTGCTCACTGATAAAACGCCGATAGATCCTGGCGGTATTTTGGGTCTGAGCTTTAGAAATTTGAATGGCGATGTTTACACGGCCCGGAGGCGGTTGTTGATGTGATTCTGTGGTAGGTTTGGAATCCAGTGCAGCAGATCGTGTCGACCTTTAGTCGACCTATCTCCCTAAATAGATTACCGTTTAATTCGCGCGTATAGAGGCCCCTGGTTACAGCGGCAGTTGACTTCTTGGGACATAGTTGAAGTTTACGCCCGTACAGCACTATCGTTTTAGTAATGTACGTGTACGAAATTTGAGTTTATGGTGTATTAATGATCTTGCTTGTCTTGGTGTTCGCTCAGCAGGCAACTTTTTTGTTGTATGATGGGTTGTAGAATATAAATATATAGGTGTTCCAATAGCACTACTGGTTGTTTGCGGTCCCAGTTTTTGAAGACACATGTATGAGTTGGATGATTGTAGACCTACTCAGCAACAACGGGACAGCATTGATTGCCACCATAAATTGTGTTGTTTGACGACAGCGTGCCGCGACTGGGTACTGGGGAGGCTTTAGGACACAGACAGTTGCGCAAATAAATGTCTCAGGTAGTTTGATTGGCTGATCGGTGTGACTCATGATGTACGTAGTAGCTGGAATTCATCTGCGGAGACCCCGCATATATTCAGGATCAATTTCGTGGGTTCAAGTATCACCGAGTGCATAGATAGTATGAATACTCGTAAGGACTTTTTCTTGCTTACAATGTTTTAGTAGAGGAAAGCACGAAATAGTGACTTATTAGTAGCAACCTTCGATGAAATCGACGAGCAATGGGATTGCTGAACCCTATACACGACAAAATTGAAGGAAGATACCGGGAGGGATGAGAGACAACACCTACCTGCGAGCACGTCTTGCCCAGAAAACGACCTCTGAGGGTAGAACCTCCTACGAGTTAAGCTGGAAAGTGAAAGTGACGTTAAAAAAAAAAGAAGGGATACATGTCAATAGTTGAACCACTTCAAAACGTGTACGGGTAGGCGATGCGAGGCACCCTCATCCTACTGTATATGGCGCCCTACCATATATTTTACACCTATTTCGGCATGCACTTCGGCATGGACAACATGAATTAATAGTACATTCACATATATTTCTACTTCTGCACGCGGGCCTCATGGCAAGCTCGAGCGGCGCGCCACCCGGCGCACTACTACTAGTTGTCCCCTCACGCATTCGCTCTAGAATGGGAAGTATTGTTCATATTTTGCTTTATCCGAGTTTTTCGTTCGGTCGTCGGTATTTCTGGTTATGATTGCTCATAGGTATATGAGCATCTCCCCAAGCATGGCGAGTTCTTTTTTCTAGTCTCGTTGTACTGCTCTGTGTACGTTTGCTTCTCTATCAGTACCTGGTACGCCTACTCGTAACAGACTATTAATACTGCATCATACCACGTACAAGCAGTAATGGTCGCTCTCTCTGATAGGTTCGACGCTGCATCCTACCACGGGTACCTATAGCAGGAGGGTAGAGCTTTATTGTTCGAATTACTTTTTTTTGATGAAACTGCTGACTGATATTGGTGTTGGTGAATGGCCCTTTTAGTACTGAAGTCCCGTTTTGGGAATAAACTACTCAGAATTTGAGTGGTTAGTCCCCATCACAGGACAGCAGTCCGTAAAGACTTCCTACGTTGAAGCATCTGCATTTTGCGTATCATCACATCCATACGTAGGTATGAATTTCAGTATTTGTGCTATTTTTCGTATTAGTCTATTTTTCAAACTTTGGTGTAGTAATGTACCTGGTACTGCTAAACTGTGGTGTGTACCTGGTACGCATCATTTTTGGATGGCATGAGAGTAGCTTTTTCCGGTGGAAATTCCAAGGGTTTTCCTCGGGACGGAATTCTCGTCTCGAGACGAGATCCCGCGGGATTGAGCACCTCGGGAAATAAGGGCTATTAGAATCACAGGAGGATTCAAGAGGGGATTTTGAATCATCACGCGATTAAACGGGCATAATTTTGGACGGAACGGAGATTTCATCGGATTGCACAGGACGGAATAGACATACGACAGGGTGTTATAGGACGGGATTTGAAGGGACGAAAAAAACACTACCTCCCCGCGACGGGATTGATATATCACGAGATTGCACGGGTTGGCGTTGTAACGGTTGTAGCTTGGAAGTTCTGGCTGTAAAAGAGTGGAGCCCGTGTTTTATTGTGATGTGGTACGTGAGTGGGAGAGCAGTAAGGGTTCCACGGGATGATGATCCACAGAAGAAGTGTGACACAGGTGTCTGTGCTTGGTCAAACTCAGACCTAGTTCTTTTTGTTCTCTTGTTTTATTGGTGCGAGGCTTGCTCAAAAGGGGCAAGTGAGAAGAGTG
>JBDWQI010000155.1:0-1656 GCA_039986635.1 Sulfitobacter sp.
CATTTAGCAAATCACTCGTTTGGCCTCCTTGTTGGCCGAGGTCTTGGAAGGGATACCATCCCTCACTGTGCTGTGAATCCAGCTTTATACAAGCGATTCCGTTAAAGTACTAGGGTTGTAAATCGGCAGACTAGAATTCGCCGGCATCATATTAGTTGATGGCTACTGCGGCCCATAAGAGTACAGTGCTGTGACTTGCAGGTGGAGGTCTGAGCCTTTCCTCGGACTGCAGGAATGGCTCGATTTTGTTGTTTGTTTTTGTAGGTACCTATTAATAGGAAGCATGTTTTTTGGCTTACTTCGCCAGCAAACCAATAGCTAGCCGCGACGTCCATCCAACTTGCAGACTGAAACCGAACACGCATTGTCTACTACCGAAAATAACGTGTATCGAGCCCGAGCAACAGAAGATGTTTTACAGCATGATGATTTCGTTTGTTGATACCGGCACAATACGGTTGCATGTCAAAAGTGCATGACGACCGAGTGTGATATTGTGCGTGGCGTTTGGGTTTTGCCGGCGGTGGCTGATGTGTTTGGGCACAATGAGACGAGAGTACCGTGTGAGGTCAACCTTTACCTTTAGCATGCGGTAGTTCAAAGGATTCGCCTCTTGGCGAAAACGTTGTCGGCTATTTGTCCGTTTGGAGTACAAGCCACAATGGAAATCTACATATACAAATGTTTAATGTTGTAAGAGCTGCTTTCTACTAAACCATTGTCAAGTAGCATATCTGTCCAAGGGGTGCCTTGAACGGCTTCACCAATTCCATGTAGTTTGTTCGCCAAAATCGGGCCAAGGGTGCCGAGGAGGTCACAGTCAAACTTTCATCAACGGAAACATGTTGTCGACTTGTTCTGAAACTTTCCACTGCTGCGGACCAGGATACTCACGAGTAACGTATTGACGACCTTGGAGCCAGGAACGTTTATTGGGACACCGTCGTTGGAAAGATTGTGAGTGCCTAAATGTAGAATCATACAATTTAGCGCCGTTGTACGGTGGTATCGCTTCCGTAGTGGAGAGGGGGGGAAAGTACCTGGGTATGTGGGTCACGATCTATGTCACGAAAGGGACCTAGCCGGAGGAGTAAGGCCAATGTTTTAGCAGGCGGGGCGACTTAATTTTGTCTAATATGTGGCTGAAAATCCACGATCGAAATTAGTTTTTGGTGAGCGAAGTTGGAGCATTTATATGACCACTGCGTAGACCTTCAGGTTTCGCAGCAGCAGCAGCAGGTATGGCATGTCTGTACGTGCATTTGTTTCGCTATATTTCACGAACGTGTACAGCATCGGCCATCTGACGACGCCCACAACGTACCTAGAACTGGTCTCAGTTGAATAATACATAGCGTTACGTGTAGCCCGACCTTTTTTGTGACACCTCACGGTCGATATTCTTCCAGGGTATAGGTTCCCTATTTTGAAGTTGTGCCGTACATCGTCTAGCCCCGCGCACAATTGAACCACAGGGATTCTCAGTCTTCTCAAAATTACTGCCTGCACCGGTCACACACTTACAAGGTGTCTTCGGTCTGCTTATCAGTATTTCACCGCGCTAGACACGCCTTAGCGTTCTTGTCCCCGTCTTTCTGATTGTCTTTTCTGTGCTGTGATCGTCGATGCAGGGAGTTGGAGAACAACGACCTCACC
>JBDWQI010000156.1:0-1840 GCA_039986635.1 Sulfitobacter sp.
GTTGTGGGCACTTTTGAAGGATCACGAAAGGAACCGGACAAGACATCGGCAGCAAACGGAACGGACGAGGGACCCCTTTTCCACTATTCGCAATCAGTGTGCAACACAAAAAAAAGCACGAAAAGGAGGGCTTCGGTAAGAGCTCGGTGAGCTCCCCAGCAGCAGAAACGCTCTACACTTTAGACACTACACACATCTGCTGTACACGCATATGATAGCACATACACACTTACGATTTTCAAGAAAGTATAAATCGAAATAGACGCCTCCCTGTCGTCCATTCCTGGAAGTTCTGAAGTCATGTCAGGTGCTACTCCAGCCCCCCGAGTGTCAACAACGCCGGTAGGCTGACCCTCTACATCCTTGTGGAAATCACACACCACTGGCATCGGCAGATCTTGACCGAAGCTTCGCGTTGGTCGGTTGGACACGGGGTCGGTATTTTCCGTCACCGTCTGCAGGGTGGGCCACGGTGCCATCATCGCGCTAGGACCGAAGACCTTGAGGGGGGAACGTTTGGAGGCGAGACGACGAAGACGAACGCGGAAAACGACATTGGAGTTGAACACGGCAAAGGGCGTTGTATTTTTGTCGCGAAAGAATGGTCTCCTGTCTTTCGGTCATTGCATGTGCCGGCCGGAGTCAACAAGAGGAGGGACCCCGTTCGTGCCAAGCCTCAGCGATATCGAGTTGAGCTGTATATGCATCGCATGTACTGTAACAGTGTTTTGTGTTGAACGAGAGTTGTGTTGAATGCCACAAAAGGAACACCCAACCGAGGCGAGGAAGTTGCGTTCCAGGTATTCTCTAGATACTTTATGTACTCAGTAGTAATATATGTACGTACTGCAGGTGTTACCCAACACATACAAGTACCGACTTCCAACATCTGGGGGCGTGGGCTCGCCAGCATACCCTGGAGTATCTAGCGAGACATCCGCAAGACTGGGAACGAACGGCTCACTCCCGACCTGATTGCGCTCGAATGACTGCACTGCTCATCCCGTAGAATACAAATGATGCCGAAATATTTAGTTCGTTATTAGCCAGAGACATGATGTTTTCTGTACAACGCCGCCTGTCCAACGTTCGTCTAGCAAGGCCGTACAAGACGACAACAAACACACGGACAAAGTCGAGCGTTCATGATGCGTATATCTGTGGCCTACTGCGCCGCCGTATCCAGGAGAATACATGGCGAGGTGTTGAGCTGACCTGCGTTCCAAAGCTGATCACCACGAGGGGAGGTTTCACCCTTGGTACCGACTGCTTCGCACAACATCAGACTTGGTAACGCCACTAACAAACACATCTATCTGTAATGCGCAAGCGGCAATCCAGCGAAGAGGAATAAGAAATGTTGGTCAAAGATGAAATGAATATAATCACGTGGTGAAAAATCGATGTGGCTGGCGAAGGTGCAAACGTATGTCGAGGCCGTCACAGGTGTAGTCAGAACCGATGCTGCGTGAACCTTGAGCGAGGATTCGTGCTTGCAGTGGTTCCCGTATACGATGTACACGTGATGCAAGCCGTAGATATGGAAATAGGTGAATGTGACCCTGTGCCGTATCGCTTGCTTGAAAACGCTATTGGCTGTCGAATATCCACAACATTATGTGGACAAAGGGCGACTCCTCCCCTGTCTCGCATTGTGCGCTCATCTGGATGAGGGACGTCTCCATAAATAGCATGGCCCATAGACCACCCGATGTATGGGGGAGAAAGTGGGTGCATAGTAAAATTGCGACGAGCTATACATGAAGTGATATGTTAACGTGCCAATGAACAAACGGCGATAGGAGAAAAGCAGCCAAAAACTGCAGGACGTACGAAATGA
>JBDWQI010000157.1:0-416416 GCA_039986635.1 Sulfitobacter sp.
TTCGATGTACAATAAATACCGAAGGCCAAATCGAACAACATGTCACATGGCCTATAATACTGTCGCGGGATGGAGCAGCCCGGTAGCTCGTCAGGCTCATAACCTGAAGGTCGTAGGTTCAAATCCTACTCCCGCAACCAAACCTAAACAGTAAGGCATCCCCAAGGATGCCTTTGCGCGTTCTAGAACCACAATTCAAAAGCTCGCGCTAAACGTCCCATATCCGAGAGCGTTGATGACTTTAACGATTTTCTGATCACTCGAAAGTGCTACCTAATGTTTGAGTATTCGTGATGCCTGTATCCTTTTTGGGACATCATATTTTCTCAAGCCGAATGTGCTAAGCCCCAAACAGGGGGGGAGAGGCAACGCTTAACTCTCTCTTTGCTTGGTGCTCGTTTCCAATTTGGCGAATTCTATGCCGTAAGATCCGATTGGATGGCTTCGGAAGAAAGCACCTATTTTGGTTCAGTTTGCCTGTATCCGAAAAATGCGTTGTCCGGTACCGGAGGTAATTTGCGCCTGCTCCGCCGTCGATAAGCGCGACAGCAGCACTTGGGTGGCGGCCAACCAAGCACCATAGGTGGATGTCTCCAAAACCACTGGGTGGTCACTGCCCCATATCAGGCGGTGCGGTCCAAAAACGTCAAGAAGCACGTCACACACGCGGGCATGGTGATCGGGGTTAAGGCTTTGCTGGGTCAGGCCAGACAGTTTACACGCGACATTTTCCAGCTCTGAGAACTCGGCGATATCCTTGGTCCATTGCTCCAGATCATTCGGAGTGGGCTTGGCTGCGTGGTTCAGGACGATCTGTAAATCGTCATGGGTCTTGGCCGTGGTCGCCACACCAGAAAGGTGGTGGGGCAAAGCCAGTGCTTCGAGGATCAATCCCCGCCTGGCCAAAGCTGCCAGCCCCGCGTCATAGCTCACCCCCAGCCATTCCGGGCACCCTTGCACGCCCGCCATGGGGCGGATGCCCTTGAAGACCTCGTTTTCCTGCCAACGATCGAGTGTCGCGATGAAATCAGGTATGGTCAGATCGGTCCAGCCGACGACGCCCTTGATAAATGCGTTGTTTGAGGCGCAATCCAAGAGAAAATCGGTCTCCGTCTCGGTTCGGGCTGCCTGCACGGCGATGCAGCCTGAGACCTCGGTTTCAGATATCATCTGACGGAAATCACTTGGCAGAAAGTCTTGCATTAGTGTCGGGCGCGCAGGTGTGATCCATTTGTAGTCACCACGGTCCAGTTTCCAGAAATGCACGTGGGCATCGATCATGACAGCTCCATCTGTGCGATGGTCATTGATTTTAACGCCGACGGGTCCGGCACAAAGCCAATCCCCGCGCCTTGAGGCACTGCGACGCGACCATCGGTGAGCGTCAGGTTGATTTCTCCCAACTCGGTGCGAAGCGGATTGGGGTTGGCGTCTAACTCCATCGGGCCTTTGCCATCTATTGCGGCAAGACAGTGCAGCGACGCCGCAAGACCAAGGCCAGTGCCCATATAATGCATGGCACAGGTGGCGCCTTTTGCTTTCGCAATGCGTGCAACTTCTATCGCTCCACTAATTCCACCCCATTTTGCGACATCGGGCTGAATGACACTGAGTTTTCCATCTTGCACAAAGTTCGAAAACATTTCTCGCGAAGTAATGTTCTCTCCACCTGCTAGGGGAGAAGAAACCGCCTCAGCCAGCGCAGCCCAGTCGCGCATAGATGCGTCTGCCCGCAAGGGTTCTTCGACAAACATCAAGTTATGATTTGTGAGGGCGTTTAGCGTTGCGATAGCTTCATTGACCGTCCAGTTCTGATTGGCATCAACACAGATATCCAGTTTCCCTTCAGAAACCCGTGCAACGTCTGACAACAGCTTGGTATCAGTCTCGATCCCGTTGCCGATCTTGAGCTTTAGACCTTGATGCCCATCCTCGATGATTTGATGTAGTGCCGCTTCCAAATCGGAGATGTTCGGCGTGCTGGCATAGACGGGCACATGCGCCAACGGTGTTGACGTCAGGAAGCCGGACAGCGGCAAACCCGCCTGTTTCGAAACAAGGTCAGCCAAAGCAGTGTCGATCCCCGCAAGGCAATGCGTAAAGGGCCCGTACTCGCCTGTATGTATCATCATGCGGGCCAGATCATGTTCAAGCCGAGGGCGTATTTCGGAGAAGTCTTGGAACGTCATGCCCAAAAGAAGGGGCCCTATGACATCCTGCATCAGGTTCAAACGAGCCTCCGCCCCCCGAGGCGGGAAGTTGCACCAGATTTCGCCCCAGCCGGTCGCCCCATCGCGGGAGGTGATCGCGATCAGAACGCCGTTGCGTACAGGCATGTTTCCAAGCGAAGACACCGGACCGACCGGTGGGCGCACAGACATCGCATATCCCTGAACGCGATCAATCTGAATTTGGGTCGATCCGCCGTTTTGGGTTTGGCAAGCAGCTTGTTCCATCAATAGCCAACGAGTGTATTTCGAATGGAGCTGGTGAAATGGGCATCGAGCGTGGCGGTAACCTCAGCAATATCGCGCCGTTTCAGGGCGTTTAGGATTGTGATATGTTCCAGCATCGCATTCATATTGGTTTTTCGCGGTGGAATCCGGCGATGCACCTGCCGGGCGATGCTGAGTTTGGTTTGCGTATATTCATGGGCTTTTGACATCGCCTTGTTTTTCAGCGCGGAAACAAGCGTGCGATGAAACGCACGATCGAGACCCACAATTGATGCGTTCAGTGCTGTCAGATCGTCTGATATTTTGATCCCATGTATGGCGGATTTATGTTGCATGATCTGGCCATCGATCCAGTCATCAGCGACGTCTTCTACAAACGGTTCAATCGCATGCTTTTCGATCACCACGCGGAACTGCATGTTTTCACGCATGAATTCGATGTCTGGATAGATGATCTTGTACCCTGCACGCGGCTTCACTTCGACCAGCTCAAGTTCTTCCAAAAGAACCAAAAGTTCTCGCAGGGGGGAAAGGGACGTGCCCAGAATTTCGCATAGGTCGCTTTGGCGGATCACCTCCCCGACTTTAATCTTTTCGCTCAGTATGGACTGAACGAAATGTTCCAAATCTTGCGCTTTGTCCGTGACTTTCATGAAATTTGAGAGGCTTTCGCAAAGAGGAGACCGCAGGTTGCGATCCATATTCTTCGACTTAAACAACTTGGTCAATAGTCATGGACAGGTTTTAAATATATTTAAAACTTGCGAGTGGCATATCAATTTATTACCGTGACGCTGATCAAGCTTCGGAGACCGTGAAAACGATGGCGCAGGTTTTGCTGACCGACCTAAAGAAGTCCTATGGGGCGGTTGAGCTGTTTGATGGCGTGAATCTGGAGATTGCTCACGGGGAGTTTGTTGTTTTCGTTGGTCCGTCCGGCTCGGGGAAGTCGACGCTGTTACGGATGATCGCAGGATTGGAAAGTGTCACCGACGGGGTGATCGAGATCGATGGAGAAGACGTCACTTACGAGGACCCTTCGGATCGCGGAATTGCCATGGTTTTCCAGAATTACGCGCTTTACCCGCACATGGATGTCTTTGGAAACATTGCGTTTAACTTGCGTATTTCAGGCTTGCCCAAAGCAGAGGTGAATGAACGTGTGATGGAGGCCGCCCGAATTTTGCGGCTGGAGGATCTGTTGGATCGATCGCCTGCGCAGTTATCCGGCGGACAGCGTCAGCGGGTTGCGATTGGCCGAGCGATTGTACGCAAGCCCAAAGTGTTCCTGTTTGACGAGCCGCTCTCGAACCTTGACGCGGCCCTCAGAACGCAAATGCGCCTGGAGATCGAACGGCTCCACCGCGAAATCGGCGCAACCATGATTTATGTCACCCACGACCAGACCGAGGCTATGACTTTGGCTGACCGGATTGTGGCGCTGGATTACGGCGAAATTCAACAAGTTGGCACGCCAGAAGAACTTTATGATGCGCCCGCGAATAAGTTTGTTGGTGGCTTTATCGGGTCGCCAAAGATGAATTTTTTGGGGGGAACGGTGATAGAAACCGGCGCGAATTTCGCTGAAGTCACGTTGAACACGGTTGGAGGAGAACCGTCAAAGTATTCTGCCAGGGGATTGACCAAAGGTGATGCGGTAACCGTGGGTATACGCCCAGAAGATTTCGAAATTGATCAGACAGCACTGGACGGAAAGCTTGTCCTTAAAGGCACCGTCGACACCGCCGACCGTCTTGGAAACATCACCTATGCTTACGTGAAGGTCGCGGAAGGTGTGGTGCTGACGGTTCAGACGTTTTTGAAACGCAAGATATCGACGGGCGCGGAGGTCACTCTTTCAGTGTCACCCGGGCGCGTCAGCATTTTCGATCCAACCGGGAAAAATTGCACCGGAAATACTGAGAAATAAAGACTTTAGGGAGGAGTAAACTATGAAGACGACATTCAAAAGTGCGCTGATTGCCGGGGTGGCTGCAGGTGCGGCGACCAGTGTTGTGGCACAGGACGCAACGCTGACAGTTTGGGGTGATCCGGTTCGGGAACCATTCTATCAGGCCTTTGACGAGTCCCGGGATGATATATCGCTTGAGTTCGTTTCGGTTGCGCGCAACGAGATCATCACAAAGCTGCAATTGGCGCTTCAATCTGGCGAAGGCGTCCCGGATGCGATCTTTATGCCGGATGTGAACATGGCAGCACAATTGTCGACACGACGCGCGAACTATCTGATGGAACTGTCCGATAAGGTGGACGCGAGCATCACAGACGGATTTTACCCGACCTCGCTCGCGCCTTGCGAAAAGGACGGTGGATCGTTGATCTGTTTGCGCAACGACGTCGCCCATTTCATGCTGTGGTACAATGCACCCTTGATGGAAGAAATGGGGCTGACTGTACCAACGACTTGGGAAGAATATGAACAAGTCGGCGCGGCGGCCGCTGCAAAGGGTGTCGTGTCGGGTGCCATTGCGATGCACATCCCGATCATGAACTTCCTCTATTCCAACGGTTGCGACCTTGGTGTTCCGCTCGAAGGTGACGCTGAGACGCTAAAGATCAATGCCACAGCGACACAATGTGTAGAAGCCGCGCAACTGGTGGATCGAATGTTGGCCAGCGGGGCATTGACCCGCACGGCACCCTTTGATCCCGAATTTCTTGAGTTGGCAAAGTCCGACAAGGTTCTGATGATCCCGGGACCGACGTGGTTTGGTGAATTCATCATCAAACGTCAGTATGAATTTGCCGAGGGCAAAACTGGTGTTGCAATGACACCCAAGTGGGCCTCGCAGGAGAACCCTATCGCATGGAGCTGGGGCGGCGGCGTTTGGGGGGGCTGGAAAGATACCGCGCACCCTGAGGCGGTTGTTGATCTGCTGACCTTTGTGACGACAGATGTCGACACGAACCGCGATGCGGTCACGATGCCTGCCTATCAGCCCGCGTCCGTCGAGTGGGGGGCTGGTTTTGATGCATCGGGCTACTACGCAGGCGAAGGAAACTTTGGTGAAATGGTGGATGCCGCTGCCTTTGGGCACCCGGGGTATGTGTCGCTGCGGATCGACACGCGGGCCAGCTTTACCAAGGCAGTTGTAAATGACCTTGCGGCCGGTGCGAGCCTTGAAAGCCTTCTGCCACAGTTGCAGGAAGAGCTTGTAAATCAGGCCAATCTGGCACGTTACAAGGTCATCACGGAATAAGAAAACCTGCGGCGGCAGGCGATGCTTGCCGCCCATTCCTTTCAGGACGAATTTCTGATGCCACAGCTCACCAAAGAAGAACGCAAAAAAGGGAAGCGCAGGCAAGAGCGTCGGCAGACGTTGGTCGCTTATGCGCTGCTGTCGCCATTTCTTGTGCTGTTGGTGATGTTTGCATTCTTTCCTGTGCTTTATGCCTTTGGGCTGAGCTTTTTTGATACGATCGACAATGTCTTTTGGGGCTTCACCAACTATCGCGAGGCATTGAATGATTTTCGCTTGGTTCCTGCGATTTGGAATGTTCTGCAATATGTCGCAACATGGGTGTCGATGATGGTGATTGGTGTCACCTTGTTAGCCCTGTTGCTCGACACCTTGCCCGAACGACCCGCAGCTATCATTCGTTCCGTTTACTTCCTGCCGGGTGCGATTGCGTCTTCCGCCGTGGTTGTCTTGTGGCTATTCCTGCTTGATCCGTTGGTGTCGCCTTTTAGCTGGATATTCGAGAGCTTTGGGTGGACCAACCGCCAGAGCACCATCGCCGGGCTGGGAGAGGTCGGAATTTTTTCACTGATGGCGTTCCTTGGCAATTCAGGCGGCTGGATCGTCGTGATGGGCGGCGCACTGTCCGGTATTTCGCGCGACATTCTGGAAGCTGCGCGCATTGACGGCGCCAATCCATGGCAAATGGCTGTGCGGATCAAGATCCCGATGGTTTCGAAAACCATCACGCTGATGGCGATCATGACCATTGCCGTCGGCTTGCAAATCTTTGTCGAACCGCAGCTTTTGTCGCTGGCGGGCGGCCAGTTTGACAAACCCGACTGGTCCGTCACGCAGTTGGCATTCTTTTATGCGTTCAACTGGGGTGACTTTGGAGTTGCCGCTGCGATTAGCTCGCTCTCGTTGATCCTGCCGTTGATCATTGCCTTCACGCTGATTTTCGCCACACGCTTTTACAAGATCGATTGAGGCCATGACCCCTGTACTCAAAAAACTCCGCATCAGCAGCTTTGTCATTTGGTCAACTCTGGCATTCTTTGTAATCCTGTACGGTGTGCCGCTGTTGTGGCTGTTTCTGGCCGGAACACGCACGGAAAGCTCTCTGATCTCTGATCTGCCATTGTCTTTTGGCAGCTTTGCCACCGCGAAAGAAACCTTCCTCAACCTGACCAGCTACAATGACGGGCAAATTTGGACTTGGGCGTGGAATTCCGTCATCTACACAGCCGGGAGCGTGTCGTTGACTTTGGCAAGCTGCATCCCGGCGGGCTATGCGTTGGCAATGTCAGAGTTCCGCGGGCGACGTGCCATCCTAATCATCACCCTGATCGCGATGATCACACCCTCACAGGCGATCATTCTGCCGATCTTTCTCGAAATGTCGCTGTTTGGTTTGATCAATACCTATGGAGGGCTGATCCTGGCATCGTCGTTCTTTCCCTTTGGTGTCTATCTCTCCTACATCTTCTATGCGACCTCGCTGCCCAAAAGCGTCGTTGAAAGCGCGCGCATTGACGGCTGCGGGCATTTCCAGTGTTTCGTGCACATGGGGCTTCCACTGGCCAAGCCATTGCTGGCGCTGGTTGCCTTTTTCAGCTTTGTGAACAACTGGAATAACTATTTCCTGGCCTTTATCCTGATCACGGATGACGATAAACAGAACTTGCCGGTGGGACTGACTACGCTGATCAATTCGTCTGGCGCGCTGAACCCGCAGGAAGCCGCAAATGATCTGCCCGTCGGACAACCGGAGGCCATTCAGGCCGGGATCCTTGTAGTACTTCCTATCGTGTTGGTCTTCCTTTTGTCGCAGAAATACGTCCGGGCCGGTTTGAATGCGGGCGCGGAAAAAGGCTGATGCCCCGGTCGCGAACGTTGACTGGGTCCGGGATCACCCTTCCGGAACTCGGATTGGGCTGCGCGACGCTGGCCTTTGATGCGGCACGTGATGCTTTGAAACATGCGCGCGCGATGTTGGCCGACGCCACCGATGCGGTTGTCACTTACTCTGACACAGCACCGTTTTATGGCCGCGGGTTGTCCGAATGTCTTGTGGGCGATGCTGTATCTGGCAAGGATGTTGTCATGTCCAGCAAGGTTGGTTGCTTATTGCTGCCCAACGGCGCCGCTTCAACGCACATGCCGTTGTAGGTTAAATATGATCATTCTCACGAAGGTATTCCGCTCAGCGTCCAAGACAGCATGCAAAGACTTGGGTTCAGCCGGATCGATATCCGCTGAACCCAAGCCTTGTTTGCCGGAAGCTCCCACTCAAGAATAGGATGGGGTACCATGAAGAAGACAACGAATAAGTAACCCCCAGAAGTGCGGGAACGAACCGTACGGAAGGTTTTGGACAATCAAAGGCAATATGACAGCCGATGATCCAGTTCATAGAAGATCACCGTGATGATCTTGGGGTCGAGCCTACAGCGCCTCCCAATTCCCTCACCGATAGAGACCTGCAACAGGCGCGCATTGGCCAAGTATTGTTTCAGGTTTTCCGTATCTTTGTTGTGTCGTTGATCGGGATCGCTTGCAGGAAAACAGGCGCATTGTGACGAATTTATGCCGTGTTAACCTTCACGACATTAACTGAGTTCATGTTGCGAACGTTATCGTTGATCCTGCCAGTTCTGATGCCCTCGTGGCGGTTTTTTGAGGCCATTCAGCCATCGCCAAGAGTGCAATGGCAATTGACGCTGGGCACAGAAAACGCCTCAGAAGCGTGGCATGACTTCCGCCCACGCCCAAAATCGATAACACCGCTACAGATGTTTCTGCGTCTGTTTTGGAACCCGCTCTGGAACGAAACGTTGTTTGTTGTCAGTTGCGCAGAACGTATCGCGCAACATCCGACGCCCCATAGTATCCATGAAATAAATCAACGCATATTATCAGATATTAAACAGAGGCGCGTTGATACAGCTGGGAAAATGCTGCGGTTTCGATTGGTCTTTGTCTACCGTGAAAAGGCAAAAATCATGCGCGATGTTCTGTTTTTGTCAGAGGCCGTTGCTGCGTCAGGGTACCTGAAGCAATGACGTTCGAGTTCGCGCTTCGGGCCACAGAAATTTTGTTGGGCTTGGCGTTCTTGCAACAAAGCCTTGAACACAGCCTTGGGGGACGTGACGTTCAATTCTTGTTCTTTGCTCGTGGCGTGCTCAGTATCGCGCTGGTTGGCGGCGTGCATAGCCATTGGGTCTTGTTGGCGTTGAGTGTGCACAGCGTTTTTGTTCTGCACCGTTTTGCCGGACCTTATAACGGCGGCAGCGATCGTATGGGCTTGTTGATCCTATACTGTCTTTGCCTTGCGCATTGGCTGCCAAACGGGGTTCTGTCTGAAGCTGCATTTGGATATTTGAGCATACAGGTTGTGTTGTCTTACTTTATTTCCGGCCAAGTCAAAATTGCTAATCCAGACTGGAGAAGCGGACAGGCACTGCAAGACGTCTTTGGTTATTCAGCCTATCCAGTTGCTGAATCTTTGCGGGCCTTTGCTGGTTATCCACGGTTGATCTGGTTTGCATCATGGGCTGTGATGCTATTCGAGGTCTTGTTCCCATTGAGCTTTCTTAGTTCCACAACCTTGATCCCGGCCCTTTTTCTGGCAGTTGCGTTTCACATGGCCAATGCTTGCCTGTTTGGTTTGAACCGCTTTGTTTGGTTCTGGATTGCATCTTATCCATCAATCCTTTGGTTGCAGACCCGCTTAATTGAAAGTGCATAGCCTTCAGGTATCGACCAGGACACATCAGTCGCATGGGCGAGCTGCTTTGAAATCTTGTTGCGCAGATGGAATGCAGGCCGGGCCCTATTCTTTGCTTGTGCCAATCAAGGCATAAGTTGGTTTGCCCATAGATGTCACTGCAGTTTGCACTTCCACCCGGTAAGGCACGCCCAGATAGGCATTTTCGGCAAAGAAGATCAGCGTCTTGCCTTCAAAGCTTGGTGGAGAAATAGCGTTAAAGTCGGGCAAGCCGTAGTTGCGCAGCCTGACTTGGCCGGCAACGGTTTTCTCGTCCGGGTCCTCCGCGTCAAAGCGGATTCGGTAATCGGCTTCAAACGCCTCAGGATCCATAATCACATTGTATTTGTACCCATGTGAAAGATGATTGACCAAACGCGCATATGCGCGGGCGTATTTTGGCTCCACCACATTGGGGGCCAGATCAACAAGGCTTGAGACGTCATGCACCTCTTGGCCGTCAACAATTACAACAGGCGTGCCAGCAGCGTTCACGTCAATGTTGAGAGGGGGAAGTCCATCAGCCATGCGCGACATCTCCTGTTTTGTTCACTATCATTCTTCGTAGCTGCGCCACACCGACTCCTCCCAATTTTCGCCTTGGAGAGCCATTTCTCCGGTGATTGTGTCCAAACTGAACAAGCGCAGTTCACCAGAACGGGGATCGGGGCCGATAACAAATTGAGTTTGGCTGTTATGGTTGCCCCAGTTCGTATCCGCAACCACCACATAAGGGGGATCGGTTGCAGCAATCAAAGAGGTCGTCAGCAAAGAGTCGGCACGGTCTCTGCTGGCTTTTTCAAGAGCGGCGCGATGTTTCTCGGCGTCTTCATCACTTGCAGGTGGCGTCTGACTGGCTTGCCATTCATCTGTTCGTTCTTGTTCATAGACACGCTGGCGTTCGTCGAAATCTTCCAATTGGTCTTCGATGAAAGACTCCAAATCAGAAGGGGTCATTCCTTCGGTGGGACCATCGCGCAACGCCGTGGTGAGAAGGGCGACAGAAGCATCGTCATTTGATACCGAGCGCCAGCGCAGCATTTTGCGCAATTGTTGTTCGTAGATACGGCTGGTTTCCTGTTCAGAGAGCGCGTTTGAGGCAATCTCTTGACCTGGATCAAGCAAGATTTCCTGAATGCGTTCTTCGCTGTCTTCACCCGAAATCGCCTGAAACGACGGATGATCCGGTGTGCCCATAAAGGCGTGATTGGCGCGATCGCCGTTGGTGGATAACATGGACAAGCCGTCATTGCCCCCCATGCTTTCGACCAACCCTGACAAGATACCGCCCGCAGGTCCGTTGGAATCGCTGAACCAACTGTCGCCGGCAATCACGCTGGGTTCTTCTTCACGACCAGTCAGCACCTGTTCTGAAGCATTGCCAAATCCGCCACCAGCAAGGTTCCAGGGGGCTTCTGTGCGGTCTGTGCCGTATGCGGCATAGATTGAATCGACAAATGCATCGCTTTGCACCAGTTCAATCACCGCATTACGTGTGGCATCATCGGTGTCGCCAACAGCGCCAAGGGCAATGGTCTGGATTGCATTCTGGAAGCCATCCTCGCTGTCAATTGGTGATCCCTGATAGATGACTTGAAACACGCCGTGAGAAGAAGATCCATCACCCGAGCCGCTCGAGTTATCGAGTTCGACGGCGTTGTAATCAAAGCGCAATTGCTGACGTAATTCCCTTTGCAAGGTGGCGCGCACCCCATCGACCAGATCGCCGTTTTCATCCAGTTCGCCGGACCCTTCCCAGGCTTCCGACCCCACCATTCCTTCGATCTCACCAAGACCTCGTCCGCCATTCCCTTCTTCCCACAGCGCATTGTCCAGCCGATTGTGATTATAGGAATCTTCGAGCATCGCAGACCCAGATGCGATGGTGAACTCATAGCTCCGCATCATTGGGTTTTCACCTGCGGGAATGTTCTGGTTCGCGGGGATCGGGGTATCGGGCATCGCAGGGGATGTGAATTGCCCGGTGGTGGCGATCTCTGTCATGTTTCTCATGGTTTGAATGGGGTCTTCAAGGCTTAACCGGCGGGTCGGGCCAGAGGCAAAGCAGGACCCGACGCTGCCCTGCTGTAAAGGTGTGAGCATTCCTGATAAGATTGCCTCGCGGGTTTCCGTGTCGCCGACATCTTCGGGCAAGATGCCGAGAGTCTCGGCCACGATATTGCGGGCGGCATCCCCGTTGGGCACCTCATCACCGGGGGCTTTGGCCTCGCTGATCACCGCGTTGGCGTCAACGGCAGTTTCAGGATTGCTAAAGAGATCATAGACGCCTGTCATCTGCGCGGTGACATTGGGCGAAAAGTTATCGGCGGCCAAAGAGCCGGGGTGATAGAGCATATGGTCCATGGCACCCTGCGCTTCTGGTGTGGTTGCGCTCACTTCTCCGGCGTCATTTACCATAGCGTCTGCCATGAATTTGGTGCGTTCCAGATTGACTTGCGCCACATCTGCGCCAGTCCTGCCACCACAGGGGTCGGGCAGGGCTTGTGCGCCGGAATCGTAGTAATCTGTCGCACCGTCGAAATACTCTTGGCCCATTGCGGCGCCATTGCGCAGCATATTCGCGGCCATGCCATTAAATTCGCCGCGCTCGGTTTCTGTCAGTGCGGTTCCGTCCGGTCCGGCAAATCCAGTCTCGGAGATGTCCAGCACGCCTTCGACGTTCTGCGCAATGAGACTGGGGTCTTCGGCATTTCCCGCCAGTTCTATTGCTGCATTTGCGACGTCGGGATTGCGGCCATAGGCTTCGATCAATGCATTGACGTCTTCGGGTTCCATCGGGTCGGGGCGGTCGAGCGAAAGCGGCCCAAAGCTGAGCGCATCCAGCAAGCCTCGTTTTTCCTCACGCCTGGAGAAATCCTCATTCAACGGCCGCCATACATTGGCGAAACCATTTACCTCAGCTTCTTTTGCATCGATTTCCGCTTGTGGCGCCCCGGCGCTTAATAAGGCTTTCAATTCTCGGTTGGCGTCTCTCCAATCGCGTCGGGCATCGTCCATCTGAACAGCAAGGTCTGCCATCGCATCGTCTGAGACATCTAACGCACCGCCACTCTCCATGCCGGCAACAACTTCCATGGCTGTTTCAAAGCCGGCAAGATTGGTTTGGGACATGGCAAAAAGCTCACCGCGATCCGCAGCCGGAACATTGAGCGAATCCATCCGCGCCAGAGCGATCCGCGCTTGTTCCAAAACGGCGGGATTGTCGCGGGTCTGATCTACAATTGCCTGACGCTCTTGTTGATCAAGGCCGGAGGCCTCAAGCTCAGCGAGAACAACGTTCTCTTCTTCGGTGTAATAGGTGCCGGTCAGGCGTCTTGCGGCCTCTTCGGCGCTTTCTGCAAACTCTTCAGCTTCTGTAACCAAGTCAGCAAGCGCATCTTCCACGGTTGTGCGGGCATTGGTGACCAGATTGCCCAGTCGTCCCAGCACATCAGTGGCATAATCACGCGCCGCAGAGGCCATTTCCCGGACTTGCGTTTCCGCATTCTGCGCTGCGTCTTCGGCCGCATCGCGGGCCTCTTCAACGGCGGTTTCAATAGCGTCTTCTGCTTGGCCAGCTGCGCTTTCAACGCGGTCTACGATCTGTTGACCCGTATCACGCAGATGTTCGGCGGCTTCTGTCAATGTGGATTGCAACTTTTGGGCCGCTTCATTTGCAGCGGTGCGGGCGTCTTCAGCGGCTTGTTCGGCGCGTGTGCGCAGGCTTTCAACTGTTTCCCCTACCGCTTCTTCGGCCTCATTGGCGGCCTGCTCGGCAATGCGTGATGCCTCTTGTGCGCGATCGATCAATTCTTGCAGCGCACCTTGTGCGGTGTCACGCAACGTTGAAGCGGCTTGGGAAATCGCATCTTCCGCACCACCAGCTGCATCTGCCGCTGCCTGACGTGCGGCATTGGCAATTTCGATGGCTGTTCCGGTGAAGGTTTCAAGCGCGGTTTCCGCAATATCAACCGCCCCTTCAATGGCATCGCCAACAAGGCCAGCCGCTCCGCTTACTGCATCGCCAATTCCTTCGATAACGCCGCCAGCAGTCTCCACAGCCCCGTCAACTGCGTCCGATGCGCGCTCCACGAACCCGCCCGCAGCGTCAATGGCATCGCTACCGGCACCGGCAACTGCATCCAGCGCATCCGTGAAGAAATTGCCCGATCCTTCGGCAAGTTTGCGCTCGATCTCTGCAAGTTTGGCTTGGATGGGGGCAAGCCGCGCTTGCTCCTCCTCAGAAATTACGCCGTCGGCATTAAACTCGTCTAAGAGCTCTCGGTGAAAGGTTTTGAGATCGGAAAAACGCTGTGAAAGTTCCTCGTGGCTGAGGGAATTAGGGCCGGACATTTACGCACCAATAAAGTAATTCAATGGAAGGAATGGTACACCATTGATCGGTTTGGGCAAGCTTTTGTCTTTGGAGACGGGATCCACTAACTTAGCAATCCATGGAGGGTTGCTTTGATTGCATTGCCGCTAAGTTGATTGGAACGATCAACCCGAGCGCATCGCGCACTGCTTTGACTTTTAAGGAAGCAGGGCCTGCAACACGTGTCGAACTCGCGCGAAATATTTTGAAACATGCGTCCGATATCATTGGTAAAGCTGAATTATCAGGTGCGAACTTGACGAAAATGACAAGCTTGCGGCACATTTCCAATGTGGAATGCAACCTGATCAACCATATGTCCTATGCGTTCACGACCTATCGCGCGCACCTAAATATCTGGTCTTTGATCACGCAAGTTTAGATGGCTTCTGGTCTCGGCTCAGAACCGCAATTTGGCACCGCCATATCCGTTCCACTCCTGCTTCCTCAGTTTCCCTTCGTCAACGCCAAGCCAAATGTCGAGCATGACCTTTTGACCTTTTGGTCCTTTGAGTTTCTTGAGTGGGATCGGGATGTTTACGTGCAATTTGCCAGAAGACAATGGCTTTGGCTGATAGGTCGGGGCAAATACCTTAAGTTTAGTGGGGTCCAAACCTGTTGGATCTGGCGGCAATTTTTCCGCATCATACACTTTCTTCATTTGGCTCGCGGCCGACCCAAGCACGATTTTATGGGTTTTCGGCAAATGTTTCTTCACCTGTTTTGCGAGGAATTTTTCCGCTCCGGTGTCCAGCACATCTTGGGTGACTGATTTGGCGATGGCTGCGCCGAGATTGAGGGCCTCTTTCTTGAGAGCCTTCTGGGTATCTTTTTCAGTCTTTTGCATCAACATTTGATAGATAAGCGCGGCAGTCATTCCAGGCATCGACATGTTTTAAGCACTCCTGTGTTGCGCCCTTCTTGGGTTTTGCTGTTTGAAAACTAACCAGAGCACAGGACTGAATCCTTACCAATTCCTGACGGAGTTCTGACAAGTGGGCAGAAGAGCGGCTGATATCGCTTTGCGAAGGGTGCCGCGCCGGGTTTAATGGCGCTGATCTGATCTAAGGTGATGATGGCAACAACCCAATCAGCGCAATGGTTCTTTTTTGCTGCGCACGAAGAGGATCTGACAGGGGCTGGACCGGATACCAAATTGGGCGGCGAAGGTGATGATGTCATCTCTGGCTGGGGCGATGATCCGATGAAACGCCGTAATCGGTTTTCCATCAGGTTCCAAAAACCAGCGTATTGTATTCTTGAGATTTGGGTTGCAGTCTGCTGAGGGTCGACCCCTGTTTGAAAGGCGGGGTTGCCAACCTCAAAAATTGCCCCTGTCACCATGGCATTTTGAAAGACCGGTAAAAATGCAAAGGCGCAAAAATCCATGACAATTATGATTGCTGGTGGCGGGATCGCCGGATTGACGTTGGGTCTTACGTTGCATCAAATAGGTTTGCCCTTCCATATCTTTGAAAGCACGCAGGAGCCCAAACCACTAGGTGTTGGGCTCAACCTGCAACCCCCAGCAGTGCGGGAGTTGTTCGCACTTGGACTTAAAGAAGTCTTGGATGACATTGGTGTTCAAACTCAGGACTATGGGTTTTTCACAAGAACGGGCCAAGAAATTTGGACGGAACCAAGAGGGCGTCCTGCAGGCTACCACTGGCCGCAATATTCTGTCCATCGCGGCAAATTGCAGATGGCTCTGCTCGAAACTCTGCGAAATCGATGTGGTGATACCTGTATCACCTTTGGGGCAAAGGCACGTGGGTATCGTGTTGGTGCAAGCGGCGCTGCGCTAGAATACCATAGGCTGGACAGGCCTGAGACTGCGTTTGGGGACATGCTTGTTGGGGCTGACGGTATCCATTCGGCCATTCGATCCCAGATGTACCCAAAGGAGGGCGCCCCGGTTTGGGGCGGTGCCATCATGTGGCGTGGGACATCATGGGCCAAACCGTTTTTGTCGGGGCGATCTATGGTGTTGATCGGCAACGATACGCAGCGTTTTGTGTGCTATCCGATTTCAGGTCCCAACGCGAAAACCGGCCATTGCTTGATCAATTGGATCGCAGAAGCAACTGTCGATCCGTCGACGCATTTTGAAAAAGAGGATTGGAACCGTCAGGTGGACATCACCCAGTTTGCGCCTGCATTCTCAAAGTGGAATTTTGGTTGGATTGATGTTCCGGGCCTGATCGCTTCAGCGACACAGGTTTTCGAATACCCAATGATTGATCGTGAACCAGTTGATCAATGGACGGATGGCCCCGTCACGTTAATTGGCGATGCGGCGCATGCGACCTATCCGGTAGGTTCGAGCGGTGCGAGCCAAGCCATTCTCGATGCGCGTATTCTGGCGGCTGAAATTCGCGAGCTTGGCATCAGCAACGCCGCAGCAATTGCCTATGAAAAACGCGTTCGTCCGCTGGCCAATAACGTCACATTGGGCAATCGGGGCAAGAGTGGACCGGACGCAATCATGCAGATTGCCGAAGATCGTTGCAGAGGCGACTTTTCGCATCTTGATGAAGTCTTACCGCGCGAAGAAAGAGCCGCGCACGCTGCGTCTTTCAAGAAACTGGCAGGTCTGAGCATTGAGGCAACAAACAATGCTCCCCCGCTCATCTCGGATTGATTAACGGCCCGCAATCCTTAGTTGGGATTGCTGATCGCATTGCCAGAATCTCAAATCCGGGTACTCTGTGGTTTTATATTAGCCATAGGAAGAGTCAGATGTTTGCCATAAGGACCTTTGCCCGAACGACAATATTGGCCAGTGTGATCGCATTGCCGCTACAGGCACAGGCGCAAAATGTAGAAACGCCATATACAGTTTGGGACGCCTTTTCACTGGAAAACGTCCTTAAGTTTATTGTTCAAAGCGCAATGCCGACGTTACGGGTGTTGGCTGATGTGCGCTATGATCAGATCGATGTAGACATCCTGCGCAACCGTGTCGCGCTGGTCGGTGTCGATATTCGTCCCTTCCTGCCTTATGTGGAAGGCGATGCCTGTGTGATCACCGCAGATGCGCTTGTTCTGAGTGGTCAGCCTTTGGACCGTCTGCAAGGTATGGCGCTTTCTTTGGCGCTTGATGGTGTTGTTCTGGATTTCGACTGTTTGCCAAGCACGGCTCGCCCGGTTGTCGGTATGATGGGGGTCGAAGACATCCGTTTGGATCGCGCAACAGCGCATATGAATTACGATTTTGCATCTGGTGGCGCGATGATTCAGATCGGCGCTGATCTGGACAAATTGGCGTCGTTAAGTGGGGCGGCGGATCTGGATTACATCAGTTACCGGATGGATATCGACAATGAAGAAGTGATGCCCGCTGTGCAGGTCAACCACTTGCAGCTCACAGTGGAAGACCGCGGGCTGTATGCGGCGGGATCGCGTATCGCGCCTCCGGGCATGCTTGATCCTGCTGGGTTGGAGCAGATCATACCGGGTGCTCTTCGCAATATGTTTGGTGAAATGAATGGTTTTGAAGCACGCGAATTAAGCGCCCAACAACAAGATTTCATCACGCAGGCAGTGCAAGTAGCCCAAGAGTTTGTTGCGAACCCTAGTCAGATCGTTCTGGAAACCGGCGCAGCGGTTACGCCTATCCATCTTGGCGAAAACGACTTTGAAAATCCAAAGGAACTCTTTTCCAAACTTGCCCCTCGGGTCGGCACTGCGCCAAAAGCAATCAGCACAAGCATCAGCGCATCAGAACTCAGATTGGCGATGGATGGCGGGCTTCCTGCCGATCGCTGGCTTGATGTCGGTCGCGCGCTTTTGACAGGCGTCGGCGCTCCGCGTAACAGTCAATTGGGGTTGAGTTTGCTTGACCCTTTGTCCAAAGAAGGGAATTCGCAAGCGACTGCGCTGATGGCTGAAGCGTTGAGTGAATCCGATCCGACGACAGCTTACCGCCTTGCGCTTTATGCGACCTCCAAGGGTGAACCGCGCAGTTTGAGTTTGCTGAATGAACTGGAAGCCGGGTTGACCTTGCAGGAGGCCTTGGCTGTCCAAGACGCAATGCTAGGTGACGGTGGACCAGTAGCCGCTGACTTTGCCTCAATCGGCGATATTCGGCGTGCTGCACGTGGGCATCTTTTGGGTACAACGCGTATCCGCTCTTATCGCGCTGCCTATTATTGGGCTTCGGTGGGGGCCGCGACAGGTGATGCTGCGGCAGATGCGATCCGCACAGAAATCGATACGATCATGCGCTTGCGTGGGGCAAATGCGGCTTGGGCCGATGTGAGAACGAGCCTGGAGAATGGTGTTTTACGAGATTGGATCGGCCGCGACCTGCCATCTGCCCTGCAGTAAACGGGGCTGCATCGCCAACGCAGGAAACGAGGTGAGAGGCTGTGCATGAACGATGTACGTTGTCTGGTTGATATCTGGGGAGAGGGGGGATTGACCGGCGAAAGGTCGAACTATTGCGACTTACGCCATTTTGCCGTTCACCTGTAATGAAAACACGATCTCCTGACGGCGGTTGCCCAAGGGATCTAGCTTATGCTTTTGCATCTGGTTTTGCGGGCTTTCATGGGGTGGGGCATCAAGTCTCACCCCTGAAGTTCCTTTCCAGCAAGGGCATCTCGGAGCGCGTCTCCTGCAAGATTGATGGCAAGGACGCATGCGACCACCGTGATTCCCGGCCAAATCATCTGAAGCGGTGCGGCACGCATGTGCACCCGCGCATCCAATAACATTGCGCCCCATTCTGACAACGGCGGTTGCACCCCAAAGCCCAAGAATCCCAGTGCGGAAATACCCAAAATTGCGCGGGCAAACATGCCTGTCCACACAACGATGAGCGAGGGGGCGAGGGAGGGCAGATAGTGCCAGCGCGCGATGGCAAAGGGCGACAGGCCGGCAAGCTTGGCCTGCACCACATATCCGCGTGTTTGCAGCGACAATCCTACGCCCCGCGCCACCCGCGCATACCGCATCCAGCTGGTCAGGCTTAGCGCGAGGATTAAACTGTTAATGCCGCCCCCCAGAATGCCCGCGATGACGACAGCAGCAACAAGTTCAGGAAACGCCAGAAATGAATCTGTCACGCGCATCAGAACCCAGTCTATGGATTTGCCGCCAAGCGCTGCGGAGACCCCAACAAGGGTGCCAATGACCAAACCAATCAACGAGATGAAAAAGGCCAACCCCAACGACCAGCGCGCGCCGTGCAATAGTCGAGACAATGTATCACGACCAAAGGCATCGGTGCCTAGCAACCATTCCTTACTTGGTGGGCTTAACCGTGCGGAGATGTTGATGGCTGCTGGATCATATGGTGCCAACAAGGGACCAACCACTGAAAGCGTCAGAAACACGCAGGCAAGAACCCCAACACTACGCATCCTGATCTCCGATCCGAGGGTCAATCACCTGATAGATCACATCAATCGCGAGGTTTATGAGCACAAACAAAACCGCTGTGATCACGACAACGGCCTGCACCTTCGGGTAGTCCCGCGCGCCAATCGCGCTTACTAGAAAACTGCCAAGGCCGGGACGGCTAAATATCACTTCGACCATCACGACACCTTCCAGCAAGAAGGCCAGTTCGAGCCCCAAGACGGTGATCACGGGGATAGCGGCATGTGGTGCGATATGAGCGCGCGCTATGTCGCGCGCAGATACATCGCGCCGCACGAATGCCGGTAGGAATGCCTGCTTCCGCGCTTCTAGAATACTGGAGCGGATGATACGGGTCAGCGCTGCGGCGACACCAAGGCCCAGCGTCAGTGCAGGTAGTACTACATGAGCGGGGGTCCGTGCTCCCATAGCGGGGAGCCATGTCAGTTTGACTGCAAACAGTAAAATCAGCAGGAGGCCAAGCCAATAGGCCGGGATTGCCGCCCCGATAGACGCAATAGCGATGGTAAAACGATCAGACCAACTGCCGGGATGGCGTGCAGCTATGACGGCAAGCGGGATGGACAGGGTCAAACCAATTGCCAATCCGGCAAAGGCCGTTGGCAGGGTGTAGGAAATGGCGGATACCAAATCAGGCCAAACAGGGCGCCCCGTGACCGATGAATTGCCAAAATCACCTGATAAAAGGGGGACAACCCAGCCTTTGAATGCGGGCCAAAATCCTGCATCCAGTCCAGCCTCCGCGCGAACCTGTGCGATCACGTCCTCGCTCAGCAACGTATCAAACCGCGCCATAGCAATGGCCGTTGCGGCATCGCCTGGGGCATTCCACAGCAAAGCAAAGGTTGCCAAAGCGGTCCCCGTCAACACAACAAGCGCACGCAGGAGCAGGGCAAGGACACTGCGCGTCACCCGACACACTCCAACGCGCCAAGAGCAAAGGCCGCGGCGCGTAATGCGCAGCCATATTCAGATTGGGGGTGGTGAATGAATGCGGGCGTTGGGGTGATTTCCTCAACCCGACCTTGGCGCAGAACGGCGATCTCGTTACTAAAAGCTGCAGCATAGCCCAGATCATGGGTCACGATAAAGGCGGCAAAGCCTAGTTCCTTTTGTAAATCGGCAATCAGCTGTGCGGTGTGTTTTTGTGTTACAGCATCCAATGCCGACAAAGGTTCATCCAACAGAATAAGCGGAGAGCCAGCGATCAATCCGCGCAGAATACCAGCTCTTTGCACCTGCCCGATCGACACGTCGCGGGGTTTTCTATCAAGTAGTTCAAGCGGTAATTCCAGTCGGTCACACAGGTGCAAGAGGCGCATTTCATCAATGGGTTCCCCCCGTGCCACCAGCGGTTCCATAATAGACCTGCGCAAAGGCAAAAAGGGATTAAACGCTGAACGAGGTTCCTGCATGACCAATGAGGGACGACAGTTTTTCACGGGCGCATTGGCCCAGGTGATTTGACCTGTGTTCAGTTTTACCAATCCCAAGATTGCAGCGATCAGAGTGGATTTTCCGGCGCCGCTTTCCCCCACAACTGCAAGGGTTTGCCCGGCAGGCAAACACAGCGAGACATCTGTCAATGTTTGCACCATGCCATATCTGACAGAGACGTTTTTTACATTCAGCATGGCAATTCTAGCCAATTGCGATGGGTGCATAAGGATTTGGCCGCCGCGCTCTGGGGCGCTTTCAATACTTGGCTTGTCGGCCTGTCTTCGACCAATCGCCCATGCTCCATAACCAACAAACGGGTGACATGTTGCGCCGCAAGGCCCAGATCATGGGTGATCAAAACCACTGCTGTCTGACGTGTCGACAGATAATCTTCTAACAACACCATCGTGCGCGCAGCAACGATAGGATCCAGCGCTGATGTCGGTTCGTCCATGACCAAAAGATCGGGTGCACCAATCAAAGCCATGGCAATCACAAACCGTTGCTGCATGCCACGGCTCCATCCCCAAGGGCGTTTTCGCAGATCGCCTGTTTCGATTTTTAGAGCGCTGAACAAAGCCTGTTGGCGCTCTGCATCTTGGGGCAGGCCAAGCGCGCGTTCTGCTTCTCGCCAGTGATAAGACATGCGGCGCAACGGGTCTAACGCCTCGTTTGGGCTTTGAGGCACATGTGCGACCTTTGTCCCTTGTTCGCGAAATGCATCTATCAGCGCATGACCCAATGTGGATTTTCCGGACCCCGAAGCACCAACAAGCCCGATGCGGGCACCGGGCTCTATCGATAAATCGGTTGGATGAAGAATGGTCCGGCCTGAGCGCATTGCGCTAAGGCCGGAAGCGGTGAGTGTCATTTTGTCCAGGCTGTCTCGTGGGTTATCCAGTAGGTCTCGTTTGGATGAACTTGATAGCCTGTCAGCCCCGGTTTGGCCACGTTGGTTTGCGCGACATGGAAAACCGGGATCAACGCAGCGTCGGCCGCAATGATCTGTTGGGCTTCGTTGTAGATCGCTTTGCGCGCGTCATGGTCAAACGTGGTGCGGCCATCTGCCAGTAGCTTGTCTAGGGCAGGGTTCGCATATCCACCTGTGTTTGACCCGCCATCTGATTTGAGCAGCGCTTCCAGAACGGCGCCCGGATCGCCCTGCGGGGTTGTGACCCATGCCTGCAAGAACATATCGGCATCACCTGCTGCAATGGCGTCATTGCTGGCGCCGTATTCACCAACACGGATGTTGGCTTTGATCCCAATCGCTTGCAAGTAGGCTTGTGTCAATTCCGCGGTTGGGGGTAGGGCCGCGCGGGAGGAATAGGTTACAATATCGATATCAAGCGGTGCGCCATCTAACATCCAGACACCACCTTCTTTGACCGCCCCAGCTTCGACCAGCAGGGCTTCGGCCCCGGCAGGATCATAAGTTGTCGGGACATCTGCAGACCAGCCTTTGCCAGCCGGGTAAATTGAGCCCGCAGGGACGCCACCGACACCAGACAGGGCCGCATCAACGACCCCTTGGCGGTCAATCGCCATAGAAACCGCGCGCCGGATCAATGGGTTGGCCATTGGTCCGCTGGTTGCGTTCATTGTATAAAAGTACAGCCGTGCAGTCGGGGCAGCAAAGCCAAGCGCGCCTGTTTCCAAGATACGATCAAAGTCGGCTTCTGGGTAATTGATGACCATGTCAACTTCGCCTGCTTCAAAGGCCAATGCGGCCGAGGCCGGGCTGCCTGAAACAACAACGCGGACCTCTTCTAAGCCCGGCGTACCTAGGCGGTAATTCATGTTGGTTTCAGCGCGGTACAATTGGTCGGGGATGGCTTCGCGGAAGATATAGGGGCCAGTGGCATTAATTGGGAAACTGTCAGAAGAAGGTCCCAGAACAGCGATTGCAGGCTCAGACAATGTCCACGGAAAAGCAGCATTTGGACTCTTGGTTTCAAAGACCACCACCTTGTCTCCGTCAGCGTAGAGCTCCGCCAAATCAAGCAGCTTTGCAACACGTGCGTTATGGCCCGGATGTGCCGCGTTTGAAATTGGATCGATGGCTGAAACCACGGTGCCTGCCGTTACTGGTGTTCCGTCATGAAACTGAATTCCGTCGCGCAAAGTGACACGCCATGTGGTTGGCCCTGTCTGTTCGATGCTTTTGGCAACACGCGGATAGAGATTCATGTCGTAATCGATGCCCATCAGGGTTTCCGTCACGCCAGTTTGGTTCGACATCCAACCGTTATACCCCGCGCGTGGGTCAGGAATTTCGGCAGTTGGCCCAAAGGTGATGGAGATTGACAGGCTGCCATTCTGTGCCGCAACGGGCACGGCAGGCGAGGTGGCAATAAGGGCTGCAAATGCAAACCGTGATAACAGGGACATACGTGGTTCCTTTATGCTTGATACTTAGGGGGATTTTCGAAGATTTCGCAGGGAGAGCTGATCGCGAGCGAGGGTTTGGTCTTCGGCTTGGGTGAGTGTCCTTAAGGTTTCTTCGACGTTCATGCCGCGTCGTTGTGCGCGTGTCCAAATACGTTTGGCTGAGCTGGGCGACCATGGTAGAGCCGCCTGTGCAAGCCATTGCCTCAGTGGCATCGGCAAAGAATCGTATGTGCGCATCGGATGTCCGGCGCGGCGCTTTGCAGGCAGGCCTGTCTGACCAAGGTTGCGTGAGATGCGATTTTGCACCAGTTTAGTCCCGTATGAAGAGGTTGAGTGTCATGCAACTACCGAAGTTACTAAATGCACGCAACATACAAAGTTGCGTGATCCTGATGTCTGGAAGTTATTAGAGTGAAAAGAAACAGCCGCCTTTCTCTTGCACTACATACGCTCAGCCATATGGCGGGCGAACCCGAGCGGGTGCGAACGTCATCCGAGATTGCAGAACATGCAGGAACCAATCCTGTTGTCGTAAGAAGGGTGTTGGGTAGGTTACGGGACGCAGGGCTATTGAGTTCTGAAAAAGGACATGCCGGGGGGTGGCGTTTAGCGCGGGCGCCTCAGGAAATTTCTCTTGCTGATGTTTACCTGGCACTGGAAGAAAGTTTGGTCGCCTCAGGAGAGCTATCTGATGCGTCAGAATGCACGATTGAACACGCGCTGCATCGGCGTGTGGAGGGAGTGTTGGAGGATGTTGAGAAAACTCTCATTTGTCGTCTGAGCGAGACATCTATTCTGGAAATCAGCGGTACTTGAAGTAAGTGAGCGAAGACCAGCGGCGGTTACTCCTATGTAGCTTAGATCGAAACCGCAGACCTATTAGAGTTCAAAACAAGGGGCGGTTTCGCCATTCAGCACAAAAGGAAGCTATTTGCCAAAAGGATGGTCAGTTCCTTTCGATGCATCTGTTGGGCATGAGATCGGCGGTTAGTGACGGCAAGCGTTGATTTGATAAAAGCAATACCGATCACGTTGGACAATCGCAAAGGGCTGGTGGCAGGTGAAATTAAGAAAAATTGATGGCAGCTATGCAGTTGCACAACTTTCGGCTGATGACGATGTGCCGGTTTGGCTGAACGGACCGGGCCTGACAGCGATGGTCAGAACCGATGACGAACTGACAATCGTTTGTGATGAAACGCGGGTGCCGCAAGACATCAATGCGCAGAGAGGGTGGGCTTGTTTTCGAAGCATCGGGCCATTTGCATTTGATGAAGCTGGCGTCGTCGCGTCGCTTGTTGCCCCGATTTCAGCCCAAGGTATTGGCGTCTTTGTCTTGTGCACCTTTGATGGGGAACACATTTTATGTCCGTCAGAACATTTTGCTGTTGTTCAAGACATTCTGGTGACGCAAGGCCATGATTTTGTAGACTGAGGCCACCACCTAACGCGGCCCTGCGTCAGGGTACAGAACCATGCTGACATGTTTCGCCCGGGGTGGCTTGCCCGCGATGCATTGCGCTTGGGCGATGCGTCTGGCTAAGATCAGGCTTGCCTTGCCGAAACCCTATGTTTGCGCGTAAGCGAGATTTTGGTCAGCTCAGCGGGTTTAGCACCCAAGATAGCCACGCCAACGATGAAAACGGGTCTCAGGATGTCAGAGAAATAGGGGGTTAGCTCAGCGAGATTTTTTGCGCCGTGTCTGTTAGCTTTTTCAAGCAGGTTTCTATTTGGTCAGAAACGTCACGTCCGTCATCCACAACACGCGGTAAGAACGGGCAGGTTAACACGCCCACAACATCTTTCCCCGTCGTTGAGACAGGCACAGATAAATCGGTGACGCCAATAAGCTGCTGACTTGGCGCAACGCGGTGCCCCGCATTTCTGATTTCAATCAGATCGGTTTCCAGTTCAGAAGGAAGCTGTTGAGACGCAGCACCGCGCATCTGCAAAGTGTGTGTGACCTGATTTTCCGTCATAAATGCAAGCAGCGTTTGGCCAGACCCCGTGGTGAACAGGTCAAGCTCCGCACCGAGGCGCAGCCGAAATTCCCAGGGGGATGCGCCCGTGGCCTGTGCAACCACAAAGGATTGTCCCAGATCCGGAGTCACCAAATGCAGGGATTGCCCGGTTTCTTGGGCAAAGAAATCCATGAACGGCTGCGCTTGCGCAACGAGTCGGCGCAGCGGCGGATACATCGCGCCAAGTTGGAAAAGCTTGATGGTTAGGGCATATCGATCTCCCTCGAAGGAACGCCCAACATACCCGCGCGCCACCAAACGTTCCAGCATTCGATAAATTTCACTCGCTCCGCGTTCCAATGCTTTCACAATTTCTGCGCGGCTCATGCCCGTTGGCTGGGTGGCTAAAAGTTCAAGGATATCAAGCCCTTTGTCCAACGCTGGCGCGCGGTATTTCGTCGGAGTGTCTTTCGCGCTCAACGGTGTGTCTCCCTTACTTTGGAAATTGATAATGCATTTCACTCAAGAAAACAATTGACCACATATAAATGATCTGACCATATATGATCAATATTGCGAAGGGAGGGGTGCATGTCGATGGACGGGAAGACGATGCTGATTACTGCGGCGGGGCAGGGTATGGGCCGCGCAAGTGCAGTTGCATTGGCTGAGGCTGGAGCGACGGTTATTGCTGCTGACATCAATGGCGACTTGCTGGATCAGCTGCCCGATGTTGAGGGGCGTCTAAGCACCGTTCGGTTGGATGTTACGGACGGCGATGCGATCTTGGAGCTGGCAGAGAAAACCCAAAATTTGGACGGGTTGTTCAATGTGGCTGGCATGGTGCACCACGGTACCATTCTGGAAATGGATGATGCGGCTTGGGACCAAAGCGTGTCGTTGAACATCACCTCTATGGTGCGCATGACCCGTGCGTTCCTGCCGGGGATGTTGGCGCGTGCCACTGAAACAGGTTCCGTGTCTATCCTGAACATGGCGTCCATGGCCTCTTCGGTCAAAGGGTTCACCAATCGGACGGCATACGGCGCCACAAAAGCCGCGGTTATCGGCCTGACAAAGGCGGTTGCGGCCGATTTCGTAAGCCAGGGGCTGCGCTGCAACGCCTTGTGCCCCGGTACAATCGACACCCCATCTTTGCAGGGTCGCATCGACGCAGTGGCAGATCCCGTTCAGGCGAAAAAGGACTTTATTGCACGTCAGCCGATGGGCCGTCTTGGCACGGTCGAAGATATGGTGCCGATGATCCGTTACCTGCTGTCGCAGGACAGCGGTTTTGTCACGGGACAGGCGTTCTTGGTTGATGGGGGCGTGACGATCTGATGGGCGGACGTATCAACAGCTATTGCGCGCGTAGCATGGAAACAGCCCCATGAGCGCGCTGATCTCCATGCAAGGTATCGACAAGCGTTTTCCGGGAGTGCATGCCCTGAAGGATATTCATTTCGATCTGCGGGCCGGTGAAGTCCATGCGTTGATGGGCGAAAACGGAGCAGGCAAGTCAACGCTGATGAAAGTGCTGTCGGGCGTGTATCAGCCGGATGGCGGGACAGTTTCCTTGGATGGGATGCCCGTGTCCTTTTCGGGGCCAAAAGCCGCGCAGGATGCAGGTATTTGCATTATTCACCAAGAACTTGCGCTGATGAATGATCTGACGGCGGCGCAAAACATTTTTATCGGACGTGAGCCTCGCTTGGGATTTGGTCGCTTGGACGAAGCAAAACTCAATCGGGATACAGCGGCGATTTTTGAACAGATGAATCTTGATCTGTCGCCGATTGTTCCGGTGGAAACTTTGACCATTGCCAAACAGCAGATGGTCGAAATCGCCAAGGCACTTAGTTTCAATAGCCGCGTTTTGGTTATGGATGAACCGACAGCGGCCCTGAACGATGCGGAAATCGCCGAATTGTTCAGGATTGTACGCGACCTGCGCGATGAGGGTGTGGGCATCATCTATATCAGTCACAAGATGGATGAACTGGAGCAGATCGCGGACCGTGTGACCGTGATGCGTGACGGAGAATACATCGGAACAAGAGACGCAAAAACCACTCCTGTGAACGAAATTATTTCGATGATGGTTGGTCGCGCGTTGGATCAAGACGCACAGGAATTGCCGGATGTGTCAGATGCGCCCGTGGCGTTGGAAGTCACCAATCTGAACCGTGGCCTTGATATTCGTGACGTCAGTTTTGCGCTGCGCAAGGGCGAAATTCTGGGGCTTGCAGGGTTGATGGGGGCTGGCCGTACCGAAGTGGCGCGGGCGATTTTCGGGGCTGATCCGCTGGATAATGGGGTGGTCAAAATCAATGGCCAGCAGGTCGAAATTTCATCGCCCGCTGATGCCGTTGCTGCCGGGGTTGGATACCTATCCGAAGATCGCAAACATTTTGGCCTCGCGACGGGCATGACTGTGCGCGAAAATGTGGTGATGACCCATCTTGATGCGTTCAGCAGCAAGTTGGGTGTGCTGAACGAAACAGCGATGCGCGACACGGCGCTTGCCTATATCGACCAGCTGGATATCCGCACCCCCTCTGACACCCAAGAGGTGCGGCTCCTGTCTGGTGGCAATCAACAAAAGATCGTCATCGCCAAATGGTTGCTGCGCGATTGCGATATTTTGATCTTTGACGAACCCACCCGTGGCATCGATGTCGGGGCCAAAGCCGAAATCTACAAGCTTTTGGTTTCTTTGGCCGAGAACGGGAAGGCCATCATCGTCATTTCGTCGGAATTGCCCGAAGTCCTGCGCCTGTCACACCGCATTGCCGTCATGTGCGAGGGCCATCTGACCGGCATCCTGTCGCGGGAAGAGGCCAATCAGGAAAGCATCATGAAACTGGCAACCCAAACGACACCCACCCATCAGGAGACATCGTCATGAGCGCAACGCCCGAGACAACGTTAAGTAAAATGGCAGCCAGTGGTGCGACCCAAAAGCTGCTGGCATTTGCAAGTTTGGTGGTGCTGGTGATCGGTTTCAGTATCGCGTCGCCCAACTTTTTCCAGACCTCAAATATATTGGCGATTTTGCAGGCCACATCAGTAAATGGTGTGTTGGCGATCGCCGCGACATTGGTGATTATCACAGGTGGGATCGACCTATCTGTCGGCACTTTGATGACGTTCTGTGCGGTAATGACTGGCGTGGTGCTGACCTACCTTGGCTTACCTCTTTTGCTTGGGGTGTTTGCGGCGCTAGCGACGGGTGCTTTTGCGGGCTTTGTGTCGGGTACTTTGGTGGCCAAGATGAAAATCCCGCCATTCATCGCGACCCTTGGTCTGATGCTCATCCTCAAAGGGATGTCATTGGTCGTATCCGGGACCCGCCCAATCTATTTCAACGATACGCCGGGGTTCGATCAAATTTCTCGCGGATCGCTGATTGGTGAAATATTTCCTTCTGTGCCTGTTCCAAACGGTGTGTTGATCCTGTTTGCCGTCGCAATTGGCGCATCCTACATCCTTAGTCGTACCGTACTGGGCCGCTATTGCTTTGCCCTTGGCAGCAATGAGGAAGCCGTGCGCCTGTCCGGCGTCAACACGGACCGGTGGAAAATCGCGATCTATAGTTTGTCCGGCGCAATTGTTGGGATTGGTGGTCTGATCATCGCATCCCGCCTGAATTCCGCTCAGCCAGCGCTTGGGCTCGGGTACGAACTTGAAGCGATTGCGGCGGTGGTCATCGGTGGCACTTCTTTGTCCGGAGGGCGCGGTACGATCCTCGGCACATTGATTGGGGCATTGATCATGGCTGTCCTGCTGAATGGCCTGCGCATTCTGTCTGTCGCTCAAGAATGGCAAACCGTCGTGACCGGCGTGATCATCATTCTTGCGGTTTATGCAGACACACTCAGACGACAAAGAACTGCCTGAGACGGCAACAATTAAATCATCATCTTAAAGGGAGGAACCACAAAATGATGAACAGAAGAGCAATGATCGGGAGCATGGGTGCCGCAACATTTATGGGCAGCGTCACCGTAGCGATTGGTCAGGAAAAGCACTATATTCCGCTGATTTCAAAAGGGTTTTCGCATCAGTTCTGGCAGGCTGTAAAGCTCGGATCAGAGAAGGCAGCAGCGGAATTTGGCGTTGATGTCACCTTTGAGGGTCCAGACAACGAAGGTCAGGTTGATCGCCAGATCGACATGCTGGCCGCTGCCTTGTCAAAGAACCCCGCTGCGATAGGTTTTGCCGCCGTCGACAGCCAAGCGTCCATCCCGATGATCCGCGAGATAGACGCGGCAGGTGTGCCAATTATCGCGTTTGACAGCGGTGTCGCGAGTGACATTCCAGTGACAACCTGCACAACAGATAACCTTGCATCAGCTGCATTGGCTGCGGATGAAATGGCAAAAGCGATCGGTGGTGCAGGCAAGGTTGCGGTCATCTCGCATGACCAAACTAGCGTCACTGGGATTGAGCGGGTTGATGGTTTTGTTAATCAGGTCGCGGCCAAATATCCTGACATCGAGATTGTTTCGATCCAGTACGGTGGCGGCGACCATTTGATTTCCACTGAAATCACCAAATCGATCCTGACGGCAAATCCTGACATCAAGGGTATTTTTGGCGCCAACGAAGGCTCCGCGATTGGTGTTGTGAATGGTGTCACTGAAGCCGGTTCAGATATCGTCATCATCGGTTATGACAGTGGTGCAGCGCAAAAGGCTGCTGTGCGTTCTGGCGTGATGACTGGTGCGATTACGCAAAATCCAGTTGGCATCGGGTATGAAACTGTGAAAGCCGCAGTAGACACCATTGCTGGCAAGACTGTACCAAAAGTCATCGACACTGGGTTTTTCTATTACAACGCCGATAACATGGACGACGCCAACATCGCGGCCGTTCTGTACGACTAAAATGTTCTCAGTGCCCTGCCGGGGAATTCTCGGGTGGGGCACCTCCAAATACGATAAGGCTCTATCTATATGAAACTTCTGCGTTTTGGACCTGCGGGCCAAGAAAAACCCGGCCTTTTGGACGATACAGGCACGGTGCGTGACCTGAGCGGGATCATCACTGATTTGTCCGGTTCAGCACTGTCGGCCGACAGCATTGCAGCACTGGCCGCACTTGATCCGGCAAGTTTGCCAGCCGTTGCGGGGTCGCCCCAAACAGATTTGCGTTTAGGCGCTTGTGTCGCCGGCATTGGCAAGTTCATCTGCATTGGGCTTAACTACGCGGATCATGCAGAAGAAAGCGGGTTGGATGTGCCGCCAGAACCGGTGATCTTCAACAAGTGGACCTCAGCGGTTGTTGGCCCGGATGACGACGTTCAAATTCCTCGTGGGTCGGTCAAAACCGATTGGGAAGTCGAATTGGGCGTCGTGATCGGAACAGGCGGAAGCTACATCGACGAAGCAGATGCGATGCACCATGTCGCGGGATTTTGCGTTATCAATGATGTATCAGAACGTGAATTTCAGATTGAACGGGCGGGCACTTGGGACAAGGGCAAGGGCTGTGACACCTTCGGCCCCACAGGCCCGTGGCTTGTGACGCCTGACGAAGTTGGCGATTATGACAATCTGTCTATGTGGTGCGAAGTTGATGGTCACCGCTACCAAGACGGCAATACCTCTACGATGGTCTTTAAAGTGCCGCATCTCATTTCTTACTGCTCGCGTTTTATGTCCTTGCACCCTGGTGATGTTATCTCCACCGGTACGCCGCCAGGTGTTGGCATGGGCCAAGATCCTCAGGCCTACCTGAAAGGCGGGGAAACCATGCGCCTTGGCATCGAAAAACTTGGGACTCAAACTCAGAAAGTGCGCGCCTGATGAAGACGATTACTGGCCTGCGTACCATTGATGTAAGGTTCCCCACGTCAAATAGTTTGGATGGGTCAGACGCGATGAACCCTGATCCAGATTATTCGGCTGCCTATGTTATTTTGGAAACCGATAGCGATATCGAAGGGCACGGCCTGACTTTTACAATCGGGCGGGGCAACGAAATTTGCGTCGCGGCGATTGAAGCGTTGAAACCTCTGGTTATCGGTCTTTCCTTGGATTGGATCGCAGCAGATATGGGCCGTTTTTGGCGCCATGTTACGTCTGACAGTCAATTGCGTTGGATTGGCCCCGAAAAAGGTGCAATCCATCTGGCCACTGGTGCCGTTGTGAATGCCGCCTGGGATCTATGGGCCAAATCGGAGGGCAAACCTGTTTGGCAATTGGTTGCTGATATGACCCCCGAAGAATTGGTGCGTTGCATTGATTTTCGCTACATTACAGATTGCATCACTCGCGAATGGGCGTTGGATTTTCTGACCAAACAATCAGTGGGCAAAGCAGACCGCATCGCACGTCTGAAACAAGCGGGCTATCCATGCTATACGACCTCTGCCGGATGGTTGGGGTATGATGATGCCAAATTGCGCCGCCTCTGCCGCGAGGCAGTGGATGCCGGTTTCAAACATATCAAAATGAAGGTCGGCCGTGATCTGCAAGACGACATTCGTCGGTTGACAATCGCCCGTGATGAATGCGGGCCAGAAGTCAACCTGATGATCGACGCGAACCAAGTGTGGGAGGTCGATGAGGCCATCGAGTGGGTCAAAAAGCTGTCTTTTGTCGAGCCATGGTTCATCGAAGAACCCACCAGCCCCGATGACATTGCCGGTCATCGCAAGATCCGCAAGAATGTCGCGCCTGTGCAGGTCGCGACAGGCGAAATGTGTCAAAACCGGGTGATGTTCAAACAGCTGATCATGGAAGGCGCAATTGACATTGTGCAGATCGACAGCTGTCGGCTGGGAGGATTGAACGAGGTCCTGGCCGTAATGTTGATGGCAGCAAAGCACGATTTGAAAGTCTGTCCACATGCGGGCGGCGTGGGATTGTGCGAATATGTCCAACATATGTCGATGATTGATTACCTGTGTATTGCAGGAACTTATGAAGGTCGCGTGATCGAATTCGTGGATCATCTGCACGAACACTTTATCGATCCCTGCATCATCAAAAACGCGGCCTATATGCCCCCAACCTCTGCTGGATTTTCCATTGAAATGCATGCTCAATCGCTTATCGATTACGCAGTGCCAAGGCGGTGATGGATGGATCTTGCGCTAGACGGGAAAGTTGTGATCGTGACGGGTGGTGCCTCTGGTATCGGTGCTGCGATATCTGAATGCCTCGCGGACGAAGGTGCGGTACCTGTGATTTTGGCCCGCAGTCCGGCAGACCCGGAATGGCTGGCAGATCTTCAGGCAAAATCGACCAAAGCGAAAGTCATTCAGATTGATTTGACCGATGATGCGCTTTGCGCTCAGGCCGTAGCGCAAGTGCTGTCAGACCACGGTCGGATCGATGGGCTGGTCAACAATGCCGGCGCTAATGACAGTGTTGGTTTGGATGCGGGGCCTGATGCCTTTCGTGCCTCAATTGAGAAAAACCTGACCCATTATTTCACGCTGGCGCATTTATGCGTGCCGCACTTGCGGGAAACAGTCGGGGCAATTGTGAATATTTCTTCCAAGACGGCTGTCACAGGTCAAGGGAACACGTCGGCTTATGCCGCGGCTAAGGGCGCTCAGTTGGCGTTGACGCGCGAATGGGCCGTGGCGCTTGCGCCAGATGGTATCCGCGTCAATGCCGTCATCCCCGCTGAGGCAATGACACCACTCTATGCGCGCTGGTTAGGAACTTTTGATGATCCTGAACAGGCATTGGCGGACATCACCCAAAGCATTCCATTGAGCCGCCGCATGACCACGCCGACCGAATTGGCACATCAAGTTGTGTTCTTGCTGTCCCCCAAGAATGGCCACACAACCGGTCAGTGGTGTTTTGTTGATGGGGGGTACACACATCTCGATCGTCGCATGACCGGCTAGGATACCAAGCAGTCTTTATGCGAAGGACCGTCGCGTACCTTTTTCAAAATCACAACGCTTAGATGCCTCGGCAGGGTTTACAGAGTCATTCATTTTTGACGCCTGTGTAGGGGCTGCCCAGAATTGCAGTCAGTATTTTGGGTCAGGCCCCTAGGCTAAAGATTCTGGTCGATCATGAGCTTTCTAAGCTGAGAGCGATATAAGTTTCAGTCAACATGCCTCACAAAAGGGCAGCTTTCAGGCTCACTCTTGGATAGCGTAGTTAATTCTTGACCAACTGATAAAATATTGTCTTACTCCAATGCATAAAGGGGAACATTAAAATGATGCAAGCAACGTACGTAAATCGGCGCCGCTTTTTGGCGACGACCGCAGCAGCAGCACTTATGTTTGGTGCCAAACAAGCAACCGCAGCAGAACCTATCAAGACGGCAGGGATCTATACCGTGCCTGTTGAGCAGCAGTGGGTTAGCCGCATCCACAAAGCGGCCCTGACTGCGCAAGAACGTGGTGACATTGATTATAGCTTTTCGGAAAACGTCAGCAATACGGATTATGTCCGTGTGATGCGCGAATATGCTGAGGCTGGAAACACATTGATTATCGGTGAAGTGTTCGGAGCAGAACAGGAAGCTCGCGAAGTTGCTGCTGAATATCCGAATGTGGCGTTCCTGATGGGCTCCAGCTTTAAAGAAGATGCCGCGTTGCCGAATTTTGCGGTCTTCGACAATTATATCCAAGACGCCTCCTATCTTTCAGGTATCATTGCGGGTGCGATGACCAAGTCCGGCAATATTGGGATGGTTGGTGGGTTCCCTATTCCCGAGGTGAACCGTTTGATGCATGCCTTTATGGCCGGGGCGCGCGAAATGAACCCGGACATCCAGTTCCAAGTCAGCTTTATCGGCAGCTGGTTTGATCCGCCCAAAGCCAAAGAAACTGCGTTCGCTATGATCGAGAACGGCGCTGATATTCTTTATGCGGAGCGATTTGGCGTCTCTGATGCGGCTCAAGAAAAGGGTATCCTTGCGATCGGAAACGTCATTGATACGCAGGCCGATTATCCTGAAACAGTTGTGGCGTCCGCGATTTGGCATTTTGAGCCGACATTGGACAAAGCCATCGCTGAAGTTAAGGCAGGCAGTTTTGCGGCGGCGGACTACGGCATCTATTCTTTCATGAACCAAGGCGGAAACAGCCTGGCGCCACTGGGTACATTCGACGGAAAAGTCCCGGCCGCAGCGCTGGAGTTGGTGACAAAGCGGGAAGCAGAAATCAAGTCGGGTGCATATACTGTGACCATTGATGACACAGAACCTTCGACGTCCTAATCTGTCATGTCAAATGACGCAGTTGAGGCACTCGCTCTTGATGCTATCACCAAACGTTTTGGAGAGCTGACCGCGAACGATGCGGTCAGTCTTTCTGTTGATGTTGGTGAGGTTGTCGCCTTGTTGGGCGAAAATGGTGCTGGCAAGACGACCCTCATGAACATTCTGTTTGGTCAGTATACTGCTGATAGCGGAACGGTTCGGGTATTTGGCAAAACTTTGCCCCCCGGGAATTCGCGGGCGGCTTTGGATGCTGGCGTGGGCATGGTGCATCAGCATTTTACGTTAGCTGATAACCTGACCGTTCAGGAAAACATCACGCTGGGTGTTCAACCTTTGTTTAAACCGGGTTTGGATCGCGCAAAGGCGAAGGCGCGGATTGTTGAGCTCTCTGAGAAATTTCACCTTGCCGTCTCACCTGATGCCCGTGTTGGGTCGTTGTCTGTTGGTGAACGCCAGCGGGTGGAAATCCTCAAGGCTCTGTATCGCGATGTGCGGATATTGATCCTAGATGAACCAACAGCGGTCTTGACGCCTCAAGAGACCGATGACCTGTTTGCCACGCTTCGGCTCGCGATTGCCGAAGGGCTCTCAATCATTTTTATTTCGCATAAATTACACGAAGTTATGGCCATAGCGGATCGGGTTGTTGTCTTGCGCCACGGGAAAATGGCGGGCGGTGTCAAGACCGTTGAGACAGACAAGAATGCGTTGGCTGCGATGATGATGGGCACAGAGGCGCGGCCGCCTGACGTGTCACTGGCCAAACCGGGGGCGGCGTTGTTTTCCTTGCGCAATGTGTCGACCGATGATGTTGGCAGTGCGCCCGGTCTGAAATCTGTTTCGCTGGCCTTGCAAGCCGGACAGATTGTTGGCCTTGCTGGTGTCTCTGGCAACGGGCAGGCCGCGATTGCGGATGTTGTGGGCGGATTGTTGAATCCGAGCGATGGCGACGTGATACTAGGTGAGGAGACTGTCCAGATTTGGACACCCCGTGTTGCTGTGCAAAGCGGGATCGCACGCATCCCCGAAGACCGACACAAGACGGGAACGATTGCAGATTTCGATCTTGTCGAAAATGCTGTGTTGGAATGCTATAACACCTCGGCCTTTAGTCGAGGAGGCTGGTTAAATTGGCGTGCCTCGCGAACATTTGCCGAAGGCATCATCGAAAAATATGATGTCCGCTGCCCGGGTCCTGATACTGCGATCCGGTTGTTGTCTGGTGGCAATATGCAGAAACTTATCCTTGGTCGTGTGCTTGAGGCAGACCCGCAGATTGTTTTGGCAAACCAACCGGTGAGGGGCCTTGATATCGGGGCTGTGAATTATGTGCACAGTCAGCTGCTTGCCGCGCGGGATCGTGGTGCTGCGATTTTGTTGATATCTGAGGACTTGGATGAGATCATGGCGTTATCGGATGTGATCCATGTCATTGCGGGAGGGCAGCTTTCTCCTGAGTTCAGGCGAGGTGAGAAGACCCCGGCGCAGCTCGGCCTTTGGATGGCGGGCCAAGGATTTGAAGCGGCGGTGGCCCATGCGTCTTGAACCAATCAAAAACCCGACACTTTCGCGCAAAATTGGGCCCCCTGTTATTGCGCTTTTCGCGACCATTGTCATCGCGTCGCTATTGGCCATGGTTGCCGGAGCCAACCCGTTTTCGGTCATTGGGTTGATCCTCAAAGGGGCTTTTGGGTCAAAATTCGCGCTCCTTGAGACGTTAAATCGTGCAACACCGCTGATCTTTACCGGCCTTGCGGTTGCGGTCGCCTTTCGTGCAAAGTTTTGGAATATCGGAGCAGAAGCACAGCTTTATGCAGGGGCATTGATGGCCGTCTTGTTGGGTACAGGTTTGTTGCCTTGGCCAAGCGGTGTTTTGTTGCCGGTCATGATCGTCGCATCGATTTTAGCTGGGGCAATCGTTTTGTTGGTTCCCGCTCTGCTAAAGACCAGATTTGGTGTGGATGAGGTTGTCACAACCTTGCTGTTTAACTTTATCTTTCTGCTGTTTATCTCGATGCTGCTTGAGGGGCCATTGAAGGACCCGATGGGGATGGGGTGGCCAAAATCGGCCCGATTGATACCGGAGGCGCGATTGCCACGCATTGTCGATGGGCTTCGGCTGCATTGGGGGTTCGGATTGGCCATTGTTTCGGCCATTCTTGTTTGGGTCATCCAAACCCGCAGCACCTTGGGCTATGAGATGCGCGCCGTTGGGCTGAACCGGGACGCGGCGGCCTTTGCAGGGATTCCTGTCAAAACAGTGATTGTGAAAACCGCATTGCTTTCTGGTGGCCTTGCCGCGCTTGCGGGTTTTTCAGAAGCGGCAGGGGTGAAGGGCAGTCTCACGCTCGATCTATCACCGGGGTTTGGATACACGGGGATCATTGTAGCTATGCTGGCGTTGCTCAATCCACTTGGTGTGATTGCGGCCGCGCTGTTTGTTGCTGGCATCTTTGTGGGGGCTGATAGCATGAGCCGTGCGGCTGATGTTCCAACCTATTTGGCAGATATCATGCTTGCCACAGCGCTGCTTTTGATGGTGTTGGCGATTATGTTGACCCGGTTTCGTGTGGTGAGGGGCTGAGGGTATGGAAATCATCGAAATCCTTTTCACTGCCAGTTTTTGGGCCGCTGCAATCCGGATCGCCAGTCCGCTTATTTTTGCGACATTGGGTGAATTGATTTGCGAACGCGCCGGTGTTTTGAACCTTGGGATCGAAGGCATCATGGTTGTTGGTGCTTTCGCGGGCTGGATGGCAGTTTACTCGGGGACAGGGTTATGGACAGGTGTCGGGATCGCCATGCTTGTGGGCATGTTGTTTGGCTTGTTGCACAGCACCTTGACCGTTCCTTTTGGATTGTCTCAGCACGTGGTGGGGTTAGGGATTACCTTGCTTGCAACCTCCTCAACCTATTACGCCTATCGACTTGCCCTGCCAGAGGTGACAAGCCCGCCAAAAATCGAGGCATTCCAACCGTTTGAGATACCAATATTGTCCGACATTCCGTTGCTTGGGCCTGCATTGTTTTCGCAGACACCGCTCACTTACCTTGCCTTTGTGTTGGTTGGGGTGGTTGCGATTGTTCTTTACCGCACGCCCCTTGGGCTGGCTGTGCGCGCGGCAGGTGAAAACCCCGCAGCGGTGGCGTCGCAGGGGTTGTCTGTGACGGCGATCCGAATGGGGGCGGTAATGGTCGGTAGTGGGCTGATGGCGGTTGGCGGCGCGTTTTTGACGATGTCCGCTTTTGACAGTTTCTTTTTCGAAATGGTGAATGGGCGGGGCTGGATCTGTATTGCCTTGGTGGTTTTCGGGTCTTGGCGACCTGGCAAAGCTCTGGTGGGGGCTGTGCTCTTTGCTGCTTTTGATGCCCTGCAAATTCGGGTCCAGCAGACGAGCTTCGGCACGCTGGTCCCCTATCAGATTTTCCTGATGATACCTTACATTCTTTCCATTCTGGCATTGATCTTGATGTCGAGGCGCTCTGAGGTGCCAGCCGCGCTCATGGTGCCGTTTAACAAAGGGGAACGTTGATGTTTGATCTGATTGTCAAAGGCGGGTTGCTGCCAGATGGGCAGGTGTCAGATATCGGGATCAAAGGGGACAGGATCACAGCTATTGGGTCCCTTGGGTCGGCCCAGGCAGGTAAGACCATAGACGCAACTGGTGATCTTATTAGCCCGCCTTTTGTTGATCCTCATTTTCACATGGACGCAACCCTGTCTTATGGGCTGCCTCGGATCAATAAATCGGGAACCTTGCTCGAAGGTATTGGTCTGTGGGGCGAACTCAAACAGGTCATGACACAAGACGACGTCGTGGACCGGGCCCTGACCTATTGTGATTGGGCGGCCAGTATGGGGCTGTTGGCGATCCGCAGCCATGTCGACACCTGTGATGATCGGCTGTTGGGCGTCGAGGCCTTGCTGGAGGTGCGTGAACAGGTCAAAGATTACATCGATCTACAGCTTGTGGCGTTTCCGCAAGACGGGTTCTACCGTGATCCCACCGCGCGGGAAAATACGATCCGGGCGTTGGATATGGGGGTTGATGTGGTCGGAGGGATACCGCATTTCGAACGCACCATGGCTGATGGTGCAAAATCGGTGACCGAGCTGTGCGAAATCGCCGAAGCGCGGGGTCTTCAGGTTGATATGCATTGCGATGAATCTGATGATCCACAGTCACGCCATATCGAAACCCTTGCCTATGAAACACAACGCTTGGGCCTGAACGGACGGGTCGCTGGATCACATCTGACGTCAATGCATTCGATGGACAATTATTATGTCTCAAAATTGCTGCCGCTCATTGCAGAGGCCGACATCAATGTTATCCCAAACCCGTTGATCAATATTGTTCTTCAAGGACGACATGATACCTTTCCAAAACGTCGGGGGCTGACCCGTGTGAAAGAAATGCTGGCGGTGGGGATCAATGTCGGCTGGGGGCAGGATTGTGTACTTGATCCGTGGTATTCCCTTGGCACCGCGGACATGCTTGATGTGGCATTCATGGGGCTCCATGTGGCCCAAATGACCAGCCCGGAGGACATGCGAACATGCTTTGACATGGTCACGATCAACAATGCCAAAACGATGGGTCTCAAGGATTATGGGCTTTATGTCGGCGCAAAAGCATCACTTGTAGTTCTTGATGCCAGTAGCCCAATCGAAGCTTTGCGCCTGCGGGCCGCGCGGCTTTTTGTGATCGCGAACGGCCGTGTGATCAGCCAAACACCCCGCCCCGAAGCTATGCTCGATTTACCAAAACGCCCGAAAGCTTCGCATAGACGGCATATGCTCGGGTCTGCATGATTTTGCCGAGCGGTGTTCTTCACGTATCGGATGATGTGATTTTCAAATGGATCATTGGAGGGCGTGATGCATCCTAAAGCAAAGTTAACGCGCGGTTTTTCCAACGACGAATTTGCAAACCGGACCACTCAGGCGCAGATCCAGATGGCGCAACAGGGCCTTGCTGGCATGTTGTTGATGAGCGAGCCAGACGTGCGGTATTTCAGCGGTTTTCAAACGCTGTTTTGGCAAAGCCCCACGCGGCCCTGGTTTCTGTTTGTACCAGCGGATGGCAAACCAATAGCGATCATCCCAGAAATTGGCGCCGCTTTGATGCGGCAGACCTGGCTGGAGGATATTCGCACGTGGAGCGCACCAGATCCCAAGGATGACGGGGTTAGTCTGTTGAGCGAGCTGTTGTCCCCATTGGCGGCCATTGGTGCGCGGATCGGGGTGATGAAAGGGCATGAAACATCCCTTCGTATGCCGCTGGCGGATTGGGAACGGTTGATGATGGGGCTGACCGGATTGCGGATCATCGATGTCACGGGGCTGGTTCAGGGGCTTCGTATGATCAAATCCCCCGCCGAGATTGAAAAGCTGGCACATATCTGTGAGATTGGGTCTGCCACCTTTGACCGGGTTCCTGAAATCATCAAAGAAGGCCAACCCCTTGAGGATGTCTTTCGCCGGTTTCGCAGCGAAGCTCTGGCGCAAGGTGCCGATGATGCGCCCTATGTTGTGGGGGGGGCTGATCAAGGTGGGTATGGCGATGTCATTTCGCCCCCTTCGCGTCGTCCTTTGCAACGCGGCGATATTCTGATGCTTGACACTGGATTGACCTGGGATGGGTATTATTGCGATTTCGATCGCAATTGGGCGATTGGTGTTGCTGATGACATGGCACGCAGGGCCTATGATGTTTTGTGGCGCGCAACCCAAGCAGGGATCGCCGCCGCGCGTCCCGGAAACACCAGCCGAGATCTATTTCAAGCAATGTCGGCTGTGATCGCCGAAATGGATAACAGCGGTGGTGATATCGGACGTTTGGGCCATGGATTGGGCATGCAATTGACCGAACAGCCCTCACACGCCGCCTTTGATACAACAGTGTTGGTTGAAAATATGGTTCTGACGCTGGAACCATCCCTTTCTTATGGTGAGGGGCTGATGATGGTACATGAAGAAGATATTGTTGTCAGTGCAAATGGCGCGCGATTGCTGACCAGCCGTGCGGCCCCGGAACTGCCGGTGATTTGACGTTGCAGGAGCAAGCCTTTGAACAAGTTCAGACCGGGCGATGATGTTGGCCCACTTGAATTCTGGCCGTTTGAGGTCCCCGAAAGCAACTATGTCATTGTTGAGGGCGCCCCCAAGACATATGGCAGGATCGACGCCGGTGGCGTTGGGCATACAACCCGATATGGCATTTGGCATTGTACCAAAGGCACGTTTGAATGCACCGAACAGGGCGACGAAATGATGACAATACTGTCTGGTCGGTGCCGGATCACGCAACACGAGACGGGGGAAACCTGTGATCTAGGAGCAGGTGATACGATGTTTGTTCGTGACGGTGATCGGGTGACTTGGCAGGTGACCGAGGACCTGAGCAAAGTTTTTTTCGGTCACAAATCAACCGGTTATTAGGGTCGTGCCACTTTTATTTTGCGTCACCAGCAGTGAAATTTTGAGATAACAAGTGGTTCAAGGTCCGTCGTCCGTCGCGGGCCTAGCGCAAAGCGTTCCACGCCATTGGGAAAACTGACGGTGCTTGCTTGGGTCCCAAGCCTAGTCACAGGCCCAAGCCCGGAACTTCCTGCAAAATTTGGGCAATTTGTTTGTATGCCAAGGAGGAGTGCTCCTCCTTGGCATACAAACAAACACGGGTTGATGTGCTGGGATTTTGATATGTAAGTCAGGGCCGTCGGTCCATAACTCTAGCTGAGGTGAAGCAGCGTTCAGAATGTCGTGGACAAGGAGACCTTGAAATTACGGCCCGTTGCGGGGCGTGTTGACAGACGAGGGGTACCCGCCTTTTTGACTTGGCCTTGCGTTTTTGCCTTGGTTTTTGTGTTGGTCCCGTTCTCTGCGCCCTGCCGATTGTTCTGCTGGGCATTGCCAGCTCGCTGTTTTGGTTGTTTTCGTGTGACGCGCTTTTTCACGGGCTCAGGACGCGCAGCGGCAATTTTCTCTGCTTTTTCCGGGTCCCGTTTTTTGGGCCTTGCGGAGGTTGGGGGGGCGGTGTTTTCCGGTGTTTGTGCTGCGATCGTCTGAACCGGTTCCGCCGGTGATAGGGGCGGTTCGGATGGCTGGCTTGATGCCTCTGTCACGGGCGTCGGTTGAAGAACGGTTCTAGGCGCGGTGGTCGCAGACGATGTTTGGAGGGGCACGCGTGGCAATACCGCATCCGCAACGGGAGACGTCATCACAGGAACCGGTGTCACAGAACGGATCGCACTAGGCTCTGGCTGGGCCGCCTGCTGTAGTTGAGGCGAAGGAGAAACAGCTTTCGTACGGGCAACAGGCGTCTGTTGTGGTTCAGGTTCGGGGGCAGCTTGTGCTTGCGTTTCTGAGGTTTCTTTCACTTCGGTTTGTTGTGCGTTTTCTTTCCGCGGTACGGATGTTTGCGGCGTGGATTCAACGGGTTCCGGGGTCAGCGTACCGGCCACCATGTTTTCAAACTTCGTGCCCATCTGTGCCACCACGGCCTGGCTGCCACCCTCTATTTCGACCTTGATGTCAGGGCGGGCAAGCTGCATCCCCCCAACAAGCAATGTAGCTGAGAGCGTCAAAGACAGAGCTTTTGCAAGTGGGGAGCTTTTGATCATTTCAAACCTCGTTCCGTGACCAGCACGACCTTTTGTGCGCCAGCCGCGCGTAAATCACGGGTCAATGCAACAAGGTCCCGCCCGGGCAGGTTGCGGTCAGGCGCCAAACGGACAACCTGCCTGTCAGTCTCTGAGAGAGTTGTGACAAAATCAGCGGCATCGATTTGATCACGGCCTTGATAGGCGAGGCGGCCGTACGCATGCACCACCAAGGCGTTGGGTGGTGGGCGACCTTCTAGATCGCGGGTGTTGATCAATTTTAACGACGAATCCAATGGCTGTGCCAAAGTGCCTGCAACCATAAAAAACACAAGCATCAAAAAGACGATGTTTATCAGCGCGATGGTCGGTTCGCGTTGGGGCTTGCCTTTGCTCAGTTTGCGCATGGTGATCAGGCCCCCAGCACTGTAACCCGCAAAGCGGGAAGGTCGCGTAGCGCTACCAGCAGATCGGTCAGACGTTGTGCATTCACACCTGATCCAAGGCTAATCAGCAAGCTGGTGCCGTCTTCTGCTTCTGCCAGGGGGGAGCCTGCAAGTGTTTCAAGGGTGAGCGGATCGCCGTTGAGGCGGAGAGCCCTTTCATCCAATTGCAAAAAGAGAGGGGGGCTGTCAGAGGAGACAACAGCACCTGAACCATCCGCGGACAATTCAACTTCGGAGAATTTTGAGAAGGTCGATGTCAGCATAAAGAAGAGCAACAACAAGAAGATAACGTCGATCAGGGATGTCATCGACAACTTTCTTCGTCGAGCGCGTGCCTTAGGCATGTGATGGCTCCAGACCCTGCTCTATGGGTGCTTGTGTCCTGCCAGTTGGGTGGAACACCGTCAGGATTGCCTTGTCGGCAATCACCCGTTCCGCTTCCATCCGACCTTCCAGCCAGCTGAGAATCAACGCGGTGGGCATCGCAACAACAAGCCCAACGGCCGTGGTCAAAAGCGCGACCCAAATACCGCCTGCAAGGATCGATGGATCAACCTGCGTGCCCGCGTCTTGCAAGGCTTGGAAGGCTGCAATCATGCCCAGAACGGTCCCGAACAAACCCAGCAATGGCGCCAGCTGCGCCACCGAGTCGAGCAGACGAAAGCCACGTTCAAGCTGGGTAAAACGCGTCTCGGCCTCGACTTGCAGTCTCTCGGTTTGCTCACCGGCACTTGAAAAGGCCAGATCGATCACAGGCAGCAAATAGCTGGTGGATTGTTCAAGCGCCAGTCGCGCGTCGCTGCGGTTGCCATTGTCCCATGCCTGAACCGCGTCTTTTAACGCGCGGTGTCTGCCAACACCCGCCATCCAGAATTGCCAGACTTTGTATAGCGTTACACCAAGTGTCAGCACCGCAACGGCCATCAGGATTACCACAACAGGTCCGCCAACTTCGGCAATCTGGCGCAGCGGGGCGAGCCATTGGTAAATCATCCGATCACCTCAATGCTTGTCCTGCTTGAGGGGACAAGGCCCATGCTGCAAATACCATCACCAGATCTGCGCCCTCACAGGCGTTGGCCCCATTAAAAAGCACACAGCCCAGTTGATCACAGGTCACCTCAGGAACGGCAAATTGCCTGACGCGGGGCCGTTTGGGTGGTAGGGTTCCAAAATCAAAGAGCGTCAGACGGTTGGCCTGTCCGTTTGTGTTGAACAGCACCGTTTCATAAACCACCCGGTCCACTTGGACGTCCAAACCATTGGTGATCATGAAGGTGAGCGTGCAATCTGTATCGCTGGTCTGCGCGGCGTTCAATTCAACAGCGATCTTGCCGGTAAGGTCCACTTCTTCTGCCAGCGCCGCCAAGGATAGCCCAAAACCAAGCGCACAAGCGCCCCACACAACCCATTTCATAGCCGCGTTCCTTACTGAAATTTTTCTGGAGGCGGCCTCGCGTGCAGCACTAGCGAATAGGCTGTTGGGCTGGGTCCCTTTGGCGGTGAGTTTTGACTCAATTGCGTTTGGTCTTCAAGCCCTCTCAAGGAGCTGGTCTGTTCTTATTCATTGAATGTCACGTCGTGATGAGGTGGAAGGTTGAGTAAAAGCAAATTAAAACAGTAAGTTATATCGTTCTTCTGGTTGACCTCATTTACCTGAGCTTTTCTATAGGTTTTTCGCGATTTATTGCCATGAACAAAGACAAGCCCGGCCGTGAGGAATTGATTCTTGAATGCGGTGACTGAATCAGAGGCAAGTGGAAATTCGGACAAGTCCGAAAGATCGCGAACATATACTAAAAGAATAAGATTGCTTGCCCTCACCGCATTCTGTTCCTACAAAAAACGTGTGCACAAAAGATAATCGCGCCACGTGACTAACGTTTCACGGAGCATCGATTGAATCGTAAAGGGAGTATTTACATGTACGCTAAGCTAAAAACATCTCTCACCGCAGCAGCCGCCATCGCGCTGATGGCTCCAGCGGCATTTGCTGAGGAATTTATCACAATCGGGACCGGGGGCGTGACAGGCGTCTACTATCCAACAGGCGGTGCGATCTGCCGTCTGGTGAACAAAGGCCGCAAAGAACACGGCATTCGTTGCTCCGTCGAATCAACCGGCGGTTCGGTCTATAACATCAACACCATCCGCGAAGGCGAGTTGGAATTTGGTGTGGCTCAATCCGACTGGCAGTACCACGCGTTCAATGGCACGTCCAAGTTTGAAGATGCAGGCAAATTCGAAGGCCTGCGGGCTGTGTTTTCAGTCCATCCAGAGCCTTTCACAGTTGTGGCGCGTGCAGACAGTGGCATCAAAAACTTTGCTGACCTTGAGGGCAAACGCGTAAATATTGGCAACCCGGGTTCTGGCCAACGTGGCACGATGGAAACTCTGATGGGCGCGCTTGGCTGGACAAAAGACAGCTTCGCTTTGGCGACTGAATTGAAAGTGGCAGAGCAATCTGCGGCACTTTGTGACAACCAAATCGATGCGATGGTTATTACGGTCGGTCACCCATCGGGCACAATTCAAGAAGCAACAACAGCCTGTGACGCGGTTATTGTGAATGTCTCCGGCGAAGCGGTCGACAAACTGATCAGCGAAAACAGCTATTATCGGACAGCGACCATCCCGGGTGGCATGTACCGTGGCACAGACGGTGATGTGACCACATTTGGTGTGGGCGCAACATTTGTAAGCTCTGCGGATGTGTCTGAGGATGCTGTCTATGCGGTTGTGTCATCGGTTATGGAAAACATCGATGATTTCAAAAAACTGCACCCTGCGTTTGCCAACCTTGACCCAAAGAACATGGCCAGCGCTGGTTTGTCAGCGCCTCTCCATGCTGGTGCGGCGAAATACTACAAAGAAGCCGGTCTGATTGAATAACTGATTGGCGCATATGACTTTCGGGGGCAGGGTATCGCTGCCCCCGGACCTAACAAGAGATCAGCCGAAAATCGGCGACAGGGGGACATATGACAAACGCAGAGAACCGCGCGCTTAGTGAAGAAGAGCTCCAACAGCTCGTTGCAGCAAGTGACAGCGGCGCCCGTAACCCAAGTGGTAGCGTTGGCAAAATGATCGCAATTACGGCGCTGCTTTGGTCGGTCTTCCAAGTGCTTCTTGCATCGCCGATTGGTCCTTATGTTCTTCCGGGGGATTTGATCAACAACTCACGTCAAATCCACCTTGCTTTTGCTGTGTTCTTGTCAGCGATGGCTTATCCTTTGTTCAAAAATAGCCCGCGCGATTACATCCCGTGGTATGATTGGGTCTTGGGGATAGGCGGTGCGTTTCTGGCTCTTTATGGGTATTTCTTTTACGAAAAGATCGTGTCCAATGGCGGGCTTGCGGATGTATCAGACGCCTATTTTGGCCTTGCAGGCCTGGCGTTACTTTTCATCGCCGCCTACCGCACGCTTGGTCCGGTTATGGTGATACTTGCAGTTATCTTTTTAGGGTACGTCTTTTTCGGATCATCCGAAGTGATCCCTGATCAAATTCGCTGGGCGGGCGCATCGGTGCGCAAAGCCATGAGCCATATGTGGATCACATCAGAAGGGGTCTTTGGGATCGCTTTGGGGGTATCCACGCGGTTTGTCTTCTTATTTGTTCTGTTTGGCGCGCTTTTGGACAAAGCGGGTGCCGGCAATTATTTCATCAAAATGGCTTTTGGCGCCCTTGGTCACCTGCGTGGTGGTCCAGCCAAAGCGGCCGTTGTCGGTTCTGCGGCAACTGGTTTGATCTCAGGGTCCTCGATTGCGAACGTTGTGACAACCGGGACATTCACCATTCCGCTGATGAAGCGTGTTGGTTTTTCCGCTGAGAAAGCTGGTTCCGTCGAAGTCGCTTCTTCGGTCAACGGACAGATCATGCCACCGGTGATGGGGGCGGCGGCCTTTTTGATGGTGGAATATGTTGGTATCTCTTATGTCGAAGTCATCACGCATGCCTTCTTGCCAGCGATCATTTCCTACATTGCGTTGGTCTATATCGTTCACCTCGAAGCGGTAAAGAATAACATGCCGACCATCGGCAATAAGGTGGTGAACCTGTTCAACACGGTCTTGGGTATGTTTGGTTTCTTCGCGGGTTTTGCACTGTTGTGCTATATCACCCAATTCCCTGTTCGTTTCGTGACCTCGATGTTCCCGGAAGGGTCTGGTTGGATTCTCGCGGTTTTGCTTGGGCTGGTCTATGTTGCGCTTATCTATCTGGCATCACAGGTCGAGGACCTTGAGGCCGATGACCCAAATGCAAAAGTTGTTGAGCTGCCTGACCTGACAAAAATCTACAAATCTGGCCTGTACTACCTTCTGCCGATTGTTGTGCTTGTTTACTTCTTGATGATTGAGCGCAAATCACCCGGTCTGTCGGCTTTCTGGGCAACGTTCCTGCTCTTTGGTATCTTACTGACCCAGAAATCGCTCAAAGCGTTTTTCCGGGGGGAGGCGAACGCGCTGAGCCGTCTGTATGAAGGTGGCGCCGATCTTGTTGATGGCATGATTGATGGTGCACGAAATATGATTGGTATCGGCCTTGCAACTGCAACGGCAGGTATCATCGTTGGCACAGTGTCTTTGACAGGGATTGGTCAGGTGATGGCTGATTTTGTTGAATTCCTTTCCGGCGGAAATCTGGTCTTGATGCTGATTTTTGTAGCGATTTTGTCGCTGATCCTAGGTATGGGGCTGCCGACAACGGCGAATTACATCGTTGTCTCGTCTTTGATGGTTGCTGTTGTGGTCGAACTTGGGGCGCAGTCTGGCCTGATCGTGCCTCTTATCGCGGTCCACCTGTTTGTGTTTTACTTCGGCATCATGGCGGATGTGACGCCGCCGGTGGGCTTGGCCAGTTTTGCCGCCGCTGCGGTATCTGGAGGGGACGCAATCAAGACCGGCTTTACAGCGTTCTTCTACAGCCTTCGGACAGTGGCCCTGCCATTTGTGTTCATCTTTAACACCGACCTGCTGTTGATCGATGTGACGTGGTATCAGGGTGTCATTGTCTTTATTGTGTCCACTATCGGCATCCTGGTGTTTACGGCTGCGACAATGGGATGGTGGTTGACCAAGAACCGGATCTGGGAAACCCTGCTGATGTTGGTCATCGCCTTTGCGTTGTTCCGTCCCGGCTTCTTTATGAACCAAATTCAACCGCCGTTTGACGAAATTGCCCCTGCGGCCTTTAGTGAAACGCTGGCCAATGCAGAACCCGGAAGCACATTGCGCACCATTATCTCTGGTCCTGATTTTGATACTTTCGAAATGAAGGATGTTACAGTGCCATTGGTTGTACCTGATGTGGAAGGTGTTGAGGCGCGTCTAAATGCGCTGGGTGTTATCCTTGTGCCTGAGGGAGAGGTGCAAAAGTTGGATGAGCCGGGTTTTGGCACAGGGCTGGCTGAGGCGCTGTCGTCCTTTGATTTCTACGGTGACGATCCTGTTGCGATCACCAATGTGCAGGCGGCGTCAAATCAACTGCCAAAAGAATTGATCTGGATTCCCGCGTTTTTGCTATTGGCGCTTATCGGGTTCTTGCAGCTTGGCCGGGGCACGCCTGCTATCAAAGAAGGAGAGACCGCATGAGCCAGACAATCTTATGTGCCGTTGATATCAACCGTCCCGGCGAAGATGCCAATGTCGTGGTGCAAGCCCAAAAGCTCGCTGATCTTGATGGCGCGCAGTTGGATGTAATCACTGTCGTGCCTGACTTTGGCGCGTCGGTGGTTGGGGCCTATTTCAAGGACCACGATGTGAAAACCGCAAAGGATGGGGCGTGCGAACACCTCAATGATCTCGTTTTGGCGGCAATTGGGGCAGAAGCAAACGCGGCAGTGCGTCACATTGTGGCTGTTGGTTCGGTCTATGAAGAGGTGTTGAAGGCCGCCAAATTGGCCAAAGCCGACCTGATCGTGATTGGGGCACACAGGCCCGATTTCAAGGATTATCTGCTTGGCCCTAACGCCGCACGTGTCGTCCGCCACTCCGACTGTTCAGTTTACGTCGTGCGGTGACGTGAAAAGTTGACAGCAGGCCCTTTAGGGATGATCTTTGGCGCTGGACAGATGGTTCTGGACCAGCTCATAGAATGTCTGCGCCAGCCGCTCTCCTGTTTCTCTTGCGTTTTGGCGCCAGATAACCTGTGTGCCAACAAACGCGGCGTACTCGAGTTCAGCAAGCGTCCTGGCGTCATCATAGGGGACGTCAAACCGTCTTTGGTACATGTCAGCCAAATAGCGTATGCGCTCTTGGTCGACCTGTGTCACGAGCATCTGGATATCTGGGCGATGTTCCCCCAACCGGCGCATGCCCAAATCGCTTAAGGTGTTCAGTTGGCTGGCAATTGCTGCTAACCGACTGGCCTGATCATTTGGATTGTCCAAGGCGTTGACTGTTTGAATGACGTTGTCTGTGTGGGTCTTGCGCCAATACTTCCCTAGCTCATTAAGAAAGACATCCATATCTTTGAAATGATGATAAAACGACCCAATAGTACGACCCGCAGCGGCACAGAGGTCGTGGATTTTCAGCACCTCAGGCCCACCTTCGCCAAGCCGATTTAGCCCCAGTTCCAACCAATCTTCGCGGCGAAATCGTTTGCGCGTCATAATAGCAATCCAGCAAGACCCAACAGTGCAACAGGCAAGAACAAGAAACCTTGTGGCATATGCCTAAATTTTTGCCGGGTGGCCACCACGAGCGCAAGTCCCCAAATTGAGAATGCCAAGGCTGTGGCGGTTCCGATCAAAGCGAGTGGATATGCATTTGGGGCTATCGCCGCCCATCCAAACAGAAGGGCGAGCTGTGCCAACGAAATTGTCACAATATGCCAGCAATAATAATGCGTCAGGCGAACGACGGGATTTAGGTTTGTTTGATCTAGTAGGGGTTTTGCGATGCTCTGCCCACCTGCAAATAAATGAAGAGCAAAAATGAGACCGAATACCCCGGCGCCAAGTGCAAAAGTGATGTTCATCATGGTGTGTACCCGCTTGACAATTGCTCCATAACATAACAAATGTTTTGCAAAATTCAAGATGGAACGATAGATGCCAAAAACGATCCACTTAAGTCACGACTATCCGTACCCGGCGACGGCTGTCTGGCAGATCGCTACCAACCTCGATCTGTTGAAGCGTGTTGTCAAAGGCAAGGTAACGTTTCGCAAATTGCCAAGCGGGGCAATATACGCGGGGCAGGTGCTCAACGTCGACGTTTCACTTTTTGGGATCATGCCTTATCAGCCTTACCGCATGGAAATCTTGAGCCTGGATGAAAAGACGTTCTCGTTTGTATCCGATGAACAGGGCGCGGGCGTGAGATCATGGCGGCATTCATTGCGCGTAATCGCATTGGGACAGCATAGCCAAATCGTCGAAAAAATTGAAATTGATGCAGGCGTTTTGACGTGGGTTTTTTGCCACTGGGCACGCTACCTATACAAGGGGCGCCATATCCCGCGTCTTTCCATTCTAAGAGAATTCGGTACGGCAAATAAGGGAAAAGAACTATGACGATGCCCCGAAGATCAAAGGTTCCTCCTGAGAGTGGATTTGCGAAATATGTTGATTTGCCGGGGGCCTATTTTGATTGTTACGCTGTTGAGGTGGAAGGGGACATCACCCTTAAAACTTATGCAAATACGTTCTTTGACACTTGGTTGTTTCGGTTGGAAATATTGATTTTGCGATTGTTTGGTACAGCAAACACAGAACCCAAAGATCGTGAGAAACTGGCGGATGGCCGATCTGACAGATTCGGCGTTTGGCATGTTGATGTTCGAACCGAAAGAGAAATGGTTTTGAACGTCGGGCATGGTCCAATCCGGACGTGGCTTTGGGTGCAACCCGTTGACACGGACCTGTCTAAATCACTGCTTTTGTTTGGGTCCGCCGTTTTACCGACCTGCGCATCCAAAGACGACGAGCCTCGACTGGATTTTGTCACGCGTGCTCTTATTCCCGTTCACCGCCTTTACTCTGTGTTGTTACTGAGAGCGACTGCAAAACAATGTGGAACTGTTTCGTAAGGGGAAAGCTTAGGCAGAAAAGAGGGCGCTGAGGAGGAATATCCGATGCCCAGACAAGAGAACAATGGCGCAGACCGGGATTAAGCTTTGTTTGATGCCAATTGAATGGCCTCAACCATCGGCATGACGCAATATTAGATCAGGGGCGATTTAAGATATAGTCTGGCCTGATACCGGACGCGGAAATAGGGCCGTCAACGTTGTGCCCGGCAAAAAGCCCAAAGCCTGAAATGAGCGCCGTTTTGACCCCCGCGTTTTGTCCGCCGAGAATATCTGTGTGAAGACTGTCGCCAACCATCACTATGCGGTTCCGGTCGAGTGATCCAAGCTGAGCAAATGCAAGATCATAGATATTGCCAAAAGGTTTGCCAAAAAACTGAACCTCAACGCCTGTTTCATTTGCCAATCGATGCGCGTAATGCCCCGGCTCTACTGAAAAGCCGGTTTCGCGCGGGGCGACAATATCAGGGTTTCCAACATAGACGGGCCGTGGGTGCGCCCTGAGAGACGCCTCGAGCAAGGATTGGCGTGTTTCTGTCCACTCCGCACTGCCCAGCATTACAAATGCCTCGGCCTGATCGTAAATGGTGGCATCTTCGGCCAAATAGGTCATATCAAACGGCTCAAGATCACCTTGCCCGGCGCTTAATGAGGCCATCAATCCCCATTTCAGAGGGGGGGCATTGTGCAGCGCATGAAGGGTGGCTTTGCGGCTGGTGATTAAATCCTGAGATGCAAAATCATAGCCAAGACGCTGATATTTTTGCATCAATCCAGCATGAGGGACGCCTGCCGCATTTGACACGATCATTACCCTTTTTCCGGCGGCTTGAAGCCGCTTCACACGCTCCGGTACACCATCGATATGTGTCTCTCCGATATTGAGAACCCCAAAAGCATCCAACAAGAAAACGTCGAATTCATCCGCGAGCGCGTCAAGATTGGGTCGCTCAACACATGCTCCCTCTGCTCTCACAGCAGGCAGGCGTTCGCGCACAGCTTCGTAGCTGGCAATGGCCTGTGCAAAGTTCAAATGATCGCACCCCGTACCTTGGCGGACACCCACTCAGACAACACAACAGCGGCCAATATCACCAGTAAGATCAAGGACACCTGAGGCCAGGCAAGCACGTTGAGAGAAGAGGACAGTTGCAAGCCAATACCTCCGGCACCAACCAGACCAAGCACAGTAGATTCACGGATGTTGATGTCCCAACGAAACACAGCGATCCCTGCAAAGGCGGGTAGGATTTGTGGGACGATCCCATAGGCCATGACCTGCCAGCGTGACGCACCTGTGGCTGTGATCGCCTCGACCTGTGTTTGGTCGATCTCCTCGATCGCTTCGTACAATAACTTGGCGCAGAATCCGATCGACCTGATTGCAATCGCGACAACACCGGCAAAAACGCCGGGTCCGATGATGGCGATCAGAAGTAAGGCCCAGATCAGTGAATTGATCGAACGGGTTGAGACGATAATCAACAGCGCAATCGGGCGGACCAAAAACCGCGATGGAGTCGTATTCTGTGCGGCCAAAAAGGCGATTGGCACGGCAAGGATCAAAGAAAAGATGGTTCCCAAAGTCGCGATATTCAGCGTGTCCCAAATGGGCTTGCCCAATTGGCTGATGTATTCCCAACGCGGAGGTGTGGCGCGGGTCCAGATGTCGTCGGCGATGCGGGGGGCATCCCAAACAAAGAACCAAGTTGTTGCCGCCGAAATCTGTTGCCAGCAATAGGCAAATACAGCAACGCCGATCAACCAGATGACCCAATGCCCAAGGCTTTCTCTTGACGTGCGGCGTTGCCAGGTCTTTTTCCCCTTGAGATCATGTACAGGCATTTATTGAACCCTCGCACGGATGATGCCGGAGAGGTATTCAAGCGCCATGACAATGAGGATGATAAGCAACAAGATCGCTGCGGCCGTATCGTATTCGTATCGATCAAATGCGGTGTTCAATGTGGCCCCGATACCGCCCGCGCCCACCAATCCAAGGATCGCGCTTTCGCGAAAGTTGATGTCCAGACGATAGATGCTTAGCCCGATCAGCCGTGGCATGACCTGAGGTTGAACGCCGTAGTTGATCCACTGCGTCCATTTAGCACCCGACGCTTTGATCGCTTCGGCCTGCACCTTGTCCATGCTCTCAATGTCTTCGGCCAACAATTTGGATAGAAAACCAATTGTTGCAAAGCTAAGCGTCAGGAAACCGGCCAAAGGTCCAAAGCCAAAGATTGCGACCAAGAGGATCGCCACAATGATCTCTTGTAAGGCCCGGCTGATGGCGATGATCGAACGGCAGATCAAATAGACCGGCAAAGGCGCGATGTTGCGCGCCGCGCCCAAAGCAATCGGGATCGAAATTGCGATCCCCACAACCGAGGCTGAAATCGTCATGATGATGCTTTCCATCATGCCTTCGTAAATATCCGAAGATCGGGTTGTGAAATCGGGGTTCGTAAACGCCAAGATGAATTTCTTGCCCCGTTCCAGACCTTCGTACACGCGGGACCAATTTACCTCGATCGTCAAGTATGCAGCAATGAGGTAAGCACAAAATCCAAGCAGCAAAGTCCATCTGAGCCATGGTCGCTTGATGAATGGGGGCTTGCGCCACGGCTTGCCAACCAGCGTTTCGACATCTGTCATATCGCGGCCTCTTCAATCTCGTCTGCATCGACGGTCTCGATGGTCGCTTCCCAATCCTCTTCGCCGTAAATTGTGGTCAGCACATCAGGGGTCAGCCCCTCTGGCGGGCCATCAAATTCAACCGCGCCAAATCGTAATCCAATGACCCGTTGCACGAACATTTGCGCCAAGGCGACATCGTGGATGTTGATGATAGCGGCCAAGCCGCGTTCTTTGCACAATTCGCAAATAAGCCGCATAATTTGGCGTGATGTCTTGGGGTCAAGCGATGCCGTTGGTTCGTCCACCAACAACAGCGCCGGGTCTTGGATAAGGGCCCGGCAGATTCCGACCCGCTGACGTTGACCGCCTGACAATTCGTCCGCACGTTTGTCCGCCATATGGGCAAGGCCCACCCGATCCAGCAGACGAAAGGCCTCGTCCACATCTGATTGCGGATACCGCCGTAGAAAACTGCGCCAAAACCCCACGTACCCCAAACGACCCGACAGAACATTTTCCATCACACTCAGGCGTTCAACCAAAGCATATTCCTGAAAAATCATCCCCATCCGGCGGCGTTCACGACGCAGATTGCCTGCAGACAGACCTGTTAGTTCAACATCCCCCAGATACACTTTGCCCGAGGTCGGTTCGACGAGCCTGTTAATGCAGCGGATCAAAGTTGATTTACCGGCGCCAGAAGGGCCAATCAACGCAAGCACTTGCCCTTCTGGAACGTCGATCTCAACAGCTTTCAAGGCCTGATCGCCCGTTTTATATGTCTTAACAAGCTTCTCAAGCCGCAGCATGAAAGCCCTCCTACCTCAATTCTATTGGAAAAGGCGGGCCCAAAGACCCGCCCGATCATGTGTCATTCACATGTATAGCTGACACCGTTCGCGGTATCGATTTTGCGGATCACTTCCCAGAACTCCTGATAGGTCATAGGTAGGAATTGACCTTCGTTTGATTTCTCAAACTCGGCTTGCAGTGACGTGCCGTCCCATTCGAAATTAAAAAACGCATCGCGAATTTTGCCTTTCAGTTCCGGGGTTAGGTTATGTGCAGTCCCAAATCCCGTGGTGGGGAAGGTTTGCGACTTGTAGATCACCTTGACCTGATCTTCGGTGATGACATCACGGCTGATCATGCGCGCTTTGACAGAATTCGCGATGGAGGCCGCCATATAGTCTTTGTTGGCCACGCCAAGGATCGAATTGTCATGCTTGCCTGAATAGACAGGTTCAAAATCGCGTTCAGGCAACATATCAAAGTCGCCTTTCAAGATCGCGCTTGGTGCTTTGAAGCCGGAGTTGGACGTTGGCGATGTGAACGCCAATTGTTTGCCTTTGATGTCTTCGACCTTTTCGATGCCAGAACCGGGAAATGTAATGATCTCCATCTCATAACCAAAGTTTCCGTCCTTTGAAGCCATGATCGTGAACGGGTTAAACCCCGCGCAGTTCACCGCCAATGGGTTCGATCCGGTGTTGAAACCCGCAATATGCAAACGGCCAGAACGCATTGCTTCGATCTGAGCCGCGTTATTCTGGACCGGAAAAAACACAACCTTTTTGCCGGTCTCGGCTTCAAGGTGCGTCAGAAAGTCGGACCATGCCTCTTTGTAAACGGCCGGGTCTTCTACGGGGGTATACGCAAAGATAAGCGTATCAGGGTCAACCTGATCCGCAGGATCCGTCGGCGTGTCCGCTATCAGATCACCGTCTACATCGCAAAAGCGTTTGTCTAAATCACCGTGTGGGCAATCTTGGGCCGCCGCAGGGCCCGCCAGCGAAAATGCAAATGCCATTGCGGCGCCGGACAAAAGTGAATTCATTCGTTTCATAATAGTCTCCTCCCAGATGCAAGACGCTAACTTGGTCAGACCAGTTTTGAAAGCCGGATTCTTTTCTGACGTTACGGAGTGTTCCACCCGGCACCCGCAATCTCGGCAGTTAACCGTAGGCTGGCGAGGCAAAAGAAAGCGCAACCGGCCCGTGATCTCATACTCTTCATTTGCCAATGGACTGAGTTTTCGGCATCTTACGCGCTATGGATTTTTTAACAGTCAGCCACAGTAATTATTTGATTCTGATGTCAACCGTGGTTGCATTGATCTCAGGTTTTACGGGGCTTTCGTTAACGCGTGACCTTGCGGCCAAACCAATGTTTCAACGCAAAATGTCGGTGGCGCTTGCTGCGATCACGCTTGGCGGCGGGATTTGGGCAATGCATTTTGTCGCGATGCTTGGGCTACAGCTTCCGACTTTGTTCTACTATGACGCCGCCATCACATTGGTTTCCGCTTTATCCGCGATCCTGATTGTTGGTGGAGCGTTGATCCTGCTGCATTTTACGGAACGGACCCCGCAAATTATCACCCTTGCCGGCGGGATTGTTGGGGTCGGCATCTTGGTGATGCACTATATCGGGATGGCCGGGCTGGAACTATGCCGCGCGGTTTATTCCCCTGTTGGGGTCATTGTTTCATCTGTGGTTGCGATTGGTTTGTGTATTCTCGCGATCTGGGCGGCATACGGGCGTCGCTCAAACAAAAATATCCTTCTTGGGACAGTCTGTTTTGCGGCGGCTGTGTGTTCCGTTCATTTTCTGGCGATGGCGGGGACAAATTTTGTTGCCGTGCCAAGCCTTGCTGAATTTGGTCCGACCATGAGCAATGAAACTTTGGCTCTTGGTGTGATCTTTTTCAGTTTTGTAATTTTTGGGGCCTGCCTTTGGGTGAGCGTGACCTATCTCGTGGTGCCGTCACCTGCCATTGCCATGGATAAGGCCGTTGAGGATGTGAAACACCCCGACGTACCTCAAGCCAAAGACCGTATTCAAATCCCATGCGAACGCGATGGTGGAAAGGTCTTTGTGTGGTCCGGTGATGTCCTGTTTGTTCGGGCGGATGGGCACTATACCCAAGTCTATACGGCAAAAGAGCGGTTGTTTTGCGTGTGGCCCGTGACCGAGGCCACAAAGCGGTTGTTGCCCGTTGGCTTTCTTCAGACGCACAGGAGCTATCTGGTCAATCCAACGCGGGTCGCGCGGTTTGAGCGTACCAAAGACAAAGGGCGATGCATCTTTGACGGAGCGGATTTGCCGCCCGCACCGGTCAGCCGGTCCAAGCTGAAGGTGATACAAGGTGCGCTCGCTTCGCAGGCTGGCGCATTTCGTGCATCCTAGCGCGCATTTCGTGCAAAATACCCGTTCTTCATTGATTTGATAGAGCCTCGGCATGCCGCTGCATGCAAGCTTTCCTTCAGCAAGAATAAATCGCTTTTAGGGAGGAGAGCCGATGATTCCAGCGGCATTTGAGTATTATAGACCCCAGGACATGGCCGGCGTTTTGGCCATTCTTGAGGAACACGGGGACGATGCCCGTGTTATGGCTGGGGGGCACAGCCTGATCCCCATGATGAAGCTGCGCATGGCGGACGTGCCTCATCTGATTGATCTGCAGGACGTCAGCGGAATGTCCCAGATCGAGATCGGCGCCGATGCCATTCGGATCGGTGCGATGGTCACACAGTCTGACATTATCGGTCATGCCGGTCTGGCTACGGCTGCGCCGATCCTAAAGGAAGCGGCAACGCAAATTGCTGACCCGCAGGTTCGGTATATGGGAACGGTTGGCGGCAATGTTGCAAACGGTGATCCTGCGAACGACATGCCGGGGCTGATGCAATGCCTTGATGCGACCTTTACGCTTGTCGGTTTGGACGGGGAACGCGAGGTTTCTGCGCGCGAATTCTACGATGCGGCCTTTATGACTCTGCGCGAGGATGATGAGGTCTTGACGGCCGTGACCATTCCCTTGCCCAAAGGGGGGCATGCCTACGAAAAGCAAAAGCGCAAAATCGGTGATTATGCGACAGCAGCAGCTGCGGTTCAAATTGTCAAAGAGGGCAGCGCCTGTACCTTTGCAGCTATTGCGATGACAAACCTGAGCGATACGCCGATTTTCTCAGAGGCCGCGGGTGCGGCTTTGGTGGGCACTTCCGTGGATGATACCGCTTTGAAAGCCTCTGTCGCTGCGATGTTGGACGACATTGACCCGACCGACGATAACCGTGGTCCGATTGCCTTTAAGAAACACGTGGCTGGCGTCATTCTGCGCCGGGCGATCGAACGCGCATGGTCGCGGGCCTAGGAGAACAACATGTCAAAGAAAATGCATATCTCACTCAACGTGAACGGCAAGGAAGAAGAGTTTCTCGCTGAGCCGCGCGAATTGTTGATCTATACGTTGCGGGAACGGCTTAACATCACCGGGCCTCATATCGGCTGTGATACATCGCATTGTGGCGCTTGCACGGTGACCATTGATGGAAAATCTGTGAAATCATGCACCATGTTCGCCGCTCAGGCGAATGGCAAAGAAATCACAACCATCGAAGGCATTGGCGGACCCGATGATTTGCATCCGCTGCAAGAGGCCTTCAAGGAACACCATGGTTTGCAATGTGGGTTTTGTACTCCCGGGATGATCACCCGTGCGACCAAACTGTTGGAAGAAAACCCAAACCCAACCGAAGAAGAAATTCGTTTTGGCATGGCGGGCAATATTTGCCGCTGCACAGGGTACCAGAACATCGTGAAATCCATCCAAGCCGCTGCCACTGAGATGAGCGCCGCCAAGGAGGCTGCAGAATGAAAGACGAAATCACTCGCGAAGAACGCGTTGACAACCTTAAGGGTTTGGGCTGTTCGCGCAAACGGGTCGAAGATGCCCGCTTTACGCAAGGCAAAGGCAATTATGTCGACGACATCAAACTGGACGGCATGTTGTTTGGCGACTTTGTGCGTTCTCCTTATGCGCATGCGCGGATCAAAAATATCGATACAGCCGCAGCATTAGAAGTTCCCGGTGTACTGGCGGTTCTGACGGCGGCTGATCTGGCGCCATTGGGCTTGCATTGGATGCCCACATTGGCTGGGGACAAACAAATGGTGTTGGCTGACGGCAAAGTGCTGTTCCAAGGCCAAGAGGTGGCGTTTGTCGTTGCCGAAGACCGTTTTGCTGCCGCTGATGGCATCGAACTGGTCGAGGTTGACTACGAAGAACTGCCCGTCATCGTGAGCCCCTTCGAGGCGTTGAAATCGGATGTGGTGTTGCGTGAAGATCTGGTGGCCGAAGATGGGTCCATTCCGGATGGCGCACATGGGCCACGCAAGCACCCCAACCACATCTTTACATGGGATGCCGGTGACAAAGAGCCAACCGAAGAAGTGATTGCAAATGCGGATGTCGTTGCAGAGGAAACGATGTACTACCACCGCACCCATCCATGTCCGCTGGAAACCTGTGGATCTGTTGCGTCGATGGACAAGGTAAATGGCAAGCTGACGCTTTGGGGAACGTTTCAGGCACCTCACGCCATTCGCACAATTGTATCGCTGATTTCAGGTCTTGAGGAACACAACATCCGTGTGATTTCGCCTGATATCGGCGGTGGCTTTGGGAATAAGGTTGGTGCCTATCCCGGTTATGTTTGTTCTGTGGTGGCGTCCATCGTTACGGGCAAACCGGTAAAATGGGTCGAAGACCGGATGGATAACCTGATGACCACCGCTTTTGCGCGTGATTATCACATGACAGGTAAAATCGCGGCAACAAAAGAAGGCAAGATCACCGGATTGCATTGCCATGTGACCGCAGATCACGGTGGCTTTGACGCCTGCGCGGACCCTACCAAATTTCCTGCTGGGTTTATGAACATCTGTACCGGGTCGTATGATATCCCAACCGCGTTTCTTGAAGTGGATGGAGTGTACACAAACAAGGCACCGGGCGGCGTCAGCTATCGTTGTTCGTTTCGTGTAACTGAGGCTGTCTATTTCATCGAAAGGATGATCGAGGTTCTTGCCATCAAGTTGAACATGGACGCCGCCGAATTGCGTCGGATCAACTTTATCAAGAAAGAACAGTTTCCCTATACTGCGGCATTGGGATGGGAATATGACAGCGGCGATTATCATACAGCGTGGGACAAGGCGTTAAAGACTGTTGATTACGACGGTCTGCGCGCTGAACAGGCCCAACGTGTCGAAGACTTCAAGGCCGGGAAGACACGCAAGCTGATGGGAATTGGCCTGAGCTTCTTTACCGAGATTGTTGGGGCAGGGCCTGTCAAAAACTGCGATATCCTTGGCTTGGGGATGTTTGATAGTTGCGAAATTCGCATTCACCCCACAGGCTCAGCGATTGCGCGTTTGGGTACCATTTCACAAGGCCAAGGACACGCCACGACTTTTGCGCAAATACTTGCTTCAGAAATTGGTTTGTCAGCAGATAGTATCACCATTGAAGAAGGGGATACCGATACGGCGCCGTATGGTCTGGGAACCTATGGTTCACGCTCCACTCCGGTTGCGGGGGCGGCCACAGCGATGGCCGGACGCAAGATCCGTGCCAAAGCACAGATGATTGCGGCCTATTTGCTTGAGGTGCATGACAATGACGTGGAGTTCGACGTTGATCGGTTTGTCGTCAAAGGGGCACCTGAAAAATTCAAGACGATGAAGGAAATCGCCTTTGCCGCTTACAATCAGCCCATCCCGGGACTTGAACCGGGGCTCGAGGCCGTGAGCTATTATGATCCGCCAAACATGACGTATCCTTTTGGGGCCTATATCTGTGTCATGGATATTGATGTTGATACCGGGGTGCCAGAAATCCGTCGTTTCTATGCGTTGGATGATTGTGGCACGCGGATTAACCCGATGATCATCGAAGGACAGGTGCATGGCGGTTTGACCGAAGCGCTTGCCGTGGCCTTGGGACAAGAGATTGCCTATGACGATATGGGCAACGTCAAAACGGGGACATTGATGGATTTCTTCCTGCCCACCGCGTGGGAAGTGCCCAACTATGAAACTGACTTTACCGTCACCCCAAGCCCACATCACCCGATTGGAGCAAAAGGTGTTGGAGAAAGCCCGCATGTCGGGGGTGTGCCTTGTTTCTCAAACGCGGTGCAGGATGCGTTCCGCCCATTTGGCAACACGCACACCAATATGCCGCATGATCACTGGCGGATTTGGCGCACAGCCAATGAGCTCGGTTTGCACGACTAGGTGACACCTATGGGTATCCGGGACCGACGAATGTTTGGGCCCGGATGCTTCTCTAGTGAGAAAATGAAATGACCTGGAATAACCTCCAAACGGCCCTGGCCGAAGATGGCTATGTGGCCTCTGATGATCTGAGTGTAGCGATGCATCTGGCGTTGACACTTGGCCGACCTTTGTTGCTTGAAGGGGCCGCTGGTGTTGGGAAAACGCAATTGGCCAGCAGCTTGGCGGCGCAGCAAAACACCACGCTGATCCGCTTGCAATGTTACGAGGGGCTTGATGCGGCTCAGGCGATTTATGAATGGAATTATCAGCGTCAACTATTGACCATCCGAGCCGCTGCGGAGGATGGACAAACAGGAAAAACGGTGGAAGATCGCATCTTCTCGCGCGATTTTCTGTTGGAACGCCCGTTACTTGCCGCGATTACGCAAGACCAGCCGCCGGTCTTGCTGATCGACGAGATTGACCGCGCTGACGAAGAATTCGAAGCTTATCTTTTGGAAATCCTGTCGGAATTTCAGATTACCATCCCAGAACTTGGCACCATTGCCGCGACCAGCCGTCCGATTGTGATCCTGACCTCAAACGGCACCCGTGATCTGTCTGATGCATTGCGGCGGAGGTGTTTGTATTCTTATGTGAATTATCCGGATCGCCAGACAGAACTGGCAATTTTACACGCGCGATGCCCTGATATCGAGGCGCGTTTGGGCGCTCAGATTGTAGGTTTTGTACAAAAGCTGCGTGAAGAAGAGCTGGAGAAAGTGCCCGGCATCGCGGAAACGCTCGACTTTGCGGCGGCTTTGATGGGGCTTGGTATCGCTGATCTGACCGATGACCCGGCGGCGTTGCAACACACGCTAAGCACGTTATTGAAAACACAAAGCGACCGTGCCCATATCACCTCCGAAGTCGCAAGCCGTATCGCGGGGCGCGCAGCATGAGACGTGTCACCCGTTTTGCCGCGCGTGATCCCGGACCTGCCGCTCGGGTGACCGGTTTTATCGCGCATCTGCGCGAGAATGGGATGCGCCTTGGGGTGTCAGAGACTGATTTGGCCTTGGCCGCACTTTGTGAAGTTGATGCCAGCCAGCCGCATCACAGCCGACAGGCATTGAAAGCGGTTTGCACGGGCTGCAAGGAAGAGGTGGAGCAATTTGATGCCCTTTTTGACAGCTTTTGGATGGATGCGGGCCGTGTAAAACAAAAGGTCATCCCCAGCGCACCAAGTAAAAGTGATGAAAACATGCACTCCTCTCGCGATGCGAATGGGGAGGACGCAGGTGGTGCAGGGGCTGCCAATACCCCGGATAGTGGACAAGGAGAGGCTGAAAGTGACGGCGAGGGCCGACTGATCGCGGTGGATGTGCGCAATCTTATGCGCAAAGATCTGCGCGATCTGGTCCGTCCCGAAGACATTGCCGAAGCCGAAACCGTTGCACGCAAGCTTGGGGCAGCCCTGCGCGATCGCCGATCCCGCCGACGAATTGCGGCGCGTAAAGGTGACCGACTGCATTTTCGCAAGACCATTCGCGCAAGCCTTGCCACTGGCGGAGAGCCTTTGCACCTGATGCGCAAACGCCGTCCTGATCGGCCTCGCAAGATCGTTGCCTTGTGTGATGTGTCGGGATCAATGACTGTTTATGCGCAGGTCTTTCTGGCGTTTCTGGCTGGGTTAATGCGTAGCGACGCGACAGCGGATGCCTATCTTTTCCATACCCGATTGGTTCGCATTACTGAGGCCTTGCGCGACAAAGACACGATGCGTGCAATTGGGCGGATGTCGCTGATGGCGGATGGATTTGGTGGTGGGTCACAGATTGGGCCTTCGCTTGGCCGGTTTTCAAGAACCTATGCCAAACGTTTCGTTGATGGGCGTAGCGTTGTGTTGATCCTTTCGGATGGGTATGACACCGCCCCGCCAGAGGTGATGGACGCTGCGTTACGTGACCTCAAGAAACGGGGCTGCAAGATCATATGGCTAAACCCTTTGAAGGGTTGGCGCGATTATGCGCCGGTGGCAGAAGGAATGGCCGCGGCCCTCCCTCATCTTGATCTGTTTTATGCCGCGAACACATTGGCGGATCTTGCCGCGCTTGAGCGTGAGGTGATCACGATATGACCCCCGCAGAATTCCTGTCGTCGGATATGGCAGATGTTGCCAATGACCTGCGAACCAAAGAAGAACCGTTTGCTTTTGCCACAATCGTGCGGACGGCAGGTGCCACGGCTGCAAAACCGGGGGCCAAGGCGTTGCTGGGCGCGGATGGGACGATCTTGCATGGTTGGTTAGGTGGCGGTTGTACGCGAGGTGCGGTCAAAAAGGCGGCGCTGGCGGCCTTAAGCAGCGGCCAGCCGCAACTTGTCTCTGTCGCTCCTGAGGAATTGCTGGCCAACAAGGGCGTCAGCGCTGGGGACGAAATCGATGGCACAAGGTTTGCCCGCAATGGCTGTCCGTCAAAAGGCAGCATCGATATCTTTATCGAACCATGTCTGCCGATGCCGCAGCTGGTGATTTTGGGCGGCTCTCCGGTGGCAGATGCATTGGCAGCACTTGCCCCGCAGTTCCATTGGGCTGTTGTCACAGAAACGCCGGATGTCTCGGCCACGCCGACTCATACCCAACAGGTTATCGTTATTGCGACCCAAGGTCAGGGTGATGTGAAGGCGCTGCAACAAGCGTTGGATCAGCCTGCGCAATATGTCGCCTTTGTAGGAAGTCGACGTAAATACAAAACTCTAGCGGCAAAACTTATCGATGGGGGGGCTGATGCGATACGTGTTCAGAGCGTTAAAGCACCCGCTGGCCTTGATCTTGGCGCTGTAACGCCAGAGGAAATCGCGCTGTCCATTCTTGCGCAACTTGTTCAGGTCCGTCGCGCGGGGGAATGGTCCGAAAATGCATGAAGTTGCCGCAATCATTCTGGCGGCCGGGGTATCGCGGCGCATGGGGGCTGACAACAAACTGTTGCTGTCTGTGGGGGGCGTGGCGATGATCCGCCGGGTTGTCGCGCAATATCGCGCGGCCATCGATGGCCCGATAACCGTGGTAACCGGGCATGATGCATCGCATGTTAAGGCCGCGCTTGGTCAAGCTGACGTGACCTGCGTCTTCAATTCTAAATATGAGGACGGCCAACAAGGCTCCGTTGCATTTGGTCTGGGCCACGCAGCTGATGCGGCTCTTTTGTTGATCGGCTTAGGCGATCAGCCTTTGCTAAGAGCCGAAGACATCCGCGCTTTGATTGCGGCGCATCGGAATGCTGACCCTGGTAAGGTGTCAGTCCCTGTTCATGCAGACAAGCGCGGTAATCCGATTGTCGTTCCACATGTGCTGCGCTCACAATTGACCGCAAACCCGGAGCGCCCCGGATGCATGCGTTTTACGCGCGACAACCCAGACTTGGTACAGCGCCATTTGTTGCCTGCTGCCGGGTTCTACACCGACATCGACACCCCGCAGGAATATACCGCGTTGTGTCAAAAAGTAGAGTTCGCTCTATGAAAAACCTCATCAAAAAGTTCAACCGGTTCCGCAAAAAGTGGGCGCTTACGCCTGAGCAAGCCGACCAAATCAGATTTCCCTGTTGTTAAGAAAAGGACACTCTAAATGGAACTCTCAGACGAAATAATCATCAATGCACCCAAAGATCGTGTGTACGCGGCCCTGAATGACCCTGTCATTTTGCAACAATGCATCCCGGGGTGTGAAGAATTGATCAAACATTCCGACACAGAGCTTGAGGCAAAAGTTGTCTTGAAAGTTGGTCCGGTCAAAGCACGATTTGGCGGTGACGTCCAATTGGACACAGCCGGGGCGCCGGATGCGTTTTCACTGACGGGTCAAGGGAGTGGCGGTGCTGCGGGGCACGCGAAAGGCGGTGCTGATGTTACTTTGACCGCTGATGGCGATACGACAATTTTGCGGTATGAAGCAAAAGCAGACATAGGCGGTAAAATTGCCCAACTTGGTAGCCGTCTTATTCAAAGTACGGCGAAAAAGCTGGCAGCGAAATTCTTTAAATCCTTTGCTGACGTAGTCAACGAGGAAGCCGTTGGGTGATCCAATAGCATTTGCGGAACATCCCAGCCGGATCATCGCACATGCACTGCAGTTGGCAGGGCAAACCAAATGGTTTGCCCTTGTCACGTCTGTCGCGATCGAAGGGGGGGCCGCACGCGAGCTTGGCTCGCTTGCGGTTGTAGATGAAGATGGGCAGATGACCGGGTATCTGTCGAACGGATGTATCGACAAAGACATTCAGCTGCACGCATTGGATACGTTGCAATCAGGTGCCAAAAAGCTGCTCCGCTATGGCGATGGTTCGCAATATGCCGATTTGACGTTGCCATGTGGTGGGGCATTGTCGGTGCTGATTGACCCCGATCCGGATCTAGACGCTCTAACCAGGTTGGGCATGGCATTCGACGCGCGGCAAGTGGGGACATTGACCTTCACTTTGCCTGTCAATTCACAGGACGCTGAAACGATTGTTCGGTTTGAATACAAACCGCAATTCAGGTTGGTATTGGCTGGGCGTGGTGCGATTTTTCGGGCGGTGGCGATGGTTGGTCACGCGACCGGGTTTGAGGTAGCCTGTCTGTCACCGGATACAGATGATCTTGCTGCGGTGCAAAGGCTTACGCAGATGCCACCGGTTCATCTCACATCCCCTTCTCAGGACGTGTCCCTGGAAACGCTTGATGCCCATGCGGCGTTTTTGACGTTGTTTCATGATCACGAATGGGAGCCGGAATTGTTGCGCGCTGCCCTCAAGACACCTGCGCATTTTATCGGGAGCCTTGGGAGCCGCCGCACCCATGCCGGTCGGCTGGATCGACTGCGGCATTTTGGGGTATCTGAGGCCGCAATAGAGCGTTTGCACGGGCCTATCGGGCTTGTCCCATCCTTGCGAGATGCCCCCCTGATTGCAGTGTCCTCGATAGCTGAAATTGCCTCCACGTTGCCGCCCAGCATTCGGCGGCTCCCACAGGACGTCAGGGCGAATTCACAGGCGCTGGAAAGTCATCCTGTTTGAACCGGTAAAAGGTGTCCCGAATCCAGCGCGGCTGGCTTAGGGGCAAGACCCGAGGGGCAGGAACAAGGGGTCCGGTCCCCAGTACTTCCGTTTGATCTTGGTTGTTTTCAGAGAAACACAGACTTCCCCACACTTTCCAAGTTTGTCCGTAATCGACGTCGGCGCGATGCATTTGGCACATCTTTGAAAGATTTTGCCAAATTGAGCTGGCAATATCTGCGGCTGCGTTGAGCGGAATTGGGTGTTTCATAATACAGAACTACGTTCTATATTTTTCGAAATGCCGCTGGCGCTATCAAGATTCGTTGACGGCTCTTTGTAAGTGAATGATATTTAAGGAATACACCCGATGATGCCTCTTGCAGGAAAAAGGGTAATCGAGTTCTGCGAAGTTGCCGCGGGCCCGTTTTGCGGCATGTTGCTTGCGGATATGGGGGCTGAGGTCATCAAAGTCGAACGGGCGCAGGGGGATGCAATGCGCATGTGGCCGCCGGTGAATGACGGCTATTCTGAAAATTTTGCCTCTATCAACCGCGGTAAAAAATCGGTGGTTCTTGACCTAAAATCAGACTACGGCATCGCGGCAGCGAAAGCGCTGATCCTGACTGCGGATGTGGTGATCGAAAATTTCCGGCCCGGTGTGATGGAGCGTTTAGGAATCGACTTTGCAACCATGAATGCACAAAAAGCATCGCTGTTGTATTGTTCGATTTCAGCTTTTGGCCAAAGTGGCCCACGGTCCCGTGAAGGCGGATTCGATCTGACCATGCAGGCGATGGCAGGTGTGATGAGTGTCACAGGAGAGCCGGGAGGGGCACCTGTGAAAAGCGGTGTGCCGCTCTGTGATTTCGTGTCAGGGCTCTACGGTTCATATGGTGTTGTTGCTGGTCTGCTTGAGGTTGGGCTGACAGGGCAGGGCAAACATGTCGATGTGGCCATGCTTGGGGCAACGCTTGCAGTTGCGGCGCTTCAAACCAGCGAATATTTCGGGACCGGTAAAAACCCTCAAAAGCTAGGCTCAGCACATCCGCGCAATGCACCTTATCAGGCTTTTCAAGCTGCTGACGGGTATTTCGGCATGGCGGCGGGTAACAACAAGCTTTGGAAATCTGTGTGCGATGTCGTTGGCAAACCTGAATGGGCGGAACAGGACCGATTTGCGAACCCAAGCAAACGGGCCGCAAATCAGCAAGAGTTGCTTGCGTTGCTCGAAGAGGTATTCGTAACCAAACCAACGGCCCATTGGCTTGTCGCCTTTGCACAAGCCGGAGTGCCCAGCAGTCCGATAAATACCTATTCCGAAGCTCTGGAAGACCCACAGGTCCGTCATATGGGGTGGGTTCAGGACATGACTTTGCCGGGGGGGCGCGAAACAAAGACTTTTGGATCGCCATTGCGGTTTGACGATAGACAGACAAAAATCACAACACCGCCACCGGTTCTGGGGGAACACACTGATCAGGTGCTGGGCGAACTTGGTCTGCTTGTCACTGCAGATGAAACCAGACATTAGAGCATGCCCATAAAGGTTGAAAAATCTGGTCCCCATTTAACGATCACGCTTGTAAGTCCTGACACGTCAAACGCGTTGAACGTGGATATGGTCGAAGCGTTGATTTCGACATTATCAAATGTGGATGACGTGCGATCTTGCGTCTTTCTGGGCGAAGGTCAGAATTTTTGCGCCGGATTTGATTTGTCCGATATCGACGTTTTGTCGGACGGCGATTTGTTGCATCGGTTTTTGCGCATCGAAACAATGTTGCAAATGATATATCATGCACCGTTTCCAACGCTCGCCTTTTGTCAAGGACACGTCATAGGTGCAGGTGCTGATCTGATGGCCGCGTGTTGGAAGCGGGTCGCGGACCCATCCGCAACATTCAAGATGCCGGGCTGGAATTTTGAACTTGCGCTTGGGACACGTCGGTTGGCCAATTTGATTGGGTCCGAACAGGCGCGCGACTTGTTGATAGATACGCGACGTATTGCAGCAGAGGAAGCGCTGAGCATCGGTTTGGTATCGAGAGTTGCCGCGCAGTCCTCCTGGGCTGAGATCATCGAAAGTCAAATCAGACGCAGTGTTATCTTGCCACGATTTTCCAGTTCAACGATGTTCGGTTTGACCCGGCCCGATACCCGTGCCCAAGATATCGCATCGATTGTCGCAACTGCAGGTCGACCGGGGTTGAATGATCGGATCAAGGCTTATGGCACATCTGTTGCCGCGGCACGACAGCAAAGGAAAGGCGTTTAGATGTCTGATATTATGGATGAATTTCGCGGCATACATGACTTGGGTGGGCTTATTGAATTGCCTCTTGATCAATCCGAACATGAGTATGCGCCTTGGGAAAAACGCGTGCATGCCGTGCGCGAACTTTTGGCGCAAAAAGGATTGTTGCGGGTTGATGAATTGCGTCGGACGGTCGAAGGCATGGGCGATGAAAAATACAAACGTCTGACCTATTATGAACAATGGGTTTGGGCGATGTCACAGGTCATGGTGGAGCGGGGTATTTTTACGGACCACGAGTTTGCGCAGAAGATCGCAAAGACAAAGGCAAAGTATGGCACCTAGATTTCAGCCACATGATGCGGTGATGATTGTCCAAGGATACCCCATCGGGCATTGTCGGACACCTTGGTATGTGCGCGGCCTCAGCGGTATGATTGAAAGGTATTGCGGCGATTTCGCAAACCCCGAAGAACTGGCCTATCGCAGGGACGGTTTGCCAGCTGTGCCTCTGTACAGAGTGCGGATCGCGATCAAAGATATTTGGCCTGATGACGATATTCCCTCAGGTGACACTTTGGAAGTCGAAGTGTTTGAACATTGGCTGAAACCTGCACCCGAAGTATGGACATAAAAAATGCATGATCATCACCCGCATCCAAACCAGCCCGACGAAGAAGATGGGCCAATTACCGAATATCGTTTGATAGAGATCGCATTACGCGAACTCTTGATTGAAAAGCAGGTGTTGACGCAAGCCGAACTGACACAGCTCTACCTCAAGATGGATGATCGTGGTCCCCATGCCGGTGCTGCGATGATCGCAAAGGCCTGGGAGGAGCCGGAGTATCACGCACTGATGCAATCCGACGCGAGCCAAGCCGCGCGGGAGATCGGACTGGACCCAACATGGCTGAACCTGATTGTGGTTGAAAATACAAAAAACCTGCACAATGTTGTCGTTTGTACCCTTTGTTCCTGCTACCCATGGCCACTTCTGGGGTTACCTCCGGATTGGTACAAGAGCCGCAGTTACCGTGCCAATGTTGTGCGGATGCCGCGAAAAGTGTTGCGCGAATTTGGTACTGAACTGCCTGATGATGTGGAAGTCCGCGTCCATGACAGTTCGGCTGACATGCGTTATCTAGTGATGCCTATGCGACCTGAGGGCACCCAAGGGTGGACACAAGAACAGCTCGCAACACTGATCACACGGGACAGCATGATCGGCGTAAGCCAAGCTTTGCCTGCACGCGCAATTTGAACTGAAAAGAGGCCTTGCCAGCCCATGCTTGAGTGATCGGATTTCAGGTAACACCCAGCTTTTCCAGAGCTGTTTCGAGCGCTGCGGCAACGCTGAAGGCAAGCCCATCGCGATGGCGGGGTGCTATGACCTGAATGCCAAATGGCATGCCATTGTGATCTTTGCCCGCCGGTACCGTAACGATCGGGCACCCAACCAAGGAAAGTGTCCAAGTCACAGCATACCATGCGAAATAGTCGTCAATTGGCTCGCCATTGATTGCCGATGGAAAGGCGTGTTCGACCGGGAAGGGTGACACAGCGGTGGCAGGGACGATCAAAATATCCTGCGTTTCGAATATTCTCTGAAACTTTTTGAACAGGACCGTATGCGCGGCGCTGGCCTTTGCCACATCAATGAGCGACAGCTTTTCCGCCTGCGAAAGGTTTTTGCGGATGTTATCGCCAAGCTTGTCTGCTTGGGTCTCCATCAACTCATGTGCTGTGGCGTAAGTGTCCGTCACACGAATGGTTTCGAAGATGTCTGAGGCTGCAGACAGATCTGGGTCCAGTCTTTCAATCCGAAAAAACACGCCTGAAACTTTCGAGATCACAGTCTCAAATGTTTCCCGAATGGCATGATCTAATTGGGCCACGCCCAAATCTGCCGAAACACCAACAGACACCCCCTTTAGATCTATCGCGCTTAACGTAGTGGGTTCGGATAGCGGTACTGCCCTTTGATCGGCTGGGGTGTATCCTTCGATGGCCGCCATACAAAGGGCAGCATCCGCAACAGTCCGCGCCATCGGCCCCTCGGTCCACAAAGGAGAATTCCCGACGGCCAAAGATGTGCAAGGTACACGGCCCGGCGTCGGTCGCATTCCGACTATGCCACAAAACGAAGCAGGTATACGCAGGCTGCCACCAAAATCCGACCCAATTGCCAAGGGCGCCATCCCACAGGCCACCGCCACCGCAGATCCGCCAGAAGATCCGCCGCAAGTTAAGCGTATATCATATGGGTTTCGGGTGGCTCCATAGACTTTGTTGAAAGTATTTGCGCCAGCACCGAATTCTGGCGTGTTTGTTTTGCCTAATATGATCGCACCTGCTTGCCTGAGCTTTCGAACAATGGCGGCGTCTTCTTCTGGGACATATTGGTCAAAGCAAAGCGAGCCATAAGTGGTGGTCAGCTCTTTGGTATCGATCAAATCCTTGATCAGAACGGGCAGCCCGAAAAGCAAGGGCAGTTCTGCCAAACTGTCACGGCTGGCATCCATTTCTGCGGCCTCGCGGCGGGCGCTGTCATAGCAGGTGGCAACCACCGCGTTGACTTCGGGATTGCGCTCTTCAATCCGCGCGATGCAGCTTTCAAGCAATGCTGAGACGCTAAGGGTGGCATTCGCAATTTGACGCCGCGCTTCTTGCGCGGACAGCTCACAGGGGGGTGTCATTTGTTATCCTTCATCAGGCCGGGCGCGGGCGGATCACCCGACAATGAGCGCAGCTCGCAGCGAAAAGGGAGAGCCGAACCTGCGCGCATAATTTGGTGGGGTGTGACGCGGATGACCCGATCTGCACCATACTCTATTGATTTCTCACCAACATCCAAGAGGACCTGTGCGTCCCCGGCAAGCGTAAGGACGTTGCCTTGATCAAAATCAAAGAACATCAAGGACATGCGGTGATCCAAGAGGAGATTGCCGAGGGTGTTAAAGAACTTGTTGCCGTCGTAGTCGGGGATGACAAGATGTCTGTCTGCGGTCACATGAACAAAACCAGGAAGCCCGCCGCGATGATTGACATCAACACCAAAACGCCGGTCCGCACTGATTTCCGGCGCACGAGACGCAATGAACAATGAATCTGCGGCTTTGATCTGATCAATATCCGCGTCAGTCAATTGTTGACCTTCGCTGACGATTGGGGCGGGTTCAATCCTGCGCAAACCGTCGCGCGGATGAATGTAACGCGGGCAATTTCCAAAGCTTTGATCAACGGCGATCTCAAGCCTATCGGCGGTGGCTTTCGTGATAGTGCCATTCAATCTGTTGCGGCGCTTTGATGCAAATTCGATGCCGAGGACGCTGATCTTTGATCCAGTTCTGAGGTTTAGATCGGATTTCTCGAATGCAGTTGGTCGGGACGTAATGCAAAGCTCTTTGGCTGACGGCGATGTCATAAACCCTTGTGGACCAGTTCGAAGAAACGGCCAGGGATGCCCTTTGGAATCCAAAGCGCTTAGAATAACAAGCTGTTGATCTGAAAAGAAATCGCGATGTTGGTCTGGCATGTAGTCACGAACAACAACTGCACCTCGGTCCCGCATCCGGTCCCCAACGCTAAGGGCGTTGTGCATCTGTTTTTCGCCTACATGCCAGACATCGCGCACGGGTCTAGGAACGCGGGATGTCAACAAAACCGTCCAAACCTTCAACTGAGGTTAGCCAGAGTTGAACGTTAGGGTACGGCGACAGATCCAATTCACCTTCATTGGCGACCGCGACATAGGAATAGCAAGCAACATCTGCAAGCGTGGCACCATTGCCAACAAGCCAGGTCCGATCTCCTAGATGATCTTCCATCAGGTTAAACACTTTGGCACTCATGGCGGCCGCTGCTTCGTGGTCACCGGGCATTTTGAACAATTTGATAAGCCGTGCCATATTTGGGCCCCGGAACATCACACCTGCCGCTACCGCGAACCATTCATCAACCTGCGCACGTTCATTTGTGTCGCTTGGCATCCAGCCTTTGCCTGATGCATGGACGCGTTCCAGATGTTGAATGATCGCGATTGAATCGCGAATTATTGCATCTCCATCGACAAGGGTCGGAACTTGCCCAAGCGGATTGATCGCAAGATATTCAGCGCCCTGCCGTTGGCCTTCCATTTCCATAACCGGAACTAATTTGAGATCGAGCCCCATCAAAGAGGCCGCCAACCGGACGCGGTGGCAGTGACCAGATTTGGGTACGTCGTAGAGTGTAAGTGGCATGCGATTCAGTCCTTCTTTACAAAACGCGGAAATTTCGTGCCCGTATTTAGAGCCTTGTCTAAAGATAAGGCATAGTAATATTGACATACCAGTCATCAATTTGAGAGGGTATCTGTGCGTAACTCAACAGGCTGAAACATGAACGCACAGGATCATAATTGGGAAGACTTACGTCTGGTACTGGCGATCACGCAGGGTCAGGGCCTGTCCGGAGCGTCCCGTATTCTTGCGTTACATCACGCAACAATCTTGCGACGGCTGAATGCCTTTGAAAAACGCATGGGGGTTGTGCTTTTTCATCGCGGACCGCGGGGATATGAACCCACAGAAGTCGGTGAAGAACTTGGCAGAATGGCTTTGACCATCGATCAGAGTGTGGAAGAAGCCTATCGGCGACTTGCCGGAAGAGACCTTCGGCTGTCTGGTACAATCAGGTTGGCGACATCCGATTTTATCGCGCAAAGCCTTTTGTTGCCGGTATTGCGACGTTTCAGAGAACGGCAACCAAGTATCGAGCTTGAAGTGTCGATTTCCCCTCAATTTGCGTCCCTGACGAAGCGGGATGCCGATGTGGCGCTGCGCGCTGCAAATACGCCACCTGATAATCTGGTTGGGAAAAAAATTGCCAAAATAGGATACGGCATTTACGTGCACAAATCTCTTCTCAGCCAATTTGGCGATCACGTTGGTCTGGAGCAGCTAGACTGGGTTGGCGATGATCATTCGATCTCTCATGTAACGACAAACCAATGGCGCATGCGGGAGTACCCCAACGCACGTGTCCGGGCACGATATGATAGCCTCATTGGCAAATTGGGAGCGATCCGAAGTGAAATGGGCGTCGGTTTTTTGCCGCATTTTCTGGCGGCATCTGAGCCGCATCTTGTGTGCCTCAAAAGTAGACCTCAGAAGTGGTCATTGGACCTGTGGTTGCTGACCCATCCCGACCTGCAGCAGATGAACCGGATCAAATCATTTGTTCGCTGCACAGAGGATATCTTGGCGCAATTTGACCTGACGCAGTTTGATGAATATTCGCCACCCTTAAAGTTTTGAAAAGAAGGCGTTTAGGTGATCAAAGAACGCAAGAGTTGAACGCCTGTAGATGTTTCGTTTTAAGCTGATGGCACACAGGTTCAAAGGTTGGAATGTGCCGTGGAGCGGGACACTTTGAACGCGGGTTCCGTCATAATTGCGCTGATTTTTTGGCATCAGATTGAGGATTGAGAAACCGAGCTGATTACCAACAAAGGACCGGATTGTTTCAAATGATGCGACGGGAAGTGTCCGTCGCAGGTGTAGGCCCTGACTGTTGAAAAGCGAAAAAAAATAACTGCTTGAATGGGGCAGATCAAGGTACACAAACGGCTCGTCTATCATGTCTTTGAGAGCAACGTGCGGGAGGTGGGAAAACCGATGCCCGGCCGGTAATATCAATTGGGGAGGAAAGCTGGCGAGGGGGTCGACACGGTAATCTTGTGGCAAGTCCAAATCGAAAGTCAGGCCCAGTTCATATCTGCCAGAGTCGATTGCATCAAAGACCTCTTGCTGGTTGCCGATCATCATTTTGACATGGGTGTCGGGGTATTTTTCCTGAAATTGGCGCGTGATTGTGGCCATGTAAACTGGGGCGATGTTCACAAAACAGGCGACGCGGATTTCACCACTGATATCGTTCAATACGCTGGTGGCCAAAGCTTCAAAATCATCGGCATGTGCAAGGACACTGCGCGCTTCTCGCAGCAGCAACTCGCCTGTTGGTGTGAGGCGCACACCACTGGTATTCCGCCGCAAAAACAACGAAACGGAATACTGCTTTTCCAACTGGAGGATCGCGTTTGAGATTGACGGTTGGGAGACATGCAAGGCCCGCGCCGCATTCGAGATTGAGCCGTGGTCTGACGCCGCTACAAAGTAGACAAGTTGCCGTAAAGTGTACCTCATAGCTTTTCCTTATGGGTGGTGCAGAAAGTTAATATTATGCAAATGCTCCAGGATTGCACCAGTCTTCTGTTGTGCGGTTCGTCTGGGGACGATTCACCCAAATTTTAACTGCGCCTTTGCTGAACAACGCGCCACCACAGGTGCGAAAAACTCAATAGGGATGCCTTTATATGAAACATTTCACAATGGCTTCGGCCAAAGCGGCGCTGGTTGGTGTTGCTGCCTTCATAGCAGTGCCTGCCGCTGCCGAAGACAACGTTGACATTATGGTTTCGCCCACGGGGACGGGGCCATATCTGGCTTGGGCCACGGTCCAGACCTATGCCCCGGATTTTCACGAGAGCCTGCGCCCGATTGCAGTTGAAACGCCAGGTTTCGTTTATAATGTCCGTTATTTCGCCTCTAATCCTGACCTTTGGAAAAACACTTTGATCGGATCGGGGGAAGTTGTTGAATGGGCGGCGGCGAATGGGGTACCCCCTTTCTTTCCAGAACCATTGGAGGCGGCCAAGGACTTTCGGGTCATTGGCACGATGACCCAAAGCTCCAATCTGTTCGTGGCAACCGACCCAGCGATCCAAAGCCCCACGGACTTTGAGGGTAAACGTATTGCGACTGGCCTTCTAAGCCAGAATGAATGGGGGATGCATCAACGTCTCATGGTTGAGGGGCTTGGTCTGATGGACAAGGTCGCGAGCTATAGCCCACTGGGACCCAACGCCAATGTTGAAGCCCTTTTGGATGGACGCGCGGATGTGGGCACGGTTGTGTTGCACTCTGCAAAAGACCTAAAGAACAATTTGGAGGCGGGGCCATTCAAAACCTTGGAGAGTTCTGGCAGAGACTGGCATTTTGTGTCAATCAATCCGTCGGATATTGAGGCATACATCGCAGAGACCGGCGCCCCTTTTATGGTTCGAGAGCTGCCTGCAAACACTATGAGCAACCAGCCTGATCCTGTCACAACGGTTGGCAACAACGTGTTGTTATCGGCGCATAAGGATTTTCCAGAAGAGATGGCGTATGAATTCACCAAGCTTTGGGTGACCATGGGGCCAACAGTCGCGAAATACAACGCAGTAGGCGGCATTTGGGACGCGGATTCCATCGCTAATATGGCGCGCACGAACCCTGAACGCATCCACCCCGGGGCAATGCGGGCCTACAAAGAACTTGGTCTCGTTGAGTAAGATCACCACGCATCGGGCCTTTGCACAGAATAGCGCAAAGGCCTCTTTTATCAGCCCAATGAAACCCCCAGCCCGGTGAGTATTCCTTGTGACGACCCAAACTGACAATGACACCCCAATAGAGACCAGGTCTCCGTTGGTCCTGCGTGGGCTCCTGTTGATCGTGGCCATTGCGCTGATCGGCTATAGCTGCGCTACGGTATGGTCATCGCTGACAGGTGCGATGGAACATTACACAATCCACGTTTCACTTATTTTCATGTTGGTCCTGGCCGAAGTCATGGTGGTCAAATATGCTGCAAATCGCATGCTTACGGTTTTTGCCGCCGTTCTCTTTGTCAGCATCGCCGCGTCCGGGATGTATTTCATCAATCAGGCCAAGGTGTTGGAGTTTTCCCAACCGTTTATCTCTTCCACAGATTTTACTTTTGGCTTGCTTCTGGTCGCTTCAATCTTGTCGGTGGCATGGATCACCTGGGGCCCGACGCTTGCTTTGATCTGCATCGCTGCTGCGGCCTATTTCGCGTTTGGGCATATGTTACCCGGTGATCTGGCAACCAGCCGTAAATATGACGCCAACCTGATCGTTAGTTATCTGGCGGGTATGGGGGGGCCACGTGGTGTTCTGAATTATGCGCCATTGTCAGCGGATGTGATCTTTTTGTTGCTGGTCTATGGTGGCATCCTGCATGGCACACGGATCATCGATATGTTCGGTGAAATCGGGAATATGATTGGCAATCTGTTTCGCGGTGGGGTGGCTTATTCGGCGACCACTGCCAGTTTGTTGATTGGTATGGTGACAGGACAATCGGTGAGCAACATCGCCTTGTCCGGATCGATGACCATCCCAACAATGACCCGCACCGGGTTCACCCGAAACGAAGCAGGCGCCATCGAAGTGCTGGCCTCAACAGGTAGTCAGTTGTTGCCGCCAATCATGGGGTTGGGCGCGTTCCTGATGAGCGTAATTCTTGGTATTTCCTATATTGAAGTCGCAACAGCGGCGATTGTCCCGGCCATCTTGTACCTTTTTGCGGTTTTGTCAGGCATCGTCTGTCTCATCGCCGCGTCTCGCAAAATCCCGTTCAACAAGCAGGCCGTGGATTGGCGGTTGATTGCGTGGATTGCACCGTCTTTTGTTATTTCCTTTAGTGTTCTGATCGTTTTGTTACTGATGCGGTTTTCTCCGCCGATGGGTGGTTTTTGGGGGATTGTACTGGCGATTTCTCTCAGCTTTCTGCGTCCCAAAGAATTCCGCCCGAAATGGCATAACTTGCTGAGCGGGTTCTTGGAAGGCGCGCTGGCTGGGGCCAAGTTGACAGTCATCTTGTCGGCGATCGGTATCATTGTACAAATGCTGGTGACTACGGGTGCTGGCTTGTCGCTGGGCCGTTTGATGATCGAAGCTTCCGCTGGCAATTTGGCGATTGGATTGATCCTGGGCATGTTGGTTTCGCTGGTCATCGGCATGGGATTGCCGACACCGGCGGCCTATGCGCTGATTGCAATCGTTGTGGTGCCCTCCCTGATTGATCTTGGCATTGAACCGTTGGTGGCCAATTTCTATGGATTTTATTTCGCGATCTTCTCGACTCTGTCCCCACCGGTTGCGGTGGGCATTCTGACCGCGATCCGAATTTCGAATGGGACGTTCATGGGAACGGCTTGGGAATGTTTCAAACTTGGTGGCGTCTGTTTCTTGTTGCCGTTTTTGTTCGTGGCGTTCCCCAATATTCTGGGATTTCCTAATATCGAGCTTGAGACGATTGCCATGATCGGCGCTTATTTTCTGGCGACCATCATGTTGTCAGCTGCAACCTATGGCGCCATCCCCGGTCGCTTGCTTGCCCGAATGGAACGTCAAATCGTTGCAGTTGCAGGGCCGATTGTGTTTACGCTGACGTTGTTTGTCGACAGTATCGCACTGCACTTTGTAACACCTCTCTGTTTCATTCTCTGGATGGTGTGGCATGTCAAACAACGCAAGCTCGCCCCATCAACAGTTGCCAAATAGCCAAGGACGACCTTAATGAACGTTTCTGAAATCTCTGTCGTTGATTTGATCAGTTCGCAGATTGATCGTGCACGCAAAGCCCAACGGCTCTTTGAAAAAGGCGCCACTCAAGAGCGATATGATTTGGCCGCAGCGGCTGTTGGTTGGTCACTTTTGGAACCGGATCGTAACAGGGAACTGTCAGAAATGGCGGTTGCAACAACTGGTCTTGGGAATGTGCAAGATAAGATCACCAAAAACCACCGCAAGACGTTGGGGCTTTTGCGCGATGTAAAAGGCAAAAAATCCTGTGGTGTTATTTCCGAAGACACAAAGACAGGCCTGACCGAGATTGCACGCCCTATCGGTGTGATCGCTGCTATTGTTCCCTCCACCAATCCTGTCGCGACACCTGTGAACAACGTGATCAATGCGTTGAAATGCGGCAATGCAATTATCTTGGCTCCCTCCCCCAAAGGGGTCGCAGTCTGTGACAAGCTCATTGGCTATATCCATGTCGAATTAGACAAACTTGGCCTGCCAACTGACCTTGTTCAAATGGTTCCAGCACCTGCTGCCAAAGACAAAACACAGGCGTTGATGGAAATGGCGGATTTGTTGGTGGTGACAGGTAGCCAAGACAATGTGCGACGGGCCTATTCTTCGGGCACGCCGTCAATAGGGGTAGGAGCGGGAAATGCAACTGTGATCGTTGACGAAACCGCAGATCTGGCCGCTGCCGCAGATAAGATAGCAGCCTCAAAATGTTTCGATAACGCCACCTCTTGTTCGTCGGAAAACGCGTTGGTGGTTGTGGATGCGGTCTATGACGCCTTTGTCGCAGAACTGACACGCGCAGGGGGCCGCATGTTAAGCGCGCCAGATCAGGAACAGTTGAAATCTACCTTGTTTCAGGACGGCCATCTAAACCGACAAATCATTGCGCGCGATATTGATCAGGTAGTTGACGTAACGGGCGTGACAATCGAAGCCCCGAAAAAGGCAAGGTTTTTGATCTTACAAACTGACGGTATCGGAGAGGATCATCCGGAATCTGGTGAAAAGCTGTCCCTTGTTGTGGCCCTTTACAGAGCCGCAACTTACAAGGCCGCCGTTGAAACGGCAGAGCGTATATTGCTCCATCAGGGGGCGGGCCATTCCATTGGTTTGCATAGCACGGATTCACAGCGCCCGGTTGAATTGGGTCTGACCTTGCCTGTGTGCCGCATTATCGTGAACCAAGCGCATACATTTGCGACGGGTGGATCTTTTGAGAATGGCTTGCCGTTCTCCTTGTCGATGGGGTGTGGATCCTGGGGTGGGAATTCAATTGATGAGAATCTGAATTACACGCATTTCTTAAACACCACCAAAGTTGTACGCCCCATCCCTGCAAACGAACCAAGCTTGCCGGACATCTTTCAATCCTATTGGGATGCGGTTGAGGCATGACCATTCGTATTGCGACCAATTCAGTGAATAATCATTCGGTTCGCAGCTTGTTATCAAAGCAGGCCGAAGCGACGCCTGATGCGCCTTATCTGATTGATGATAAGGGCCAAACACTCAGCTTTTCTGAAGTGGAAAAACGGGCGAAAGCAGTGGCAAGTATGATTGCCGAGTGTGGAGTAGAGCCAGGTGAAAGTGTTGCATTTGCGATGGCCAACAATGTTGATACGGCTCTTGTTATCTTAGGGGCATTATACGGTGGGTTTTTGACGGTCGCCGTTAATTTAGTCGCCGGGCAAGAGACAATTTCCTATGTTTTGGAACATTCCCGCACCCGGTTGGTGCTGCATGATGAGGGGGCCGCATCCCTGATCAAATCGGCATTGCCCCCTCATTCGCCCCCGCCTGAGCTTGTTCAGATTTCCTCTGAGGCATTCGCCAACCCACCGGCTGGCCATGCCGATGTAAAGGCGACAGCTGATGGGATTTTGATGTATACGTCTGGAACCACAGGGCGGCCAAAAGGTGTGGTGTTGACCCATGGCAATCTATTGGCGGGTGGTGCAAACTCAGTTCTCGCGCATGAATTGACCGCAGATGATCGCGCCTTTTGCGTTTTGCCATTGTATCACATCAATGGATTGTGCGTGACCCTGCTCGGGCCGCTTGTTTCAGGGAGCAGTGTGGTCATCCCGCCAAAATTCCGGGTATCGACGTTTTGGCAAACTGCGGCGGAAAGGAAATGCACCTGGCTGTCATTGGTGCCAACACAGATTTCATATCTTCTTCATGAGGTTCAAACAGCCGAACCCCAAACCGACATCCGGTTTGCGCGTTCAGCGTCTGCTCCGTTGTCACCGGATGTGCAGGCTGCGTTTGAAGCTGCATTTGGTGTGCCGATTGTTGAAACGATGGGTCTGACTGAAACCGCTGCACAAATCCTGTCAAATCCGCTTCCTCCCGGTACCCGCAAGATTGGATCGCCGGGCGTGGCCTTTGGCAACGAAGTTGTTGTCGCTGATCCGCTTGGTAAGGAAATGCCCCGTGGTGAGGAAGGTGAACTGCTTGTGCGCGGCCCAAATGTGATGCGCGAATATCTTGATAATGAAAAGGCAACGGACGAAAGCCTGTCCCACGACGGCTGGTTGCGCACCGGGGATCTGGGGCGGATGGATGCGGAGGGTTATGTTTTTATAACAGGACGTCTGAAAGAACTGATCATTAAAGGCGGTGAAAACATTGCCCCACGGGAGATTGACGATGCGCTCTACAGCCATCCCGACGTGATCGAAGCTGCGGCTTTTGCATTGGCCTGCCCACATTACGGTGAAAAGGTCGAAGCAGGTGTTGTGCTCAAAGAAGGGACGGACATTGACGGCCCCGGTCTTGTTGCGCATTGTCGTGTACGGGTAGGCAGCTTCAAAGCGCCCGATCATGTGCATGTGTTTGAGGAATTGCCCAAAGGGCCGTCCGGCAAAATACAGCGGATTAAACTGGCATCATTGGTTCAACACGACGCGCGAGCTGACCCCTGACGCAATAAATAGTCCCGTGTCAGTGGGACGCTGTCGCGTTTGTGGGCCAGTTGAAAATGGTAAACTGCCTGCATCTGGTGCTCGAATGCCAAGATACAAACTGTCAGGTAATATTCGTACATGCGCACAAACCGGGCATCGTACATGGCTTGGATTTCTTCAACGTGGGCTTCAAATCGCCTGCGCCAATGCCGCAGGGTTTGGGCGTAATGCAACCGCCAGATTTCGATATCGCTTTGCCATAACCCCGAACGTTCCATTGCAGGTGCAAGTTCAGACAGTGACGGGACATATCCCCCCGGAAAGATGTATTTGTTTATCCATGACGAATGCGCCATTGGCGGGGCTGATCGCGCGATCGAATGGATCAAAGCGATACCATCAGGGTCGAGCAATTCAGCCACGCGGCCAAAATAGGTGACAAAGTTCGGAACACCTACATGTTCCAACATGCCCACAGAAACGATCCGGTCGAAAGTCCCTTTTGTGTGGCGATAATCTTCGAGTTGAAATTGAACACGATCAGAGAGCCCCGCAGCTTTGGCGCGGTTTTTTGCGCTTGCCAATTGGTTTTCGCTTAAGGTGATGCCTTTGACGTCACAGCCAAAGTCTTGCGCCAAGGTCAGTGCCATGCCGCCCCATCCACATCCGATATCAAGCACCCGCATGCCGGGTTCGAGCCTTAATTTGGCGGCGATATGCGCTTTCTTTGCGATCTGCGCCTGTTCCAGCGTCATGTCGGGGTCTTGGAAGTACCCACAGGAATATTGCATGTCCTGATCAAGAAACATCGCATAAAGGTTTTCCGACAGATCGTAGTGATGGGCGACGTTCTTGCGCGATGCTTGTGGCGCGTTGTGTTGAATGAATCTGCGCAAATGAAAACGCGTCCGGTTGGCGATCAACATCCAAGGCGGCAAAGAACCTTTGAACCGGTTGCGGATAATGATCTCAAGCACCTCATCCAAGGTACATTCTTTTGGCGATAACCGCCCATCCATATACCCTTCTCCAAGGCCTAGATCGGGGTTAAGGATTATTGAGCGGATGGTCGCGCTGTCCGAAACAACCAGATGGGCCCGCGCACCTGTATCTGGCCCGTAATGCCGTGTTGTACCATCCGGATAGGTGACGCTCAGGCAATCGGCCACCATCATTTTGGTCAAAAAACGATCAAGAAACTTGCTCCACATCGCGCCACCTTTTCACCTCAATATCCCAAAATATTGAATACCTTTTGGCGCGCGATCAAGCTTGGAAACCTATTTGTGAAGTGATGTGCGCGCTGCATCCACCGGGCTGAGGCACGAAGGTGGTTTTTATCCATGGTGCGGAGCGGCGCCCCAAGTGATTGTTCGTGTCTCCATTGTGATTTGGCCGATTGGAGATTTGAGAAAGTGCAGAGTTTTACCTAAGTATCAGTTTTATAAAGGGTCCTGCGATCCGTTTAATAAAGGTGGTTCAGGGCAGGTGGGTTCTTGAAGGGGTCTGAACCTGAGGGGAAATCGGCCCCGGTTTTGGTTTGCGCTGGACCTAGACCACAAAAGATTTGACATAATCGCTGAGGTGAATGCCAAATCGGCGCCGAAACGCCCTGCGCATGCGTTGGAGATCACCAAATCCGCTAAGTCGTGCAACCTGTTTAAGAGGCAATTTGTCCTCGATTAAACCCTTGGCATGATCCACCCGGACGCGTTCGACAAACTGTGCCGGTGTATCTTGGAGATCGCGTTTGAAATGCCGTGACAACGTGCGAGGGTTCATGCCCGCTGACTTTGCCAATGCTTCCAATGACCAGTCGAGATGCGGCGCGGATATAAGGTTTTCGATCAGTTCCGCCAGCGCATCATCTTGGGTAAACTGCCCGGCCAAATGAATTGCATATTGGCTTTGACCACCAGTGCGCCGCAGTTGGACAACCAATTCGCGCGCCACGGACAAGGCGACCGATGGTCCATGGTCCGCGCGAATGATCGACAAGGCAAGATCGATGCCCGTTGTGACACCGGCTGATGTAAAGACGTTGTCTTGACAGGTCGAGATTTGGTCCAAATCCCAACGAACATGGTTGTAACACTTGGTATCGGATTGTCGGGACCAATGGGTCGTCGCGGCACGTCCGTCCAATATACCGGCTGATGCCAGCAACAAGGCGCCAGAGCAGATCGAAATGACGCGACCATTTGGCTTGCGATCCAGATGGGTGGCGATTGATTTTTTGAGCGTCTTACTTTGCAACAAGGCATCCACGCCAGCTCCGCCGGGTATCAGCAGGTCATCACGTGTGGTTTCGGGGTTAAACTTTGTGTCCGGTATGATCCGCAAACCGCAAGTTGTTCTGACCGGCTTTCCATCAAGCGAAACATATCGCAGCACGTATTGCTTACGTCCGTTGTTCATGACGGTGTCAAAAGCCTGAGCGGGGCCCGAGACGTCAAGCAAACTGACGTCGTCGAATATCAGGATGTCGATGGAACGGGTGCTGTTGATCATGTCCATATTTGATACCATTTTGACATTTCTGACAAGTTGCGAATGTGGTACCTGAGCTCCAAGAAGCTCTGATTTGGATACCTGAAATGCGCAGCACGATTTTCTCTCGAAACGGCAGTTACCTTGGTTTGCTTATTGCAAACACCATTCTTGGCTCGGCGATGCCGATGTTGATCATACTGGGTGGTTTGGCTGGTTTGATGTTGGCCCCGTCAACGGCTCTTGCGACTTTGCCTGCGTCGCTTCAGATGCTTGCGGGCTTGTTGGCTGCTGCTCCGTTTTCGTTGCTTATGGGCAGAAGAGGGCGCAAGGTTGGCTTTGTCACGGGGGTGGCATGTGCCACCATCGGGGCGTTGCTTGGTGTTTGGGCCTTGCTCAGTGCCAGCTTTTTCCTGTTGTGTGTGGCGCATCTTGCATTAGGGGCTGCGCTTGCTTGTTATCAATATTTCCGCTTCGCGGCCGCGGAAACCGTGAGCAAAGAATGGCAACCTGTTGCGATTTCTCTGATGCTGACTTCTGGGTTGATCGCGGCATTTGTTGGGCCGGAGATTTTCATTCGCACAAAAGACGCGCTTGCGCCTTTTCCACTTGCCGGGGCTTATGGTGCACTTGCGGCTATCTCGGTGGTTGGTTTGGTGCCACTGGTATTCACCCGGTTGCCAAAACCCGCGCAAAACCAACCGCAAAGCTTGCGCGCTCGTCTGGCGTCTCTCTCGGTTCTCAAACACAAACCCGTGCGTCTTGCGATTGGTCTGGGGGCTGTTTCTCAGGGGATCATGGTATTTTTGATGGTGCCGACGCCTTTGGCCATGATCGGCTGCGGGTTAAGCGAGGCCCTTGCCGGTGATGTCATCCGTTGGCATGTCGTTGCGATGTTCGCACCGAGCTTTATGACTGGATTTCTGATCAGGAAATTTGGTGTTGAACGGATTGCGATGCTTGGTCTTGGATTTCTGATCGTGTCTTCAATTGTTGCAATAAGTGGTCTGACATCGGCGCATTTCTATGTCTCACTGATCCTGCTGGGGGTTGGATGGAACTTTGGATTCATTGGTGCAACAACGATGCTTGCGCATGCCGCACCTGAAGAAGACAAGTCGTTGGTTCAGGGGGCGAACGAAATGGTAATCGCGCTTGTATCGACCCTGTGTGCCTTTACGGCAGGTGCCCTTGTTGCGGGGTTTGGTTGGGCCTTGCTTGCGGGTGTGTCCTTGGTGCTTTTGCTGGCGGCATCGTTTTTGTCGCTAAGGGAGATGCGCATGGCCGGATGAACCGTCTGAGCTTTTTCAAGCGGTCAGAGCAGGTTGGTCTATTGATGATTGCTTGCAATGCGCGTTGGTCAATCCTGCGCCAACCGTGTCCGAATGCCATCAGCGAGCGTTTCTAGATCTTCCAGAGTATATCCGGCCGCATTGGCAAATAGGTCCGCAGTGAGGCCCTGCTCGGATGAATTGATTGTGAAATCTAATTCAGCATCTGATGGACACAGGCTTGGAATGATCACCTGTTCCAGCGAAACCGGGCCCAAGACCAACGGCCCTCGCATCGCATTTGCGAACAGCTTGCCAAAGGTTGATGACTTTAATCGCCCGCTTGGCAGCGGTTGAGTTATCCAGAAACGGTCAAAGGAAACCGCTTTGTTTTGGTAGGTTTGCAGGATAGGGCCATCTGTGTGCAAACCGTCAAATGGCAGAAATCGCTGAATGTCAGACAATTTTTTCACCATTCTGTTTATCGCATGTAGCTGCCCTTTGCCCTCTTGGTGGTGGCGAATGGGCGCAACTTCAATAGAAGGGCCAACATAAGATGCAAGAGAGGCATCATTGCGTCCAAAGATGCTGCTGATCAAAACGGTATCCTGATTGGCCATGGCGCAGAGTGTATCTGCATAGGCTGTCTGCAATATCGTGAAAGGGGATGCGCCTGTCGCATGGCTCAACGCGGTGACACGGGCGCTATCAGCCTCACGTAGTATGGTGCCGCAATGTATTGGCTGCTGGACAGCGCTGCCAATCATCGGTCCAAGACCTTTCGCCGCCCGCCCGATATTTAGCTCCTGAGGGGGGGGTAACAACATTTGTTGCCAATACCGCGTGCCTTCCGTTGCGTGTTTGCGCGCCTTTTCTTGCTGAAAAGCGACGAAACGGCTGTAGGTCATTGGCGCTTTTCCAACGGGGATGTTCAGGAGGTTTTTCAGCAATTCTTCGACCAAAATAGCGACGCTATAGGCGTCGATGATCGCATGATTTGCGCGCAGCATCAGGACATCACCAGATTGCGCAAACTTAAGTAAATACATTTCGAATAGTGCAGGGGAGAGAGCGGTGAGGGGGCGGCGGATCCGATCAGCGACAATTGCCTGTTGTTCTTGGGGGCTGGCGGGCCCGTGTTCTTCGACAATTAATCCGATGGGGTGCCGGGGGAGGACTTCGGCTTTCCACCCCTTGATTGTTTCAACAAACCTCAGGCGCAAGGGGTCGTGCCGAGCAACCAATTGGTCGAAGGCGCGATGCACCCGTCGAGGGGAAAGGCCAGGTTTTACACGTACTGCCCAACGAACCGTCATGTAATCATGGTGGAAACGGGTTGTTTCGGGGTTCAGTGCAAGCGAGATGAGAAGGTTCTCTATCCAGCGAATTGGATAGAGTGTGGTTGAGCGTGGCACATTTGATATTGGCAAAAGAACTTTCCTAACCCTCGCCCTAGGTCGTGCCGACGTGACACAAGTATATAAGCTATTGGCCGCTTAAGTGAGGGAAAGGTTCCGGAACAAGCGAAAAATGCAGCCCATGGGGGTTTTATCGGGCGATGACCTAGTTGGCCTTCACCAAACATTGCGTACATTAGCAAATACAGTGGATACGCGAAAAACCCCAAAGAGTTAAATGTAGAGAGACTATGTCAGGTGGTTCGGGCCTGGGCAGGTCGGTCTTTTTCGCGAGCAGGCCAAATATCAATGGATCTTGCCGCTTTGAGCTGTTGGCATCAATGGGGCCAATGATCAGATTCATTGGATTTCTCACCATTTCGCCAGCAGTCAGCGTTGATAATTGTGAAACTTAGGTTCTTATGGCGGCACCGTTGAAAGGGATCATCACAATGCCGGAAGAAAAGATAACCACACACGATTCAGACGAAGATCCTCGGAACCGGGATGTCAAAGTTTATGTGAATGGTGAGCTTTTTCACCGCGATGAGGCTAAGGTTTCGGTGTTTGACAGCGGTTTCATGTTGGGTGACGGCATGTGGGAAGGGATGCGCCTGTACAACGGCAAATGGGCGTTCTTTGAGGAACATATGGACCGTTTCTTTGGATCGTGTAAGGCCGTTTCACTTGATATTGGGATGGACCGGAATGGCATCCTTGAAGCGCTTAATAGAACGGCCGAAGCGAACGGAATGACAACAGATGCGCATTGCCGTTTGATGTTAACCCGTGGGAAAAAGGCCAAGCCGTTTCAACATCCATCGCTTAGCCGTTCTGGCCCGACATTGGTGATCATCATGGAGCATTCAAAACCGTCGGGAGGGCTGCAAAGAGGTATCCGTCTTGCAACTGTTCCTCAGGTTCGAGGGCTGCCGATGAGCCAAGACGCGAAATACAACAGTCATTCCAAGCTGAATTGCGTGCTGGCCTGTTTGCAAGCCGAACAGGCGGGCGCTGATGAGGGTCTGATGTTGGACCCTCATGGTTTTGTAAACACGACCAATGCCTGCAATTTCTTTATTGTTCGCAAGGGCGCGGTTTGGACCTCGAGCGGTGATTATTGCATGAACGGTGTGACCCGGCAGAAAGTCATAGATATCTGCCATGACAATGACATCCCGGTTTTTGAACGTAATTACTCCCTGTTTGAAACCTATAGTGCAGATGAGGCTTTCCTGACCGGAACCTTTGGTGCACAAACGCCAGTATCTGAGATTGATGGCAAGCCAATAGGAACCGGAGATTATCCAGTGATGGGCCGTATCCAAGTGCTCTATAAAGAATTGATCTCGGCCGACACCGGGGCCACATTTTGACCCGCAGCATTAGATTTAAGGGTCGCTGTATGCGGCATTTTGCGGTCAATTCATGAGATTTCTTGTTCGACTGGGCAGTCCCCTGTTCCGCCTATGCCTCCCTCACGTGGGCATTTATGGGCGGGCGTCTCAAGGGGAGCGGAACAGGCTGTCAGAGCGACAAGAGCGATTAGCGCGATTGCTTTACGGATCATGTGACGTGTCCTTGGTCTCTGCATTATCGAAGAAATAACCGCCTGCGCGGAAACGATGATCACCGTTTTCAGTTGTTGGCAAAGCCCGGGCCAGTGTGTCCAACTCTTTTAGCGTTTGCGTCATTCGGCTCCGGTAATGTGCTTTCAAGTCTTTGATCGCGTCAGCCGAAAGACCGTTGTAGTGAACCGCCATCTCATAGTTTTCCGAGGTTCCCAACACGTTTGAAACCGCTACCTCGAAGTGATCCCCGACGTTGTCTGCTAAATAGGCCAATTGGTCATCTGATCCTGCTAGAGGTTTGTAACTGCGGGATTTTAGTTGAACTGTTTCGTCGATTGCAGTGACGGCACCGCTTTCTATCAGGACATCTAAAAAAGTGCGGGGATGGACATCTTGTCTAACACTGCGGGCAAGAGCGGTGAAACTTCCCTCAACACCCTGAATTGGGATTCCCTTAGGGTCATAGGCCGGGTCTTCCCACCAACGCGCAATGATTTCTGCCAAAGGACGGCGCTGATTTTGAAGGGGCGGGGCTTCGTTGCGCAGACGCGCGATGTCGCGACGTTGCAAGCCTGTCATGACGCTGATCTTACTGTCGGTCGTCGCGCCATTATCAGCGGATTGTGCTGCTTCGAGATAGGCGTGTCGGAGCCGCTGTTCCACGGTCGGAAACAGCCATCCGTTGCGGATGGCGAGCCGCGCGAGGGGAGTGAGGATGGGGTCTAACCAATGCATGTGTGCATTTTACACATTTTTCTTGACGATGCAATGCTTAGGTGAAATGTGTAAATTGCACATTAAAAGAAAGCTTCACTCAAAAAGATACGGAGGCCACCTATGAAAATCTTCATTCTCATATGTTTCACAGCTCTACTAGGCGCCTGTAGCGCAGCAAACTTTGTCAGCGATGCCCCGAAAATTCATCAGACATCAAAAACACCTGATCATTTTGAATTGCCTGCCCGTTTCGCGGTCGCTCGCACTGTATACGGCGCACAGAAAACGGCTGGTGTTAGCGAAACGGAGCTGTGGAGGAACTTGGCCGAGCGCGCAGAAGATATCGGTAGCTTTAGGGCGCTAGTTAATCTCTCGCAGCATTCGGCTGGGCGGGGCGATGTTGGTTTGATTGATGTCGCCCGTGAGCAGCGGTTCAACTATCTGATCGTAGTCCGTATGGACCCATCGAAAGGTGCGGCTGACGTTATTCTTTACCACGTTGGATCCGGTGGGGTGATGGCGACGGCACAGGCGGTATCGCCAAAAGGTGGCAAGCGTGGGTTTTGGGGGTGGAGGATCAGGAACCCGGCCCGGTTGGAACGTGCTACTCTGGCAATTGCAGAGGCCGCAGTCCCCGCTGTCGAAGATCTGTTGCGTGGGGCGGTCTTGCGACAGCGGTAGAGCGTGACATATTCAGGAGAAACGAAAGCCACAAACCAAACGTAGCATTGGTTCGTGTGTGCTTTGCTGGGGCATCCGACGTTTGCTGTGGTATGTCCTCTCGTTTCTCTCAAATTTACCCCAAGGTATGAGGGGAGGATGTCTTAATAGCGCTCAAACAGATGCAAATTGGACTCGTGCGGTACGTCAATCTGGGTTCAGTCTCGTGTGTCTAGCCATTGATGACCATGTGTTTGACCGCTACCCAATGTCGGACAACCCGGCATTTGATTTCAACAGAAACTGCGACCAGATTGGCCCACAGGCCGCGCCAATCTCACGGGCCTTTCGGCCCATTTCTCCGGCTTCGATTCTTGGACGGATCAGGCCACGGGTATCTTGGTTTGAGATATAGCGCCGTGTGCGTTCGACCAAGGTCTGTTTAACATCACCGGGAATACCGCCGTCGATCATGATCGCTTCAAAGTCGATCACAGCGCAGACGGAAAGCGCGGCTTTGGCCAATTCCTGCGCTGTTTGCCTGATCCATGGTTCGACGTAACGTTCGTATTGGCTCCAGTCGTCGTTGACCCAAAGGCCGCTGGGGTCCAACCCTACTTCGGAAAGGCGTGCTTCCAAAAGGTGAATGGACGCGATGTCGATCAGTTGGCGGCTTTCGCCGTTGGGCCCGACACTGCGCAAGGATCCAAGGGCACCGGCATTTCCTTGATGCCCTTCATACACCGAATGATTGAGAACAATGCCGCCACCAACAAATGCGGCGACAAAGAAATAGGCATAATCGCGGAACTCTTTGCCGCGACCATAAACATGTTCGGCCCGACAGGCGGCTGTGGCATCATTGACGACATGAACTGGCAAGTCTGAGAATTCAACGATTTCGTCCTGAAAGCTGATCCCCTTCCAAAGCGCGAATTCTTCGGCTGTTGCGCCAACCATGTCATGCCAGTTCCAAAGTTCAAACGGAGCCGCGATACCAATGCCACAAATACGTTCCCGAAGCGTTTCTGGCAGAACGTGAGTAAGTTCAGTAATGCCCGAGCGCAGAAAGGCGAAAAGGTCGCGCGGGAGCGGGTAGTCGAAAGTCATACTGGTTTCGGCGCGGATGTTCCCGGTGAAATCCATCAAAACGATTTTCGCCTGATGTCTGCCAATGTTCACCCCAAGTGAAAAGACACCATCAGCGGCAAGCCCCATCGGAACCGAGGGTTTGCCCACTTTGCCCCGCACAGGTTTGCCCTTTTCCAGCAGGCCATCTTTTTCAAGCTTACGCAAGATGACAGAGACGGTCTGTGGCGAAAGGCCCGCAACACGCGCCAAATCGCTGCCGGGCATGGGGCCATTGCGTTGCAACATAGAAAGCAGCAAACGTTCGTTGTGGTCGCGCAAACCGCTCTGGTTTACCCCGCCGCTTAGGTTTCTGATCTTAGACCCGTCCATATAAATAGGCCTTATACGCATTGTTTGCTGCGATAAAGCTACAATGGCTAATTAATAAATCAAGTTTATTTATTTATTGACGCACCAACCAGAATCAGATTTCCTAAGGGCAGTTCCGCAGGTTCAGCGGAAATTCGCTCCGATTGGTCGGTACAAAGTCTGGGAGGACATCATGAGAAATTTACTCGCTACATCCGCTGTCGCATTGGTTGCACTATCCGGTGCAGCATTCGCTGATGGACATGCAATTACGGCGTGTCTGATTACGAAGACGGATACCAACCCGTTTTTTGTTAAGATGAAAGAAGGCGCAGAAGCCAAGGCGGCCGAACTGGGTATGACGTTGAAGTCATTTGCGGGTAAAGTTGATGGAGACCATGAGACACAGGTTGCGGCAATTGAGACCTGTATCGCTGACGGTGCCAAGGGGATTTTGCTGACCGCTTCTGACACTTCGTCTATTGTTTCGTCCGTACAGCAGGCGCGCGACGCCGGGTTGGTTGTGATCGCGCTTGATACACCGCTATCGCCAATTGATGCAGCGGACATGACATTCGCGACAGATAACTTTCTTGCAGGGGAATTGATCGGAAAATGGGCCGCTGCAAAGCTGGGAGATGATGCGGCGACCGCAAAGATTGCGATGCTTGATCTGGCCGTGTCCCAACCAACGGTGGGCGTTTTGCGCGATCAGGGATTTTTGCAAGGGTTTGGCATCGAACTGGGTGATCCCAACAAATGGGGTGACGAAGACGACAGCCGTATCGTTGGCAATGACGTGACAGCGGGCAACGAAGAAGGCGGTCGCAAGGCAATGGAGAACCTTCTTGCCAAAGACCCCGAGATCAATGTGGTCTATACCATTAATGAGCCTGCCGCCGCAGGTGCTTATGAGGCACTCAAGTCTATCGGGCGTGAGAACGACGTGTTGATTGTGTCGGTTGATGGTGGCTGCCCCGGTGTAGAGAACATCAAAGACGGCGTGATTGGTGCAACCTCGCAGCAATATCCGCTTTTGATGGCCTCCAAAGGGGTCGAAGCGATTGCTGCCTGGGCAAAAGACGGTACCAAACCAGCGAATACACCGGGGAAGGATTTCTTTGACACCGGGGTGGCGTTGGTGACGGATGAACCTGCGGCTGGCGTAGAAAGCATTGATACGGCCGAAGGCACCAACCTCTGCTGGGGCTAATGACGAACGGGGCCAATTTGGCCTAAGCTATCTAGGAGGGGCGGCATGGCTCGCCCCTTTTTCAGTGACGGGAGGGCACCATGTCGAGCGTGGATACAACAGACGATGGCATTGCAAAATTCGATAGGCCACATCGAGGGCTGATCGGAACCATCCAGCATTGGTTACACGTCAATCCTGCCCTTGTACCCTTGATCGTTTTGCTGGCGTCAATTGTGGTATTTGGTCTGTTGCTGGGGTCTAAATTCTTCTCTCCCTTTGCGCTGACATTGATTTTGCAGCAGGTTCAGATTGTCGGGATCGTGGCAGCGGCACAATCTTTGGTGATCCTGACAGCAGGAATTGATCTAAGCGTTGGGGCTATTGCTGTTATTTCCTCAGTTGTGATGGGGCAATTTACTTTCCGCTATGGGCTGCCTGTGGAAATCGCTGTTGCCTGCGGGTTGGTTGCTGGCACCGCTATCGGGTACCTGAATGGCTGGCTGATCGCGGTGATGAAGTTACCGCCGTTCATTGTAACCCTTGGCATGTGGCAGATCGTCTTGGCCGGAAACTTTTTGTATTCCGCCAACGAGACAATCCGCAGCCAAGATATCGCAAAGAATGCGCCTTTGCTGCAAATGCTTGGGGCAAAATTCAAGATCGGCGGCGCGGTGTTTACGGTTGGCGTCTTGTTCATGGTCCTTCTGGTGATCGTACTTGCGTATATTTTGCGCCATACCGCATGGGGACGACATGTGTATGCGGTTGGTGATGATCCCGAGGCGGCAGAGCTTTCCGGTGTGAATGTCAAAGGCACATTGATCTCTGTTTATGCTGTGGCAGGTCTGATTTGTGGCTTTGCTGGGTGGGCGTTGATCGGGCGCATCGGCTCTGTGTCCCCCACCTCCGGGCAGTTGTTGAATATTGAAAGCATTACCGCCGTGGTGATTGGTGGGATATCGCTTTTTGGCGGGCGGGGATCGATCCTTGGCACGTTTTTCGGAGCCTTGATTGTGGGTGTATTTACTTTGGGGCTGCGCCTGATGGGGGCAGATGCGCAATGGACGTATCTGCTTATTGGCGTCTTGATCATTGCTGCTGTTGCGGTGGATCAATGGATCAGAAAGGTGGCCGCGTAATGGAACCTATTCTCAAAGGTCGTGGACTTGTGAAACGATACGGCAAGGTGACAGCACTTGACCATTGCGACTTTGATTTGATGCCGGGTGAAATTCTTGCGGTGATCGGTGATAACGGTGCGGGTAAATCGTCGCTGATCAAGGCGGTCTCAGGAGCGATCACCCCTGACGAAGGGGAGGTGTTTCTGGAAGGCAGGAAGATCGTCTTCAAATCCCCGATCCAAGCACGCGAAGCGGGGATCGAAACGGTTTACCAAACCCTAGCCATGTCACCGGCTTTGTCGATCGCTGATAATATGTTCATGGGCCGTGAAATTCGCAAACCAGGGTTTATGGGGACAATCATGCGTCAGCTTGATCGTCCCAAGATGGAAAAGATGGCCCGTGATAAGCTGACCGAACTTGGCCTGATGACGATCCAGAACATCAATCAAGCTGTCGAAACCTTGTCCGGCGGTCAGCGGCAGGGGGTTGCTGTTGCCCGTGCTGCGGCCTTTGGCTCAAAGGTCATTATTCTGGACGAACCGACTGCGGCGCTTGGGGTCAAGGAATCACGTAAAGTGCTGGAGCTGATCCAAGACGTGAAGTCACGCGGTATTCCGATCATTCTGATCAGCCACAACATGCCCCATGTTTTTGAAGTTGCTGATCGTATTCACATCCATCGCTTGGGAAGGCGGCTCTGTGTGATCAACCCAAAGGACTATACAATGTCTGATGCGGTTGCCTTTATGACGGGCGCAAAGGAAGCGCCAATCACGGGGTAAGCCCCGTTCTACGCGAACTCGCTCATTTCAACCGTTCTGTGTTCCTTGAGTGCAGTTTGCGCGGCCATGCCCATCAACACAGCCAAAAGCCCGTCGTCAAAGCTCACTTCGGGGTCGTTGCGCATCCCCCGCACCAGTTCCAGAAAACCCTGATGTTGATAGAACGTTGCACCGTTGTGATCTCCGGCCAACAGCAGAGCGGGGTCAACGGGGATGTCTTTGGTGATCGGGCCGGTTGGGGATCTGGGGCTCAGGACAAGTTTTGGTGTCGGCGCAGGGCCAAGATCGGCATTCCAAAAACGTCCCGGGCCGGGCACCAAAGCTTCGATCTTTCCTTGTCCTCCGACAGCACAAATTTCCTCTTGGTATCGGGACCCTTCTGCGAACATGCAGAGTTCCAAAACGGATCGTGTGCCGTTCGCAAATTCAACAATGACAATCCCATTGTCCAAAATGTTCGGAGTTTGCCCGTCGTAATCTTCGTCCAAATGGTTCACGTCTTGCCCCCCGGATGCCATGATGCGCAGGGGTTCAGATTGCATATGCAACCGCATCAAATCAAAAAAGTGGCAGCATTTTTCAACAAAGGTGCCGCCCGTATTTTCATTAAAGCGGTTCCAATTCCCGACTTTTTCCAAAAAGGGAAAGCGATGTTCGCGGATCGACAGAACCTTGGTGCCACCGGTTGTTGCAGGGGCCTGCGCCAAAAAGGCCGCAACAGGGGGCATATACCGGTATTCCATCGCGACCCAAATAGGCGCGGGGTAAGAGGCCTCAAATGCGCGAAGCCTTGGCAGATCGTTCATGTCAGTCAGCAGTGGTTTTTCGACCAAGATCGGCAAGGGACGGGTACCCGCGATCTCGATCAGTTGATCAACATGGCAGAAATTCGGGCTGACGATCACAAGACAATCAAGCTCAGGCACGGCCAACAGATCACTAAGGCTGTTCACGATGCGGGCATCGGGCGCGAGTTCTTGAGCGCGGGCGGCCATCTCTGCGTTGGGTTCAAAAATGGCACTGACGTTGGTATTGGGCAGCAAGGCAATGTTGCGCAGGTGTTCGCGCCCCATCATGCCGCACCCGATGATTCCGTATTGTGTGATGTTCTGCATCATCTTCTTTCTAGGTTATGCGTTGCATGTAATGAGCACGGCTGGTGTCAAACCATGTGCGCGAAAACTCCACCGGTGCAGGCCCCTGAGCCCAGCTCAACCGCTCGATATAGCCCGTGATCTCTGACGGGGAGGGGCCAAAGCCTTCTGGTGCCCAGTCTGGCACTTGCGCAATGCTGACGGCGTCCTGAGCATGGGTGATCCAAAAACCCAGTTTGGTTTGATAATAGCGGTAAAGGGAATCGGAAACTTGATCCAACAAGACCGTTCCGCTGTCCGCATCCAGCCAGATTTCTTCGACAGCGATGGCCGTCTTGTTCAAGAACCGCAATCGCCGGATTCGCGATGCTGTGTCTGACGTTCCAAAATCGGGTAGATCATCTGGTTTGGAACACACCATTATGTCAAGAAATTGTGCCGTAGGCAGGCCACCTCCGCCAATCAACTCTAACCGGAACATCGAATAAATGCTTTGCGCGGCCTTGTTGGAACGCACGTAATTTCCAGATCCCTGAACACTTTCCAAAAGCCCCAGTTTGGTCAGCTCCTTAAGCGATTTTCGCAAGGTGCGCACCGTGATCCCGTATTGCTCTGCCAACTTGCGTTCTGGCGGCAGACGTTGCCCATCGGGCAACCGACCGGCCGCGATCTCACGGATCAATAACTCGCTGATTTGCAAGTATATCGGAAGTGCCGTGGGGCTGTTGTCGTGGTCAATCACGGGGGATGCCTGAGAAAAATTGATACACTATTGATTTACATCAACGACACAGGTACGCAAGTAAAAACCAACGCTAACCTTGGAGGGAATCGCAATGACCGTTGTGCCAGTGACATCAGTTGATTTGGATGCAGCTGAGGTGTCTTGGTTTTCGGCGCTTTGTTCGGATGACTATCAGTTCCTAGGGGTGCCAGACGGTGATTTGCGGTCCAGTTGGGACCATTGTTCCCAAATTGTAAAAAGGGCAGAGGCTAACGGGTTTCGTAATATACTATGTCCTTCTTCTTATCAGGTTGGGCAGGACACCTTGTCCTTTGTGGCGGGCTGTGCGCCCATTACGGATACGATAAATATGCTTGCCGCGGTGCGTTGTGGTGAAATGCAGCCCATCATGTTGGCGCGTACCATCGCGACACTTGATCATATGTTGCAGGGCCGTTTGACCATAAACATCATCTCGTCTGATTTTCCGGGGCAAAAAGAGCCCAGCCCTTATCGCTACCAACGGTCTCGCGAAGTTGTTGAGATTTTGAAACAGGCCTGGACACAGGACAAAATCAACCACCATGGCGAGGTATATGATTTTACAGATCTGACGACCGATCCGGTTAAGCCGTATCAATCGGGAGGTCCGTTGCTTTACTTTGGTGGTTATTCGCCTGATGCATTGGAATTGTGCGGCGAGCATTGTGATGTGTATCTGATGTGGCCCGAAAAGGTTGCGGAATTGGAAAGTCGCATGAAAGCTGTGCATGCGGTGGCTGAGCGGTATGGGCGGACGCTTGATTATGGTCTGCGCACTCATGTGATTGTGCGTGACACCGAAGCAGAGGCGCGTGAATATGCCGATTATATCGTATCCAAGCTGGAAGATGACCAAGGTCAAGTGATCCGCGAACGTGCTTTGGACGCCAAATCACTCGGCGTCAGCCATCAGGCCAAAAATCGCGATAACGCTGATGCCTTTGGCTATGTTGAACCCCATATGTGGACCGGTGTTGGCCGTGCACGATCAGGATGTGGTGCGGCCATTGTCGGTTCAACGGATCAGGTCCTCAGCAAACTTGAAGCCTATCAAAAAATGGGCATTCGCGCCTTTATCCTTTCGGGCTATCCCCATCTTGAGGAAGCGGACCATTTTGGCACCCGCGTCTTGCCTCAGATGCAGACCTGTTCGTTGCCTCACGCTTATGGCCGCGTGCCTAAAGCCCCCCCAATGACCCCCCTTGGTACAGGAGAACGCCGTTGATGGAGCGTGTCCAAATCACCCCTGATTTATCTTTCAGTCGCCTTGTCTATGGCATGTGGCGTGTTGCGGATGACACCGATACGTCTCCGGCCCATGTCGCGGCAAAGATTGATGCCTGCCTTGAGCAGGGGATCACAACCATTGATCAGGCTGATATCTATGGCGGTTACGTGGCCGAAGGTGTTCTTGGTGCTGCTCTTGGCGCCCGTCCCGACCTGCGCAACCGCATTGAGATTGTCACCAAATGCGACATCGTAGCGCCTGCCGGGCGTTATGCGGACAAACGGGTCAAGCATTATGATACCTCTGCTGCGCATGTGCAGTATTCGGTCGATTGCTCGCTACGAGACATGCAGATCGATCATATCGACATGTTGTTGATCCACCGTCCCGACCCCCTTATGGATCATCTGGAGACAGGGCAGGCCTTGGATGCGCTTGTCGCGAGTGGCAAGGTGCGCGCGGTAGGTGTCTCGAACTTTCGCCCCTACGACTGGGAACTATTGCAATCCGCGATGAAGACCAACCTGTCGACAAATCAGATAGAAATTTCGTTGTCCGAGATTGCGCCCTTCACCAATGGTGACATAGCCTTTCACCAACGACATGACCATCCGATGATGGCATGGTCGCCTTTAGGAGGCGGCGGGCTGATGACGCAAAGCGGCACTTTGGCAGATCGTCTTGACGCTTTGGCGGCGGAACACGGTGTTGATCGTGCCGCTGTGGCGGTGGCGTTCTTGCTGCGACATCCGGCAAAAATCCTGCCTGTTTTGGGCACAAACAATCTAAAGCGGATCAAGTCCATCACAGACGCCCTGCGTGTCGATCTGGATCGTGAATCGTGGTTTTCGCTTTACGAAGCGGCTTTGGGCAAAGAGGTGCCATAGTGGAAATGGCCAGACCTGTCCTGGCGGATGCTTTTGTGCCTGACGCTGAAAACACGCGCCAATTGCGTGATGCTTTTGCTCAGTTTGCCACCGGCGTGACAATTGTCACTGCCCAGACTGATCAAGGGCCAGTTGCGATTACCGCAAACAGCTTTTCGTCTGTCTCACTTGATCCGCCGATGGTGCTGTGGTGCCCTGACAAAGCGTCCAAACGTTACGCTACTTTTGCAGCAGCTCAGCATTACGCAATTCATGTCCTTTCGGCGGATCAATCTGATCTATGTTGGAAAGTGGCGCGGGACGGGTTCGCGCTGCGTGATATGGGGCTGGACATGAACGTCGAGGGCGTCCCGGTCTTGGCGGGATGTCTGGCGCGTTTCGAATGCTGTCAGTCGGCGGTATATGAAGGTGGTGATCACGCCATTATCCTGGGGCAAGTTCTGCGCGCCAGCCTTGCGCCGGGCAGTGATCCTCTGACATTTTTTGATGGTCAACTTAGGCAGGTGCTCGCAGAATAAAGAAAACGCATCTTGGGAGGGGGCGTGCCAGTGAAAAAGGGAGGGGTTTAATGCAGGTGTTACTCGCGTTTACACAGCTTTTGCAGCGCGTGAACGATGCTGTCTTGGCGATTGGTCGCTGGATCGGCATGGCTGCCCTTGCCATCATGGTATGTCTCATTCTGGGGCAGGTGTTTTTCCGCTATGTCCTGAACGATGCGCCAAATTGGACAGAAGAAGGCGCGCGGTTTTGTATGCTTTGGATGACCGGGTTGTTGGCTCCGATGGCGATGCGTCTGGGCGGTTTTGTTTCCATTGATATGCTGGAACGGGCGTTGCCGCGTGTGCTGGCGGGGGTGCTCTCCTTGACGTTGTTGGGCATTACAATGTGGGTTTTGCTCATTGCGTGGGACAAGGGGTTAAACAACCATGTTGATAGCCTGAGCGGACGCGGTAAATCGGCTTCTTTGCGCCTGCCGCTGGATTGGTTCGGTGGCGAAAGGGTGAAGTTTAGAAATGCATGGATGTTCTCGTCCCTGTTTGTCGGAGTGAGCCTGCTGATTTTGGTTACAGCTGAATTGATCCTCCGGCAGATCATCAACCTGCTTGGACATGGCGATCACCTTCGACCAATTTCACAAGAACAAACGGTAGGGGCGGACTGATGTTACTGTGGTTCCTGCCTGTATTCCTTGTGCTGATCATGATTGGCCTGCCAATTGTCTTTGCGTTGCTCGCGGCCCCGGGCGCATTATTGATCTTGAATGGCCAAGAACGCGATCTAAGCGTGCTTTACCGCAACCTTTACAACGGGATGGATAGCTTTCCGTTGATGGCTTTGCCGTTCTTTATGCTTGCGGGCGAAATCATGAACCGAGGGGGTATTACCATCCGGTTGGTTGAGTTTTCCCAAGCCTTCATGGGCCACCTGCGCGGAGGGTTGGCACATGTGAATATCTTGTCCTCAATCCTGTTTGCTGGGCTGTCGGGGTCGGCTGTTGCAGATACCTCTGCGCTGGGCTCCACCTTGATCCCAGCTATGGAAAAGAACGGCTATACCCGGAAATTTGCGGCGGCAATCACGGCAGCTTCCTCGGTGATTGGACCCATCATTCCGCCCTCGGGCATCATGATCATCTATGCATATGTGATGGGGGAAAGTGTCGCGGCGCTGTTCCTTGCTGGCATTGTGCCGGGGGTGTTGGTTGGGATTGGCCTGATGGTCATGGTGCGGGTTTTGGCGGATCGCTATGACCTGCCCAAAGCGGAGCGCATCGTCACCAAAGACCAGACGATCACACCACTGGAAAACCGGGTAAGCTGGGTGTTGATCCGCCTCAATATTGCAGGGTTGCTCTATGCTTTGTCGGGCCTTGTGACGATGATCATTGGCCCTGTGAACAACTGGATGATCTTTCTCATCGCATTACCCATCGCCCATGTTATTGCGCAAGCTGTCAAGGCACGCGTCAGCACTGATTTTCGCTTGGTTTGCAAGAAAGCTGTCGCGCCGCTCCAGACACCGATCATCATTCTGGGGGGAATCCTTGTCGGGGTTTTCACCCCCACCGAAGCCTCTGCTGTTGCCGTTGCCTATGCGTTGATTGTGTCGTTCTTTGTGTTGCGATCAATGAAGGCACGTGATCTGCTGGATGTGTTGGCCAAATCAGCACTGTCAACCTCAGCGGTGTTGCTCCTTGTCGGGGCGGCGGTGGCGTTCAAAACCGTGGTCAGCCTGTCTCATGCGCCGCAAATCCTGTCTGAGTTCATTCTTTCCTTGTCCGAAAATCCGCTCATGCTGCTGTTTCTCATAAACATCCTGCTGTTTGTGGTTGGCATGTTTCTGGATGCAGGTCCTGCGATCATCATCCTTGGCCCCATCCTTGGCCCCATCTTTGTCGATCTTGGTGTGCATCCTGTGCATTTTGCCATCATTATGTCTGTAAACCTGACCGTGGGGTTGGCCACGCCTCCCATGGGGCTGGTGCTTTTCGTGGCGTCTACCGTGTCGGGCGAAAGGGTGGAAACCATTGCCCGCGCCATTCTGCCGTTCCTCGCGGTTGAGATCTTTGTGATTTTTCTCATTACCTATGTCCCGGCCATTTCGATGACGGTGCCATATCTGACCAACTTTCTGGGCTGTGCCCCGGAGGTTGGATTTTCGGCTTGTATTAGCCCCAAACCATAGGCGGGGAAAACCCGCCACACAGCTTCCACAAGGAGGAAACCATGTTAAAAACCTTTATGAAAGCGGCAGCGACCGTGGCCTTGCTTGCCACGCCAATAGCGGCCCATGCGCAGGACTTTAAGATCCGCGCGACAGCAAACTCAAACGAAAACGACGAAGACTATGATGGTCTCGTGGTTTTTAAGAACTACGTCGAAGCCGCGTCTAACGGCCGTATCGGTGTTGAGATTTTCATGGGCACTCAATTATGTGCCAACGGCGCGGAATGCCTTGAAGGTGTGGCCGAAGGGTCAATTGACGTCTATATTTCCACCTCTGGTGGCGCAGCAGGAATCTTCCCTTACGTGCAGGTTCTTGATTTGCCCTATTTGATGGCCAATGATCGTGTAGCGGAATCCGTTCTAACAGGTGACTTCACCCGCAAAATGCGCGAAATGGCGTTGGAAACATCCGACAACAGCATTCGTCTTATGACCATTGGCAACACCGGCGGCTGGCGCAACTTTGCCAACACCAAGCGTCGGGTACAGGGCCCCGCTGACATGGACGGCTTGAAAATCCGCACTGTGGTCGCTGATTTACCTCAAGAGCTGGTGCGTGCACTTGGTGCATCCCCGACACCGATCCCATGGCCTGAATTGTTTACATCATTCCAGACCGGTGTGGTTGAGGGCTCCAAGAACGGCATCACCGATATCATGGGCATGAAATTCCCTGACGCTGGTCTGCAATATGTTACGCTCGATGGTCACGCCTACATGGGTGCCCTGTGGTGGATGAGCAACGAAAACTTTATGGCGCTTCCAACGGATATGCGCCGCGTTGTTGTCGATGGTTTCAGCCAATTGCAGCAGGCGACATTTGCCTCTCCCAAGCGTAAATCCATCGATGCCTATGCCGCATTTGTCGAAGGTGGCGGCGATCTTTATGTGCCGACACCAGATGAAAAAGCGGCATTTGCATCAGCTGCTGAACCCGTACAGACATGGTTCCGCGACAACGTAGATGGGGGGACGGAAATCCTCGATGCGCTCATTTCTGCCGTTGGCGCCGCCGAAGTAGAGTTGAACGCAGCATATGAAAGCGACCTGAACTAACGGTTGGCTACAGAAAATCGAAAGGGCGGCTTGCAAGGCGGCCCTTTCTCGCGACTTACCGGAAGGGATACATCCATGCCCGGTAATCGTCTATCATCAGATCTGCTTGCTTACGTTGTTCTGCGGTCAATTTTGGCGTTAAACTAGCCAAACTATCTGGCGCATCGACATCGCCACCGATGGACGACAACGTGTACCACAGGTAGGCTCTGACCAGGTCGGGGGCAGGGATGCCGCGGCCGACTTCGTAATACCACGCTAACCCGGATTGAGCACCAGGATGTCCTTTCAGCGACGATCGCAAATACCAGTCAAAGGCACGCGTGTTATCCTGGGCAACACCAAGACCAAGCGCGTACATCACCCCAATCAATTCCTCAGCGTCCGCATTCCCGGACCGGGCATAAATTTCAAATTCCGCGCGGGCGGCCTCGAATTTACCAGCTTCCATCAAGTCCCGCGCCCGCTCCATATCCGCAAAGGCCGGAAACGGAAGCAATGCGGCGGCAAAAATAAGCTGTCTCATCTGGTTGGCCTTGTCCTTGGTTTCTGGCCCCTTGTGGGGCATGCTGATCCACTTACTGTCACCGATTTCCTGCCTGTGGATCAAGAGCAAGCGGCGCTTGGGCAGCTGTTGTTTTATGACAAAATCCTGTCAGGCAACAAAAACATAAGTTGCGCTTCGTGCCATCATCCGGCCTTTGGCAGTGCGGATGGTTTGCCGCTGGGTGTTGGCGAGGGGGGCGTTGGGATTGGTCCCAAACGAACAACGGGGATGGGGCAGGATAGAATAAGCCGCCGCGTGCCCCGCAATGCCCCGGGCTTGTGGAATCTTGGTGCCCGTTCAGTCACCACGCTAATGCATGATGGGCGCATTAGCATCTCAAATTCATATGGGAATGGCTTTAATACCCCAGCAGAAGAATGGCTGCCCGAAGGTTTGGACAGCTTGCTGGCGGCGCAGGCGTTGTTTCCGCTGACCTCTGAGATTGAGATGCGCGGCGACGTTGAGGAAAATGAGATTGCAGGCGCCGTAAATCAACGCATCGACTATGGCTGGCCGATCATCGCCAAACGGGTGCGGACGCTCCCCGGTTATGGGGCGAAGTTCGTAGATGCCTTTGATCATATCGATCATCCAGAAGATGTGACAATTGTCGAGATCGTGAATGCGATTGCAGCTTTTGTGTCGCTGGAGTTTCGATCCTTTGACAGCCCGTATGACCGGGCATTGACCGGCGACGCGCAAGCGCTCAACCCAGAACAACAAGCGGGTCGGGCGTTGTTTTTCGGCAAAGGACAATGTGCTTCCTGCCACAAAGGCGCTTTGTTCACCGATCAATCTTTCCATGCGTTGGGGGTTCCGCCGCTTGGTCCGGGCCGCACGCGAAAATTCGATCTGGTCGCGCGCGATTTGGGACACATGGGCAAGAGTAACCTTCTTGAAGATGCCTATAAATTTCGAACGCCAAGCCTGCGCAATGTCGCATTGACCGCGCCTTATGGGCATAACGGCGCCTATCCAACACTTGAGGCATTTCTCGTTCAACATACAGATCCCCAAGCCGCTTTTGATCGGTTTTCCCCAGCGTCTGTCGATCTGCCGAGCGCTCCTTGGCTGTTGGAAAGGGATCTCGCTATCTGGCAAAATGAACGCGAACTTGAACGGCAACGCGCCGCGATCATGCCTTTGCAAATTGATGTCACGCAGGCGGAGATTGAAAAACTTGTGGCCTTTCTGAACGCGCTAACGGGGGAAAGCACGAATAATCTGCGCTTTGGTGTTCCTGTGTCGGTGCCGAGTGGGTTGCCGGTTGATACCGCTGAATAGAGCGACATCACGAGGTATATGGTAAAACATCATCTCTCTGGCGCGAAGAAACATATTTCTGCCGCGTCAGAGAGATGCTCAGTTTCAGTCACCGTCAGCCACACCAACAGCACGTAGACGGGCACGGCGCGCCCTGTAGCTGGGCAAGACCACAAGGAATGCCGCAATCAACAACAAGCCAAGCGTCATGGGGCGTTCCCAAACAAATGAGATGCCATCATAAAGCTGCATTGAGCGGGCAAAGTTGTTTTCCAGCATGCCGCCAAGAATGAACCCGATCAACAAGGGGGCCAGCGGATAATCCGCGAACTTCAACGCGGTTGCGCAGATACCAAACCCCACAAGGATCAACAATTCAGTCGCATTGTTTTGACCGATGTAGGCCCCCATCAAAGTGAAGAACAAAATGAAGGGGATCAAGAAGTTACGAGGGATGGAAAGCACTTTGGCGATATAGGGGATCAATGGAAGGTTTAAGATCAGCAAAACCAAATTACCAATGAACATCGACATGATAACCGCCCAGAAGATCTGGGGTTCATCGATCATCAATCTTGGGCCGGGGGAAACGTTAAGCGCAATCAATGCACCCAGCAAAATCGCCGTTGTTCCTGAACCCGGGATACCCAGAGTTAAAAGTGGCACAAATGACCCCGTGCAGGCGGCGTTGTTGGCGGTTTCGGGCGCGGCCAGACCTTTGATTGATCCCTTGCCAAATTGCGTCTGTTCCTCTTTTGTGGCCAAATTCCGTTCGACGGCATAGCCAAGGAAGCTGGCGATTGTGGCACCGGCGCCCGGCAACACGCCAATGAAGAACCCCTGTATTGATTGGCGTCCGATAACGGGGGCAATCGCGCGGGCCTCTGGCCGGGTGATGCGGAGGTCCTTGATCTCACCTTCTGCGCTACCGGAGACTTTGGGTTTTAACACCAGAAATAACGCCTCTGGCAGGGCGAACATCGCCATCGCCAGCGTGATAAAGCCAAAGCCAGACTGCAAATCCATAATCCCGCCGGTAAAACGCGGCAGGTTAAACAACGCACCTTCGCCAACCGTCGCCATGATCAGGCCAAGCACGGTCATGATCATCGCTTTGGCAACCTGACCTGTTCCTGCAAAGGCCGCGATGGCGGACAGGCCAACGACCATCAATGCAAAATATTCAGCAGAGTGAAACAACAGGGCGACAGAAGACAACATCGGCGCAAAGATCATGAGCAAAATCGCGCCAATTGTCCCGCCTGCAAAACTTGCGATTGCGGCGATTGTCAGCGCCTTGCCGGCCCGTCCCTGCTTGGCCATTGGATAGCCGTCAAAGCTGGATGCAACGGTGCCGGCAACACCCGGCGCGTTCAGCAGGATTGAAGATGTCGATCCCCCAAAGATTGCCCCGTAGTAAACCCCCGCCAAGAGGATAAGCGCCGCAGAAGGATCACCCATGGAAATGGCAACGGGGATCATAATGGCGATGATCGACATCGGCCCAAGCCCTGGCAGCATTCCGATGAATGTCCCAATAAGACAACCTGCGATAACCATCAGCAGGTTTTGGATGGACATGGCCGTTTGCAGGCCGATGAGAAGTCCCTCTAACATATCAAGCTCCAAAAATACCGGGTAACGGTCGCATGTAGATGCCCAAAACCTGTTGAACCAAATACCAAACAATGAAGGTAGCGATGATGGCAACCGAGATCATTAAGACCCACTTGCGCTCTCCAAGGATGAAGGCACCAATGAACAAGAATGAAGTTGTCGAGATAAGGAAACCGACCGGCCGCAGACACAGTGCATAGGCAACCATGAGGCCCAGCAACAAAAGCGCTTGGCCAAGTTTGTATTCAAGCAGTCTGCGATAGTCGATCTCGGCTTCTTTTTCGACGGATTTTTCGATACCTGACAGGATCACAAGGCACGCGAATATCCCCAAAGTGGACAGAACCTTTGGAAAGGTGCTGGGCCAGATGGGATTGCGCTTCATGAAGGGGGCAAGGCTGTTGTCCATCGTGAACCAGGCTGTATATCCGTAAGCCAAACAAATACCGAGTAATATTAGTGCGATCCAGCGATCAAGCGCCATGATGCATCTCCCTTGAAAAGTGAGGCAGAGCAGCGCACTGCTCCGCCTGTTCAGGTGTTCTTTTTACAGAAAGCCCAACTTCTTCATCAGATCACCGATGACCTGTTCTTGATTTTCAAGGAATGTTTTGAACTCATCGCCAGGATTATGGATGTTCACCCAACCATTACGTGCACGCACTTCTTCCCATTCTGCAGTGTCATACATTTTCGCAATTGCGGCCTGATAAGCTGCGGTCTTTTCTGCTGACAAACCGGGCGCACCAAAAAATCCACGCCAGTTCACAAAAGAAACGTCGATGCCTTGCTCTTTCATGGTCATCGCATTTTCCGCAGCTGGTACACGTTCATCAGATGTAACACCAATGATCTTTACTTCACCGGCATTCGCCAGATCGATGGCCTCTGACAGCCCGGTAGACAACGCTGCAATCTCGCCTGACAGCAAAGCTGCCATGGCTTTGCCGCCTGCGTCATAAGGAATGTACTTTACGCCAAGTGCATCCTTGCCTGCTGCTTCCATTGCCATTGCCGCAACCAGATGGTCCATGCCACCGGGCACAGAACCGCCCCCAATTGCAGTGGCAGCTGGATCAGCGTCATAGGCTGCGATCAGGTCGCCCATGCTATTGAGTGGGCTATCTTTGCCTACAACGATCGCCGCGTAATCTCCGATTGTGCCAGCCACCAGCGTCAAATCACGGAAGCTTTGCGGGAAAACCCCGGTAAGCGAACGGATGACGATTGGGGTCGAATTGATCATCAACGTGCCTTCATTGCTGGCCGCGTTTTCGATCAGATACCCGATGGCTTTACCGCCACCGCCGCCTGACATGTTTTCGTAAGATGCGTTGCCGACGATGCCTGCTTTTGTCAGCGCTTCGCCGGTGCCACGTGCAGCACCGTCCCAACCACCGCCGGCGCCGCCGGGGATCAGAAAGTGGATGCTGTCCAAGACCTGATGTCCATCCGCATGTGCGCTGGAACCAAAACTAAGTGCGGCAATAGCCGCTGCAATCAGGGCCCTGCGGCCCATTTCAAAAGTCATCATTATGTCCTCCCATTTGACAACTGGCCGCACTGCGGCTCAGTTAATGCCAGTTAACCATCTAAACCTGACACTGACCTGACAACGTCAAAAATGGGGCTGCCTCGATTCATGAAATATCTACTGGTCGAAGACAACCAAGAGCTTGCGAATGCGGTTTCCTCACGCTTGCGGTTAGACGGTCATGTCATTGAACATGCAGCAACTTTAGAAGATGCGACGGCATTTGTTGAGATCGGAGAATATGATCTGATCTTGCTGGATATCATGTTGCCAGATGGGGATGGCCGGACGTTCCTTCGGAACCATAGATCGAGCAATTTGGACACGCCTGTGATCATTTTGACTGCGCGAAGTCAGGTATCTGACCGAATCGGATCGTTGGATTTGGGGGCGGATGATTATGTGACCAAACCTTTTGACCACGCTGAGCTGGAGGCGCGGTGCAGGGCTGTGCTGCGTCGAAAGGCGGGCAAATCCCAGACGGTAATTGAAATGGGGGGCGTGGTTTTTGACCCGGTTGCAGGGGCCATTTCGGTGCGTGGGAACAACGTGAGTTTGCGCAATAGAGAGTTGCGGTTGCTTGAACTGTTGATCAACGCGCCGGGGCGTGTTTTTTCAAAACAAAAGCTGGCGGATCGATTGTTTTCTTATGACGAAGATGCGTCGGAAAATGCGATCGAAGTCTATATTGGTCGGTTGCGCAAACATCTGGAACCTTCTGACATCAAGATAACAACCTTGCGCGGTTTGGGGTACCGGCTCGATCATGACGCATAACGTGCCTGTTTCATGGTCGTTGAGAAACCGTTTGATGGTAACGCTGATTGGCGGAGCGGCGGTCTTGGCTGTGTTATTGTTCTTTGCAATCCGCAATTACGCTTCTCAGGTGGCGCAACAGGGTCAGGATGAAATCTTGCGCGCATCGGTCACGTCAATTCTGGATGCGGCGACCATTCGAAATGGCGAAGTGTTGGTCGACATTCCGTATGCGTCGTTCTCAATGCTCAGCACCCCTTCGGACGACCGGGTTTTTTACGCCATCTATCAGGACGAAACTTTCTTGTCTGGCTATGCAGAGTTCGGCACTGAAATGATATCAAGAGGGGCGAGCGATTTTCGGACCTTAGATTTTCGAGGGGATGTTGTCCGGGTGGTGACAGCTGCACGAACATTACTCGGCAAAGACAGGCGGACACAGGTGCGCGTGACCCTTGCGCAAAGTCAGGACGCGCTGTCCGGTACATTGGATCAGATTTCGCGCACAGCCGCGCTTTTTGGTGCGGCATTTTTTGCGCTTGCCACGGTGCTTTCCTTTTGGGCCACTTCAGCAACTGTCGGGCAGTTAAAGCGGCTTACGACATCAGTCACCCGGCGGGGCCCGCAAGACCTGAGCCCTTTCGAAAAACCTGTTCCGGCTGAGATGCTGCCTTTGGTGACCTCTTTGAATTCTTTGATGGGACGGCTGGATCATTCGCTGAGCCAATCAGAGGACTTTATTGCAGAAGCAGCGCATCGGGTGCGCACGCCCCTTGCAACCGTGCGGTCCTATGCAGAGGCGACGTTGCAGCGTGTGGACAAAGAGGAAAATCGGCAGGCCATGCGTTCAATGGTTCGCGCCATTGACGAAAGCTCTCGCGCTGCCGGGCAGCTTTTGGATCATGCGATGATCACGTTTCGCGCGGATCATCTTGATCGCCAAGAGATTGACCTTGTTGATTTGGTTGACGAATTGGTCACGCGACTAACCCCAATCGCCGAGATGAAGGACCTTAGGTTGCGCTTGCTAGGTGAGGGCAGTGTCACGTATTCTGGCGATCCAATTCTGATCCAAAATGCAGTGCGAAATTTGATTGATAATGCGTTGAAATATTCCCCCAATGAAGGCGTTGTCAAAATATGGGTTACTGGCGGTCAAGGTCCGCAGATCCGTGTCTGTGATTGCGGAAACGGTTTTCCTGCTGCTGAAGTCGATACGTTGGCATCTCGATTTAAACGCGGAGAAAATGCCCAAGGTACCATTGGCTCAGGGCTCGGCCTTACCATTGCGATGGATGTGGCTTTGGCACATGGAGGAACGCTGGAGTTGACCAACCGGCCTGAGGGAGGTGCATGCGCATTATTATTGCTCTGATGGTATGGCTGTTGCCCATGGGGGTCAGTGGCCAGGAGTGGGAAGACCGCCAGCTTTTTTCGCGGCCGGGCGCGTCTGAAACTTTGCGGATCATTTCAAGCACCGATACAACCTTGTTCGCGCCGATCATCGAGAGCTTCCTCTCCAAAGCCCCGAACATCGCAATTGAGTACCTTGAGGCAGGCACTGCCAATATCGACCGCATTTTTCGCGCGCAACCAGATGCTTTTGATGTCGTGATTTCGAGTGCGATGGATCTGCAATTGAAGATTGCCAATGACGGATTGGCCATGAGGTTGAGCAATGTTTCGCATCCGCCTTGGGCACAATGGCGTCAAAGCCTTTTTGCGTTCACGTCTGAACCTGCGGCCATTGTTATCAACCGGGCGGCATTTGAAGGGTATCCAACCCCGACGACACGACAGGAATTGATAGAAGCCATGCGTGCGCGCCCAGAAATTTTTGCCGGCCGCGTTGGTACCTATGATGTGCGCAAATCTGGCCTTGGTTATCTGTTTGCCACCCAAGATGCGCGGGCCTCGGAGACCTATTGGCGTCTGATGGAAGTGATGGGGGCCCTGGATGTGCATTTGTATTGCTGCTCAGGAGAGATGATTGATGATCTGTCAGATGGGACCATTGCCGTTGCATATAATGTGCTGGGAAGTTACGCGGCTGCTCGTTCAGAAGCCAAAGATGTGATCCAAATAATCCTGCCTGCTGATTTTCCGACGACCATGATGCGTACGGCGATGGTGTCCGTTGATGCGCCCCTTCCGGAACATGCCATCAATTTTGTCCGTCATTTGGTTGCCTTACAAGCAAATGCAGACCAAAGCACCTTTCCGTTGCCGCCGTTGTCTGGACAGACGCAGGGCGTTGAACGGGCGACAATCTCACTTGAACCTGCGCTTATGACATTCCTTGATACACTCAAACGGCAAAGGTTCCTTGCGGAATGGGAAGACGCGGTTATCCAAGAGTAAGGGTAAGACCCTAATGAGAATTCTTAAACCGCTGGGCCAAAAAATCGACAAACGCGCGGGTCTTTGGGGCGAGATTGCGCCGTTCAGCAAACATAACAACAATGTCTGTGCTGGGAGGAGAGTATTCCGGAAGGACATGTACCAATTCGCCGGATTTGAATTTTTGATCGGTCATATAACGCGGCAACCGCGCAATGCCGAGCCCGGCGAGCGTGGCGCGAAAGACAACGTCGGTGCTGTTGCCCTCAAAATTTCCTTCGGCTTTGAAGCCATGCACATTGGCAGCCTCAGCAGTCTCCCATGAATTTCGCTTGTTGTTCCCGGCGACCCTCAGGCAATTGTGGTTTGTCAAAGCGTCAAAGTCTTTGGGCATTCCCTGTCGCTTGAGGTAGGATGGTGCGGCACAAAGGACCCGGTGGCTGTGCATGATGCGCCGCACCACGATATCCGGGTTCTTGCGTTGTTCGGCAAAACAGATTGCCGCATCAAACCCCTCGTTTTGCAGATCGATCTCACGGTCGGTCAGGTCAAGAGAAACCTGAACATCTGGATTTTCGGCCATGAAGTCCGGGAGTACTGGAATCAATTGGGACTTCCCAAAAGCCACAGTACAGGCAATCTTGAGCGTACCACGAGGTACACCATCAAGGTTCAGAATAAGCGCTTCGACCTCTTTAAATTTATCGGCCATTGCTTTGCATTTTTCATAGACATCCTGACCCTCTTGCGTTGGTGAAACCCCTGTCCGGGTTCGGTTGAGGAGGCGGTAATGCACCTGATCCTCCAACAAACCGATTTGTTTGCTGACCGCAGAAGGTGTCTGCCCAATTGATCTTGCTGCAGCAGAGATGCTGCCTTGCTCAACAACCGTGGCAAAGATCAATAATTGCGCTGAGATGTCCATATTTCAGTTCCTGCCTGTTCCATTTTGGCATGGGTCCTTTGCCAAATCGATAGATTGCGGAGGGTGTCAGAGAGCTCTAGTTTCTGCATTGCAGCACAAATACTGCGATGCAGCAAGTAACGAGGTATAATCATGGCAACAACGATTTTAAACAGAAGGCTTGATGTCTTTTTTGATGCTGGCCGCACATTCATTCAGCAAAAGAATGATCAGCTACGAGACGCGCTCGCAAAGCGTAGAGTCTATAACTCAACATACGGTGAACTTTCGAAACTTTCTAACCGCGAGTTGGCGGATTTGGGCATTGCACGATCCAACATCAGACGGATGGCACTGGAGGCGGCATATGGCTGTTAATACACAAACAACCTCGGCAGATCGGCTTTATGGTCTTGGGGGTTCATTCTTGCCACTGGCAAAATTTGGATCAACCGTCTGGGCTGGCGCCAAGGCAGCGGTAAACGCGCTTCAAATGGCTCGGATGTTGTCGACACTGTCAAATATGGACGACAATCAGCTTCGCCAAATTGGCATTTCTCGTTCCGAAATCCCGCAATATGCAGCGACGTTGATGGCCAAGACATAAGTTACTGAAAAATAAGTATATCGAATAAGGATGGTTGGTGTTCCTCCCAACGCCGACCAACCTTAGCGGCGGTGGCCCGTCAAAAAAGCCCCAATGCAAACGCCAGCATCCTTACCTCCTCCCAAGGGTGCTGGCGACATTCTCACTTCGACGGTGTTCGTATTCCTGAGACACGACAGACAGGGGTAAGGGCAATGGTTGTGTGCACTTCCGATCAACTCTATTTGCATCACGTTGCAAAAATTCATTTCAGCAGATAGGCCTAAATGGGTCGAATTGATGTTGGGCGCTGCTTGCGGCAAACAACAAACGTGACGAACGGGCGGTAGGAACAACATGCATTGGCAACTTGAGACTATAGGTCTGGCGGTTCTGCTATGCGTCGCGTTCTTTTCATTGTTCACCAATGCAATCTCAAAAACGATCCTGACACTGCCTATCCTTTTCACAGGGTTAGGATATTTGGTTTCTCATCATGTCAACACTCTGGCTGAACCCGAGGCATTGACGACCGGCACACGGTTGTTGGCGGAGGTCACTTTGGTGCTGGTGCTGTTTTCGGACGCGAGTCGTTTGCAGGTCATGCAACTGCGGAAAAATTACAAGATACCGGTGAGAATGCTGGTCATAGGGTTACCGTTGACCTTGTTATGCGGAGCCTTGACCGCATTGATGATTATCCCGTCAAGCGGGATTGCGATGGCTTTGCTCACGGCTGCAGTTTTGGCGCCCACAGATGCCGCATTGGGCCAGTCGGTTGTGACCAGCGCGCATGTGCCCAATCGTCTTCGTCAGGCGATAAATGTGGAAAGTGGGTTGAATGACGGGTTGGCGCTGCCTTTTGTTCTGTTTGCGGCGATGTTGACGTCTTCTGGTGCTGAGGCAATCCAATCCGGTGACTTTGCGATCGCTATAGCGCTGCAATTGGTGCTTGGCCCATTTGTGGGGGTCCTTTTTGGTTGGGGTTTGGCAAAGGTGATGGAATTTGCACTTGCTCGCAATCTGATGGCCGAGGCCGCATCGGGCGTTGTCTTTGTGTCATCAGCACTGACCGCCTACCTCGGAGCCGAACTGGTTGGTGGCAATGGTTTCATCGCGGCATTTTGTGCGGGCGTCACATTTGGCAATTGCTATAAACATGACATCCATTTTATTGGCGAATTCATGGAAGGCATTGGCCAGATCCTGACGATGATCGCGTTCTTGATCTTCGGGGCGATTTTGCTGCCTGCAGGTCTTGTTCACATGCAGTGGCAAGCCGTCGCTTTGGGAATCATGTTCTTGACTGTCGTGCGGATGTTGCCGATTTGGCTGTCTTTGTTGGGAACAGGGTTGGCCACGCGCGAAAAACTGTTTCTGGGATGGTTCGGCCCAAGAGGTTTGGCGTCAATTTTGTTTACGATGATCATGACGGATGAATTTGACTTTCGCGGCGAAGCAGAGCTGATGGCCTGTGTGTCGATGACTGTTTTTCTGTCTATTATTCTGCATGGGATTTCGTCAGCACCGCTTGCGGAATGGATTGGCAAAAGATCAACTGACACAAAGGCGAAAGTATAGGAGCTTGACCATCTTTGACTTCATGCCTGCGCCGTTTCAGAGTGCTTTATATCTTTCAATGACTTACTAGAGTATTGGCGTGTCATACATCTGATGGAAACAAAGCCAATCGCTGGGAAAACCACGTTGGTGTAAGGATCGCAACACGCCAGTTGTCAGAGTAATTTCAAGTTAAGGAGACGTTCCATGGCTAAGGACCGAGGCCGCTTAGCGCGGCACAAAAAGTCGATCAATCTGGCGCTGCAAGGTGGTGGATCCCATGGAGCGTTTACTTGGGGCGTTCTTGATCGGATGTTCGAAGAAGACGCGTTGTGGATTGAAGGGATCAGCGGGACCTCTGCTGGCGCCATGAATGCTGTCGTGGCCGCGCAAGGCATGTATGACGCAGGTGCCCAAGGTGCGCGGGAAATGTTGGAGGACTTCTGGCGCCGCATCTCCAAGGCGGGGCAATCAAGCCCGATCCAGCGTACCCCGTTTGACATCATGATGGGATCTTGGTCGCTAGATAATTCGCCCGGTTTTGTCATGATGGATATGTTGAACCGCCTTGCCTCGCCCTATGATCTCAACCCGTTAAGCCTAAATCCCTTGCGGGATGTGGTCTCCGAATTCGTGGACTTTGATAAAATCGCAAATCTACAAGACATGGACTTGTTTGTCTCTGCAACCAATGTTGAGACCGGGCGTGCACGGATTTTCACGGGCAATGAAGTCACATTGGATGCGCTGATGGCGTCCGCTTGTCTGCCACAGATGTTCAAGGCCGTTGAAATTGATGGGGTGCCGTATTGGGACGGCGGCTTCATGGGAAACCCGGTTCTTTTTCCCTTTGTAAAAGGATCGCCAAGCCCGGATATTTTGATTGTTCAGATCAATCCACTAAAGCGGCCCGGAACGCCAAAACGTGCCCGCGATATTCAAAACCGGCTAAATGAAATCACTTTTAACGCGCCAATGTTGCGTGATGTACGCACCATTGATCTGGTCAATCGATTTGTCAGGAGCGGGCAGCTTTCAAAAAAGAAATCCCGGGAAATTTATCTCCATATGATTGATGGATGTGATGACATGTTGAAACTGGATGCGTCGTCCAAATTGAATTCCGAGTGGGCGTTCTTGTGTCACCTGCGCGACATCGGCCGGGCGCATGCGGACAGGTGGCTTAAGGCGAATTTTGACAAAATCCAGGTGGAATCGACGCTCGATCTTGATGCGCTGATCGGAGAGACTGACAAGCCCCATATGACAAATGTATTGTGATGTGAGGCGCTGCCGATCGGCGATTTTTGAGGCTAAGATCTTTTTCAATGATCAGAAGCGAAACCTATGATGTGACATGCTTGTCCGGGAGAGAACGCTTTGGTTTATTCCAGTTTAGTTGTTTTTAATCAGTCTGTTAATTGGATTTTTCTTGCTGAAATTTGTCGCAAGAAGCAGATTTTCCTCATCCAAATTTCAAGGACTTGACGAATCTGGGATACTAGTCTCCTATAAGCCTCGGCGAGGTAGCACCGCGCCCACCTTAGAGCGGAATCCACAGGCCGCCACACGCATCCGTCGGGCGAATGTCCGAACACCTAAACTTAAGGGAGAACTCCATGATTACGAAAGTAGCAAAAAATGTTTCCAGCGCCGCAATTGCGTTCGCCTTTGTAGGCCAGGCGGCCTTCGCCGAAGATTGGCGCGGATGGAATGTTCACGTCGAAGCATATCCTAACACAATCGCTATGGACGCGTTTGCGGACCTGGTTTCAGAAAAAACCAATGGCGAAGTGTCCCTGCAGATGTTCCACGGCGGCACACTTGGCAGCCAGCCTGACGCAATTGAGCAGGTTCGTCTGGGCGGTTTGCAAATCGGTAACTTCAACCTTGGCCCCATCGGTCCAATTGTTCCCGCCGCAAACGTTGTTTCCCTGCCATTTGTTTTCAAAGACGTTGATCACATGTTCCGGGTTCTCTCCAGTGAAGGTGGCAAAGCCATCGCTGAAGGTATGGCCGAACAGGGCCTGACACCATTGGCATGGTATGATGCGGGTGCTCGTTCGTTCTATAACGGCGACCGCGCAATCAACACACCAGCAGATGTTGTTGGCATGAAAGTACGTGTCATGAACAACGACCTGTTCACAGGCATGATCTCAGAGCTGGGTGGTAACCCATCGCCAATGGCGTTTGCGGAAGTGTATCAAGCACTGAGCACAGGCGTTGTGGATGGTGCCGAAAACAACTGGCCATCCTATGAATCTACAGGTCACTTTGAAGTTGCTGGCTATTATTCATTGTCTCAGCACCTGATCATTCCTGAGTGTATTTGCATCAACACAGATACATTCAACGCATTGTCAGCCGAGACACAGGCAGCTGTGATCGAAGCGGCACAGGAATCTGCGGTTATTCAGCGCAAACTTTGGGGCGAGCGTGAAGCTGCGAGCCGTAAAGCTGTTGAAGCAGCAGGCGTGATTGTGAATGACGTTGCCGACAAAGGTCCGTTCCAGCAGGCAATGGGCCCGGTCTATGAAAGCTACTTTGCGTCCAACCCTGACTTGCGTCCGTTGGTTGAGCTGATCCAAGCAACCGACTGAACTTAGGCAATACGTATCTCCCTTGGGTCCGGCATCAGCACGACGATGCCGGACCCATTTCATTCAAAGAAAGGAATGACATGAAGGAAACATCACAGGTGCCATTGTTTGTTCAGCGAATGGACCGGTTTTTGGATCTATTGGCGAATACCTGCCGCTTGATGACAGGATTCGCGCTGGTGTTTTTGACTGTCATTGGCGGTTGGTTGGTTTTTGGCCGCTATGTACTGAATGCGACTCCGACGTGGGTTGAGCAATGTTCTTTGTTGTTGGTCATGTTGATCGCCTTTCTGGGGGCGGCCGTCGGGGTGCATGATCATACACATCTGTCAGTTGTGATGTTGCGCACAGCGGTGCCACGTGTTGTTCGTCAGATGCTTGTTGTCGCAACCGATGTTGTGATGGCCGGGTTTGGAGGGTTCATGTTTTGGTATGGCTTCCAACTAACCGTTTTCAAATGGGCCTCACCCATCCCATTGTTGCAATTGCCCGAGGGCCTGCGCTCGCTCCCACTGACTGTTGGTGGCGCGCTTATCTTTTTCTTTTCTGTTGGCCATCTCATCCGCCTTGCAATGGGCGTAGATGAGCGCCGCGATAACATCGAGTAAGGACTTCCGATGGGGATTTTTGTTCTGTTGGGGCTCTTTGCCCTTTGTGTAGTAATTGGCACTCCGGTCGCCTTTGCCCTTGGAATCGCGGCTCTTTCCGCGTTTGCATTCGAAGGCCTGCCCTTGATGATCGGCTTTCAGCGGATCATCAGCGGGATCAACGTTTACGCACTGCTTGCAATACCGTTCTTTATTTTTGCGGGTGATTTGATGTTCCACGGAGGGATCGCACAACGTCTGGTGCGGTTTGCATCCGCCGCCGTAGGTGCGGTGCGCGGTGGCCTTGGCATCGTGAATGTTTTCTCTTCCATGCTGTTCGGCGGCATTTCCGGTTCCGCGATTGCGGATATTTCGGCACTTGGTTCTATTCTTGTGCCTGTAATGAAGGAAAAAGGATATGACGCTGACTATGCGGTCAACGTCACTGTCACGTCGTCGATTGCTGGGATCATTATTCCACCCAGCCACAATATGATCATTTACGCGATTGCGGCTGGCACGGGCGTTTCGATCTCAAAGCTGTTCCTCGCCGGGGTGGTTCCGGGCATCTTGATGTGTTCGTGCCTCGCTTTGGCTGCCTATCTTGTTGCGATCAAACGCGGCTACAAAGCAGAGAAGTTTCCCGGCTGGCAGGTGTTGTTTCTGGCCTTCGTTGGGGCGCTTCCGGGGTTGATGACGGCTGTTATCATTGTGGGCGGTGTTCTTTCCGGTATCTTTACGGTGACTGAATCGGGCGCATTTGGCGCGGCATACGCTTTCCTTGTGACCTTGATTGTCTACCGCGCTCTGAGTTGGGACGCTTTCTGCATCGCAGTGGCTCAATCTGTGAAAACCACTGCAATGGTGATGATCCTGATCGCTTGTGCTGGGGCCTTTGCCTACATGCTGACGTTCTACCAGGTTCCGACCAAGGCTGTGGTCCTCATGACAGGCATATCGGATAACCCTATTATGATCTTGTTGATGATCAACTTGGTGCTCTTGGTGCTTGGTATGATCATGGACATGGCAGCTCTGATCTTGATCTGCACACCGATCTTTTTGCCCGTGGCAACCGCCCTTGGCATTGATCCGCATCAGTTTGGTATGATCCTTTTGGTCAACCTTGGTTTGGGGCTGTGTACTCCACCTGTGGGCGCCTGTCTGTTTGTTGGCTGTGCTGTCGGGAAGTTGCCGATGGAAAAGGCTGTGCGCACGATTTGGCCTTTCTATCTGGCCATTTTCCTAGCGCTTATGCTGATCACCTTTGTGCCGGCTATCTCGCTGACACTCCCTAGGCTGATCGGCGGGTAATTCATCAAAACAGAGCCCCCCGAATGCTGGGGGCGCATAGAAACTTGAACGAAACAACGAGGTAGACCATGTCTGATTTTCCGATCATCGAAACGGATCCATATGTAACCCGACAAGTGCTTTCGGAGTGCAAAGAAATCATGGTTGTGGCTTTCCGTTTTGGTCAGGATGGGGCGGCAGGACAGCTACATAGCCACCCTCACGTCCAATCCACCTATGTGGAAAGTGGGCGGTTTCTATTTACTGTTGATGGGGCCGAAATGGAGGTAGGTCCCGGAGACAGTCTGGTTATCCCATCCAATGCCGTGCACGGATGTGTCTGCGTGCAAGCCGGAACTTTGATAGACAGCTTTACGCCACGCCGGGATGATTTCCTGTGAGAGGTTGGAAATGACACTTGCACGTGGAAGCGGAAACGGACTTTCGAGCGTTCCGGTATTGCAGCGCAAGACAAGCGCTGACCACGTGTTTGACCACCTGTTTGAAAAGATTTCTTCGCTTGAACTGTTGCCGGGTGCAAAACTTTCCGAGGCTGATGTTGCCCGCCAGATGAATGTGTCGCGCCAACCCGTGCGCGATGCTTTTAACCGATTGGACAATATCAACCTGCTTCTGATCCGCCCGCAAAAGGCGACGGAAGTCCGACGGTTTTCAAATAATGCGATCGCTGCTGCACGTTTCTTGCGTGAAACGGTTGAGGTCGAAGTCCTGCGCCGCGCTGCATCCAACAGGACAACTGAAGATTTGGATGAGCTTAATGAAAGCCTCGAAGAGCAACGCGCGGCCATTGCCGAGGGCGCGCAAGCGACATTTCACGATCTTGATGCACTGTTTCATGAAAAGATCTGTTGGGCTGGAAAAGTCCCTTATGCGTTTGACGTCATTCGAGAGACCAAAAGCCAAATCGACCGGTTGTGTTTGCTGAGCATCGCGCAGGACTCTCATATGGACGAGTTGTATGCCGATCATTCTGAGATTGTCCGGCTGTTGGCCGAGCGGGATGAAGAGGCATCGGTGAAGGCTGGTATGAAACACCTTGCACGTCTGGATGCGACAATCGAGGCGATCCGGGCTGATAACGAAGACTACTTCGAAGACTGAACCGCTCTGCGGTCCGATTGCCATCTGGCAGGGCTGTGACCCGAGTGCGTCACCCATCAAAGACGGACATTGTCACACGCAAAGCAATCCTATGGGGTGCTCAAACCGCATGGCGGTTCTGCTATTTGGCCTAAGGGCAGGTTCCCTTAACCTTGTCCTGTTGTGACGCTTGCGGAATTGACGGAGCTTCCCTTTGGTGTGCGTTATATCCAATTGAAAACGGCGACAAGCGATGTGCCTGCCGCCGTGTGCCTTGGGATAGATACGGCCAATGGGTCCATGCGCTGACACACGTTCCCAAGGCCGCAGTCCCCTATTTGAAGGTCATAGGCATCAATGTACGGGGCAGCCAAAGCGCGATTTCCGGGAAAAGGATGATCAACATCAGGATCAACAACATCGGCGCAAGAATGATACACACATCCCTCATCACACTTACAACATTCATGCCGCCAATGGCCGCTGATATCAAAAGACACAATCCATAGGGCGGGGTCACCAAACCGAACGCCAAAGAAATGATGCCGATAATAGCGAAGGCGATAGGGTGAATATCGGCGGCTGTCGCGACAGGCAACAACACGGTACCAAGGATAATGATTGTGGGAATGGCATCAATAAACAGGCCAAAGAATAGGAACAGCGCAGCAATGACAAGCGCTGTGCCGATCATCCCAAATTCGTTTGCTGTCATGGTCTCAACGATCAGGCGTGGCACGTTGTAAAAGGCGAGCATCCAGCCAAAGGCAGATGCCGTCCCAATTGCAAAAAGCGAAATCGATGCAAAACGCCCGGTGTCATAAAAGATACTGCCAAGATCGCGGAGGGTGACTGTTCGATAGACAAACACACCAAGGACAAGCGCATAGCCCGCCGCGATAATTGCGCTCTCGGTTGGGGTTACGATACCGCCGACGATGCCACCAATGACGAGGATCGGTGTCAACAAGGCCAAAGCGGCCCCTTTGAAAGCGCTCCAAAATTCAGCAAATGTTGGACGCAGTGCAATGGGGTAATCATAAACTTTGGCATACCCATAAACAGTTGCCATGAGGGCTCCGCCGATCAGCAGTCCAGGTATCGCGCCGGCAAGAAACAAGGCGCCAACAGAAACCTGCATGACGCCGCCCCATACAACCATCAGGATGCTTGGCGGGATGATCACCCCCATCACAGCTGAACAGGCTGTAATGGCGATTGCAAACCGCGTATCGTAACCTTCCTTGACCATCGCGGGGATCAAGATTTTGCCGCAACCAGCGGCATCTGCTGTTGAAGATCCGGAGATACCGGCAAACAGCATGGAAACCGCCACGTTCACATGACCCAACCCACCGGGCATCCATCCCGTCAGAACACGGGCGAGGTCAATAAGCTTGGTTGTGATCTTGCCCGAATTCATCAGGTTCGCGGCGAGCAGGAAGAAGGGCACGGCCAAAAGAATAAAGGAGTTATACGACTGGAACATCCGATCAAGGATGATGAAAGGAGTAAGGCGGATATCCATCACCACAATCGGTATTGTGGCGATGCCCAAGGCGAAAGCCACGGGAATACGGATTAGGATCAAAAACAGAAACCCGCCAACGAGAACAGCGCAGGCAACGCCGGTTGAGACGATCATGACGATGCCCTTGTGCTTGTACGAAACTGAGTGAAGGCTTCAAAAAGCCGGTATGCGCTAAAGACGGCCCAAACCGCCCCAGCGAAGGGAACTGTGATGTAAGTCCACAGCAGGTTGGCGCGCATCATAACGGAATTTTGGATCATGCCGATCTTGGCGTATTCGACGCCGTACCATGCGAAAAGCAGCGCAAATATCAAGATAAAGACATGCACAACGCTTTTCTGAATCAAGGCACCCAAAGGGTGCTGGGCGTCGGGGGTGATAACCACATCAAAATGTGTGCCATCCCAGACCGCGACCATCGAACCGATCATGACAACCCATACAAAGATGAATGTCGCCAGTTCCTCTGTCCATAGATAGGTGGGAATAATGCCGGTGTAACGTGAGATGACCTGCATGCTCACAGGGATGGCCAGCGACGCCATCAAGCAGCCAAGCAAAATACGCAGACCGCCGCAAAAAGTTTCTAATAAACGCCCGATCATTGTTCCATCGCTTTATTTTTGGGGGCTGTTGCCCCGAAGTGCATCAAAGAGGCACCCCGCTGTGGGGTGCCTCTGATCGTTTCTTACATGCCACGCACGTTTTCAAGCAATGCAGTTGCATCGATTTCGGAAGCAAAGCTGTCCTGAACAGGGATCACCATCTCAAGCAGTTTTTCACGGCCTTCGAATTCCTGAACTTTGACCTGGCCTGCGTCGACCATTTCCTGAAGCTTCTGACCGTCTTCACGGCTTTCCAACTCACGACCAAAAGCACCCGCTTCTGCGCCGGCTTTCATGACAGCAGCCTGCAACGCTTCTGGCAGTTTGCGGAAGGCTTTGCCGCTCATTACGATTGGGCGCACGGTGATGGTGTGCTTGGTCAGGGTTACATGTGGTGCAACTTCGTAGAACTTAAGGTTCTGGATGCTTGCCGCTTCGTTTTCGAAACCTGCGATGACGCCGGACTGGATGGCGTTATACACTTCGTTATACGCGATTGCGGAAGGTGCTGCTGTCAGTGCAGAGAACGTCTGTGCCTGAATTGGGGCACCCATAACGCGCATCTTGTGACCCGCAAGGTCATCCAGATTGCCGATGGGGGCGCTGGATACCAAGTTACGTACGCCGCCGCCAGTATATCCGATGATCATGATGTCGGCTTTTTCGGCCAGTTCTGCTTCCAGCGGGCCAAAGGCGTCGCTTGAAAGAACTGTGTTCCAGTGGTCCAGATCGCGGAACAGGAACGGCATGTCCATCAGGGGGATCGCTGGTGCGAACTTGGCCATATTGGATGGCGCCATGATGGTATAGTCGATTGCGACCCCCTGCTGGAGGAAGTTGACGTAGTCTTTTTCAACGCCAAGCTCACCATTCAGGCGCAGGTCAAATTCAACCTCACCGTCGTAGTTTTCGCCAACAAGTTCCGCGAATTTCACCATTGTCTTGGTGAATGCATGGTTTTCATCAAACATGCTAGCACCACGCAAAGTGATGTCTTGTGCGGATGCCGCTGTCATTGAAACAGCTGTTACGCCTGCGGCAAAGGCGACGCTTTTCGCCAAACGCGAAGCGCGTGTCGTTACGATATCAAAGTAGGTCATGTGTGTCCTCCCAGAGCTACATTTCCCGCCCACGACTCCCTCAGGGCGGTCAGATTCTACGCAAATCTGAAACGAGATAATCCGGACTTGCGTCAGAGGTCAAGAAAAATGCAGACTAGTATGGTACTTTGTGATAGTGATCAAAACTAACGTGCACGGCATGCCAAAGTTGAAGCGTTGACGCTTTGGATTTACAAGGTTTGATTATGTCGGGGCGTGTCTACGTACACTTACGGGTCTAACAGTATCGGATATAACAATGATTGCTTTGCAAAGGCATCAAGATGAAAAGCGATTGACGACAACCGAAGAGGTCTATCGTCAGCTCAAGGCCGATATTATCTCATTGCAATTGCCGCCGGGATCAAAAATTTCAGAGGTAGAAGTTGCAAAGGCATGCAACGTGTCTCGGCAACCTGTCCGAGAAGCTTTCATGCGGCTTGGCGATCTCAATCTGCTTGAGATTCGGCCTCAGCGCGCCACACGTGTCTGTAAAATATCCCATCAGGGCCTCAGCAATACGCGCTTTATTCGAGCGGCGGTTGAGGTGGAGGTGGTGCGCTTGGCTTGTAAGGTGGCGTCAGCGGAGCATCTTTCCGCCATTCAGGAAAATCTGGATGCGCAGAAAGTAGCGGTCGCTGCCGGGGATGCGGGACAGTTGAAAAAACTGGACTATCATTTTCATAGTTTGATCTGTCAGGCTGCGGAACGACCACATGCTTTTCACGTTATCGCCGAGAATAAGGCGCATACGGATCGGGCTTGTACGCTTGAACTTTCCGATGCTGAGGGCATGCAGGAAGTACTTGAGGGACACAGTGGCATACTGGAGGCCATCCGAGCTGCTGACGAAGAATTGGCCGTTGCCAGGACGCGGGTACATTTGGCGCACCTTGACGCAACGCTTCGCATGGCTTCCAAGAATCACCCGGAGTTTTTTGAAGATTGAACATTGCAAATAGTGCGATTGACAGAATCTGACTACTACCATACCAGTTGATCGAGTGGCAGGCCATCTGGGCGCCTGCCAAATCCAAATTTGAGGGCGCATTATGGGTTTGAACGGAAAAACGGCTATCGTAACAGGTGGTGGACGCGACATTGGACGTGCTTGTGCACTGCGCCTTGCTGCGGATGGTGCGAAGGTCGCTATTAACTATCACTCCAGCAGTGAGGGCGCCGATTCAGCTGTTGCTGAGATCACCGCAGCGGGCGGTAGCGCATTCGCTTTGCAGGGCGATATGACCAAACAAGAAGACGTTGCAAAGCTGGTCGCGCAAACGCGGTCCGAGTTTGGCGACAACATCGACGTACTGGTGCATGTGACCGGTGGTTTGGTTGCGCGTAAAACATTCTCGGAAATGGATGTTGATCACTGGAACACGGTCATGAACCTGAATGTGACATCGTTCTTTTACCTGACAAAAGAAGCGAGCCCATTCATGCCAGAAGGCAGCAGCATCGTTGCTTATGCCTCTCAGGCGGGCCGCGATGGCGGCGGGCCGGGTGCTGTGGCTTATGCCGCATCCAAAGGCGCGGTCATGACAATGACACGTGGGATGGCCAAAGAGTTTGGCCCAAAGATCCGTGTAAACGCGATTTGCCCCGGGATGATCGACACCGATTTCCACAACACCTTTACCAAGGACGAAGTTCGAACAAAGGTATCTGGTATGGCTCCTGTGAAACGTGAAGGGACACCAGAAGAATGCGCCAATTTGACCGCCTTCTTGGCGTCTGATCAGTCATCCTTCATGACCGGTACGTCCATCGACATCAACGGCGGCATTCTCTTCTCCTAATTGAGACTGCGATCGTATTTGTCTTTAGGCGGGGGCTTCCTTCCTGTTGAGGAGTTGCTCGAATGCGCAAGCCTTGAGATTTGATCATCCGGGCAAAAAATAATAGATGACCGGCGATAGTATTCGCCGGTCATCTTTCATTTCTTACTTACTTGCATGCGTTTTCAAATGGAAATTCGAAAGCGCTTGTGTCGTTTCACACTTTCAACGTGGTTCCACTGCGTTCCCATTTCAGGGGGTGGAACACTTCGTCAACAGGCGTTTGTGCGACGTGATTGATGTAGTTGGACATTGTTTTCTGGGCGAGACCCAAGATGACATCCAATACCGAACGGTGCGTATAGCCAGCAGCTAAGAATGTTTCGATCTGGGCGTCACTGGCATTGCCGCGTTCGCGTACCATCTGGATTGTAAAGGTCCGCAAGGCTTCAAGCTTGGCCGTTGGCAGTGGCGTTTCGTTGCGCAGAGCTTCGACAATCTCGTCAGAAACTTTCATCATCTTCGCGATGCCAGTGTGGGCGGGAACGCAATAGTGGCACGAATGCTCTACGTTGATCGCCATCCAAACGACGGTCAATTCCTCGGCATCAAATTCAGTTTCCATGAACAGCTTATGAAGCGTTTGATATCCTTCATAGGCCTGTGGGCTATCAGCGAGAACTTTGTGCAAACCGGGAAGACGACCAAAAGCCTTCTGGGATTTCTCAAGCAGGGGTTTAGAAGCTTCTGGCGCTGTGTCCAGATCATGGGAAGGAAAGTTCATGTCGGCGTGACCTTTGTAAATTGCGAACAGGCATCATTTAGTCTTTCTTGAGCGGTCGCTCAAGTATATAATTGAGTGATCATTCAAGATATGGTGAACCAATGCCGCGCAAACCAAGCTATGACCGAGACGACCTGATCGCGCGCGCCCGTGATCTATTTTGGCAACGTGGCTGGTGGGGAACATCACTGAAAGATCTCGAAGCGTCTTTGCAGTTAAAACCGGGCAGCTTTTACGCGGCCTTCGGATCCAAAGAAGCGCTGTTCGCCCTCGCATTGGAAAAGTACGCGGCCGACGGCCATGAACGTCTGAGAGCGTTGAACCAAGAGCATGGACCAATCAAGGCGCTGCAATACCTTGTTGAATTCGTGATCGAAAATGATGCAGCCCCGGCGCGGGCCTGCATGCTGTCAAAAACCTTGCTTGAACTAACGGCACACAACCATCCTTTGGCCCGGACGGCAAACAAACATCTGTTAAAGATGGAAAGCCATTTCGCAGAGCTGTTTGAGCAAGCCCAATCTAAAGGGGACATTGACGACTCTCATGATCCAAAGTTGTTGGCCCGGCGTTACCAATCTGACCTGCTGGGCGTGCGGGCGTCTGCCGAACGTGAGGGCGTCGATGCGGGGGCTATCGCGGCGGAAATCGGGCAGGATCTTGCCCGCCTTTAGCGAAGCCTGAAGTGCCAAGGGGGGCAAGTCATAAGGATGTGACCAACACCTTTGTCTCATAGACATTTGGGCTCGACAGACCGAAACTGATCCAGATAGGTTAGCTTAACTTTTGGGAGGAACTAAGATGGCATGGTCAAAACCAATCATTCGTGAGATCGAATGCGGTATGGAAATCAACATGTACGGTCCAGACGGCGAACGCGACGGCAACGACGGCGACTTGTTCTAAGTCCACTGGGCGCGGAGCGTTTGAATGACATTCCGCGCACATATTCTAGGCGCAGCCGCCGGAGGCGGTTTGCCGCAATGGAATTGCGGTTGTGAAAACTGCACCTTAGCACGGGCTGGTGATATTCCTCATCAGTCACAGTCGTCTATTGCGGTTTCCGCTCAGGATGGCGCTTGGGCAATCATCAATGCATCCCCAGACATTCGCGATCAGATGGCGCGCGCCACGTCACTACACCCAACAGATCTGCGCGTGTCGCCCGTAAAGTCAGTTCTCTTGACCAATGGGGATATCGATCACGTCGCTGGCCTGCTGACCCTGCGCGAACAACAGGCATTCACGCTTTTTGCAACGGCTGAGATTCATCAAGTCATTGCGGATAATCCGATCTTCAATGCACTGAACCCTGACTTTGTCACGCGGACACCAATTGTGCTTGAAGAACCGTTTGAATTGGCCGCGGGCCTCACTGCGACGCTGATCGCAGTGCCCGGTAAGGTCCCACTTTATCTGGAAGGAGAGGTGGTACAGACGGATCTTGTTGGAGAGCAAACTGTCGGGGTGCAATTGGAGGCAGAGGGCAAAACGGTTTTCTACATTCCGGGCTGCGCCGCACTTAGGCCTGATTTGAAATCGCGTATCGACGGGGCTGATGTGGTCCTTTTTGACGGCACGTTATGGCAGGATGACGAAATGGTCCGGGCAGGGCTAAGCCAGAAAACCGGGCGTCGCATGGGGCATATGTCGATGTCCGGCTCTGAGGGGTCCCTTACTGCCTTTGCGGATGTTGAAGTGGCACAAAAGATCTTTGTACATATGAACAACACAAATCCGGTTTTGCGTCCCGGTTCGCCGCAAAAGACCATAGTGGAACAGGCCGGCTGGACTGTGGCCTACGATGGTATGGATATTGAGATATGAAAGCCTCAAACGCCGCCTTTGAGGATCGTTTGCGCCAGATAGGAGCAGAACGTTATCACGACAAACACCCCTTTCATGATCTGCTGCATTCGGGAGGATGTACCCCTGATCAGGTGCGGGCTTGGGTGGTCAACCGTTTTTATTATCAGGCCAGTATTCCCATAAAGGACGCGGCGTTCATGAGCCGCGTCGAAGATCCGGCCCTGCGTCGGGCATGGCGTTCACGCATCGAAGATCACGACGGCACCGCAGAAAATGAAGGCGGCATTGCCCGCTGGTTGCGGCTTGCTGATGCGGTTGGGGTCGATCGTCACTATGTCGCCAGCAAAAAAGGCGTCCTGCCCGCAACCAAATTTGCCGTGGATGCCTATGTACGGTTTGTGCGGGACAAAACCTTGCTTGAGGCGGTCGCGGCATCGCTGACGGAACTGTTTGCACCAAAAATCCATGCGGCCCGGATTGAAGGCCTGTTGGCGAACTATGCCTTTGCAGATGACAGCAGCTTGTCTTATTTCCGCAACCGCCTAAAAGAAGCGCCCAAGGACGTTGCATTTGGCTTGGCTTGGGTTCTGGAACATGCGGATACAGCAGAAAAACAGGATACCGCCGCCGCCGCGCTGATCTTTAAGACGGATGTGTTATGGGCGCAGCTTGACGCCTTGCATGCCGCCTATGTGACGCCGGGCCGTATTCCTCCTGGTGGATGGCAGCCCGACACCCATTTGATCGCGGGGGCGCGCTCCTGATGATCGACAATGCCGCCATTCCGATGATCCCCCGAGGTGTGCGGCTGCATGAAGACAAGGTGCGGGGGGGATGGGTTTTGCTGGCGCCGGAACGTACAATCAATCTTGATCCAATTGGGTTGGCGATCCTGAATGCGGTCGATGGTATCCACACTTTTGGAGTGCTGATTGAGACGCTTGCCGAACAGTATCAAGCGCCAGCAGAACAAATCCAAGGGGATGTTTCCGAGTTTCTGACCGGCCTTGCGGATCGTCGATTCTTGGAGCTTTTGTGATGACACAACCCACGAATACCCCGGCCCCAATTGCCATGTTAGCAGAGCTGACCTACCGGTGCCCGCTGTCGTGTCCTTATTGTTCCAATCCGGTCGAAATGGCGAAAAAGGAAAGCGAACTGTCCACCCAAGAATGGGCGGATGTGTTTGTGCAGGCCGCGAAATTGGGCGTCTTGCAACTACATCTATCCGGAGGGGAGCCCGCATCGCGCCGGGATCTGGTTGAGTTGGTCAAAGCAGCGCGTGACGCGGGGCTTTATACCAATCTTATTACTTCGGCCATTGGGTTGACCGAACGTCGACTGGCGCAACTTGATGATGCGGGGCTTGATCATATTCAGCTGTCTTTGCAAGGCACAGACGCCGAAATGGCGGACCGGATCGGCGGGTATCAGGGAGGATTTAAACGCAAAATGCAAGCCGCTGAGTGGATTGTCGCGGCTGGTTTCCCATTGACATTGAATGCGGTATTGCACCGTCAAAACCTGCATCAATTGCCACAGGCGATTGACATGGCCGTCGCAATGAAAGCCCGCCGGATGGAAGTGGCAATTGTGCAATTCCATGGCTGGGCGATGTTGAACAGGGACGGGTTGATGCCCACCCGCGCGCAAGCTCAAGAAGCCAGCAAGATTGTTGCACAGGCCCGCAAGCGGCTAAAAGGGGTAATGGTGATTGACTATGTCCCGGCGGATTACCATAGCGACTACCCCAAACGGTGCATGGGCGGTTGGGGCACCACGGGGTTAAACATTACACCTGACGGCAGTGTTCTGCCGTGCCATGCGGCCCAGACCATTCCGGCGCTGAGTTTTGATAACGTGAAAGACAAACCTCTATCGGACATTTGGTATGACGGAGCTGCGTTTAATGCCTATCGCGGAGAGGATTGGATGCAGGAACCTTGCAAATCCTGTGATCGGCGACAGTTGGATTTTGGCGGGTGCAGATGTCAGGCGATGGCTATTGCAGGCGATGCCGCCGCGACGGACCCTGTCTGTGTTAAATCACCGCTTCATCAGAAAATGATGGATTTGGCGCAAGCCCATTCACAGGATGAAACCGCTGAACTTGTCTATCGAACCAGCCCATGAAGAAGTTGGGCTGATACGGTGGCAGAGTCCTAAACCCAGAAGCCATTGGTTTTCAGGCCAGAGTCTAAAAAGTATAGAGAGATTGGATTGCCTCTCATCTTGATCCGTAACCTGCGTCAATCACCGCTTGGTAAGACACTTGAGAAACGGGCGTTTTGCGCCACCAAGACTGCTTGTGTGCGGCTCTGGACTCCAAGCTTGCGCATGATCGCTGTGACATGCGCTTTCACGGTTGTTTCCGCAATTGTCAGGTCAAATGCGATTTGTTTGTTCAATTTGCCTTCGCAGATAAGCTCTAGAATACGGGCTTGCTGATTGGTTAACGAGGACAACCGCGAAACGGTCTCATCTTGGCCATTCGGGGAACTGCCTTCGACATACCCACTGGGTTTATAGACCTCACCGCGTTCTATGTGTTCGATTGCATCCTTGAACACTGTGCGCGGACTGTGTTTGGGGACAAATCCCGCGGCACCTGCCGCCAAGGCCGCACTGATGATGGAATTGTCCGTCATTGACGACACGATAACGATGGGTGCCTTTTTTGCCTGTCGCTTTAGGCGGATCAACCCATCCATCCCATTCACATCGGGCAGGTTCAGATCAAGGATTACCAACTCTAACGCATCATGGTTTTGCAAAACCATCAGCGCGCTTTCAAAGGAATTGGCGGTCTTGACGGTGCGAAAACCAGCAACAGATTTAAGCGTAAGTTCCAAGGCATCGCAAAACAGCGGATGATCATCAACAACCAATGCGATCCCTTGTCTGCTGATTGGAGAGCTTGGAGGTGCGTCTATCTGTTGTTCTGACATCATCGGGTGATGCTACCTCAATTTCGGCCTTTGGGCTACGTTTCAAAAGGGTATGAAATATTGAAAATGCGCACCCCAAAGAAAGAGATGCGCATCTGATCTAAGTGAGGTCTCTTACTTAGAGGCCAACTGCTTGGGCAGGCGGAAAGTCCAAAGCAGACCGCCTTGGTTGAGGTAGTTCACCTTTTTGGCAACTTCACCGCCCCAAAGCGGCACCGCGCCGCCCCAGCCAGAGATAACCGTGAGATATTGTTCACCGTCTTGGTCCCATGTGATGGGCTGACCGATGACGCCTGAACCTGTCTGGAACGACCAAAGCTGTTCGCCTGTCTCGTCATCAAACGCAATGAATTCACCTTCTGGCGTGCCGGTAAAGACCAGACCGCCAGCTGTGGTCATCACACCCCCCCAAAGCGGCGCGTTATTCTTGAACTCCCACTTCAGTTCACCAGTATCGGGATCAATCGCCTTAAGGCTGCCAATGTGATCCTCGTAGTTCGGCTTGATCGTAAAGCCGGAGCCAAGGTAGGCCGCACCTTTTTTGTAGGAAATCGGCTCATTCCAGATGTCCATTCCCCATTCATTTGAAGGCACATAGAACAAACCGGTCTTTGGGCTGTGCGCCATAGGCATCCAGTTTTTCCCACCTAGGAAAGACGGGGATACAAACACAACTTGTCCCTTTTTGCCGTCCGCTGCTGCGGCCGGGTCCCCCGGTCTAAAGCTTTCAGCAAAGATCGGGCGCCCGGTGTCATCAATGCCGTCTGCCCAAGAGATGTCTTTGACAAATGGTGTTGCTGATACAAATGCACCGTCTTCGCGGTTCAGCACATAGAAATACCCGTTCCGGTCTGCCGTGGCGAAACGTTTGTTGCCGGAGCGATCTGTGTAAGCGATCACTTCATTTACGCCGTCATAATCCCAACCTTCGCGGGGTGTTGTTTGGTAATGCCATTTGATTTCGCCAGTTGCGGGGTCAATGCCAAGACGCGACGCCGCATAAAGGTTGTCGCCCGCGTTGCCCTCCGTGGGGGTGCCCGCATTGCGCAAGTGACTGTTCCATGGTGCAGGGTTGCCTGTGCCAAAGATCAACGTATCGGTATCAGCATCATATGAGCCGCCAAGCCAGGTAGCGCCGCCGCCCGTCTTCCACATGTCGCCGGGCCATGTCGCATTCAACGTGCCCGTCATTGTGGACTCTTCGCCATTCAACGTGCCCATGTGACCTTCAATCACAGGACGGGTCCAGACCAGATCCCCGGTCTCTGCGCTGCGCGCCTGCACTTCGCCCACGATGCCGAATTCACCACCGGAATTACCTGTGATGATCAGTCCATCAATGATAAGCGGGGCAGCTGTATAAGAATAGCCTGCCTTGTAATCCGCAATTTTTTTGTTCCAGACCACATCACCGGTCTTTTGATTTAGCGCCACAATGCGCGCATCCAGCGTGCCGAAATAGATGTTATCGCCATAGATCGCGGCACCGCGGTTCACCACATCACAGCAAGGCAGGATGCCTTCGGGCAGGCGGGCGTCATATTGCCAAAGCTCTTTGCCGCTCATCACGTCAATCGCATACATGCGGCTGTAAGAACCGGTGATATACATCACGCCGTCATGCACGATCGGTTGGGTTTCCTGACCCCGCTGCTTTTCCCCACCTAGGCTAAAGGCCCAAGCCGGTTGCAGGTTCTTGACGTTTTCCTTGTTCAGGATATCGAGCGGTGAATGACGCTGCAAATGGCGTCCCATGCCATTTGTCAAAACGTCTCCGGTTGTTGCAGTGTCATTTGCAAGCATCTCTTCCGTCACGCCACCGGCGTGCGCGCCATTAAGTGCGCCGCTTGCCATGAGGCCGAACGTTGCAGCGATGATAAACCTATTCATGGTGTTTCTTCTCCTCCCAAAGCCCTTGTCACGGGCGAAACCTTACTGGCCATCGAACACAGCATCCATGCGTGGCCCGTACAGGTAGTATTCGGGCAAATGCCATCTGCGGGTATTGAACAAAGGTCGTAAGTGGCCTTTTCCTAAGAAATTGCAGTTTTGCACCCATGGCTGCGCGCCCTTTTTGTGCAGGATCAGCGGCTGCTGACCGCAAAGATATCTATCCCGCCGGGGTTTTGTTTTGGAATCTGATCTGAGGAACTCTTGAAAGCTCTTCCTTTAGGATCGTCCGTTTTGGCTAGGCCGCAGCGATAAGACAGGATGATAGCAGAAACTAACGTTTTTTGCCCAATCCGGTTCGCGCCGGGTTATAGCCCCAAAGCGCAGCAGAGGTAAAAACGCCGGCATCCAGCCCCGCCCAGATCAGGGCGGATCCGTTGAAGTTGAGGTAGAGCGCAAAGCGGATCAATTCAACGGCATGTGTAAAGGGGTTCAGCGCACAGATTGTAAACAGCAGCTCAGAGCTTTCGGCCATTTTCCACAAGGGGTACAGCGCGGATGATAGAAAGAAAATCGGGAAGATGACAAAGTTCATCACACCGGCAAAATTCTCCAGCTGGCGTATAAAGCTGGACAATAGCAAGCCTAACGCCCCTAACATCAGCCCAGCAACGATCAATGCGGGCAGAACCACCAAATAACCAAGCAGCGGCATCACAATGCCAAAGCCAGCGGCAATGGCCAGAAACGCATAGACCTGCAAAATCGAAATTGCTGTGGATCCTAAAAGCTTGCAAAACAACAACCACCAACGCGGCAAGGGGCTGGTGAGCAGCAGTTTCATCGACCCCATTTCACGGTCATAAACAAGGCTGAGCGAAGATTGCATGCCATTAAACAACATGATCATGCCGCATAGCCCCGGTACGATGTAGGTCTCGTAGGTGATGTAGGTCTGATAGGGGGGAATGATGCTCAGACCAAGTGCGGCGCGAAACCCCGCCGCAAAAACCAACAGCCAGACAAGTGGGCGCACCAATGCTGCGATGAAGCGCTCGCGTTGATGGATAAACCGGAGAGCCTCCCGTTTGACGATGGCATTTAATGACGTGAAGTATGCGTTGTTCATGCGGGGGGGGCCGTGGCGGCAGTCAGTTCAAGGAAGGTGTCTTTGAGGGAAGCCGTTGCGCGTATGTCGCGGGTGATGCCCTGAGCCAGCACCTTGGCGTTGTGCAAGATCACCAGATCATCCTTGTCCTGTACTTCGTCTGTGAGATGCGTGGCCCAAAGCACCGTGATGCCCTCATCGCAAAGCTGATGAACATGATTGGTGATGTCCGCACGTGCAGCCGCATCCAACCCCACAGTGGCTTCATCCAGCAACAACACCTCTGGTCCATGCAGCAAAGCGCGCGCAATCTCTGTGCGTCGTCTGTGCCCCCCGTTCAGGGTCCGCGCTTTTTCACCTGCGCGCTCCAACATCCCTAACCGATCAAGCGCGCGATCTATGCGCACCTTTGCGTCGCGGCCCGAAATGCCATGCAAAGCTGCGAAATAAGACAGGTTTTGATGGACGCTTAGATCAAGATCCAATGTGGTCTGTTGAAAAACGATACCTAGTTTGGCCAGCGCTGCGCGGGGATGTTGCGTTAAATCATGACCTGCGATTTGAATATGGCCTTGGGATGTGTTCAGCAACCGTGTCAGTAGGCCAAACAACGTAGATTTACCCGCGCCATTAGGGCCCAGCAAAGCGCAGAACCGCCCCGGGTTGATATCAAAACTCACCCCATCCAGCGCCGTCTTGGCGCCATAAGAAAACGTCAAATTCGAAACGGCAAGACCGCTCATTCTATGGTGATTTCGATGCGTTGTGTTTCTCCCGTGGTGCCGGGAATTTTCATGTAATAGCGCCCGGGTTTGATGGCGAGAAATCCAATTTCCATTTCCCCAGCTTCATCAAATTCTACACTGTCCAGACCGAGAGGCCTGATTTCCAATCCTTCTACCACAATTTCATCGATCCAGATGGCGCGGAAGAATTCGGGGCCGACCAATGCCAATTCCTGTGACCCGTCGCCAAGGATTTCAAATTCGTAATAGGTGCCGGATTTCAGGCTCCATGGTCCTTGTGAAATCGGTTCTCCTGCGGAAAGAATGATAGGGGGCAGGTCCTCTTTGTTTTTAACAGAAAGAACACCCGCCGCGCCAAACCCCTCGGCATGAACCGGTGCTGAAAACGCCAAAGATGCGAATAATGCAAAAGGTGACAATAATTTCATGTAGTTCACAGCCATAAAAGCCTCACTTTATCGGTTAAGGGCGAAATGCCGCGCCCCAAGGGAAGCGCCCCACTTTGATGGATTTGAGCGCCTTTCGCGATGCCACATCAATCACTGTCACGTCCCCAGAGACGCCATTGGTGGTAAAGAGCTGCGATTTGTCAGCATTAAACGCCATGTGCCAGACCCGGCGACCCACAAGAATATAGGTCTCCACCTCAAAGGTGTCTGCGTTCACAACCGCGATATGGTTGGACGGCCCCAAGGCGACAAACGCATGGGTGTCTCCGGTCGAGAATTCAAAACCAACCGGCTGGACGCGGTCAGGATGCACACCTTGGACCTCAAATTCAATCTTGGCGAGTTCTGATTGGCTGGCCGTGTCAAACACTGTCAGAGTGCCACCAATTTCGGAGCTGACCCACATTTGGCTGCCATCTTTGGCAAATTCAGCATGACGTGGGCGGCTGTCGACCAATGTGTTGGCAAACAGTTCCTGAGTTGAGGTGTCGATCCAATGGGCCATATTCGTAGTTTCGGATGTGGTGATCGCAATCTTGCCATCCGGCGAAACGGCCATGCCTTCGGGTTCAACGCCGACATCAATCTGTGCGACGACCTTGCGGGTCTTGGTGTTGACGACGGTGGTGATCGCGTCGTCCTCATTGGCGATGTAGAGGTGGATATCATCGGGGTGCAACACAAATTGTTCAGGGTCTTCGCCGGAGGGGAGATCATGCAGAATTTTACCGGTCTCAGGGTCCATAACCTGCACCGCGTCACTGTCGGATGCGCAGATATAGACCCGCGAAAAGTCTTTGGAAAAGGTGATGCCGCGGGGGCGTTCACCGGTTTCATAGGTTTGGATCACTTCCAATGTTTCTGTGTCGATCACTGAGACCGTATCGTCCTTTTCATTGGTCACCCAGATTTCGCCAGTAACGCCGGGGGATGCAATCAGGGCAAAGGCCGCTGAGGACAGGAACGGCTTGAGATAGGATTTCATTGAAAGGCCTCACATTTGCTTTCGGGGCGGTCCAGACCAAGGCTATCAAGCTCATTGATTTGATGCAGGAACCCCTCAAGCGGGGCCTGAGCGACCAGCGCGCGGGGGTGAACAAGCGCGATGGGTTGGCGCAGCTGACCATTCCAATTGCGATAGGTTAGAGGGCGGCCTTTGAAACCTGCCAGCTCAAATTGTTCGGAAAGAATGTAGTTGCGCAGGGTTTCAACCTGCGTTGCACCGGTCCGTGTCATCGCTTCTCCAAGTGTGCGCATCGCGGCCCATGCGGCGTAATCTTTGCTGTTCATGTCACGGGCATGTTGCCCTTCAAATCGGCTTTGCAATTGGCTGGCACCCCATTGCTCAATCACAGGTGACCAGGTTTGGGCCGATAACCCTTCGGAACCGACAATCGGTCGGGCCTCCCATGTATTATATAACACGTAGCGGCCAAAATCATGCAGTTCATCCGCAAGGATCAATGCATCGTAATCCCCAAAGCTTTGGGTGAAAAGCGGGATTTCCTGCGCTGCGGTCCGGCGCATATCGGCATTCGCATCCCAGGTTTTCTCATCCGCCAACGTCAGGCCAAACTTGCGCAAGGAGCGGCGCATTGCCTCGGCATAGGTTGTATCGGATGGATGTGTCCCGGCGATCATCACAAGGTCATTCCAGCGTTTTTTGACCAATATTTGTGCCAAGGCGTCTGTGCGCATCACATCTGAAGGTAGGCTGTGCAATACGTTTGAGCGACAGGCATCATCGCGCAATGCCACATCCCCGGCTGAGACGTTGAACAACAGCGCACCTTGCGCTTCTGGCAAGTCCGCGATGGCTAATAACGCATCCGTCGGCGCGTCCAGAATAAGATAGCGCGAGGCCGCGAGCATGTCCTTGGCCGCAACAAGAGGGTCATCGCCTTCAGGCACAACCGCGTTGTTCAGTCTGTATTGCTGGCCCAGAAATTTTCCAGTGGTCGCATTGTCTTGAAGTCCAGTCTGAGCACCGGCCAATCCGCTGTCATCTGGTACAGTGTCAAGGTTGGACAGCGTCGGGGGGGCGGGCACCGCAACGTGCAGGTATCCGACATCCAAAGTAACATCCGCCCGAGCCATAAAACAGCTAAGGCAAAAGGCCAGTATCGCAGCCGTTCGGATCACGTGGGTTCCATCCATGGCATCAGGCTAACAACCGTCTTTCAATGCGTCGAATGGGACTTTGGTCGGAATTGATGGTGACCACAACCAAAGTCCAATACCCTGCGCCAAGACGCCTGGATTACAAGTTAAGAAATAGAAGGCTCAGGGAGGCATTTATGTCAGGTCAAATTATCAAGGCTGTTTTGGCAGGGGGCATCATCCTGACGTCCAGCACGATTATTCTGGCGCATGGAGATGTCGCACCGCAACCTGTTGATACGGCAGGTCTGCCGGACACTGGGGAAGAATGGCTGATCGAAAACCCGTATCGCGCTGATAAGGTCGGCGACGACGTGTGGAGCAAAGCAATTGAGATCGGGGCTTCTGGGTACAATCAAAATTGTGCGCGTTGTCATGGGCTTGAGGGTGTTTCTGGGGGGCTTGCCCCAGACCTGCGTTTTCTGGAAGCTGAGGAATATGGCGACGAATGGTATGTCGAACGGTTTCGGACCGGGTACACCCAAAATGGCACAACAAAAATGCCGGCATTCGGAGAATTGCTTGGTCAAGACGCGGCCTGGGCAATCCGCACCTACATTGAAACCCGTCCCGATGGTGATGCAATGGAAGACGTCTCAGAGGAACTAAAGGCGATACGTGATCAATTGGCAGGATATGCATCAGACACCAGCGGTGCGGACCCTGATGCAATTATTGCCCGGTTGTCAGAAATTGCTGACGGAATTGAAACCCTGTCTGGTGCGCCTGTTGCTGATTCTGTGGCATTCCGCGCGGCCAAATTAATTGACGGGGGACCTGCCGCCTATAAAGCTGCGGCTGAAACACTGACAATTGGGCTTTCAGCCAGTCAATAGGACCAAAATGTTGCAGATATTCCGCCCCCTCTCGAGCTGTCTGTTTGGCCTGCTATTTGCGACACAGGCTTGGGCTGCTGATCCCTGTGCCGATCATGTGCCGCAACCCAAACCGCAAAATGTGGGGCGGGATATTGTGGGCAAGGACATGGATGCGCTTTTGGACCAAGGGCATATGTTGTTCGCGGTCTATGAAGATTATCCGCCCTATAGCTGGGAAGATGCAGGAAAGCCGCGCGGCGTTGATATCGAAATCGCGCGGATCATTGCCGAGGATTTAGGGGTTGAGGCGCATTTCAACTTTGTCGGTTCTGGGGAAAATCTTGAGACGGATCTGCGCAACAACATCTGGAAAGGCGCATTGATCGGCGGACGGGTGGCAAATGTCATGATGCGGGTGCCTTATGACAGCGCGTTCAAATGCCGTGTAGAACAAGTTGTTTTCACTGGCCAATATGCGTCGGAAACCATTGCGATTGCTTATGATAAAGCGGCCTATCCAGACGAAAAACCTGTTCCGGCGTATTTCCGATTCGACCCGGTTTCGGTCGAGAACGACTCAATATCCGACTTCTATTTATCCTCTTTTGCGGGTGGGCAACTTGCCAGTAAGGTGCAGCGCTTTGCGAATATGGAAGATGCCATGTCAGCGCTGCGCGCAGGCAAGACCAAGGCGGCAATGGGGCCGCGCGGCCAACTGGAACATGGAAAAGGTGAGAATGTTGCGGTGCATCAACCCCCGCTCGCAGGCTTCGCGGTGAGCAAGTGGACCTTGGGGGTTGCCGTAAACTTCAGCTATCGTCCGCTTTCCTATGCGGTTGATGATGCTGTCTACAATGCCTTGCAAGACGGGCGTATCGCCGACGTTTACGCAAGGTATGGTCTGACCTTTCAAGCACCTGAGCGTTGAGATGCTGGATGGCCGGGATTGTCTGGGTCGATCAGAAAACGTTTGGACGTTGATAGGGTCCTGATCTTAGGGAGCAGGCTTTAAAGGCTGCTCAGGTTTCCATCAAAATCGATTAAGATCACGTGGCTAATTCCAGTTTGCATTTTGATCTGTTCGATGTGTGGACGATCAGCCAAGACCATCGCGGTGGATATGCTGTCAGCCATCGTTGCGGATGGTGCCTGAACCGAAACGCTAGACCACTTTGGACGCGCGTTGGGGTGCAGGATATGCCCCTGTTCGCCGATCGAGGTTGCGGCCGGGCTTGATGTGGCAATTGCTTCGTTGTTCAACTGGCGTGTACCCAAAATGCCATGAACGGGATCCTTGATCCCTATTGTCCAGAGCCCGCCCATGCCGCGAAGCTCACCGATATTGACCAAAGCGCCGGTGAACCCCCGAGCCGCCAACGCATTGGTAACCACATCAGTCGCATAACCCTGTGCGATCCCATTAAAGGTCAGGGCCTGATCGGTATCCAGTGTGATCTGCTCGGGGGCAAAGCGCACCCGATCCCAACCGACCGCCCGGTACCCCTTTGATGGATCTTGGCCAGACGCATGAGCCATCCAAAGCGGTTGAACAGTTGGATCAAACAATCCGCGTGTTTGGGTATAGGCAAGGTCACTTGCCTGCATCAAAGCCAGAAAATGAGCGTCGGGTTTTCGCAATATCGCGGTTTTGTTCAGCTCAACAAGGGCCGAAGCGGGATCATAGAGGCTAAACAAATGCTCCATCTGAAGGATCAATCCACGCGCTTCCTTTAAGGCGCGCGCCGCTTGTTCTTTCGATCCTCGAAGGGTCAAGGAAACCTGAGCGCCAAAAGCATGGCCTTGCCAGCTGTGCGCGTGGGCCGATCCAGGCAGCGCGGCACTTGCTGCGGCAATTGAAATAAACCGGCGTCGCGTCAGGCTCATTGTGCTGCCAGCTCCCGCTTGCGGCCCTTTGCGGCCAAGATCAGTGGCACGCATAGGGCGTTGTCGTCATGAATCGTGATACAATCCAGACACTGAAAACACTCGGAATATTGAATTTCGCCGGTTTTGTTGATCGCGCCATAGCTGCATTTTACTTTGCACAATTGACAGGGTGATCCGCATTCTGCGCGCCGTTCGATCCATTTTCGACCTCTGAGTACACCGCCAATAGCCATCACCGCACCAAGCGGGCAAACGTAGCGGCAAAATCCTTTGAACAAGACCATAGAGGACAACAGCAACCCAACCGCATAGGCCACATAATACCATTCGCGGATAAAAAATGTGGTGATCGCCGTCTTGAAAGGCTCGACCTCAATCGCTTTGTCCAAGCGCGCAGGCGCAGTAAAGAGAAGCAAGACCATCGCACCAAGCACGACGTATTTGAGCCATTTCAGGCGGTCATCCCATTCGGCACTTGGTTCAATCTGCGGCAGGCGTAACAGCCGGCCTATGTGATGGGCAAATTCCTGAAGGGCGCCAAAGGGGCACAGCCAGCCGCAAAACAAACCACGGCCCCAAAGAACAAATCCAAAGATCGTCACCGCCCAAAGGACAAGCGAGAAGGGATCATAAAGCAGAAATGCGAAGGACCCTGCATCAATGGCCGTGCGCGCAACAGCCAATGGCGTCGCAATCGAAAGCTGTCCTTGGCCCCACCAACCAATGAAACCCAAAACGAATGCCAGCACAGCAAGCCGGATCGGGGTGAAATGCCTGTGACCTGCCAGCCGGTTTAGACGCAAACCCAGAACAGCAAGCAGCGCGACCAAAAACACCCCAAGCAGGATCAGATCATTTTGGCGATTGCGCAAGGCGTCCAACCATGGAGGGGCAGGTTTGACAGGCAGAATGCGGTCGTAAAACCGCTCTGGTGTCACGTGGACCACTTCGAGGTTTGCTGAGCCGATTTCAGGTTGGAACGACCCATGTGACCGCAAGGCTTTGATGCGCAAAATCCATTCTGCAGTTGGGTCAAACCCCAAACGGCGGTCCGTACGCAGGATCAGCGATGTGCCGTCATGCAGGGCTTCGGGAAGATCCTTGTTGAGTTCAACGAAAATGTCTGAATCCCTGAACGCTATCGGAAATCCCCCTTGTTCAGCGCTGATCAGGTCTGGTGCGGTATTGCGTACAAAATCTTCGGTAAGCAATCCATGTCGCGCGGTTTCAATCACCAAAACAGGTTCATCAGTGGTCGAGATAGACATGAAATCACGCAGTTCTTTGAAGCCGTCCTTGCTGAGCACGGTTGATGCGATAGAGGGGGCGCCCAAATCAACCACCCAAAGGTCGAGGTAGGCGCCATCAGGATCAGCTTTTGCTTCTTCGTCGTCGTCTTCCCACAAAGTGTCGGCAAATAGCGCGTCAATCTCGCGGTTGCTCACGATTTTTCGGGTAACGATGCCTTGTTCGATCAAATCATCCCAACTTAGGTCCTCGTTATACTCTTCATTGGGAAAGGCGGGAGGACCGGTTGCGATGCCGCTCATTTTTTCACGGGCGACCTGCAATGTTGCGGCCAGAATGCTCTCATGTGCGATACGCACCGATGCTGTGCCTTTCGTGACTCCGTCAAGATACACCAGGGCGGACCCATCGCTGCCGCTGCCATAAGGAGAGCCCACAACAAGACTGTCGGAAATAGAATGTCCGCGGTACTGCTGAAAAAAGTCAAAGAAGAGTTTTTCTGGAAGACCAGAAACAAAGATCGGTTCATTGTGCGAAATCAGCTGAACGTCCAAAAACCGCCCCTCCAGATCCAACACCACAAGCATGTTGATGGCGGCCCCGGAAAAACCGGGCAAAGGGGCCATCGGTTCAGTTTCAAAAACGTAGCCCGCCTCGGCGCCGCCTGAGTTCACGAGCTGCCAGACGCCCTGATCATTGAGCGGCTCGCCCAAGGACATTGGAGGCACGATATAGGGTTCTAACACCTCTTTTGAAAGGGGCTGTGCTGTGATGTTCAAAGCAGTGCTGATCCACAAGACAAGGGCTGTCAGAACGGCGCTGATGAAAGATCTTGTTCGCATTGGCTGAGGTTAATATCGCAGCCCGCTTAACAATATTCGACCAAGGTATGATACCTATCCCTTGCCCATTGAGAGATCGGTATTTTCGCGGATCAAGCAATCAGGTGCGTGGCAGCGTCCGAAGTCACGTTGCAAAAATCTATGGTCAGGACTCTAGAACAACACGTTGCAGCCAAGCGTGACACGCATAGCCGCGATCAGTTGGTCGAGGGTTTCTGCACTGGCATAGGTGCCCCCAGTTTGATCGGCCAAACAACGTGCAGCGCTTTCTATCGCTGGTTTGTCGTTTTCATTTTGCCGGTCCCACGAGAAAAATGCACCACGCACCTTGAACCCGATGACATGAACGGTTGTGTCCTGACCACGATTGGCCAGCTCTGAGGCCAGCGCGCAGGGCATACCTCCACAGGTTTCCTTACCGTCAGTCACCAGCAAAATGGTGGCTGGTCTCGTTTCATATTCAAGGGTCTGCGCGGCCAATCTCACCGCTTGCGTCAGAGCGGTACTGCCTTCGGGTTCCAAATTTTCTACCGCGTTCAGGATCGGAATTGAGGCCTTGGACATGGGGGCAAATCGCACATCCACACCAGAACACGCGTCAACGCCATTCGGACCATAGATGACCAAACCCAATCGTCGGTCTCTGGCAATTTGTGGGATCGTCTCAGCCATCGCCCGCCGGGCTTCAAAAATGCGGGGTTCATTGATGTCATTGAAACCCATTTCCGCCATTGATCCTGAGCCATCAAAGACAAGCATCGCATCCGCAGTGCAATCATTTGTCGCTAGAGCTGTGGATGCACTCAACATCGTGCATAAGAGAGGAAAGAAGGGGCGCATGACATAGCGTTACACGAGCACAACCATGTGTCTAGAGCGCGTTGACGGGTGGGTTGCGGAAACCCGGGGCAGGAAAAGGCGTATTCAACGCTTGTTCCAAAAGTTCCAGATGATCTTGGCCATAGAACATGTCGCCGTTCAGGATATAGGTTGGAGACCCAAAGAAACCTCGCTCGATCGCTTCTTGTGTGTTTTTGGCAAAGGTGTCCTGCACAGAGGTCGACATGGCTTTTTCCAACAATGGGGCCGCATCTATCCCCACATTCGTCGCCGCATGGGTCAAAGCTTTTTCATCCGTTAGGTCGATATCATCGCGCCAATGGGCCTCTAACAATGCATGGGCAAGCGCATCCATATCCAGATCAAGTTCTTGAGCACGGATCATCATGCCGCTTGAAAGGGCAAGTGGTTTGTCGTGATAGGTCGGGCGATGGTCAATAATCGGCACGCCTCGGTATGCGGCCCACCTCTCGATTTCACGGCCAAAGAAATAATCGACATGTCTTTGTGTGCGCCCGGCAAAGGACGCGCCTCCTGCGGCTTCTACCACCGGTGAGAGTGCAAAGGGCCGATGGATCAATCTGCAGCCATGTCGCGCGCTGATCTCTCTGAGCCGACTTGAGCCGATATAGGCGAAGGCCGAGTGCGTGGAGTAAAAATATTCAATTTCACGAAGGGCCATTGTGTGTTCCTATTGCGATTGCGCGGACAGCTGAATATCGCTGAAATAGCCTTCACTATATGCACCTGTGTTGTCGCTGTCACAAAAGAAACCAAGCGTTTCAAGCGTGCCAATCCCGGTGCCGCCAATATCCTTGTAAAGCTGGCGGAGGTCTACGGAGTGTTCATGCCATTTCTGGGTGTTTTCATCCAATCCGTTGGCAACATAGTGTAAAAAGGACCCAATGATCTTGTATTCTCCGGGGGCGAACTTCTTGTTGCTCCATATGATTTCCATTGAACGGTTCTCACCGGTGTCATCGGAAAACTGAAGGAAGAACCGCACGGGGTGATCATCCCCTTCTTTGGTAGCTTCATCAATGTTGCTGGATATTGGTTGAGTGACTTTCCATCGCCAAGACAAGATCGGCAAATCGGCGAGCGCAATTCGGGTGTCTCGTGCAAGAATTGAGGCGCTGTTGTCAGTGCCGCATTGAAGCACATCTTTGCCATTCTCGTTGAGCATCCTGTATTCTGCCGGAGTCACGCGAAAGAACGTCCTGTGCCCCCAACCCTCAGTGAGGGCCTCAGTGTTCAGATCGTCGAGCAATTTCACAGGCCCGGAGGAAGCAACCAAAGGCGCACCGGTGTCAAAGAAGGCAGGTCGGGTGATCCAATAAGCACCCGCAGCGGTACCAACAAGAAGAAGGGCTAGAACTGTACGTTTCATAAGTCGATTTATCGTTTCTCAAGTGGTTTCGGACGTCAATCAGCCAAAGAAGAGGGGCGCATCAAGGCGATCCTTTTGATCCTTCGCGCCAGCCATCAACGGAAAACCTATCTTCTTTGCGCAAAATCAACAGGGCGATCAAAGCACCCAAAGTTGGTATCGCAGTCAGCATCAGATTGTTGGGGTATTTTGTGTAATTCATCATAGAGGGGATTGAACCCAATACCCCGGCCGTGTGCATCAACATGATGATACTATAGCTGTAAGTGCGCCATATCCCGATAGCAAAGGCAATCACCACAAGGACCTGCGCTATACCGAACAGAGTTGCGAAATCTGCTGTGACGAACTTTATGCCATAAAAGTTGGCAAAGATGTTCCCGAACCATTCAGGTCGGTAAAACTTGAGACTGCTCCACGCCCCGAAAAAGACCGCGATGCTCAATCGCATGATAAGCAGGCTCAGGGCTAGTTTGTTGTCATTCATGAAAACAACTCTTTCGACAAAACTGATGCAAAGAGCGTGTGCAGCTTTGCGTTGTGAGCAGAGCTATCATGTTCACATCAGGGTAATCGAAACACACTCTCGTTATGTGCGATGCTGTGAACAACCTGTGTTGCTTTTTTGCGAAGGTTGCAGGCGCTGGGCGGAACATCAGCGCGGAAAACGACCATCTCAAATGCCTCTGTCGTGAATTTTCTCGTCCAGTGGAACAAGATACAAACGACGCGAAGAGCCCAGACAAGGGCGGGCCAATCGCGTCATCCGATTGTGGCATCCTGCAAGCTATTCTGGTGTAATCGCGCCACGATGCTGAACAACCTTTGCAGCTAACTTGTGGCCTGACATCAGCGATTCTTTTTGTGTCTTGCCTGCCAACAACGCACCAAGATAGCCGCCATTAAAGCTGTCTCCGGCGGCGGTGGTATCAATGACATTGCTGGCTTGCGGATAGTCTTGCACAATCGTCTCACCAAGCGATAGCGGTCCTGTCTCACCTTGTTTTAGGGCGCCATTGATCCCACTGGCGACAAAACGCGCGGCGACTTGGTCGGCCGTTTCCTCAAACAAGGCCATTTCATCGTCGATGGAAGGCAGGGCGATATCGGCGCGCTCCCAAAAAGCGCGGATGACTTTGCGTGCTGTCGCCGCGTCTTCCCAAAGCCGGGGGCGATAGTTGCTGTCAAAGATAACCTTGATCGTTGAAGTCTCAAGCCAAGCAAGAAAGGCGGTTCGCACGGCATGGGGCAAGATAGCCACCGATATACCGGACAAATAGATCGCGTCATATGCGTTAAGCCGGGAAAAATCTCCATCCGCAAAAAGCTGGCGCGCGGCAGCGTCGTTACGCCAGTAGGTAAAGCTTCGTTCCCCGTCGGCTGTGGTTGTGATCGCATAAAGGCCCGGAGAAGCATCGGGTATGTGTTGGATTGGCGTCGTGCCGACACCTTGCGAGGCGATAAAATCAAGAATGCGGGCCGAAAATGGGTCATCGCCTAAGCAGGTGAGATAATCGACCTCAAGGTCTGCTGCTGTGCGATGCATGTATATGGCGGTGTTGAGCGTGTCACCTGCCACGCCAAGCTGGGAATCGTCTCCCATCATTGACAATTCAATCATTGCTTCACCGATACAGGCAATCCGCATTAGTTTTGTTCCCTCTTCCAGATGATCAGCCCTGCGCCCATGATCACGATGGCCCCCATGAGGGTCCAGAAATCGGGGATTGTGCCAAAAAACAGGTATCCCCATATCGCTACATAGATGAGGAAGGAATAGGTAAACGGCATCAATTGGTTCGCTGTCCCAAATCTGTGTGCATTGGTGAGCAATTGATGCCCTGCCCATCCCATCACACCCAAGCTGACAAGGACGGTCATACCCCAGATTGTGTCAGGTTGGACCCATGACCAAATGGCAAAGGGCAGCAACACGGCGGTGCCAACCAACCCCATGTAAAACTGCATTGTATCAACTGCGACAATGCCAGACAGCTTGCGCGTCATAAGCGAATACACCGCAAGCGCGGATGCATTGTAGATGATCATCAACATTGCGGGATGAAATGTCGTGCCAAATGGCTGAACCACGATCAAAACACCGATAAAACCAAGAATAATTGCGCCCCAACGCCATGGACCGACCTGTTCCTTTAAAACAGAAACGGACAGAAAACAGACGATCACGGGGCTGGAAAACATGATCGCTGATGCCACAGTCAGCGGCAGGAACTGCAAGGCATAAAAATTAGACAACGTCGCCGAGGCCAGAAGCAGCGCGCGACTGACCACTTGCCAAAGGTGATCGGTCTTAAAACGATCAACTTCGATGCCCCCTTTTGCGATGACAGCAATCGAAATCACAAAATGGCTTGCGTATCGCATAAAGGCCAATTGAAACGCAGGGATACCTGCCACCGCCAACCACTTTGCGCTGGTGTCCACAACCGAAAAGAACAGCCATGCGACCAGCATCATCAAGATGCCAAGGCGGGGCAGGTCCTTTGTTGCAGCGGCGGTGACAGCCATGAATTATCCCTTGAACCGTTTGGCGTAGAAATCAACGATCTGGCTGACCATGTCATCGCCTTGACCCGCATCGCGCGCTGTTTCCAACGCCTCAAGCGTGCCTTTGGACATGATGCTGTCAACGCCGGCATCCCGGGTCATCTGGGCGTAATATCCGACGTCCTTGGCAGCGTTCTTAATGGCGAATTCCAGCTTTGTGGCGTCTTGCTCAACACCGTATGCGGCAACGAAATCCATCATGCCAGACCGCAACGGACCGGCCGCCATCACGTCATACACCTGTTTGCGCTCAATGCCTGCAACATCTGCCATCGCAAAAGCTTCGGCCATGGCATTGGCCACAGTCATGCCAAAGAAGTTGTTGATCAGTTTGATGGTGTGACCCGACCCAACTTCCCCAAGATGAAAGACATTTTCGCCCAAGTCTTTGAGAACCGGTTCAACTGCGTCAAAAGCGGCTTTGTCACCAGAGGTCATAATGTTCAACAAGCCATCTTTGGCATGTGCGGGGGTCCGGCCCAAGGGGGCATCCAGAAAAGTCCCGCCAGCGGCATCGACTTCGCCCGCCAATGTGCGGCTGCTGCCCGGCAAAGATGTACCAAAGTCGATGACCGTAGCGCCAGCGCGCAGGCCGGCAATCACGCCGTCATCGCCCCGCATGCGGCTTTCAACATGGTCAGATGTTCCCATACACAGCATCACGATATCGCTGGCTTGGGCCACTGCTTTGGCGTTTGCCGCCTCAGTTGCGCCCCGCGCGATAGCCGCGTCCAGATAAGTACGGTCGCGGTTGCCAAGAACCGTCAGGGCGTATCCCTGATCTTGCAAGCGGCCGGCCATGGCGCCGCCCATCAGGCCAAGGCCGATAAATCCAATGGCTGGTTTGTTCATGTTGATTAGTCCTTTCAGTGTGTATTCGCTAATTTTGCCCAATACCCTCAGGGGCATGGGCCTTCACGGTGGGTTTGTACATATCCATTGTTGGTCTAGGCACAGGCCGTTCTTGAAATCGGCGTTTGTGCGGCAAGTTGCGTTTCTATTTGTTCTGCGATGGCTAGCGTGCGCGAGGCGTCTGCAACATCGATAAGCGGTGGGGCACCGTCCATGACGTTGATAAAATGGTCAAGTTGTGCGGCAAGAGGAGGTTTCGTATTTTCGGCTTTCTCCAAAGGAGCTTTTGATGCGGCAGTTCCCCAATCGCGGCCTTGCCAAAGCGTCATAGAGGGAAAGCTGAGGGCCCCTTTTGTGCCACTCACCCACATCATGTCTTGCGCCGTTGTGCCAATATTCGGGTTTTCACCCGTTCCCGCTTCGAACCCCCAAGGAGATGGCGCGGTATCTGCAAAGGTAATCGTGCCGGTTGCGCCATTTTCAAAAAGCAAGGCGATCGCGCCACTTTCGATCCGATCGCCCCCCCGCACAGATGCACCACGCAGCGCTGTGGTCTGGACAATCTCTCCGATGCAAAACCGCAAGATATCAATGTCATGCACGAGGTTGATCATCACTGGGCTGCCCCCGGCAGTTCGCCAGTTGCCATCGAAATAAGCATCGGGTTTGCGCATATTCCACAAAAGCGATGTGTTGATGACAGGGCCAATGGTGCCTTGTGCGATAAGGGATCTGAGTTGTTGAACGTAAGAATGATAACGACGGTGATGACCAACCAAAGATCGAAGATTGGTTTTTTGCAGCGCCGCTTTCAGGGCTTGCGCATCGGCAAATGTGCCGGCCACCGGTTTTTCAATCAACATATGCCAGCCACGCGCAGCCGCTGCACCTGCGTGAACATGGTGCAGATGTGTCGGGGTTGCAATAATCACGCCGTCAACGGTGTCTTGCACGTCACCCATCGTCGCGAAGCGTTGGGTATCGGCCTGAACGCGTCTGTCAGGATCAACCAGTCCTACCAGAGCACACCTCGGATGTGCAGCCACCGCCTGAACATGCCGGATGCCAATCAAACCACCGCCAACAACAAGGATGCGTTTCACATCACGGCTCCGATTTGCCATGGTACAAATTCGAAATCGCCAAGGCCCTGTGCTTCGGACTTTGTTTGTTCTCCTGACGCCACGCGCAGGAACATTTCGTAAATCTCGCGGCCTTTTTCCTCAACGGTGATGCCTTTTGACAGGATCTCGCCCGCATCAATATCCATGTCTTCGGACATGCGGTTTGCCATTTCGGTGTTGGTGGATATCTTAACCGTTGGTGCTGGTTTGGACCCAAAGGCAGAGCCGCGCCCAGTCGTGAAACAAACCAGATTACAGCCGCCTGCAATTTGTCCGGTCACGGATGCAGGGTCATAACCCGGGCTGTCCATAAAGGTGAACCCGCTAGCGGTGACCGGTTCGGCGTATTTGTACACCCCCGTCAAAGGCGATGTGCCGCCTTTGGCCGCTGCGCCAAGTGATTTTTCAAGGATTGTCGTGAGCCCGCCTTTTTTGTTGCCCGGAGATGGGTTGTTATCCATCGATCCTTTGTTGCGGGCGGTATAATCCTCCCACCATTTGATCAGACCAACCAACTTTTCGCCTGTCGCCTGATCGACAGCGCGGCGGGTCAAGAGATGTTCGGCGCCGTAAATCTCGGGGGTTTCCGCGAGGACGCCCGTTGCGCCCTGCGCAGCAAGCAAGTCACAGGCGTATCCAAGTGCAGGGTTCGCGGTTACACCAGACCACGCATCTGATCCGCCGCATTGCAAAGCAACCATCAATTCGGACGCAGGACATTCGGTGCGGGTGGCCTCATTTGCGATGGGCAGCATGGCGGTGACTTTTTCAATCCCCATCTCGATTGTCCGACGCAAGCCCGCGACATTTTGAATGTTCATCGTTTGAAAGGTCGGACCTTGCTTAAGCCCATACGCCTCAAGTAACCAATCAATCTGGTTCATTTCGCACCCCAGACCAACCATCAAAACCGCCGCGTGATTGGGGTGTTTTGCATAGCCCCACATCACCCTTTGTAAGGCTTCGAAACCGTCGCCATCTCCTGCCATGCCGCAACCGGTACCATGCACAAATGCGGCCACGCCATCGACGTTGGGGTAGGCGGCAAGAACGTCGGCTGTGAAATGATCCGCGATCATGCGTGCCGCCGTTGCAGAGCAATTCACGGATGTGACAATTGCAATGTAGTTACGTGTGCCACACCGGCCATTTGCGCGGCGGTATCCCATAAAACTGTCTTGGGATGTTGCGGGCGCAACCGGGCGCAGATCGGTCGAATATTCGTAGGCCATGTCAGTGTTGCGAAAGGCAACGTTGTGGGTGTGCACATGATCGCCGGGCGCAATGTCTTGAGAGGCATAGCCAATCAGCTGCGCATATTTGCGAACGGGGTCGCCTTTTTGCATCGCGGTTGTCGCGATCTTATGGCCTGATGGGATCAATGCAGTGGTTACAACGGTCTCTATCGTCGTGCCGATTTCCAAAGCACGTGTTGCGGTCACGACCGTATCCGCGCGGTCTAGGCGTACAAAATCCATAATCTGGCCTTTGATCAGGGGCATCAGGCGCAAAAAGGCGCGTCTGATGACCAACGGTGAATATTGACATGGGGCGCGGTGCAAAGCCGCCTGCGTGCGTCTTCCCATTGTGCCTTGCAAACGCGCCAGTCATGCAATTCCGTTTCAGGGTGCGCGCGCGAACGGGCGATGAATTCGGGAAAATGGCTGCGGCCGGTGGGCTGCCCGGCGCTGTTAAATCGAATGTCGAACGACCAGCGAAATCCATCGGTGCTGTTGGGAAGAGACGCATGTGGCGTCAGGGGGTGAAAAAGAACAAGCCCACCAGCGGGCACAGGCAGGGGGATACCAGCGTTTTCGTCTATGAACCCATTTGCGATCCCAGTCTGTTTGCGTGGGCAATGGGGCAGCATTTTCTGGTTGAGTTGTTGAGGTTGAACCTGCAAACATCCGTTTTCGGGTGTCGCATCTGTAATTGCAATCCAGACGGTAACCATGTCGGTTTCATCGGCCTCTGCATGGGTTACGCCACGGTCCTGATGCCAATCGGTTCGGGTGATATGCGCCCGTATTTCATCCGCCGTCAGGTCAGCGGCAGGGGGTTTTATTCTGACATGCTGAATGGGGTTGCTGATCAGTTCTGGACCGATCAATTGCTCAACAATATCCAGCAGGGGGGGCGCTGTCATCATGTCAAACACAGCCGGTCCCATGTGAAACGGTGTGTCCGGCATGATGTGATCGCCGGGCAGGGATATGTCCATTGGTTGAAAATAATCCACACCGGATTTGTAAGCACTCAACAGCTTGTCCCAAAACCCCAATCCCTCAGGTGCTGTGGGAACAGCACCTGCAGCGAACCATCCGTCATAGAGATCATTCAACAGGTTGGTGTATTCGTTCTGCACCCGGTTGAGGATGTCCGCCGGGATCACGTCTGGCACCACCAGATAACCGGTGGTTTCAAATTCTGTGATCTGACTGGCGGTCAACAAAATGGTGCCCTCAAAGTAGGATTGAAATGATGCCCGGCCATGCCAACAAGACGGAGAGCGCGATCAACTGAATGCCAATGAACGGCAGGAAACCCTTGAAGATGTCCGTCAGGCTGATGTGAGGGGGGGCCACAGATTTTAGATAGAACGCAGCCGGACCAAAAGGCGGCGACAGGAAACTGACCTGCATGTTCATACAGAAAACCACACCGAACCAGATCCCGACGTGTTTGGCCTCAAGCCCGCCAATGAACCCGATTTCTTCAATGGGCAGTCGGCGCACAATGGGTAGGAAAACCGGGATGATCAAAAGCACGATGCCAACCCAATCCATGAAAGCGCCCATGAACAGCAAGATCAGCATCATCGCCAGAATAATACCCATCGTCGGCAGATCGCTGCCCACGATGAAATCCGCCACATATGTGGGGCCACCTGCGATGGTATAGGCACCCGCGAGCGCGGCAGCGCCGATGGTCACCCAAATGATGGTGCCCGTTGATTTCAGGGTGCGCATCAAACTGTCCCACAGACCATCAAGAACCGCCGGAATACGCAACGTCAGCAGCAAAAGGACCAACAAGGTAATCATGGTCTGCGAAATACCCAAGGTCTCGCTTGTAATGAAAAACTGCGGCGCGATCAGGACGATACCAACATAGAGTGCGATCCAAACCGCGTTTTTCACAATCAGGCCAATCCAGCCTGCGAAATCTTTTTGATAAAGCGTCATAAGCAGATAGACTGCCAAAGCGCCCATACCAGCGGCTTCGGTGATGCCAGTAATGCCGCCATAAATGGACCCCATAACAACGCCGATAACCACGATCGGCGCAACAAGACCTTTGCCCAACAGCCAACCACGTGTGGTGCGTTCAATGCCAAAGGCGAAATAGATCAGACCCAAACAGGCTGCGACAATGGCACCAAACCAAGGCACGTAATCGATCGTCCCCCAGAAGATCGGATCAACACCATCACCATGATCAACGTTTTGCCCCGTGATCGTAAAGAACAAAGCGCGCAGAAACAGCACCGTGCAAATGCCAGCGGTCAGGACCGATAGAAATGCGAGGAAGAGCCCCAGCTTTTCCATGCCCAGCGGTTCTCCGGGTTTTGGATCGGGCAGCGGCGCGTCTTGTGGACGCAATTGCGTGCGCACAACGATATAAATGATAAAAAACGACGCCAGCATGAACCCAGGCAAGAAAGACGCGGTAAAAAGCGCTTTGATCGATGTTTCGGTGATCAGGCCATAGATGATCAAAACAATCGAGGGTGGGATCATGGTGCCAAGAGACCCAGACGCACAGATCGTCCCAATCGCAAGGTTTTGGTTATAGCCAAGCCGCAACATCTGCGGCAAAGCGATCAAACCAAGCAGAACCACTTCTCCGCCGATGATCCCTGACATTGCAGCCATGATCACGGCCATGATCGAGGTCACAATCGCAATACCGCCGCGCGTGCGGTTCAACCAGATGGAAAGCGATGAATACATGTCTTTGGCAATCCCGGAACGTTCCAGCAAAGAGGCCATGAAGATGAACAGAGGGATCGATATGAGGACATAATCCGTTAAGAGCCCGTATATCTTTTGGGCTAAGATATTTAAGGGTCCACTCCCCGGCCTCCCGGTCAGAATGCCATCACCAAATGTCCATGGTGCGGTCAAAAGGGCGGGTTCAAATTTCATCACCAGCACCAGCACAGCCAGAACCGCAGAGGCCATGCCCAGCGGCATCCCGATAGCCAACAGCAGCACAAGTGCCAGCATAAGAACCAACGATATTGTTCCGATATCCATCAGCTATTTGCCTTCGATTGAGTGTTTTGCGGTGTTTGAGACATCCCGCCCAAATCACCGTCATTGTCGGCACCTACAGAGGCGCGCAGGCGGGAAAGTTCGTCCTCATCGATATCATCCGCCGCGGTATGGATCGTCGGATCGGCGTTCCAATCTGAAATCAGATTGATCACAGCCTGAATGGCCACCATTGCGACGATGAAAAGCACTGCCATCTTGAGGGTCGCTGGAATCGGCGGGTCGAATGCGGTGCCAAAGGTCTCCCAACGGCCAAATTTCTGAAAGGCCTCGCCATAACCGCCATAAATCAGAGCACAGGCAAAAAGTATAATGAGCCCAGTAGAGAGGCAGTCAAACAACCGCTGTACCCAACGGGGAGTGAGGTCATAAAGCAGGAAGATACGGATGTGACAGCGTTGCTGCATCGCATAAAGTCCGGCAGTCAGGAAGACAAATCCAGCCAACCACAAGGACAGCTCATTCGCCCAAAGTGTCGGCGCTTCAAACACATAACGCAACACGACCTCGTATAACATGACGCCGGTCAGCAACAGGACCAGCATCATTGTGATCCGACCAATGAAAACGGAGAGCCGGTCAATCGCGCGCCAGTTTTCAAATTCCATCGGCGCTTGGCGAACGGTCATGACGCCAATCAAGGCCAGAACAGGGAGCGCCAGCATCGCGAGAATATCGTAGATGTCGATGTATTTCCCCATCACCACAGGGGCATTCGGGGTCACGTCAATACGACCATATTGGGCGGCCAGCTGTTCACCGTCGCCCCCCCAATCCAAAATAAATGCAGGCATATGCCAGGTCACCCAACCTGCGCAAAAGATGAAGGCCAACGGCACCAGCCACTCGGCAGGTGTTCCGTATTTCTGTTCCATGGGAATGTCCTCCGACGGTCTAGCTGCCCGTCATTTTGTGGTATCTATCCCGGATCACTGTCAGGCAGGCAAATCATTGGCCGTTTCAGGTTGCCGGGACGGCAAGGCGGCACTGATGCACCGCCTTGTTGGTTGTCTCTTATTCGCTCACAAGGCCCAATTGCTTGAGATAGGCGATGTGGCTGGCGACCAGCGCTTTGGCTTCTGGCGTGGTCGCAAACTCAGGCCATGTGGCTTGCGCAACATCACGGAACGCCTGCAGATCTGCAGGTGACCACTGTGAAATTGTCACGCCATCCGCAGCCAATGCGGCAACCGCTTCGGTGTTTTGCTTTTCAACAAACAGCACCGCTTTCATTGCGGCATCTGCCATTGCCGATTCCATGATGGCCCGGTGGTGGTCAGGCATGCTGTCCCAAACCGATTTGTTACAGGCCAAGTGGTCCGATGGCATGGAGTGGAAGCCGGGGTAGTTCGCAAATTTCGCAATGTCATAAAGGCCAAGACCTTTGTTAGTCGCGATGTTGGAGGCGTCTGCCCCATCAATGATACCGGTTTCCAGCGCGGTAAAGATTTCGGTGAAATCCATCACAATTGGCGATGCGCCAAGCTTTTCAAAGATTTTTGTTTCCATGCCCGGAGGTGAGCGGAATTTCCAGTCTTTCAGATCAGAAATCGCTGCGATCGGCTTGGTTGATGCAAAGCTCTCTTGGCCATAAACCATCCAGCCAACAAGCTGCATGTCATATTCGTTGTATAGCGCTTGTGCTGCTTCCAGACCCCCACCGTAGTAGAGCCAGGACAGCTGTTGTGTTGGTGTTGCGTATCCCCCCATGATGTCGCCCACAAATTGGAACGCAGGGTTCTTGCCGGTTTGATAGGCACCACCCGTCGCATCACAATCCAGAATGCCGGTTGCGGCCGCGTCAAAGGTTTCAACCGATTTCACAACAGAGGAAGAGTAGAATGCCTCGATGTCGATCTCACCATTGGACATGGCTTCGATGCTGTCAAACAGTCCGGTGTATAATTTACCGGCAGTTGTTTCTGGCGCATGGTGGGTTTGGATGCGCAGTTTAGTTGTTGCATGTCCGTCAGCCATTGCGGTTCCGGCAAGCATGGTTGCAGCCACGGTCGCACAGACCGCTGTTTTGAATAATTTCATGTTGTCCTCCCAGACGTTGAATGCGTGTATGTCGAAGATCGATCTGCCCCCGTTTCAGAACACTGCAAGTACGGTAGGCTGACGAAACATTTACAACAAGAGAAAAATGAAATTCCGCAGAATTTCGATGATCCGGCGTAGGTTATTGGAAATTTCTCTGTTACCGTGAGTAACCGTTGTGACAAAAGTGGTCTGCTAATGCCTCAAGAAACCGACACCTATGATGTCTTGAAGAAACGTCTGACCAGCAATGGTTTTAAGCATGGTGCAAAGCTGCGACCAGAAGAATTGCGCACGGAACTGGGCTGTTCGACAAGCACCGTGCGTGAGATTTTGTTTAGGTTATCGACAGTTGGGTTAGTGAATTACCAAGACCAACGCGGGTTTCGGGTTCCTGAGCGAAATCCAGAAAAAATGATCGAATTGACGAACATGCGAATCCTTCTCGAAGCGGAGGGGGCCGCGTTATCGATTCGCAATGGCGGGATCGCCTGGGAGGCGCAATTGACCGCGGCCCACCACAAGCTGATGCATGTTGAGGGGCGCATTCGCGAGCAAACGGACCGAAGCACATTGGGCGATATTTGGATGACTTGCGAAGCTGAATTTCACCAGACGTTGATCTCAGCTTGCGCGTCGAAAACGCTCAAGGTGATGCACGCTCAAATATATGCTCAATTTCGCCAACAGCTGATGGTGACGGATGTGTTGTATGAATTCATCTCAGAAAACATCAAGGATCACGCGGCGATCTTAGATGCCGCGCTGAGTGGGGATGAGACCAACACCCGAGGACGGGTATATGATCATCTGAAACGGCACTTGACCGGGAAAACACTCGGGATCTAGGGGCTCGACCCGGCGAAAGGGGCCTGATGCCTTGGGTCTGGAACTGCAGATCAAAGGCAAACGTCACTACAGCCGATTCAATCATTTATGGAAATGAGGCCAAGTTTTACCGCTTTCATCAGCAGTGTTGCTGTCGAATTGACCGAGAGCTTTCGAAAAAGGTTCGTGCGGTGACTGTCGATGGTTTTTGCGCTGATGTGATGCTTTTGTGCCAATTCGGAATTCGACATGCCACGTGAAATCCCATGCAGGACCTGTAATTCCCGGTTGGTCAACTCAGGGGGGGCTGTTGTTGGCGTGATGGTTCTGATGACCGACATGGACAACACGGTCTGACCTTTCATAATCTGGCCCATGCTATCCAACATCTCTGACGGATTATCAGACTTTAGAAACAATCCATTGACGCCTGCTTCTATCAAATTGGAGAATAGCGCCGCAGAAGGATGCGCCGTTAAGATGATGAACTTTGTTTTGGAAGACCACCGCCGTGCCTCAAGGAACACCTCAGCGCCATTGGCGCCGGGCATGTTGATGTCGAGGATCGCACAAGAAGGTTGGGTGGTTTTGATCACAGAAATAGCATCCAGACCATTGTGTGCGATGCCAACTACCTTGTGGCCTTGCAGCTCAAGTTCGCCTGCCAAACCAGAGGCGATCAGACTATGATCATCTGCAAGAACAAACTGATATTGCTGTTTCGGTCGCATAATTGGCTGGCTTCACTCTGCAAGTGTCTCTTTATTAATCTAAGGTGGATGGCTGTTATTGCTAGCGTGTTGCTTGGCACTGTGCAAATGGCCGGGGCACAAAGCCCAATCGTCGCGTTAACCGAACCGCGCCAGCCCGATACATTGCAAGGCCACATCGACAGCCTCCTTGATCCAAGCCGGCGCATGAGCCTATCCGACATTCTGGGCCTGCCCAAAGGCTCATTTGTCCCAGTGACAACAGCTTTTCCGGATTTTGGTTATACAGAGAGCCATATCTGGCTCCGTCTTTCAGTCAAAAACCAGACATCAGACATAAAGTCCTGGCGCATCCATTTCCGTGAAAATTTCAAACAATTCATGGCGGTACATATTGTTCGCCCTGATGGATCAATCGAAACAATTTACGATGTTGGCTTGACGGATGGGTTTTCAAAGCGGCCCATAGAATACCCCGAAATGGTCGCCCCCTTCATGCTCAACCCAAATGAAGAGGCCGAATTCTACATCAATTATTGGTCTGAGGGGGCGTCAGAACTGGCGTTTGGTTTCGAGACTGAGAATAGCTTTGCGAGTGTGGCAGGAGCCCGCACAGCAAAGAACTTCCTGTATTATGGAATGACGATCCTACCGGTCTTGCTTGCTGTCCTAGGCTTTGCCATCTACCGACACGGGGTCTTTTTGGCCTATGTTGCCAGTTGGCTGTCGGCACTGGCCTATCTGATGCATGCGGATGGCGTGACGTTTCAGTATCTTTGGCCGAACAATCCTGCATTCAATAGCTACGCGTCTATTCCAATTGGTGCTGCGTTAATCATTCTGGCCCCGAACTTCGCACGGGTGTTTTTGAATACAAAGACCTACCATCCGTATGTCAACAAGGTGCTTTGGGCGATCATGCTGTGTGCAATGGCCATGGTTGTGGCATCCTTTTTTGCGGACCGCCAAGTGATTAAAAAAGTGCTGGTGTTGTTGTCGCTGATTTCTGTCAGCTTGTGCGCGATTTCCGGAGTCGTCGCCGCATTCAGCCGTTTCAAAGAAGTGCGCTTTTTTGTCATTGCGTGGATCGGGTTTCTGGGAACCGCAACGATAATGAACCTGCGTCACTGGTTGGGGATCGAAATTTCGCAAGATTTTCAAAACGATGCGATCCGGACCGTGATGGTGGTGGATGCCACGTTGATGGGGTTGTCGATTGCTGATCGGTATAACCAACTGCGCCAATCGCGTCAGTTGGCGATAGAAGAACGTTACAAAGAAGAGACCCGAAACCTCAGGTTGCTTGCCCGGCTGTCAGATTTGGAAAAACGCTATGCTCAGGAAACCGAACGTCTGCGAGAACGTGATTTTGCCAGTGCGGATACTTTGCATGATCTTCAGCAACCAATTGCTGCATTGCGTCTGAACATCCGGGCGTTGATGGATCAAAGAAAAGAAGGGGCCGCAGATGTCGAAGGTGTGGAAAATTCTTTTGTTTATATAGAACGGCTGATGAATGCTGCGGTGCGTGAACGTGAGAAGGAATTTGCGACTCTGGGAATTCAGGGCACTGAACACACACAGACCGCCACCAGTTTTGGGTTGCGCAAAGTGACAGATAACGTGATGCAAATGTTTCTGCCCGATGCTGCAGAAAAAGGTTTGGAGTTGCGATATTTTCCATCTGAGCATGACTTTGAGGTCCAACCCCTTGCGGCGATGCGCATGCTCTCGAACCTATTATCCAATGCGATAAAATACACCGATACGGGCAAAATCCTGTTTTGCGTGCGCAAACAAGGTGAGACTTTACGTGTTGAAATCCACGATACCGGGCCGGGTCTGTCTGCAGGTGCCTTCGAAAGGGCCCGATCACGTAACACAAGGCTTTTTCAAACGGCGGAGGGCAAGGACGGCGAGGGGTTGGGGCTGTCGATTGTGAGTGAGATCGCGGAGCAAACCGGGTATCAGCTGCACCGCTTATGTGATCGCAAGCACGGCTTGAGCATTGGCGTAACATTCACACCAAATTAGGGCCTCGACCACAGCGCGTGACACTTGCCAATCCGCTTCGATGATTTGGCAAAACTCAGAGTGAGGCTGCATCTCTCAAAGAAGAATATCCTCCATTGCGTCTTCCTCGGCGGGCTCAATCGGCAGATCCATGGTCTCTTCGGTGTTTTGCAGGGTCAAGGCCGCCATCAAGTCTTGGGCGGAGGCAAATTCGGCGCTGCTGGTCATTTGCGTTTCCGACATGTCCACCCCCTCGGGGAGCGCCTCTTCTGTGTCTGACGCCGTCTGTGGATCAGCGTTAACCAGACGCCATTGTGCCCCGGTTTCTGTCACAACAAGTTCGTGGGCGCTGTGGCTGACTTCGTTCCCGTCAACATCTGTGCCCAGCACCGATACTTCGTAAACGTGGTCGCGATCCATGTCCCATACCTCGTCATAGGACGGATTGAACCAGCTCTGATAAGACAGATCGCCGGTGTCAGGATCGACCTCAGAGATAGAGGCGTCTTCTCCTGCTGCAGCATATGAAACACCGGGCGCATTCTCGCCTGCAACAATGTTTTCGGACGGGCTATCATCTTGGGTGGGATCAGCTTCATCTTCCGGGAGGTCTTGGTCCAAAATGGCGGCGCGCCATTCTGCTCCGGTTTGTGTGACGACAAGTTCATGATCACTTTGGCTGACGTCATTGCCGTCAGCATCCTGACCAATGACCGACACCTCATAAATGTGGTCGCGGTCCATATCCCAAACCTCGTCATAAGACGGGGTGAACCAGCTTTGATTGGTCAAATCACCCGTATCAGGATCGACCTCGAACACGCCGGCGTCAGGGCCCGCAATGGAATAAATCACGCCCTGTGCATCTTCGCCAGCGATGCTGTCATCGCCTGCATCACCGATAATCGTGTTTTCCCCGAGGGCGGGGTCATCGGTGTCCTCATCCTCAACCGCGTCGCGCCAGGTGGCATCTGTTTCGCTGACAACCAATTGCAAATCGCTGCGACTGACCTCATCGCCGTTGGTGTCTGTCCCAAGGACCGACACCTCATAGATGTGGTCGCGGTCCATGTCCCAGACCTCATCATAGGACGGCGTGAACCAGCTTTGATAGTCAACGTCACCGGTGTCAGGATCAACCACAAAAATCGCCGCATCCGCGCCGGAAATCGAATATGTGATACCACCATTGTTGTTGGTATCCTCGCCGCCGCCGGTGTCGCTGCCTTCATCCGGGTCGTCCTCGGTTCCACCATCCAAGGTGTCTTCGCCCGCGCCCCCGTCCAATGTTTCCTCACCGACGAGTTCGCCGCTCTGGGCATCGCGCCAATGCGCTCCCGTTTCGGTCACGACAAGCTCAAGATCGTCGCGATCGACCTCAGCGCCATCTGCGTCGCGCTCAAGGATGGAGACTTCGTAAACGCGGTCGCCATTCGCGTCCCACACCTGATCATAACTGGGCGAGAACCAGTCAATATTGCTCAGCTCTCCGGTATCAGGGTCGATCAGAAAATATCCGGCGTCGGGCCCTTCCAGAACATAAGTGTCTGGGTCGCTATCTTGGTCGTTATCCTCTCCCGCGCCATCAGGGCCTGTATCTTCGCCCAATTGTGTCGGGCCTTCGCCAGTCTCCGTGCCTTCAAGAACACCTGCGAGCCCCAAGTCTGCGGCTTGCAAAGGGGTCTCGGACAGCACTGTGAGGACAAGTTCACCCCCCGTAACATTCAGGGTCAGGGTGCTTTGGAAGGGGCCAAAGGTCATCACCTCCGAAACAGAACTTGCGCTATCATATCCCTCAAGCATCGACAGATCGATCAGATCAGCCGCGCCATTTGCATTGAAATCCGTGATCAACAATGTGCCGGGGACGTCTTGTACGATAAAGACATCGTCGCCATCACCGCCTGAAACCGTGTCGCTGTCACCACCACCCGAAAGCGTGTCATTGCCGCTGCCACCATTCAACAGGTCATTGCCCGCACCGCCCAGCAATGTGTCATCGCCCACGCCAGACGTCAGAGTGTCGTTTCCAGCCCCACCGTCTGCATAAAAGGACGATCCGGCGGAATTGCCATCTACGATGTCGTTGCCCGCATCCATAAAGATCCGGTCAGAGCCCTCTAGGACACCGATAAAGGCGAGGTCATTGCCATCACCGCCATGTATTTCGTCATTACCTTGGCTTCCTGCAAGTGTGTCGTTGCCTGCACCACCAAAGACTGTGTCCGTACCTATGCTGCCGATCAGATGGTCATCACCTTCGCGGCCGTAAATCAGGTCATCCCCGTCACGCCCAAACACGTGATCATTGCCCGCGCCGGTATCAATGACGTCGTTGCCATAGAGGCCTTCGATTTCGTCATCGCCATCCCCGCCGATCAGCGTGTCATCGCCGTGTCCACCACGCAATGTGTCGTTGCCGTCTCCGCCAACAAGTGAATCATCGCCCATTTCCCCGGTAAGTGAATCATCTCCACCCAATCCAAAAAGGGTGTCCGAGCCATTCGCGCCAGACAAGGTATCGCCATTTTCGGTTCCTGTAACGGGATCTGTGGGATCAACGGGCATAGTAATACCTTTGCAGTCAAAATTGTGTCGCCAGCCCCGCCAAGACAACTATCACGTGAATGGGCGGAGGGCAGAAATTATTGAAAATTAACTACAAATGGTGGATTTGGCCGTCGTTTTTTATCGCATCCATCCGCAATCGATGGACGGATGCGTTACTGTTCCTGCCACGGAGACAACCAAAAATTCCCCTGGTTGATCGACGACAGGAAATGCCTGATTTTGATTCGCTGAGTCCGAAAGTGTAACCTTATCCGTTCGCAGGCCAGCGCATGACCCTTGAACGGCTGTTCAGAAAAACCTTGGCGGCGTAGAGGGCCGCAAAGAACACTGCTATACCGCCGATAAAGTCCAGAATATGGTGCGCGCCGTGAATGTGAATTGCGGGTACCATCGCGATATTGAGCAGCAAGGCTGGCCAGAACATTACCGTTTTATAGGCAAACCAAACCACAAGGCAGGCCATCACGGTGTGATAGGAAGGAAAAGCCACCACGCCAAGCATCATATCCATTGAGATCACCGGGATACCGTTGAGCGCCATATCTTTGAGCATGGCACCATAGGCGGAATTTGTCACAAGGTTGATGGCACGTTCCGCGTCAGCCGGAATAGGGTAATGGATACCCATGCTGAAATTCGGGAACAACTGCCAAACCACAAAGGTGAAGAAAAGCCCGATCATACCGGTGGTCAACAATACGTTGAGCCGCTCAGGCCGATCTGTTGCGCCCAATACGACCACAAGAAGCAGCAGCTGGGCAAAAGAGCTCATGTACACATAGCTTAGCGTTTTGCCTAACCACGCCTGTTCCGAGGCCAGCCAGACAACAGCGTCAGGCCAGTGATACCCAAACAGGTGGTCAAACTGCAGCAGGAATTCATCCAGAATGGGCTCTGGGCGGGGCATGAAAATGTGAAACACAATTCCCATCGATATCCCAAAAAGCGCATATCCAGCCAGAGCGATGGCAACAGTGGCCAGCCGCCCTCCGGCTTTGAACAGTCGGATATAGAGGCCAATACCCAACAGGGCGAGCGAATAGACGTATCCGGGCAAGAAGCTCATCCAGTCGATGGCCTGACCCCGCCACGCGGACAGGCTGACGATGGCAATGAATGCAATAACGGCAAGCGAGAGAAATTTGATCTCTCCCTCTTTCAACGCCTCTGGCCGGGTTGTCGGGTGGTCGGAAATGCTCAAATCAGTCACAGAGTGCCCCTCACGGTACGATTAACCGAGATGTGTCACGTCATATCGCCGGAAATGAGGCAGGTTCTGGTCGATTTTTTGAAATCGCTTCACTGCGTGGACGCCGCAGACGCCATCCTATGCCAAATGTTGTGACATCCCCAAGCACCGAAACACCTCGGTGCAAGATCGCAATGGCAAGACCAGACCCTTCGCCGACGCTGACCGCAAGTCCCAAAACAATGATACTATCGCGCACACCGATGCCACCGGGCGCGCCGGGGACAACAAACCCTACGGCCCAAGCCACCGCAAAGATCAATGTGCTGGTGACAATCCCCGGCGCAGTTGCAGGCGCAATGGCCTGAGCAGTGGCCCAGAGCGAAACGCCAAGAATACCAAAGCTTGCCAGATGCAACGCCACAGGTCGCATCAATGCAGCTGTAGAGGGGCGCGCCACATCAATCGCGTTCAGTCGAGATTTTAGGAAGATTGCACCAACCCCGATGCCTATTGCCCCCAAAACCCCGGCGCTGACGGGCACCAACCGTGTGGCCAGTTCGGGATATCGCGCGGTTAGGTTCGGGAGGGCGTCGGGCAGGGCGACAAGTAACAAAACCGCTGTCCCAAGGCCAACCGCCAAGGTAATGGCGACTTCCATGACCATAGATGCCGCGACGATACCGGCATTGACGCCATCCTTTTTGGCAAGCATCAACCTGCCAAACAAATGTGCGACATTGCCGGGGGTATATTTACCAATCTGCGAGACCATCGGCTGCCCGCGCGCCATGTGAGGGGCAATTTGGACACCCCATAGCGACAGAATTGACCGCCATGCCTCGGCTGCGGCACATTGGGACAGAACATACCCAATCAACCCAATGCCAAGCCAGCCCCACAAAGCGGGGGAGGTGAGATCAAGCGTTGGCAGGTTTTGCGCCTGCTGTGCGATCAACACACCGATGCAGGTGAGTGCGATCAAGGTTCCTATGATGCGCAAGACGCGGGTCATGATCAGACCTTGCGCGCTACAACGATATACCCGATGCCCCTGTCACCTTTGGTAAAAAGTCGCTGGAATGCGAGCATCGCCCGAAAGGCACTTGCAACTGGCAGAGCGCTGTAGATCGGCCACAATCTGGTCAGCAATTTGCGATCCGTGCCGCTTTCTTCGGTGCGCGCGGTGATGTCCATATCTGCGCGGTCTTCTCCTGCGGATTGACGGGCATATAATTTGGCACCGATTTTCTCCATGGCATTGGCAATCGGAAAGCCGTAGCTCTGGATTTCGGTCACCTCATAGCCTGCGCCTTTCGCCAATGCATGCAGATCAGACCGGCGGTAGCGACGGAAATGGCCCGCCCATTCGTCTGCGGCGTTCCACCGGTGCGGATGTGCGGGAACAGAAAAGATCAGCGTTCCGTCGCGGCGCAAATAACGGGACCAATCGGCAAGTGCTGCGTGATCATCTTCGATGTGTTCAAGGACTTCGAAAGCGGTGAGATAATCAAAGCTCTCTGGTTGGGCATCATCAGGTGTGGCGGCAATGTCCACAGCTGCATCCTCTGCGGTTAATTTCCGTGCAAGCCGCAGTGCCGAAGCGGATTGATCGACCCCCAAGGCGCTGAACCCTTTGGCGCTGAGATCGACAAGCAATGATCCCGCTCCACAGCCGATTTCTAGGATGCGACCCGGTGTCTGGCGGGAAAAAATGCGCAACAACAAATCGCGGCGCATCAAGTAACGGGGGGCGGGCACCCAGTTGAGCGCGGGCATGGACGGGCCGAAATGAGGATGATGAATAACCTCATATGCCGGTGGCACAACGGTATTTGCAGACTGCTCAGTCATTGTCATGTGTCAGGTCCTTTTGACCAATGGCGTGATTTTGTCACGCAAGTTTTTGGCGATCTGCGCAGGTGTCGCAGATTGCAGATGTGTCGGGTGCATGGCTGGAAAATCATCCGCCTCAAGGGCATCCACAGCGTCCAGAATGGCCATTGGATCGGCGGCAGGTACAAGTCGCAACGCCGGGTCCGTTTGCGAGAAAATCTCTCGTACTGCGGGGGCATCGCGGGTGATGACCGAGCGATGTGCAAACAGGCTTTGGTAGACCTTGTTGGGCACAACAGAAGCAGCTTTGTCAGATGTGCCAAAAACGCCAAGGCAAACATCGGCGCGTTCAATCGCTGTCGCAAGGTCGGCATATGGAACCCAGCGGTCCCATGTCACATGTGCCGCATCGTGTTGGTTAAGCGCTGCATCAACGATGTGCTGGTCTTGGCCGCTGCCGATAATGTGCCACTGATAGTCTTGGCCGCGTGTCGATAACGCAGCCGTCAGAATGGTCTCTATGCCGTGCAGGGGGATCAGCTGACCGTAAAATAAAATGCGCGTAGGGCCGCCGTGGGCGCGCCGGGGCGGCACTTGGGCAAAGGCACCGGGCTCAGCGCCAACAGGAATAGCATCCACTTTGTCCGCACCAAGGTGGAACATATCTGCGATCCGGCGGGCATGGACTTGGGTGTCCAGCAAAACGCGGGTTGCCGCGCGACATGACAATTGTTCGCCGCGTTTCAGGCATCGCGCTATCAGGCTGCTTGGGCTGACCATTTTGCGGTCATTTACAACGGTATCATAGAGCGACAGGAACAGGTCCAAGACAACAGGTTTCCTGCGCAATTTCGCAAATGGCCAAAGGACGATGACATCAAACTGTCCAAGATAGGGAACCACAACAGCGTCATGTTGAGGCGCACGCAGGTATCGATAGATCAACGCCGGATAAGCCAGCAACAAACGCAGCAATCGCAAGACCATTTGGGCGCGGTTCAATTGGCTTTTGTCAGCGTCATCTGACCAGACATCCGCATGAATTTCGGTGACCTCAACGCCAATCTCGCGTAACCCATCCCGCAGGATACGGGTGCGCGGTTTGCTCAGATCATAGGTGCCCCACAGCACCACTCGCATCGGCATGTCCGTCGTATCCACGGCGGCGGGCTTGGACAGGGCAGCGCTGCGCTGTGCAGAAGGATGGGTGATGCTGAGTGTCATAGCCGCCAGAATCCAGCATAGAGATCAGTTTCAGGCAAATGTTTTTGTGGCGTTGTGACGGGAGTGTTCCAGATAAGCCGCACCTCTGTGCCCGGTGTTCCCTGGATTTCTACGGGCGTCGTTCCAAACGGAACCACATCTCCGTTTTCAACATGTTCACCGTTCACGATCAGCGGGCCATCGGTTTCAACCCGGTAATCTCCCGCGATCTTTAGAGACGTTGTGGTGGACGTATCCGTCAAAGTGACGTCCAGTCCAGCCAGCCAGATGACACCGGCATAATGAACATAGGTTTCGCGCAGAACTCTTGCGTCTTCTTCCAGCAGCCCCAGAAACGTACCGTTCGCCTGATCCGGGCGCATAGCGGTATAGAGTTCCGCCCGATTGGCCAACAATAGGGGGGGCTGGCCCTGAGCGATCAAATCTGCAAACACAGGCTGTCCTGCGGCCCGGTATGTGGCGATGCCCCACGTTGACATAAAGAACCCCAGCCGCTCATAGCTGGCGAGCATGCCGTTCTGATCGATGTAGGGAACGGGCTGAGGGAACAAGCGGTGTATTTCTGATAAGGTGGCGTGTTGGGCCGCGTTGCCCTCGGACAGGGCACGTTGTGATTGGATCACACCACTTGCCAACATCAGGACAAGCGCGAGTTTAAAGATAAGGGTCCCGCGAAGAGCCTGTGCGCCAAATGCCACGGCAACCATTAATGCGGGCACCGCAAAAGGAAAGAAATACGGAAAGGCGTTGCGGTAAACGACCACAGACAACAGGGGGGCGGCAAATAACACCAATAGGATACGCAATCGTGTGCTTGGTGCACAGTAGAGACCCGCCAAAGCCAGCAATACAGCTCCGACACTGAACATGAGCCATAGGGATACCTCTGGCCAACGAGGCAGAAATCCGCTCCCCCCAAGGGTAACAGACGCGGCCTCAACCAAATTGTCACCAGTGCCCGCTTGCTCGGCCGGGGTGATCCCGGATGCATGCCAAACATAGATCGCAGCAGCTATGGCCAGCGCCAGAATACCGGATGCAAGGCAGCGCATCACAAGGGAACGATCATTCCAACGCCAGATCAAAGCGGCGATATAGACGGGCAGGTAAAGCGCGGATTTCACTGTCACCAACAGTGCAAACGCGCTCAACAGCGCAACCGCGATCATCTGAAAGGGTCCCATCCGAGAGATCATCATGATCGCAACAGCCCCCATCAACAGCCCCGCCGCCATTGGGTCGGCGCGGAAACTGCCGCCATGGGCAATGGCGAAACCAGAGGTAACAAAGGCCAGCAGCGCGATATCTGCGCAAGGCGCGTTTGTCAGCGTGGCTGCGATCCGGTGCAGCGCTAAACAGGTGCCGCTGAAAAAGACAAGCATAACAAGGCGCGCGATGGCGATCTGATCTGCTTCGGTGCCTGAAACAGCGGAAAGCCAGCCAAAGGCGTGGACAAAAACGGTCTGCAACGGGCGGTCAAGCCGTCCGTCGAGCTGTGCATGAACATGGGACAGAAAATAGAACTCATCCCAATTGATGTTGCGTGTCCATGCCATGGCAGCCATCAAAACAATGGCCGCCAAAAGGGCGAGCCTGATGGCGTGGTGCAGGATGTCGTCAGCTTGACCCTTTGTTGTCAAAGACCCCGCTGCAATTGAGGGGGCGCTAGGATGCATCTGCAAAATCAACCGGGTGGACAACGCTAAGCGCCTGTTGCGCGCGGATTGGCCCACGCAGCAATTCACGGGCGCGGATATCTTCCAGAAGGCTGCGATTGGCAGCAATCAGGTCAGCCAAGACACCAACAGCAAACAAGATCGTCGCCATGGCCAGCAATACTCCAGACAGGACCAAAGATTGGATGTGTCCGGCACCGCCATCGGTGACATAGAAATAGAGGAACCGGCCAATGCCAGCAATTGCGGGCAAGGCAAAGAGCGCTGACAACGTCAAGAAAAAGCGCAACGGGGCATAAATCACAAAAACCCGCAAAATTGTCTTGATGGATCGCTGAATATACTGACGCATGCCCCGAAAGAGCCGCGACGGACGGGTTACTGTGTTAACGCGCACCGGAACGGAGGTCATCGGAATGCGTTTGCGGCCCGCCTGAATGATCGTCTCAAGCGTATAAGTATAGGTGTTAACGACGCAAAGGCGTGCTGCGGCATCGCGTGCGTAGGCACGAAAGCCGCTGGGCGCATCGGGAATGTCTGTTCCGCTGGCAAGGCGCACAACCCAGCTGCCCAGCCGTTGCAACACTTTTTTGATGGGTGAAAAACTCTCGATCTCAGTGATCGGGCGCGCGCCGACAACAATCTGGGCGCGACGTTCCAAAACCGGAGTGATCAGAGCGGGAATGTCATCGGCACAATATTGATTGTCAGCGTCGGTATTCACAATGATGTCAGCCCCCAAGGTCAGACATTCTTCGATACCGGCCAGAAAAGCGCGGGCAAGGCCGACATGGCTGCTCATTTGCAAAACGTGATCGGCACCGGCGGCTTTGGCAACAGCAACTGTGTTGTCCGTTGATCCATCATCAATCACCATCACTTCAACGCTGCTTACGCCGGGAATGGACCGTGGGATCGCTTTTATTGCGACCGCAAGTGTCTCTTCCTCGTTTAAAGCCGGAATTTGGACGATAAGTTTCACTGCGCCGCTCCCATTTGTCTCAGCCCGTCATCTCAGGCTTATGCGGCAGAAGTATGGCGCGAATGGCGCGATTAAACGGAAGAAAAATACGATTTCAGAGGTGGATCCGGCCCCCGAACAACTTTGATGGCACCTCGCGCATACTGATGTTACCGTGCCGAAAATCCCCGCAATTTGATCGAAACGGGTCAGGCCGGAGACGACAGCATCAATGGGGCATGTGGCGAAAACCAGCGGTTGTATTGTGCGGCAAGGCGCGGTCAATTGCCTTGAAGGTTTGGAAAAGAGAGCAGGACAGATGGAAGATACCGATATGAATGGCGCAGAAAGTCTTGTGCATACGTTGTTGGTCAATGGTGTCGATGTCTGCTTTACCAACCCCGGTACCTCCGAAATGCACTTTGTTGCGGCTTTGGATCACATTCCGGGCATGCGATCCGTATTGGTTTTGCAAGAAGGCGTAGCAACGGGGGCTGCGGATGGATACTACCGGATGGCAGGCAAGCCCGCTTCGACCTTGCTGCATCTTGGTCCCGGTCTCGCCAATGGTGTGTCCAACCTGCACAATGCGAAAAAGGCAGGGGCAGGCGTGGTCAATATCATTGGTGATCATGCGGCAACCCACGTTGAACTGGATGCGCCGCTCACTTCTGATATCGATGGGATTGCACGTCCGGTTTCCCATTGGGTCCGGTCATCTGCTTCGGCAGAAACGGTCGGCAAAGACGCCGCCGAAGCGGTTCAGGCCGCACGAGTAGCTCCGGGGCAAATCGCGTCTTTGATCCTGCCCAGCGACACAGCGTGGAATAGGGGTGGCCTGGCGCATCACGCACTTGCCTGTCCGACGCCCGGCGCGTTTGACGCCAAGCTTTTGGACAAAGCGGCTGCGGCGCTTGATGGGCCGGACACGTTGTTGCTTTTGGGGGGCGGCGCGTTAAGCGAAGCCAATCTTGAGACCGCCGGACGTATCGCTGCTCAGACGGGATGCAAATTGCTGTCTGAATGGGCCAATGCGCGGTTGGAACGGGGGGCGGGCCGGGTTGCGGTGGGCCGTGTTCCTTATCCCATTGATATCGCCCTCAAGGTGTTAGAACCTTTTAAGCGGATCGTTTTGGTTGGTGCACGTGCGCCGATCGGCTTTTTTGCCTATCCCGATAAACCTGCGGTACTCACCCGGGAGGGGGCCGAGATCACAGCACTTGCTGATGCCGGGGCAGACCTAAGTGAGGCGTTGGGCGCGCTTTGTCAGGCAACAGCTGCAACAAAGACTGCTCCGGCCCATGTTGCACAAGCCTGTTTGCCGGATCGTGTTGAGGGGCCCTTGGATCTTGACCGTTTGGCAAACGTTATTGCCCGCGCCATCCCACAGGATGGGATTGTGGTGGACGAATCTATTACAACTGGGCGCGCGTTTTTTCCGGTGACACAGGGGGCGGCGAAACACACATGGTTGAATAATTGTGGGGGGTCCATCGGGTATAGCTTGCCGGCGGCAGTTGGCGCAGCGGTTGCCTGCCCAGACCGCAAGGTGCTGACCCTTACCGGCGATGGGTCCGCGATGTATTCGATACAGGCCCTTTGGACGATGGCGCGGGAAAACCTTGACGTTACAATCCTGATCTTTGCCAATCGCAGCTATCAGATTTTACGCGGAGAACTGACAAACGTTGGCGTTCAAAATCCGGGTCCTCGGGCAATCGACATGTTGTCGCTTGATCGTCCCGATCTGGATTGGGTGCAGATGGCCCGCTCCATGGGGGTTGATGCCTGCCAGGTTAACAGCTGTGAAGGATTGGAGCAGGCCATGGAGACGGGCCTTGACTCCGCCTCACCCTATCTCATTCAGGTTGATCTTTGACCATTGGATCGCCATTACCGAAAGACCGAAATCGCATGACAATCAAAACAGCAATCATTGGCCTCGGCATTATGGGGCGACGCATGGCGGAACATATGGCCTTGCACCCGGATTTTTCGGTTGTGGCGATGTGGGACCCTGACCCGGCATCATGCGCATTGGCCCAAGCCGTGATACCGGCAACCGCGATCAGCGCAGATGCCCAAGAAGCTATTGCGCAGGCTGATTTGGTTTACCTCGCCTGCCCACCCATGCCGCGCAAAACATATGCCGAAATGGCCGCAGCTGCTGGAAAAGCTCTGTTCCTGGAAAAACCGCTGGGAACAGACGTCGCGCAAAGCCGCGATTTGGTAAGGAAAATTGGTGCGTGCAATGTGCCTGCAGCCGTCAATTTTACCCAAGCGGCTGGGGATGCCTTAGCCGAGGTTACCGCAGCGGCCCAGAGCGGCACGTTGGGCGCACTGAGGGCGCGGATATTATTGTGACCTATGCGCATTGGCCCCGGGGCTGGCAAAAGGCCGCAGATTGGTTGCGGTTGCGGGACGAAGGAGGGATGACGCGGGAAGTCATCTCGCATTTCTTGTTTTTCTCGGAACGTGTTCTGGGGCCACTTGAATTGGTCTGGGCGCGGACGGAATATCCCGAACAAGGGGATCTGTGTGAAACCCATGTGGCGGCACGGTTGGTTTCAGCGACGGGTGCGCCAGTGACTGTGATGGGCAGCGTTGGTGGTGCACAACCCGACCGCCAAGAAGTGACGATCAAAGGGGAGCAGGAAAGCCGACGCATTCGCGATTTTTATCGAAATGCGGGCTCGTCTGGCGGCGCGTTTTCACAGCTCCATGCAGAATATGCGGACCCCAGAGCCGTGAGTTTGAAAGCACAGCTTGACGATTTGGTTCTGCTTTATCAGCGCAAACCAAACCGACTGGCCACGCTCCAAGAGGCTTTGCGGGTGCAGATATTGGTTGAAGCGATTTTAGCGAGCAACGCGTCGGGTTAACCCTAGCAAGCAAAGAGCGAGGCGGGAGGGTCATACCGTTTCTGTATGCACAGGCGCACATTGCGCCTGCGACAAGTACGGCTTAGCACCCAAAGGTCAAACAAATCGCGCGAAGGACTATTGCGGTTCGGTCAAATCCGCGATCTCTGAATGACCTGCCTGCCGCGCATGATCTGCAACAGTTCGTCCTGCGGAATCCATCATTTCACAATCAACCCCAAGTTCAATAAAATGACGAACACAGTTGATATGGCCGTTCATTGCCGCAAACCAAAGCGGAGGCGCCCAATCATTTGCCCATTCCTTTTCCGGCCGCGGGCGCACCCTTGAAAAGGGCGCATTCAGCCAACTTGGGTCTTCGGCCAGCCGCGCGTCAATTTGGGGGATGTTATTCATCGCCGCTGCGCAAAAGATGTCCATGTCAGCCTTGCTAAGCACGTCAATTGCGGGGCCATTCTGTGCGAAAAGGGCATGTGCCAAAGGCTGTGAAAAATGATCAGGGTCGCGTAATTTGGGATCTGCACCAGCAACCAAAAGCGCTTTGATAACCTCTGTATGACCCCGCCACGCTGCGGCGTGCAACGCGGTCCGCGTGTCTTTCGGGTTCAGGTCAAAGCCTAATGAGATCATGGTTTCAACCGCAGCCAGCGCGCCGTTGCCCGCAGCCTCAATCAACAATTCCGCTTCTTTTTCGGGCTCTTTGCCTTGGTGGGCCTTGGCCAATGTGCGGGCAGCTTTCAGGTCACCGACCATACAGGCCGCTTGAAAGCGCTCGGCCCCGCGCAAGGGGCTGCTATTGCCGCCTCTGGCTTTGATGAGAGCTGCAATGTCAGGCATGCCGCGCAGCAAGGCCACCTGATAAGGTGTGTAATTTACTGTAAAAGTTTGATAATAGTTGTTGTCTGGGCAGTCGATATCAACCCCATGTTCAATGAGCAACCGCGCGCGCTCTGAAAACCCCCACCGCAGCGCAATGATCAATTGAAAGTGCATTGTCCGATGATCATCTGGATTGCGATCGGCGTCTTCCTCCAGCCACCAATTGCTTTGATCGCTGTCTTTCAACCCATATTCCAGCATCAATTCCAAATGTCTGTTGTCAGGGCTGAAACAGCGATTGTAGGCCCCCTGACTTTCGTTCGCATATCCGCCAGCGTCTAATACAGCGCGGGCGAATGCTTCCATTTCAGGATGTTCCGGCAATCGCTTTTTACCGCCTTCGCCGTCCCCAAAAATTCCTGTCAGAACCGTAAAACGGTAGATGCCCTCCGACATGTAATGGAAATTTGGATCTGCACCTGCCGCAAGCAGGGATTGACCCGCAGCAAATGTTGAAACGCCGGGCAGGCGCGCGTAGGCGGCATACATCAAGGGTGTCCATTGAAATGGTCCGCCTTTCTGATCAACGGCTTGTGGGTTCTTTGCCAAGAAATCATCCACAATATCCGTCGCGCCCGCCGCCGCGGCTGAGTGAAGCGAATGCCGGACGATTTCAGGGTGTTCTTTCAATAGGGTTGCGGCCTGATCAAAGGCCGACGCACCCCGGTTCAGGTCTTGCCCGTAATGCAAACAGACAAGATCAAGGAACCTATTGGCACTTTGTTCTGTGGTTTGCAGGTGCTGAGGTGGATTTTCCAGATGCTGTTTCAGTTTGGCCCAACTGGAAAAGCCATAATCCCGCGCGATCACCAGTTGCGCCTGTTGCAGGGAAATTTCGGCAGGATCACCGAAATAGGGACCAACCTGCGCAAGGGCGTTGGGGTCCTTGGCACCGGCTGCATGATGCAGACGTTTGGCTTGTTTCTTAAGGTGTTCTAACGAAGGGCGCGTAGGAAGAATGGGCATAGAGCCTCCTTTCAACTGTCCGGTATCCGCGCCCTCGGACCTGAAAGAAGGTCAGAATAAAGGTAGTTCGTATTCTCAGATGGGCTTGGCCCTTTCCGCGGATCGGATGCGCCCTGACGCGCGCCACCAGAATAGCAGGGTGCGTGTTTGGGTCAATGAAGTTACCTTTTGGCGACCCAATGCCAATGGCAACGGGTTGGCGCGCGCAGAGAGCGTCTTCAGGATGTCGAGGAAGGATTGACCCGGCGCGCGGCGCGCTGATTGTGGTGTGATCTGATCAATATGTGGCACAGGTCCCACCAATGATCGAAGTAGCGCCTTTCAACACTTTCTTTGCGCAGTTTTTGATCCCGGCGGATCAGATCGATTACTGCTTTGATGAAAGGTCAAAGCGCTGGGACAGGAAAAGATCAGATCACGATCTTTTTGACGGGGCCCGGATCAAGCCGGGTGATGTGCGGTGCTATTCCTGCACCAAACACCTCTCTGACCAATGGGTCATGTCCGGGCACGATGAGCTCTCGGGAGCTTGCCAGAGTTTCGAGCGTTTTGAACCCGGTGAGCATGTCTTCCAGGTCAACGACAATTGGGAAAGGTTTGCGTTGCCACAGGTTCTCGTAAAAATGCGCGGCATCTGATGCCAGAACCATCCAGCCTGCTGCTGTGCGCACGCGCACTGCCTGAAGCCCGCGTGAATGCCCGCCAATGCAATGAACGCTTACCCCTTCAGTGATCTGAGCATCCCCGTCATGAAATGTCAGCTTGCCCGCAAAGAGCCGCATAACGGCTTCGCAGATATGTCCCGCTGTAAAGGGCATGCGTAACACGTCGTGGCACATACAAGGACCGGTCGCATAAGCCATTTCGGCGGTTTGCAAATGCAAATGGGCATTGGGAAACAACGCCAGACCACCGGCATGATCATAATGCAGATGGGTCACGATGACCTCGGTTATGTCGTCAGGCGTCAGCCCCAGTGGTGCCAATGCCTCTCTGGGATCAAGGCGGATGGGACGGTCTCGCTGGCCTGCCTCAACATGATCATACCCGGTATCAACAAGGATCACCCGCTTTCCTTTTCGCAACAACCACATGAAATAGTCCATTGCGTGTGGGGCATCATGATTGTCATCAAAGATAAAGCTGTCCGCCCGCGTTCGCGCGTCGCGATCCGCATATTTGATGGCGTGAACTTCCCATTCGTTCATTGGTGTACCTCAGTAAAAAATGCGACGTCTTTGGATCGCAGCATTGATGCCGTCGCGCCATCAAATGCTTGAAAGAGATCGCTGGCCAGATGGGGATCAGATGCGGCGTGATCCACATAGAGTTTGTACAGGAAAACCTCTGCGCCAATACGACCAATGTAAATTGTAGCTATCCCGGTTCTTGCCGCCAAGCCCGTGCATTTTGCACCATTTGCGGCATGAAGGTTTCCATCAACTCCGTGTCCACGTCCCGCGTAACAGTGACTGCAAACATGTTTGGTCTTCTTTGTCATTGTTGATACCCGCCACAGACAGCCGTGGGCGGTGCTGCCCTTAAGCGCAAGTGCGTGCATCCTCGTGGTCGTCCTCGGTCAGGAATGCCTCGACCAAGTGGGCGGTTTCTTTGGGGCGGGTGACAACAAACAAATGGCCATTGTCCAATAGCTCAAGCCGGGACTTGGGGATCAAGCGGTGTAACAATTGGGCATTTGCGACAGGGATCAATGGATCGTCAGTGCCTGACAAAATCAAGGTGGGCTGACGCAGGCGCCACAAAAACGGCACGCTGGTCCAGCCGGTCATGGCCAGCAATTGCAACATGTACCCAGCATTCGAAGACGGCTTCATGCCAGCCGCATGTGCGCCGATCAGCGTCTCGTCTGAGCGGAAATCACCGCCGTAAATTTCCGCGGCGATAGAGCGCATGTATCCTTTGTCAGTGTAACGTTTGATGTTGGCCATTTTGGACAGGACATTGGGTTTGCCCGGGACCATCGTCCATCCTGATGACGTCGCAACAAGGATCAGACGACGGCAGATACGCGGATATTGATGTGCAAATTGCTGCGCCACTCCGCCGCCCCATGAAACGCCTGAAACATCAACCCGATCATGGCCCAGAAGTGTCAGCAGGTTCTTGGCCATCCGCGCAAGGCTGGACGGGCGGTAGGGCAAGGATGGCATGGGTGATCCACCAACGCCGGGCACATCAAAGATAATGGCGGGGGTGTCTTTGAGTTCTTTCAAGAACGGAAAACCCAGTTCCAGATTCGCGCCAATACCGTTGAACATCAAGATTGGGATACGGCCCTTTTTGCCTGATTTCGTTGCCACACGCAGTTTTTGCCCCCGTACGTCAATGGTCTGAATGGTGATGTTGCCATCAATGAAAATCTTTGGGTTATCCATCGTGTCTATGCGCATTCTGATCCCTGCAATTCTTATTTTTCAAACACATAAGTGCCGGGGGCTGCCCCAAGTGAGCCGTGTTTTTCCGAGCCTGCTGTTTTGGGAGCTTTGATCTCTTTGTCGGACACGTTTTTTAACATTTCTGCCCAATCAAGCCACCAGCTTCCCTCATTTTTTTCGGCCTTTTCGGCCCAGCTGTCCGGGTCGCCGGCTTTTGCCGTGGCTTTCATGAACCATGCTTTGGGGTTTCCCGGAGGGTTGAGCAAGCTTTGCAAATGGCCAGAATTGGACAACACAAAGGTTGTGTCCTTGCCATAAAGACGGGCCGTCTTATAAACCGCTTTCCAGGGGGTGATGTGGTCTGTGGTGCCTGCAATCACATAGGTTGGATGATTGACCTTGGACATGTCGATTTCTACATCCCCCACGCGTGACGGCCCCTCCGCAAGGAAGGGGTTGGCATAAATCATATCAAGAAAATCGCCGTGCAACCCGGCAGGCAGGCGCGTGGTATCAGCGTTCCAATACAACACGTCAAAAGCAGGCGGGGCATTGCCAAGCAAATAATTGTTCACCCAATAGTTCCAGATCAGGTCGTTAGGCCGCATCCACGCGAACATCTTGGCCATATCCTGTCCGTCAAGCACGCCGCGCGATTGGCTGGCCATTTTGGCGGCTTGCACGGTTTCTGGAGTGACAAGGGCGGCCATGTCATTGTCACCAGTGGCCATGGTATCCAGAACGCAGACCGCGAGAACCACCTGATTGATCTTGTCCGATTTGCCGTTTGCAGCAAGCCAGCCCGCATAGGTCGACAATGTTATTCCGCCCGAACATGACCCCATGATGTTGACCGACGTGCAGCCCGAGATTTCGAGGGCCGCATCACAGGCCTCATCCAGCGCATCAATATAGGTTTGCATGCCCCAATCCCGGTGTTCCGCCGTCGGATTGCGCCAGCTGATGCAATAGGGCTGAAGCCCGTTGGCCAACAGGAATTCAATCATGCTTTTGCCGGGGCTCATGTCGATTGAATAAAATTTGTTGATCTGTGGCGGTACGACCAGCAAGGGACGGCGATGTACTTTGTCGGTGGTGGGCCGATACGTCACCAGTTCGATCACCTCATTCCGAAAAACCACGTCTCCGGGTGTCACCGCGAGGTTTTCGCCAACAGTGAATTTGGAGGTATCAACAGAAGAAGGCAGCCCTTGATTTTCAGTGATGTCTTTCATCATATTTTGCAGGCCGTTCACGGCACTTTTGCCACCCGTCTCAAAGAAGGTTTTCATCGCTGCGGGGTTGATGAAAAAGTTATTTGATGGTGACATCGTATCCACAAAGATCGAAGAGACCAACCGCGCCCGGGCTGCGTCTTTGTCGGGCAGATCCAGGTCCTCAACGGTTTGGGTCATCTTTTCAGCCCAGGATAGATACGCCTGCATCATGCCTTTGGAATAGGGGTTGTTCTTCCATCCACTGTCTGCAAATCGGCGGTCTTTGGGATCTGGTTTGATCTCGGAAGATTGGGTCAGGATGGATTGCGCGTCTTTGGCAAAGGCCATCCATTGATCCATCATTCCCTGAGGTTGCGCCGCCATCGCGCGCATCATGTTGGCACCGGCACTGAACATATCCTCAGCCCTCAGCGACATCAGCGGGTTAAGCGCCAGCGTGTTTTCTGCCGCGTTATCAGCGATATCTTTGGCGTTCTTCGACATTTTCTTATCGGTCATGGCACATCCCTTTCGTGATCAGGTTTCAGCGTCCGGCCCGGGCACCAAAATAGCTAGGCTTTCGGCCAAAAGGACGGGTTTGTCCGCGCCTTCCATTTCCATGGTGTTTGCGGCCTTCATCAAATATTGCCCATTGTCTTTGCGTTGAAACGATACCAGCGTGGCGTGCAAACGGACCTTGGCCCCGACCGGGACGGGAGCCAAAAACCGCACCTTGTCCAGACCATAGTTCAACGCGGCAGCCGTGCCCGCAGGTACTGCACCAATTTCCATCGACAAAGATGCAACCAAGGATAGCGTCAGATAGCCATGAGCCACAGGTCCACCAAAGGGGCTTTCCTTTTTGGCGCGTTCAACATCGATGTGAATCCATTGCGTATCGCCCGTGCAATGGGCAAATTCGTTCACCATCTCTTGGGTGATTTGTTGCCAGCCAGAACTGCCTAGTTGGGTGCCTACCCTGTCGCCCAGATTGGCGAATGTCAGATCGTTCAATGTGTTTCCCCCTTAGATCGCGTTCATTTTGGCCACAGCCGCATCGCGCAATTCGCGGCGAAGAATTTTGCCAACGTTGGTCTTTGGCATCTGTTCAATAAAAGTGACGTATTTTGGTTTCTTGTATCCGGTCAGATGTGTTCCGCAGAACTCTCGCAGCTCTTGCTCTGTCAGGTTGGGATCGGATTTGCAGATGAACAGCATCACTGCCTCACCTGATTTGTTGTTCGGAACACCAACACAGGCCGCTTCAAGCACGCCGCCATGGTTCATCGCGACGTTCTCAATTTCATTTGGGTATACGTTGAAACCGGAGACAAGGATCATATCCTTTTTGCGATCAACTATCTGAATGTAACCCTGTGCATCCATGATCCCGATATCGCCTGACAGAAAGAAACCGTCTTTGGTCATCACTTCGGCTGTGGCCTCGGGCTGTTGCCAGTATCCGGCCATGACTTGAGGGCCTTTGATGGCGATCTCGCCGCGCTCACCCTGCGCGACCTTGTTGCCATCGCTATCAAGGATCTTAGCCTCAACATTTGGCATCGGCAGGCCGATGTTGCCGGAATAGGTGTCAATGTCGGTCCGGTTGCAGGTCACACCTGATGTGGTTTCGGACAACCCATAGCCTTCGCAAATCGGGCATCCGGTGATGTCGAGCCATTTCTGCGCCACAGCTTTCTGCACGGCCATGCCACCACCGTTGGCGATCCGCAATTGACTGAAATCAAGTTTTTTGAATTCGGGGTGGTTGGCAAGGGCATTGAACAAGGTGTTTACACCCGGAAATACATGGAATTTATATTTGCCGATTTCCTTGATGGTTGCATCCAGATCGCGAGGATTTGGGATCAGAATATTCACCCCACCGGTGCGCATCGACAGTAAAGAGCAGGTGACAAATGCAAAAACATGATACAGGGGCAGGGCACAGATAAAGGTCAATTGCCCGTGGTTCGGATGCCGTGACAGACCCGGTTGCATCCAGGCTTCGGATGACAGCAAATTGGCGATCAGGTTGGAATGTAACAGGGTCGCACCTTTGGAAACGCCGGTTGTACCTCCTGTATACTGAAGAACGGCCACATCATCACATGCAATCTTAGGGCGCACCAATACTTGCGCACTCCCTTTTGCCAAGGCAACGTGAAACTTTACTGAGTTTGGCAAATCATAGTCCGGGACAGCCTTGCGCACTTTGCGCAAGAAAAAGTTGGTAATCGGTCCCTTGATATAGCCCAACAGGTCGCCAACACCGGTCACTATGGTATGTTCGATTGGGGTGTCTTTGATCACTTCCTGGAGCGTTAAGGCAAAGTTTTCGATGATCAGAATGGCTTTGGCGCCGCTGTCATTCAATTGATGCTTTAGTTCGCGCGCGGTATAAAGCGGGTTCACATTCACCGCGACAAGACCGGCACGCAAGATGCCAGCCATAGCCACGGGGTACTGCAAAACGTTGGGCATCATGATCGCAACCCGGTCCCCCTGTTGCAGCCCTAACGCCTGAAGGTAGGCCCCAATAGCGCGGGATTGCCGATCAAGCTCTGAATAGGTGAGCGCCTTGTCCAACAGGATGTATGCATCTTTATTGGCATGTTTGGCAAAGCTCTCTTCCAACAGATCAACAAGAGAGCCGTATTGCGTGACGTCTACGTCAACGGCAACGCCGGGTGGATAATGTTCCGTCCAGATACGTTCCATGCAATCCTCCCAAAGCCATAGTAACAACCGTTGTGTTCGTGACCTGTGGTGATCAAGCGCATAGCCTTGATCTTGACCAAGACTATATGACTTGCATAACTGATCAAGGGTCCACGTCACGTCAATCATCCGAATGGGGATAAAAAGATGAAGCAACTCAGTGGGATAGACGCTACATTTCTTTACATGGAGACGGATCAAACGCCGATGCATGTGGCGGGTTTGACGCTTTATGAGCTACCAAAAGGTTTCAAAGGGTCTTTCCACAAACATTTCACTGCGTTTTTTCAAGGACGCGTTCATCTTATTCCGATCTTTGGGATGAAGCTGGCGAAAGCCGCGTTTGAGATTGATCATCCAGGGTGGGTTGATGCGGGTGAATTGGATTTTGACTACCATATCCAATCGGCAAAATTACCCAAGCCGGGCAATCGAAAACAACTTGAGGACATGGTTGCAGAGCTGCACTCTGAACGGCTGGACCGGAAAAAGCCACTATGGCAGTTCACGGTGATCGAAGGATTGGAAGGCAAGCAGGCGGCGCTTTATTCCAAGGTGCATCATGCGGCTGTAGATGGCGGCGCGGGTATGGTCATTACTCAGGCGCTTTATGATATGACCGAAGTCCCCCGCGAGGTACCGCCCCCACAGCCCAAGCCTCAGGCCCGCATTCCTTCGCAGGCAGAGCGGGCAATCCTGTCGGTCAATGACATCATGTCCAATCTTGTACGTCAGCAGCTGACGATGCTGGAAAATGTTCCCAAGATGATGGGGCAATTGACAGACATGATCGCGCCTGTGCTTTCGGGTAAAGTTGGGTTGCCTCAAATGTTTGCGCCGCGCACCCCTTTCAATGTCACGGTGGAAGCGAAACGCAGCTATGCTGCACGTTCAATTTCGCTGCCGGAGGTTAAAGGGGTCGCCAAGGCGACAGGGGCCAAGTTGAATGATGTGGTGATGGCGATCAGCAGTGGTGCGGTGCGCAAATACCTTTTGCAAAAGCAAAAATTGCCTGATGCGGCGCTCATTGCGTTTGTCCCCATTTCGTTGCGTGAGGCGGGAAATACCGACATCAATAACCAAGTTTTTGGGATGAGCGTACCGTTGGCGACCAATTATGGCGACCCTCTGAAACGACTTAAGAAAATTCAGCAAGAGTCAGGAGCCTCAAAAACCATTGCGGCAAGTACCAAAGATGCCGCGCCGTCTGACTTTACCCTTGTTGGTGCACCGACCTTGTTACCCGGGTTGATGCAGCTTTATGGGGCCACCAAATTGACCGAAATGATGCCGCAAGTGGTCAATATGTGCATTTCAAACACCGCGGGCCCGCCATTTCCGCTTTATTGTGCCGGGGCCAAGGTCACGGCCCTTTATCCGGTGTCCATTGCGACACATGGTGTTGCTCTGAATGTCACAGTCCAAAGCTATCTTGACCATCTTGATCTTGGATTGACCTGCGATCACAAGGCGGTGCCAGATGTTGATGATCTGGCTGACCTATTTGTCGCATCTTTTGAAGAGTTTAAGGCCGCAGTTGCAAAGATGGCGCCCGCAGAGAGCTAACCCGAATGTGATCGATTTTGCCTGTAAATAGGGGGGTATGGGGGGAACTTGACGTTACGCAAACGTTGACAGGTCCATTTGTTAACGCTTTGCTCGTTACCATAGTGCAAGAAATTTGGGCATTTCAGGAGGCATTCAATGACTGCTACCACCGCTAAAGCACCCAACAGCATGCTGCTATTGCTAGAAGGACGTGCCATCCCGGAGCTGTTTGGCTTCGCGGCGTCGCTCCCTACTTTAACCACCCTTGCGCCCCGTGGTGATGGGCAACCGGTCTTGGTTTTACCCGGTCTGACCACAAGTGATCGATCAACCGTCGCTCTGCGGCGTTTTTTGCGATCAAAGGGGTTTTCCGCCTATGGCTGGGATCTTGGGATGAATTTTGGCCCCTTGCCCGGCATCGAAGAAGGGCTGATCGCCCGCGTTGAAGAATTGTATGAAAAATATGACCAAAAGGTCAGCCTTGTCGGGTGGAGCCTCGGTGGCATCTATGCCCGGCAACTGGCCAAGATAATGCCCGACAAAGTGCGTCAGGTGATTTCAATGGGAAGCCCGTTTCGGGGAGATCCGACCGCTACAAATGCATGGCGGGTCTATCAGATGGCAAGCGGGCAAAGCGTTCACGATAGCGAACGTCATATGGGCGGGGCGATCGAGAAAGCCCCCAAGGTCCCGACCACCGCGATTTATAGCAAAACAGATGGCATCTGCGCGTGGCAGAACTGTATCGAACATGACAGCCCCACCACTGAGAATATCGAAGTGAAAGGCAGCCATTGTGGCCTTGGCCATCATCCGGCGGCGGTCTACGCTGTTGCGGACCGTTTGGCCCAACCCCAAGGGAGTTGGAGCAAGTTTGACCGCTCTGGTGTGAAATCAGTGTTTTATCCAGAGCCAAGCTACGCTGCGTAAATGTATCATATAACGAACGAATGCCGGGACATAGCATCCCGGCATTTGTCGTTTCTATAGGCCTGAGTTTAGCTCTTTTTGGTGCCCGTCACGTCGGCAATGCTGTCCATCACACGGTCTTTGAGGATATCAAACGCTTCCGTGCTGCCTTGTTGCACAACCTGAGACATTTCAGTTGCGTTTTTGATGGTTGCTTCAAAGGACCGTTTGGCCATTTCCATTTGACCAGTCATAATTGCGGAGGGGTCCGTGCCGCCTGCCTGAGCTTCTTGGACAGCGTCGGAGATGTCGGACAATGCGGTTTCAAGAGCGGCACGTTGCTTGGACATAAGGTCTTGAGAGGCTTGGGTGCCAATCTGCGCGGCAGCCTGCAAAGCTTCGAGGTTCTTGCGGTGACCATCCATCATCTGGTTCAGATCAGGGCCGGGGATATTCATTGAGGACCCGAAATTTTGAAACATGTCCATGAACGGGTTGCTGTTTTTGTTATCTGCCATTGGGATCTCCGTCGTATTGCGGTTTATGTTATGGTTCAGCTTAAGAACTCGGACCTGTTACGGCAACAAGAGAGATTCCAATGCAAAAAGGATAATACCAACGACGCCTCCAATGATCATTCCATTGAACCGAATGTATTGCAGATCACGCCCCACATTGATCTCGATCAACGTCAAGAGTTGTTGGATGTCCCAGCTTTTGACCTGCTCGGCGACATAGACAGAAATATTGCCACGTTGTTCAGCAATCAAATTCGACAGGACCGTCACCATCCCCGCGTTAATATCGCGTTGCAAGTCCGGTTCCCCTTTGAGTTTGGTGCCAATATCCACAAAAAGATCGGTCATCCGCGCAACCAACACTGAATTTTCCTTTTCAATGTCGTCCAGGACATATGCCCGCAGGCTGTCCCAGATGTTGCTCGCGGCGTCTGTCAGTTCCTGACGGGCAAGCAATTGCTGCTTGATGGCTTCGACCCTCTTGGCAAAGGCCTTGGTGCGTTTGGTCCGGCGGATGTACTCCTTCAGGAAGGTTTCAAATTCCGTACGCAATGGATGTTCTTTGTCATCCTTGATTTCGTCCAACAGCTCAGTGGCCGCATTCACAAGCCGGTTTAGGATCAATCGATCCCCTTGCAGAACATTGAAAAACAGGGGTAATTCCCGTTGAACCTTGCCACGGATGACCTCAAGCGTGTCTTCATTATTTAGAAACCGGTGCATGGTTGTGATCAGTTCATCCAGCAGACGTTGATGGCGACCCTCTTTGGTAAAAGAGGTCAAGACATCCCCAACCAATGGGGCAATATCGGTTTGCGCCAATTGATCTGAGACCCGTTCAGAGGCAAATCTGACCAGCCCTTTCTCGTCGATTGTTTCCAACAACTGCGGAAGGAGCCGCACGATGAACCGCGAGAAAGATTGCGCGCGCGGTGTTGAGGACAACCATTGCGCCATTTCCCCGGCAAAATCGATCTCGCGCAGTTTGGCCTCAACAGGACCTTTGGCCAGAAAATTGTGTTCGATGAACCCGCCCAGATTGTCAGCGATCCGATGCTGATTGCGTGGAATGATTGCTGTGTGCGGAAAGGGCAGGTTCAGGGGCCGTTTGAAAATCGCGACAACAGCGTACCAATCCGCGATGCCCCCAATTGTCGCGGCTTCTGCAAAGGCTGCTACAATTGCAAGCGAGGGAAACTGCGCCTCAAGCACCTTGGTCAAGATCAACACAAGAAAACAGACCAAGAGGACAAGAGTTGCCAACATCTTTATGCGGCGCAGGGCCGCGAGCCTGATCAGTTCCGGACCTTGTAGATCACGCATAGGGTTTCCATTTCTTGCCAGCCTTCGCAGGACTGTAGCACAGGCACGGCTTGGTGCAATATGCTGCATCGCAGCAAAGCAGTGGGTGGAATGAGAGAAATTGAGGGATCTTGGCCTGAAACTTCCCAACACATCAGCTGATTTCCAAAGCTTCTATTTGTGGTGTGTTTCTTTAATTGTTTTAAAACAATTACTTGATTTCAACTTACGTAAATGGACGCCACGTCAACTTAGAAAGATGTTGCAATGCAGCATTTGGGGGCCCAAATACAACGCATCCCGAGTTGATGAGCAATCGGGACCCAGACATGGCTTAACAAAAGAATGGATGAAGAGATGACAACGAAGACAGCTGCAAAAGCACCAAACACTGCAAAAGACGCAACAGCCGAGATGACAAACAAGGTCACAGACGGCGCCCGTGAATTCGTAAAGCGCACCGCAGACAGTGCGCAAGAACGTGCGCAAAACGCATTTGACACGTCCAAAACATATAACACCCAGATCGAAGACACGCTGAAGCGCGCGGCAACCGGTTACGTCAACATCCTTGGCGGGATCGCGGAAGCCGCATTTTCCAATGTAAACCACACTCTGGCGGCAGTAGAAAAACTGGCAGAAGCCAAAAGCGTTTCCGACGCGGTGCAAATCCAGACAGAGTTTGTACGTGAGCATTCAGCACAAAACATGGAGCACGTCCGCTCTGCATATGATTATGTGCGCGACGTCGCAGCGGAAAACGCCGGCTCCTTGCGGGACGGCTATGCCAAAATATGGCCTTCGTCCGAAAAGAAAGCTGCCTAATCCTTTTTAGGACTCGAAAGCCTGTTGAGAGAAAGCCCGCATGATCTGCGGGCTTTCTTATTGGAGCAGCTTGAAATCAGCCCCTGAATCCTCGCTTTTCTGCATGACTGGCCACCACGGCAGGCCCCGTGGCAGCCGTCAATCTACAACAAGTTGATTTGACGATCATGCCGCCCCCCTGCATCTGACCCTCCAATACTTTAGGCTTGGACCCTGATCGGGTTCTCAATGCCAAAGCCATAGCGATCCAAAAGAGGATCGTCAGGAACAAGGAATAGGCAATGAAGGCAGCGATGTTAGGGCTCACTTTGGGTTTGTTTCAAACCGTCGGGGCTTTTGCCCAAGGGTGCGGGCAATCGGACACGCCCTGTCAGATTGACAGCGGTACCTACCACATGTTGCTGCCTGAAACAGATGCGCCTAAGGGGGGCGTTGTTTTCCTGCATGGCGGTGGGGGGCGCGGGGCCGGATTGTTGCGCACCAACATTGCCCGCCTCTCTGTCGAACGAGGGTACGTATTCGTTGCGCCTAACGGGGAACATCCCGGTGCCAGATTTCCAAACAATTGGGCTGTGCGTGCCAAAAATTTTGGACATGAAAAGGATGATATCGCGTTTTTGAATGATGTGATGGATGATGTGGCTGAGCGTCATAATGTTGATCGCGATAAAATGCTGTTGTCGGGGTTCTCGCGGGGGGGATCTATGGTCTGGGATGTGGCGTGTTTTGATCACAAATCAGCGCGTGCTTATGCGCCATCTGCGGGTGCCTTTTGGGATGACCTGCCAGAAAGCTGTGAAGGTCCGGTTGATCTGTTCCACACCCATGGCTGGAACGATCGCACGGTGCCACTAGAAGGCCGCCCGTTGCGCAATGGCACGATTGCTCAAGGCGACGTTTGGGAAAGCTTGCAGATTTTACGGGGCACAAATGGATGTACCAGCCGCCAACCGAGCCGCTCGGTTGTTGAGGATGCAAGGTGGTACAAACATTGGGAGGAATGCGACGCCGGTCGCATTGATCTGATGCTGCATCCCGGCGGGCACGGCAGCCCAAAGGGCTGGGCACCCATGATCTTGGACTGGTTTGAGGAGCGATTGCAGGAAGGCTGAGGCGTTATCCAGAGACCCAGACATCCAGCACATAGCGGTCCTCAGATATCATCTGTTCCATCCAGGCATCTGCGAGCTGCGCGCTGACATCTTTTTCCTCGGCATAGATCAAGGTCAATGCGCGCCGCACATCCGGCTCCATCCGACTGCCATCGCCGCAGACAAAAACCTTGGCGCCTTTTTCCAACATGTTCCAAACCGCGTCACGCTGGGTACGTATCAGGTCTTGTACATAGACTTTAGATGTCTCAACCCGTGAAAACGCTGTATGCAGATCAACGATACCTTCGGCGGCAAACCCTTCAAGTTCCTCGCGATAGATATAGTCTTGTTCCGGGTGACGGCAGCCAAAAAACAGCATTGCGTCGCCAAGCGATTTTCCATCAGCCTGCAAAGCGGCGCGTTCTTGCAAGAAGCCACGGAACGGCGCAATGCCTGTTCCCGGTCCGATCATGATGACAGGGGTGCCTGTATCTTTGGGCAGGCGGAACCCATCAGAGGTGCCACGCAGGCTTGCATAAACTGTTGTCCCCGAAGGGCTGTCCGCAAGGAAGTTTGAACATACCCCTTTGTAGTGGCCCGAGCCCGAAATGGCAGGTTCATCGACCACACCAACCGTGATGGAGCAACGATCACTGCCTCGCATGGAAGAGGATGAAATGGAGTAATACCGCGGCGCCATCACTGGCATCAGTTCCAAAAAGACACCAAAGGGCAATTCGCAGGCTGGAAATTCCTCCAGAAAATCAAGCACGCTTTTTCGTTTTTGTTGAACTTTGGTCTTAAAATCGTCCCCGGCCAATGTCTCTAGCTGGGGTTTGGATTTTGGGCATTGCGTGTAATGTGCAAGGGTTATCATGTCTTTGCGCGATGCAACCGTCTGGAGTTCAACTGTATCTGTCAAAAGTTTTGCGATGTTGACAGCGACGCCTGTGGGCAGTTGGCTGTGCTCTTGGGCTGAGGTATGAACCCGCATCTGTGTATCTGTACCGTACCCAAACCGACGCAGGACACGCCCCACCAATATTTCCGAGTTTTGCGGTACCACGCTCAGATGATCGCCTGTTTGATAGGTCATACCGGGGGCGAGGGTGACATCGATATGGCGCGTGGAGCGGTGCGAGGCATCCTTGTTCTGAAGCTCGCGGTTTACCTCGATCTTGACGGGTTTTGCGCCAGCTGCGGCGGCAACGGGATTGGCTTCGGCACCTGCCAAAACTTCAACCTCATAAAGCGGTTGTGTGGCGCTTGTGTCGCTCAGGTCGATATCCAGATCCAAGGCATTTGCAACATCCTGCCAGAGCGTGCCTGCCCAGTTTTCGAATTGTTCGTCGATGTCGTCGCGTGCATCCCCCTCGGTGCGCGCCATGATCCGGGTGGCGCCAAGTGCTTCGAGCCGCGCGTCGATGGCCCGGGGGGTTGCCTGAAAGGTGCTGGCCCAATCGCTGTGACCACATCCAAAAACAGCAAAATTCACACCCTGCGCGCTGTTCGCTTCGGCTTTGTCCAGCCATTGTGCGAACTTTTGCGCATTGTCCGGTGGTGTGCCATTGTAAGAAGCGCAAGCGATGATCACAGCCCCATTGCGTGGCAATTTGCCCGCATATTCATCCAATGTCCCCAAAGACACATCAAAACCGTTCATATCAGCGGCGCGCGCAAGGTCTCGCGCATAGTCTTCGGTGGTTCCAAGGTTTGACCCGAACAGGATTAGTGCCGGTGTGCCATGGCTTGGGCGTGCCGCTGTCTCTGACAACCCGCCAGCGGCTTTGTCAGCGTCCGTGGTGGCGCCGGGCACAAGGGTGGAGCGCGTGATGTCTTTGCGCATCCGGACTTTCATTTTGAACCCGTCGGGTTTGATGGACATGCTTTCTTTGATTACAAGCGCGTAGTTGGTGTGGTCGATCAACTCAAAGCGCTGCAGGATCATCCCCATCACAAGCACGGCTTCTTGCATGGCGAATTGCCGACCGATGCAGGCGCGTTGCCCATTGCCGAACGGTTTGTAGGCATCCACTGGCCGTGCTGCCACCGCTTCTTTTGAGAAATGTTCGGGGTCGAAATTCTCGGCGTTCTCCCCCCATACTGACTTGTCCCGATGCAACATCAAGATCAGGACGGTGGTAAAGGTATTTGCCTTGAGCTTGTATTTGCCGCCGACCACTTCGTCTTTGTAGGGATAAACGGAAAAGGCAGGGGCCGTGGGATAAAGCCGCAGCGCTTCAAATAAGATTTGGCTGACATATTGCAGTTGATTGACCTGCTTGAGCGTCGGCACCACCGAAATGTCACGGCCCAATACCCGGTCTACTTCTTCATAGGCTTTGGCCAAAACCTCAGGATGATTGAGCAGGAAATAAAGTGTAAAGGACATCAAACCGGATGTTGTTTCATGACCCGCAATCAAGAAGGTGTTGATTTGATACCGAATGTTCTCATCCGACAGCTTTTCACCGGTCTCTTTGTCGACACCCTCTAGCATGTAATTCAACAGATCGTTTTCGCCGCTGCCACCTGTTTTGCGCCGTTCTGCGATGATGTCATCGACCAGCTTGTTCATATAGCCGACGTCTTTTTCCATCGCGTCAATACGGCGCTTGAGCAACGTGCTTTCAAAGGGCAACCCGCGCTGCATCATGCAGGTTTCAAGCGTGTTGGTCAGAGCGTTGATGAAAGGGTGATATTCTTCGCGATAAAAAGAGTTGAACCGGTAGTTAAAGCCGCAGATGCCAATTGTATCGAGCGCAACAGCGGTCATATCATGGACAACATCGATCTCATCATCGCCATTCAGACGTTCCCACTTCATGCAAAGCTGACTGGCCACATCCTGCATCATCGGCATGTAGTTTGACATTGCCTGACGATTGAATGTGGGCAGCAGAATGTTATGGGCTTTGCTCCAGTTGGGTTCCTGTGTGTCGCCGGTAAAAAGACCGTCCCCGCCAATAGCCCGCACCCTGCGCAAGCTGCCGCGGACCGCTTTGTCAAAACGGCTTTCGTCGCAGAGCTCTTTGACCAATTCATGACCGGATGCGATGACCATCGGTTTGCCCATCATATCCATGCGGATGATCGGTCCCAACTCGCGGGTCATTTCCATCAGGCTTTGCAGGGGGGCATCTTTGTCAACTGACAGGACATTGCCCAGCAAGGGGGCCTTGTCTGGCATTGGAATACGTTCAAGTTTTGGCGCGTCGGTCACGTGAAATTCCTTTTAGTGAAAGACCCGTCATGGCAGGTCGGCTCGGCGTCCGGGCAAGGTATAGCGCTGTGGTGGCGGTCCACAGCGTTGCATGGCAAACTTCGCATCTTTCCTCCCCCTTTTCAGATGAATGATAACGAACGTGGCTGTTCAGGTCTATGAAACACCATTTTTTGCAGATCATTCTGCCAGCACAGCCTCTGTTGCAATCATCCTTCTTTTGTCTCATCCAAGGCCAATGTGGGCATGCTGAGGCTCTAAGGTTCAGCTCTTTTCAGCAATGGAACAGGTCCAAGTGAACACTCCAATTCAATTTTAGGCAACGTTTCCGTGACGTGAGCGCGAGTAATGCTTGATTGGCGGTGAAAACTGAAATATCAACTACAGATAGAATATAGAAAAATACCGGCTACAAAAAGCCGGGGCAGAGGATGGCGTTCCTGCAGCTTTTTGCGGGAGTTAAGTTAAGGTGTTAGGGTCGTGCGCAGGATCGATTTACTGCTTGTTGGTGCGTTGGTCATCATGACCATTGGTTTAAGTTGGGCCAGTGTTGGGGTAGGGCATGCTGGTACAGATGTCGCCTATCTGCGGTTCTTACCGCTTGCTGTGGCATTCACGGGGTTGATTGTCACAACCTTGGTCATCCTGACACGACGTAATCTACATATTCGCAATGAAACTCTGTCAGAGTTGAGTGCGATGCGGGTGCGCGGCATTGAACAACGTGAGCTTGAAACCCAACAAGCTGTTGAAAATGCTGTAACACCTGTGTTCATCCTAAATGGAGAGCAGCATATTATCTTTGCCAACCAAGCCGCGCAGACGTGCTTTGGTTTTGGGACCAGCGAAATGGTTGGTCTGGCATTTTCTGATGTGATTCATACCCTTCCTGATGTTGCACCCGACACTGCACATAATGCGCTGGGCACGACGAAACGTGGCAAAGGGATTTTGCTTTGCGTGCAAAACGAAACATGGATCACTGCGGAAGGCGCGATGCGCACCACGGCAATTGTTCGGGATGTCACCGCAGATCAGGCCATGCAACAGGCAACAGAACGCAGATTGTCGACCTATGCATCCGCGATGCGGGGCGCTGGGCTTGGCATGGTTGATATCGATCTGCGGGCAAGCACGTGGCGTGTCTGCGACACCTTCCGTGAAATCATTGGTTTGGGTTCAGAGGATCGCGCTGACACGCATCATTGTTTGTGGGACCGGGTGCACGATGAAGACACTTCTAAACTGCAAGAGTCTGATGCCAGTTGCATTGAAGGGCGCGCCAAACACGCGGTTGCCGAGGTTCGCGTGCGAAATGACGCGGGTGGCTGGCAGCTTATGCGCTGGGACGTGCGGGTTGCCGGGTATGGGGCGGATCGGATGCCAATCAGTTTGGTCGCAACGCTTTGCCTTGTCCCGCCTGAGGTCGCCTCACAAGATACCCCTGCCATGTCAGAGCTAAAGACGGCCCTTCGGGCTAAGCTAACATCCGTAAGGGGCGCTCTGAACGGATTGGCCGAACAGCAAGAGACATTGCCTTCGCCTCAACGGCAATTGCTGGATATTGCCCGCACCAATGCAGACAATGTCTCGGAGTTGATTGCAGAGATATTGGAGACTGAGCCCGGCCCAGCAGTCCTTGGGGCTCTCGATATCGGGAAGGCTGCGGCTCTTGCAGCGAGGAACATGGGCGATTTCACAGCAAAGCAAGGCTCTACACTCAGTCTGGATGTTTCGGATCGCCCATTGTGGGTGTTGGGGGATGCTTTGCAGATCCAGCAAATCTTGATGGATATGATTTCGACGTCCTGTCATTTCGCACGTGGCCAGAGCGAGATTTTGATCAAGGTCGAAGCGCATGAAGGCTTGGCTATGATCTATGTCCAGAACCGGGGACCGGGGATCAATGATCAGCAACACCAAGAGATTTTTGAGGCTGATGCGCAATCCAACTTTGGATTGTACCGCGCGCGCCAGATTGTGCGCAAACAGGGTGGTGAGCTGGGGGTTGAGAGCGTCCCAGAGAGTGTCACGGTTTTTTGGCTCACCTATCCTCTGACCGCGCAACAAGGGGCGACTATCCAAGAAGAGGCGGAACAATTGCAGGCCAACACCTGTTAAGCGTTGACCTGACATCTACTGCCCCAATTTAAGGGCTATCGCGTGTTTTGCTATGTCCCAAAAGAGGCCACGCGACAGCGCTCAGGGAGCCTTTGATCTGACAATCAAGTTTTCTTGCGGTCATCCACAATGCCCATCGAGGACAAGGCGCTTTGCCCAAGTGGGATTGATGCGAACGGTCCGCCATGAGCCATGATACCCACGTCCGTTGGATCCGCAGGATCTGCTTGGGCAAGTATTTGTTCGGCAAATTGTTCTGCATTGTCTTTTGGACGGTATCCCAGAAACGACGCTTTTGCATTGTCTACGGGCGCGCGATCATTGTCTGAAACGCCGTATGCGATCGTAAATCCAACCACCGGCGTATCAATGGCCCTCGTCACAAGCTGGATCAGATCATCATAAGACAACCAAGACCCCAGCGCCCGTGGGTTTGTCACTTTTGCCGCACTGAGGATACGCAGGTGGACCGACTCCATCTGTCTTTTTTCCCAGTACATTCTCCCCAAATCTTCGGTGAAACATTTGGCCAAGCCATAAAAGGTATCGGGACGGTGGGGGACCTCTGTGCCGATAAACTCTGTCTTGGGGTACATCCCAACAGCATGAATAGAGGACGCATAAACCACCCGCCGCACACCGTGCTGAAATCCGGCTTCCCAAACATTGTAAGACCCGACAAAGTTCGGCCCCAACATGTCTTCAAACGGCAATTCGTCTACAATCGCGCCGAAATGCACCACCATATCTGCGCCTTCAAGCAAGGGAAAAACCTCATCGTACTTGGCGATGTCTGCCTTGGCGTAGCGTTCCCCGGGGTAGAGTTTGCCGATGTCGTCTTTGATGTCCGTGCTGACCAATTCTTCGCACATCTTTGACAGCGGTTCACGCAGATAAGAGCCAAGCCGCCCGGCAGCGCCTGTCAGAACTAGTTTCTTCAATTTCATGTAGGTCCCCAATTTGCTTTTGAATGGTGTCAGATGACAGCTTTTTCAACGAAGTGTTCTTGTTTCTCAATCCGGTCGAAATTGAAAGGTTTGAGATCAAGCGATCTGTAAGATCCATAGGCAATCAGCTCTGCGACGCCGCGCCCCATGGCCGGTGATTGCTGAAGTCCATGGCCCGAAAAGCCATTCAGAAAGACAAAGTTTTCAACCCGTGAATGGCGCCCGACAATCGCGTTTTGGTCAAAGGTGTTGAAGGCATAATGTCCGACCCATTCATTGATCACTTTCACTTCTTCAAAAGCAGGAATTCGCGTCGCAATGCTCGGCCAGATCTTTTCAAGCCAGAGCGAATGATCAAAACCAAAATCGTCATACTCCACATCTGGATCGACATCAGGCGGGCCGCCTGCAAGGTAATATTTGCCCTCAGACCTCATGTGCACACCAGACGGGTCAATGGTCAGGGGAAGATCCTGGTCCAACGGGCGCGCCGCATCAAAGATGAATGTGTAGCGTTTGCGCGGGCGAACAGGGACGTTAACTCCGATCATGGCCGCTGTCGCTGCTGCTCGGGGACCAGAGGTGTTGACGACCGTGCCCGCGCTGACTTTTTCCCCGGATTGCAAGGTTACAGTATCGACTGCGGTCCCTGCGGCATTGAGGGACATATCAACCACTTCGTTATGAATATATTCTACGCCATTTCGACGGGCCATTCGTTTGAACCAATCAAACATGGTGCCCCCATCAAAATAACCCTCATCTACAAGGTTGTGGTTGGCGGCGACGATATCATCTAGTTGATAAAACGGGTATTCGGCGGCAATTTCAGCCCGGTCCATATGGCGGGTGTGCGCACCCAAGGCGTTTTGAATCTGTTGGCTTTCCTTCAACGTTTGCGCAAATTCTTTGGTATCAGCCAGATACATATATCCGAAGCTTTGCAAAACTAAGTCCGGTACTTCAGGTGCGCCGCCCATATACTGGCGAAAATTCTTGATGAATTCGGCGCCGAACTGAGAAATTTGAACATTCGTTTGGTTTGAAAACTGTTGTCGGATGCAAGAATTGGTGTGGCTGGTTGAAGCGAATTCGTATGTGGGGTCGCGCTCTATGACCAACACACGACCGTCAAATCCGTCCATCTGTGTCAACCACCAGGCGAGCGACGAGCCATAAATGGCCCCACCAACAATGACCACGTCATAGGTTTGATGAGCCGGAGTGTTCATGGGGAATCCTGTTCTTGTGGCATTTTCATATCAGGTCTACCCGTTGGATGGCTCGCGCGTAAATCATTCTTCGCGGGTGGGTGGAAATTTTTTGCGATCTGGCACTAGGAGGATGAAAGAGGTGGCGAATGTGCGTCTTTCGTTGCGTGAACCTGATACAATTCAAGACGAATTTACCATATGTTTCCGAATGCTGGAAACGTAATCAACACACCTTGCGGTCACTACTGAACAAGCCCAAAGCACATCGCTGTACGTCTATGGCTTGCAGTTATTGGTTTTGCGGAAATGTCTTGGGCATTCCGACTGGTGTGTAACGAGTGTCGCGGTTCCATAGGGATTTGCGAAGAGTGAGTGGTACCGGTTCCGTCTTCGATCAGACGGAGCCGGACTTCCTATTGCTGGCATGCCAGTTCAACTGAACCAATCCACATTGCGACGGCACTGCGATAAGGGGTGCTGTGCTTAAACCGAACTAGGTGCCACGGCGTTTGGCACGCACGGTTGGGTCCGCTTGCGTGGGATCATCAGGCCAAGGGTGACGGGGATACTGCCCACGCATGTCCTTGCGCACATCCGCATAAGAAGACGCCCAAAACCCGGGCAAATCCATGGTCACCTGCACAGGGCGTTGGGCAGGTGACAAGAGAGTAATTTTCAATGGCTGTCCGACAATGGATGGATGCTTTGTCACGCCAAACAATTCTTGCAGACGCAGGGCAATCTGAGGGGCGTCTCCGTCGTAGTCAATTGGCACTTTTCGCCCCAATGGCGTTACAAAATGGGCGGGCGCTGCACGATCCAAGGCTGTTTGCTGATCCCAATCCAGCCGGGCTTTCAATGCTGGCAATAGGTCAAACCGTTTCCAATCCGCCGCAGAGCGCACCCCGTTTAGATGCGGCAAAAGCCAATCTTGGAGGGTCGCCATCAGGTGATCTGGACTGAAGTTTGGGAAATCAGGACCCATCAGCCGGGCACGTGCTAAAAACCGTGCCGCCGGACCCGACGGGGACATCCCCAGTTGGCGCACACCGTCCAGCATCGCTTTGGCAATGTCATGCTCTGGTGCGTCGGGCCAAGTGCGGTCGTCTAATACCAATGCACCAAAACGTTCTTGTTTCCGCGCAAGAACCCGGGCGTCCCGACGGGACCACAGGCAAACGTCAGTCCAGACGATCTGATCACCAAAAAGGCGGCGCACATCTGCTTCTGATACGGTTGCGGCTTGTCGGATTTTGGCCTCACGCACATCTCCGTCAAGGTCTGTTGCAACAATCAGTCGCGCAGCCGCCATCGGATCATTGTCAGCCATAATTGCGCCCTTGCCCCCCGAAAGAACAAAGCGGGGGGCATCACCTTGGCGCCTCAGTCCAATCCGGTCGGGGTAGGCGAGCGCTGCGAGGGCACCAAGGTTGTCGGGACCTTTTCCTGATTGCCCGCGCCCCAAACGTTTGGCTTCTTGTCGGATACGGGCCAATGTTGGCGCGTGGGGCAGTGATGTTGTGGGTTTGCCCGCAATCGCATCCATACGCAGCGTCAGGTCTACGCCCGCGCCGCGCAAGGGGTCGCGTTCTGCCAAAAGCGCGGCCAAGGTTGCGGCACGCGGACCTCCTCGAATAACCATATGTGCCAAACGAGGATGCAAGGGCAGCCGGGAAAGAGCTCGGCCATGCGTCGTGATCCGACCTTGATCGTCCAGTGCCCCCAACATGTGCAGCACAATCCGCGCCTCTGATAACCGGCCTTCATGTGGAGGCGAGACAAAGCCAAGCTCTGCAACATCTGCCCCCCATAGGGCCAGCTCCAAGGCAAAACCGGTCAGGTCTGCGACCTCAATCTCGGCGGGCGGATATGCTGCCAGCGCGCCCTCTTCGCCTTTGGTCCAGAGCTTAAAGGCGTTCCCCTCCGACATCCGGCCCGCGCGTCCGGCACGTTGAATAGCCTCCGCGCGGCTGACCCGTTCAGTGATCAGCCGTGACATGCCAGAGGCGGCATCAAATTGCGCCCGCCGCGCGCGCCCTGCATCAATGACAATTTTGATCCCTTCGATGGTCAACGACGTTTCTGCGATAGCCGTGGCCAGTACAATTTTTCGACCTGATTGCGCTGGAGCAATCGCTGCTTGCTGGGCCTTGAAATCCATAGCGCCAAACAACGGCGCAATGCTGCATCCCGGCGGCAGATGCGGTCTTATATGCGCCTCTGTCCGCCGGATTTCCCCTTCCCCCGGCAGAAAGACAAGGACAGATCCTGCCGTGCTCCCCAGCGCCTTGAGCGTAAGATCAGCCGTCGCTTCTTCAAGCCGCTTTTTGCCGATTGGCTTGTCCAACCAATGCGAGGTCACGGGGTAACTGCGCCCTTGGGAGGTGACAATGGGCGCTTTCATCAGCTCTGCCACCGGGGCGGCATCAAGGGTTGCAGACATGGCAACCAGCAGCAGGTCATCGCGGAGCGCATCAGCCACTTCAAGGCATAGGGCGAGACCAAGATCAGCGTTGAGCGATCTTTCGTGAAACTCGTCAAAGATCACTGCACCCACCCCCGGCAAGTCTGGGTTTTCTTGCAACATGCGGGTCAGAATGCCCTCGGTTACCACTTCGACCCGGGTGACTTTGCTGATGGCAGAAGCACCTCTGACGCGAAACCCGATGGTTTGCCCGACATCCTCGGATCTTGTCTGGGCCATGCGCGCGGCGGCCGCACGTGCGGCAAGACGCCGAGGTTCCAGCATGATGATCCGCCCAGAGGTGAGACCCGCGTCCAAAATTGCCAACGGCACACGTGTTGTTTTGCCTGCACCGGGAGGGGCCTGAAGTACGACGCGACCTGAGGTGCGCAGGGCCTCGGTGACCTGTGGGAGAACTTCATCAATGGGCAGGCTGTCTGACATAGGGGTGTTATCGGGCAAACAACGTGTCAGGCCAAGAGGGAGATGTTGGAGGTGCGGGGATGGACAAATTTGGCGACACTGCGCACAACAACACTTATGGATACAACGGATTTGGCACAGCGCGTCAGCGCAGGAGAACGCCGCGCGCTTGCCCGGGCCATTACGCTTGTGGAATCAGGGCGTGAGGACCACCGCTTGCAAGCCTCTGAATTGCTGAGCGCCTTGCCCGCAGACCGCCAAGCGTTGCGCATCGGATTGTCCGGCACGCCCGGTGTTGGCAAGTCGACCTTCATTGAAAGCTTTGGCATGATGCTAATCGCCAAAGGTTTGCGTGTGGCAGTATTGGCGGTGGACCCTTCCTCAGCACGCTCTGGTGGGTCGATTCTTGGTGATAAAACCCGGATGGATTTGCTAAGTCGGCAATCCGCGGCGTTTATTCGACCCTCACCAAGTCAAACCCACCTAGGCGGTGTGGCGCGTCGCACCCGCGAGGCGGTGCGCCTCTGTGAGGCAGCCGGATTTGACGTGGTGCTGATTGAAACAGTTGGAGTGGGGCAATCAGAAACGGTTGTTGGCGAACTGTCTGACCTGTTCTTGTTGTTGCTTGCTCCGGCGGGGGGGGATGAACTTCAGGGGGTCAAACGCGGGATCATGGAAATGGCTGATGTCATTTTGGTCAACAAAGCCGATGGTGATCTGAAATCCACAGCCACGCGCACCTGTGCGGATTATGCCGGGGCCTTGCGATTGTTGCGCAAACGAGAGCAAGACCCTGATGGATACCCCTGCGCCATGACCGTATCTGCTTTGGAGGACAAGGGGTTAGACGTGGCATGGGAGCGTATGCAGGGTCTGATTGAGTGGCGGCGCGAGAATGGGTTTTGGGAGAGCACCCGTGCGCAACAGGCGCGGTATTGGTTTACCCAAGACGTCAAACAAAGGTTGTTGGCGAAATTGCAGGACCCGAAAACGCAAAAAACCTTGGCAGGCCTGAGTGACCAGGTTGCGGCGGGTCAAGTCGATCCATCGGCCGCTGCCCAGGCGTTTGTCGAAAAACTGGCGCGATAGGCGAAAATTTTTGATAAAAGCGTAGGCCTGCGGTTCTTGCGCGGGCTAGGGGCAGGCCCCTTTGATCCTACCCCATTGACGTTGGGTCTTGCAAAATCACAGTGGTTTGGTGGCCGCAGGTTATTGTTACTTCTGTGAACAAGGTCGCCAAGACGCTGTGATGCAGCACAAATTGCGTCCTACGGAGTTGACGGATTTTCCCTCTGTCTGCGTTACACCCGCTTGAAATAGAACCACTATTCCAGCGCAGATGTGCCTTTTTAAGAGAAAATATGCCAACCCAATGGGGCAGGATCAATGGGGCCTGACCCTAACCTGCTTTGGGGTGGGCCCGGTTGTAGACGTCCATCAAACGTGCGGTATCAACCGCTGTATAGGCCTGTGTGGTGGACAAAGAGGCGTGGCCCAATAGTTCCTGTATCGCGCGAAGATCACCGCCAGCGTCCAGTAAATGGGTGGCAAAGCTGTGGCGCATCGCATGTGGTGTGGCCGTGGCAGGCAAGCCAAGCTGCATGCGCGCGGCTGCCATGACTTTGGCGATGCTGCGCGGGCTCAACGCGCCCCCTTTGATCGCACGAAACAATGGACCGTTTGCCATCGGCGGATGTGGGCATAGCCTGCAATAGGCGTCTACGGCGTCTCTTGCTGCGGGCAGAACCGGCACAACGCGTTCCTTGCCACCTTTGCCCATGATGCGCAGTGTTTCTGGCAGTGGGGCATCTGCATTAGTTAACCCCAAAGCTTCGGAAATACGCAGGCCACATCCCCACAAGAGGGTCAGAACAGCCACATCCCGCGCTGCAACCCAAGGCCGTTCTGATTGAAGCTCAACGCAGTCGATCATTGCTTTGGCGGCATCGATGGCCAAGGGGCGCGGCAGTTTCTTCTGAAATTTGGGGGCGCGGGTGGACAGAACCGCTGTTGGTTCAAAACCTTCTCGGTCTGCCAGCCACCGGTAAAAAGCTTTGACGGCAGATAGTTTGCGAGCCATCGACCTGGGGCCAACATCAGGCCCACGGGTGCGTGCCATCCAGGCGCGCATCTCAGAAATGGAAATTTTTGCAAGCGCGCCAAGACCTTGGCTTTCGCCTTTGTGAGCGGTCATGAAGGCCAGAAAATCGGCAACATCGCCCTGATACGCCGTAATTGTGTTCTCTGACGCGCCTTTCAGGGCCCGCTGATGATCCAGCCAAGTTTGCAACGCGTCGCGCGCGGCCGGGCTGATCAGCCCGATGTCTGCTGCATGTTGCGCGCGGCTCAAGACAGCCAGCGGCGCATGGCGCGCTCAAAGACGCCGGTAAAGAAAGTCAGCAAATCCGTTCCTTGTTGAGGGCCAAACATATGCGGGTCCTCAGAGCCCAGAACCAACAGCCCCGGTAAGCGACCCGAACCAAAGTCAAGTTTCAGGCAGGCCTCGGAACGGATCCAGTCGGCCTTTTCAGAGTAAATATGCTCTGACCCGTTTTGAATGCCGCGCAATGTGACTTGGCGGGCCATATTGCCGCGCCCTTGCGTGATGTAATCGTCGATATATCCGGGTTCCGCCACACTCAGCACGTCGCCCAAGCGTTTCACCGCCGGATCATTGTCATTCTGGACAGATTCCAAAACCAGTTTGACGCTGTCTACCCGCAAGATATCGCCCACTTCGCCGCCCAGATCGCGCAAGAAGGATTCAAATTCAATAGGGTCCAGCATCCGCAATATTGCGCGGTGAATCTGGTTGGTTCCGGCAAGGTTTTCATATGCTGCGGCAATCACGCTGCGATGCGTGTCTTCTAACCGGTCAAGGCGGGCTTCTAACCGCTCCATTGCGATGCCGCGCAGATCGACAATGTTGCCGCCCATTGCCCGTTCATTGGCCGCGATCAGGGCTTGCATCATGTCCCCATCGTCCAAGATTACATCAGGTTGGGATATAATTGCCTCACGCAGGGCGTCATCAATTTTTGGGGTGCTGCTCATTGTCGTCTCTTATTGATTTAGGGCCGTATATCACGCTGAAAGAGCAAAATCTGCCCCAAGTTTTTTCAAATGGCGACCTGTGGCGGATCGGCGTCAGAAAAACGGGCATTCTGCTTTTGGCGTTAGTGAAGGTTGAGTGAGAATGGTTAACAAATTCGCAATTCAGGGGAGAAGGCGTGAAAAGAGCAAAAATGTCACAAATTTTCCGCAAAATGACCGCGCGAGTACAGCCATAAGGGGAGAGCGTGTTTCCTATTCCCCTGTCGCGATCAGCGGCGTCACCTTAGGCTCTTGTCCATGAACAAGATTCAAACCAAAATGACACCGCTCTTTCCGCTTAGCCCTGCGCAACTGCGTGCGCTGTTGGACAAGCTGGCTCAAACTCGGCTTAAAGAATGTTCTGACCTGTCTTCGCCCAGTCTTTCATGAACTGATCCAAACCTTTGTCTGTCAGCGGGTGTGTGGCCAATTTCTTAATAACCTCAGGCGGGGCGGTCATCACATCTGCGCCAATCAACGCACAATCCTGCACGTGGTTCACGGACCGGATGGAGGCTGCAAGGATTTCTGTCGTAAATCCAAAGTTATCGTAGATCGTGCGAATGTCTTGGATCAGGTCCATGCCATCCAGGTTGATGTCGTCCAGGCGACCGATAAACGGTGAAATAAAGGTTGCCCCGGCTTTGGCTGCAAGCAACGCTTGATTTGCAGAAAAGCACAAGGTGACATTGACCATTTTGCCTTCACCCGACAGAACCTTACAGGCTTTCAGCCCATCCCATGTCAGGGGCAGCTTGACGGTAATGTTTTCGGCAATCTCTGCCAGTTTGCGGCCTTCAGCGATCATTGCATCCGCTTCCATTGCAACCACTTCGGCGCTGACAGGACCAGCTACGAGGTCGCAAATCTCTTTGGTGACCTCCATGATGTCACGGCCTGACTTCAAAATCAGCGAAGGGTTGGTGGTCACGCCGTCAATCATGCCAAGGTCGTTGAGTTCGGCAATAGCGTCAATTTCCGCGGTATCTACAAAGAATTTCATGTGGCTGGTCTCCCGAATGAACTTAGGTGGTGCGCCGTCGATATGTTATCGCTAACAGTGCAGGCATTGCCTTGGCTTTACCCGATGATCTGCGATGCTTAAACCCTCAACTGCGTATTTCTGTCCCGGAGCCCTTGGTGAATCATCCAGAATTTTACGATCACGGTGATCTGGTTGCTGTGCTGAGCACGCAGCCTTTGGGCCGGGCGTTGGATTATCGGGCACCCGAAGGAGGATGCCATCTGGGAGCGTTTGTTGAGGTTCCATTGGGGCCACGTAAGGTGTTGGGTGTTGTTTGGGGGCCGGGGCAGGGGGATTATGACCTTGCCAAAATCCGCCATGTCATCCGGGTGTTGGATGCGGCCCCCATGCGTGCCGAAATGCGAGAGTTTTTGGAGCGGGCAGCGGCTTATACGCTGACGCCAATGCCTGCAATGTTGCGGCTGGCCACCCGGGCACCGGGACTGGGCGACCCGCCGTCGATGCGCAAGGTCTATCGGCGCGGCGAGGAGGCCCCCAATAAGATGACCGACGCCCGGCGTCGGGTGTTGGAAACCTTGGATGACTACGGCGACCTTTCCTTTACCCTTAAAGAGCTGGCGGAAATGGCTGGGGTCACGGCATCGGTTGTCAAAGGGTTGGCCAAACAGGGGGCGGTGCGCGAAGAAGATGCACCGCGTGACACGATTTTTGCACGCATGAACCCGGATTTGCCGGGAAAGACGCTCACGGCGGATCAGGCTGCCGCCTCCGAAATTTTGGCGCAGGCGGTAAAATCTGAACGATACGGGACAACCTTGCTGCGCGGCGTGACGGGATCAGGCAAAACCGAGGTCTATCTTGAGGCTGTCGCAGCGGCGTTGCGAGCGGGTCGCCAAGCATTGGTCTTGTTGCCGGAGATTGCGTTGACAGAGCAATTTCTAACGCGGGTTCAAGAACGTTTCGGGGCAAAACCTGCCGAATGGCATTCGGGTGCCACAATGACCGAACGGCGGCGGATCTGGCGCATGGTTGGACAGGGACATTGCCAATTGGTGATCGGGGCGCGTTCTGCGTTGTTTTTGCCGTATCAAAATCTCGGTCTGGTGGTTGTCGATGAGGAACATGACACCTCCTACAAGCAAGAAGAAGGGGTGCTATATAACGCGCGGGACATGTCGGTGCTGCGCGCATCGATTTGTGGTGCACAGGTGGTGTTGGCCTCAGCGACGCCCTCTTTGGAAAGTTGGGCAAATGTTGAAGCGGGCAAGTACAAACGGTTGGAACTGACCTCGCGTTTTGGACCTGCCGTCATGCCCACAATGGGGGCAATTGACATGCGGGCAGAGGGCCTGCCATCGGATCGATGGGTGTCTCCAACTTTACAAAAGGCAGTAAATGAACGGTTGGAGAAAGGTGAGCAGGCGATGCTGTTCATCAACCGCCGTGGATATGCGCCAATCACGCTGTGTCGGGCCTGTGGGCATCAGATAGGCTGTGATGATTGTGATGCACGCATGGTGGAACACCGGTTTTTGAAACGTTTGATTTGCCATCAATGTGGGGAAAGCAAACCAATGCCCGAAAAATGCCCCTCTTGTGGGGCTGAGGGACGATTGGCGCCGGTTGGTCCGGGGGTGGAACGGTTGGGCGAAGAAGCCGCGGCGATTTGGCCTGACGCGCGGATCGCGACCTTGAGTTCTGACATGTATGGCTCTGCGCGGGCCCTAAAGGCGGAAATCGCGGGGATAGCAGAGGGGGCTGCGGACATTGTTATCGGGACGCAGTTGGTTGCAAAGGGCCATAATTTTCCAAACCTGACCCTCGTTGGCGTCATCGACGCCGACCTCGGGTTGCAGGGGTCTGATTTGCGGGCTGCGGAGCGGACATTCCAATTGATGCGCCAGGTCGCGGGGCGGGCAGGACGCGCAGAAGCCCCGGGCACGGCCCTGTTGCAAACCTATCAACCAGAACATCCGGTTATCCGGGCCATTCTGGCCGGGGATGAGGACGCATTTTGGAAAGCGGAGGCCGCAGAACGGCGTCAGGCGGGGGTGCCGCCTTATGGCCGGATGGCGGGGATTATCCTATCTGGTCCGGATGTGGCACAGGTCTTTGATGCGGGGAATTTGCTGGCGCGGCAGGATCAAGCGTTGCGCCGTGTTGGCGCACAGGTTTTTGGGCCTGCTCCGGCGCCGATTGCGCGGGTGCGCGGGCGTCATCGGGTCCGATTGTTGGTGAAAGCAGAAAAATCCACCCCCTTGCAGGGAGCGCTGGCGCAGTGGGTTGCGCAGGTGCAATTGCGCGGGGAGTTACGGCTGGCTGTGGATATAGACCCGCAGAGTTTTTATTGACGGAGGCTGAAGGCTGACGAGCGGTGTGTGGGGAGAGTGCGGACGGTATATAAGGCCAAAAAGAGGGGCCGGGTGGTGAAATATTGGTCTGTTGGGACCCTTTGTAGGCGCGCTGGGACCGGAGGATATCGGAGAAGTCCCAAGAACGGGTAATCAATCGGCGTAAATGTAGGCTATTGTGGGTCGTCTTTTGGGAGAGGGGGGCGTAAGGGAGGAATATGTCCCAAATAATCTCTCTTAAAGACGCGCAATCTCTGCCTTTTTGGCGCAGGCCTGTTGCCTTGTTGTTTTTGATGGCGCTGGCAATGCCGATCGCCTTTAACACCTGGGCGGCGCTGCTGAATAATTTTGTAATTGAGGTCGCGGAATTTGATGGTTCAGATATCGGGCTCTTGCACACTGTGCGGGAAATTCCGGGGTTTCTGGCTGTTGGGGTGATTGCGATTATCCTGTTTGTACGGGAACAGGTTTTGGGGTTGGTGTCGTTGATCCTGTTGGGGGTCGCAACCGCGATGACGGCCTGGTTTCCCAGCATGGGGGGGATTTTGACCCTCACCATGTTGAGTTCTATTGGGTTTCATTATTATGAGACGGTCAATCAGTCGCTGCAATTGCAATGGTTAAAGATAAAAGAGGCGCCCCGTATGTTGGGGTGGTTGATGGCCGCCGGGTCCGGGGCGACCTTGGTGGCCTATCTCTTGATCATCGCGCTGTGGGAGACGTTGGGCCTGTCTTATCATATTGTCTATTTGGCCGGGGGCAGTGTGACGGTACTGATCGCGATTTTTGCGATGCTCGCTTATCCGCAGTTTGAAGCTCCAACACCTCAGAACAAGACGATGGTGTTGCGGCGGCGGTATTGGCTTTATTACGCCTTGCAATTCATGGGCGGAGCGCGGCGACAGATTTTTATGGTATTTGCCGGCTTTATGATGGTGGAACGGTTTGGTTATGACGTCCATGAGATCACAACGCTTTACCTGATCAATCTGGTTTTAAATATTATTATTGCGCCGTTGTTGGGGCGCGCTGTAGGTCGGTTTGGAGAACGCCGGACACTGGGGTTTGAATATATCGGGTTGGTTTTGGTTTTCCTGAGTTACAGTGGCGTCTATTATTTGGGCTGGGGTGTTGCCGTGGCAGCAACGCTTTATGTGCTGGATCATATGTTCTTTGGGCTGGCGTTGGCGATGAAAACCTATTTCCAGAAGATCGCTGATCCGGCGGATATTGCGCCCACGGCAGCGGTGGCTTTTACCATCAATCACATTGCAGCGGTGTTCTTGCCGGTTGGTCTTGGGCTGTTGTGGTTGGTATCGCCTGCGGCAGTGTTTTCATTGGCGGCAGGGATGGCGGGTGTTTCCTTTTTACTGGCGATGTTAATCCCACGGCATCCCGCGCCGGGGCACGAAACGATATTTTCCGCGAGGGTGCCGCAGGCGGCGGCGTAAATGGGGCAAGGCCGCTTTTTGACAGGGGGTCAAATGCCCCTAGGACATGTGAGCCACCTGATTTCCGGGTGACCTGATTGATCTGAACTTTGGTGATCTGGGGGTAAATTAATGTGCCTGATCTGCAGGGGCACCACATGCAACGCTTGACCCCGCGCATCCACAGGCCTACCGGAACCCGGACAGACATCGGAGCAGACAATGACCACATTTACCGCACTGACGACACTAGAAGGCCGCGACGCAGCTTATGCACTTGGCGAGGCGATGGAACGTCTTAGTCCGGAACCGACAGGTGTTGGTGTGTTTGAAATGGAGGATGGATCGGGGCTTTGGGAAGTGGGAGGCTATTTTGAAGCCCATCCCGACGACACTGCGCTGGCGGTGCTGGCCGCTGCGATGGGTGCAAAGCCATTTGTTGTGTCCGAATTGCCCGAAACGGATTGGGTGGCGCATGTGCGCCGCGAGCTGGCTCCGGTCGAGGCGGGGCGGTTCTTTGTTTACGGGTCGCATGACGCGGATAAAGTGCCAGAGGGTTGTGAGCCGTTGCTGATCGAAGCGGCGATGGCATTTGGGACTGGGCATCATGGCACGACGTTGGGATGTTTGCTGGCGTTGGACCGTTTGGTGAATGCCGGTTTTGAAGGACATGCCGTTGCAGATATTGGCTGCGGTACTGCCGTGCTGGGGATGGCTGCGGCGCGGATTTGGCCACGTGACGTTCTTGTCAGTGACATTGATGAGGTCGCGGTTGATGTTGCGCGCGCCAATGTGACAGCAAATGGGCTGAAAGATCGGGTGCATTGTGTCGAGGCCGCAGGATTTGATCATCCGGAGCTGGCAAAGGCAGCGCCTTTTGATCTTGTTTTCGCAAATATCCTCAAAGGGCCCTTAATTGCCTTGGCCCCTGACATGGCACAGGCATTGAGACCCGGTGGGTATGCGATTCTCTCGGGTATTTTGAACGAACAAGCGGACCAAGTGATTGAGGTTTATGCACAATCTGGCATCAATCTGGTGCACCGGGACAGCATTGTTGAGTGGACAACGTTAACGCTTCAAAGAAAAACCTAAATTGAGGGGCTTTTGCGGTGAATTAGAGGCACTTGCCCAGATTTCGCCACAATTAGAGTCTAGATAATTTTAAACAACGGTGGGGGCCGTTTGTTAGAAAATTGTTAGAAAAGAGACCGCTGCCATGGTTGAGACTCGTGACCATTTTGAAAATCGCCTCAATACTCTGGGCCGTAAGCATCAAAAGATGACACACGGCTTTACGACAAAGATCGATAAGAACGGTCTTTTGGTCGCAACGCCGGTACGGCGTACACGGATCCGCGGAATGGGTCCCGTCAAAATTTTCGCCTTGATCGCGATTGGTTTCTTTGGCTTCAAAGCGTTTACCTTGGCCAGCATCGGCCCGGTGACATATAATGAGCGTCTTGCCAAGCTTGAGAACGGAACGATGGTTGAACAAGCTGGTGCTATGCTGCTGGCGATTGATCCCGTCACCGAAGCGATGGTCGGAAGCGTTGCACCCGTCGTACGCTAACCTTGTCTTTTTGAAATCCCGAAGTTCGGTATTTGATACCCATCAGTATAGACCTCCAATACAAAAAGCCGCGTCTCTGATCATCAGAGCGCGGCTTTTTGCTTGAGAGTTTCGGGTCTCAGTTTCGGGGCTTTGTTGCAGGACGCCTTGACTTGGAGGTCCTGTAACCTCGGAAAGATCTGAAACCGCTTTACCCGAGTTGAAGTTCCTTAATTCAGTGGGTCAAGTGGTCTATCTTGTCTCGTGCATCTTTTTGGGGGCAGGACCCATTAATCCCGCCCCTAAGCGCGTTAGCGAATGAAGTTTGACATGGCAACTTCATCGATGTCGCCACGGATCAAGCCGATATCATCCAGTTCACGGTCGCTCAGTTTTGCCAATGTGTTGCGTGTCGCACGTGCGTCGTTCCAAGCGACAAAGGAAGCGATGGTGCGAAAGAAGATCGCAAAGATGCCTGAAGCGGCTGCTGAAGAGCCAGTTGCGGTGCGGAATGTGTCGAAAGTAGCCATGTGAGCCGTCCTTTTGTTTAGATGTTGTGCCAAATATCTGGGCGCTGTGAGGGGCATTTAGGGGGCGAAATTGAAAACAACAACTGCAAGAATTGCATGTGTGGCCTGCGATTTTCGCATAGGTCGAAAACAAGGTTAACTATCTTTAAACAAATGGATTTTTGCGGTGTTGCGGATGTCGTTTTTGGCTGAATTGACGACGAAAATGCGCCATGAAGTCTGAATGCGGCACTCCCAAGGTCGTTTATGGGTGCCGCGCGAAATCATTGGCGGATGTTCGCCTTTCGTGCTAATGCATCAAAAAAACAACAAAATTATCGAGGGTGGTCAAATATGCGGGTAATTGGGATTGATCCCGGGCTGCGAAACTTGGGTTGGGGTGTGATTGATGTCGCCGGAAACCGCATGACACATGTCGCCAACGGGATTTGTCATTCAACCGGTGATGATCTGGCGCAAAGGTTGTTGTCTTTGCACACACAATTGTCGGAAGTGTTTGACCGTTACCAACCGACAACAGCCGCTGTGGAGCAGACCTTTGTAAACAAGGATGGGGCTGGGACATTGAAGCTGGGTCAAGCCCGTGGCATCGCGATGCTGGTGCCGGCCCAAGCTGGGTTGCCAGTTGGAGAATATGCGCCAAACAAGATCAAGAAAACAGTTGTTGGTGTTGGACATGCCGACAAAGGCCAAGTGGCTCATATGGTGCAGATTCAAATGCCGGGTGTTAAATTTGCCGGACCGGATGCTGCGGATGCATTGGCAATCGCGATCTGTCACGCGCATCACGGCGGCGCCAGCGCATTGGCTGCAGCAGTAGCGAGGGCACAGGCATGATTGGCAAAATTACCGGACGTATTGAGTATCGCGCGACAGATCATGTGCTGATTGATGTGCGCGGGGTCGGATATCTGGTATATTGTTCGGATCGGACCATGGCGGGGCTGCCCGGCGTTGGTGAGGTCACCGCGCTGTTTACTGATTTGGTGGTGCGCGAAGATTTGATGCAGCTTTTTGGCTTCCAGACCTTGGTGGAAAAGGAATGGCATCGCTTGCTGACCTCGGTACAGGGAATCGGGGCTAAGGCGTCTTTGGCCATTCTGGGAACGCTGGGGCCAGACGGGGTTAGTCGGGCGATTGCGCTGGGGGATTGGAACGCGGTGAAGGCGGCAAAAGGGGTCGGACCAAAGATCGCGCAACGTGTGGTGTTGGACCTCAAAGACAAAGCGCCGTCCGTCATGGCACTGTCAGGAACCATGGCGCAGGCGCTGGGAACGGAGGCCGCAGAGGTCTTGGAACCCACCGTTTCAGCGCAACCTATCAGGGCTGCCGCGCCTGCATCATCGGCGCAGGCGGATGCGTTGTCAGCACTGGGAAACCTTGGCTATAGTCCCGGCGATGCGGCCGGTGCTGTTGCGCAGGTTGCTGGAGAGACAGAGGGCGCTGAGGCCTCTGATCTTATTCGTGCCGCGTTGAAACTTCTTGCACCTAAAGGCTAAAGTACGCTCATCAAGGCCCGTCGGGCTTTCTTCGCTTGAAAGACAACCGTGACAGAGATTGACCCCACAGTGCGACCCGAGCCGTTGCCGGAAGACACGGACCGCGCATTGCGCCCGCAAATGTTGGCCGAATTTGTCGGGCAGGCAGAGGCGCGATCAAATTTGCGGGTGTTCATCCAATCAGCCAAGCTGCGCCATGAAGCAATGGATCACACGTTGTTTCACGGCCCACCCGGTCTGGGAAAAACCACTTTGGCACAGATCATGGCGCGGGAGCTGGGCGTAGGCTTTCGCATGACCTCTGGTCCAGTGTTGGCCAAGGCAGGGGATCTTGCCGCGATTTTGACCAATCTCGAAGCCAGAGATGTTTTGTTTATCGACGAAATTCATCGCTTGAACCCGGCTGTAGAAGAAGTGCTTTACCCCGCACTTGAGGATTTCGAGCTTGATCTTGTGATTGGCGAAGGTCCTGCTGCGCGAACGGTGCGGATTGAATTGCAGCCTTTTACGCTTGTTGGAGCAACCACACGCATGGGGTTGCTGACAACACCTTTGCGGGATCGCTTTGGCATTCCGACACGGTTGCAATTCTATACCGAAGACGAGCTGTTCATCATCGTCGATCGCAATGCCCGTAAACTTGGGGCGCCTGCGGATGAAGGGGGGGCACGTGAAATTGCCAAACGGGCGCGGGGTACGCCTCGGATTGCGGGACGGTTGTTGCGCCGGGTTGTGGATTTCGCATTGGTTGAGGGGGATGGGCGCGTAACGCGGGAACTGGCTGATATGGCTTTGACCCGGTTGGGAGTAGATCACTTAGGGCTTGATGGTGCAGATCGGCGTTACCTTACCTTGATTGCCGAGAACTATCAGGGGGGGCCAGTTGGCATTGAAACGATGTCAGCTGCTTTGTCCGAAAGCCGCGATGCGCTCGAAGAAGTTATTGAGCCGTTCTTGTTGCAGCAAGGGCTCATTCAACGCACGCCACGAGGACGGATGTTGGCGCAAAAGGCGTGGACCCATCTTGGCATGGCGCCGCCGAAATCGCAAAGTGATCTGTTTGGATGATGTCGGGAGGCAAAAAGGCTTGGGCAAACTGGCGTAATTGGGGGCGAAATTTGCAGAGGCAGGAGAGCGCATATGCAGGCGGCTGAGATCGAGGCATTGTTCACACGCGGGGATGACAATTTTGCTTTTGCCCGTTGGGGCAGACCAATTTGTCCAATCGCCTTTGGCACTGATGATGCCACACTTGAGGTCATCAAATCTGCGATTTCGGCGGTCTGTGATCTATCCGGTCACGAAATGGGCGAGATGGATGCGGAACTTGGGTCAAACCTGATGATGTTCTTCTTTCTGGAGTGGCAAGAGCTGGTGGATGTGCCGGGGATGGATCGATTGGTGCCGGATTTGGTGCCTGTGGTGGCCCGGTTGGAAAAGGCGGACGCCAACCAATATCGGTTCTTCCGGTTTGACGAGGCCGGGGCGATACAGGCGTGTTTCGTGTTCTTGCGGATGGACAAACACCTAAGCGAAACGCCCGCCCACACCTTGGCCCTGTCGCAAATCACCCAGTCCATGTTGTTGTGGTCTGATGTGGCTTTTAAGGACCGATCCCCCCTGATGGTTGCCAATGACACGACGATCTTGCGGCCAGATATCGCCGCTTTGATCCGTGCGGCTTATGATCCGGTCTTGCCGCCTGCGTCTTTGGATTCCAGCCATGCGTTGCGGTTGGCTGCGCGGATTGGCGTTTCACAATGAGCCATTCTTTTCCGGTGCGCATCTTTTACGAAGACACAGACATGGCGGGCATCGTCTATTATGCCAATTACCTAAAGTACATCGAACGGGCGCGGTCTGACATTGTTGAATTGCTGGGCGTTGATCAAAAAGCCATGCGCCTAGATGATATTGTGTTTGTCATCACACGTGTTGAGGCTGACTATTTGGGTGTCGCACGCTTTGGGGACCGTTTGGAAGTGCGCACGACGCATCATGCAAAAGGGGCGGTACGCTGGATGTTTGAGCAGGACGTTGCCCGAGGAGACGAGGTGATTTTCCGCGCAAAGGTCACGGCAGTCTGCATGACCACCGCGGGAAAACCGACACGATTGCCAGCAAAACTTCGCTCACAACCCTCGTAAACAACAATTTGAAGCCATTTCACTGGCTTTCATGCGGGACCTTCGATAGATTCTGTCCAAATGAGCCCCAACAATAGGGCCTTGAGGCAGATCGCCCACGTGATGGGCACTATAAAGAGCGGTGTTATGGAAGCAGAGACGCTGGCATTGGCGCGCGAGATTGATTTCTCTATGTGGGGACTCTTTGCGCGGGCAACGCTGATGGTAAAATTGGTGATGATCATGTTGATCGCCGCCTCTTTTTGGTCGTGGTCGATCATCATTCAAAAGATGCTGGCTTATCGGCGCGCCAAGGCAGAAGCCGCAAAGTTTGATCGGGCTTTCTGGTCCGGTGAACCCTTGGATGGGTTGTTTGACCAAATCGGAGCAGAACCAGACGGGCCCTCCGAAAAGGTGTTTGCCGCTGGTATGGGGGAATGGCGCAGATCGCACCGTGAAGATGGAGGACTCATCCCCGGTGCGACGGCCCGAATTGACCGCAGCATGGATGTGGCCATCGCCAAAGAGGCGGAACGCCTGCAAAAAGGGCTGACGGTTTTGGCCACCGTTGGATCAGCGGGGCCTTTCATTGGGCTGTTTGGTACGGTCATCGGTATCATGAATGCATTCATTGAAATTGCCGAACAGCAAAACACAAATCTTGCCGTGGTTGCGCCGGGGATTGCCGAAGCACTGCTGGCGACGGGTTTGGGTTTGCTTGCCGCGATACCGGCGGTGATTTTTTATAACAAACTGAGCGCGGACAGTGAGCGGCTGATTGGCACACACGAAGCTTTTGCCGATGAATTTGCGACAATCCTCAGCCGCCAATTGGACGCCTGAGCGATGGGCGCGGGTGTGATCAAGAAACAAGGTGGCGGTGGTCGCGGGCGTCGGCGTGGCCGCGCGCAACCCATGTCCGAAATCAACGTGACCCCTTTTGTGGATGTCATGCTGGTATTGTTGATCATCTTTATGGTTGCAGCACCTTTGCTTACGGTTGGCGTGCCTGTCGAATTGCCAAAGTCTGCCGCCGGTGCCCTGCCGACAGAGCAGGAAGAACCCCTGACAGTAACCGTTACTGCTGAAGGTCAGGTTCAGATTCAAACAACAGCTATAGAGCGCAGCGATCTTGTTACGCGTCTGCGTGGCATAGCTTCGGAACGGGCCAGTGACCGGGTTTTTCTGCGCGCCGACGGTGCTGTGCCTTACGCGGCTGTGATGGAAGTGATGGGCGCGTTGAATGCGGGCGGTTTTTCCAACATTGGCCTTGTGACCGACATTGGCGGACCGGCGCTGGATGGCAGCGACGCATCGGGGAATTGATCCTTGCACAGCGGACATTACATTTCTGGGGCAGGGCATCTGGGGCTTATTGGCTGGTTGCTTTTGGGCGGGCTGTTCTCGCCTGATCCAGAACCATTTGAAATGACTGAAGTCTCCGTGATAACCGGCGCCGATTTTGATGCCATGGTTGCTGCGGCGCAATCTCCGCAGAGTGTGACAGAAGTCGCGCAACCCGCTGTTCCCCAACCCCCTGCCGATGAAGCACCTGAACTGACCAGCACGCCAGACGATGTGATTGAACAGCCCGCACCGCTACAAACAGAAACACCGCCAGAAGATCCGGTTCCTGAGATTGCCGAACAGGCATTGCCGCCTGAAACTCCAGTAGAAGATACACCACCGGAATTGCCTGAACCTGTTGGGGATGTGGCTGTGTTGGTCCCAGAAATCGCTCCGGAAGCGGCCCCACGCCCAATTGAACGTGTCGCGCCAGAGCCTGTGGCCCAACCCGCACCAGAAGCCGCGCCGGACACGGTTGAACAGGAGGCAGTGGCCCCGGATGCCGAAGGGGAGGCTCAGGAACAAGAACCTCAGGAAGCTACCGCGCCGCCAGAAGCAACAACCGAGATCGCAACCGAAGCAACGGCCGCCCCTGCTGCGTCATCCCGCCCGCCGGGACGCAGACCAGAGGCACCCGCGCGCCAAGTGGTGCAGGCAGAGCCGGTTATCGAAACCGAAACCTCTCCCCCCGCTGCTGATGACACGGCAGCGCAGGTCAATAACGACGATGTTTTGGCCGCGTTGGAAGCTGCCCAAGAACCCGCAGCCGCGCCCAGTGGTCCGCCGTTGTCAGCAGGCGAAAAAGACGCGCTGAAAGTTGCGGTTTCTCGGTGTTGGAACATCGGTTCTCTCTCGACCGAGGCGTTAGGTACAATTGTGGTTTTGGGAGTGCAGATGAACCAAAACGGCACCCCCATCATCGAAAGCATCAAGATGCTAAGCGCGACAGGCGGGTCTGATGCCGCAGCTCGGCGCGTGTTTGCCTCGGCGCGACGGGCCCTGATCCTGTGCGGTGCAAATGGCTATGAGTTGCCAGCTGAGAAATACAGCCAATGGCAAAATGTTGAAATTACCTTTGATCCCAGCAAGGTGGGATATTGAGAATGAGGGTAATTGCATATCTGTTGCCGCTCCGGTGCAAGGCGTCCAAAAGGACAAAGAGGTGCAGTTTTTCCCCTGCACGTCAGCGTTTCGGTCCGCCACACAAAACCATGTCCATTCGTGAAAGGATGCACAACCAATGAGACGCTTCTTCTCTCGTATTTGCCTTGGCCTCGGTTTGAGCCTTGTCGGCTTATCCATGACCTCTTTGGCGCAGGCGCAGGAACCGCTTAGGATCATCATTGATGAGGCGATCATCGAACCATTGCCCATCGCGGTGCCTGCCTTTCAGGCGGAAAACGGTGAAGCGGGGAAGTTGGCAAATGATCTGGCACGGGTTGTTGCTGCAGATTTAACAGGGACAGGGCTGTTTCGCGAAATCCCGTCAACGGCGTTCATCTCGACGGTCAGCGATTTTAACGCCTCTGTTCAATATGCCGACTGGAAGGCGATAAACGCGCAAGCTTTGGTGACAGGTGCGGTGAATGTTCAAGGCAACAACCTGAATGTCAAATTCCGCCTTTACGATGTTTTCTCAGGCGCGGAACTTGGTAGCGGTTTGCAGTTTTCTGGCACTGTTGAGGGATGGCGGCGTATGGCGCATAAAGTGTCGGATGCCGTCTATGCGCGCATCACAGGTGAGGGTCCCTATTTTGATAGCCGTGTTGTCTATGTTTCGGAAACGGGGCCAAAAGACGCGCGCAAAAAACGGTTGGCGATCATGGATTATGATGGTGCCAACGTCCGGTATTTGACTGATTCTGACGCTATTGTCCTTGCTCCCCGATTCTCTCCTTCTGGCGACAGGGTGCTTTATACCAGCTATGAAAGCGGGTTTCCGCGCATCTATGTTCTCGATATCGGCACGGTCAATCGTCGGGTATTGGAAAGCGCCGACGGCACGATGAGCTTTGCACCGCGGTTTTCACCCTCTGGTCAAACCGTGCTTTATTCTCTGACCCAAGGGGGCAACACAGACATTTTTGCGATGGATATCGCCTCGGGACAGGCAGTTCGGCTGACAAACACACCTGCAATTGAAACCGCCCCCAGCTATTCACCAGATGGCAGCCGCATCGTGTTTGAAAGCGATCGTTCAGGTACTCAGCAACTTTACGTGATGTCCGCAAACGGCGGAGAAGCCACACGAATATCCTTTGGGGAAGGGCGATATGGCACGCCGGTGTGGTCGCCTCGCGGCGATCTGGTGGCTTTTACCAAACAAAACAAAGGGCGCTTTCACATTGGTGTGATGCGTTTGGATGGTTCGCAAGAGCGGCTTCTCACTGCTTCCTTTCTGGATGAGGGTCCGACATGGGCGCCAAATGGACGGGTGATCATGTTCGCGCGCGAGACACAGGGCGCTGGGGGATCGTCAACGCTTTATTCGGTGGATATCTCCGGTCGAAACTTGCGCCCGGTCAGCACGCCTTCGGGCGGTTCCGACCCTTCATGGTCGCCATTGCAGCCATAGTTCTTTCGAATGGTCGGGACAGTTTCAATAATTGAGGGGATGTGTTAGATGTTACCCAGCGGCAACGATAATAAAAAAGGCAGCGATAGAATGAAAAGACTTGTGACCCTGAGCGTCTTGTTAGGCGCTTTGGCTGTAAGCGCATGCACTAATCCAGATCGATTCGGATCTGACACAGCAGGTTCTGGAGCAAACCTGGGTGCCGGGAGCACCAATGGTGTCGTGCCGGGCAGCGCAAGTGATCCAACGTCAACGGCGTTTTTCCAACAATCTGTTGGCGACCGTGTGTTGTTTGAAGTTGATCAATCTACCCTGACAGCAGCCGGGCGCACAACCTTGGACGGGCAGGCCAATTGGCTGTTGACGAATACCGACTATCAGGCGGTGATCGAAGGGCATGCTGATGAACAAGGCACAAGAGAATATAACCTTGCACTGGGCGCGCGCCGCGCGAACGAGGCGCAAGAATACCTCCTTTCAAAGGGTGTTCCTGCATCGCGCTTGCGGGTCGTCAGCTATGGCAAGGAGCGGCCCATCGAAATTTGTTCAAACGAAGCGTGTTATGCCAAAAACAGACGCGCAGTGACCGTTTTGGCCGGAGGCCTGACCAGTTAGGAATGAAAAGTCTATGAAGATGCGCTTTTTCTTGACGATTGTGACGGGGTTGCTGATCAGCCCAATGTCGCTGTTCGCGCAAGATGATCAGACATTGGCAGATATTCGGCAAGAATTGACGATCCTCTATACCGAGGTTCAGAATTTGCTCCGGGAGCTTTCGACGTCTGGCGGTGCCGGTGTTAATGTGGCCGGAACGTCCGTGTTGGAGCGGGTAGGGGCCATGGAAAGTGAATTGCAAAGGCTCACGGCCAAAACTGAAACACTGGAAAACCGGATTAACCGCATCGTGGCTGATGGAACCGCGCGGATCGGTGACCTTGAGTTTCGCTTGGTTGAACTGGAAGGTGGTGATATTTCCACCTTGGGGCAGACCACTACATTGGGTGGCGAGGGACAAACCACGAGCGCTGCGCCCCTGACAGCACCTGCGACCCCAACGGATCAGGCGTCGCTGGCTGTTGGTGAAGAGGCTGATTTCAAGCGGGCGCAGGAGGCGCTCGCACAAGGTGACTTTCGCGCCGCCGCTGATCTCTTTGCGGCCTTTAATCAAACCTACCCGGGCGGACCGCTAACCGCTGAGGCCGAACTGCGTCGAGGAGATGCATTGGACAAGATCGGAGACATTCGAGAAGCCGCGCGCGCCTATTTGGCGAGCTTTTCAAACGCGCCCGAAGGACCAATGGCACCCGAGGCATTGTATCACCTTGGGCGATCCCTTGGCGCCTTGGGGCAGACCCAAGAAGCCTGCGTGACATTGGGTGAAGTTGGCGTGCGGTTCCCATCAAGCCCTGCGGCCATTCAAGCAAATGATCAACGTCGCAATATCGGGTGTACCTGAGCTATGTTGTCCAATCTCCCCAAACATGTATCAGAGGCGTTTCTTCCGCATCCGCCGGATATCATGGGGGTGGCTGTCTCTGGGGGCAGTGATTCAATGGCGCTGCTGCATTTGCTGCGTGAATTTTGTGAGCTCCACAATATTCAGCTCCATGCAGTAACCGTGAACCATTGCTTGCGTGAGAATTCGCAGCAAGAGGCAGATATTGTTGCTGATCAATGCTCCAAAATGGGGGTCGCCCACGATACATTGGTTTGGCAGGACTGGAACGGCAAAGGCAATTTGCAAAGCCAGGCGCGCGATGCACGCTACAGCCAAATGGCGACCTGGGCGCAGCAATACGGCATCAATACAATTGCGGTTGGCCATACCGCAGATGATCAGGCTGAGACAGTTCTGATGCGCTTGTCCCGCCGTTCGGGTGTTGATGGTTTGGCAGGCATGAACCCGCGCAGTGTGCGTGAAGGCATCACTTGGGTTCGCCCGCTCTTGAGCACTCGCCGCGAGACGTTGCAAAGCTATCTGAAAGAACGCGAAATTTCTTGGCTGGATGATCCTAGCAATGATGAAGACCGCTATGACCGGGTCAAGGCGCGCAAGGCGCTAAAGGTTTTGTCAGATTTAGGGATCGATGCGGATGTTCTGTCAGAGGTTGCGGGGCACCTGTCCGAAGCCCGTCGGGCGCTGGACTGGCAAACCTTCCTTGCCGCAAAACAAGTGATCAAGATACAGGCTGGCGCAGTTGTGATGAATGAAACCGCGTTGCGGTTGCAGCCTGATGAAATTCAGCGCCGCTTGATGGTGAGGTCGATCAATTGGATCAGCGGGTCCAGTTATGTGCCGCGGCGTGGGGCTGTGGCAAACATGTTGAGAGCACTGCAAAACGGGCAGGCCGGCACGTTGGATGGATGTCACGTGCGCCGTATTGCGGCTGATATCTGGATTTTTCGCGAACATAACGCGGTGGCTGATGCCCTTGCCAGTACAAATGAGGTCTGGGACCAACGCTGGCAAATGGTGCCTAATCGAACCAAGCAACACAACGATGCGTTAACGGTCCGTGCATTAGGGTTTGACGGTCTTGAACAATGCCCGGATTGGCGGGCAACCGGTCGACCTCACGTAGTTTTGCAGTCCACCCCATCGATTTGGCTTGGGGATGAACTGATCTCTGCGCCGCTTGCTGGTTTCGAAGAAAGCTGGCAAGCAGAGCTAACAAGCGGGGAAGGTGCTTTCTTTGCGGCGCTAATATCGCATTGAACCTCGGCGCATCATCTCTATCTTAAGGGACAAGAGGCACCATGCCCGTGTGCCATTGGTCTGAAAAGGTCATCAGACCTGTTAACATCTAGGAGAATTCCCTTGGGAAACGTTCGCAATCTTGCTTTTTGGGTCGTCTTGATGCTGCTTGTGCTGGCATTGTTCAACCTGTTCAGCGGCTCTGGCAATAATCTGCAAAACAATGAGATCACCTATTCTGAATTTGTGCGTTCTGTCGAAAACGGCGAAGTGCGCAACGTCACATTAGACGGCGAACAAGTCCGGTTCCGCCGGTCAGACGGTGCTGACTATGTCGCGATCAAACCGGAGGACGCTGAAATCACAACTCTGCTGATCGATAACAACGTGCCCGTTCAGGCGCGCCCACAGCAGCAATCGGGTTTCCAGACCTTTTTGATGTCACTCTTGCCAATCGTTTTGCTGATCGGGGTGTGGATTTATTTCATGAACCGGATGCAAGGCGGCGGCAAAGGAGGTGCGATGGGTTTTGGCAAATCCAAAGCCAAGATGCTGACAGAAAAACACGGCCGCGTCACCTTTGACGATGTTGCAGGCATTGATGAAGCCAAAGAAGAGCTGGAAGAAATCGTTGAATTCTTGCGTAATCCGCAAAAGTTCTCTCGCCTTGGTGGCAAAATCCCCAAAGGCGCCCTGCTTGAGGGACCTCCCGGTACAGGTAAAACGCTTTTGGCCCGGGCCATTGCTGGTGAAGCTGGTGTGCCGTTCTTTACCATCTCGGGATCCGATTTTGTTGAGATGTTCGTCGGTGTTGGTGCCTCTCGGGTGCGCGACATGTTTGAACAAGCCAAAAAGAACGCGCCCTGCATTGTGTTTATCGATGAAATTGACGCCGTAGGTCGGCATCGTGGTGCGGGCTATGGCGGGGGCAATGATGAACGTGAACAGACGTTGAACCAATTGCTTGTCGAAATGGACGGGTTTGAAGCCAATGAAGGTGTGATCATCATCGCAGCAACCAACCGCAAGGATGTGCTGGACCCGGCATTGTTGCGCCCCGGTCGTTTTGACCGGCAAGTGACCGTTGGCAATCCGGACATCAAAGGGCGCGAAAAAATTCTTGGCGTGCATGCCCGCAAGACCCCCTTGGGACCTGACGTTGATCTGCGCATTATTGCACGTGGGACGCCCGGTTTTTCTGGTGCTGATCTTGCCAACCTCGTGAACGAAGCCGCCTTGGGTGCGGCGCGTTTGGGCCGTCGCTTTGTGATGATGTTGGATTTTGAAAATGCCAAAGACAAGATCATGATGGGTGCGGAACGTCGCTCTATGGTGATGACAACTGAGCAAAAGGAAATGACTGCGTACCATGAAGCAGGCCACGCCTTGGTCGGCATGACCCTGCCAAAATGTGATACCGTCTACAAAGCAACAATTATCCCGCGTGGCGGTGCCTTGGGCATGGTGATGAGCCTGCCTGAAATGGACCGCCTGAACATGTTCAAAGACGAATGTCACCAACGGTTGGCCATGACCATGGCGGGCAAAGCAGCAGAGATTCACAAATACGGTGAAGAGGCCGTCTCGAATGGTCCTGCGGGCGATATTCAGCAGGCATCCGCTTTGGCGCGGGCAATGGTGCTGCAATGGGGTATGTCTGACAAAGTTGGCAACATTGACTATTCCGAAGCAGTGCAAGGCTATTCCGGGTCCACGCCGGGGTTCTCTGTCTCAGCCAGCACCAAGGAGTTGGTGGAAAAGGAAGTCCAGAAGTTCATTCAGGACGGCTATGACTGGGCGTTCAAAATCCTCAAGGAAAAAGAGACAGAGTTTGAACGCCTTGCCCAAGGCTTGTTGGAATATGAAACCCTCACCGGAGCGGAGATCAAACGTGTCATGGACGGTTTGCCGCCCGTGCCCGAAAAAGGCGATGATGACAGCGATGCAGGAGACACACCAAGCCTGACAGCCATTCCAAAGGCGAAAGGCAAAGGCAAAAAAACGCCTCCGTCAGGCGGGATGGAGCCGGAACCCTCCGTCTAATCACCAGCCGTTTGATTAACGTCACAAATCGTCATAGGCCCCGCGGTTGCGGGGCCTTTTCTTTTACGGGTGTTCTGCGATGTTTTGGTGACCTGAACGGAGACCCGACATGCCCGAACTCAAACCCACCGACTTTTACGCCCGGATCACCTGGATCGGCATTGTCCCCCAAGACCGCCCCAACATCCGTTCCCAAGCCATTGAGAGTGTCCATGCCCGCTATGTTGGCTTTGAGGGTGATTATCATTCAGGTTTGACGCGCAAATCCTGTGTGCGAGTGAAAGCACAGCATCCCGAAGGCACTGAAATCCGAAATGTTCGCCAGCTTTCGATCTTATCTGCCGAGGAGCTCAGGCAAATAGCCAATGACATCGATCTGGCCGAGATTGATCCGGCATTGCTTGGCGCGTCCTTGGTGCTAGAGGGCATTCCAGATCTAACTTTTGTCCCTCCCGCATCCCGATTGCAGGCTGAAAATGGCACGACACTGGTTGTTGATGTGGAGAACGGCCCTTGCAATTTCCCGGCCCGGGAAATTGAAAAAGAGACACCGGGGCATGGGAAAGGCTTCAGAGCTGCCGCGCAGGGCAAGCGAGGGGTGTGCGGCTGGGTTGAACGGGAGGGTTTGCTTGCCGTTGGCGATAGGGTGCGGCTGCACGTTCCGGCCCAGCGTGTTTGGGCTCACCTTTGATCCAAACAGATCGGAACGGAGGGTATCGCGGCGAAATTCCGGCGCGCTCCAAATCGTCCTCATAAAGTACACTGGTTTCCGAAACGAAACGAACCGCCTCGTATGGCCGCATCGAAGTGTGGAAATGTCGGAATTGCCACGTCGTGATGGGCTGCGTGCGGGGTAAGACAGACAGAATATCACGCCCATTGGGAGAGGGATTCTTAAATGGCTTACAAGACCGACATCGAAATCGCACGTGAAGCGACAAAACGCCCGATCCAGGAGATCGGCGAAAAGCTGGGTATCTCATCGGATGACCTGCTACCTTATGGCCACGACAAAGCGAAGGTAAGTCAAAAGTTCATCAACTCGGTTCAGGACCGCAAAGATGGTAAATTGATCCTTGTTACCGCGATCAACCCAACTCCTGCCGGCGAGGGCAAAACAACCACAACAGTTGGTCTGGGGGATGGGCTGAATAGGATTGGCAAGAACGCCGCTGTTTGCATCCGCGAAGCATCGCTTGGGCCAAACTTTGGCATGAAAGGCGGGGCCGCCGGCGGTGGTCACGCGCAAATCGTACCGATGGAAGAAATGAACCTGCATTTCACCGGTGACTTTCACGCGATTACTTCTGCGCACTCTTTGTTGAGTGCGATGATCGACAATCACATCTACTGGGGGAACGAGCTTGAGATCGACACCCGTCGCGTCGTATGGCGCCGTGTGGTTGATATGAATGACCGTGCCCTGCGCCAGATCACCGCAAGTTTGGGCGGTGTTGCCAATGGTTTCCCCCGCGAGGCCGGCTTTGATATTACGGTGGCCTCCGAAGTGATGGCGATCTTGTGCTTGGCCAAAAACCTGACAGACTTGCAAGAACGTCTTGGCAATATGATTGTGGCCTATCGTCGGGATCGCACCCCGGTTTTTGCCCGTGACATCAAGGCAGACGGCGCGATGACAGTGTTGTTGAAAGACGCAATGCAACCAAACCTTGTTCAAACGCTGGAAAACAACCCGGCTTTTGTGCATGGCGGACCGTTTGCAAATATCGCGCATGGGTGCAACTCCGTGATTGCGACCACGACAGCCCTGAAACTGGCTGATTATGTCGTGACAGAAGCCGGATTTGGTGCCGACCTTGGCGCAGAGAAATTCCTGAACATCAAATGCCGCAAGGCGGGCCTTGCCCCATCAGCCGTGGTGGTTGTTGCGACGGTTCGGGCCATGAAAATGAACGGCGGGGTCGCCAAAGGTGATCTTGGGGCCGAAAATGTCGAGGCCGTCAAGAACGGTTGCTCGAACCTGGGGCGCCATATTGAAAACGTCAAATCCTTTGGGGTGCCTGTTGTCGTGGCGATCAACCACTTCGTTACGGACACCGATGCCGAAGTTCAGGCGGTCAAGGACTATGTTGCATCGCAAGGGTCTGAGGCCGTGTTGTCACGCCATTGGGAACTGGGGTCCGAAGGGTCCGCAGACCTTGCCACCAAAGTCGCCGAGATCATCGATGCCGGGGAAAGCAATTTTGCTCCGATCTATCCTGATGACATGCCGCTGGCTGAAAAGATCAACACAATCGCAACCAAAATCTATCGTGCGGATAGCGCCCAGATGGATCAGAAAATCCTCAACCAATTGAAAGACTGGGAAGATCAGGGGTACGGTAATTTGCCAGTCTGTATGGCCAAGACGCAATACAGTTTTACCACTGATCCCAATGAACGTGGTGCACCAACCGATTTCGACATTCCTGTCCGGGAGGTCCGGCTGAGCGCGGGAGCGGGGTTTGTTGTCGCGATCTGTGGTGAGATCATGACAATGCCCGGTCTGCCACGGGTGCCATCAGCCGAAAACATCCGCCTGAACGCCGCTGGGGATGTAGAAGGGCTGTTTTAACTGACGGTGCTGTGATGCGACGCGGGGCGAAACCTCTTGCCCCGCGAGCGGGAAGCTCGCATGGTCATTGCGCCACATTGAAAGGACAAAACATGACCAAAGCGCGCATCATTGCGAACTCGATACTCTTTGCACTCTCACTTCTTTTTGCCGGAGCCGTTTCAGCTGAGGAACGTTACGCGGGCTACTATCATCCCGAAGTGACCTCCAATGAGACCTTCGAAAGAGTAATTCGAAGACCTGCCAGCACCGGCAGATCATTGCGGGTCGATTTTGTAAACGTCTTGACGGATTCACAGTTGAAAGCCCCCGAAAGCCCCCGCTTTGTATTTTTCGCCAAAGGCTCGGACGCAAAAACGCTGATACTTGTTGCGCTTGATGATGAGGTTTTCGGGACGCTGTTCCGTGCCCGGGCCATTCTTGCGCAACTTACGGTCTCCGTGCGCACAGGCCGATTTTTCCGCGAGGAAGATTTGCAGTATGTCGCGACGTTTTTCGACCTTTTGCAGATGATGGAATTTGACGAACTCATCATCACAGATGGACGTAACTGGACCCACAAGGTCGACTTTATCAGAGAATAGGATACCTGAATGCCAGCCAAAATAATCGACGGAAAATCATTTGCCGCACAAATACGGGGACAGGTCGCTGACCATGTCGCCCGGCTCAAGCAGGACCACGGCCTTGTGCCCGGACTTGCTGTTGTGTTGGTCGGAGAAGACCCGGCAAGTCAGGTCTATGTCCGATCCAAAGGCAAAATGACCGTCGAGGTTGGCATGAAGTCTGTCGAACATAGGCTGGACGCTGGCACATCAGAGAAAGATCTGTTGGCAGTTATTGATCAGTTGAATAACGATCCTGAAATTCATGGGATATTGTGTCAACTACCGCTTCCCGGGCACCTAAACGAAGATCTGATCATCAATTCGATCTCTCCTGCCAAGGACGTTGACGGGTTTCATATTTCGAATGTAGGGCTGTTGGGGACCGGACAGAAATCGATGGTGCCCTGCACGCCTCTTGGATGTTTGATGATGCTTCGGGATCATCATGGATCAATCTCGGGGCTCAATGCGGTTGTGATTGGACGTTCCAACATCGTGGGTAAACCGATGGCCCAGCTTTTGTTGAACGACAGTGCAACTGTTACCATCGCGCATAGCCGTACAAAGGACCTTGCGGATGTTGTCCGCCGTGCCGACATCGTTGTCGCTGCTGTGGGACGTCCTGAAATGGTGCCGGGCGACTGGATCAAGGAAGGGGCGACGGTGATTGATGTGGGCATCAACCGTTTGGAGGCCCCTGAAAAGGGGCTCAAGGAAGATGGGAGTGTTAAGACCAAGCTTGTTGGCGACGTCCATTTTGAAAGTTGCGCGGCGCGGGCCGGTGCAATCACGCCGGTGCCGGGCGGCGTTGGGCCGATGACCATCGCCTGTCTGTTGGCAAACACCGTGACGGCGTGTTGCCGGGCCAATGGGTTGGCGGAGCCAGAGGGCTTAACCGCCTGAGATAATCTGAAACATGGTTCGGCCGGGGAGAAAAGTGAATGCTCCGGCCACAACCAATGCGCCCCACACCATCCCGCGCATGATGCGGCGGTGTCGTTGGATATCGCCCCGCCTTGCTGCTCTGACCGCAAAGAACAGCTGAACCAAAACAAAGACAGACAACAGATGGATCGGGCTGAACCGCCCCAAGATCTGGATTTCGGAAATCCAAAAGCTGCTCAGCGCAACCAATGCCATGGACAAAACCCAGATACGCCCCAGCGTTTTGTGTATCCTTGTTCCTCGCTCCAAACGAAAGATCGCAAAGGTGAGTAAAACAGCGGCCAAAGCAAATGCTGTATGAAGTTGAATGACGGGGCTGGCATTTAATATTGGGTCAAAAGTCATTGTCGGATCCATTGAAGAGGTCCCAAAGCCATGCCAGAATGGTGAATCAAAGTATGCGGCGTGGTGCGTGACCGTCGCAGGGGATACGTGAATGGAACACTTAATGCGGTCCAGGCAACTCGCGCTTCGTGAATGGCGCAAAACAATGACTTTGACCGCGATTTGGGTGGTCGGTACAGTGTTGTGTGGTCTTGCCGGGCCATTTGGAACACATGACTTAATCGGCTTTTGGGGGCGGTTGGGATATTGGGCGATTGTTGTGGCTGTTTCCATTGTCAGCAGCGAATTCCTGTGCATGACCGATTACCAAAGCCGCATCAGGGAGGTAGGCGCATGGAGCGTGTATACTCTGACGCTTGGCGGATTTGTCTTGCTGATGAATGACCTCTTTTTCGGAAACTGGTTCAGTTGGGGAAATTACTTTTATTTGGTCGGCATCGTGGGCACAGTTGTTGTTGCGGTGCATGCCGTGATGAGGTTGATCGACATTACACACCCGTCCGGCACAGCCGCACAAATCGATCCGCAGACGCGGTTTTTGCAACGTTTGCCATTGGCCAAGCGGGCGTCTTTGATCCGTATTGAGGCACAGGATCATTATCTTAAGGTGGTCACCAAAAAAGGGGCAGAGTTGATCTTGATGCGGTTGAGCGAGGCAGTGTCGGAACTGGAGGCAGTGCCGGGGGTATTGGTGCATCGCTCTCACTGGGTGGCTTTTGATGGGGTTCAGGCACACCAAAGGGTTAACAATCGCGATATGCTGTTAATGTCGGATGGAACGGAGGTGCCGGTGAGCCGTGGCCAGCGCGCTGCGGCACGGGAAGCTGGTTTGTTCTGAGAACCTCAGGCAGGTACGGGGACTATTGTACCTTGTAAAATGGCAATCAGGGTTTGCACGCCGTCTCTTTCGGCATGCACTTCGGATGTCACCACACACAGACGTTTGCCCGGTTTGATCACCCGACCTGTTGCAATCAACCTGTCGCCCTGTGCCGGGGCCAATAGGTTGATCTTGATCTCTGCAGTGACAACATCCCTGTCCAGGGGCAACATGGTCAGGGCTGCATACCCTGCGGCGGAATCACCAATTGAGAAAGTAAGTCCGGCATGGCCGTACCCTTTTTGTTGCCGCGCACCGGGTGAAATCGGGGCGCTGATCCGGACCAGACCTGTCTCAACATGCGCGACCTGAGCGCCAAGAGTGGTCATCATGCTTTGGGCGGCGAAACTATCGTATATGCGCGCGCGGGCGGTTTTATCCATGGTGGTGTCTCGTGGTTGATGCGCGGGGCATTGGGACTGCAACTGCGGATTTTCCGGTCAACACGGCACAAGCGTTGGGGCGCATGAGAGGGCCAAAAACAGGCGCGCGACAATCAAGCCCGCCCGTATAGGTGCCGTAAGCAGGCATGATCAATCGGTCTTGATCATACAGGAACGCCGGGCGGGTGATTGTCCGTCCGCGCAGGGGAATGCTGGCTTTGGGGTGGTAATGGCCTGAGATTTCACCAGAGGCTGTCGGGTCAGCAATATGCCGAAAGGTCAGAGGTCCCAGCTGCATTTCTGCCAGATGACTACCGCCCAGCTCGATCGGGCCGGGGTCATGATTGCCCTCGATCCAGATCCATTTTCGACCGGCCTGTAACTTTGCGATCCACAGCTTTTCTGCCTCAGGTAACGCTTGTGCCGCACTTAGATCGTCAAAACTATCCCCCAGACAGACAATTGTCCGCGCTTGGGTCCTGTCAAGGTCGTCGGCCAGCCGCGTCAGGGTATCGCGGGTTTCATATGGCGGCAATGAAGTGCCGCCGCGCCGCGCAATACGTTCGGATTTACCAAGATGCAGATCAGAGACGCACAAAAGCGCCTGATCCTCCCACCATAACGCGCCACTTGCACAGGCTTTGAGCGAAGCTGTTGCGAGCATGATGTCCTGTGTGTTCATTCTTTGTTCATGTTTGATCAAAGCTGATTTAGCAAGACTTTTGTTCTTTCATCGCGGGGTTCTCCAAGGTGGAATGTCAGAGGGCGGCGGTGTGAGCTGCGCAAGCCCAGAGTCTTGCATCAATCGAGCCGCCTCATCCGCGAGCAAGCGCTCTTCGGCCTCTCCTTTCACCGGGACACGCCCCATTTCCAAAAACAATGGCGCAGCAAGAGGCGTAACTCGGGACAGGCGCTTGTGGACAATTCTGTCACCAACACGGGTCAACATTTCTTCAATACGACCAAAATCCACCAGTCCGCGCAGGGCTTCTTGGCGGGTGATGTCCAACATCAGGTGTTCGGGATCGTATTTCATCAATGTGTCATAGAGGATATCGCTCGAAAAGGTCGCTTGCCTGCCGGATTTCCGCATCTGTGGGCTGTTGCGTTCGATCAACCCTGCAATGGTCGCCGAGGCCCGAAACGTTTTTTTCATAACCGCATTGCCAGATAGCCAGTTTTCCAGACCATCATGAATTGCGGTGGGATCAAGCAGTGGCATCGGGTCTTTGACCACCTCTAATCCCCAGATCAAAAGCGCATAGTCGGTTGCCAGAAACCCCAAAGGGTGCAAGCCCAATTCTTCCATCCGTTTGCTCAGAAGCAACCCCAGCGTTTGCATCCCATTGCGACCCGCAAAACCATAAAACACGGTTTGCTCCCGTCCGTCATGAGGAAAACTCTCAATCAGCAATTCACCGGGTTGAGGCAATTGGCTGACCTCACGTTGCAGGTTTAACCAATCTGCTGTGTGCGCAGGCAGATGGGGCCAGCTGTCTTGGGTGAACAGTTGCTGTACCCGTGCGCTAAGCTGTGTAGAGGTGGCAAATTTAGTCCCCATGAACGTAGCGATTTTGGGTTTCTTGGCGCTATCGCGACTGACCTCAACGGTCATGTCGCGCAGGCCTTCGTATTTGACGATCTGACCGCCGATCAAAAAGGTATCACCGGGCGTGAGCGAGGCGGCAAAGCTCTCTTCGATCTCCCCCAGAGGTTTGCCACCGCGACTGCGCCGCATGCGAACCTTAAGCGTATCGGTGTCCTGTATTGTGCCGATGTTCATGCGGATCGATTGAGCGGCACGTGGATCGCGAAGTTGCCAGTGGCTGTCGGGCCGTTGAATGAGACGCTGCCAGCGGTCATAGGCGCGCAGAGCATAGCCGCCTGTTGCGCAGAAATCGAGGCAATGATCAAATTCCGCCCTTGTCAGCGCGCAATAGGCTCCGGCTGATTTGATCTCAGCAAAGAGCGCATCCGCATCAAACGGCCCTGCACAGGCAGTGATGAGGATATGTTGGCACAAGACGTCGCGTGGGCCGGGGCCACGTGGATCGCCGTCCAGATCGCCCGCCAGAACCGCATCAAGAGCCGCAACACATTCCACAACTTCGAAACGGTTTGCAGGCACCAACAGCGCTTTGGAGGGGGCGTTGTATCGGTGGTTGGCGCGGCCAATCCGCTGAACCAGACGTTTGACGTTTTTTGGTGCGCCAATCTGGATCACAAGATCAACGTCCCCCCAGTCAATGCCAAGATCAAGACTGCCGGTACAGACAATCGCACGCAACTCCCCGCGCACCATGGCTGCTTCAACCCGGGATCGTTGATCGCGATCAAGAGATCCATGGTGAATACCGATGGGCAGGCTATCGTCATTGGCAAGCCACAGGTTGCGAAAGAAAATTTCCGCCTGAGCCCGTGTGTTATGGAAAATCAATGTGGTGTTGTGGTTTTTGACCTGTTCCAAAACTGCCGGAATGGCATAAGCCGCACCTCCACCGGCCCATGGCGGTGCCTCATCGGTGACCAGCATTTGGATGTCGGGTGCGGGGCCAGGATCGGCAAGCAAGATAGGGCAAGGGTCCGGGTGACGTGCCAAAAGATGGGCGATGGCGTTGGGGTCTTCTACGGTTGCAGAGAGACCAACCCTTTTAAGATCAGGACACAGGGTCTGTAGACGCGCCAGAGCGAGCATCATTTGATCACCACGTTTGGACTCTGCTAAGGCGTGGATTTCGTCAATCACGACCCGTTTGAGCCCTTTGAACATCCGGGGTGCATCCTCATAACTGACCAGCAAGGCCAGGCTTTCGGGGGTTGTGAGAAAGATGTTGGGTGGGTCGGCACGTTGACGTTTACGTCGGCTTGCGGGGGTGTCGCCGGTGCGTTCATCAATGCTGATTGGCAGGTTCATTTCCTCAACCGGGGTGGTGAGGTTTCGTTTGATATCAGCAGCCAGTGCCTTAAGGGGGGAAATGTAGAGCGTGTGCATCCCGTCGTGGGTGCCATCTGCGAGATCGATCAAAGTTGGCAGAAATCCCGACAGGGTTTTGCCGCCGCCTGTTGGTGCGATCAATAAGAGAGCAGCAGCGTCGGCGTGATCAAGCATGTCCTGTTGATGCGGATGGATGGACCAGCCTTTGCTGGCGAACCAGTTTTGGAAGAGCAGAGGCAACGTACGCATGAAGAGATAGATAACATGTGCACATATGGGGGCCAGCCCCCGTCATCAAAGATGACTCCCCCGCGGTATTTTAAGCCAAAAAGAAAGGGGTTGCGGGGGCTTTTGCCTGACGTTCTGGTTTCGAACCTGGGGGAGGGCGCGGATTATTTGACGATATGTTCGTCTTTGACAAACATGTTGGCCCATGCGCGATCAACCAATTCGGGGGACATTTGGTAAGGAATCCCTTCGAATTCGCAGATGGCGATCATCTGATCGATTAAAAAGATCGGTTGATAGTTGGCATAGATGTTGTCGATTGTGGGATACCGGACCTTGAGCAGGTGCACCAAGGTTGCTTCATCCAAGGGCATACCGCGTTTACGGGCAACCATGGCGAAAATCTTGAGGAAATTTTCCTGATTGGGGCCGTCGATTTTGATCTTGAAGAAGATCCGGCGCAGGGCCGCTTGGTCAAATATTTCATTGGGGTGGAAGTTGGTGGAGAAAATCACAAGCGTATCAAAGGGAACTTCGAATTTTTCCCCTGATTGGAGCGCGAGGATGTCTTTGCTTTCTTCCAGCGGTACGATCCAACGGTTGACGATGGATTGAGGCGGTTCTTTTTGGCGACCAAGGTCATCTACAATAAAGATGCCGCCGGTGGATTTCATTTGTAGCGGGGCCTGATAGGTCCGGGCTGTGGGATTATAGACCAGATCAAGCATGTCGACGCTCAATTCACCGCCGGTGATGACTGTTGGGCGTTCACAACAGACATATCTGCTGTCGAAACGGGTGATACGCCGAAGAGAATTGGGGTCTTGGACCTCTTTTTCTACTTCGGTGTGCACGATTGGATCATAAACTGTGATCACCTGAGAAGCATACTCAATAGCGCGTGGCACATATACCTTGTCTCCTAATGCATCGCGGATGCCGTTGGAGATGGAAGATTTACCGTTGCCGGGCGGGCCATACATCAGGATAGACCGCCCCGCAGAAACCGCAGGCCCCAGATGGTCAAGCAAGCTGTCGGGGAGAACCAGATGGCCCATTGCCCCGATCAATTGATCGCGGGTGACCTGAATGTTGCGGATAGACTGGCGTTTGACCTGTTCCCGGTACACATCCAGTGGTACGGGCATAGCCCCAAAATACTCCGATTGTGCCAGCGCATCCAATGCGCGCGCTTTGCCTGCGTCGGTAAGTTGATAGCCCATTTCGTTGCCATTGTTGGCATTCAGTGTGCCTGTTGCTTCAAGCAAACGTTGTTCGCGGGCCATATCCACAAGTTCTTGTGTGACTGGGATGGGCAAGCAGACCGCCTCTGCCAGTTCACTGACCATATCGATATTCTTGCGAAAGATTGTTTTGAGGATGATGTCGCGCATCATCACAATGGGGAGTTTCATTTCCTCAAGGCGCTTTGGTTGCGGTGGCGCCATGACTGTTGTGGACTGCATGTTCATCGGGCTGCTCCGGGATGACGATCTGTGCGGATAATGAAGGGTAGCTTCTGAATATGGCGTTTATCAGGCGCCATAGAGCATACCTAAAATGAGATAGATTGCTAAGGTTGGGCCAAGGGCGAGGCCCATCGGAAACTTCTTGCCTCGGGTCCAACTTTCCCAATCAGGGGCAAGTTTGCGCAACGGGGTGTATTTGGCCCCACGATGGACAACAGCCGCAGCAAGTAGCGTTGCCATCAACAATGCCATAAGCAATCGCAGATCACCCAAAGCGATAAATGGCGCGGCGGCGGCGGCAAATTTCGCGTCTCCTGCACCAAGTGCGCCTGCGGCGTTCAAAATGACACCCAGCACCAGCACAATCACCATTGCAGCAAGGCGCCAGAGGTAGTCAGGGAAAGGCAACAGAAAAACACCAACCACCACGAACACCAAAGCAAGCAGGATCACTGCTTGGTTGGTGATACGCATCTGCGCCATATCAGTAAAAGCGACATAGAGGCAGATCGGCAAAACGAAGGGCAAGAACCACATCGCATGTGTGGCAAGGATCGCCATAAGTTCAGCCGTTTTCCAGCGCGCGCAAAGAGCGAACCGCAGCTTCGAAATGTTGCGGGTGTGTGTCAATCGCTTCGCGCAACAGCCCTTTGCCTGTCTCCAGATCGCCTTGTTTGATCGCGGAGAGCCCCATGGTGTGCAAAAGTTGCGCCTGTTCGGTTTGGGTCATGGGGATGACCGGGAGAGTATAATCACGCTGCGCTGCGCGGGCGAGGATCAGGTTGTTCTTGGCGGTAAACAGATCGCCGTCTTGCCGGATGGAATCTGAAAACAGACGTTCCGCTGCGGGGTAATCGCCGCGCGTCAATTTGGAATACCCCCAGTTGTTCATTACCGAACCGGGTGTGGTTGTTAGGCCTACGGCTGTTTGGTAAAAACTATCAGCCTTTTTCCATTCCTTATTGCTGTCTGCAACAAGTGCTTCAAGCCGGTAGCGCTTAAACGTCTCATGGGTGGGCGGTACCTGATCAAGAACCTTTTCTGCGGTTGCCCAATCCCCAGAGCGGATCAACGCATCTGCATATTCCACGCTGTCGTCCGATGTCGCTTCGGGCAACTCAGTCACGGCTTTCCATGCCGGAACAGCTTCGGTTGCCCGTTTGGCCCGCACCAAAGAGGACGCAAGCCCGCGATGGTGTTCTATTTTCTCGGGTTTTTCGCTGATCGCTCGTTGAAAAAAGGTCACGGCCTCGTTTGGATCCGCAACTGTCAGCATCACATCAGAAATGTCATTGCCTTCAAGCGCGTTCACGTCGTCAAAAGCACGCTCTACGGTATCGTTGCCGTCTTTTTGCGCGCAGCCTGCAACTACGCTTGCCCCTGCAATGCAGGCGGCCAGAAGAATAGGGTGGCGCATTTTGCGTCCTTTTTACTGCTCTGCCTCGATCTTATCGATCACAATGCTGACGAGATGAGGAAGTCGCCCCCGCCACGTCGCACCAATTTATAATTATCATTGTCAACAGCTAGACTAGCAGAATTTTCTGATTTTGCGAGCGCTAAGCGTAAATTGTCGCGGATTGCGTCACTTTCGCCATTGTCCAAGGCATAGGCGCGTTTGAAAATCTGCTCGGCCTCAAGTGTTTTGCCGCGTTCCATCAGGACAACACCAAGGTTATTCCAGGTCTCGGGCAGCTCACCGTCTTCTTTGACAGCGCGGCGCAACAGTTCTTCGGCTTGTCCCAATCGGCCAAGGCCGAGGTTGGCGCTGCCTAAACCGGACAACACTTCGCCGTCCAACCCTTTTTCAAGGGCAGCACGATTGAAGGATCGGATTGCCAATTCATATTGCCCTGCAGCAATCAGGCGATGGCCAACTTCTATCCCGTCTTCGGCCTGAGCGCGTTGGTTTACGCCGGGAGCAAATACCTGATCATCGTCAGCAGAAAAGCCGCCCGTAGAACAGGCGGCCAATCCGAGTATTGATGAAAGGGCCAGAGTGCGAAGAGTCACACGTCTGAAGTTTGGTTTCATTATCCGTTTGGTCCCGACATTTTGCCCAGTTCTGTGATGCCATGTACCGATGGTCCGACCAGAATGATCAAAAGCGGCGGCACTGTTAGCATCATTGTGGCAAGTGTCATCTTGGTTGGCAACTTGTTTGCGGCTTCTTCGGCGCGCATCACACGTTTGTCACGCATCTCAGCAGCATAAACCCTTAGGGCATCTGCAATAGAGGTACCGAAAGCGGCGGATTGGACAAGAACAGTGACAAAAGATTGTACATCCTGCACGCCGCAACGTTCGCCCATATCATTTAGAACCGTAATTTTGTCTTTACCGGCTTTCATCTCATAGGCGACAACTTCAAATTCGTCAGCCAAGGCTTTGTAAGACGCCTTAAGTTCATTGGCCACGCGGACAATACATTGGTCCAATGATTGCCCCGCCTCAACACAGACAAGCATCATGTCCAAAGCATCGGGAAAGCCACGGGTGATTTCTTCTTTGCGCGCTTCGACGCGACGGGTGGTCCAATAGGTTGGCAGGTAATATCCGATGAAACCCGGTCCTACCGTATACATCATGGTCTTTTGCGTGCTGAGCCCTTCGCCACCACCCAGAAAGTTAATATAGATCACCCCCAACAAAAGGCCCAGAACACCTAACGCCATTTGAGAGAAGTAAAAGATCCGCACCGCGTCACGGCCCTGGTATCCGGCCTGACGCAACATCAGCTGCTTGGCAGAAAGTTCGGCGACGTCCTCGGGTTCGAGGAACTTCGCGAATTTCTGCAACTGTTGGTTTCCACCTGCTTGACGCAACCGCGCTTTGTCGTCGTCGTCGCTCGGTTTATGCGAGGTACGTTTGAGCTTTTCCAACGGATCTTCGGGTTGGCGCATCATCATCATCACGGTCAGCAAGACCAGACAAACGCCCAGTACACCGGCAATGATGATTAACCCCATAGGTCCAAGCAATTCGGAAATGGCGTCATTCGCAGCAGTAAGAATTCCCATGACGGTCGCCTTTATACTTTGATATCAGTCAGAACGCGCATCACATAGAGGTTCAGCGCAAGGAACAAGCCAACAGCAAAGCAGGCTGGAATGAAGTAGGGGTGGTCCAACACTTCGTCATAATAATGCGGGTCGCTCACGTTGATCACGATCAAGGCGACAATCGGGAAGGCGGACAGGAATTTACCAGACCACTTGGCCTCAGCCGTGATCGCCTTGACCCGGCGGAACAGCCGGAAGCGGGCACGGATCACTTTTGCAAGACCAGCAAGAATTTCGGCAAGGTTACCGCCTGATTGCTGCTGGATGGTTACGGCAACCGCAAGGAAACGCAAATCCTGCATGTCCAAACGTTCAGCCATGTCCTTGAGCGCTTCACCTACGTCACGACCATAGGCGCTTTCATCCGAGATTACGCCGAATTCAGAGGCCAAAGGATCCTGAATTTCCTTGGACACGATAGAAATCGCATTGGTAAAGGGGTGACCCACACGCAATGAACGTACCATCAATTCGACAGCATCAGGCAGTTGTTCTTCGATCATGCCCATCCGTTTGTTGGCTTTGGACGACACCCAGAAAAACACTGCGCCAACACCAATACCCACTGACATGAGCGCGCGGATGGGTGCTTCGGTTTCTGTCCCGATGGTCAAACCAAGAAATGCAATCGCCGCCAATCCAGCCATGATCATTATCAACTGTTTCGGGGTAAAGGCGATGGCCGCTTTCTGTGCTTTTTCGGACAACAAGGAGTACAGCGGGATGGATTTTGCTTCCATATGCTGCTGCATTTCTTTGCGCAGTTTATCCAACACTTCTTCGCGGCGGGTGCCTTTCTCCAGCATTTCCAGACGGCGGTTTACACGCGAATTGAGGCTGATGGATTTTCCGAAAGCCACCAGATAGATGCCTTCGACCAAAACGAGGACACCGACAAAGATAAGGCCGTAGATAATGGGTTCTGCGCTCATGGCTTTCGTCCTTATTGCGCCAAAGGCGCATGGTTTCTGTAGGGTGCGCCAAAGGCGCATGCGGTCGTTTAGGTTCGCGCCAATGGCGCGGACTTGGGTTATTGGGCGGCGATGGGTTCATAGATGGAGGATGGCAAATCATACCCCCACATCCGGAACCGTTCCGCAAAGTTGCTGCGGACACCAGTGGCTGTGAAATGGCCGATGATCTTGTTGTCAGGTGTCAGGCCAACGCGTTGATATCGAAAGATTTCCTGCATCGAAATCACATCCCCTTCCATGCCGGTTATTTCAGTGATCGATGTCATCCGGCGCGACCCATCCTGAAGACGCGATGCCTGAACGATCAGGTTCACCGCTGATGAAATCTGTGAACGCACCGCCTTGAGAGGCATTTCGATCCCGGCCATCGCGATCATGTTTTCCAAACGTGACACACCATCACGCGCAGAGTTGGCGTGGATCGTGGTCATCGATCCATCGTGGCCAGTGTTCATAGCCTGCAACATATCGATCACTTCTTCGCCCCGGGTTTCCCCCACGATGATGCGATCCGGACGCATACGCAGTGCGTTCTTCAAACAATCCCGAGGAGACACCTCGCCTTTGCCTTCAACGTTTGGTGGACGGCTTTCCATCCGACCAACGTGCGTCTGCTGGAGCTGAAGTTCCGCGGTGTCTTCGATTGTCAGAATGCGTTCGGCGTTGTCGATAAAGGATGACAAAGCGTTTAGCGTGGTTGTTTTACCAGAACCCGTACCACCCGACACGATCACATTAAGACGGGTCGCAACGGCGGCCTGTAGATACGCTGCCATCTCTTCGGTAAAGGCGCCAAAGTTGACCAGATCATCAATCCCCAGCTTGTCCTTTTTGAACTTACGAATGGAAACCAAACTGCCATCCACGGCAACCGGCGGTACCATCGCGTTGAAACGCGAGCCATCTTGCAAACGGGCATCAACATATGGATTGCTTTCATCCACACGACGACCAACCGCAGATACAATTTTGTCGATGATACGCAGCAGGTGACGTTCGTCTTTAAACGTGATGTCGGTCAATTCCAACTTACCGGCACGTTCCACAAAGATCTGTTGTGGACCGTTCACAAGAATATCGTTGACCGTTTCGTCTTTCAACAATGTCTCAAGCGGACCAAGACCTGTAACCTCGTCATAAAGCTCGGAGTTGAGCGTCATGCGGTCTTCGCGGTTCAAAACAATGGCTTTTTCCGAGAGGATCTCTGAGGAAATCGCATTAATTTCCTGACGCAGGTCCTGTTCCGTGGCATGTTCGAGCGCCGCAAGGTTGAGGTTGTCAAGAAGAGCCCGGTGCAGCTCCAGCTTGATGTCGGACATACGCTGCTTGCGTTTGACCTCTTTGTCCACCGGGGCAACGGCGGCGGGCGCAAGCGCCTTGCGCATCGAGGTTTTCGGTTTTTCGACCTCAATCGACGTGACGTTATCAACAACGTCTACCGGCTTTGCGGCCGCTGGCTTTGCGTCAGATTTCTTGTATTTTGAAAACATCTGGTATCTCTTCCCTTGCGGTTCAGGCAGCTTCTGCCTGATCGCCTTTGAGGTCATGAATGGACGCGGCCAGTTTCAGCAATTCTTTGCGCAACGGGCTTTTGGGGGCCGAATTTGCCAAAGGCAGGCCATGATCATTCGCCTGGGTGATCGGTTTACCACCATCTGGCAATTGCAGATCAATGGATATGCTAAGGGATTCGGCCATGCGTTTGACGCGCCCCTTGGCGTTCAAATCGGTAAACTTGGGCGCGCGGTTCAGCACGTACCGCAGTTTCTCTACAGGCAGCTCTTCGGATTGAAGCGCGCGTTTGAACCGCAGGGTATTCTGGGCGCAACGCATGTCGAGTTCCAGAAGCGTGAAGTAGATATGTGCTGTGTTCAGAACGGCTTCGGACCATTGCACAAGCGTAGAAGGCATATCGACGATTACATAATCAAACTGATTGCGGGCCATATCAAGAATACGGTTCACATCCTCAGAAGTGATCAGATCAAGAGGAAGAATGTCGCTGGGCGCCGTAAGAACATGCAGACGATCTTCATAGGTCAGCAACGATTGGCCGAAAATCTCCTCGTCCATGCTTTCGGTGTCGGACAACATCTCATAGACGGCTTCGCGACGCGGCAGGTCAAGGAAGGTCGCGACCGACCCATATTGTAGGTCAAGATCCAGCAAGCACACAGAAGGTGGATTGTTTTTGTCAATATTCGCAAGTTCCCAAGCAAGATTGACCGCCATTGTTGTTGACCCGGTACCCCCTGCAATACCGTGTACAACGATCAACGCGCCATCCTTTTGCGCGCCTGCCTTGAGTTGCGGAGCAGTCACGGCTTCTGCGGCGGCTATTTCATCCGCCTGACGGACGCGGGCAATGGCCTGTACCAGCTCCCCTTCGGGAAGCGGGTAGGGGACAAATTCATCAGCGCCTTTGCGCAACAAGGAATGCAACGCGGCGGGTGTGACGTCTTCTGCGATCAAAATCACTTTGATATCGCGGGTTTTCGCTTGCGCGATGATTTCTGACATCAGGACCAAATTGTCCTCGTCCGTTTCATCCAGCGCCAAGGCAATAAATTCCATGGATTCTGCTTCTGGCTGACCAAAAAAGGCCAATGCCTCGGCAAATCCTAAATCGCCCCAACTTTCGCCAAGAGCGCTTTCCATATCCTCGATCAACAGATCGAAGTTTTGCACATCACGGCTGACGGTGCATGCCACGATTGCTGCGGCTTCGGGTTGTGGCATTGTACTGCTCATCGCCTAATTCCTTTGCTCATGAAGGCGCGACAATGATGCAGTCTGCTTATGAAATGCAGATTAACCTCAGTCCGGCCCTCCGTGCCCTACGCTTTTTACGCAGACACATTTGTCCTATGAGGCAATCTATTGCAGTGAAGTTAGGCGAGATTGGGGCCAAAAGATTTCGATTGTTGGGTATGTTGAAACGATCTGGGGCATCGGAGGGCCATTGGATCACAATGGCCAGACAAGAAAAAACCGCCCCAAATCTGAATTTGAGACGGTTTTTCAATGGGTTAATTTACTGCACTTCGCCCAATTCGGTTTCTGTCAATCCAGAAGTGGCGACACCGCTGCTGACATAATCACGATAGATGATCTGAGCGTATTTCCCGTCCAGAACGGTTGGATGACGTGACAAGAATCCGCTGACTTCTGTCACAGTCCGGCGATTCCGTCTTTCGCGGCCTTGGGTCACGATAAGAGGTTGAGTTTCCCCAAAGGAGGCCACAGCCTCCAGCCGGGACCGGCTGATCCCCTGAGTGGACAGGTACGACACCACTGCATTTGCGCGACGTCGGCCCAATGCTTGGTTGAAACCATCCGACCCGACAGCGTCGGTGTGACCATAGACCCGGAACTTGATCTCAGGGAATTGTCTGATCCATCCGGCCTGTTGTTTCAAAATAGCGCGGGCATCACCATCCAGCTGTGCTGAGTTAAAGGCGAAAGTGACTGTGGATTGGACCTCAGATGCAAAACGATTGGCCAGATCAAAGGTATATTGGCGTTCACCGGTGAGCACCAAACGGTTATTCAACGTCGCATTGCCAAAGTGGCCAGTATCGGTCAAGGCACCCGCTTCACGATAAAACTGCGTGTAAACGGGGTCCGTGCTCGACGCGCAGCCCAAGAGAGCTGCAAGTCCTAAGGTGGCGCTAGCCAATTTGAGTTTTGTGCGCATCGGGGAATTCATCTGATCAATCCAGTACATACCCATATGACCCGCCAAAGTCTTGTTTGGCAACCTCTCCTGCAGCCCCTTGTTGTGGGGTATTTGCAGTTTCCGCGGTTTTCCCAAAGAGGAATAGGTCTTTTTCGGTTGGTGGTCTGATCCGGTCGGTTGGCAAGGCAAGGGCTTCACCACGTGTTGGAGAGACCAAATGCGCTGTGACAATGATTACCAATTCAGTCTGATTGCGCTGATAATCCGCTGACCGGAACAACGCGCCCAGCACAGGGACATCGCCGATCCAGGGCAATTGGCTGGAGTTGTCTGTAAAATCGTCAGTCAGAAGACCCGCAATCGCAAAGCTCTCTCCGTCGCGCATTTCAACGGTCGAAGAGGTTTCCCGCCGTGTGAAAGCTGCAATTTCCAGACCATTCCCGAGATTCAGGCTATTGGTAGGGTCGATCGCGGAGACCGCTGCCTTGAGTTCAAGATTGATCAGGTCTTTGTCCACCACGCGGGGGATAAAGGCCAATTCGACACCGAATGGTTTGAATTGAATGGAAATTCGGTCGTCTGTCTGCGCCACGGGCACCGGGTATTCACCGCCCGCAAGGAAACGCGCTTCTTGACCCGAAAGCGAAACCAGATTTGGCTCTGCAAGGAAGCGAACAACCCCTTTTTGCTCAAGCGCTTCAAGCAACAGGCCAACCTGAGTCGACCCGGCGTTGAAGCCGAACAAAACAGCACCAGCGTTTTGTTGTACCGTGGGAACGGTGCCGGCAAGTGATCCTGCGACGCCACCAGCGCTTGCTGTTGTTCCGGTCCCGCCGTTGACACCTGTACTGCCGCCAATGATGCCGTTCAGAGACAAAGAAGAACTTAGCGATTTTGAGACGCTCCGCTGCATTTCTGCAAAACGAACCTTCATCATCACCTGTTGGATGCCACCAACGCTCATCAGGTTGCTTACCCGTTCGGGTGCATACCGTTCAGCCAAATCAAGCGCGCGCTGAAGACGTTGTGTCGATGACACGATACCGGACAAGACGATACCGTCGTTGGCGGTTCGAACTTCGATCTTTTCGCCCGGCAGGATCTGGCGCAAGCGTTCTTTAAATTCGCTAACATCGGCCGCCACACGGACATTTACGTTGGTGATCAACTGGCCGCTGGCATCCAATAATGTCAGTGTGGTCAAACCCGGTGATTTACCTAGAACGTATATCGTCCGGTCAGAAAGGGACGAGATGTCCGCAATGCCCGGGTTTGCGATACTAAGCTCAGCAAAGGGGATGTCACTTTCAACAACAACGGCCCGGTTCATTGGGACATTGAGCGTTGCGTTTGTGCCTTTTTTGACCACACGTACAGTATCCGCATGGGCAGGGCCCGGCGTGGATAACGCCAATGGCGCTGCACTTAAGGTCAGCCCGACGAGGGCTGCTTTCAGAATTCTATCGATTTTCATGTGACCTGCCTTTTTGATCACGCCTCAGAGAAGGGTCTTTTCGCCCGTCGTTTGGAACACTCTGCGTCAGTTTCATTTTTATTGCAAGAATCAAGGTGTTCCTTGGTTTTGTTTATGTGGGTAATTGGCAACATAACTGGAAATGAAAACGGCGTGGCCTTTGACCACGCCGTTCAAATTTGATTTCAGATCAGGTCCAGCTAACGCCAGGACATAGCTTCCTAGTTGGTGCAGGGGATCGGTAATTCGACCACTTCGGCACCGCGGCGGGTTCGGATGGTACATATCTTTTCCTGCTCGACCTGTGCCTGTACTTCTTGTTCTACAATTCCAAGCAGGGACCGTTGGTCTACTTCAATCGCAGAGGCCACAGTGTCGTCCTCAGCGCCAACCAATGACAAAGACAGATTGCCTGTTGTCTGGGCCTGAGCCAGAGAGGCGACCTGTTGGGGGCTAATGGCGACGGTTACAGTACGTGCAATGGTTGCTTCATTGATGTTACCACCCGCGCTTTGGTCTACGGCGATCAATTTGACGCCCGCTTCGATAAGCTTGGTTACTTCGCCATTGCCACCGTTGTCGCGCCCCTTGTTCACCCGACCTGTCCAATAGACATCAACCCGGTCACCTGGGCGCAAAAAGCCGGATACACCGCTTGAGACATCAACTTTGATCGTAAAGGCACGTTTTCCGCGCTCCAAGCGAGACGTCAGGCCTGTGTCTTCGCCCGGTTCAGTGACCTTGAGCGCAAGGATTGCTTCGTCTTTCTCCATTGCGCGTAATACAACCCGCAATTCATCTGTATTCTCAGGGAAAAGGGCGGTGAGTTCCATAAAGGAGCCTTCGGGGATGGCATTTTCAGGCCAATCTACCGCGCGTACATCTTCTTGCGTGAGCCGTTGCCCGTATTTCAGGGGGCCTTGCGCCACAAAAACTGTCTTGGTTGGCACAACCTGCGCCAATTGAGCCTGTGCATGAGCGTTCGCGGCTTGATATTGCGCGATCCGATCCTTGGCCAAATATACAGCCCCACCGGCAAGCGCGATGCCCACCAACAAAACCAGTCCAAATACCATCCGCATATCGTATACCTCTTGCTCTCATTTATTGCCGGGATGGGTCCCGGTGCCATTTTCTCACCGCAAACATGACAGGTGATTGTGGCCAATGTTTGCAGTTGGTGTGAAAACCTTTGGGCGCTTTGCAAATTTGTGTAATTCAAAAAAAACCGGCCATTTGAGGCCGGTGTTTTAAAGCAGGTGTGATTAGAATCCGCCCGCGCTTTGTCCGGTCAGGTACTCTCCCACCCCGTCGCCAACATCATCTGTTGAGCCTTGGATTGCAAAAATGACGACCACAGCCAAAGAGACGACAGCTGCTGTCAAAACGACCCAATCCACTGTCACCGCACCGTCTTCGGAGCGGATGAACGATTTAATGTACTTTGTCATGATCTGTCCTTTATTGGGGGAAATGCCCTAATTTTGGAAGAGGGGCCGCATTCTGACCGACAGAAAGCGACCCCTAATTTTAATGGCTAAGCCAAGGTGCCTAACTTAGTTAGGGTCACGGCCGTCCAGGAAGTCGCTGGTGTTGGATGTCAGGTTGGACGCGCCAGATTCGATGGATGAATAGGCTGCAACGGCCAGGCCGACGACAGCAGCTGTAAGCACAACCCAGTCAACTGTTACTGCGCCGTCTTCGTCTTTGCGGAAGTTTTTGATAAAGTTCATCATGGTATGTCCCTCCAAGGATCATATAGGTTTTAAGTTACTACCCTGTCGTCCGTCTTGGCTGCCGTTTCTCTCAGTTGGCGACCTGTCCGACTTGGTATGACGCTATATAGCCGTCTGATTGGGGCATGAATTTGGCGGCAAATGTGACTTTTTCGTTTATGGCCCTGTTTTTTCTATTTTTTTGTATAAGCTATTGTATTTAATGGAAATATTTTGATTTTACGATGAAAAACTATTCAAAGTTTAACGTTTGGCAGGGTAATTGAGGCAAGTTTGCCATGTTTGGAGCCTTGATTGGCTGGTTTGGCGGCTTTTTTTGTGAGATATTTGGAAAAAAGCTAAGCCGATGAGCAGAAAAAAGCAGGCAAGCATGACCAGATTTTTTAAATATGCGCTGTGCGCGGCGCTTTGCTGTGCGACTCAAGGGGGCGCGCAGTCCCCAAAGCCGTTTCCCGAGTTTAGTGCCAAGCGCATAAAACCCCCGTCTTCTAATAGTAAGAACCGTATCAATATTCAGATCGTGCCGCAGGCACCACAAAGTGACGTCGCGACAGCATCCCCCTCAGGCTCGCCATCCTCAGCACCAAAAGCAGGCGCTTTGGGACAATATGGGTGGTTTTGGGAAAAAATATCGCCTCAGGCTGCCAATGCCGGGCCAGGCCGTTTACAAGCCGCGATCCAGACCTTGGCGGGGGCAACCTCTGGCGTACCAGCCCCTCGGTTGCAGCAAATGCAGGACATTGCAAAGACAAATGGCATCGACATCCTGCGCTCGACCATCGGGACACAAGTATCCCCGGCCTTGGTGCTTGCGGTGATCACAGTGGAATCTGCGGGAAAACCAGACGCCATTAGCGGCGCAGGTGCGCAAGGGTTAATGCAGCTGATGCCAGACACCGCATCGCGCTTTGGCGTTCTAGACAGCCTTGTCCCGACACAGAACATCACCGGAGGGGTCAAATACCTCGATTGGTTGATGGAAGAATTTGACCAAGACCCGATACTGGTGCTGGCGGGGTACAATGCCGGAGAAGGGTCCGTGCGCAAACACGCAGGCGTGCCACCCTTTGCAGAAACGCGGGACTATGTGCCCAAAGTGCTTGCGGCTTTTCAGGTGGCTAAGGGTCTGTGCAAGACACCGCCAGAACTCATCACCGACGGCTGTGTGTTTGCGGCAATGAAGTAAATTCAGCAGCGGGCGGTTCTTAGGTCTCGAAATCCGCCCGCTTGGGTGTGTGAATCAGACCAACGTGGCGAGTGTCGCTGCGCGCAGATCGTCTTCGCTGACACCATCGGCGCATTCCACAATCCGCAAACCGCCCTCAACCACGTCAAGAACACCCATATTGGTGATGATCCGATCCACAACACCTTTGCCCGTCAAAGGCAGGGTGCATTCGGGCAGGACTTTGCTCTCGCCATGTTTATTGGTGTGATCCATTACAACAATCACGCGACCGACACCCGCAACAAGGTCCATCGCACCGCCCATCCCTTTGACCAATTTGCCCGGGATCATCCAGTTGGCAAGGTCTCCGTTCTCGGCGACTTCCATGGCCCCCAGAATGGCCGCTGCAATCTTGCCGCCGCGGATCATGCCAAAGGATGTGGCAGAATCAAAATAGGCGGTCCGGTTCAATTCCGTAATGGTTTGTTTGCCCGCGTTGATCAGGTCAGGGTCTTCGTCACCCTCAAACGGGAAAGGACCCATGCCCAACATTCCGTTCTCTGATTGCAAGGTGATGTCTTTGTCACCCACATAATTGGCAACCAACGTTGGAATGCCGATGCCAAGGTTGACGTACATGCCATCCTCAAGTTCTTCTGCGGCACGGGCGGCCATCTGGTTGCGGTCCCAGCCTTTGATCTCAGTGGACATCAGGCGATCCTTTCGTTCAACGTTTTCGAGGTGTCATTGTTATTCGGTGCCTCAGACACCCCTAGTATAGTGTCAGCATAAGCGCGCAGCATGGCTAACCCAAAGTCCGCGTTCATATGCCGGTGATCGGTCTTGCCCAAGGTATCGCCTGCCATGGCTGCCGCTTGGCTGGCGAATGCCGGTTTGGTGGCAAAGGCGCCATCGTTCAGGGCCTCGGGTTGTTCAAGCAGATGATGACCATGGTTGGACAGCGCTGCCCGCAATGCTGTCAGCCACATCTCTGTCACCCAAGCGGCATCGGGGCGCGCCCAGAATGTTTGCAGCAATCGCGCCAGTTCAAATCCTGGTGCGCGCTCTGTGATGCTGGTGGCGGGGTAGGGGGCCATGGCAAAGGTCACGCGGCGATTTAGATTGGCCACCGCTGCTGCGGCTTCATCAACAGAGGTTTGGGTCACGGATGTTATTGTGTCATACAACATCGCTTCGCTCAGCAATCGCGGACGATCTGTGCGCATTCCACCAAGAATGTCGTGATCTTCAAGGAGAACAGGGAAATGCGTAAACGCAAAACGATGTCCCACCATCAGCACGTGGTCATACCCGGATGCATCAATCGTTGCCTGGCCATTCGTCGTTTCAGCCAGACTGCGGTCACTGTCATCGCGGTAAGGTGGCACAAAGACGCCTTTGTCATCAATCTGACCTGTTAGAAACAGAGGCCCGCGAAGCCCGAAAAAAGTGATATCGATATCGGGTTGTTCCGCAGCGAAAGTGTCGCTTGCATTCTTATAGGCGGCGACATGACTGGAACCGATGATCAAAAGACGGGTCATTTACGAAACGCCTCCAGCAATTCTTCTTCACAGATCAGGCCGTCATCGGTCTCAGGGTCGGTCTGTGCGGTTTGCTGGCGCTCTTCTTTCAGTTTGGCGCGTTTTGCAGTGGGGTCTGTTTCTTGTTCATGGGCACCAAGAAATGTGCGCATGACCCGGCGCACACCACGCGGTTTAACGCTGCGCAGGTTGGGCTCAAAGAACCGCGCAGCACCGGGGTGTGCAGCAATGATCTCATAGCTTGGAAAATAGTCGACATCCTCAAAGTCTTCGCTCAACTCTCCGGCCACTGTGCGCAAAACAGATTTGGAATACACGGTTGCGGGCAGGACATGTGCGTCACTGGCCGTCGCGGTCAATGGCACAGGGCTGACGGTCAGCAGAAATTTAACATCTGGATTGGCGGCTTGAAACACGTCGCGGATCTTAAGGAAATCTTTGCGAATCTGGTGGGATCTGAAATTGACAAACCCATGAACATCGGGGTCGATTTTCCCCGCGATAGTGCCCGGCGCGGTCGGATAAACTGTCCCGCTTGGCACATGTTGCCATGTTTCTGTCAGGCCAAGAGTAAAGACAACCATAGCCGTCTGAGCCACTGCTTCGCGTACTGCATTGAGATGAACCTCGCGGGCCTCAGTCACATGTTCGGGCAAAGCCAACCCACCGGGTGTCATGCCCGGGCGCAATGCATCATAATAACGCCCGTCTTTTTCCCAGATAGGATCAGCGGGTTGAAATGTACCAAAAGCTTCCTGCAATAGCTGCAAGAATTGCCGTATTGTATAGATGTTGCCGAACCGCGCTGAGTACAGTTTATAGCCGTGCCGATGTGCCACGTGCTCGGGTACAAAAGCGGGTAACGGTTCAGTGTCGATCACCGCATAGCCGGACTTTGCCAAAGTGCGTCCAACATGTTGAGCAAAGCAACTGCCCGCCGTAAAGATTGGCATGTCTTTGGTAATCTTAAACTTGGCCCGGTAGATATCTGGTGGCGGATAGCTGCCAGCTTCTACAACACCTGCACGCCAAAACGCCCGATCATCCAAGCCCTGATAAGGGCTGATGGGGTCTTGGGGGGCAGGTGTGTTGGCCATCAGTTTACGCTTCGCGCTTACGTACTGTGCGTTGTTCGATCCGTTTTTCATGCTCACCCTGAACCATGCGGTGTACATAAATACCGGGCAGATGGATCATGTCAGGGTCAAGCGACCCGGTGGGAACAATCTCTTCGACCTCAGCGATACACACCTTGCCGCACATGGCTGCGGGTGGGTTAAAGTTGCGGGCGGTCTTGCGGAACACGAGATTGCCGGTTTCATCCGCTTTCCAAGCTTTCACAAGGCTGAGGTCGGCAAAAATGCCTTCTTCAAGGATGTATTCCTCGCCGTTAAATACCTTTACCTCTTTGCCTTCGGCAATCACCGTGCCCACGCCGGTCTTTGTATAGAACCCCGGAATGCCACACCCAGCAGAACGCATCCGTTCTGCCAATGTCCCTTGCGGATTGAACTCCAACTCAAGCTCGCCAGACAAATATTGGCGCATAAATTCAGCATTTTCACCAACATAAGAGCTGATCATCTTTTTCACTTGCTTGGTCTGCAACAGAATGCCGATGCCAAAATCATCCACACCGGCGTTGTTGGATGCAAAAGTCAGGTTCTTGGCTCCGTCCTCTTTTATTGCCTGCAACAACAGCTCCGGAATGCCGCAGAGCCCAAAACCGCCCGCCGCAATCAGCATGCCGTCCGACAAGACACCATCAAGCGCTTCCGCCGCTGAACCATATACTTTTTTCACGAATATCTCTCCCGCCCTTGCTTCATGTTTTTTTGACGCGGTGAACAAAGGAAGTCAATTGTCACTGGTCGACCAGCTGCATCGTTGATCCAAGAAATTAAACAGGGATGCTGATCGGTGCCGGGGGACTTGCAAAAGACACCACAAGCCCGGTTCTTGGGCTTGGAGGCAATGCTTTGGTGTTTCAATCGATGTTCAAAGCCGCCCGCGCAATAACGCGCAGACGCTTGATGACCGCGCGCGATAAATTATTCGCTCGCGGTTTTCTTTTTAGCCGCAACTTTCTTTTTTGGTGCAGCTTTTTTCCTGGGCGCGGCTTTCTTCTTCGCGGCAGGTTTCTTTTTGCCGGACTTGGCGGCCCTTTCCTCGATCAATTCAACCGCCTGTGACATTGTCAGGTCATCTGGTTCAATTGTCTCGGGAATTGTTGCGTTAATTTTTTCCCATTTTACATAGGGCCCGTATTTGCCCTTCATCACGTTCACTGGCCCGCCAGCTTCGGGATGTTCGCCCAATTCGCGCAACGGTTTGGCCGCCTGTCCGCGTCCGCCTCTGCTGGCAACTTTTTCCGCCAAAAGCTGAACCGCACGGTTCATGCCCACGGTAAAGACTTCGTCGATCCCGTCCAGATTGGCATTGGTACCGCCGCGGTCTGATGTGCTTTCGGCGTGTTTGAGATAAGGACCATAGCGCCCGATGTTGGACCACACCATAATCCCGTCTTCGGGGTGGGGGCCAAGTTGACGGGGTAAGGACAAAAGCATCAGCGCGCGTTCCAGCTCCAACTCCTCGGGAGGCCAATCCTTTGGGATCGATTGACGCGGCGGCTTTTTGTTCTCTTCGGTTACTTCGCCCCGCTGGACGTAGGGGCCGAACCGCCCCTTAAAGACGCGGATGTCATCGCCTTGGTCGTTGCCAAGCAATTTTCCGTCGGGCGGAATTGCGGATGCTTCGGCTTCGGGATTCGGGGGGCCAAAGGGGCGGGTATAACGACATTCTGGATAGCTTGAGCAGCCAATGAAAGCACCGCCAGAGCGCGCTGTGCGCATCGACAAACGTCCGTTTCCGCAATGAGGGCACAGCCGTGGGTCTCCGCCGTCTTCAAGCGGCGGGAAAAGATGGGGCTCAAGGACATCGTTGATCTTTTCGAGGACCTCGGTGATCCGCAGTTCCGACGTCTCGCCAATTGCAGCAGAGAAATCACGCCAAAAGCGCCCCAGCACATCTTTGTAATCCGCGTCTGCTGCTGAAACCTTATCAAGCTGATCTTCGAGATCCGCAGTAAAATCGTACCCGATATATTTGCGGAAGTAATTTTCAAGAAATGCGGTGACCAACCGGCCTTTATCTTCGGGGATCAGACGTTGCCCCTCGCGGCGCACATATCCGCGATCCTGAATGGTCGTGACAATGCTGGCGTAGGTAGACGGACGCCCGATGCCCAGCTCTTCCATACGTTTGACCAAGGTGGCTTCGGTATAGCGCGGAGGCGGCTGGGTGAAATGCTGCTCTGGCGTAATGGCGCGTTTGTCCATTTTGTCGCCGTCGCTGATCTGCGGAAGGCGTTTATCGTCTTCATCGACAACATCATCACGGCCTTCTTCATAGACGCGCAGAAAACCATCAAACAAGACAACCTGCCCGTTGGCCCGCAAACCAACCTGACCATCTTTGCTGCCAATCTCGACGGTTGTGCGTTCCAGACGTGCACTTTCCATCTGGCAGGCCAATGTGCGTTTCCAGATCAGATCATATAGCTTTGCTTGATCTTGCTCTAGCTTGAGCGAAGTTGCATCTTTGGCCATATCCGTTGGCCGGATACATTCGTGCGCTTCTTGTGCGTTTTTGGCTTTGTTTTTGTAGATACGCGGACTGCCCGGAACATATTCAGCACCATAGCGGCCTTTGATTGCATCACGCGCCATGGTGACAGCCTCGGGGGCCATGTCGATGCCATCTGTCCGCATGTACGTAATATGTCCGGCTTCATAAAGCCGTTGTGCCGTGCTCATGGTCTGGCGTGCGCCCATGCCGAACTTGCGGCTAGCTTCTTGTTGCAACGTCGAGGTCATGAAGGGCGCAGAGGGGTTGCGGCTTGCTGGTTTTGCTTCGACCCGAGTGACGCTGAGATCGCGGCTGGTGATTGCTTGAACAGCCAGTTCTGCTTGTGTGCCATCCGCCAGATCGAATTTGTCGAGCTTGTTGCCTGCCAGCGTGGTCAATCGGGCTTCAAATTCCTGACCGCGTGGCGTGGCAAGCAATGCCTTGACGGACCAATATTCGCGGGCGCGAAACGCCTCGACCTCCATCTCACGCTCAACAATGATACGCAGCGTGACAGATTGCACGCGGCCTGCTGATTTCGCCCCGGGCAATTTGCGCCACAAAACCGGCGAGAGATTAAAACCAACCAGATAGTCCAACGCGCGGCGCGCCAAATAGGCTTCCACCAGTGGCATGTCGACCTGCCGCGGGTTGTCCATGGCTTCGGTCACCGCTTTTTTGGTGATTTGGTTGAAAACAACACGGCTGACGGGCGTGTCTTTTTTGATAGATTTTCGCTTGGTCAGCGTCTCTTGCAAATGCCAGCTGATCGCCTCGCCTTCCCTGTCAGGGTCAGTTGCGAGGATCAGCGCGTTGTCGTCCTTGAGAGCATCAGCAATGGCTTTGACATGTTTTTTGCTGTCGGAGGCGACCTCCCATTTCATGTCGAATTCATTGTCGGTATCAACCGAACCATCTTTGGGCGGTAGATCGCGTACGTGGCCATATGAGGCTAAAACTGTAAAATTGTCGCCTAAATATTTGTTGATCGTTTTGGCTTTAGCCGGGGATTCGACAACAACAACTGGCATAAATTTTAACACCTTAGATCAAATAGCGGGCACATCCCCGCGCTGTCTCATGTGGGATTTCGGGGGGTATTGTCAATGCGGCAGAGTTGATCAGCGCCCAGATGAATGTGAAAATTGACAATTTTTGCGTAAAAAAACTGAAGAAATCTGGATCGAAACCCCTGTCATTATTTCGTGACGCAGATGCCGGTCGCTGTAACAGGTAGACATTCACAGACGGGAGCCTGAAATCACACCACCTTGCTGAGCAATCCGCCTGGGCGGCGCGCGATTTGCCCATCAAGTTCCAGATCAACAAGTGCTGGCGCGACGCTGGCGGCGGGGGCCTTTAAGTCGCGGATCAATTGGTCTTCGGCCACCGGGGAAGGGCCCAAGCGAGACAAAATCTGGAGGTGGAGAGCAGCGGTGTCGCGCAGGCTTCGGTTGGGCGGTTCAGTTGGTGCAGGCAGCGGTAGTTCGGGCGCAGCAATTTCACCTAATACTTCGATCACGTCTTTGGCCGATCTGATAAGAGCAGCCCCATCGCGCAGCAGCATGTTACATCCGGATGCGCGCGCATCAAATGGATGGCCGGGCACTGCCAACACGTCTCTTCCCTGATCCAAAGCGTCCCGCGCTGTGATGAGACTGCCGGATTTTGCTGCCGCCTCAACCACAATTGTGGCGCGCGACAGGCCAGAGATGATGCGATTACGGCTGGGGAAGTGCCGGGCCATTGGTTGAAGCCCAAAAGGTTGTTCCGAGAGCCGCAAGCCAGTACGTCCGATATCCATTGCCAGATCAGTGTTTTCAGCAGGATACATGACGTCAACACCGCCTGCCTGTACCGCAACCGTACCGGTTTCGAGCGCGGCAAGATGCGCCGCAGCGTCAATGCCACGGGCAAGGCCAGATACGACAACATATCCAGCTTGTCCGACATCGCGGGCCAGCGATTTTGCCATTCGCGTTCCAAGTGAGGATGCATTGCGCGCCCCCACAAGCGAGATCATTGGCCGTTCAAGCAGGTCGAGATTGCCCATGGCCCACAAGAAAGGCGGCGCGTCTGAAATTTCGGCCAATGTGGTCGGATAGGGTGAGGCATCCACCATAAGGAGTTTTGCGCCAATCGCTTTTGCCGCGTTCAGCTCGGCATGAATAACGCCTTCGGGGCAAATTCGGTATTCAGAAACGCCCGCGGCGCGCGCCACCTCAGGCAGCGCGGCCAGCGCGTTTTGCGCAGTGCCGTGTTCGATCAGTAGGCGTTTATACGTAGATATACCGACCCGGCGCGAGCGCAACAGACGAAGACGGGCAAACTGTTCGTCTTCCGGGGTGGGTGGAAGTGGGGGGTGAGTGGAAGAAGGAAAGTAGTCCTTGTCAGTCATCCCGTAGCTCCGTCTGTTACTGGAATCAGGTATAGTTTGCGTTGGTTAACAGGAAATGAATCAATTCCGACCTTTGCCAGCTATGTTGGAGAGCCGGGATTTCATGCTGCAAATTTTCTCAAGCTGCAGACCCGCCAACAGTCAGCCCTCCGATCATCAGCGTCGGTTGTCCGACACCAACAGGCACCCATTGCCCTTGTTTGCCGCAATTACCCATGCCGGGGTCTAGGGCAGGGTCATTCCCAATTGCACGGATCTGTTTTAACGCGGTTGCGCCATCTCCAATCAGGGTCGCCCCTTTTACCGGCGCGCCGACAACACCATTTTGAACACGGTAGGCTTCTGTGCAGGAAAAGACGAATTTGCCATTGGTAATGTCAACCTGACCGCCGCCAAAGCCAACCGCATAGATGCCGTCTTTGAGGTCTGCAACAATATCTCCGGGCGCGGTATCGCCGCCAAGCATATAGGTATTCGTCATACGGGGCATTGGAATATGGGCATAGGATTGACGGCGCCCATTGCCAGTACTCTTGACACCCATCAGCCGCGCATTTTGGCGGTCCTGCATATAGCCAACCAATTTTCCATCTTCGATCAAAATGTTCTTTGCGGATGGCGTTCCTTCATCGTCCACGGAAATAGACCCACGCCGGTCCGGGATCGTGCCATCGTCCAAGACGGTCACCCCTTTGGCTGCGATCTGTTGTCCCATGAGACCCGCAAAAGCCGAACTGCCTTTGCGGTTAAAATCGCCCTCAAGCCCGTGACCAATGGCTTCATGCAACAAAATTCCCGGCCATCCAGGGCCCAACACCACATCAAACATACCTGCAGGCGCAGGAACCGCCTCAAGGTTGACCAAGGCAATACGGAGCGCTTCGCGGGCCTTGGCCTGCCAATCAGCAGGATCAAGCAACCCATCCAACCCAACGCGTCCGCCCCCGCCGGAGGTGCCGCTTTCGCGTCTGCCAGCGTGTTCAACGATGACCGACAGATTGACGCGGGTCATCGGACGTATGTCGCGCACAGAGGTGCCTTCGGGGCGCAATATCTCAATCTCTTGCAGGCTCGCGGCAATTGAGGCGCTGACCTGAACCACTCGCGGGTCGAGATCGCGCAGGAATGCGTCCATTTCGCGTAATGTCTCAACTTTTACCGGAAAACTTGCGCCTTCAATCGGATCATCATCCGTATAAAGCTTTTGGTTGGTGCCTTCGGGGGCATCCGCCCATGTACCACCGCCGTCTCCAACAGCAAGGCGCGCGGTCTCAGAGGCCCGGCGCAGGGCAGATTCAGTCAGTTCTGTTGAATGCGCATACCCCGCAACTTCGCCCCGCACTGCGCGCAGCCCAAACCCTTCGGAGGCATCATAGCTTGCTGTTTTGAGTTTTCCATCATCGAACATTTGCGCCTCTGACCGGCGGCGCTCCAGAAAAAGCTCTCCGTCGTCCGCCCCCGCAACAGCGTCGCGCAGAATGCCTAATGCGGCCTCGCGATCCAGATCAGTGTCAAAAGGTAAAAATGGGCTATGGTTCATGTAGGGTGTCCTGTGGTTGGGCGATAAATGCCTATTCGCGTCCGTTTGCCGCAATCGAAAGACTTTATCTTGTGGTTAGAATATGATTGTAAGCAGCGATAAGACAACGGGTGCGCCTCGACCATAGGTACATTCACAAGCCCCGTAGCCAATATTTGGTCAAAAGATCAGGACGACACATGAAAAAACTTCTCTCACTCAGCGCGCTCGTGGCAAGCTTTTCAGCGTTGCCGGCTATGGCGCAAGACGCTTTGCGGATCGACGGTCTTGAAGTCATCGGAGTGCCGATTGACGGAAAAATGGGCTTTCAACCAGCAGTAACGCGGTTGGCGCAAGATATCCACGACCTAGATTACCTGATTCTGGTGATCATCACGCTTATCACTCTTTTTGTGACAGGCCTGATCATCTGGGTGATGATCCGATATAACGCGAAACGAAACCCCGAGCCTGCGTCCTTTACGCACCACACACCCGTTGAGGTGGCTTGGACCCTTGGGCCAATTGTTATCTTGCTGCTCATCGGGGCTTATTCCTTGCCGATTCTGTTCCGGCAGCAGGAAATTCCGCAAGCGGATGTTACAATCAAGGCGATCGGCAATCAGTGGTATTGGTCCTATGAATATGTGGACGACGGTTTCGGCTTTGACAGCTACATGATCGGCGCGCCCGCAACGTTGACCGCAGAAGAAGAAGAAGCGGGTGCCGTTGCCAATTTGCTCAACGATGTGATGGTGACCAAGCTTGAGGATGCCGGATATTCGCGCAACGAATGGCTTTTGGCGACAGATACATCCGTTGTTGTCCCCGTGGGCAAGACAATTGTTGTTCAGGTGACAGGATCTGACGTGATTCACGCTTGGACGATCCCAGCCTTTGGCGTCAAGCAAGACGCGGTGCCGGGGCGTTTGGCGGAATTGTGGTTCAACGCTGAAAAAGAAGGCGTGTACTTTGGCCAATGTTCTGAGCTTTGCGGTCAAGCGCATGCCTATATGCCCATCACCGTAAAGGTAGTTTCGCAAGAAGCCTATGATGAGTGGATTGCTAAGGCCAAAGAAGAATACGCAGGCATTGCACCAACCGTGCAGGTTGCCTCAAACTAAGTCCCGATGGGTGGGCAATATGCCCACCTTACCCAACCCTTTGCAAGATAGGCACGGCGTCTATCCAGCTTTTCAAAAAGGTGCCGTATGACGGACATCACCAATACACCGGCGGGCGAATACGAGGCGCAATTGGGCGATTATTTCGCGTTGCTTAAACCTCGTGTGATGCAGTTGGTTGTCTTTACAGCAGTAGTAGGCATGTTGGCGGCCCCTGTTTCGGTGCATCCGGTTATTGGATTCGCTTCAATCCTGTTTGTCGCGATTGGCGCTGGCGCGTCAGGCGCACTGAACATGTGGTGGGATGCGGACATCGATGCGGTCATGCGCCGCACAGCCCAACGTCCAATTCCTGCTGGCAAGGTGCAGCCAAATGAGGCCTTGGCCCTTGGTGTTGCGCTATCTGGCATGGCGGTGATGATGTTGGCGCTGAGCGCCAACTTACTGGCTGCTGGCATGCTACTGTTTACAATCTTTTTCTATGCCGTTGTCTATACAATGTGGCTCAAACGGGCGACGCCGCAAAACATCGTTATCGGCGGTGCGGCCGGAGCCTTTCCTCCGGTCATAGGCTGGATCATCGCAACAGGCAGTTTTTCTGTTGAGGCATGGTTGATGTTCGCGCTGATCTTTATCTGGACGCCACCACATTTCTGGGCGTTGGCGCTGTTCATGCGTTCTGATTATGACGATGCAAAGGTCCCGATGTTGACGGTGACGCATGGGCGCCCGACAACTCGGCGCCACATCTTGGGATATACCGTTTTGCTTGCGGTTCTTGCCGTTGGCACCGGATTTACTTCAATTGGCGGCTATGTCTATCTGAGCTTTGCTGTTGTGTTGAACGCGCTGTTCCTGTTGGGGGCGTACCGCATTTGGCAGCGCGATGAGGACATGTCAGAAAAAGACGACTTTCTGGTGGAACGCAAATTCTTCCGCCTTTCCTTGTACTATCTCTTCTTGCATTTCGGCGCGATTCTGGTTGAGGCAAGCTTGCGGCCTTTCGGCCTTGGCGGTTGGGGATGAACATGCGCGTAGAACACGAAATCCATGGCCGTCGCAAAGCCAGAAACATCGGCGTGGGGCTGATGTTGGGCGGCTTTGTCGTGTTGGTTATGGTGCTGACCTTTGTCAAAATCACTGAAACCGATTTTGCACGTGCCCCGGGCACCGCCACACCGGCCAGCGGATCGACAGGAGCATCTGACTGATGGCAATGTCTGGACCTGCAAAGACTGTTACTCAAACCGTATCAGTTGTTGTGCTGATGGGGGGACTCGCCTGGGCGTCGGTCCCTTTTTACGATTGGTTCTGCCGGGTGACCGGCTTTGGCGGCGTGCCGCAACAGGTTGATTCCGCAAGTGCTGACATTTTGGATCAAACCATCAAGATCCGCTTTGATGGTACGCTCAATGACAACATGGGGTGGGAATTCAAACCGGTTGTCCGCGAGATGGAAGTCCGGATTGGGGAAACCGCGCTGGCGTTCTATGAGGCCTACAACCCTTCATCACGCCCCATCGCGGGACAGGCGAGCTATAATGTGACGCCCTATAGCGCAGGCGCATTCTTCGACAAAATCGATTGCTTTTGCTTTACTGAACAGGTGCTCGCCCCGGGCGAGCGCGTAAACATGCCCGTCAGCTTCTTTGTTGACCCCGAAATAGTGGAGGATAATGATGGCCAGTATATACACACTATTACCCTTTCCTATACATTCTACGAAATTGATCTGCCTGAGGGGTACGCTGCCCTTGAGACAGAGACAGCAACAGACCTGAACTAAGAGGGGACCCCTTCATGGCCCACGCAAAGAACCACGATTATCACATTCTGGCCCCATCCACCTGGCCGCTTTTGGGCGCGCTTGCAGGTTTTGCGATGCTTTTTGGTGCGGTGCTTTGGATGCACGACGTTACGCCTTTCCTGTTCTGGATGGGGTTTGTTGGCGTTTTGTATGTTATGTTTGGTTGGTGGCGCGAGGTGGTGAATGAAAGCCACATTGGGGATCACACAACAGTTGTGCGAATCGGGCTGCGGTATGGGTTTATCCTGTTCATCATGTCCGAAGTGATGTTTTTCGCCGCCTGGTTCTGGTCGTTTTTCAAACATGCGATCTATCCGATGGAAGCGTATTTTGGGACCGAATACGTCGCCCCACATATCTATCCGGTGGATGCCTTTCACCTGCCTTTGATCAACACCTTGATCTTGTTGCTGTCGGGCTGCGCGGTCACATGGGCGCACCACGCTCTGGTGCATGAGAATAACCGCAAAGACCTGATCAACGGTTTGGCTATCTCTATTGTTCTGGGTGTCGCATTTACCGCGTTGCAGGCCTATGAATATGCGCATCTGCTGCACGAAGGCTGGGAATTTGGCGGAGATGAGTTCTATTCCAACTTCTTTATGGCGACAGGCTTTCACGGGTTCCATGTTGTCATTGGGACGATCTTTTTGACCGTTTGCTTGATCCGCGCGATCCGAGGTGATTTCACACCGGAACAACACGTCGGATTTGAAGCGGCTGCATGGTACTGGCACTTTGTTGACGTGGTGTGGTTGTTTCTATTCTTCGCAGTCTACATCTGGGGCGTTCCATCCCATTGATCAGACGGTGTGACAAATAGACAGGGGTTGCATCTGCTCGTGCTATCCTTGAAAAGCCAAACGCGCGAAGATCCCGCTTCGCGCGTTTTTCTATGGTTTGACTGCCCATGAGCCGTGCGCTTTTTCTGATCATTATTGGCCTTGGCGGTGCTGCAATACTTGTGGCGCTTGGGGTGTGGCAGATGCAAAGGTTAGCATGGAAGCAAGGTGTAATTGCTGACATCAATGCACGGATTGTTGCGGCCTCTGTTGCGATACCTGCGCAACCGGATCCAACCACAGACCGTTTTCTGCCGGTTGAGGCGACTGGGCGGTTCACTGGTGATACCCGGCGCGTGCTGGTGTCCCAAAAGGAAACAGGTGCGGGGTATCGATTGATCACCGTATTTGAGACCGAAGACCGCCGTGTCCTTGTTGATCGCGGGTTTGTCGCATCTGATGACAAGGGAATCGCGACGCCACATCTTCAGGTGACAGTGCAAGGCAATCTGCAATGGCCCCAAGAGATCGACAGTTTTACCCCCGAACCGGACCGCGCCAACAACATTTGGTTCGCTCGGGATGTTCCAACACTTGCGGCAGAACTCAAGACAGATCCGGTTTTGATCGTTGCGCGGAACGTTACCAATGATGATCCCGTCGTGACACCATTACCCGTAGACACCAGCCGCATCCCAAACAATCATCTGCAATATGCGATAACCTGGTTTTCACTGGCTGCCGTCTGGCTGGCCATGTCGCTCCTCTTCCTGCGCCGCCGTCGCGGCCAATTGCCTGAAAGCTGACATTCATGCGCTATATCTCAACCCGTGGCACAGCGCCCGCTCTGAGTTTCGAAGACACCATGCTGACCGGGTTGGCCCGTGATGGTGGTCTTTACGTCCCAGAGGAAATCCCAACCCTGAGCGAAGCCCAGATTGCTGGTATGGCGGGGCAGTCTTATGAAGATGTGGCTTTCACAGTTATGCGACCTTTCATTGGTGACACTTTTACAGACGCTGAATTTCGCGTCTTGATCGCTGATGCCTATCGCGGCTTCGGCCATACCGCACGGGCGCCCTTGGTGCAGCTTGCTCCGAACCATTTCCTGTTGGAATTGTTTCATGGCCCGACACTGGCTTTCAAAGATTTTGCCATGCAGTTGATTGGTCAAATGTTTCAAAAGGCGCTGGGGCGCAAAAAAGAACGTGTAACAATTGTTGGGGCAACGTCAGGTGATACGGGATCAGCGGCAATCGAGGCGTTTCGCGGACTGGAAAATGTCGATGTCTTCATTCTTTATCCGCACGGCAGGGTCAGTGACGTTCAACGCCGTCAGATGACTACACCAGTTGAAAGCAATGTGCATGCCTTGGCCGTGGATGGTGATTTCGATGATTGCCAAGCACGTCTCAAAGACATGTTCAACGATTTCGACTTTCGGGATCAGGTGAAACTCGCGGGCGTAAACTCAATCAACTGGGGCCGCGTTCTGGCGCAGGTTGTCTATTATTTCTCCTCGGCTGTCGCTCTGGGCGCACCGGAACGACAGATCAGCTTTACCGTCCCAACCGGCAATTTTGGCGATATTTTCGCTGGTTATATTGCCAAACGGATGGGATTGCCGATCAAGGATTTGGTGGTTGCCACCAATCAGAACGATATTCTCGACCGGTGCTTGAAAGGTGCTGGGTATCACAAAGGCACCGTGCATCCTTCTATCAGCCCGTCGATGGATATTCAGGTCAGTTCAAATTTTGAACGTGCGTTGTTCGACGCTTATGACCGGGATGGCAATGCGGTGGCGCAGTTGATGAAGGAACTGGGGCAGGGCGGTTTTGACGTCAGCCAAGGGGCGATCACAGCCTTGCAGGAGATTTATAAATCTGGACGCGTCTCCGAACCGGAAACAAGCGCGACCATCACGCAAGCTTTGGGAAACACAGGGGAGTTGTTATGCCCCCACTCTGCGGTTGGGGTGAAAGTGGCCGATGAGCAGCGCGAAGAGGCCACCCCGATGGTCACCCTCGCCACTGCCCATCCGGCGAAATTCCCGGACGCAGTAGAGGCCGCAACCGGTGTACGTCCGCCTTTGCCTGCGCGTATGGCTGATCTATTTGAACGACCCGAGCGTCTGACCCGTGTCCCGAATGACCTTGAGGCGCTCAAAGCCCATATTCTGGGGGCATTGAACACATGAGCCTGCAAGAACATCGTCTGTCCAATGGTTTTCGGATCGTGACCGAAAACATGCCCGGGCTGGCCTCCGCGTCAATTGGTGTGTGGGTCGCGGCAGGGGGGCGTCATGAGACACCCCAGCAGAACGGCGTCGCACATTTCCTTGAACATATGGCTTTCAAAGGCACCGCGAAACGTTCAGCACTGCAAATTGCCGAAGCGATCGAAGATGTGGGGGGATACATCAACGCCTATACCTCTCGCGAGGTGACGGCCTATTATGTGCGCGTATTGGAAAACGATGTCGCACTGGGGTTGGATGTTATCGCTGATATCCTGCGAAATCCTGTGCTTGATCCAAATGAGATAGAGGTCGAACGTGGCGTTATTTTGCAGGAGATCGGTCAGGCATTGGACACTCCAGATGATGTGATCTTTGACTGGCTTCAAGAAAGCGCTTACCCCGACCAGCCATTGGGGCGCACGATCCTTGGGCCAACAGAACGGGTTTCCAATTTTTCGCGCGCTGATTTGCAAGGCTTTATCGGGAATCACTATGGCCCTGAACAGATGATCCTTGCGGCCGCTGGGGCAGTTGATCACGATGCAATTGTGAAACTCGCCGAAGACCTTTTTGGCGACATGCCGGGCAAGCCGCTTTTCCAGATGGAGACTGCTCGGTTCAAAGGGGGAGAGACTCGTCAGATCAAGTCGCTTGAACAGGCGCATTTTGCGCTTGGTTTTGAATCTCCGGGCTACCGTGCGGATGACATCTATGTGGCCCAGATTTACGCCTCCGCTTTGGGCGGCGGGATGTCTTCTCGTCTGTTTCAGGAAATCCGCGAAAACCGAGGTCTGTGTTACACCATTTTTGCACAGGCCGGGGCCTATGCTGATACGGGGATGACCACGATTTATGCGGGCACGTCAGGCGATCAACTGCCGGAATTGGCAAAGATCACAATTGATGAGATGAAACGCGCCGCAACTGACATGAGCCCCGCAGAAGTCGCGCGCGCAAGGGTGCAGATGAAAGCCGGGTTGTTGATGGGATTGGAAAGTCCGTCAAACCGGGCTGAACGACTGGCCCGTCTTGTTCAGATTTGGGATCGCGTTCCGCCCCTGACAGAAACCATTGAAATGATCGATGCTGTAACAACGGGCGATGTGCGTGACCTTGCCGAACGCATCGTCCAAACCGCCCCGGCGGCGTTGTCGCTGTATGGTCCGGTTGATCAAGCCCCAACATTGGACGAATTGCAGGAGCGCCGCGTTAGCTAATGTTGCTGTTAAGACGAAAATTTCGGATTGAGACGGAACGTATGACGTTGCGTCCGCCGATACATTCTGATTTCCGCGACTGGACGTCCCTGCGTGTCAAAAGCAAGAAATTTCTGACCCCATGGGAGCCTGTTTGGGCTGAGGATCATCTGTCGCGCAAGGCCTTTAGCAACAGAATCTATTGGGCTCAAAGATCGATAAATAACGGCACGGCCATGCCGCTCTTTTTGATCCGACGTCAGGACAATGCGTTATTGGGGGCGATCACGTTGGATAATATCCGGCGGGGGCCAGCGCAATCTGGTACTCTTGGGTATTGGACAGGTGAGACGTTTACCCGCCAAGGTTACATGCGCGAGGCCATTCATTCCGTCGTGCATCAGGCCTTTACGCGCCTTGATCTGAGCCGGATCGAAGCAGCCTGCCTACCCGAAAACAAAGCGTCTCGTGCCTTGCTCGAACGCTCTGGGTTCAAATACGAAGGTGTAGCACAAAGTTACCTGCAAATCGCAGGCCGCTGGCGCACCCATGTGCTGTATGCCGCTTTGCGCAGCGACCGTCGCGGGAAGACGGACGCAGGATAACCCGGGACCAAGGAACCGCTTCGTGGCAGGGAAGATTAACGGGTTCTGCCCTCAAGGCATGGGTTGTTAGTCGTCATCGCCAACAAAATGCAGGGTTTGAAATTTTGACCGCAGCGCGCGGGTTTCCGGCGCGATGATGGTTGGATCGTCTGCGTTGAGGGCCTTGGCGATCAGTGCTGCGATTTCGGGCACATCATTTTCACCGACACCCCAGCGTACCAACTCAGGTGTCCCAAACCGCAATCCGTTCATATCTCCGGGGACCTCTTTTTGTGGCAAGCCAATGCCGCAGGCCAAAAATCCGGCTTTACGCAAGGTCTTTGACGCGGCCTGCCCACCACCGAATGTCGCGGCCTGAAGGGCGAATTGATGGGACTGCGTGATGCCGCGATCCTGAGCAAAAACCGGTAAATCGTGGCTCAACAAGGCTTGTCCAAGGGCCCGTGCCACGGTGATCATTTCACGGGCATAAGCGGCGCCATAGTCCTGCCAATCCAGCATGGTCAACGCAAGGGCCGCTGATTTGGCGGCGTCAAAGTTGGCGGTCATTCCCGGAAACGCGATGGCGTCCAATCGTTCAGCGATTTCGGCATCATTGCTGACGATCAAACCTCCGGCCGGGCCACCCAGACTTTTGTAGGTGCTCATTGTCATCAGATGTGCGCCTTCAGCCAAAGGGTTGCGCCATGCCTTGCCCGCGATAATTCCGCATTGATGTGCTGCATCAAACAGGACTTTGGCGCCAACGTCGTCCGCAATTTCACGCAGTTGCGCGACAGGATGTTCAAAAAGGTTGAGCGAAGACCCGATCGTAATCAACTTTGGTCGGGTGTCCTGTGACAGCGCGCGCAAGCCCTTTACATCAACGCTATAGCCATCCGCGTTGACGGGCGCTGCGACAGTGTTGAGACCAAACAACCCCGCACAGCCCGCGATATGATGGGTGACATGCCCGCCGATGGACCCGGGTGGCGCGATGATGGTATCCCCGGGTTTGCAGGTTGCCATAAACCCATACAGGTTTGCGATGGCACCAGAAGGCACTCTGATTTCAGCATATTTGGCATCAAATACCTGTGCACACAGCTGTGCTGCGATAACCTCGATCTCTTCAATCGCCTCAAGCCCCATTTCATATTTGTCCCCCGGATACCCAAGCGAGGGGCGTGTCCCAATGCCAGAAGACAAAATGGCTTCGGCGCGCCGGGACATTACATTGGTTGCGGGATTGAGGTTGAAGCAATCGCGTTCATGTATCTGCTTGTTCTGGTCAGTCAATGCATGCAATCGCGCCGCGATTTGTGCGCTTGATTTGCCAAGAGTAGCGCTGGCAATGCCCTGGACCAAAGTTTCGCTTTTTGATGGTACCCAATCGCGATGTTGCAACATGTCCGCTCTCCCTTTTGTTCAAAGTAGTGACACCGAAATAGGGAAGGTTGCCAAGAGATATTGTTTACTGGTTCAGTGAAAACCGCGTCGCGGGTTCTCGGTGGTCTGCAAAAAGGGGCAGGGATTCTTTTTTCGTTTGTTGCTGTGTGTCACGGTGCCAAATCCAGGATTGAGCATCTGGACATAGTTTGATGTGCCAAAAAATACGGGATGTTCGCCGCCCCGAAGAGCGATATGGGATGCGATACAGCCTTGCATCTGGCCACGTTCCGACGGATCAACAGCATATGACATTGAAGCCAGCCAATACCGCCTTTCGCGATCGCCTTGTCGCGGATCTGGGCGCAGATATCATCCGCCCGCTTGAACCGCGCTATCTTGAAGAACCGCGTGGTCAATTCGCAGGCAAAGAAGGCGTGCTGACCTTGCCGCGTGACACCAAAGAGGTCGCCCGCCTGATCCAGCATGCACAAAGTGAGGGTGTTGGCGTGATCCCATATGGGGGCGGCACAGGATTGGTTGGCGGGCAGGTCGCCTCTGAGGGGCCAGCACCGCTGATCCTTTCACTTGAACGTATGACAAAGGTGCGGGGGGTCTATCCAGATGAAAACGTGTTGGTTGTTGATGCGGGGGTGATCCTTGAGAATGTCCAATCCGCGGCGGATCAGGTGAATCGTTTGTTCCCGCTGTCGCTGGCGGCTCAGGGGACAGCGCGCATTGGCGGTAATCTGGCGACAAATGCCGGGGGGACCGGGGTGCTGCGGTATGGCAACGCGCGTGATTTGTGTCTTGGGCTTGAAGCCGTCTTGCCTGATGGTCAAATCTGGAACGGGCTGACGCGGCTGCGCAAAAACAACACCGGGTATGATCTGCGCCATCTGCTTATTGGGGCGGAAGGGACCTTGGGGGTCATTACCGCAGCTGCGCTCAAGATGTTTCCGAAACCTGATGCAACCGGCACAGGGTTTTTTGCCGTTGAATCCCCCCGTGCAGCACTCGCTTTGTTGTCGATGGCGCGGGATCAGCTGGGCGAAATGGTCAGCGGTTTTGAATTGATCCATCGTCAGGGTTTCGATTTTTTATCCGAAACAATGCCGGAGGTTCGTCAACCGTTTGAGACTCCGCCGGAATGGTCGGTCTTGATCGAGCTTGGCTTGATTGAAGGGCTCAAGCCCGGCGAATATCTGGAAAAGTTGTTTGCGGCGGGTATGGAGGCCGGGTTGGTTCGCGATGGATTGATCGCGCAGAACATGCAGCAATCCAATGAATTCTGGCATGTGCGGGAAAGCATCCCAGAAGCGAACCGCCGGGTGGGCGCTGTGGTGAGCAGTGATATTTCTGTTCCACTCAGCGCGATCCCCGACTTTATTGAAAAAGCAGGCGCCGCGATTGCCCAAATTGGGGCGTTTCGGATAAATGGCTTTGGCCATGTGGGGGATGGAAACCTGCACTACAACGTCTTTCCATTGCCCGGTGAAAGCCGTGCGGATCACGACAATCTACGCCCGGTTATCAAACAGACGATACATGATCTGGTGCATGAAATGGGCGGGGCGTTCAGTGCGGAGCATGGCATTGGGCGACTGAAAGTCGATGACCTTGAGCGTTATGGTGATCGCGCAAAACTATCTGCCATGCAGGCGATCAAGGCGGCTCTTGATCCCAAAGGCATCATGAACCCGGGCGCGGTGATCCGCCAAAACATCGTTGCGACTTAGGGTTGATGCTCCATCAATCGTGCCCCTAAAGGCGTATCAAAGCCCGTCAAACGCACAAAGCGTGTTCACCTCCATACCCAATGCCTCAAGTTTTTTGCGCCCGCCAAGCTCTGGCAGATCAATGATAAAGGCGGTCGATAAAATCTCGCCTCCCAAACGCTCGATCAGTTTGATGCCTGCCTCGGCTGTGCCGCCGGTCGCCAAAAGATCATCAACAACCAGAATTTTTTCACCCGCTTGAATGGCGTCGTCGTGAATTTCGACAATGGCTTCGCCGTATTCCAACGTATAATCTTGTGAGATCGTGGTCCCCGGCAGCTTGCCTTTCTTGCGGATCGGGACAAACCCAACGCTCAACTGATGCGCGATCGCGCCACCCAGAATGAACCCGCGCGCCTCCAGCCCAACAACTTTGTCGATTTGCATGCCGGCATAGGGATGCAGCATCTGGTCAATGGCCATGCGAAACCCCCGTGGGTCCGCGAACAACGTGGTCACATCGCGAAACATGATCCCTTCATGGGGGAAATCGACGATGGTGCGGATATAGTCTTCGACACGTTTCATGCTGTGCTCCGGCGTAAGGTAGCGGTAAGGACGCCCATTGTGATCAACGCGATGCCACCCGTGCGGGTGATCCATGTGATGATACTGGGCCGTGAAATGACGCTGCGCAAACGATCAGCCAACAACGCATAGGCAAAGGCATTGACGGCTGCAAGGCCAACAAAAGTGCCGGTCAGAATTGCAAATTGCACCAGCAATGGGGACTCAGGGCGAATGAACTGAGGAACAAATGCGATGAAAAACGCGATGGATTTGGGGTTCAATGCGGTAACTGCTGCGGTATGCAGCAAGACTTGCTGGCCCGTGACATCGCTACTTTGAGGCATGTCCAAACCGCCCGAAGGCGCGGATCGGATCAATTTTATGCCCAACCAGACAAGATAGACCGCCCCGACCCATTTGAGGGCGACAAAGAGTGTGGCAGAGGTCAGAACCAGAGCCCCAAGCCCAGCCAAAGAGGCCGTCATCGCAATTAAATCACCCAAAGCTACTCCGGTAGCGGAGGCAACAGCAACAGAACGGCCTTTGCTCAGGGCATAGCTGAGAACCAACAAGACCGTAGGTCCCGGTATCAACAACAATGCGGTGGAGGCTGCCACAAAGGTCAGCCAGAGGTCGAAGTCCATTTACGATGTCTCCTGATAAAGTATGATCTGGTCTACGAACTCATATGCCAACCACATGCAGGCCGCAAAGGCCCCTAGGCAGATCGTCATATTGACAAGGATGTTCCCGACCTTTGCGCCCAATCCGGGCCCTCTAAACAGGTTAATTTCACCGCGCAACATAAATACGGCAAGCATAAACAACAGCAAGACAGCGGCCAAAGCGTATGACAAATAGTGCATCAGTTCGGATTGGATCTGCAAGGCGATGTAGCGGGTCAGCGCCACAAAAGTCAGCCAGCGAAACCCGTCGAATATGTCATGGCTGATCTGTTCGAGCTTTTCCCCGATCCTTTGTTGCCATCTGGGATTGGGGTCGCTCACAGAACCCGTCCGGCGATGGCGTCCAGTTTTGCGACCACTGCGGTGTCACGGGCATCAGGCTGTGTGATGATCGCAAACTCAAGCGCGCGATCACATCCGTGTGGGCAGGCTGCCCGATCAGGACCAAGAAGTGCCGGCAAGCGCGAAACAAGGTCACGGCCCTTGTCCGCATTCCCCATCAAAGTGGCAATAATTGAGGTGACATCAACCTCTCCGTGATCGGGGTGCCAGCTGTCATAATCGGTGATCATCGCAACAGAAGCATAACAAAGCTCGGCTTCACGGGCGAGCTTGGCTTCGGGCATGTTTGTCATGCCAATCACATCCGCACCCCAGCTGGTGCGATACATCTTTGATTCTGCCAATGTGGAAAACTGTGGTCCCTCCATTGCCAGATATGTGCCACCGCGATGCACGTTGATACCTGCATTCTTGGCGGCGGTTTCGCAGGCTTCGCTCAGGCGGGGGCAGGTGGGATGCGCGACACTTACATGGGCGACGCAACCTGCGCCAAAAAACGATTTCTCCCGCGCAAAGGTCCGGTCAATGAATTGATCTACAATGACAAAATCGCCCGGTGCCATTTCTTCCCGGAACGATCCGCACGCAGAAACAGAGATCACATCCGTGCAGCCAATCCGCTTTAGCGCATCAATGTTCGCCCGGTAGGGAACCGTTGACGGGCTATGGACATGGCCGCGTCCATGGCGGGGCAGGAAAGCCATCTCAACCCCATCCAAAACCCCCGTCAGGATCGCGTCCGACGGCGGCCCCCACGGCGTTTCTATTTCCGTCCACTGCGCCCCTTGCAACCCATTGATATCATAAATGCCGGAGCCGCCGATCACGGCAATTTTGGTGGAAGTCATAGCAGCCTCTTGAAATCACGTCGCGGCTACATTGCCTGTGTCGCTGTGTCATGAAAAGCCCTCTTTTCTTCGCACTCCCGCCCAATTGTTGGACCAGAAATCGAATGATGAGCATTTGGTCTACTTTTCGTTACGTCCCACAAACCTCTCCCGAGGCCTTTGCATGGGCAATATTGTCTTTTGCGACCTATCTGGGTGTGTCTGAATTCAGGCCAATTTTGATGGGGCGTCTGATTGATCCGCTTGCCTTGGCACTTGCCGTGCAACTGACATTGTCATGGACCAAGAACATCACCTCTGACCGCTTCGCGCATGCGTTTCGCCGCAGCCCCCTGTTCTCTGGTGTCGCCATGGTCTGTGCCTGTGTGGGGCTCTCCTTCATGGCGTTTTATGGGACCGCAGCATTTGCAGCCAAGTTTTTCATTTTTTATTATCTTTCTCAGGCCACCTTTTTGCTGTTCTTTGTGACCTATGATCCCGCAACGTTGCTGGTCTTAAGGCAAGGTCCTTGGGGACATACCAAAACCCACCGCGAGGCAACCGCGATGTTGGATGCGGCGGGCATTGTGATCGCGGCGGCGACACTTTTTACGGTTTGGATATTTGCTGATCCATTGGCTTTTGCGGCGATGATGTCGTTTGGTGTCTTGGTTGTGCGCATGATCGCAAACTGGATTGTCGTGCTTTATTTGATCGATCAGCAGAACCGCAGATGGAATGAGCCCAAGGACTGAGGGCCCAGAGCGAGACAGATCCTGCTGTTGGACACTGATTTGTGCACAATTTGCCTCTGTTGGCCCCTTTCCATCCCGCATAGCCCTTGATAGGGGAGCGCGAAGCCTATGGGGCATCCCTTGGCTTTTCCCTCGGACAAGGACCTGATGCAGCATGGCACGCTCGATTTTTCACAGCTTTACCAAAAATCTTGAGGTCACGGATCTGCGCTGGATGCCGGAAGACGGGTTTTCCATTGGTCGGCTTCGGATCGAGTTGCTGTCGGGATTGACCGTTGCGCTGGCGCTGGTGCCCGAGGCGGTTGCCTTTGCTTTTGTAGCAGGGGTGCACCCGCTTGTTGGGTTATATGCTGCGTTTCTGGTGGGGTTGATTACCGCTCTGATCGGCGGGCGCCCCGGTATGATCTCTGGTGCGACAGGTGCTTTGGCAGTTGTCATGGTGGCGCTGGTTGCGCAGCACGGCGTGGAATATCTGTTTGTGACCGTTGTCTTGATGGGGCTCATGCAAATTTTTGCGGGTGTGATGCAATGGGGCAAGTTTATCCGCTTGGTGCCACATCCGGTTATGCTGGGTTTTGTTAACGGATTGGCGATTGTGATTTTTCTGGCCCAAATGGGGCAGTTCAAGGTGCCCGGAAGCATGGTTGATACCGGCCATGGAATGGGAGGTGGTGAATGGCTGAGTGGTCAACCACTGGTTTTGATGTTGTTGCTGGTTGGGGCAACGATGGCGATCATCTGGGTGATGCCGCGCCTTACCAAGCTTATCCCTGCCCCTTTGGCAGGAATCGGGATTGTGGCAGCTGTTGTGATCCTGACCGGGATGGATGTTCCGCGTGTTGGGGATCTGGCTTCTATCGAAGGAAGTTTTCCTATGCCCCATATGCCCTTTGGCGATGGTCTGGGGCTCTATGGAACCGCACTTGCGCCGTTTAACCTCGAAACCCTCTATATCGTGTTGCCTTATGCCGTAATCCTTGCGGCAATTGGTTTGATTGAATCGCTTCTGACCCTGAACCTTGTTGGCGATATGACCAACACGCGAGGAGGGGCCAGCCAGGAATGTGTTGCACAAGGTGTTGCAAACACAGTGACCGGTTTCTTTGGTGGCATGGGGGGCTGTGCGATGATTGGTCAGTCGATGATCAACGTAAAGTCCGGTGGCCGCACCCGTGTGGCGGGGATTGCAGCGGCTGTGTTTTTGCTGCTCTTTATTCTCGTCGGCGCGCCTTTGATTGAACAGATCCCGCTGGCGGCATTGGTTGGTGTTATGTTTATGGTGGTCATTGGAACCTTTGCATGGAACTCTTTGACGATCCTGCGCAAGGTGCCGTTAACGGATGCCTTTGTGATTTTGCTGGTAACAGTCGTGACCGTCTACGAAGACCTTGCCGTAGCGGTGGTGGTTGGTGTGATCGTATCCGCGCTTGCCTATGCGTGGAACAATGCGCGACGCATTCATGCAAAAACCTATATCTCGCCGGATGGCGCTAAGGTTTATCAAGTGAACGGACCGTTGTTCTTTGGGTCGTCCGATGGGTTCTCTGAGCTTTTTGATGTTGGCCATGATCCGTCACGCGTCATTGTTGATTTTGCCGATAGCCGCGTTGTGGACCAATCTGCATTACAGGCGATTGAGGCCATTGCCTTGAAATATGAAGGGGCGGGCAAACGGATTGAACTGCGCCATCTGAGCCGCGACTGCCATAAACTGCTCACCAAGGCGGGGCATTTGATGGTCGATAGTGACGATGATCCTGATTATGAGCTCGCAGTGGATTACTCCGTGCGTACAGGGATCTTGGGCGGTCATTGACCCCGCCCATTGCGCGGCTGCAAACGCGGACAAAAACGGGACGGCCGCCGGTTTTAATCATCCGGGCGGATGATCTCGAACACGTCACGAACGGCTGTGTAGTCACGGTATCCCAGGCGGGATAATGGCACATATTGGGTCACGTCAAATCGCCCATCCACAATACAATCGTCACGCAGATGAACCCCGACAACCTCGCCAAATACCACGTAATTGGCGGCTCCCTCAATCTGGACCACTTGTGTCATACGACACTCCAAACTGGCGGGTGCGCTCATTACCCGCGAACAGGCGATCTCATCACAGGGGGCTTTTTCGACCCCCGCATGGGCAAATTCATCCGTCTGATGGGGGAGGGTGGCTGAGGAAAGGTTCATCGCATCCCGCGCTGCATATTCCACGATGTTCACACAAAAAACGCCGGTTTCGCGGATGTTGGCCACCGAATCTTTGGTGCCATCCACGTCATCTTTTACCCCGGTAGAGGCGAACATGACCTGAGGCGGCACATAGGCCACGCCGTTGAAAAACGAATAGGGGGCTAGGTTATCATGCCCTGCCGCATCGCGAGTCGAAATCCAACCGATGGGCCGTGGCGTTACAACGGCGTTGAAAGGGTTATGAGGCAAGCCGTGGCCGTCGGCTGGGCGATAGAACATCAGGCATTTCCTTTGTTGGTTTGCACCCATGGCTACCGCCATGTTAGGGCGGTTTCCACCGCAAATCAGAAAGTTGTGCCGCTTGTATTCCCTTATTCCAGAAACCCCCGCTGATCATTGGGAGGTCGAGGCACTTTATGACACTTGTTTCGCGCCGGGACGCGAAGCGTTGTCGTCTTATCGATTGCGCGACGGTATTCCTGCGGTGGTGGGATTAAGCCATGTTGCACGTGATTCGGAGGGCATTCTGGGCGGCGCTATCCGGTATTGGCCGGTGCGCATTGGAGAGGTGGCGGCGTTGCTTTTGGGACCTGTGGCCGTGCACCCGACCCGTCAGGGCGAAGGATTGGGCCGTGCGCTCATTTCTGAGAGCCTGCAACATGCCGCCCCCTTGGGATGGGACCGGGTCATGCTGGTGGGGGATGCACCCTATTACGGCAGATTTGGGTTTGAGGCCTTGCCTGCTGTGGTGATGCCGCCACCAACAAATCCTGAAAGGGTTTTGGGCCGGGCGTTATCACCAGGCGCATGGGCGGGGGTTTCAGGGCAGGTCACGCGCTGGTCGGATTGAACTTTGCGGCCCGCCTCCCCACATTGATGTCAAAGAGGAGCGCTTATGGAAATTGAGACCACTTTGCCTGTTGCTATTGACGTCGAAGCGGAACTTGATGCCTTGGCGCAACGATATCGCGCTGCGGGTGGCGTTGGTATCTCTGTTCTGAACTTGATTGGCGGCTCCGCTGAAAGCCTTCTGGATCAACTGCCAGATACCGTCCGCGACCGTCTGGAAACCGCGACAATTGCCGCGCTCAATCAAGCGATGCGTGCCGCTCATTCCAGCCGAAATGTTGTTCCCGATCAGAAAAGCTGGCTCAATCAGGCGGTAAGCAGCGCGATGGGCGCAGCAGGCGGCGCCGGTGGATTACCAACTGCTTTGGCTGAATTGCCGGTGACAACAACATTACTTTTGCGAGTGATCCAAGGCGTTGCGGTAGAACATGGTTTTGATCCAGAGGCAGAAAACGTTCAGTTTGATTGCATACAGGTATTTGCGGCCTCTGGGCCATTGTCTGGTGATGATGGTGCCGATTTGGGGTTCCTTTCGGCGCGGCTTACTCTGACAGGCAAGGCGATGCAGGCGGTGATCCACAAGATTGCCCCCAGATTGGCCGTTGTGATGGGCCAAAAGCTGGCGGCGCAGGCTGTTCCGGTGTTGGGCGCGGTTGCGGGGGCTGCAACGAATTACGCATATACAAGCTATTATCAGGATATTGCGCATGTGCATTTTGGCTTGCGCAAGCTCGCGATTGATGCCGACCTGCCACATGGCGAATTGTTGGTACGTCTCGAAGATAAGATGGCAACGCCAGTGGTGAAAAAAGCCGGTTAACGGCCGATGCTCCCCGGCGCGACACTGGTGGCTTTGAGTACCGCGTAACAGGTTGTTCCCGGCGTTAGCCCCAGTTCGGTGACCGCGCGTCGTGTGATCCGGGCCAACAACCGGTCATGACCCGCACGCAGACCGATCGCGGCGCCGGGGCCATCGCCGGGATGTATGGTGTCGATGGTGACGGGGATGACGTTGATTGCGGACAACCCTTCGGGGCGGTGTACCGACAACATGACATCCTGCGCCAGAACACGCAGCCGAACCTTAGCGCCAATCTCGGCCTGAACTCCGGGCAGGTGCAATAAACCGGCGCTGATCCGAAGCTGGGTCAGCCCGTCAGGGGCATGTGCCTCGACCTGCGCGGCAATCACGGCACCTGCCTCACGCACTCCTAACAAAGGGACTGCGGCAGGGTCGCCCATTACATCAAAAAGCGGTCCTTGTGCGGCCACACAGCCGCCTTTCAGCAGGACCAATGTATCAGCCAGCCGTGCGATCTCATCCACAGCATGGCTGACATACAGGATTGGCAGGCGCAAAGGCCCGTCACGTAACCGTTCCAGATAGGGTAGGATTTCTTGTTTTCGGGGGCCATCCAAGCTGGCCAAAGGCTCATCCATGAGCAACATTTGCGGCTTGCTGAGCAATGCGCGGCCCAATGCGACACGCTGTTTTTCACCGCCTGATAATGTACCGGGCGCACGGCTCAGGAGCGGCGCCAAGCCAAGCAATGCGACAACATCCTCCTGTTCGGCCCCTTGGGCGTTAGCCGGGGCATAACGGGCGCCAAAGGTCAGATTATCTGCAACGGTGAGATGCGGAAAGAGCCGTGCATCCTGAAAGACATAACCTAATCGCCGCGCAGCGGGGGGGGCGTGAATGCCTTTGACGGCATCAAATAAGGTCTCACCGTTCAACGTGATTTGACCGGCATCGGGGTGCAACAATCCTGCAATGGCATTGATAACCGTGGTTTTGCCTGCACCAGATCTGCCAAACAGCGCTGTGATCCCATCGCGGGCTTCAAACCCGACATCAAGCGACAGGTTTGGAAAGCTGTGTTTGATATGGACTTTTAACGTCATTGACCTGCGATCCGGGCGGCGACGCGGCGCGCCAGCATTTCAGAGAGAGCCACAGCACCAATTGCCACACCACAAGCCATCAGGACCATCACAGTGGCTTGGGCTTCGCCGCCGGGAATTTGCAGAGCGGCCCAAATTGCACTGGGCAGAGTCTGAGTTTGGCCGGGAATGTTGGCGACAAAGGTGATGGTGGCCCCAAATTCGCCCATGGCCTTGGCAAACCCCATGACGGCACCTGCCAAAATCCCCGGCGTGATCAAGGGCAATGTGACACGGGCAAAAACCGACCATCGCGGCGCACCTAAGGTTGCGGCGGCTTCTTCGAGTTTTGGGTCTACGGCCTCAATCGCGAGCCTCATGGCCCGAACCATCAGCGGAAAACCCATAATCACCGCAGCAAGAACTGCGCCCGTCCAATGGAATGCCAGCGTGATGCCGATACTGTCGAGCGCTCGACCTAAAGCGGCGTTTCGACCAAAGACCGAGAGCAGCAGGTATCCTGTGACCACAGGCGGCAGGACAAGCGGCAGATGGATCAGTGCGTTTAACAGCGCTTTGCCGCGAAAATCCCGGCGTGCCAGCACCCAAGCGACCCAAAGAGCCAAAGGGACCGCCAATACAGTGGCCCAACAGGCCACCCAAAGAGACAGACGTAGCGCATCCCATGCTGCGGCATCCACGCTCATGGGGACCCCGGCAAAAAACCAAATGCCGCAAAGATATGACGGGCCTCTGGTTGGCGCAGATGGTTCAGGAATGCGGTGCCTTTTGGGGTGAGCGCTACCGCCGGATAGCGGATTGGATCATGGGTGTCTTGAGGGATCTCATAAAGCGTTACAACATCCGGTTCAGACAAGGCGTCCGTGGCATAAACAATGCCCAAAGGGACATCTCCGCGCGCCACCAAAGCGAGGGCCGCACGCACATTGTCAGTCTCGGCCAGCTGCGGCAGGGCGATATCCCATAGCCCGGTGCTTTGGAGCCATTGTTTTGCATATATGCCCGCCGGGACCGCGTCTCTTTGGCCCATTGCCAATCGGCTGCCGCCCAGACGTTGGGTGAGCGCGCCGAGATCCCGCAATGCAGGAGCCCCCTTTGGGGCGATCAGGACCAGACGGTTTTCCGCCAGATCGACCGTTTTGGCGTGGGTCACAACATTGCGATCAGACAGCCAGTTCATCCAGAGGGTATTGGCCAGCACAAGGACATCTGCGGGCGCGCCTGCTGCGATTTGACGTGCCATTGTTCCTGAACCGCCAAAAGACAGACGCACATCCATTGGAAAAGATTTGGCAGCATCCTCAAGGACTTCGCGCAGGCTGGCGGCTGCAAAGACGGTCACGTCGCCCTCAGCTGCCTGAAACGGAGTGATCCAAAGCGAAAGGGTGACGAAAAGGGCGGCGATACGTGTCATTGGCCGCACTATTAGCGATGCAAATGCGCCGGGCAAGGGGATTGCAAAGGGGGATGCCTTGCAGCGGGCCAGCAAGCGTATCATGTTGGAGCGAACAGATGTGCAATTGAGAAACCCGATGTCGGTGAAACAACCCAGACTGTCCTTTTACGGGGCGCGAAAGAACGATGTTCGGACGCAGTTCGCTGCACTGTGTTATCGTATTCGGCGTGGCAAAGTGCAAATTCTGGTGATCACCTCGCGTGGGACCAAACGATGGATCATGCCAAAGGGCTGGCCGATGGAGGGTAAAACACCTGCGGCTTGCGCGGCACAGGAAGCGTGGGAAGAGGCGGGGGTCATTGGCCAATCGGGCGAGACATGTTTAGGGGTCTATACCTACGCCAAAGAAATTGGCGAAGAAGACATTCTGTCGTGTTTGGCGATGCTGTATCCCCTGCATGTGACATCGCTTGCTGAAAAATATCCCGAAGCAGGTCAAAGAAGGCGGCGTTGGGTGTCGCGCAAAAAAGCGGCGAAAATGGTTGCGGAGCCTGAGTTAGGCAGGTTGATCCGTGACTTTGACCCCCGAGGAAAACGCCGGTCTGCTTGACCTTGGGCTTTTGACGACCCATCTGTTAAACAAGCAAGACGCTGGCATCAGAGTACAAGAAAACAGGCATGATAAAATACACGCTAAAGTGTGACCAAGATCATCGGGCGGACAGCTGGTTCGCCTCTGCTTCGGCGTTTGATACCCTGGCCAAGGCAGGGCACCTGAGCTGCCCGGTTTGTGGCAGTTCGGATGTTAAAAAAGCGCTGATGGCGCCACGTGTCGTGATGCAGGAAGACGCGTCTGAACCAGAAAACACCACGCCGGTTTTGCATCAACCCGCCAATGAGGTGGAACAAGCGATGACCGCGTTGCGAGATAAGGTTGAGGAGAGCTCTGACTATGTTGGGGACAGCTTTGCAACTGAGGCGCGCGCAATGCATTTGGGCGACAAGCCTGAGCGGTCAATCTATGGTGAGGCGCGGTTGGATCAGGCAAAAGAGCTGATTGAGGATGGCATACCTGTTTTACCATTGCCGTTTCGGCCAAAACAGAAACTTTCCTAAAGCGCGGATTTTAGGGTGTTTGGAGGAGGCTCTTCGAAGAGTGACCTCTTCTCATCGCGGGTGCTGTGCGGTTGGGGCGTGATGTTTTGCAGGTGGGGTGCTGGATTCTTTTTTGGAATTTGGAAGGCCAAATTCGGTGAGGCGCTGCCTCACACTCCGCGGTTTTAAGGGCCAAAAAGAGGAGCTGGCTTGCTCTTTTCTTTGGTTGCGCGTAAAGGGCGCGGAGCGAAGAAGGGCGAGAGATTATGCCAGTTCTGGTGATGAAATTTGGTGGCACTTCGGTGGCCACATTGGACCGTATCAGACGTGCGGCCAAACGGGTCGGTGTTGAGGTTGCAAAAGGCTATGACGTGATCGTCATTGTTTCTGCAATGTCAGGGAAGACCAATGAGCTTGTGGGCTGGGTGAATGAGACCTCCCCGCTTTATGATGCACGTGAGTATGATGCTGTTGTGTCGTCAGGCGAGAATGTCACCGCTGGGTTGATGGCCTTGACGTTGCAGGAGATGGATGTGCCTGCGCGGTCCTGGCAGGGATGGCAGGTGCCTGTGAAGACGACATCTGCGCATTCGGCGGCGCGGATTGAGGAAATTCCTTCGGACAACATCATGGCGAAGTTTGGCGAAGGCATGAGAGTTGCTGTGGTTGCCGGATTTCAAGGGGTGAGCCCGGAAGGTCGGATCACAACGCTTGGGCGTGGGGGGTCAGACACGACAGCGGTTGCTTTTGCTGCGGCATTTGATGCGGAACGTTGCGATATTTATACCGATGTTGACGGTGTCTATACCACTGATCCCCGGGTTGAGGCCAAAGCGCGCAAGCTTGATAAGATTTCCTTTGAGGAGATGTTGGAATTGGCCTCGCTTGGGGCGAAAGTTTTGCAGACACGGTCTGTGGAATTGGCCATGCGCTACAAGGTCAAGCTGCGCGTGCTCTCAAGTTTTGAAGAACAATCTGATGCGGCGGGTACGCTGGTGTGCGATGAGGAGGAAATCATGGAAAGCAATGTAGTTGCGGGTGTCGCGTTCAGTCGTGAAGAAGCCAAGATGACGTTGGTGTCGGTTGCGGACAGGCCGGGCATTGCGGCCACGATTTTCACCGCTTTGTCGGATGCTGGTGTGAACGTGGATATGATTGTTCAGAATATCTCGGAAGATGGGCGGACAGACATGACGTGGTCTTGTCCTGTTGATCAAGTCAAACGTGCCGAACAGGCGATGCAAGCTGCCAAAGAGGGTGGCGTGATCAATTTTGCTGAGCAATTGGCGGATGTGGATGTGGCGAAAGTGTCTGTTGTCGGCATCGGGATGCGCAGCCACACAGGCGTTGCGGCTAAGATGTTCAAAATACTGTCAGATGAGCGGATCAATATTCAGGTTATCACCACGTCTGAGATTAAGATTTCTGTCTTGATTGATCGCAAATATATGGAGCTGGCTGTACAGGCGCTGCATGATGCGTTTGAGCTTGATAAGGCGGCCTGAGTTTAAGTTTTCATCCGATCTGAATAGGCTGCGCGCGGGATCAAGCGGTGGTCGATTTAATCATTGGCGACCCTGTTGCTGAGGAAGTAATGCCAAACTGGCGCCGGGCTCCTTTTACAAATCAGCATGCGCCTTGTTCCTTTGGCGTATGTATTTGGTGGCTGATCGATAGTGGCTTGGCCCTGCTGCTTCTGCCCAACGTCCCATTGTCCAAGCGTTTTTGGCTCCTTTCATGGGGGCCGCATACAGATCTTGGTCACTGGACCTGTCAAGCAGAGCCCGCAGTTCTGAATGCGCATTCAACAATAAATTTGTCGCCGCGTCCCATCCTAAATGGACTTGTTGCGCCCGCAAATCAGCGTTGTACCGCGGCAGTTCGTTCCATCTATAGCCGCGCGCCGGGAAAAAGACCTCTTTGTCTGCTTGACCGTCCGTGTAGCACCCCAAGAACAGCGCGATCCAATGGGCGCGATGTGCCACAATATCTTTGATAGATGTTCCATCATTGTCTTTGAGCAGCGCGTGACCTGCATCCGTCCCCGTTATCGCGTTCTGGAGTTTGGCGAATTCGGAGTCGGTCACATTCATCAGATCGGATTTGGTTTTGGCAGGCATATGTTGTTCCTAGTCCAACTGATTACCTGTTTGGTCGCATCGTAAGCGCAAAAAACCGGCAGCGAGTGTTTTTCTGCGCCATCTTATGATCGAATTGAGCGTAGCGGTACAATCTTTGCGTTTCTCTTTGTGGTTGGCTGTGGTCTAAGCTCAACTTGGTCAAGGGGGATTTGCCAGGATGGCAGAGCGCACAGAAACAGAGAGCCGTAAGCTTCTGGGCAGGCTTCGTGACGCTATGGCGGGTGATGATGCCGGTCAGGCGCGGCTGAATAAAATCACACATCTGATTGCAACATCAATGGGGTGTGAGGTCTGTTCAATCTACCTGTTTCGGGATGAAGATACGCTGGAGCTTTGCGCGACCGAAGGTCTGAACCCGGAGTCCGTGCATGAAACACGTATGAAACTGGGCGAAGGTCTGGTGGGGCGCGTGGCAAAACGGCGCCAGATGATCAACACACCAGATGCCCCTCAAGCACCCGGATTTAGGTTTATGCCTGAAACGGGTGAAGAGATTTATTCGAGTTTTCTTGGGGTGCCGGTCCAACGTTTGGGGGAGGCGCTGGGCGTTTTGGTTGTTCAATCCAAGATCGCCCGTGAATTTTCCGCTGATGAAGTTTATGCGCTTGAAGTGGTGGCTATGGTCTTGGCCGAAATGACCGAGCTGGGCGCATTTGTCGGGGAAGGGGCGGCCATGTCGGCGCGTCATTCTCAACCCGTTTTGATCCGTGGCACCGTTGGCCAAGAAGGCGTGGCCGAAGGTCATGTCTGGTTGCATGAACCGCGTGTTGTTGTCTCAAATCCAATTGCGGATGACCCCGTGAAAGAAGAAGAGCGGCTGGTTGAAGCGGTGGAACAGCTGCGTTTGAGCGTCGATCAGATGTTGACAATGGCGGCTGCTGACAAAGAACAAAAACAGGTTTTTGAAGCCTACCGGATGTTTGCCAATTCCAAGGGATGGATGCGTCGAATGTGCGAGGATATCCAAAGTGGTTTGTCCGCCGAAGCCGCTGTGGAAAAAGAACAATCTCTGGCCCGCGCCCGGATGAGCCAATCAACCGACGCTTATTTGCGTGAACGGTTGAGCGATCTGGATGATCTGTCGAACCGGTTGTTGCGTATTTTGACGGGACAGGGGGCCGATACGGGGGCAGAAATGCCGCCTGATCCCATTCTGGTGGCCCGCAACATTGGGCCTGCGGAATTGCTGGATTACGGGCGAAAGCTGCGTGGTATTGTGCTTGAACAGGGATCGGTCGGGAGCCATGCTGCGATTGTCGCGCGGGCCTTGGCGATCCCTTTGGTTGTCCATGCCGGGCGGATCACCAATGACGCGCTGAACGGTGATCTTATCATGGTGGACGGCGAACAGGGGATTGCGCATCTGAGACCTGAAGATGCTGTTGCCTCAGCTTTTCGCGATAAAATCGCGATGCAGGCTGCTGCCCAAGAGCGGTATTCGTCGCTTGTTGATCAACCTGCACAAGCCCAATGCGGCAGTATCGTCTCCTTGCATATGAACGCGGGTTTGATGGCGGATCTCCCGTCGCTCAATAGTTCGGGCGCCGAAGGTGTTGGTCTTTTTCGAACTGAACTTCAGTTCTTGGTGCGTAACCAAATGCCAAAACGATCAGAGTTATCAGCGCTTTATGCGCGGGTACTGGATTCTGCGGGTGGCAAACGTGTGGTGTTTCGGACATTGGATATCGGGTCGGACAAGGTGCTGCCCTATATGAAACCGAACGACGAACCCAATCCGGCATTAGGGTGGCGTGCGATCCGTGTCGGGCTGGATAAGCCGGGGATCATGCGGATGCAGTTGCAGGCTTTGATGCGTGCTGCAAATGGGCGCCCACTGACTGTGATGTTCCCCTTTGTCGCCCAATTGGAAGAATACCGCGCAGCCCGTCGTGAAGTTGCCAAAACACTGGCCCGGGAGGCACGATTGGGCCATGTCTTGCCGGAAAAGGTTGAGATCGGCGCGATGTTGGAAACGCCCAGCCTTGGGTTCGCACCAAAGCAGTTTTTCGAACAGGTGGATTTTCTATCGGTTGGTGGCAACGACCTAAAGCAGTTTTTCTTTGCAGCGGATCGGGAAAACGAACGGGTTCGGCGGCGCTATGATACTCTAAACGTTAGCTTTTTGAGCTTTCTTGAAAAAATCGTGGCCCGGTGCCAAGAAACCAACACAGACTTATCGTTTTGCGGAGAAGACGCAGGACGCCCCGTTGAAGCCTTGTGTTTTGCGGCGATCGGTTTTCGCAGCCTGTCGATGCGACCTGCATCCATTGGCCCGGTCAAAAGCTTGCTGCGGCGCTGCAACCTCAATGACGTGCATGACGTTATTAACGCCGCCCGTGACCGTGGAGAAATGTCTGTGCGTGCTGATGTGATGGAATACATCAAAGCTCAACATCAGGCGTGATCATTTATTTGGCGTATTCGGGGCGTAATAAGTCTCACAATAACAGCCTATTAAGAATTGTTGCGTAACTTGCACCCTACTTTGTGAGGGAAGCTTATGGATTCGATTTACGAGAGCGTATTTTCTACTATTGATGCGTTTGTATACCGCTGTCGGAACAATTCCGAATATACAATGGAGCTTATCGCTGGTCAGGTTTCAGCCATTGTTGGATATGAGGCCGAAGACCTTTTGAATGACGAAAAAGTCTCTTACGTTGGTCTCACTGTGGAAGAGGACCGCGATCGCGTCTTTGCAGAAGTGAATGCGGCCATCGAAAACTCAGCAGGTTGGGACATCAGCTACCGATTGGTACACAAACTCGGTCATCAGGTTTGGGTCCGTGAACGGGGGAATGCCGTCAAGAGCAATGGCGAGATTACTCACCTGCAAGGCCTTATCGTGGGTGCCCGCGCGGAATTCGAATTGCATGAGAAGATGATGAATTCTCTGGAGCAGACCACAAAGACAAGCGCAGAGATTGGTAAGTTGACCAAAAATATCACCAGCTCGGTGCGGGAGCTCTCGATGTTGTCAATTAACGCCAGCATTGAAGCGGCGCGGAGTGGCGAAGCAGGAAAAGGATTCGCGGTTGTTGCCAATGAGATGCGCGCACTCGCAACCAAAAATGCGGAATCTGCTGAGTTGATCACCACCAGCGTGAACAGCCTACAGGCAGATATACAACAATAACCCGACCTTTGAGACCCGCAGGTGGGGTAGGTCGGGATGAAACCCAATATTGGACCATTGCGCGGGCGCTTGATCTCATCTTGCCGCCCGCCGCCATTTTGATCGAACGTTACCTTTATGGTTCTGCATTTCCTGAGCCGATCAAAGTCTACAATTGGCTTGGGCAATTGTGTTCAGACACATGTCGTTTTGCAGTGGCTGTCGGGATCTTGCGCCGAGACCTGGCATTGGATGAGACGGTGCATGGATCATGTAACGAATGGATGGCCAAAGTCGGTTAAATTTTGGCGCTGGCGCTGAGCGAGATCGATAGGGACACCAGATCAGGCAATCTTGCTATCGGGTCTTTTTGATGAGCCGCCTTTTTGATTTATTGGCCCAAAGCGGCTTGCGGCTTCCGCAAGCACGGCACACCATTTCGGGCGCATGGCTGTCTTCAGTTCTGAAGTGGATTCCAAATAGGCAAAATAAGCGAAGCATTACGATCTGCTTTCTGGTGAGGTACTCGTACAAAAGCCGGTTGCCAGAGCGCACAAGAAAACGCACTTAGCAGGCCGGTAAGACAATACCTTAACAAATGATTAACGGCTAGATGCGCAGCCAATTATGCGACCTATTGGGGTAAATTATTTTGCACGCTGACCAGTGGTTGCGCATGTCTGACAGTTGGCGCTTTGATCCTGAGCCGCAGGGACGTGACGTTTCTAACCCTGATCGTTTACCAAAAAGGAGTCTTGTCCTAGGCTTGATCAGCGGATTACTGGTCATCTGACAAAAAGGGCGGGCTATGGATCAAGATACGAGGCCTGAACATTTTGATGTGCTGATCATCGGTGCGGGCATTTCGGGTATTGATGCAGGGTATCATCTACAGCGCAACAGATCCGACAGCAGATTTGCGATCCTCGAAACCAAAGGAAACATAGGTGGAACATGGCACACCCATCGTTTTCCCGGTATCCGTTCGGACAGTGATCTTTTTACATTTGGTTTCAAATGGAAACCTTGGCTGGGCGTCCCCATCGCGACAGCAGAAGAGATCATGAAATATCTTACAGATGCGGTGGCAGAGCATGACTTGGAGCCTCATATCCGATTCAACCATCTGGTAAAACAAGCTCACTGGAATAGCGCAGAAAATCAATGGCGGTTGGTTGTGCGATCGGATCAGGGGCTTGAGACCATTACCTGCAGATTCTTGTGGATGTGTGCGGGGTATTATCGCCACGACCAAGGTTATATGCCGGATTTTCCGGGACGACATGATTTTGAAGGACCGGTGGTGCACCCCCAGCAATGGCCAGAAGATCTGGAGATTGCGGATAAGTCAGTGGTTGTAATCGGGTCCGGCGCGACGGCCGCAACCTTGATTCCCGCTCTTGCAAAAACCGCAGCTAACGTCACGATGCTGCAACGCTCCCCGACCTATTTCATCCCACGCCCTCAATCGGATGAATTTACTCAGACGCTGCGGGCCTTGAAACTTCCAGATGATCAATTCCACGACATCATGCGCCGTCGAAATCTGCATGAAAGTGAACAGTTGCGGATCCGTACACTAGAAAACCCCGAGACTGTGGCCGCTGAATTGATTGAAGGCGCGCGTGCGTATTTAGGCGAGGAGTACGATGTCGAAACGCATTTCACACCCAAGTATCGCCCTTGGGAACAACGTATTGCGCTGGTTCCAGACGGAGATTTCTTTCAGGCCATCGCATCCGGGAAAGCCAATGTTGTCACCGGGCACATCGAACGTTTTACAAAACAAGGGATCGCTTTGATTGATGGGACAACGCTGACGGCTGACATTATTGTCTCGGCAACAGGCTTATTGCTCAATGCGTTGGGCGACATTGATTTTGAAATTGATGGCGTTCCGCTTGAGTTGAACCAAAGCATCACTCACCGGGGTATCATGTTTTCGGACATACCGAATTTGGTCAATGTTTTTGGGTATTTGCGGTCTAGCTGGACATTGCGTGCCGATCTTGTGTCGGATTATGTCTGCCGCCTGTTGGATCACATGGAAACAATCGGGGCAGGGGCTGTTACGCCACGTTTGCGACCTGACGACCTTACGATGACAACCCGTCCGTGGATCGACAGCGAAAATTTCAGCGCAGGTTACATTAAGCGCCGTTTGCATTTGCTGCCCCAACAAGGTGATCGGGAGCCTTGGATCATGACACAGGATTACTTCAAAGACCGGGTGAGCTTGCCTGCGGCTGATTTTGAGGATGGCACCTTGGAATTCTCCAATAACCATCGAAATTGAGGGCTCACTTGGGTGTCATCGTTGGCCAGATTGAAATTGACCTCCAGATCGGAGGGGCGTCAAGCGCAACAAAACAGCTTAGGTTTTACAGGTTGTTGGCAAGGCTCAGATCCGCAGGGCGTCATCGCGGCGCTGCCATTCATCCAGCCATGCCCAGCCCCCCAAGGCATCAATGAGCGGTTGCAATTCAGTCTCAAAAGGCCGCCATTTCTCAAGCGCGGCGGCGTTAATCGGGGCGCGTACCTGCGTGAGCGATGCGGTCGCGACGATGCCTTTGCGGTTCTCCGGTGTCAGACAGGCTGCGTCCCATGCGATATCCAAATGATCTAGCAAGGCTTTGGCATTGGGTTCCGGTTCAGAAACCAACGCCGCATATGATTGCCATCGAAAAGAGGCCCCCAATTTGGTCTGGTAATCTTCTGCAGATCGATAGAGAGCGCGCGTCATATCACCAATAGCATCAAGTGTCTTTGAAAAGGGCTGGGGGGCAAAAAAGTTGGTTGAGAAATTCGACAACCCGACATCAAGAGGATGTCGGGACATGAAAACAAATTTAGCATCGGGCAAAATGCGCTGTGCAAAACCCAGTTCAAAAAGATTAAGCGGCGTTTTGTCCACCACAACATCTGGCATTTCATCCGGTAAGATACGAGCGCACCGAGCGCGATAAATGGCGCCAAGCTCCAAGGCAAATTGGTCGCTCAAGTCGCCAAACCAATCCCAGCCATTTGGCTTTCCTATTTGGGTTCGGCAATGCTGCAAGCAATCCTGAAGGGCGGAGGTTTCGCCAACAGTCTCTACATGTGTATGGCAAGACAGCATGCTTTCAACGAGGGTGGTCCCGGATCGAGGCATGCCAACGATAAATACAAATCGGGTTTTCTGAGTTGGAACAATTTTCGTCCGGTCAGGGCTGCGAAAAACCCGACATTGCGAAGCGACATGCGCGTTGACGGCGCAAGCGTCATATTTGCCGGGCGTATGGGCTTTTGATTTTGCGAAGTTATGAATGGCGGCTTTGTAGTTGCCGCTTGCCTGCTCAATCTGTCCGACAGCGTTATAAGAGACTGCGCGTTCAAAAGAGCTGTGGTTCCGGGATCGGGAGGCTTGTTTTAAGATTTCGGCACGGCGGCTTTTGCGCTTGAAAGTGCCAATGCGGTTGAGCGCAACCAACGCTTTAATGTCTTTTGAATTCAGGTCGAGTGTGGTCTCAAAAGCGTTTTCTGCGGTGGTTTCGTCACCGACGGACAAACACATTGCGCCCAACTTGTTCCATGCGTCGGGACTATCGCCAATCACTTTGGTAATGATTTTGATCATTTTGATCGCGGTTTTGTAATCACCAATGTTCCAATAACAGGTCGCCATGTCGTCAAGCAATTCGGGCACAATGGGCACGATCTGATAGACCTGTATCAACAGGCTCAGGGCCTGTTTGAAATTACCATCAGAAATGTAGCGTGCGATAGCCGGTTGATGGTTGGCGTACGTGGTATTTGATAGATCTCCGGCACGCGTTGGTGCATGTACTGGCATCCAGCTTCCTCAAAATATCTGCGTAAGCATGGTTACTGAAACGACCTAAAGATCAGCTTAACGGAGAGGAGTGAGCGATCCTTTTGAGAGTGCGTTGGCGCGCTGCGGGTCTACAGGCTGCACTCATTGTCAGATGCTGACGCAGGCGCACCTATATGAGCAAAGTGATGACGTGTTTGGTCATGCCGAATTTCGCTGCAACCTGTGCCGCCAATTGGCTGTGAAGGGTGGCTTTTTCAGGGTTGTTCATCTCAGACCAAAGACGCGCCGTGATGGCGTGGATTCGAGGAACAAAATGCATGTCTTGGGTCTTGTTCGCCCAAAGCAACGCATATTCAGCGGCCTTAAGGGCCTCCTCAAACCGACCCGCGGTCAGTAAGGTTTCGGCTTTCAGCCCGTACCAATTGGAAAGCTGGACACCCGCACCGGTGCTCTCAAACACGGATATTCCTTCGTCAAAGGCTTCAAATGCAGGCTCCATCCGACCCATCTGACCCAAGGCCCATCCCCGCATGACCAAACCTGTTCCCAGCCAAAATGCAAAGTCATGTGTCCGGCTGACGTCGATGGCCCTATTGGCATAATCCAGACAAGGTTCGGGTTGTCCGACAAACATAAAGGGGTTCACGCACAGACCATAGTGTATTGCTCTGGCAAGGGGGTTTTCGCTCATATGGGCGAGGTCCTTGGAGGTTTTGAGGCTTAGTTTGGCCTTGTCCAGATTGCCTGTCAGGGAATCTACCCAGTTTGCAAATGATGCACAGGCGACTGAGGCGGCCTGAAACGGGAGCGTCTCAGGCGGGCTGTCCTTTATCGCATCCAGCCCTCTGTCCAAATATGACTTGGCTTGCGCCAATTGACCTTTGTGCACAAGGACCTGACCAACGCTTGCGTTTGATTGCAAATGCAGGGCCGGATCCTTGGTCGTTTTCGCCATGTCCAGTTGGTCCTGAGCATAGGAAAGCGACTGAGACAGATTTCCGCCAACCCAACTGTGAATCCAAAGTCCAACCAGCATTCGGATCTGAGCTCTGAAGTTGCCAATTGTTTGGTTCATCTCTCGTGCCAGATGGTAGGCGTTACCTACGTCATCATCTGCGTATCCTTTGACCGCGCCAAGGGCCGAGGCCAGATACAATTGCAAATCGAGTTGCCGCTTTTTCGCGTCTGCTGTGTCCTGCGGTACCAAGGACAATCCGTTTCTGGCAAAAGCAATACTCTCGCGATGGGCAAGCCGTTGCATTGCAGAACGACAGGCGACGAACCAATAGGCGGACGCGCGATCCGTTTCCCCGGCTTCTTGGTAGTGCCACGCCAGCGTTTCAGGCCGGGGTCGCCAATTGGGCGAGTCGCTCTCCAGATATTGTGCGATGTGATGGTGCAGGTTACGGCGTTGTTTCGGGGCAAGCATCGCATAGGCGGTATCGTTGATCAGCATGTGCCGAAAACTGTAATTCCCGGTCTCCACCAGAATAAAACCCATCGAACGTAACCGCTCGGCCGTGGCCTCAATGGTTTGTGTGCTTTGGTGAAGTAGATGTTTGATCAGGTCGATCTTGGCGCCGGGCCCGATCACAGCCATCACAAACAAAAGCCTACGGGCATCTGCATCCAATTCCCCTATCCGAACAGAAATCACCGCTTGGACGGTCTGGGGAAGGGTGCCAGAGGCGTTGCCACCGCTTTGCGCGGCCAAGGCCAGTTCTTCGATGAAAAAGGGATTCCCGGCTGCACGGCGCACCAGATCATTTGCAACGTCGTCGTCAATTTTCGCCTGATGGGTGTTGTGATGCAAAAGTTGTAAACCGTCGTGATGGCCCAGCGGCGGCAGCTGTAAAACGGCCTCAGACAGTGGTGGTTCACCAGTGGGGCGGGTTGTCATCACCACCAACAATGGCTTGTTGTCCACCTGTTGGAGGAGTGCACCCAGGCAATCGCGAGAGGTTGCATCAAGCCAGTGGATGTCTTCCAAGACCAAGACCAACGGTTTTTTCGCACAAAACGCCGCAAGCATCCGGTTGATCAAGCCAAAGCTCTGCTGTTTGCGCTGATGTTCTGATACCGCCGCGAGCGTTTTGTCACCCGAGGCCGTTTCGCCCAGCAATTCCGCATGCAAAGCGGCATCGATCTCTGTTGTGATCGTGCCTGTTGGGGCGCGGGCGAACAAGGTTTGGCACATTTCGCGGATCGGGGCCAAAGGTGAATTGCTGAGACCGGGCAGGCATTGCAGTTTTACCATCGCCTGACCCGCCACATCGCGTTTTTGCAGGAATTCAGACAGCAACCGGGTTTTGCCAATGCCGGCAGGGCCGGATAACACCACACTTTGTCCATGTCCGGCGTTCAAGGTTTCAAGCGCGGTCTCCAAGAAAGCCAATTCCGCATTTCGGCCAACAAATTGTGCGGGCACTTTGCGTGGACGCGCAGGCACACCTGCATGAAGGTTGTTTACCGACACCAATTTAAATGCGGTGCCTATGTCTTCACAGGACACTTCGTCACGCAGTTGATGTTGGGTGGTGGCACTTAATAGAATGTCGCCTTGTTTTCCCAATTCAGCAAGATCAGCGGCGCCGCGTTCGATGTCACTGGGACGGCCCCAACTGACATCACTGGCCGCCTCAGACAGGTTCACAGGGCCATGATCTATGCCAATGATGGGGCTGCTGACCTGTTGATTATCGCCAGCTAATTGGATCAGATCGGTTGCGCAATGCACCGCGCGCCGGGCGGCGTCTTCGTATTGCGCGGTCAGCCCAAAGGAGGCGGTGAAGCCATCCAATGTCATGCGCAAGGCATCCCCTTGATGGCTCGTAACGCTGATGCGGGCATGGTCCAGAAAATCAGTGACTTCGGGACAATCGCTTTCAGCACCCGTGCCCAATTTCACACAAAGCACGCCAACAAGCCTTTGTTCCTGAAGCGCGGGCGCTGGCGCATCTGGGCCAGGGGGAATTTCACGAGGCAGGTCCACGACATCCGCGATGAAACGAAAGCCGCGCCCATGATAGGTGCGGATTGCTTGCTTTCCGTCACAGCCCAAAGCCTTGCGAAGTTGGCTGATCGTCTTTTGCAAAGCGGCTTCTGATACCTGCAAAGACCAAAAAGCATCCAAGAGTTCCGCTTTTGACACAACCTTGTCGCGATGCGTGATCAGATAACATAAGACATCAAAGGATTTTGGCGACAACGCCACCACCTCCGCGCGTTCGCGCAGCTCACGGCAATTTGTGTCCAGATCATATGTTAAAAAACTCAGGTACATGGCGTGTTCTTAAATCTCTTTGCCTGTCGGGCAATTTTAAGAGGAAATGACTCTGAGAGTGATCAAATTTCACCTTTTGAACAAGGATTTTTCTGCGTCACGTATTTCTGAGCGGAATGTCAAAGGTGCCACGCCCTGCCGCAAGGGTTTATTGCTCTGGGGCCATCATGATCGCGCAATTGGGTTTCGGTCATGGATGTGCTGTTGCCCGGTATCATCGCCAAGGACCTTGCCACAAGGGCGGAGTTTGTGTCGATGTTCAGCCGCTGAGGGCGCCGCAATGCTTGGGCGATAAAGGGCGATGTAGTTCCTGTATCAATGGCAAGGCGATGTGCGCTTGACCGCCCAGATCGACTCACTTACTAGAGGTCAGACGACGCGGGCGTTGTGTAATGGTAAGACCTCAGCCTTCCAAGCTGATGATACGGGTTCGATTCCCGTCGCCCGCTCCATTTTCTTTGAAATTTCGACAGCCAATCCTTGTCAGAGGACGTTTGGTGCGCGCCGACAGCCCTTGCATTGGTTTGCCGGGCGCGTTGGCCCGGCAAAATGCGGAACACACGGAAATTTAACAAGCAACATCCGCGATGGGTCGGGTTCAACGCTTGACCCCAAGCGCCAGTCGCGCCATCACCACGCAGCGAAACAAAAGGATGTCTCATGGCGCGCGCCCCAGCCCCTGCACACCAAGCAAAAGAAGAACGCAAAAAATCTCGCAATATCGGAGCGTTGCGTGCTTTGGTGCCTTTTATACTGCCGTATAAAGCGTTGATGGCGGCTGCTATGCTGGCCCTAATTTTGACCGCGATGGTGTCTTTGACATTGCCGCTCGCGGTGCGCCGAGTGGTCGATAACTTTGAAACCGCAGAAGCTGGCCTGCTTGATCAGTATTTTGGTGCGGCATTCCTTATTGCGGTGTTGTTGGCATTGGGTACGGCACTGCGCTTCATGCTTGTCAGCCGTTTGGGTGAACGTGTCGTTGCTGACATCCGCAAGGCGGTTTTTGATAGAGTGATCAGAATGAGCCCCGCGTTTTATGAGAAAATCATGACCGGAGAGGTCTTGAGCCGGATCACCACTGATACGACGTTGATCCAATCTGTGATTGGATCTTCCGTTTCAATCGCCTTGCGCAATGTGCTTATCTTTATCGGTGGCTTGATTTTGCTTTTGGCAACCTCGGGCAAGCTTGCCGGGATGGTCTTGTTGATCGTACCAGCTGTGATTGTCCCGATTTTAACGCTGGGGCGGCGGTTGCGCAAAGTCAGCCGTGAAACCCAGGACTGGATCGCAGCGTCATCGGGCAATGCCTCCGAAAGCCTGACCTCAGTTCAGGCTGTGCAGGCGTTTTCACATGAAGCCGCCAGCAGCAAACAGTTTGGAGAGATCACAGAGGCCTCGTTTGAATCTGCGAAACGGCGCATTCGCATCCGTGCTTTGATGACGGTCATTGTGATTGGACTGACCTTTACGGGCGTTATTGGTGTTTTGTGGATCGGGGCACGCGATGTCCGTGCCGGTGACATGACGCCGGGCGCATTGGTGCAGTTTGTGATCTATGCGGTTATGGTTGCAGGGGCGGTTGCCGCATTGTCTGAAATCTGGGGTGAATTGCAGCGCGCGGCAGGGGCTACTGAACGATTGGTGGAATTGCTGCAAGCCCAAGATACGGTCGATGACCCCGAAACAAGCGTGACCTTGCCGCGTCCAATCCGGGGCCAGATCAGCTTTGAAAATGTTGAATTTGCCTATCCCGCGCGGCCAGATACGGCGGCTTTGGATGGTATAGACCTGCGGATCGAACCGGGGGAAACAGTGGCTTTTGTTGGACCGTCGGGGGCGGGCAAGACAACGCTTATTCAATTGATATTGCGCTTTTATGATCCGGCATCCGGCAGCATCTCTTTGGATGGTGTGGACTTGCGTTCTCTGACCCGTTCTGAATTTCGTTCTTCGATCGCTTTGGTCCCGCAAGACCCTGTGATCTTTGCAGCCAGCGCCACGGAGAATATCCGGTTTGGCCGTCCCGAGGCCAGCGATGCAGAGGTGCGCGCAGCGGCAAAAGCCGCGGCTGCGGATGACTTTATCTCGGCTCTGCCTGATGGGTATGACAGCTATCTGGGGGAACGTGGTGTGATGCTGTCAGGGGGGCAGAAACAACGTGTGGCCATCGCCCGGGCAATCTTGCGCGATGCACCGGTCCTGTTGTTGGATGAGGCCACAAGCGCGTTGGATGCGGAAAGTGAACGTGCTGTGCAGCAGGCCGTAGATCAGCTGAGCGCGGATCGCACCACCTTGATTGTTGCGCATCGTTTGGCGACGGTAAAGAAAGCGGACCGCATTGTTGTACTGGATGCGGGGCGGGTTGTCTCCAGCGGGAGCCATGATGAGCTAGTCGCCAAAGACGGGCTATATGCCCGCTTGGCGCGATTGCAATTTACCGATGGGGTTGCGGCGGAATAGCTTTGCTGAGCAAGTGCCGAAAGCAGGTGAATGGCGTCTGTGGACACGCCTGTTCGTAGCAATGTGAGACGCCATTGATATGGCCCCATCGCCCCTTAGACAAAGCAGGGGCGATCCGCTTTAGCGGCTTTACGTCCCGTAAACCGAATATCTCGGACGTTTTTGTGCTTGCAAAGGTTGCGCGAAAAAATCTTTCGCCCCATCATCTTCCCAACAAAACAAAAGCCTAAAAATTGGCTTCAGGGAGGAATAAAATATGGCATATGCCGGAATGGACGACCGCAATCGAATAGAAGCTGAAATGCCGTGGGAGGCCCGGGAGGTGCCAAAGACGCTTTTTGGTCAGCTTAGTCAGACCGCACAAAAGTTCCCAAATCACAACGCGATCAGCTTTCAGCTGCTTTCTGGACCGACAGATAAGAAAGAGACGTTCAGCTGGAAACAACTGCAGGACAAGGTGGCACAAACAGCCAATATGCTGCGTGGTATCGGGGTTGGCCCCAAAGATGTCGTCGCTTATATTTTACCCAATTGCAACGAAACGGTGCTGACCTTGCTGGGAGGTGCAGTGGCAGGGATTGCGAACCCGATCAACCCTCTGTTGGAGCCCGAACAAATCGGATCGATCCTGCGGGAAACCGGGGCATCGGTGGTTGTGACATTGCGTCCGTTTCCCAAGACGGATGTTGCGGAAAAAACAGCCGCTGCTGTGGCGCTGGCACCGGGTGTGCATACGGTTCTGGAAGTGGATCTGAACCGCTATCTGACCCCGCCCAAATCATGGATTGTACCACTGATACGCCCCAAAATGACCATCGGAAACCACGCCAAGTATCTGAATTTCAATACGGAACTGAATAAACAACCCACCAGCCTTAACTTTGAAGACGTGCAAGAAGACCGCGTGGCGTTCTACTTCCATACAGGCGGCACAACGGGCATGCCCAAGGTGGCACAACACCTTTATTCGGGTGCCATCTACAACGGTTGGCTGGGGGCCACGACCCTTCTGACAGAAGACGACGTGATGCTGGCGCCGCTGCCGCTGTTCCATGTGATGGCGTGTCAGGTGATGTTGATGGGGGCGGTGGCCTCTGGGGCGCATCTGGTCTTTCCAACACCACAAGGCTATCGGGGCGAAGGCGTTTTTGACAACCTTTGGAAGCTTGTCGAGCGCTACAAAGTCACTTTTGTATGTTCGGTCCCGACAGCGCTGGCAGCGACCATGCAGGTCCCGGTCAATGCAGATATTTCCAGTGTTAAGACCGCCTTTTCAGGGTCCGCACCCTTGCCACTTGAGTTGTTTAAACGGTTCGAGGAAACGACCAAGATGACGATTGTCGAAGGGTATGGCATGACCGAGGCCACCTGCCTTGTATCGGGCAACCCGATTGACGGCCAAAAGAAAGTTGGCTCTATCGGCATCCCGTTTCCCTATACCGACATCAAGATCATCAAAGGCACATCGGACGGTAATATTGAGGCAGCTGTGGATGAGATCGGCGAAATTTGCGTCTCTAATCCCGGAGTTTATGTCGGTAATACCTATACGGAAACCGAAAAGAACGCTGATTTGTATTTTGAAAACAAATACCTACGCACAGGTGATTTGGGGCGTGTGGATTCTGATGGGTATCTGTGGATCACCGGGCGCTCCAAAGATCTGATTATCCGAGGCGGTCACAATATCGATCCCGCAGAAATCGAAGAGGCGCTTTTGGGGCATGAGGCTGTTGCCTTTGCGGGGGCTATTGGACAACCGGATGCCCATGCCGGAGAGGTCCCTTGTGCTTTTGTCGAATTGGTTCAGGGCGCATCGGTCACCCCTGAAGAATTGTTGAATTTCTGTCAGGAAACGGTCACTGAACGGGCGGCGCGACCCAAACATATCAAGATCATGGACGAGCTGCCAAAGACCGCTGTTGGCAAGATCTTTAAGCCTGATTTGCGCAAGGACGCTATTTTCCGCATCTATGATGATGTCCTTGAAAAGGCTGGATCTTCTGCGCGGGTTGCGTCTGTTATTGATGACAAAAAACGTGGTTTGGTTGCACAGGTTGCCATGAACGGCGCATCTGGGGAGGATGTCAAAACAGCTTTGTCTGGCTTTACTGGTGCATGGGAAGAAGCCGCTTGAGCGAACCCGGACCCGGACCAGACTACCGGCGTCTGATAGACGCTGAAATGTGGGCTTACATGGCACGGCTTGACGCCAGCTATCCGCCAGATGCGGTTGATATGTCAGTAAGCGCGCAGCGCGACGCCTATGACGCCATGTGCAAAGTTTTCCATCAACCACGCCCCAAGGGTGTGGCGGTGGAAGACCGCGCCTTTGGCGGGGTATCCTGCCGGACTTACAGCTGCTCGGCGGCGGATACGCTTGTGGTCTATTATCATGGTGGCGGTTTTGTTGTCGGGGGATTGGAAAGCCACGATGACATCTGCGCAGAGCTGTGCGAACGCACAGGTTTTGACGTGATATCAGTGGATTACGCACTGGCGCCCGAAGCGGTATTCCCCCGGTGTTTTGAGGATGCATGGGCGGCATTTGAAGCGGTCGCAGCGGCCTATCCCGGTCCGGTTGTATTGTGTGGGGACAGCGCGGGTGGCAACCTTGCAGCGGCTGTTGCGCATCACGCCAGGGGGCGGGTGATAGGGCGGATTGCCGGCCAGCTATTGATCTATCCGGGGCTTGGTGGTGATCAGAGCAAAGGGTCTTATGTGACCCACGCCGAGGCGCCGCAACTGACCATGACTGATCTGGCCTTCTATGCTAAAATCCGCACCGGCGGCGCGCTTCCGCCTGTAGGTGATCCGCGTTATGCACCCCTGCATGATACGGATTTTACCGGACTTCCTCCAACCGTTGTGATTACGGCGGAATGTGACCCTTTGGCCAGTGACGGTGAAACCTACCGCGATGCTTTGAGGGCGGCGGGGGGACAGGCCGAATGGATCAATGTCTCTGGCATGGTCCATGCCTGTTTGAGAGCGCGAAACATGTCGCGCAAAGCGGCTGGCTTCTTTGACAGGGTGGTGGATGGCGTGGCAAATCTGGGCGCTGGACGCTGGCCGTATTGATCGCGTTTAGGACAAAAAGCTGTTTTTCTCCATGGTCTTAGCGGGCGCTGCGCCAAGGCGATGCAGGATAGTCGGAGCCAGTTGCAATTGGTCAATCACAGCGTTATCCGGTGGACCATCAGCGGGGCCAAAATAGTAAAGCGCGGTGTCTTGTTGCAGGTCACCACGTCCGCCGTGATGGCCGCGTTCGTCTTGTCCGTGATCCGCAGTGACAATGATTTCATACCCTGCGGCCTGCCATTTTGAGATGAACGGCGCCAGCATTTCATCCATGACATGGCAGGCGTGGTCCATCTCCTGACACTCATGGAAGAACCGATGCCCCATGCTGTCTAAGGTGCAGGTGTGCAGCACCCCATAGTTGAGGCCAAACCGCAGACATAGATTGGTAAGGGTCGCAAAAAGATCAACGTCTGATGGCGTCATCTGATTGTTGGTACCATAGCCTGTCATTGTGTGAAAACGGCCATGATTGATGGTGCTGCTTTCAGGTTCATCATATTCGATATCTCTAACATAATCAAAGGGATGACGGTTAAAGAATTCGGACCAGAAGGAATGTGTGACGGCACCTGTAATGCCACCATACATGCGGGTTTGGGCAAAGACATCTTTGTGCTTGAGCCGGAAGACATTGCCGTTTCCGGTACAGCCATGTTCGGATGGCGGAACGCCGGTATGGATGGAGGCATAGCAGGAGGCGGAGATAGAAGGGATCACGGCACGGTGTTTCCAGACCCGGGCATCGCCGCTGTCGACCCAGCCTTCGAGGTTGCCGAATAATTTGCGGAAATTGCGGTACGGGACACCATCGAGAATGATCAGCAGCAGTTTGTTGTCCATGGGGCGGCTCCGGTGGTTTGATGGCTTATGGTGGCGCAGAGGAGAGCTTCGCGCAATGGGTAACGCGGCGTTCTGGTCGGGAGAGCGGGTAAGAGGGTTAAGACAGGTAAATTCAAGGGTTTTAGCCTGTCACCTTGCGTACACCGGGCGTGCACCCTGCGTACACCCCCCGGTGCATCAAAGGGCAGTACGCGGAAAGATTAACGGGCCTTGGGATCAGGAGGCATTATCTGCGGATGGGAAAGGTTCGTGCGCTGGGATGCTCGCGGGAATGTGAGGAAGGCCGGGGGAGATAGTGTTGGGGCTTTGTGTTGGCTGCGTTATTTAGTAAAAAGCGCTGACAGGGAGTTTTCCATGGCAAAATCGTCAAAAACCAATGCACGCAAGAAACGGCAAGCCGCGCAAGCACAGGCGGCGGTGCCCGAAGGGATGTCCAGACGCCGCCTGTTGCAGGGGGTAGGCTTTGGCGCAGTTGGGGTGTTGGCCCTAGCGGGCGCAGGCTATGCCGGATTGGGTATGGTCAGGCAGCACGAGCGCGAACATGATCTGTCACGAATTGGCAATGGCAAGCCGGTTGTTGTGCAGGTGCATGATCCGCAATGCCCAACCTGTACGGCGCTGCAGCGACAGACGCGGCGCGCGATGAAGCAGTTTGATGATGACGAATTGGTGTATCTGGTGGCAGACATCACCCAGCCCGAAGGACAGGTGTTTGCACGGCGTCATAATGTGCCGCATGTGACCTTGGTACTGATGGATGGCCGCGGTGTTGTGGTGCAGGTATTGTCCGGGATGCGTCAGCGATCTGAGCTGGAACCGGTATTTGCCGCACATTTTGCGGCGCATAAAGGGTGATGTTGCTGGGATAAGGGCCCTTAAACCCGCTCCATTGGTTTGATAGATTTTTTCTCTGACAAGGCACATCTGCGCGGGGATAATGGTTCCCTTGCAAGCGGATGTAACGCAGGCAGAGGGAAAACCCGGCAAATTCGCAAGGCGCTGTTTTGCGGCATCACAGTGTCTTGGCGGGTTTGCTGGTAGAGTACACCGGCGTTCACCAAACCACTGCGATTTTGCCAAAAACCAGCGCCAAAGGGGCAGGATGAAAGGGTCCTGAGCTTTGGGGTGATGGTGGGCTGCAAGCCCCCCTTACGCAGAGAGACTGTTGTTGAACTGTGCCCGGGTCAAGCGCGCTTCATCCTGCACAGTTGGTGGCAATTTATCGGGAGTTCGGAGGTTGGGACCTGCGGCAAATGGTGCTTCTTTATAAAGGTGGTTCATGGCGCTGAAACGGGGGGAGAGTAGCACCCTCCCGGTTTGCGGTAGATGCATGAAAAAGCTAAAGTCGAGAGTGCGCGCGCTGAACTTTTTCGCTGATTGCGGTGCATCTAACTGAATAATAACCGCTCTTCTTGTGTGGGATGATTCTTGTCAGAGAAAACCTGATGGATATACAGCACTGGATGAAGGGGCCCGTGTCTGGATGGGCGGTGGGCTGAAAGCCCCCCTTACATCTGCTTGGGATTGAGACGAAACTGAACAAAGTCTCTTGTAAGGGGGGCCTTTGGCCCACCCTTGTGGCCGGGAATATCAGTTCCCGGCACTTTCCATTTTACGATTGGCCAACACCTCTTCGAGCCAGCCCAGTTTCATTTCAGGCACGGAGCTGAGCAGCAGGTCAGTATAGTCATCAAAAGGCGGTGTCAGGACCTGCGATTTGGGACCGTAACGCACGACGGCGCCCTGAAACATCACCGCGATACTATCGGCAATGGCTTTGACCGTCGCCAGATCATGGGTGATGAAAAGGTAGGATACATCATCTGCTTTTTGCAGTTTGAGCAGCAATTTGAGGATGCCGTCCGCGACAAGCGGGTCGAGTGCGGATGTGACCTCATCGCAGATGATCAGCTTGGGTTTCGCTGCAAGGGCGCGGGCGATGCAGACCCGTTGTTTTTGCCCGCCTGAGAGTTCCGCGGGGTAACGGTCCTGAAATCCGGTACCCAATTCGATTTCATCCAGCAATTCCTGAATACGTTGCTGTTTCTCAGCGCCTTTCAGGCCGAAATAGAATTCAAGGGGGCGTCCGATGATGGTGCCCACGGTTTGGCGTGGATTCATGGCCGTATCGGCCATCTGGTAGATCATCTGCAATTCCCGCAGGTCTTCGAGCGGGCGGGTTGGCAGGTCTGGGGTGAGGGTGCGGCCATCAAAGGTTATGGTGCCTTTTGAGGGGGGCAGCAGGCCTGTGATGACACGGGCAAGGGTGGATTTGCCCGAACCTGATTCTCCAACGATGGCAAGGGTTTGTCCCGGATGAAGTTCGACGTTGACGTCTTTGAGCACGTCGAAATCAGTGCCACGGTACCGCGCGGTAATGTGGTCGACCTTGAGCAGGGGCGTGTCGGTTGGTTTCTTTTCTTCGTGCGCGATGGAGCGCACAGAGACAAGCGCTTGTGTGTAGGGTTCTTTTGGGGCGTTGATGATCTGATCGGTGGTGCCGTATTCAACCATCGCGCCTTGTTGGAGGACCATGATGTGATCAGAGACCTGTGCCACAACAGCCAAATCATGGGTGATGTAGAGTGCCGCAACGCCGGTGTCGCGGATGGCTTCTTTGATGGCGGCAAGCACGTCGATTTGGGTGGTCACATCCAGCGCGGTGGTGGGTTCGTCAAATACCACCAGATCAGGTTCAGGGCAGAGGGCAAGTGCTGTCATACAGCGCTGTAGCTGGCCGCCGGACACTTGGTGCGGATAGCGCTGTCCGATGTTTTCGGGATCAGGCAGGCCAAGTTTGCGAAACAGGTTGACGGCGCGTTCTTCGGCTTCTTTGCGGTTGAATTTGCCTTGCAGGATCGCGGCTTCGGTGACCTGCTCCATGATCTTTTTGGCGGGGTTAAAGGAGGCGGCGGCGGATTGGGAGACGTAGGTTACTTCGTTGCCCCGCAGTTGACGGATGTCGCCCATGCGCGCTTGCAGGATGTCGCGGCCGTTGACCCAGACTTCACCGCCGGTCAGCTCCACGCCGCCCCGGCCATAAGCCATGGAGGCAAGGCCGATGGTGGATTTTCCTGCGCCGGATTCGCCGATGAGGCCAAGGACTTTGCCGCCCTCAAGGTCAAAGTCGACGCCGTGGACGATGGCAATGTCGCGGGGGCGTTCCCCGGGTGGAAAGATGGTTGCCCCGATCTTGAGGCCGCGCACTTTGAGGAGTGGTTCGTTTGACATCAGCCGCGTCCTCCCTTGAGAGATGTTGTTCGGTTCAGGATCCAATCCGCCACGAGGTTGATTGAGATACACAGCGTTGCAATTGCGTAGGCGGGATAAAGCGCGGCCTGAATGCCGTAGTTGATGCCTTCTTTGTTTTCTTTCACGATGCCACCCCAGTCGGCGAGCGGTGGTTGCACACCAAGGCCAAGGAAGGAGAGCGTGGAGATAAACAGCACCATAAAGATGAAACGCAGGCCCATTTCAGCCACAAGTGGTGACAGGGCGTTGGGCAGGGTTTCGCGGAAGATGATCCAGCCGATTTTCTCACCCCGCAGGCGGGCGGCTTCGACGTAGTCCATTACGGTGATGTCCACGGCGACTGCCCGCGCAAGACGGAAGACGCGGGTGGAATCCAGCAAACCCATCAGCAAGATCAGGATGGTGGTTGTGGTTGGCATGACCGACAGCACAACAAGCGCAAAGATCAGGGAGGGGATGGACATGATCAGGTCGACGAAACGGCTGATTGCCTGATCCACCCAGCCACCGGAGACAGCGGCAAAGAAACCAAGAACAGAGCCCAGGACGAAGCTGAGGATGGTGGCCATCGTGGCGATGAAGATTGTCGTGCGTCCGCCGTAGATGAGGCGGGTCAGCAGATCACGTCCGATACTGTCTGTGCCAAGCAGGAACTTTGAAGAGGAGGGCTCCCAGACGTCGCCAACCACCTCGGCCATGCCGTAGGGGGCAATGAGCGGCGCGAATAGAGCCATGAGGAAAAAGAGGGCCGTGAAGAAGAGGCCGATCATGGCGGCAATAGGAATGTTCTTCATGAGAATGTCTTTCCGGGAAGGATGTGCGGCGCTGTTTCGCCTGCGCGAAAAGCGCCCCGCCCACCGTCCCAGTTGTAGTGGTTGGATGCATCGGGATCTGGGGTGAGGAAGCGAGACGTTTGAGCGTCAAAGCTGCTGCGCGCCGTTTCGGCTTTTCCAAGGGGGGAAATTGCCATCTGATGGCCCGCCACAGCGCATTCTTTGTGGGAATTATGCACTGTGGTCATTTGGGATGTCTCAGACGAGGGTTTGCCAAGATTGATACGATATCCGCAATCAGGTTCAGACCGATATAGACCGCAGCGAAGATCAGGCCGCAGGCTTGAACCACCGGGACGTCCCGTTTGCTGACGTGATCAACGAGGTATTGGCCCATGCCGGGATAGGCAAAGACAACTTCGACCACAACCACACCAACCACGAGATAGGCGAGGTTGATCATGACGACGTTGACGATTGGTGCCACGGCATTGGGAAAGGCGTGTTTGGCGATGATTTTCAACATCCCCATGCCTTTGAGTTCGGCGGTTTCGATATAGGCGGATTGCATCACGTTCAGGATAGCCGCACGGGTCATGCGCATCATATGGGCCAGCACAACAAGGGTCAGGACCATCACGGGAATCGCAATGGCGTTGAGTTTGGCCCCTAATGTCATGCTGTCATTGATGATGGCGACGGAGGAAAACCAACCTGCTTTGATGGAGACCCAATAGATCAGCACATAGCCGATCATAAATTCCGGGATCGAGATTGTGGTGAGGGTGATCGCGGAGATCAGTTTGTCAGGCCAGCGGTCTTTGTAGCGCACCGCCAGAAGGCCAAGGAAGATCGCCAGCGGAACAGAGATCAGCGCGGCCCAGAAAGCAAGGAACAGCGTATTTTTCAGGCGAAAGCCGAGGCTTTCGGCAATGTCGCGGCCATTGGTCAGGGCCGTCCCTAAATCGCCTTGGAGGATGCCGCCAAGCCATTGGAAATAACGGGTAATGGGGGGATCGTTGAGGCCCAGATCAGCGCGCAGATTTTCGAGCGCTTGCGGGGTTGCGGACTGGCCAAGGATTTGTTGGGCCACGTCGCCGGGCAACATCATGGTCCCACCAAAGATCAGGACGGACGCTGCGAAGAGGAGTATCAAGCCCAGCGCAATACGCTGGGCTAACAATTTGATGATTGGATGCATGATCAAGGTGCCCTTAGGCGTCCTTCAACCAGCAAGCGATGTGTGATTTGTTGTTCATCACAGGCCCGTTCGGATCATTGACGTAACCGCCAATGTTGTTGGCCACACCTGAAACGAAGTCGTTGAACATTGGCAGGATCAGCCCGCCTTCTTGGTTCAACATACGGCCCATCTGCGAGTAGATTTCTTTGCGTTTGGTCAGATCAAGCTCTGCTTTGGCGGAGTTGAGCAGCGCATCAAAGTCGTCCCGCTTCCAACGTGTGTCGTTCCAGTCTGCGGTGGACAGATATGCGGTTGCATACATCTGATCCTGAACCGGGCGACCGCCCCAATAGGAGGCACAGAAGGGTTGTACGTTCCAGACCTCAGACCAATAGCCGTCGTTTGGCTCGCGTTTGATTTCCAGTGGGATACCAGCGGCTTGCGCGGATTGCTGGAACAGGGCTGCGGCGTCAACTGCACCGGGGAAGGCACCGTCTGCGACGCGCAGGATGATTGGTGAGCCATCGTGGCCGGACTTTTTATAGTGCTCGGCGGCTTTTTCGATGGAGTGCTCACGCTGTGGGATTGTTTCATCAAACAGCGGGTAGGATGCGTTGATTGGCATGTCGTTGCCGATCGATCCATAGCCGCGCAGGATTTTGTCGACCATTTCTTCGCGGTTGATTGCGTGCTTAAGCGCCAGACGCAGTTCGTTGTTGTCAAAGGGGGCGGTGTCAACGTGCATGATGAACACATAGTGACCCCGGCCAGAGGCGGATTGAACGCTCAGGTTAGGGGCGCGGTCCAGCAGGCTGGCGACTTTGGGGTCAACGCGGTTGATGATGCTGACCTGACCTGATTGCAGGGCCGCGGTACGTGCGGTGGCGTCGTTAAGCACCAACTGCTCAACTTCGTCAGCCCAGCCCCGGTTGTCGCTGTCCCAATAATCGTCACGGCGCTTGAACGCATGGCGCACACCGGGTTCGTCGATTTCGATTGTGTAGGGGCCTGTGCCGATGCCCGCAGCAGGGTCGTCCATGCCGCCACCGGGCTGGATCATCAGGTGGTAGTCAGCCATCAAGAAGGGCAGGTCGGCATTGGGTGTGTCAAGATCAACGATGAAGTTGTCGCCATCAACCTTCATGCCTGCGATGCCTTTCATGATGCCCAAGGCACCTGATTGGCTGTCTTCGTTGGAGTGACGTTCCATGGTTTTCATGACATCATCGGGCGTCATTTCTTTACCGTTGGAGAACATCACGCCTTTGCGGATTTTGAAGGCCCAGGATTTGGCGTCAGCGGAGGCTTCGACGCTTTCGGCCATACGGTAGTCGATTTCACCTTCGGCGCTGACTTCGACAAGTGTTTCACCCCAAGAGCGCAGGTTGTTAAGCGGCACTTCGGATGCGGTGAGGGCGGGGTCTTGGGTGTTTGTGCTTTCACCACCGGAAGAACCAATGCGCAGCATGCCGCCGCGTTTTGGTGTTTCAGCAGCGGCACTTTGAGCCAGCATGGTGTTGGCGACAGCGGCGGTTACGCCCAAAGCCGCAGCGCGGCCGACAAATTCGCGGCGGGTCATCAGGCCTTTGGCCACCTTGCCCGACAGATATGTAAGTTGTTCGTTCACGTGAGTTTCTCCCCGTTGGAATCGCACTTTGAATACGCGTTTTGTTGATTGATGAGTCAAGTTTGCGCAATTTTAACAATGCGGGCAAGGTCAAATGCGCAATATCTGTTAACGATTTTTTCTACATATGGTCGCGTGGGATCGTGTCTTGCAGGTCGCGCTCATAGACTAACATGTCGTTTTCATAGGCTTCCAGGCGGGCGGTCAGGTGGAAATCTGTCGCATCGCATGTCATTGTACAGTGGGTTTCAGTGCGCAAAGTGATGTCATCGCGGCTGAGTTCATCCGTCCAATGGCAGGTGCCAGCGGCGCTGGTGGGATCATCGGGATGGATGGTCCAGCGTTCGCGCGCAACAGAGGCGGTGATCAGCCCGTGCTCGGCATCGCGGGTGCGGCCAAAGTCATCTTCGATGACCAGATGGACATTGCCGGTGACCATATCAGTTTCTTGTCGGCGGATGTGATTTTCGCACCGCAAAGTGTCGGTTTGCCATGGTTCAGCCGCAGTCGGCGGTTCGAACAGGTATTCATCTGAGCCTTTGGTCGGGCGTTGTGGCAGGGCAATGGTGCCTTGGCTCAGGGTTAGTAGCGTGGCGGTGGGGGAGGGCCAGATCAATGGCCAATAGGCATCCGAGATTGAGACGCGCAGCCGGTGGCCTTTGGGCACACGGTAAGCGATGTGATCAAGAGCCAGCGTGACCTCTTGCGCCGTGCCCGGCGTCATCGGTTTGGGGCTGGCGGCGGATTGGCGGTGTGACAGGTTGAGCACGCCATAGGTGATGCGGGTTGCGGCCCCATCCGGGTGGATGTGATTAAGCCGAACTGCGATTTGCGCTTGGGGGTGAGTGCTGCTCAGGGTCACCGTGAGGCGGGGCGCGCCGACGATATCCATGTCTTGCGACAGGGGCGCGCTGTCAAACGTCGTGGAGAGCGCGTCATCCTGACGTTGATCCGCAGGCATTTCCGGACCAAGCCAGATGGCGCAATATTCCCCCGCGGCGGCGCCCGTGTGGGCGGGGGAGGTGATCTGAGCGGTGAGGGGGGCGGGTGATTTGGACAGCCCCGCATCGGTCAGGTGCAGCTGCGTTGTCGGCAGATGTGATGTTGCGCCTTTGGCTTCTGTGATCCAGCGGCCTTTGCGTTCAAGATACCATGCAGCCGGGCGCACCCCGTCCATCAGATAGGCGCGGTAATCGGGGTCATTTGTGACGCCACGGTCCTGACCTTTCAGCCAATGGTCCCACCAGCGCAGGGCCTCTTGCAGGAAGCCGATGCGCGGTTCGGGCGCGGCAAAATGCGGATATTTATGGACCCATGGACCGACAATGCCTTTGGCGTCGGGCAAGGCTTCGACCAATTGGGGCACGGCGTTTTTATAGGCATCCCCCCAACCCCCAATAGCGAGCACCTTGGCTTTGAGGGCGCTGTAGTCTTGGATGACAGAGCCATGTTGCCAATAGGCGTCACGGGTTTGATGGCGCAGCCAAACTGACGGCAGGAAAGGCTCATTTTCCAGCCGGTCCATCCACATGTCGCGCCAATCTGCCCGCAAGGCCGGGTCGGGCGCGCGTGAGGAGTAAGACCACATGGTCGCCCCCCAGCCGAGGTTTTCATTAAGCAGGCAGCCGCCTTTGTAATGGATGTCATCGGCAAAGCGATCAACGGTGGAACACAGGGTGATCACAGCTTTCAAGGCGTCCGGCGCAAGGGCCGCAACTTGCAGACCGTTAAAGCCGCCCCAGCTGATCCCCATCATGCCGACATTGCCGTTACACCACGTTTGCGCAGCGAGCCATTCAATGACTTCAACGCAATCGGACAGTTCTTGCGCGGAATATTCGTCTTCCATCAGGCCTTGGCTGTCACCATTGCCGCGGATGTCGACACGAAGGCAGGCATATCCACGTTCAGCAAACCAAGGGTGCGTCAGCGCGTCGCGCGCGCAAGTGCCATCGCGTTTGCGGTAGGGTAGATATTCCAGGATCACCGGAACCGGGTCATCATTTGCATCAACGGGCCGCCAAATGCGCGCAGAAAGACGGCAGCCATCCGATAAAGTTATGCCGAAATCCGGCTCTTGGGTGATGTCGCGCAGGGCGTTTGTTGATGTGTTCATAAAGCGGAGGCTTGGCAGTATGCCGAATTTTGTCAACTGTTGCTTTGCTGCCATCCTGAGCCGCATTCAGGCGAAATTGCGGGGGTTGAGGGGCGCGCGAATGTGGTTTCGAGGGGCGGAGTTTCTGGTGTGTCTCCCGCTCAGGTAGAAAATTCGAATCGATTCGAAAAAGGTTCTAGCCAAAAAACCAATATAAAGTTAAGCAATTAGGAGAAACAAAGATTGTACGGCCCGCTCGAACGGGTCGGCATTAAAAAAAGAAGGCCTGCGTGCACAGGTCTTCGAGGTAGAGTGGTGGTGTTATGAAGGCGATTGATTTCGTCGTCCGCGATAATGCGGGCGGACTACAGCGTGGGGTTGTGCCAAGCGAGGCGCAGACACACGATATTCAAGCGGGCTCTGGTCAGCAAATTTCTCTTAATCTTCGACAGATTGACATGAACACGCAGGTGCGTGTTGGGGATGATCTTGTTGTGACGCTCACGGATGGGCGCGAGATTACGATCAACAACTTTTTCAACGGATCAGGAACCCCGAACCGGCTGTTTATTTCTGCCGATGGGTATCTGAACGAAGTTGCATTTGTTGATACCGGTGCGGGTGAGCTTTATGCGCAGTTTGGACCCACAGAACAGTGGGGCAAATGGAGCCCGTCAGATGATTTGATTTATCTGGGACGCACGGACATTGCGGCGGTAGATGCGCTTGACAACGAAGTTTCATTGTTCCCGGCGCCTTTGTTGGGTGCAGGTTTGTTGGGCGGCGGTGGTGCTGCTGCGGCTGCGGTTGTTGGGGGTACGGCGGTTATTGGCGCGGCCAGCGGCGGCGGTGACGGCGAAGAAACAACGGGTGGTGATGACAGTGGCGGCGATGGGGGCGACCCGGTTGGCGGCGACCCGGATCGGGAAAATACGTTAGACCCTTATGTCAACGATCCTGATAGCAGCACTGACATTGGCGGCGATAATTCGGCCCCACATTCGGCGACAGTGACAGGTGGCGGTAATCCCGGCGATGTTGTGACAGTCTCCTTGGGTGACAAGGTTGTTGAGACGATCATCACCGAAGATGGCGTGTTTGAGGCGGTATTTGAGGGCGATAATTTCCCCGCAGATGGCACCTATGAAACTGTTGTAACGGTGATCACCCAAGAAGGTGAGATCATTCTGGACGGTCCGGGGTATGTGATCGACACAACGCCGCCACAGATTGAAGTGACAGCGGGTACTGACAGTGTTCAGGACTTCTTTAACGCGGTGACCTTTGCACAGGGTGTGAGCCTGAGCGGTACTGGTGAAGCCGGTGCGTCAGTAATGGTGACCATTGCGGGCATTGAGCAGGTGACAACAGTTGCAGCAGACGGCACTTGGTCTGTCAGCTGGGCGGCTGGATCGCTTGAGGGGGGAGAATATTCCACCGGGGTCACGATTGTTGCGTCAGACGCCTTTGGCAATACCACCACCGTGACGGATACGGTGGTTATCGACACCATCTCTGAGGTGACAATTGCGACAGAAAGCGTTGAGACAGACGGTATTGTTAACGCGGTAGAGCGTGAGGATGGTGTGACCCTGACGGGCACCGCACAGCCGGGGTCCACTGTTGTGGTCAGCTTTGGCACGGGGACGCATGACGCAACTGTAGATGCCAACGGCAACTGGTCGGCAAACTTTGCCATGAGCGAAGTGCCAACGGGTGAGTTGATGGCGGAAGTCACAGCTGTGGCCACAGATGCGCTGGGCAATTCTTCGAGCGCGACGGGTATGGTGGATATCGACACGTTGGTGCGCGATTTTGCCTTTACCGGCACGACGGGTGGCGCGGACGGGGTGATCAACGCCTCCGAAGCGGAACAAAGCCTTGTTATGACAGGGACAACAGAGCCCGGGTCTTCGGTTTTGGTCAGTCTTGGCACTGCAACACATGCCGCAACAGTGGCCGCAGACGGCAGCTGGACGGTGACCTTCGCCTCAAGCGAGATCCCAACGGGGCAACAGACGGCTGTGATGACCGCTGTGGCAACCGATATTGCGGGCAATGTTGAAACGATCAACCGTGATGTTGAGATTGACCGCGATGGCGGCATCCTGACGATCAGTTCGGCACCTGTTGAGGGTGACGATGTGGTCAACGAGGTTGAGGCCTCGGACGGGGTGGTGATCACCGGGACATCCAACGCCAATGCGGTAGTGACTGTGACGCTGGCTGGTGTAGACAAAACGGTGAACGCGGACAGTGCGGGCAACTGGCAGGCGAACTTCCTCAGCTCTGAGGTGACGCCGGGGGTTTATACGGCGCAGATTGCGGCCACGACCACAGACAGCGCTGGCAACACGTTGAATGCGTCGGACAGTGTCGAAGTGGACACGCGCGTGGATAACCTGGATGTCAAAGCGGACATCATCGAAGGCGACGGTATCATCAATGCGGTGGAACGTACCAACGGTGGTGGCGTGCAGATCACAGGGACAACAGAAGTTGGATCAACATCGGTTGTGGTCACGTTGAACGGTGTGCAGGTAAATGCACAGGTTGCTGCCAATGGCACCTGGACGGCAAATTATGCCGCCAGCCAAGTGACGCCGGGCACCTATACTGCAACGATTTCCGTTGAAGCAACGGATCGGGCAGGGAACACTGCTACGGTTTCAGATGTGGTCACAGTGGACACCGAAGTGGTGCCATTGAACCTCACAACTCGTGCAGGTGGTACAGACAATACGGTCAGCATCGAGGAAGCAGCGACAGGTATTGATCTGGGTGGTCAGGTTGAACAGGGATCCACCGTTGTGGTGAACTTTGACGGCACCAACCACACAGCATTTGTTGATGCGGCAGGCAATTGGAGCGTGACCATTCCGCCCTCTGCGATCCGCACCGGCGAATACAATGCAGCGATCACTGTGACGGCAACCGACCCGGTTGGGAACGTAGATACGTTGAGCGATACGCTGGCGATTGACACATCCGCACCTGAGGGTCCGGTCATTGCGTCCTTTACCCGGGACGGTGACGGTATCCGCGGCATTTCAACCGAAACAAGCGATGATGATCTGACGGTGTTCCAGGTGTCTGACACGGGAGCGATCAACGAAGTCGGCGCGCGGGTTACAGGGGACGACATTGAAACGGACTTTAGGTTCAATGCCAATGTCCCGGATGGTTCGCACCTTGTTGTGACTGCGACGGATGCGGCGGGCAATTCATCAGGCACCTATGTGGTTCTGGATGATGAGGTCGCGCAGACGACAACAACGCTGAACAATGCAGCGCTGGGCCGCCACAACATCGAAAGTGTTGACCTGAGCTTTGCTGAGGAAGGGTCGCTGACCATTGACGAAGCCTCCTTGCTGGCTTTGTCGAGCAACACAAACGAGTTGCTGGTCAAAGGCGGGTCTGATGACAGCCTGACCATTCAGGGCGCAACCTATCAGAGCAATGACGGGCAGGGGCATGATGTCTACTCGCTTGGTTCTGAAGGCACGATCATCGTGGATGACGACATCAACGTCACGATCTAAGGCGACAAGCGACGACGGAGAGGCGCGGGCGGTAAATGATCCGCGCCCCCAATAAAAGCGGTACGCTAAGGGCAGAATATGGGGCAAGGTTTAGTAACAAGGGCAGTCGGAGTCTGTGCAGCGGCGCTTACTTTGACGGGGTGCTTATCAGATGCAGGAGGCGAGGCCAGCGATTTTGTCGCACGGTTGAAATCTCCTGATGCGACGGGGGTTGCACGACCTTCACATGCAGAAAAAGTAAATTCCGAAAGTGTGATCATTAAAGGGCTGGTGAACCGGCGGTCTGCCTTGCCATCGGGCAGCAGTTATGACCGGGTTGCAACGGCCGTTCTGGCCGCAAATTCAAGGACCGCTGAGGCAGAGTTGCGGTCCGCGCGGCTGCGTTCAGAGGCAGCAAGCAAGAACTGGTTGCCCAAGATTGGCCCCTCCATCAGTCTGACATCGCTCAGTTCTTTGGTGGCCAATCTGGTTGTTGATCAGGTGTTGTTTGACAATGGTCGCCGCAAGGGCGAGCGCGAATTTGCGATTGCGGATGTTGAGGTCGCAGCGGTCTATCTGGCGCAAGACACCAATGACCGGGTCCACACGGCCCTCGAACTTTATATCACCGCCGCAGAAGGTCGCGAGAAAACCGCATTGTCTGAAGTGACGCTTAGGGACATGAGCCGGTTTGAATACATCATGTCGGAACGGGTTTTGGGGGGTGTATCAGATCGGTCTGATTTGAATGTGTTGCGCCAAAAGCTGGGTGAGATCAGGGCGGATCAATCTGCGGGTATCGAACAAACCGAGACGGCGATTGCAGAGCTGAACGCGATGTCGATTGAACCGCTCAGTGGCTTGCGCGGCGTGCCTGATTTTGCGGTATCCTCCTCAGCGGAGCAACCGCTTGAGGTGGTTTTGGCGGAGGCTGAGAAGACCCGCGCCATTGCGGCGGCCAAAATTGATCGGGCCGATCAACTGCCGGGGCTTTCGGCGGGTGGCACGATTGGAGAAGGGTCAGACTTTGGCATTCGGGTCCGGCAGGAAAACCTGTTTGGGCTGGGCACTGGTGCCACCTTGAAGGCGATCGAAGCAACGAAAGAGGCCGCAGGCCGTCAGGTTGCACAGGCCAATGAGGATGCAAACCGCAAGTTGCGCAAGTTGGAAGGCCAAATTGCCGCCATGACCCGTCAGGCAAATGAGGCGGCCGGGTTAACCGCGCAGGCGCAGCGTAACCTGGATATCTTTCAGGAACAATATGATGCGGGTCAACGGCAGGTGATGGATGTGGTGAGTGTCTATGAGACATTCGCCCGCCAGCAAGAGGCCGAAGTGACCTTGAAATATGAAGCCATCCAACTGCAGGTCGATTTAGCTCGTTTGTTAGGGGTATTGGCCGAGGGGCAGGACATTTGACCGAGAAACGCGCCTTTACGCTGACGATTTCGAACGGCAATCAGGGCCGTCTGGCAGCGGCCAATGCGGCGGATACGCCAACGGAAATAAAAGAGGTCACCAATTTTGAGGATCGCATTGCGGTGCGGGCCCGATTGGCCGCGACCTATGCGGGCATCCTTGGCATTGAGGCAATCCAACGTGATTTGTTTGAAGCCATTGGCGGGGCCACCCGGGAAGGGGCTGCGGAACGCGAAGAAGCGCAAGCGATTGCGCATGGGTTGCAGTCGCTTGGATTGCTGGCCAAGGTCAGTCGGGCGGATGGTATCACCCCTGATCTGTGGCCCGCGCTGGCCTATATGACCTCTGGTCAGGTGTTGTTGGTTTTGGGGCAGTCACGTGGCGATTTGATTGTCTATGATGTGACATGCCCGGATAACCGCGCCTTTGTATCGGTCCTTGACTTTAAACCCTATTTTGCAGGTCTGGTGGTGCGCGCCGAAGCGCCTTTGGCCAAAGTTGCCGAAACCCACAAGACAGAGAGCGCCGCGCCGCATTGGTTTTGGGGGCAGTTCAAACGCTTCCAGCGTCAGTTGGGCGAAATTGCGATGGGATCCTTTGTGGCGAACCTGTTGGCGGTCGCGGTCGCGTTGTTTTCATTGCAGGTTTATGACCGGGTGATCCCGCATCAATCTGAGGCAACGCTTTGGGTGTTGGCGGCGGGGGCGGGGTTGGCCCTGTTGATGGAGGCCTTTATCAAGATCGCACGGTCTCGTTTGATGGACGGCGCCGGGCGGCAGATCGAAATGTCGGTGTTACAGGTTTTGATGAACCGTATCCTTGGCATGCGGTCGGATGCAAAAGGCCAAGCGCCCAATCAGGTGTTTTCGGCGATGCGTGAATTTGGATCGGTGCGCGAATTTTTCACCGCGTCCACGATTGGCACAATTGCAGATATTCCATTTATCTTTGTGTTTCTGTTTCTGGTGGCAAGCATCGCGGGCAACGTGGTTTGGGTGCTGGTGCTGGGCGGCATTTTGATGGTTGTGCCGGGGTTCTTTTTGCAGCGCAAGATGATCCGGTTGACCCAAGAGACCCAAGGTGCAAGTGCCAAAGCCTCGCGTCTGTTGCATGAGACGATCTTTGAGTTGGACACATTGAAGACGCAGCGCGGTGAAGACCGTGTGGCGCGGCTTTGGCAGGAGCTGAACGCGCTTCAGGCGATGAAGTCTTCTGAACAGCGCAAGCTCGCCTCTACGCTCACGTTCTGGAGCCAAGGTGTGCAGCAAAGCACCTATGTGGCGGCGGTGATCACGGGCACGTATCTGGTGTTCGCAGGCGAATTCACAGTGGGCTCGATTATTGCGGTTGGTATTCTGACCGGGCGGACATTGGCCCCCCTGACGCAATTGGCTGGAACCATGGCACGCTGGGGCAATGTGAAGTCTGCGCTGGATGGATTGGAGATGATTGCAGCAGCTGAGCAGGATGCTGATGAGACGCGGACTTATTTGCGGCGCGAAGAGCTGAAGGGCCATTATGAGCTGCGCGATCTGTCGTTCCGCTATGAGGAAGACGGCGCGCCAACGCTGGACATTCCGGGGCTTGCAATTTTGCCGGGTCAGCGGGTTGCTGTGCTGGGTGTGAACGGGTCGGGCAAATCATCGTTGTTGAAGCTGCTGAGCGGTTTATATGCGCCTGAAACCGGGCGGGTGATGATTGACGGGACAGAGATGAGCCAGATTGAGCCACGCGATGTGCGCCGTTTGGTTGGGTATCTGGGGCAGGATGTGCGGCTGTTTGCGGGCACGTTGCGCGACAACCTGAACCTGACCATGCTGGAGCGCGATGATGCGCGGTTACATGCGGCATTGGATTTTGCCGGGTTGGGGCCGTTTGTGAAAGAGCATCACAAGGGACTGGATCTTGAGATTAAGGACAATGGTGCGGGGTTGAGTATCGGGCAGCGCCAGTCAATTGGTTGGGCGCGGCTGTGGTTGCAGGACCCCAAGATTTGTTTGCTGGATGAGCCAACAGCGGCGTTGGATCAGACGTTGGAGGCGACCTTGGTCAGCCGGTTACACACATGGATGCAAGGGCGTACCGCGATCATCGCCACCCATCGCGCCCCGATATTGGCGTTGACGGATCGGACGTTGGTTTTGCAGGGCGGGCGGATGACCATTGATGGTCCCAAGGACAAAGTCCTGAGCCATATGGCAAGCAAACGGGGGCAGGCGGCATGACTTTTGTAAACCCGACGCAATTGGACGCACAATTGGGCCGACAGATGCGGGGACCGTCAGCGGTCATTTGGCTGTGTATGGCGACGGTGATTGTGTTTTTGACATGGGCGGCCTTTGCATGGGTTGATGAAATCGTGCGCGCCGAAGGATCGATGATTTCTTCTTCACGGCCCCAGATTATTCAGAACCTTGAGGGCGGTATTCTGGCCGAGCTGGAGGTGGCGGAAGGGGATACGGTGGAACGTGGCGACGTTCTGGCGCGCTTGCACGGCACGCAGTTCCAGTCTTCGGTGGATGATTTGCGCGATCAGATTTCAACATTCGAAATCCGGCGTTTGCGTCTGGAGGCGGAATTGGCGGGCCAGTTCGATTTTATCGTCCCAAATGAATGGGCAGGCCGCACCCCGGACATTGTGGAATCTGAGCGGACGTTGTTGTTGGCGCGGCAATCGGATTTTGTGTCACGCTCGGACGGTGCGAAACGGGTGTTGGTCGAGGCCCAGCGTGAGCGGGATTTGATGAACGACTTGCTGGATCGCAATATCGTTTCCCTGATCGAAGCGACGCGGGCGCGCAAAGCCTATGCGGATGCGCGGATCCGGTATGATGAGATCACAACGCAGGCCGAATTGGAACGGGCTCAGGAATATTCTGATGTGTTGAAAGAGCTGGCGACATTGCGCCAGAACCTCAAAGCGTCAACGGATCAGTTGAACCGGACGGTGTTGACCAGCCCGATGAGGGGCATTGTGAACAACCTATCCGTGACAACAATTGGCGGGGTTGTGCGCCCGGGGGAAGAGATTTTGCAGATCATTCCTTTGGATGAGGAATTGTTTGTGGAAGCGCGAGTGAAACCGGAGGACATCGCTGGTGTACGGCCCGGTCAAGAGGCGACGGTAAAGTTGTCGGCCTATGACTATACGATCTTTGGGTCGTTGAAAGGCAAGGTAACACTGATCTCAGCAGATACGTTTAAGGATGAACGGGCACGTGAAGCGGATGGCAATCCGCATTACAAGGTCACTTTGCAGGTTGATACGGATCATTTGACCGCGCGTCAGGCGTCTTTGCAGATCAGGCCCGGCATGCAGGCCTCTGTGGAATTGCATACGGGTTCGAAGACCGTTCTGAGTTACTTGCTGAAGCCTTTGTATAAGTCCAAAGAGGCGTTCCGCGAGCCGTAACGCTCATCCGCCCTATCGGGTCGTCCTCGCAGATCGGCTGTTTGGCTCTGCTGATCTTGGAAGGATAAAGGGTAGGGTTTTCACCAAAATCCAGTGCCTCAGATTTCCGTGTCGAGCCAGAGGGTAACGGGGCCGTCGTTGGTGAGGGTGACTGACAAATTGGCCCCGAATTTCCCCGTTTTAGTGGGAATGTTGAGAGTGTTCAGGGCGTGCGCAAATTGCAGATAGAGGGTTTCCGCGATCTCTGGTTTGGCGGCGCGGGAAAAGCCCGGGCGGGTGCCACGCGTGGTGTCAGTGGCGAGGGTGAACTGGCTGACAACAAGAGCTGCGCCGCCGGTTTAGAGAAGGCTTTGGGTCAGGCCCCTTTAATCTGGTCCCATTGGCGTCAAAACCGCGAAATTTCTGAGGTTTGAGACATGCAGATAGGGGTGGGCCCTTTTCAAAGGGCGCACGCCGCTGAAATGAAGCGGTTTTGGCGTCCTGCGGATTTGACGGATTTTCCCTGTGATCTGCGTTGCATCTGCTTGAAATTCAACAAGAGTTCCTGCGCAACTGCGCCTTGTCACAGAAATAATCTGTCAAACCAATGGGGCAAGATTAAGGGGGCCTGACCCAAGGTTCATTTTGCCCGCGTCGTCTTTGAAGAGGCGGAGTTTGGCGATCTTGGCGGCGAGGGATTTGGCGGTGTCATAGGTATCATCAGGCATGGCGCAGAGAAAGATCAACAGGCCGGGGCCAATTTCTGACACGAGGGTTCCGTCCACTGTGACGGAAGCGTCTGAGACGCGTTGCAAAAGGGCACGCATTTAACTTTTCCAGTTGATGATGTCGGCAGGCGTCGCCCGGTCTGTGCGAAAATCATTCACCGGGGCATTGGGATCCGCGTAGCCAAAAGAGATGGCACAGAGGATCAGGCGATCCTGAGGGATTTCAAAATGGTCCCTGACTTGGGGGGCATAGGCGGCGATTGCTGCTTGCGGGATGGAGGCGACACCAAGCGCTGTGGCAGCAAGAGTGAAGGCGGTCACAAAGCCGCCGCTGTCCATCGCGCCGTAAGGGCCAAGTTCTTTGGGGGAGTGGATAATCGCCACATGGGGTGCGTCAAACAGCGCATAGTTGCGCAGCATTTGGGCGGCGCGGGCAGCGCGGTCGTCTTTTGTGATGCCCACAGCGTCATAGAGTTGAAATCCGCAGGTGCGGCGGCGTTCGGCGTATTCACCCGAGTATTTACTGGGCCAGGGCAGGTCTGGTGCGGGCAGAGTGCCTGCGGCGGCTGTCTCTTGCATGAGGGTGCGAAACGCTTCGGTTGCAGCACCTTTGGTCAGGGTGACCTGCCAGGGCTGTGCGTTGCACCAGGATGGCACGTGGCGCGCGGCGTCGATGATTTGGGTGATAATGGTGTCGGGCACCGGGTCGGGCTTGAAGGCCCGGCAGGAGTAGCGGGTTTTCAACGTATCGGAGAGGCTGGCATAAGGGGTCATTGTTGGGCCACCAGATATCCGATGATCCCGGCGGCGATGGCACCGAGGATCACGGCGATTGTGATTTTGATTGCCGAGAAGGGGCGTTCGCCCTGCACCCGGCCGGTGCGGCCATTCACAACAAAGCGGTAGGTTTTACCACGGTATTTATAAGCGGCCAGCCAGACCGGAAGCAGCACATGTTTGAAGGTGAGGTCAGAGAGGTCTGTGTCAATAGAACGCACCCGTTGACGATCACCGCCAATGTCGAATTTTACATCACGTTCAATGATGCGGTCCATATGCGCACGGGCTTCGGCAAAGCCGTCCTTAAGCGAGACTGCGTAGCTTTCTGCGCGAAAACCGGCGAGGTATTCCGGGGCATAGGGTTCTAGTGCGGAGAGATCCCAGGGTTCCAGCGCGTCGGTGTATTTCTTGGGTAAGGATTTTGAGGCCAGCACCAAGACATCATCAAAGAAACGCGATACGCGCCCGGAGGCGGGATGCCAGCGGGTTTTTGCGACACGTTGGGTGCTGCGTTTGCCGTTGAGGGTGACGGTTTTGGTGACATAGTAGATGGTGCCGCGTTGCCCTGTGTAGCGCGAGCGGGTTTCGGCGTCATAGGTCCAATAGGGCACATAGATGCCTTGCATGCGGCGGCCTTTGCGCGCGTAGGCCTGCAGGCCGTTGGGGGCGAACCACAGGCTGCCGAGCCAATCTTTCATGGCGTCGCGTGCAACCTCTTGGGTTAAGGCAAAGGGCAGAACGGCGCGCGGTTTAATGTGGCGGTTCGTGCCTGTGTCCACAACAACCGGCGTGGCGCAAAACGGGCATTCGGTGGCGTGTTTGGTGTCTTCAAATTCCACCTGTGCCGCGCAATTGGGGCAGGAGGTAACACGGGTTTCTTCCATTTGATGAGCGGGTAAATCAGCGTCCAGACCGCGGTGGAGGTCAAGTTCGGCAATGGGCTGTACATGAAAACCTGTGCCTTCGATTTCCTGTTCATTGCCGCAGTGATCGCAGACCAGATCGCCGGCATCGGGCGCATAGCGCAGATCAGATCCGCAGGTATCGCAGGGAAAGCGATGTTCGCTTAGCGGGGTGTCGTGTGGCGGGATGTCTGTCACAATGCGGGCTCAGCTGTGGGAGGATTTGGGGGAAGGTCACTCAGCGAGACGGTGAGGTCAAGCGATCATGTGGGGGGTGCTTTTTGAGAAACACCGAAAGGTAACCTTGACGTTACTTCGCGGGTGTGAAATATCTGTGTAACCTTAACGTTACATGGAGAGTAAAATGACGTCCCAATCCCTTGATCATATTCGAATGGTTTCACTGGCGCTTACGGGCTGTGTTTGTCTGACCTATGCGGTGTTGGTATTGGCAACAGGGCAGCCTGATCCGATGCCGGTTTGGATCCCTGGGGTGGCCGGACTTTTGGCGTTGGTAACGATTTGGACCAGCGTTGCAGTGAGTGATACCAAAAGTATCGAGGCGTCCTTTGATGAAGGGTTCAGGGCGGATGATGGCAAGGCGCAAAAGCTGGGTTTCTGGGTGGCGGTCTGGCTTTATCCGGTGTTTGGTGTGCCACTATATCTGGAATGGATCACCGGGTTCAGTGCCATTGCGGCGATGGGAACGTTGACGGCTGCGGCCTATCTTTTGGGAACTGTGGTCTTTGATCTGCGAGGGCGGTGAGGCGGATGGAGGTGCATTTGGCAGCGCATCGCAAAGCCGTTGAAATGACGCAAGCCGCCTCTGCCGGGGCGGTGGGCGTGACGAGAAAACCGATGAGCACGGTGGAAAATCAGGTCTTTGCGCCCTCTATCATATTGGCGTTGAAACTGGCGCGGGTGTTATTGGTCAAGGTGGAAAATCTGTTTGTGCTTAAGGGGTCCTGCCCCTGAGAGCGCCCAATCCCGACCCATCCCTAAACGTTTGATACAGGTCATTACAGGTCTTTACATGTATTTGTGCAGGCGTTTGGGGACCATGATGCGCAATGCGTTGTCTTTGAGCGCGATATGTCGCCAGATGTGGAAGATGGCGTAGATCAAGGCGATCAACGCAACCAGATAGAATTCGTAGATGTGGATTTGTCCAATGATGTCATTGGCTTGTTTCAAACCAAGTGGGGGTGCGATTGGCAGAAACCCACCCGCCTTGAGCACAACCGAGGACGTCAGGCCAAGCAGAAAACCGGTGATGGCGATGCCAAAGAGCCCCCAGATAAGCGCCTTGTGCAGGGTTTGGTGCAATCGCCGCGCCCATGGTTTCAATTTTGGACCGGGGCGCCCTGCGAGACCTCGACGTAGATAATCAGCCGTCCACAACAGACATAAGGTGACAAAGATCAGAGCGAGGATCGAATGGGCCTGAAATGCCTTTTGCCCAAACGGCAGGACATCATCCGGGGTGACCAGAAGGAACCAGATCAGCAAGGGCAGGCTGGTCCAATGCACCGTTTTGAGGGCGGTGCGGCGGTGGGGCAATAGATGGGTCAGGCGGCTATGCATGAATTGGCTGGGCGATACAGTGGCGCGCACAGAAAGGACCGGGTGGTGTGGCCCGAAAATATCGGGCCACCGGGGGCTCTTCGCCCTTTTGGGTCACGTGCCGGGGGGCGGTGGTGGGGGCAGAACGGTAAAGAGCTGGGCCAATTCGGTGACGTCTTCGGCTTTTTGCCAACCGTCCTGACCCGGTGTCCAGACAAGGGTGTCGCGGGTGAGCGCGCCATCAGAGGCTTTGCGGCCCATGGCGGCTTTGGAAAAGGGGCCAGAGGTATTGCCGCCTGCGGTGATATGCCAGACATGTTCGATCGGAGGTGGCGGCGGCGGTGGAGGCGCTGCTGTCACAGCGGCCTGTGGCGTTGGGGCTGCGGTGCGCGCCCCCCATGGACCTGCAGCGGCGGCGGCGTTTTGGCCCATCTGCATGCCAAGGCCAGCGCCAAGTCCTGCCTGAAGGGCAGCCGCCCCGGCGCCATCACGCCCCAAAGCTTCGGCGGCCTGAAATTGCATATATTCGTTGAGGTTCCCGATCACCCCCATGGAGGAACGCTTGTCCATGACCTCTTCGACTGCGGGTGGGAGCGAGACGTTCTCGATGTAGAGTTCGGGAATGGAGAGGCCGTAATCGGCCAATTGGGCGCTGATTTCTTTGCCGACCAGTTGGCTGAGCTCTCGGGTGTTGGCGGCCATGTCCAGAACCGGGATTTGGGCACGCGCAATGGTGCGCGAGAATTCCTGAACGATGATGTTACGGATTTGATAGCTGATTTCGTCCATGGTGAATTCACCATCGGTGCCGACAATTTCAGTGAGGAACCGCGCCGGGTCGCTGATGCGAACGGAATAGGTGCCATAGGCGCGCAAGCGCACCGGACCAAATTCGGGATCGCGTACGATTATCGGATTTTTCGTCCCCCATTTCAGATCATTGAAACGGGTGGTGTTGACGTAGTAAATCTCGGATTTAAAGGGGCTTTTGAAGCCATGATCCCAATGTTGCAGGGTGGTCAGGATCGGCATGTTGTTGGTCTCAAGCATATAGAGACCGGGGGTGAACACATCTGCAAGCTGACCTTCGTGCACAAAGACAGCGGCCTGACCTTCGCGCACGGTGAGTTTGGCGCCATATTTGATTTCATGCGCTTCGCGCTCAAAGCGCCAGACCATTGTGTCTCGTGTGTCATCAACCCAGTGAATGACGTCGATAAACTCGCCTGAGAGAAAGTCGAAAATACCCATTACGCAGCCCTTTGTCAGTTACCCACCTGCGTTATAACGAGCGGGCAAGGCTATGGCGATGGGCATTTTGCGGCTTTGGTGGTCCGGGAATGGACCGATCATTGGGGTCTGACCCTGAACATGTGTTGCCAATGCGCTGCCGGGCAAGCGGCTTGGGGCATTGGCGGTGAAACCTGTCTTGGGAGAACGGCCTGACGCGTTAGGTGAGGGGCGGTTTGGAGCGGGCAAGAAGGCCGCGCAAAGCTATGGCCATCAGCAGGCACATGCCGGTATGTGCAACAAAGGAGGATTGGGTGTAGGGACCAAAACCCATCATAAAGTCACGCCCAACCACAGGAGCGAGAATGCCCTGCGCGACAAACCACAAGATCAGCCCTGTCACCAGCCCTGACAGGATCAGGCTTAGGCCTGACAACCGATGTACCAGCCAGAAGAACAGCGCAAATCCAACGGCGCCAATCAGGAAATGGATCGGGAAAGCAACAGCATAGGGAATTTTGATGCCCGTCGCGATATTGGTCAGGGCAATGACCAGATTTGCGGGTTGCAGCGAGGGTCCAAAGATCAGTGGTGAAATGAGCCATGCGTAAAGTTCAAAGGCGAGTTCGCCAACAAGACCCGCCAGAAGCAGCGGCAAGAGCGGCAAGGGGGCGGCGGCGGGCGAGGTTGGCGCATCAGTCATTTGGAAAGTGTCCTTGTGTTTCGCGTCTTCTCGCTTAGATAGAGAAATCACAGATTTGCACAACCTAAATCACGAAAACGTGGGGTGATGTGAGGTGGTCGAAAGGCGTTTGTGGTATCGCGGTTTACTGTTTTTTGGTGATGGAGACCGGCCCTTTGCGGGCAGGGGGATCAAGCGATGGTTCTGCAACGGGTGGTCATCGGGTGTAAGTGGTAAACCCATGATGGGGCAGTCGCGCGGTAAATCCGGCGCGTAAAGCCATTCTACAGCGGGCCGCCGATCAGTTCACGGGCGATGATGCGGGTGACGGGAGCGGCCTCTTGGGCGGTGAGGCCTGCGTCTAGGCGGGGATCATACAACATTTTTAGCAGCAGTTCGTCATGATTGGTCAACAAGGCGAATTCATCGTCATCGTTAAAGATGGATGGGCGTGCAGCGGGGCTGTCATTGGCAAGGCCCATGCCTTGGGCCAGTTCTTCGTGAATGCAGGACAGGCGCAACAGGTCCGGGTTTTCAGAGCGGATCACTGCAACAGCAGCGGTATAGGTGTTTGGGTCAGGTCCGGCGGCATAGGCGGCAACGGCGCAATAGGTGTCGCGGCGCATGTCGCGCAGGGCGCGCAACGAGTCGACTGTGATGCCCGGAATGCGGGCTGCTGCCTGTTCAAGCGCGGTGGCGCGGTCGTCTTCTGAGGCGATGATGACCGCAAAGTTGGGATTTGGCGCGACCGATACCGGATGCCCCGTGGCACGACCTAGGCGGGCGGCGTAATGGCGAACCAAGTCGGTATCTGCGTTGCGTTGCGAGGGGGGAACACCATCTCCGTAGATCACTGTCATCCGAACGGAGGTTTCCCAACGGCGCAACGGGCTGGCCCCCCCGCGTCCGGTAAAGTTGCCGTTGTATTCGTTAAAGAAGGCGATCTGTTCAAAGTTGCGTGCCAGCATATCGGCGCTAAAGGGCGTGTCCACTCCGCCCCCGTCTTGTCGCAATAACCCCTGACTAAGTTGCGCGCTTTGCACCTGATTGAGGTATTGGCGCAAGGCGGCGCTTTTTTGCGAGGTGGGTTTGGCCACAACAGGGGCGGGTTTAACCGGCGCAGTTGTGGGCCGCGCCTGAGGTTTGAGAGAGGGTTGCACCGGGATTTGGGCACAGCCCGACACCACCAGCAACGCAGCCATAGCAGCGGTGAAACGACGTGGGGTATGACGTTTGGTGCAACCCATTTGCTTAGCCGGGGACCGAACCAGAGGCGGTTTCACCCAGCCCGGTCTTTTTGGCTTTGGCGGCGGCAAGCGTATCGCGCAACTTGGCCTCCATTTCCTGCAATTCGGTTTCAGCGGCGGCGCGGTTGGCTTTGCCTTCGTCGGCGATTTGCAGCGATTCCTCGATTGTGCCGATCAGGTCAGCGTTGGCCTGTTTGACTGCTTCGATGTCGAACACGCCCCGTTCCATTTCCTGACGGATCATCTTGTTGCTGTCGCGCAGGTTTTTCGCGTTGGAGGTCAACAATTCGTTGGTCAGATCGTTGGCCTCGCGCACGGCTGTTGCGGCTTCGGCTGAACGTTGGATGGTCACCGCCTGTGCCAATTGGGTTTCCCAAAGCGGGACCGTGTTGACAAGCGTTGAGTTGATCTTTGTGACGAGGCTTTTGTCATTTTCCTGTACCAACCGGATGGAGGGCAGCGATTGCATGGTCACCTGTCTGGTCAGTTTCAGATCATGCACCCGGCGTTCCAGATCATCGCGGGCGGCGCGCATATCGCGCAATTCCTGTGCGACCATGACGGCGGCATCTTCGGCAGCGGCTTGGACGTCTTTTTCTTTGGCGGGGATCACATTGGTGTCCAGTTCCGCCAGCTTGGCCTGACCTGCGGAGATATAGAGCGCCAGTTCATCGTAGAATTGCAACGTTTTTTCGTACAACATATCGAGCGATTTGATGTCTTTCAAAAGCGTATGTTCGTGGCTGAGAAGGTTATCGGTGATCCGATCGATCTGATCCTGAACTTCTTCGAAATTGGCGGTGAATTTGGCAAAGGGGGCGGCGCGCCCGATGAGCTTTTCCCACCAGCTGCGTTCACGGCGCACGTCAAGTTCCGAGACCGAGAAGCCGCGGATGGTGGTTACGATGCTGCGCAAGGAATCGCCTGCGGGCCCGACGTCTTTGTTGCGGACATCAGCCAGCATGCTTTGGCTGATTTCCTGCAATTCTGCCTGAGCGGCTGATCCAAAGGACACGATAGATTGCGTATCGCTCATGTCGATCTCTGCCATGCGGCGTTTGATCTCATCTCCCAACGGTTTGTCGGCTTGCTCAAGGGTGACAACTGCGTTTGCTTCTGTGGGTTCAGGCAGGACGACGGCGGTTACTTCCTCAACAAGAGCGAGGGATTGGTTGGCTTTTTCACGTATTGTTTCAGACATATACTATGGTCCCTTAAGGTGATGGTTGAGGTGTGTGGCTTAGTCGAGCTGCACCCCTTCGCGCGCGAGCCTGTCGCGCAGAACGTCGATTTCGATGGTGAGATCACTGCGGTCATCCAGCAGCGATTTTTGGGTGCGCGCGGCGAAGTTTTGATCCAGATCATCCAGCAGTGCCAGATAATCATCCCGTGCGGCGGTGTCGTTTGTGCGGCTATAGATATCGGCGAATTTGATCGTCGCGTCCCGCGCACCCTGCAGGTAGATGCCAAGGTATTTACGCGCAGCGGTCAGATCACGCGGGTCTTCTTCGACAGTGCGGATCAGGGTGCGGGCGGTTTCTTGAAAATCCTCAAGTTTGGCGGCGGCGATCCGGTCACCTGCGCGGCGCATGGCATCGGTCATAGCATCGAGATGTTTTTCGGCTTCGTCCACCACCCGGGCGACGCGGTCCTGTTGAAAGGTATCAACCCCCTCCATGCCTTTGGAGGTCAGCGGATCAATGCCAAAGGCCGCCAGATGCAGGGCAGTGGTACAGAGCCCAAACAGCAGCGATGACAACAGTTCAGTTGTTGTTTCCAGATGGGCGGCCACAGCAAGGGCGGTGCCGATGCCAAAGCCCACAGCCGCAAAGATTTTGCGCGGAATGGCCGGGCGGCGGGCCACCTTGCGTCCTTCATAGGTGGCTTGGGCCTGCAAACCTTCGCGCAGCAACCATGCGGACAAGGTCCATACAGCAGCGCCCGCAAGCCCCAGTGTCATTGGCAATGCACCCTCAGACAAGGTGGTCGCAACAAGCGGTATTGCCGGGATGAACATCACATTTGAGCGCCCCCCGGCGGGGTCTACCTCAATGCGTTTGGCACGGCGCGGTGCAGTGTCCGCTTTGCCATCGGGGCTATATTTGCCACCAAACCGTTCAGCCATACGCTACATTCCCCCCAGCGAACCGGTGGCAGTGCCAAAAAGCACCACGATCAGAGCGATATAAGCGGCCTTTTTAATGCTCTTGGGCCCCATTTGCCCCTCCTTTGAATTGCCCCCGAGGGAGGCCAGTGCGCGGTTGCCCGCAGTGACGACATTGGTCCAGATTGCGTAGAGCACTGCGGCGATGGCGACGCAAATTGCGAGCCCCATCAAGATCAGTATCACGCGGGCCATGGTCCCTCACTGCGGTTAACTTATGCGTTTTGGGTCTGTGTTGCTAGTGACGTGCCCCGGTGCGGCGTTCGGCGTTAAGTTTGCGGGTGTAGCCCGATTGGATCACCTCAACCGCGACCAGCACGAGGACAGAGAAATAGAAGGTGGTTTTTGACATTGGGATGACTTCGTAGCCAAAGAATTTCAATGCCAGTTCAGGGTTATGGGTCGCATGGGCGGCGGCCTGACCGGCCTCTCCCAGCAACACAATGCCAACGATCAGCAGAATGAACAAGCCGAGGACCTCGTACATGCGGTTGGCTTCAAGGAACCGCGTCACCGCGTCAGCCAGCGCCAGCATCGCAATACCTGACAGGATGATCGCGGTGGCCAGGATGAAGAAGACATCTGTGATCGCAAGCGCAGAGAGCACTGAATCAAAAGAGAAAATCAGGTTCATTAAGACGATAAGCATGACAACCTGAAAGGCGGATTTGCCGGATTTCCCTTCGATGTCGGTATCAAGGTGTTCAACGGCCAACATGTGGCCGATTTCCTTGACCGCAGTGTACATGATGAAAGCACCACCGATGATAAAGACCAAGGTGGCAAAGTTAACGCCGCCTGTCAGCACGCCCTCCCAGTTAAGGATAAAGAACGGTTCGGCCATTGCATCAATCAGCTGGATCATAGTGAACAGGAGCACAATGCGCAGGGCGACCGCGATGATAATGCCCCAGCGGCGCACGGCGGCTTGTTGGGCGACTGGCGCACGTTGGCTCTCGATGGAGATGTAGAGCAAGTTGTCAAAACCCAATACCGCTTGAAGAAAGCAGAGCATCACCAGATTGCCGAGATTTTGGATGGTCAAAAGGTCGGTCATATGTCCCCCGTTTGGTTGTTAAAGACGTGTTTAAGCGTAACGGGGTTCAATGTGAATTGGGCGCGAGGGGGAATTTACGCGGAATAGGTGCAAGAGACGCCAAAAATTCGGTGTATTGCGAGCCAATCTTTTGCGAAAGGTCCGGATCTTAAACGATATCGACCTGGCCGAGTGTGGCACCACGCGCACCGTTGACCCAATACGACGAATTTGCTGCATCATATCGATAGGCCGCGTGACGCGATACTGGCCCAAGGATCAATCATGCCTGACCCGAACCCAAACTTTGCTGCAATCTTAGCCAAGGTCGCCAGTGGGGGACAAAATGTAATTTGGCTGGGCTTGGCGCAGGGCCCGGTTTGAAAATGACGATTGTTCAATCTCGAAGTTCTACTGCGCGAAAGACGTGGCTTAGATCTTTTCAAAAATCATCTTAATTTCCGTTCCAACTGCGCAAGGGACGACTTCTAAATCCCCGCCCTGTTGGGCAATAAGCTCTGCGCAGATTGTAAGGCCCATTCCAGTGCCTCCTGTTTCCCGCTTTGTCGTAAAAAATGGCTCTGCAACTTTGGCCACATTCGCAGGTGATATCCCTGTGCCATCATCCCGTAGACTGATGAGCCGATTTTTTGCATCAAAAGTGACCTGCACGGTTTTGGCGTCATGCTCTGTGGCGTTTTCCAGCAGGTGACCAAAACAAATTAGAGCGGCCTCTTGAGAAATCGGTAAAGGCTGGTCGATATCTCCGTGTGGTTCGATGCACAGTTGATCAAACTTTCCCGCCAAAATCGGAAGAAGTTCATTAAGTTTGGCCTGTTTGGTGGTTTGAAAGGACTGCCCCCGAGCCATTTCTCGCATGCGGTTCAGTAAGCGGTCCATGCGGGCGGCATCGGCCTTGATTGTTGCGGCAAGCGCTCTTCTGCGTGCGTCCTGTATCTGTGGCGCCTCCAGCAATTCCGCAGCACCCATGATGGAAGTGACCGGTGACTTCAGCTCATGCGTTGCGTGTTTTGTGTAGGTCTGAACTGCGGCGGCATTCTTGCGCAGGGTTGCCCCCATGTTAATCAGGCTTTGCCCCAGACCCGCCAGTTCCTTTACGCCGTAACCAGGTAACTGCGTTTCGGTTTCTCCGATGGCGATTTCCTGTGCTTGCCTTTGCAATTGAAGCAGTGGGCGAGTCAGAAACCGCCATAAGAATGCCCCGATCAAAGACGCGGCGATGAGGACGCCAATCGTGAGCCACATCAGTGTATGACGCTGCTGAAAAAGGTATTTATTCAGGTTGGATGGCGTGCGCGACAGGTAAATTACGCCAACAACATGATCCGCGACACTCACAGGATGCGCGACATAGACCCGAAACTTGGTGTCGCGGCTGACAGATCGAAGCGAGTGATTTCGATATTCTTCATCGCGCCATCGAGCAACAGAAACGATATCCCCTCTCAGAGCGCGCTGCACCTCTTTGATGTGTTGAAGAGTGCCCGTTTCGGTGCCTGATTTTGCGATAATCGTACCGTTTAGATCAAGGGCCAAGAACCCTACCAAGGTGGTCTTTCGTGCATGTATCGCGAGATCTGACAATGCTTTGCCAACCTGAAGGTACACTTCATCCGGTCCCGGTGCAGCGATCATCGGGTCAGGCCGTGGAGGTAGAATAGACCTGTTGCTGACAGTTAAACTGGCTTCTATGGGGTGCCAGTCCTGCGCAAGTCGTTCTTGTTGCGCTGCGCTCAGGCGGTGTCCTTCAGGTGGTGTGGCTGCGTCTGCATATGCTTGAGCAAAACGCGCCGCATAGATTGCAGCTTGAGAATGCAGGTTGGCCTCTGTCTCTCGGACAAATTGATTGCTGGTGATCCGCGCGGCGATCAGCACAAAAAATGGTAGGACAACCAATAACCCGACAACAAAAGCGATCAATTGTGCCAAAGAAGGCCGCCATTTATCCGGCACCGTCACGTCGTACATGATCCCAATCGCAGACCGACGCCATGAATTGTGCGGATGATATCGGTGTAGCCGAGCGCCTGGGTTTTCTGACGCAAGTTGCGGATGTGGCTGTCAATTGTACGGTCAGGCATGACGCTATTGTCGCCGTAAATGCTGGTGATGATTTGATCACGTGTGCGTACGCGCTCTGGCGCTTTTATCAATGTACTAAGAAGAGCGAATTCGGTCGCCGTCAACTCTAGCATTTTCCCGGCAAGCTCGGCCTCATGGGCAAGAATGCGCAGGCTTAGGTCGCCATGTACAAGCAACGTATCAGGGTCAACTGGCCGTGCCCGCGCCAAAATTGCTTTGACGCGCAACACCAGTTCTCGTGGGCTGAAAGGCTTGGTGACATAATCGTCGCCGCCGAGCTGAAAACCGAGAACGCGGTCGATCTCTTCATCCCGCGCTGTCAGGAAAAGCACGGGAACGGCGCTAAAGCTACGCAAGGTTTTGCAGGTTTCAAAGCCGTCGAGCTCTGGCATGCCGATGTCCAGAATCACCAGCGCACGCGGGGTGCGACGTTGCTCGATCAAAGCGGCTTTGCCGTTTGCAGCCTCGGACACCTTTAACCCGGCGTCTTCCAGAGCCATGCGAATAACCGAACGAATGCTGGCATCGTCATCCACAACCAAGATGTCGGGCATCATCGGACTTTCTCCCCTGACCGATTTCTAGTTGACGGTTTTATTGATGTCACGTCGTTCTCTTCGATCAGCGTCAGGTAATTGTGATGGGCAGCAAAAAGGCGCGTTTCGCGCAACCCCCAGCTGCGCCAGCCTTGGGGAATGGTGATATGGTGTTGGTTTGAATGCCTGCAAAAAATGGTGCCGGTCTCCTTTGCATGTTCGACCAGAGCATTCATTACAAGGGTTGTATTCTGGCACAGATAGTATTCATCAATCCCATCAGCCCCTCGTGTCAGGTTTTCGCGAGCGATCACATAGCCGAAATTCACAAAACAACCTGCATAGATTGTTGTAGCGCAAACCCCGGCGAATAAAGCGCTCACCCATGTATTCGATTTGCTGAACCACAATTGCCAAGCCAACAAAGCCATCCCAGCCAAAACCAGCCCCATTCCGATGCCAGCGCGAATCCGCAGATAAGTGAGGCCATACACATCGATATAAAGCCCAAGTCGCGTTAGAGCCGATGACACCAGAAAGATGTTCTGCAAGATCCACACGAACAACAATAGTTTCAACAGCGGCGCAGATGTGATGAACCCTCTAGAGATCAATACGAACAAGCCCGCCAGAATAGATGTGGCCATCAAAGGATAAGCACCGGCTTGCGCGTACTGCGCATATGTTAGGCCCTCTGGCAGCGCCGCACTGCCCCAGAGAAACGCGATGTCGGTCGCATTCTGGGTCAGAAACATCGCATTAAACAGGAAAAGTGAAATCGTTATCGAGCGGGCATTGATTATCCCATCAACGCTTTTTGGCAGCGAAAACCGGCGCGTCGGGCCCGACTTGAAGCTTTTGGACAGGTTGATGAACGCAACGAAGGGATAGACGGCAAAAGCTATGAAAGACCAAAACACCACGCGCGAAGGATCGCCGACACTAATGTTGAGTCGCGTGGCCTGATCTAACCACTGTTCAAAAACCGGATTCGCCCCCACAAATAGCTGCAGAAATACACTGCCGACGATCAATGGCAGCAACCAAACCATCACAGCTTCGCGGCTCGGCTTTAGTTCTCCTGGCATCCTTGCTGTACGAATGGCTGCTAGGCTCGAAAGAAACGAAAACGCCGGTAACAGATAGGGCAAACGTATTAGATTGCGGATGATCGAGCCCAACGCAGTTGATTGCATGGCACACCAAACCAACAACCCGAGATGCCCAGCGACAAGAATACTCACGGACATAAACTGAGTGTATTCGACAACTGGCAGGGCACAGACGATCCAAATGCTCGCAATTCCCCCCCATTTGACCACAGTGAATTGCGGGCGAAGACTTGCAATCGCGGCTCGACTCAAAGCTGCACTGTAAATCACCAGCGACACACCAATGGAATGTTCCCAAAACAGGAAATCCGCTAGCAACATCAACGCCGCAACCAAAAGAAAGGTATTCCGCGACATTTTGGTCATTTTATCAGAGCGTCCAGCGCGAGGCTGTTTTTCAAGGGGTTCTGAGGCCGTGGTGCATGCCAGCCACCACCCATCATTTGCAATTGACTTAGGTAAGCCTCGTATCGTGAATTCGGTCATCGTGCAGTCTCCCGGCTGAATGTTCAGCAGAGATTTACGGAACAGGATTGCAGATCATTCTGTCGGTTTCTGCAGAGGATGTGCAGATTGTGTTTCTAAGAACGACTCTCATGCGACACTTGGTACAGTTTGAAGATGGCGCGCGTGGTTTAGTAGTGTGGAGGTGTCACCGCCCAGACCAGCACCGTGTTGGTGTCGCCGGGGTTGTGATAACGATGTGGTCGTGTCGATGCGAAGCGAAAGGAATCCCCCGGGTCAAGGGTCATCACTTGATCTTCAACTGTCAGTTCCAGAATCCCTTCCACGACATAGCCACCTTCTTCGCCCTTGTGTGAATAAGGTGTATTGCCAGAACTGGCACCGGGGGCAAAGGTGGTCAGAATCATTTCAAGCTGACCGCTGAGAGACGGACATAGCAATTCGTCACGGACCCCCGAATCGAAGCGAAGCGCGCGTCTGCGGGTGCCACGCACGACAATATCGCTTGCGGGATCGGCCTCTTCTTCAGGATCGGGAAAGAACCAATTGATCCCGACACCGAGCGCAGCGCCAATCACATTGAGGCTGCGCACCGATGGGTCGGCATCTTGCCGTTCAAGTTGGCTAAGGTATCCAACCGATAAATTTGTCTGCTCTGCCAATTGCTTAAGCGTCAGACCCTTGGCTTTGCGCAGCTCGCGCATTCGGGTTCCGATAATCTCTTGCGTTGCTCTTTTGTTCATGTGCCATTCTAACCTGAAGTCTTTTCATCATAATTTATATTGAAATATTATGATGAAAAGGTATTTCTTACTCGAATATTAAGATGAAATTGGTGGATTGGGAAGGCAGAGACCTCTGCGGTTTGGCCCCTCCGAGAACGAGAGCGTATTCCTTTGTTCAACAGAAATTTTTTCAAGGCTTATGGATTTTGGCATTGGGGCGAAGGTCTGCAAACCGTTCTGTTCACGTGGTACATGGCGTTTCATGCGGATCTTACGGCGACAGAAATCGGGTTTTATCAAGCGCTTGTCTTGTCCCCGTTTCTGGTATTCACGATTTTCGGTGGTGCGCTGACGGATAAGGTTGGTGCGGGGCTGAGCTACGTTGTTTCGACCAGCATTTTTGCGGTGATATTGATTTCCTATGGGGTCTTGGACTTTCAGTTCGGCTTCGTACCTGAGCTGTTTTTCCTGTATTGTGTTGGTGCCGGGATCGTCAGTGCGGTTTCCAACCCTGCGATAGATACGTTTATCCCCGGTGCAACGGATCAGCCGGTTCAGGACAATAGCTTACTCGCGGCAACGGCTCATAACATCGCGAAATTGACGGGAAATGTGTCCGGGCTTCTGCTGCCTTTGCTGACGGCAACCGGCGGGTTTGTCGTGAATGGAGTCCTGATGGCAATGAGCGTGTTTTTCCTGCGGGCGCATCGGCGTAACGGGCATGGGCAGGCATCGCCTTCCCGCGGGCAGGTCGGCTTGCGGCTTGGTATGTTTCAGAGGATTGCTCTGCATTACAGAACCTGTCCGGAAAATTTCGACATCCTGTTGTCCAGCGCATTGCTCGGGCTCATCATCGTGCCTGCTGGGTATATTCTTGTACCTCTGACCCTGCGTGAGAACTTTCCAGAATACGGCGATAGGATCGCTTTGATCGGTATTTCCTCTTGGATCGGCGCGATCTTTACAACGGCAATCACCAAGCGATTGTCGTCCAGAATTATGCGTCCGGGCGCTGTGTCGCTGGGAATTTGGGGGCTTTATGGTGCGGGTCTGCTTATTTTGATTGGGGTGAGCAGTTTTCCGGCTTTGTGTGTGATCATTTTCGTTTTTGGCGGTGTGAAAGTTGGCAAGCCTTTGGTCTATGGAAAATACCTCAGCAACAGCCCCTTAAGCGATCGCGGTTTGATCGTGGCTGTAGACCAGACCGCCTTTTGGGGGTTGGCCACGCTTGGAACCGCCGGGATGGGGCTGCTGGTGGATGCAATGGGGCTAAACGCAACGATAATCTTGACCAGCGGATGTGTTTTGTTTGGCGTTGCCGTTTTGGTGTCGCGGGGGCATTTGTCCGCAATGGAGCCAGCATGAATGAGTTTCGAGAAAATCTGCAACCGGTGGAGCAGCCGACATTTGATTGGTGGCGGCGAAAACCAACTTCGCCACCCTACGAGAGCTGCCCTGAATATCCTCGCTGCGCGGCTTTCGAATGGCCGGTTTTCATGCCGCTTGGCAGTGACACCGATCGCAAGACCGTTGGTTCAAGATTTTCATTGTTGAGATCACACGTGTCACAACCATAGGCTATTTGATATGACCCTGACTCTGGAAAAGTGAAACAGCGTTGCAAAATAGCGGGGCGATTGGACACGCCCCGGTTTTTGGGTTTGCAGCCTTGGACAATACCGATCAGGCTAGTTCAAAGCCAAGGTCAACCAGTTGTCCCATAAGATTAGATTCCGGCGACAAGACGGCATTCCATGCATCGGCTGTCAGATTTGAAGCGCTTAAGTCTTCGGCCTGCACGCCGATAAGCGCTGTACTGTGGCCACCATTATCGACAACCTCAAAATACAGATTTCCGTCTGCTTCTCTGACACCGAGCTGTCCATCACTTAACGCGTTGAGATCAATCAGATCCTGTGCGGTATCAAAGTTTGAAATCTCGGATTGCTGTCCCCAATCCCAAGTTATTTCTGCGGTGTCTGCAACACCGTCGGTAAATATCAGGGTGTCGACAGAGGCGCCGATGACAACTTCTGTGGGCGTGGCCGTGTCTGCCGGTGGTGGCGTATCATTGCCCTGATTATTGATACCGCTGTCTGATGTGCCGCCTTCTTCTGAAGCAACATTCGATGTCGAGAACTCGCCCGGACGCACTTGCAGTCCGTCGGTGGAGGCTCCGGCGGGCGCATCTGGGTTCAGGATATCAGCGCGGGACACAAGCGAAACCTGTTCTGCGCTAAATCCAAAAGGTGTTTCCAGGTTGTCTTCGATCACCTGATCGTGGTGGAACTCAAGGTTCCCCGGAATGAGATCCGCCTTTGTGATCCCGCTCAGGGTCATGCTTTGACCCGATGGGAGGGTGGAAATGACCAAGCCAGCGTCCGTATCTTCAACCGAAAGACGTTCGCGGGTGCCATAATACAGAAAGCTGATTTTCATCGTGCTTGGGTCAAAGTTATCGACGGTTTCCTGTACGCCGTATTCATGGCTGCGCACATAAACTGTGTCCGCCTCACGCGGCCCGACGCCCAACTCCCAACTCATGACACCGCCCAGATCCTGACGCATGTGTTCGTTTCCAACGATTGCGAAATTGTCCATCGTGAGCGCATCGATTTGCACGCCTGTTACGATCTGCAACGCATTCGACCATGGGCTATCAAGGGCAAGCTCTCCTGACGGAGTTTTGGTGATGATCATGCCGTGAACGGATGTTCCGCCGAGATCAATTTGATCGCTGTTGATGTCAAACCCAACGATGTCGTCAGCGTTGGTGTCCGCGCGATATTTGATGCCACCTTGATCCGTTGCTCCGGTCGTGACGACGGGATTAGACCCATCACTGTCGTAAATCACCTCGAAACCCTCTGAGGTACCGGGCGTCGTGATAGCAACCCCGATGGCGGACGCAATTTCGTTTTGTGCAGACTGCTCGGCAATCGAAAAGTTCGACATCGTCAGGTCGGACAAGCCAACCCCGGTTAGAATGGTCGTCGATTGTGGGTTCCCGGTTTCATCGAGAACAACAATGCGCGTGGTCATGCCCAATGCATCCCCGTTTTCTTCAAAAATCTGAAGACGGTCATCCGTGATACCTGCCTCAATGTGCACCATGTCTTGGTTCGGATTGAACCCGTCGATTGTTCGGCTTTCAGAAGCAAGTGTGATTGTCGTCATGACGCCGCTCATGTGATCATGACCATCTTCGCCTTCGCTATGGGTATGGCCATCTTCGCTGTCATCGTGGGTGTGATCATCGTTGCCTTGATCGTGCTCTGGGGTGGTTGTTGACGTGGGTGTCCCACTTATCAGCGCCGCCAATTCGGCCTGCGCGGAAACATCCAATGCAGTGATGCGGGCGAGGTCAAGATCGGCCAAGGTCACGCCTTCGAGTGTCAGCGATTGGTTGTTGCTGGGTATGGCAAAGACGACACCAGCGTCAGTTTCGGTGATGTCCAACTGTTCAGCATTGAACCAGCGGATAAGAATGGTGTCCGTTTCGGGGTCAAAATCGCGATCAACCGTCGCCTCCGCCCAGGCCCAATCAAGCACATGGGTGGCCGTTCCGGCATCGACCGGATTTGCGCCGGTATCACCGGGATCAACCTCAGGAGAGGGCGGTGGGGGTGTCAAAGGCGGTGTCGCTGTGTTGCCGCCAATCCCCTCATCCCCCGTCACCCGGCTTTGATAGAATTCAATCATCTCATCGATGCTGGGTGCATCAAACCCTTCATATTGTTCGATGTAGCGCAGGATAGATGTCCCGAACTCATCAGCAGAAACACTCCCATTCTGCAACAAGTTCAATGTCCCAAACGGACCCCGCAAATGAGCCGCAGCCAAGATACCGGTCAATGACAATTCCACAGTCTGTTCAACGCCATTGTCGAAAAATGTTCTTGTGGTTCCAAGATAATCGTCAAAACTTTCGCCGTTGTGGGCAAGACCCTCCTGGATGATCCCTAGATTGTGACCAAAAGCTTCCCGAATGGCGATTTCTTGAGCGGCTTCCGTTTTGAATTCATCAAGCGAATTGACGCCGTTTTTACCTGTCCACGTCCCATCCCAAAGATTGGTGACCTCGCCCGCACCAAAAAACGACGTATCATCATAGTAACCGAGGTCGATCAGCAATTGCTCGCCGAATTGGTAACCGACAAATCCAAGCGTGTTCATCGATGTGTATGACATCGCCTTCCATTCGTTGTCGTTTAAATCACCCCAAACGTTATACTGTGGAAAGAGCTCGTTTGCCGTTCCCCCAGCCCAAGTGTTGAGTTGCTCTTCGCTGATCTGCCCATTGTTGTATCTTTCGCGATCCCAACCACTTTCAAAGTCCCGCAAAGAGTCCAAAAAGTCCTGATAGCTGCCATTCGATTCCATGTTTTTTCCCAACTGAGTTTTGTCTAGGAAACTCAGATTGTGACGTCGCTTTTTTCCTTTCAATCGAAATTCAGATGCGCGCGGCGGAGCGCAGTTTTACGCTGGTTTGAACACCGCGAGCTGGCAGAAAGACGCGACATTCAAAGACGTATTGGTTAGAGCGCGGATACTTGCGAAGGAGAGGTCTGATTTTGGGCCGATTGATGCAAGTTTTCATTTCGAAATGTGTGGGTTGATCTGACCGCTAAGGCTCCCGCAATCATAATGAAGGTTGACGGGTTCAGGTCACACTTGCATGTCCGTTGAACCGGACCTGTTGAGCCGGAGGATGAATTACCGTCAAAATTCTTGCCGCAAAATGAACGAATTACAGCGATCCCTGCTGCCGTAGGACATCTTGAACCGAGCATCAGCGGCGATTTTGTGCAGTCTGCGCATGCAGCATAAACAGGGGATGATCACCTTGGGCCCTTCGATATTCATCGCCGCGCTATCTCGAATGGATGGTCTAGGGAAATCGCTGTTCGCTGTGACCTGCGCGAACTTGTGAGATGCGGACTTTCCCGACATTGCCGCTCGTGTGGCCAGAGACCGCTTTTCAAACATCAGACGAGCAGCGAAACGTACGAAGGCCGGCCGCGGTCAGTTGCTGGGGTGAAATGCAGTGGGGACGGCGATGAAAGGCGATCATTCGAATTTGGGTGAATAGGCCTTCGCACATTCATTTGCCCTTCGAATTCGTTCTATGAAAACTGGTCCATCTGGATGCCAAGCGACTTTGCTTTTGAATATGCGGTCGTCGGGGCAAGCCCGAGGATTGCTGCTGCGCCGGATGTTCCTGAAATCTTGCCCTTGGCGCGGCGCAATGCTGCTTCAAAGTTCTTGATTTCCAACTGGCGCAGCTCTTTTTGGGTCAGGACGCGGTTTGTCTGTGTGGGTGCAGCTGATGGGCCGCTTTGGATGTCGAACTGCAACCGGCCGCCTTGGGCAAGGATCGCCGTGCGTTCAATCACATTTTCCAATTCCCGGACATTTCCAGGCCAGTCATAGGATTGCAGCGTCTCTATATTGGCTTTGGTCAGGGTCATCTTTGGCAGCCTCAGACGGCGCATCGTGCGGTTGAGATAGTGCCGCGCGAGGTAAGGGATGTCTTCGGGCCGGTTCACAAGGGGTTCGGTCATGATCGGCAGCACATTCAGGGCAAAATAGAGGTCTTGCCGGAACCGTCCGGCCCGCACCTCGGCAAGCAGATCATAGCTTGTGGTGGCGATGACCTTGGCCGCCACGGGAATGTCGGTGCCGTCACCCAGACGCCGGAAGTGGCCCGTTTGAAGAACGTCGTGAAGGCTGGCTTGCACCTTGGCGGGTAGGCTTGCGACCTCGTCCAGATGCAGGGTGCTGTTGTGGGCCATGAGCAATTTGCCCGTCATATCCCGCGCCGCACCAGCAAAAGCACCGCGACGATAGCCAAAAAGCTCCGCCTCCAGATCGGCGGCCTTTTTCTGATCGCAGTTGATGCGCACGAGGGGGCGGTGGTGACGGTCGCTTGCTTCGTGGATCGCCGAGGCTGTCATGCTCTTGCCCGATCCAGACGGGCCGGAGACCAACACATGGGCACCGCTTTGCGCGGCCAGATCAATTTGGGCGTTTAGCGACTTGATTGCGGGTGACACACCGACCACGCCCGTGTGGGACCGCGCCGAGCGTATTTCTGTCAGAAGGTATTCGTTTTCCTGTTGCAGCTTTACCTTCAAGTCTTCGACCTGCTCCAGGGCATCGCGCAGTTTGCGTTCGCTTTCCTTGCGTTCGGTCACGTCGCGAAAGATCACTACGGCTCCGGCCAGCACATCGTGGTCGTAGATCGGGGTCGAGACATATTCCACAAGGATCGGTTTGCCGTCCTTGCGCCAAAACACATCATCTTCCACGCGCATTGTCTGGTCGCGGCGGAAAGATTTGTAGATAGGGCATTCATGTGCGGGGAAGTGATCACCACTCAGGTGTTTGTGGTGAATGATTGAATGCAAATCGCGCCCAATCAAATCCTCCGACGACCAGCCCAACATTTCCTGCGCCGCGCGGTTCACGAAGGTGGCTTGCCCTTTGGCATTGATGCCATAGATGCCTTCGCCAGCAGCTTCGAGGATCAGATGGTTCTGGGCCTCGACCTCACGAAAGAAGCCATAGATGTTTTGCCATTGGGTAAGGCCCGCGTTCTGGTGCGCCTCTCGTTCTGCTTGCTGGTTGCGGCGGTCATGTTCGTCAAGATCCAGAAAGCTAAGCAGCACCAAGCCAGACTTCAGTTGCGCGCCATAGGTTTGAAGCCGCAAAGCCGCACCCGTTGCGCTGGTCAGCGAGAGGCTGCGGTCCACATACGATCCGAAATGCGCAACGGCATCGAAAAACACTACAGCGGCGGAGAATTCATTTTCCATCTGGCGAGAGAGGGGCGCAGACAGTGTCGCCTCGCCCAACAGGGCACGCCCCGCCTCATTCGCTGCGACGATACTGTCGCTGCGGGTGTCGACAATGATCGTTGGCATCGGGTGATGGGCGATCAGATCAGCGGATTCGGTTTCATCAAGCATGAAGTAAAGGATGGGGGGGCGCGGGAGCCGAGCAAATTACGAAATTCCGTAACTTACGAAAACTCGTAACATTCGCCCAAAAATTAACCAATAAATTCAAACCCAACCCACTTCGAAGGCATTTGGCAGAAGGTCTGCTGCACTGCGGCGTTGCGTGGAAATATGTTGTTAACCAATGACAGGAGACGGACATGACGATCAAAAGCCTTGGGAATCCATTTTCCGAAAAGACCGACCTTAGACATGGTGCGGATTGCGGGTGCGACACCTGTCTGACAGGTCACGGACACGACAAGACCCACAAAGAACCGACTGCCATGTCATCGGAAGAGATGATGGAGCGGGCGGTTGAAAGCGCGATTGTCCGTTCCGTTTTCGGCCAGAATGACATCGCGCGGCGGTCGTTTATGGGCATGCTAGGCGGCACATCTGTTGCGGCTGCGCTGGCTTCGGTCTTTCCTGTCGAACAGGCGGTGGCCAATATTCTGGATGACCTTGGCCCGCCAGAAAAGACTGACCTGAACATCGGCTTTGTGCCGATTACCTGTGCCACACCGATCATCATGGCGCAGCCCTTGGGCTTTTATGAGCGCTACGGATTGAATGCTCAGGTTATCAAGACCGCAGGCTGGGCCGTGGCGCGCGATAAATCCCTTTCCGGTGAATACGACGCCTCCCACATGCTGACGCCCATGCCTTTGGCGATGACAATGGGGGCCGGGTCTGTGGCCGAGCCATATATCATGCCGGCCGTGGAAAACATCAACGGGCAGGCGATTGTTCTGTCCAATGAACACCTCGACAAGCGTGACCCGAGCCAGTGGAAGGGCTTCACTTTTGGCGTGCCCTTTGAATATTCCATGCACAACTTCCTGCTGCGCTACTATGTGGCTGAATTCGGGCTGGACCCTGATGTGGACATCCAGATCCGCGTTGTACCCCCGCCAGAGATGGTCGCCAACCTCCGAGCCGGCAACCTTGATGGCTACCTCTCCCCTGACCCGTTCAACCAACGTGCCGTCTATGAAGGCATTGGCTTCATACACATCCTCACCAAAGAAATCTGGGAAGGTCATCCATGCTGTGCCTTTGCGGCACCCTTGTCTTTTGCGACCGAATTGCCAAATACCTACGGCGCATTGCTCAAGTCGATCATTGACGCGACGCAATACGCGTCAAGCTCTGAGAACCGCAAGGAAATCTCGGCGGCCATCGCGCCTACGAACTATCTCAACCAACCGGTCACGGTGATCGAACAGGTTCTGACGGGCACCTATGCCGATGGTTTGGGCGAGGTGCAGCGCGTGCCCGACCGCATCGATTTCGATCCCTTCCCATGGCAGTCGATGGGCGTCTGGATCCTGACGCAGATGAAACGTTGGGGCTATATCGAAGGTGATGTCGACTACAAAGGCGTGGCAGAACAGGTCTACCTCGCGTCTGACGCCCGCAAGGTCATGGCCGATCTGGGTTATGAAGCACCGGCAGAAAACTACAAATCACATATGATCATGGGCAAGAGCTTCGACCCTGCGCAGCCAGAAGCCTATGTTGATAGCTTTGCGATCAAAGCGGGCGACTGATGGAGCGTTTGTCAGAAAACGGGCGCGCGGCGATCTGGTCGATAGCCTTGCTTTTTGCTGGTCTGTTTGTGTGGGAAATCTCAATTTCCGCACAAGCGATCAACACCGGCGAGCTTACCGAATATGAATTGCTGACTGGGGCGGGCACTGCGAAAGCAGGCGTGCCGCCCCCCAGTGAAGTTGCAGTGAAGGCGTGGCAGGAACTGTCCAACCCGTTCTATGACGCAGGGCCTAATGACAAGGGCATCGGCATCCAGATCGGCTATTCGATCTACCGCGTCCTGTCAGGGTACTTTCTGGCGGCAATCATCGCGATCCCACTTGGATTTCTGATCGGCATGTCGTCGGTGGCTTATAAGGCGCTCAACCCGTTCATTCAGGTATTGCGGCCTATTTCCCCGCTCGCGTGGATGCCATTGGCGCTTTTCATCATTCAAGACTCTGAGGCCTCTGCCATTTTCGTGATCTTCATTTGCTCGATCTGGCCGATGTTGCTGAACACTGCCTTTGGCGTGGCTGGCGTGCGCGAAGACTGGGTGAATGTGGCGCGGACCCATGAACTCGGGGCGCTTAAGACAGCTTTCACGGTTGTTTTACCCGCGGCGGCACCCACCATCGTGACGGGCATGCGGATTTCCATCGGCATCGCATGGCTTGTTATCGTCGCGGCCGAAATGCTCGTCGGGGGGACCGGGATTGGGTATTATGTCTGGAACGAGTGGAACAACCTCGACCTGACCTCCGTCATCTTCTCAATTCTCATGATCGGCGTTGTCGGCATGTTGCTGGACGCGGCCTTTGGCCTGCTCCAGCGGCGCGTCGCCTACGTCGAATAAGGTAGACCCATGGCCAATTCATTTCTAAGCATCGAAAAGCTGACCCAACGCTATCCTGACGGCAAAGGTGGCGAATTCACGGTTTTCGAAAACGCCAGCTTTGGCATCGAGAAGGGCGAGTTTGTTTGCATTCTGGGTCATTCGGGCTGCGGCAAATCAACCATCATGAACATCCTTGCAGGCCTATCAGAGCCGACCAAGGGTGTTGTGAAGATGGACGGTTACGCCGTCTCTGGCCCCAGCCTTGATCGCGGCGTGGTCTTTCAGAACTATTCGCTTTTGCCATGGCTGACAGCCCTGAAAAACGTCACATTCGGGGTGGCCGCGCGGTTCCCAGATTGGACAAAGCAGCAGGTCGAGGATCACTCAATCGCCTTCCTGGACAAGGTCGGCCTGTCGGGCGATGCCATCCACCGCAAGCCAAGCCAATTGTCTGGCGGCATGCGGCAGCGCGTGTCGATCGCCCGCGCTTTCGCCAATGAACCCAAGCTTTTGTTGCTGGATGAACCCTTTGGTGCGCTGGACGCGCTGACCCGCGGCACCATTCAGGAAGAGCTGCTCAAGGTTTGGAGCGGCACCGATCAAACGGTCTTTATGATCACCCATGACATAGACGAGGCGATCTTGCTGGCGGACCGCATCTTGTTGATGACAAACGGACCGCTGGCCCGTGTCGCCGAAAGCGTCGAGATCACAATCCCAAGACCGCGCGTGCGCACTGATATAGTGGAGCACCCCAATTACTACGCCATCCGCAATCATCTGGTGCAGTTCCTTGGGAAGCGTTCAGCGGAACTGGCTGGGCAAGTCAGTGCAGAAGGCGAACCCCATTCGCCCGAAACTGTGCGCATCGACAAAACACAAGGCGTGGCTGACGAGAAGCCCTTGTTGCAGGCGGTCAAGACATGACTGACCAACCGCCGCGCGCGCCCGTTCCGCCGTTCAGCTATGACGAGGCTGTGCAAAAGGTGCGCATGGCCGAGAACGCCTGGAATGGCCGTGATCCCGCCAAAGTCGCGCTGGCCTATACGCCTGACACCAAATGGCGCAACCGGTCAGAGTTTCTGAACGGACGGGCCGAGGTCGAGGCCTTTCTGACCCGCAAATGGGCCACCGAGGATGGCTATCGTCTGATCAAAGAAATTTGGGCCCATAGCGATGACAAAATCGCCGTGCGCTTTTGTTATGAATACCACGATGCCGACGGCAAGTGGTTTCGCGCCCATGGCAATGAAAACTGGGTATTCGATGCGCTTGGCTACATGGCACAGCGTCACGCCTCAATCAACGATGTGCCCATTTCCGAATCCGAACGCCTGTTTCATTGGGCTGAGGGCACGCCCCGCCCTGATGATCACCCCGGACTTACTGAATTAGGACTGTGAAATAAAGGACCAATCCAAATGACTGAGATGACCAAAGAAGACGTCACCGCCATGATCCTGTCGGCCAAGAAACAGGTCGGTCTGACATGGGAAGAGATCGCGGAAAAGATCGATATGTCCCCGATCTGGACCCATTCGGCGGCCATGGGCATGAACGCCTTTCCCGCCGACAAAGCGGCGTTGATGGTTAAGGTTATGGGCCTGCCGCAAGAGGCAGAAAGTGTGCTGGCAGAAAGCCCCACCAAGATCTGGGAACAGGCGGTGCCTACTGATCCATGCATCTATCGTTTCTATGAAATCGTGGGCGTCTATGGTCCGACACTCAAGGCCATCATCCAGGAAAAATTCGGCGATGGCATCATGTCGGCGATTGATTTTGACATGTCGGTGACGCGGGTCGAACATCCCAAAGGGGACCGTGTAAAGGTCGAAATGTCGGGTAAGTTTTTGGGCTATAACAGCTGGTAGAGTTTTGGCGGGGCTGCCATCACTGGCGGCCCTTGCAGCTCAGGTTTTAATCAGTCGTTGGACAGACAGGCTTCAAAACATGGCTGCCAAATGCACTGCGGCATGAACACCGTCGATCAGTTTAATCGGCACATCATCATTGTTGTCCAAGATGTACCCCATACCAGCGCAGCCCAAAACAACACAATCGACGTTATCTTCCCGCAACGCGGCGCGGATTTCGTCCTTGACCTGCCGCGTCGCATTTGCGCGATCCTGTTCAAGGGCCAGGACCGGGACGCCGCTTGCCCTGACGTGGCTTAGGTTCTGCGCCAACCCGTAGCTTTCGATATTCGCGGCCAGAATGGGCACGGACACGTCCAGCGTGGTGACAACCGAAAACCGCGCGCCATAAAGCGATGCGAGGTGGTAGGCGGCTTGCCCAATGCCGATAACGGGGCAAGACGCCAATTCACGGGCGGGGGTAAGCCCTGTGTCATCAAAACAGCCAATGATGATCGCTTTGGCCCCTGCCTCATCCGCCTTTTTGACCAGCTCCAAAAGCGGAGGGATCGCGGCGTCCCCGTCTTTCTCCCCTTGAATAGCGGCCGGTCCCTTCGTGGAGGTCCAGCCGACGACGTCAACACCACGCACTACTGTGTGCGCTGTGTCTATCATCGCCTGCGTCATCGAAACCGTCGAGTTAGGGTTGATGATGACGATCATACCTCGCCCTTTCCAGCGTCAGAGGCTTTTAGCGCACGGCGGCGATTGGCAATCAACGCGATGCATAAGAAGATGCCGATAATGAAAAGAGAGAAGACGGTCGTCAGCGTCCCCAACGCATAGAGAACGGGAGAGGTGACATTTGTGGTCATTCCGTAGATTTCAAGCGGCAGCGTATTGTAGCTGCCCGCCGTCAAAAGCGTACGCGCAAATTCATCATAGCTGAGCGTGAAGCCGAACAGCGCCACCCCGATCAGCGAGGGCGCGATGATCGGTAGCACCACATGGCGCAGAGTTTGCCAAGGGGTCGCGCCGAGGTCGCGGGCGGCTTCTTCATAGCTTTTGTCGAACCGGTTGAAGACGGCGAACATGATCAGAAGACCGAAGGGGAGCGTCCAGGTCAGTTGCGACCCGAAACCGGAGGTGGACCAATGTACGTTCAGGCCTGACTGCGAAAACAGCAACCCGACTCCTAGTGAGATCAGGATCGAGGGGATCACCAGCGACGTGATGATCAGATAGAACAGGATGTTTGATCCCGGGAACTTGCGGCGAAACGCGAGGCCCCCCATCACCGACACCACGACGGTGACGACCATCACCATCAGCCCAAGCATAAAGCTGCGGCGGAAACTCCCCCAGATGTCGCCGACCGCTTGTTGTTCAAACAGGTCATAGAACCAGTAGAGCGACACGCCCCGCATCGGGAAGGTCAGCCCGCCACCCTCACCCTGAAACGACAGGATGCCAATGGTGATCGTCGGCCCATAGAGGAACAGGATGAAGAGCGCGAAGAAACCGCTGAGGACGTAAAAGGAACGAGGACGGGGCTCCATCCTAAAGCTCCTTCCGGATGTCGACGAAACGCAACAGGACGCCGATGGTGATCAGTACCGTCAACAGCAATACAATCGCCGTGGCCGAGGCACTAGGGTATTGCAAGAGCGCGATATCATTTGAGATCAGACGACCGACATTTGCCGATTGAGAGCCGGACATGAACCGTACCGTGATGAAGTCACCCATGACCAACGTGACCACAAAAATTGTCCCGATCATAATGCCGGGTTTGGTCAACGGGATGATAACGTTCCAGAGGATCTGCGCACCATTGGCACCTGCGTCCCGAGCGGCTTCGATCAGGGATTTGTCGATCCGCATCATGGTGTTGAAGATCGGCACAACCATGAACAACGTGTAAAGATGCACGAAAGCAAGGATGACGGCAAAGTCCGAGAACAAAAGCCATTCAATTGGTTCTTCAATCACGCCCCATGACATGAGTGTCGAGTTGGCGATCCCGTTCCGCCCGAGAAACGGAATCCACGAAATCATCCGGATGATGTTGCTCGTCCAAAAGGGGATCGTGCACAGCAAGAACAGTGCAATTTGCCATGTCAGGCTACGAATGTGAAAGGCCAGATAGTAAGCGACAGTGAATCCGATCAGCAGCGTACAGGCCCATGTGATCAGCGCGTATTTGAAGGTGTTGAAAAAGACCGTGTAGGTCACCGGGGAGCCGAACAAGAATTCGTAATTGTCGAATTCAAATGCAGGGATGATCGAAAATTCTGTGGCCCGCCAAAAGCTGACGATCACGATCAGAACAATGGGAAGCACCAGAAAAATCAGCAATACAGCGGCCAATGGCGAGACCATGAGCAAGCTGGATATGGCTGGATTGTTGCGAAGCTTCATTTGGGGGACTTCTTGAAATAGGAGGGGGTGCGCCACGTAGCGACGCACCCGGTATTGCGCTTAAGCGGCGATAAACTCGTTCCACTTGCGGACCATGTATTGGTTTTCGTCCATGACGGAGTTCCAGCACACAACAGAGCCCATCCGCTCCAGGAAACACCCGCCATCGCGGACCTCACCGGCACCAGCCAGCTTGTCCCCTGTTGGTGACAGGATGTCACCTTCGGCGGCTTTGCCTTCGTACCAGAAGCCCCATTCATCCGCAGACATGAACGCTTTGGAGGTTTCAGGCACAGCAGAGTAATAGCCCTGACGCATCAGGTAGCCACCAACCCAGCCGGACAGATACCAGTTGATATATTCATAGGCCGCCTCCAGCTCGATGCCGGAAAGGGCTGCCGAAATGCCCAAGCCGCCGCCCCAAGACCGATAGCCCTCTTCCAGCGGCTGGTAGACACATGGGATGCCTTGCGACTTAACGGCAGTAATCGCGGGGGACCACATGGATTGGATTACGACCTCGCCAGAGGCCATCAGGTTGACGCTCTCATCAAACGATTTCCAGAAGGCGCGGAACTGGCCGTTTTTCTTGGCCTCAGTAAAGATCGCCATTGTCAGGTCGATCTCTTCTTTGGTCATGTTGCCTTTGTCGGGATAGGTGTATTCGCCCATGGATTCCACAACCATCGCCATGTCCATGATCCCGATGGATGAAATATCAAGGATCGACGCTTTGCCCTTGAATTCAGGGTTCAACAGTTCGGACCAGTTGGTGATTGGACGACCAATCAGGTCAGGGCGGATGCCCAGCGTATCGGCGTTGTAGATCGTCGGGATCAGAGTCATCCAACCGGATTCTTCCGAGACGAAATCAGTGCCGTTTTGGCCAGAGGTGAAACCAACTGTATGAGGTGCTGTGCCCTGCGCTACGGTGCTTGTCGGTGTCAAAAGACCGCTGCGGAAGGTGCCGGCGATCTTGTCGTAATTGTCAATCTTGGAGGTATCCATTGCCTGCAGGTTACCGGCGGCCCAGACCTTTTTACAGATGAAGTACTCGATGTCTGCAATGTCAAAGCTGTTAGGCTGCGTCGCGGCGCGCTGCGTGACACTGTCGGTATCAAGGGCGGTCATTTCGAGGGTGAAGCCAAGGTCTTCTTTTACCTTGTCGGCCACGTCATTGAGGTTCGACACGCCTGTGCCGAACTGGCGCAGTGTCACATCCTTGATGTTCTGCGCCCAGAGCATGGGTGCGCCAAGGGTCGTGGCACCAGCGGCGACGGCCGTCGACGCGGCTCGCTTCAGCAGGGTGCGGCGGCTCAGGCCATTGCGTTGTGTGAATTTTGTCATGTGGTCGTCTCCTTGTCAGGTAGGTCTTGGTTTAGAATAGAAGCGCCGCAGTTCATGCGGTCAGTTTGTGTTGATCATTGGCATCCCAGTACAGACCAATGCGGTCGCCCGGGTGGTGCGGGTTGGCAAAGAAGGAGCTGTCGGGGATCAGGGCCAGCAGCTCTTGATCGCCGGTGATGCGCGCGGATACCGTGACATGGGTGCCCTGATATTCGACAGAAGTGACATTGCCTTGGACCGCGCCGTCGGTCGGCGTGGTCAGCGAAATGGCATCTGTGCGGATCGCGAAATTCCCGTCCGGCAGGGCGACAACGTTATGCCCGCCCATAAACTGGGCGACGAACCGGGTTTTGGGGGCGTTGAAGACGTCGCGCGCAGGTCCAGCCTGCTCAATCACCGCATTGTTCATAACGATAATGTCGTCCGCCAAAGCCAGTGCTTCGTCTTGGCCATGGGTGACATGGATAAAGCTGATCCCCAATTCCTTTTGCAGCTTGCGCAACTCCCCACGCATGCGAATACGCAGGAACGGATCAAGGGCGGACAGCGGCTCATCCAGCAGCAAAACCTGTGGGCGAGTGATCAGGGCACGGGCCAGCGCAACGCGCTGCTGCTGGCCGCCGGAGAGCTGATCCGGCAAGCGATCTACAAGGTCCGTGAGGTCAACCAGCGCCAGCATCTCGCGCGCTTCAGCGTGTCGCTTGGCCGTGTCGACGCCTTTCATTTTCAGGCTAAAGGCGACGTTGTCGAGGACACTCAGATGGGGAAACAGCGCGTAGTTCTGGAACATCATTGCTGTGCCGCGCTGCGCAGGCGGCAGGTGCGAAATATCGCGGCCATCCAGAACGATGGCCCCCTCACTGACGCTTTCATGCCCCGCAATCATCCGCAGCGTCGAAGACTTTCCGCAGCCTGACGGACCTAGCAGACAGGTGTAACTGTCAGATTTAAAACGGTAGCAAATGGCGTCCACAGCAACCGTTGCGCCGTAGCGCTTGGTGACTGATACCAATTCGAGATCCTGATTGCTCACAACGCCCTCATTCAAAGATGGGACAAGCAGCGCGCCCAAGCGCATGAAGCACAATGAATTTCAGACTCGTTGACAGTCGATTCAAAGCAACGGCCCCGTATTTAGGCGTTCTCAACCCATAGTGATGAAATATTGCGCACAATGTTGTATACAATATATCCCAGCATCGTCAGCAATTCTGATTGGGTTGTGTCTCAAACTGGGTTCTGGCATTTCACGGAGCAGGAGACCGCCATGACGCTGACCACCTCTCATTCCTCTTCGGCCCCTGTCACTGCCGACACAGTTTCCAATGCAGTGTCGCAAGCCATACATGAACATCGCTTGGCCCCCGGCACCAAATTGGGCGAAGATGAACTGTCGGATATTTACGAGGTGTCGCGTACCATTGTGCGCACGGCGCTCCAGTCGCTTGCGCATCAGCATATCATAGAGATCAAGCGCAACCGAGGGGCTTTTGTGGCTCAACCCAGTCTGACTGAAGCGCAAGAAGTCTTTGAAGCCCGTGAATTGTTAGAGCCGCGAACAGCACGTCGTGCTGCACAAAAGGCCACTGCGAAGGATGTCGCGCTGCTCAAAGATCACATCACGCAAGAACACGCTGCTCTCAATGCCGGCGATCGTGGGCGTGCCTTATCTCTGTCCGGCAAATTCCACGTCGAAATCGCGCGGATTGCGCAACACAAAACCATCGCAGATATGATCAACGTCTTGGTCGCGCGGTCTTCGCTGATCATTGCGCTTTACTGGCGACGCGAAAGCGCCATATGCGAAAGCCAAGCGCACCATGCTTTGATCAACGCAATCGGAGACAATGATGGGGCGCGTGCGGAAGAGTTAATGCAAAGGCATCTTGTCGATCTGCATTCCGCGCTTAACCTCAAAGAATCGCCAGCGGTGGAACAGGATCTAAGAACCATGCTTTTGGGCAATCGAGAACGTTGAATCCTGTTTTCGAATTCTGATCCCTCCAAATATTTCCCTTTGCCGGTTTGTCGTGAACATCGTCAATGCGGACTAAAGGTCAAGCATGGCAACTGAATGCCAAATGACTGACAAGGGCGGTGATTTCAGCCGCCATTTTGCCGGTTTCCCGAAACAGGACTTTGGCCTCAATGCGGAAATTCGGCTCTTCGGTAACCTTCGCCGCGATTTGCACGAAGGCCAGCTTTACCAAATTTCACAATTTGGGTCAGTCTTGTGACGTGAAAGTCAAAGTTATCTGACGTTCTAAAGCAAGAGACATTTTGCGAGGGATGGCTTGGACGTTCCGTTTCGCTTTCTTTAGAGACGGTGCGATCTTTGCGTCGGGTCGCGCTTTTGTTGTGGTTCAGCGGCGCGGTTTTGTCGGGCGATTGCGGGACGAACGTTGCACGGTTTTGGGTTTTTTGGCGGCGGTTCCGCTGTCGTCTTCCAGTTCAAGGCCAAGTTGGTCGCGCACGACCTTGCGGCGCAGTTCTTCGACCTCACCTTGTTTGAGTTCACCCAACTGAAACGGCCCATAGCTGACGCGGATCAGGCGGTTCACGCTGAGGTTGACGGCATCCATCGCACGGCGGATTTCGCGGTTTTTGCCTTCGCGCAGACCCACGGTGAGCCAGGCATTCGCGCCTTGCTGGCGGTCTATTGAAACGGTCATCGGCTGAAAGCGCTCCCCTTCGACGGTGATGCCCTGCCGCAGGGGCGCCAACACATCATCGGTGGGTCGCCCGTTCACGCGCACCCGGTAGCGGCGCAACCAGCCGGTGCTGGGCAATTCCAATTTGCGTTTGATGCCGCCGTCATTGGTCAGCAACAGCAAGCCTTCGGAATTAAGATCAAGCCGTCCGATGGTCATCACCCGCGGCATGTCTGCGGGCAAGGCATCAAAGATCGTCTCGCGGCCCTTTTCATCGCGCGTTGTGCTCACCAGCCCGGTAGGTTTGTGATAAAGCCACATGCGCGCGGGCTCTGGTTCAGTCACAGGTTTGCCATCAACGGTAATTTTGTCTTTGTCGGTGACGTTCAGCGCCGGAGAGCTGATTTGTTTGCCGTTCACGTTGACGCGGCCTGCTTCGATCATGCGTTCTGCTTCGCGACGAGAGGCGATGCCTGCGCGAGAGAGAACTTTGGCGATGCGGTCCCCGGCGGGGGATTTGGGTGTATCTGTCATAGGGGGGCCTTAGCGGCTTTGGCGGGCTTGCGAAAGGGCGGCGTTTGCGGTCCTTTGGAGAAATGACTTTTCGATCTTTCATGAATGTTGCGCTGAAAGAGGCGCGCGCGGCGGGCGAGCGGGGCGAAGTGCCGGTGGGGGCGGTTGTTGTTGACCGCTCTGGCAGGGTGGTCGCGCAGGCCGGAAACCGGACCCGCGAATTGCACGACCCCACAGCCCATGCGGAGGTTTTGGCGATCCGTGCGGCCTGTGCTGTGCAGGGATCGGAGCGGCTGATCGGGCACGATCTTTATGTAACGCTTGAGCCCTGCGCGATGTGTGCCGCGGCCATTGCGGCTGCGCGGGTGGGGCGGTTGTATTATGGGGCATCCGACCCCAAATCAGGGGGGGTTGCGCAAGGGGCGAGGGTGTTTGCCCATCCACAGTGTCATCACGTCCCTGAGGTGTTTGACGGCATTGCGGCAACCGATGCAGAGCAGATGTTAAAAGCATTTTTTGCCGAAAAAAGAAAAGGATAGCAGGTATGGCAGTGAATAAGGAATTGTCACGGTTCACGCGGGATGCGTTGATTGCAGGCAAAACACGTGAAGACATCGCCACAGCGCTTGCAGAATCTGGGTGGAGCGCGACAGAGGTAACGGATGCGCTTGCCGCATATGCGCAAACGCCGTTTTCGCCGCCCGTACCGCGCCCGCAATCCACAGTTTCGGCGCGAGATTTCTTTATCTACACGCTGACATTTGGCGTTTTGATTTTTGGCGCCTGTTATGTGGTGGTCTTGCTACATGCATTGATAGATCGATGGATGGACGATGAGGGTCTCCGCAACCTTCGAACCATTAGGTGGGCAATGGCGGTTCTGATTGTAACAACGCCGATCTATCTTTGGTTAACCTACAGGGATCATCGAAAGATGGCATTGGACCCAGCATTATCGCGGTCTGCCATTCGGCGGTGGTTGATATATCTGACGTTGCTGGCGACCTCTTCGGTGATGTTGGGAAATCTGGTGGCGGTGATCTATGCGTTCTTGAACGGAGACTTTACGCTGCAGTTTTTGGCCAAATCTTTGGTGGTTGCTTTGGTGGCTAGCGGGGTCTTTGTGTTTTATCTTGCGGATGTACGCAAAGGGGATGCAGGTTGAATAAGCTTTTGTTGTTGGTGTTGCTTACATTGGTCAGCACAGCGCTTGTTGGCGGGTATATGGCGGTTGGCGGGCCGCAATACGCAAGGTTTATGAAGGATGACATTAAACGGTTGCAACATTTGCATGATTTTGGGCGCTATTACAGCTGTCATGCAGATGCGGCGCCATCTTTGGACAATAGATGTTCAACGCAGAGAAGATTGCCCAAGCATGTCGATCCAGTGACAGGGGAGGCCTATCGCTATACCCGCGTCGATGAAAATACTCTGGACGTCTGCGCGCAATTTCAGACTGCAACGGACCGCTCTGAGCTTAAGAGGCGCTTTAGGGACCTTCACTTTGAGGGGGATGAAGGCTGTATCCGGTATCAACGTCGAGGGAACAAGAACACTTGGTTCCTCCGATGAGGATTGCGGCCTGCGCATTTGGGCGGGCCGCAGTGACATTTGAGCGATCGTGCAGCCTTTTGAAAGGGACCAATCAATGGGGACCTGACCCTAAAAGGTGAGGGGCGTCAGGACCTCAGGCTCGACCACATCCACCCCGGGCAAGCCTTCTGCCAAAACAGCGGCGGATTGTTCCAGCAGCGGAAAGGTGCGGTAGTGGCAGGGGATCACGGTTTTGAAATCGAAATAGCGTATTGCGGCATAGGCGGCTTCGGCCATGCCCATGGTATAATGCCCCCCTGCGGACAAGATGCCGATGTTGGGTTTGTAAAAGTCGCCGATCCAATCCATGTCGGCCATGATCCCCGTGTCACCTGAGATATAGATCGTCTGGCCTTCACCGCGCAGGATAAATCCGTTTTCGGTTCCCATATAGCGGCGCACGTCTCCAACCTCGGCGCTTGAGGAATGTGATGCAGGTACCATGCTGGCGGTTGCTGTTTCCCCAAGAGGGATGGTGCCGCCCATGTTATATGCGGCCCCTTCTACCGCTCCCTGAGCGGCCAGAAACTGCGCCAGTTCGTACATGCCTGATACGGGTGCGCCGGTTTCCTTGGAGATCGCAACAACATCTGTGATGTGATCGAAATGCGCATGGGTCACCAAAATCTGTGTGGCGCCTGTAATGGCGGCGCTGTGTTGATCCGGGGACAAGGTGGGATTGCCGGTCAGCCATGGGTCCACCAGAACCACTTGATCTTCGATTTCAAAACGGAATGAGCCGTGGCCAAGCCAGATGATCTTCATTTGGTGTCTCCCTTAATAGCTTTGCCGCTATTCTAGAGCGGTGTTTCAGAAGGTCTATCCCTGGGATGGATGTGATGGGGCGCGCATTTTCACTTTGGGTCGACATTTTGCGGCCTGTGCAGCGGATGGGTGTCAATTTCGAATATCGTTGCCCTTGCGAGGGGGGGCGGGGAACGGTATTGGGCAGATCAAACAAGATCAGTTGAGAGATGCCCCATGTCCATTGATGAAAATACCGCCGCTCGGGTGGCGAAACTGGCCCGGATCAAAGTAGAACCAGAGGCCTTGCCCACGCTGGCACAAGAATTCAGCGGCATTTTGGGGTTCATTGAGCAACTGAGCGAAGTGGATGTCGAGGGCGTGGAGCCGATGACATCGGTTACACCACAGCGATTGAAACGGCGCGAAGACGTGGTGACGGATGGCGATCAGCAAGAGAAAGTGCTGAAGAATGCGCCTGATGCGCGTGAAGGATTTTTTGCGGTGCCGAAGGTGGTTGAGTGATGAGCGATCTAAATAAACTGGGTCTGGCGCAGGCGCGTGATGCGCTGCGTGCGGGTGAAACAACGTCCAAAGAACTGACCGAGGCCTGCCTGTCAGCGATCGAAGGGGCCGGGGCGTTGAATGCCTTTGTGCACAACACGTCCGAGCTGGCTCTGGCGCAGGCGGAACAGGCCGATGAGCGCTTGAAAAGCGGCGATGAGGCGCCGGCGATGTGTGGTTTGCCCATCGGCATCAAAGATCTGTTTTGCACCAAGGGCGTGCCCTCGCAGGCGGGCTCGCGCATCCTCGAAGGGTTTTTGCCCGAATACGAAAGCACCGTGAGCCAAAACCTTTTTGACAATGGCGCGGTGATGTTGGGCAAGCTGAACATGGATGAATTTGCCATGGGGTCGTCCAATGAAACATCCGTTTACGGCAATGCGGTCAACCCATGGCGGCGCGGCAATGACGCTTCAGCCTTGACGCCGGGAGGCTCCTCTGGTGGGTCGGCGTCCGCTGTGGCTGCGGATTTGTGTCTGGCAGCAACGGGCACTGATACCGGCGGTTCCATTCGCCAACCCGCGGCTTTTACCGGCATCACCGGGATCAAACCAACTTATGGTCGGTGTTCGCGTTGGGGGATTGTGGCCTTTGCATCCTCGCTTGATCAAGCAGGGCCCATGACCAAATCCGTACGCGATGCGGCGATCATGTTGGAAGCCATGTGTGGCCATGACCCCAAAGACAGCACCTCTGCTGACCTTGCAGTACCAAACTTTGAAGCGGCGCTGACGGGCGATGTTCGGGGCAAGAAAATCGGCATTCCCAAAGAATACCGCATGGACGGCATGCCAGAAGAGATCGAGACCTTATGGGCCGACGGCATCGCAATGATGAAAGACGCTGGTGCTGAGATCGTTGATATCTCTTTGCCACACACCAAATACGCTTTGCCTGCCTATTACGTGATCGCCCCGGCTGAGGCATCATCCAACCTCGCGCGCTATGACGGGGTGCGCTATGGCCACCGCGCGACGCTGGATCAGGGGGATGGCATTACCGAAATGTACGAAAAAACCCGGGCTCAGGGTTTTGGTCACGAGGTTCAGCGCCGGGTAATGATCGGGACCTATGTGCTTTCTGCCGGGTTTTATGACGCTTATTATAACCGCGCCCGCAAGGTTCGCACCCTGATCAAGAAAGACTTCGAAGAGGTCTTTGCTCAAGGGATAGACAGCATTTTGACCCCCGCAACCCCATCTGCCGCCTTTGGGCTGGGGGAAATGGCAGATGCAGATCCGGTGCAGATGTATCTGAATGATGTGTTTACGGTGACGGTCAACCTTGCTGGCCTGCCGGGTATTGCGGTGCCAACAGGTACAGATCGTCAAGGCCTGCCCTTGGGGCTGCAACTGATTGGGCGTCCATGGGAAGAAGCCGAGTTGCTGTCTTCCGCTTATGCGCTTGAACAGGCGGCGGGGTTTGTAGCCAAACCCGAGAAATGGTGGTAAATAGGGCTTAATAAAACCGTCAAAAAGACAAAGCAGGTTCCATGATTATACGTTTGATATCCGTTTTGGCCGCAACTGCAGTCCTTGCTGCCTGTCAGCCCGCCGTGCCTGATTCTGGACGTGGCGTCGGATTTGGGGATGATTTTGTAGATCAACAACGCAAACGTGATGCGGCCCTTGCAACAGGATCATCGATTCCCGCACCTGCTTCTGTGACGTCTGCGCCTTTGGATGCACCTGCGGGGTCTGCTGAGGCAACTGCCGCTGAAACGGCGCGCATTTTGGCACAAACAAGCAACGGTGCGCTCCCAAATCCTGAGGGCGGGCCGGTGGTTGCGAGCCCATCAAATCCGCCCCCACCTGTGCTGAATTCAGCGGGTATCTCAAATGAAAACAACTTTGATGCGGTTGCGGATGAACGCAGCATCGAAGGGGATGCGGCGCGGCTTGCCTCAAACCGGGCGCAATATCAGGTCGTGCAGCCAGAAGCGCTGCCGGAACGTGGGTCTTCTGGCCCGAACGTGGTGGCTTTTGCCCTGCAAACAACCCATGCGCGGGGCACACAACGCTATCGCCGCAGCGGGTTCACCCGTCAGGCCAAATACGACCGCTCCTGCGCTGCATTTGCAACCGCCGATGAAGCTCAGATCGATTTCCTGGCGCGTGGTGGTCCGGAAAAAGACCGACAAGGCATGGATCCGGACGGTGATGGATTTGCCTGTACCTGGGATCCAACACCTTATCGGCGCGCCGCACAGCAAGGCTGAGTCGTGGACCAGCCGGGCGTATCTCAGGTCCCGTCCCCCAATTTCGGATCCCGTCGTGATGGGCTGATGCCACAATTGATCGTCATCCATTATACCGCGATGAGAGACGCTGAGGCGGCCATTGCGCGGCTGTGTGACCCGGTGGCCGAAGTCTCAGCCCACTACCTGATCGCCTGCACAGGTCAGATCACCCAACTTGTGCCGGAAAAGCAACGCGCATGGCATGCGGGCGCGGGAGAATGGCAGGGCCAAAGCGATATCAACTCGCGCTCCATTGGCATAGAGCTCGACAATCGGGGTGATCACCCCTTTTCTGCCCCGCAAATGAATGCGCTCGAAACGCTTATGATCGGGATCATGCAACGCTGGGACATTTCGCCAGCCGGGGTGATTGGTCACTCAGATATGGCGCCGGGCCGCAAGGTGGATCCGGGTCCGCATTTTGATTGGATGCGGCTTGCGCGGCAGGGGCTGGCCGCCGCTGGGGGTTGTGATCCGGGCCCCCAAGACCCCTGCGCCGATAGCTTCCGCAGGGTTGCGCGCCAGAGTGGGTTTAGCGCTGATGTGGATGATGAAACCCTGCTGGCGGCTGTGCGCTTGCGCTATAATCCCCATTTGTCCGGGCCGCTCACGGCCGCGGATTACACCCCGCTTGGCCACAGCGCCTTGTGGGCCTGACCATCATGGGGTCCACCACCCTTGCCCCTCTTTTTGGCCTTATATACCGATCCCACCTTTCCACACCGGACCGCCCGTTTGCGTTCATTCCCTTCTTGACTTGCCCCAACTGCGCCCGCTAGGCGTGTCGCGCGCGGAAGGCTGGATGATCGCGGCTGCTTTATGTGGTCGAGGAAAGTCCGGACTCCAAGAAACATCGGTGCCGGGTAACGCCCGGGCGGGGTAACCCGACGGACAGCGCCACAGAAATGAAACCGCCTTATGTGCGGGCGCAGGCCCACACAAAGGTAAGGGTGAAACGGTGGGGTAAGAGCCCACCGCGCCGTTGGCAACAGGGGTGGCAAGGCAAGCCCCACCGGGAGCAATGCCAAATAGGGGCCGCGCGTCGCAAGACAGGGTTGTTTTTACCCCAGCAGGTCCGGGTTGGCAGCTATAGCCGTCGTGGTAACACGCCGGTCAGAGGAATGATCATCCAAGAGAGGCAACTCTCGGGACAAAATCCGGCTTACAGGCTTTCCGCGCAATTTTTCCAAGGTCGGTTTCTATTAAAGAATCCCCGCCTGTGTTTTGAAATCCCGGCGCATGTGGAAAGGCTGCGGGCAAAGGCTTAAGACCAGCTTTTGGTGTTGACTCGCGCACCCATCCGGTTAAAAGCCAAAACTCAGAATTCAAGCAAACAGCCCGGCGCTGTTCTGCAGCAGGAGAAGATAAAATGGCAAAGCCAACCACGATCAAGATCCGTCTGAACTCGTCCGCGGGCACAGGCCACTTCTACGTCACCAAAAAGAACGCGCGCACCATGACCGAAAAAATGGTTGTGCGGAAGTATGACCCGGTTGCGCGTAAGCACGTGGAATACAAAGAAGGCAAAATCAAATAAGATCAGCTGATCTGTTTGGATGCAGGGCCGCGCGGCAAGCGCGGCTTTTTGCGTTTGGGCATAGCAGAGCGGGAGAGGCAAAATGCAGCGCGTGATGATTCTGGGCGGTTCTGGATCTGGTAAATCAACGCTTGCCCGCCGCTTGGGCGCACAGACCGGTTTGCCGGTGTTTCATATGGATCATATCCAGTGGCAGGCAGGGTGGGTCTCACGGACCCGCGACGTGCGCCGCGAGATGGCGCTGGAAATTGAAAATCAGGACAAATGGATTTTCGAGGGTGGCTTTTCTACAACCTATGAACATCGCGCTGCCCGTGCGGATACATTGATCTGGCTGGACCTGCCTGTGGGGCTGCGGTTGTGGCGGGTGACGAAACGGTTGTTCCGGTATTGGGGGCAGGCCCGCCCGGATATGGCGGAGGGGTGCGTAGAGGGTTTCCATAGCGAAACGCTGCCCTTCTACATCTGGATTTGGCAAACGAGGCATAGCAGTCGGGTCCGAATCCAGAAGCTCATTGAGGAATTGGGTCCAGATACCAAGGTTGTCCATCTGTGCAGGGCACGCGCGGTCCGGCAATATTTGGCACAGGTCTGATCCAGCCCCATACTCTGGGGTCTTGGTGTTTTGAGGCCGCTATGAGGGGAAGTACGCCAGGCCGTAGCGGATAATCAGGATGGGGGGCGATGCGTTGAGGGGCCGGCTGACCACCTCTGTTGTGATGAACCCGCCGTGGTCGTTTAATGAGACCCATAGCTGCGGGGTCTCCAGTGCTGTTTGGGCCTCATTGTGTCTGGATGTTGGGATAAACCTTGTTGCCAAGCTTGGCGTTCGGGGCAGGCGGATCAAGGATCAAAGGGTCAGTCAGGTGGCGGGCATAAAAAAGCCTGCCAGATCGAAATCTGACAGGCTTTCTGGAAGCGATGTATCGCGGGTTATTCGCGGCTGCCGAAAAGCTGCAACAGCATCATGAACATGTTGATGAAGTTGATGTAGAGGCTCAGCGCGCCCATGATGGCCGCTTTGCCCAGCCATTCGCTGTCGCCGTGGTGCGCATGGGCGATATACTCGGTTTTGATCCGCTGTGTGTCATAGGCTGTCAGACCAGCAAAGATCAGCACGCCAATTGCCGAGATGGCAAACATCAGTGCCGGTGAGGCGAGGAAGATGTTCACAACAGAGGCAACGATCAGACCAATCACACCCATGATCAGGAAGCTTCCCCAACCGGAGATGTCCTTTTTCGTGGTGTAGCCCCAAAGGGAGAGACCCGCGAAAGCGATCGAGGTGATCAGGAAGATCTGAGCGATGGAATGCCCGGTGTAGACCAGAAAGATGGAACTGATGGAAACACCCATCACAGCGGCAAATGCGTAGAATACGGTTTGCGCGGTGGCAGCAGACATTTTGTTGATCATCGCGCCAAGCCCAAAGACAAAGGCAAGTGGCGCCAACATCACAACCCATTTCAACGGCGAGGCATAAAGCGCATAGCCAAGACCCGTCAGGTATTGATCAGGCCCAAGTTGAGCGGCCGCGCCAGCGGGATCGGATGTCACCGCAAGACCTGAAATGGCCCAAGCGGCGGCAAATGTGATCAGCATGCCAACGGACATTGTGCCGTAGACTTTGTTCATGTGGGCGCGCAGACCCGCATCGATGTCGGCGGCGCGGGCTCCGGCTGCACTCCGGATTGTATTCACGTCAGCCATTGATAGACCTCCAATTGACGAAATTCAGTTTACTACTGGGCAAAGCGGCCCTGCATTGCGCTAAATATCATCATTCTTGAGGGCTTTTTCAAGGCAGAACCTGCGGCAGGATGCCGCAAGTTTGATGTTATCGTGATCTGGTTCGATTTTTGCGCAGGTTTACATGGCGACGACAGGTGTTTTTCGTCCAATAGTCGCTTTTTATCGCAAAATCGTTATGGCGCGTTCTTAATGGACCCAATGGGAAGGGACGTCCCAGATTGGCCGCTGCGCTTCTTTTTGGGCGTCTCTGGCGGACAGGCCGATGTCAGCCAGCATTGCATCATCCAGTGTTTTGAGCTGTTGACGGCTGCGCCATAGGTTCACGATGGACACGACGAACCCAAGAACGGACATCCGGTGGGAGCGTGACAGAGATTGTGCGGTGTGGGATGCGGCGAATGACATGTGATCTGACCTTCAGTTATTGTGATGTTTTTCCGATTAGTATTTCGATGCTTGATATATGATGCGGGTGCGGCAATAATGAAAACGAATGTTTGTTAGGTAATACATCACGGAGTTTGATATATGAGAAATCTCGACATTACGACGCTTCGATCCTTTGTTGCTGTTGCAGATTCTGGTGGGGTCACCCGTGCAGCGGGGTTTCTGCATTTGACGCAATCTGCCGTCTCAATGCAGCTTAAAAGGCTTGAAGATATGTTGGGCTTGTCGTTGTTGGACCGCAGCGGCCGCACCATCGCCTTGACTGCATCCGGTGAACAATTGCTGGTTTATGCGCGCCGGATGATCGCATTGAATGATGAGGTCATCACGCGCCTGACGGATCAAGCTTTTGAAGGAGAGATTACTTTGGGGGTGCCGCATGACGTGGTGTATCCTGCGGTGCCTCAGGTGCTAAAGCAATTCAATGCGATCTTTCCACGGGTCAAAATTCAATTGGAGGCCTCATATACCCGCATCTTGAAGGACCAGTTTGCCAAGGGGGATCGTGATGTGATTGTCACAACCGAAACCGGGGTGGATCAGGGCGGCGAGATATTAGCCATCAAGCCGCTGGTTTGGGTTGGGGCGCCCGGCGGTACAGCCTGGCGTCAACGACCATTGCAGCTGGCCTTTTGCCGGTATTGTGTATTCCGCCCGCTTGTCGTGGCGGCTTTGGATGCCGCGGAAATCCCTTGGGAGATGAGTGTGGACACAGATAGCGATCGTACAATTGAAGCGGCGGTCAGCGCGGATCTGGCGGTTCATGCAATGATTGAAGGGACCCAGCCACCCTATCTGGAGGTGTTGGACCATGGCGGCGCGTTGCCGGACTTACCCGCACAGCAAGTCAACCTTTATGGGACCAAAGAGAGTGGTGACGAGGTGCGTGATACCTTGATTGATCTCTTACGTACTGCCTTTGGTGGCAGCCAAATGCCGCGACTCAAGGCTGTTTGACAGTGTTAGCGCTAAAGAAAGAGAAAAAATCCGTATTCCATGAGCGGGAATTAGCCTAGAGCGTTTTTTGATGTGCTGACGATGAGGACGGCAAAAAGGAGTGAGGGGGAATTTTTGTGATTTCTACCATAGGGTGAGTATTCCTCAATGAAAACAATGGCAGATTGCCAGTGTTCACGCGATGTGGCGAAAATGTTACATGAATTATGTCGCATAAACATGCTTCTACCTTAGGATGTTGATTGCGCCCACTTTCAGTTGAGTGGGCCAAAAACAGCATTCGCTAAAGGTGAAACCATTATTCTTTTGATCATTTAGGCTTGTCTTGTAGAGTGACATCACCGCACAAAGCACTGACAAGAGACTTGAGAGAAGCAGTTTCGCTAAGCAATGATCGCAGTAAGGAAACGGACAACATGGCGCATAGGGTAGATATTCATGTCGGGCAAAAGATCCGGCAGCGTCGTTGGCTGACGGGTATGACGCAGCAGCGGCTAGCGGAAATTGTCGGGATCAAGTTTCAGCAAATCCAGAAATATGAAACCGGAGCCAACCGCGTCAGCGCGTCACGGCTGTGGGATATTGGTGAAGCTTTGGGTGTTGACGTGGCCTCCTTCTTTGAAGGGATCAAATCCTCTGAGGAAGTTGTCAAAGAAAGCACCAAGGAAGGCATCAAAAATGTGCCGGTTGATGTGACAGGTGACAAAGAGGCGATGGATCTGATCCGGTCGTATTATTCGATCCCCGAAGATCAACGCCGCCGCTTGTTCGAATTGGCCCGCGTACTAAGCGACGTCGCCTGATCCTGCTTCTCATGGCGTGAGACCCATCTGTCATGACCATCCCCGCTTTTGACGAAGAGTTGCGCGCCGTTGCGCATGAGTTGGCGGACGCCGCGCGCGCGGCGACGCTGCCGCATTTTCGCAGCGCGACGCTTGCTGCTGATAATAAACAACCTGCGGGTTTTGATCCGGTAACAGTGGCTGATCGCGCCGCTGAACAGGTCATGCGCGAAATCTTATCCCAAAAGCGCCCCAAGGACGGCATTCTGGGGGAGGAATATGGTACGCAGGCGGGCACGTCCGGCTTGACCTGGGTGTTGGACCCTATTGATGGCACGCGCGGGTTTATTTCAGGGACACCGACCTGGGGCGTTCTGATTGCGCTCAGCACCGATGCCGGACCATTTTATGGGATCATTGATCAACCGTATATCGGTGAGCGTTTTGAAGGGGGGCCAAACGGGGCCACGCTAATCGGGCCGCATGGCCAATCCGATTTGCGCACCTGCCCGGCGCGCGGTTTGGCTGAGGCCACGGTGCTGACCACTTTTCCCGAAGTTGGTAGCCAAGCGGATCATGATGGATTTCACGCCGTGGCCGGCAAAGCCCGACTGACGCGGTATGGGATGGATTGCTATGGCTATGCGCTGCTGGCTGCGGGGCAGGTCGATTTGGTGATCGAAGCCGGGTTGGCCCCTTATGACATTCAGGCACCCATCGCGGTGGTTCAGGCCGCAGGCGGCATCGTCACGGATTGGCAGGGGGGGGCGGCTCATAATGGAGGGCGCGCGATTGCCGCTGCAAACGCTGATATCCATGCCGAAGCTCTTGCGATTTTGCGGCAATATTGACGCAGGCAGGTCGCGCGATCTAAGGTAGCTATGGCCACCAGAGTCTCTCCCATTTTCCCTCTGTCCGGCTGATCCTTTGAGGTGGGGTATCAGTCCTAGGAGGACCCCATGTCAGAAATCCTACTCAAAAACGCACAGGTCATCGTCACGATGGACGACGCGCGGCGCGAAATACACGGCGCTGATCTGCGCTTGCGTGACGGTGTGATTGCTGAAATTGGTCATGGGCTGTCCGGCACTGCGGAAATCATCGATGTGAGCGGTTGTGTGGTCACGCCGGGCTTGGTGAACACGCATCACCATCTGTATCAATCGCTGACCCGTGCGGTGCCAGCCGGCCAAGACGCTTTGTTATTTGGGTGGTTGCGCGCTCTCTATCCGATCTGGGGGCAAATGACGCCTGAACATTTCTATGTCTCGGCCCAGATTGGGTTGGCGGAACTGGCGCTCTCGGGATGCACGCTCAGTTCGGATCACCTGTACCTTTATCCAAATGGAACCCGGTTGGAAGACACCATTCACGCGGCCGCCGAATTGGGGCTGCGGTTTCATCCGACCCGAGGCAGCATGAGCATTGGCGAAAGTGCCGGCGGGTTGCCGCCGGATGCTCTGGTGGAAAATGAGGCCGATATTCTGCGTGATTGTGTGCGTCTGGTGGATGCCTTTCATGACCCCAAGGATGGATCGATGTGCCGGGTTGGTCTGGCGCCATGTTCGCCGTTTTCGGTCAGTCAGGATCTGATGTCCGAGACCGCCCTTCTGGCGCGCGACAAAGGGGTGATGTTGCATACGCATCTGGCTGAGAACACCGAAGACATCGCCTATAGTCTGGAGACCTTTGGTTGCCGGCCCGGGCAATATGCGGAAAACCTTGGTTGGGTTGGGCGCGACGTCTGGCATGCGCATTGTGTGAAGCTCGACCCGTCCGAGATCGCTCTGTTTGCACAGACAGGCACGGGGGTGGCGCATTGTCCCTGTTCCAATTGCAGGCTTGGGTCCGGTATTGCGCCCTTGCGTGCTATGCGTGATGCGGGCCTGCCGGTGGGATTGGGTGTGGACGGATCAGCCAGCAACGATGCAGGCACTCTGATCGCAGAGGCCCGCATGGCGATGTTGTTGCAGCGGGTGGCGCAGGGGGCCGATGCCATGTCCGCCCGCGAAGCGCTTGAGATTGCCACGCGCGGCGGGGCGGATGTGCTGAACCGGCCGGATTGTGGACGTCTGGACATCGGTAAACGTGCCGATATCGCCATTTGGGATGTCAGCGGTATCGCATCTGCTGGGTCATGGGACCCTGTTGCCTTGTTGTTGGCAGGGCCCACAACCGTGCGTGATCTATTTGTTGAAGGGCGTCAGATCGTGCGGGACGGTCATGTGCAAACCATTGATCTGAGCGCCCAGATCGCCCGTCAGAATGCGCTTGCGCAGGCGTTGTTTTAAACGGGCATCGATGATGGGCAGCGCTAACCTTTGGTCTCATGACAAGGCGCGCGTGTGGGAATTGTCATTCGCCCTTGTCGGTTGGGTCTGACACACCCCGGCGACCCAAACATCGGCAATTGCGCGGTCATCCCCCATCATGATCGTGGCAAAAAGGCTTTCCCACTCGTTCTTTGCTGCGTCGTGACGTTGTGCAATAGCCGGGGTAGATGCAAGGTTCAGCACTGTCAGATCCGCCTCAAACCCTTTGGTTATCTGGCCAATGCAATCCTCCAGATGCAGGGTTTTTGCGGACCCTGCGGTGGCAAGCCACATGAGTATTGCCGCATGCAGAGGTGTCCCGCGCAGTTGCCCGATCTCATAGGCCGCCGCCATTGTGCGCAGCATTGAAAACGACGACCCTCCGCCAGTGTCGGTGGCTAAACCGACGGAAATGCCACGCCCGCGCAAGCCGGACATGTCAAAAAGCCCCGACCCAATGAAAGTATTGGATGTTGGGCAATGCACCACTGCAGCCCCGGTCTCCGCGATGCGGTCAATCTCGCGGGGGTCAAGGTGGATGGCATGACCGAAGAGGGCCAGCGGACCAATGAGGCCATGCGTTTCATAGGTATCAAGATAATCGCGTGCGGTTGGGAACAGGTCTTTGACCCATGCAATTTCATCGGTCTGTTCGCTCAGATGAGTTTGCATCAAACAGGTGGGATGTTCGCCCCAAAGTGCCCCAAGCGCTGACAGCTGATCCGGGGTTGAGGTTGGGGAAAACCGTGGCGTGATGGCGTAGCTGGCCCGCCCCTGACCATGCCAGCGCTCAATCAGGGCTTTGCTGTCATCATAGGCCGATTGCACATCGTCGCGCAAACCGTCCGGTGCGTTGCGATCCATACAGGTCTTGCCCGCAACAATGCGTTGATTGCGCGTGGCGGCCACCTCAAACAAGGCATCAGCGCTATGCGGGTGGATGGTACAATAAGAGGCCACCGTTGTGGTGCCATGGGCCAGGGTCAGGTCCAGATACCGCGCGGCAATGGTCTGTGCATATGCCGGATCAGACAGCCGGGTTTCTTCGGGAAAGGTGTAATCGTTGAGCCAGTCAATCAACCGTTTGCCCCAAGACGCAATGATCGCCGTTTGCGGATAATGCACATGGGCGTCCACAAAACCCGGACAAATCAGATGGTCCTTGCCATAGCGCACCTGCGCGGCCGTCGGATATTGTGCCAAGAGGTCCGGCGCCTGCCCAACATCCGTTATCATCCCCTCTTGCAGCAAAACACCACCGTCGGTGTTTATGTGCACATGGTCTTCCCAATCACCCACCTGTGGGGTGCCGGAATATTGCAATACGGGGCCTAGAAGCAGTGTTTGTCCGATCATAATTCATGTCTAAGCATCTGTTGGGACCGCGACAATGGCCTGCCGGACCATTGTGTCTGAATACCTGCTTGCCTATGCTCTGGCGAAACCTTGGGAGGACGCCAGTGCGTGATGAAACAGACCGGTTGACCCCTGAAATACAGGACGATGAAAGCCAAGCCTACAAGCTTGAACCCCAGAAGGTCGCTGCTGTCCTCTATGCTGTTGACATTGATGATCGTGAAAAGCTGACCGAATTGATGGAGCCGCTGCATGCGGCGGATATTGCGGACCTTCTGGAACAGATCAACGCCTTTGATCGCAGCCGTTTGGTGCGCCTGTATGACCGTGCATTTGACGGTGAAATCCTGTCTGAGCTGGACGAATCGATCCGCGAAGAAGTCATTGCGGTCCTGACGCCACAGGTATTGAGTCAGGCAGTGCGCGAGCTGGACAGCGATGATGTGGTCGACTTGATCGAAGACCTTGAGGGTGACCAGCAAGAAGCCATTCTTGACGTGCTTGAGGATGCGGACCGCGAGGCGATTGAACAGGCGCTCACATGGCCTGAATATTCCGCAGGCCGTTTAATGCAGCGCGAAGTGGTGATGGCGCCGGAACATTGGACCGTTGGACAGGCAATCGATTCCCTGAGGTCCACACCAGAAGAAGATTTGCCGGATCAATTCTACCATCTGGTCATGGTCGACCCGCGCATGCATCCGGTGGGCAATGTCACCTTGGGCAAACTGATGCGATCGCGCCGCGAGACCCGGCTAAAGGATCTGTTGGAGGAAACGTTTCAGATTATTCCTGCAAGCCGGGATGAAGGGGATGTGGCCTATGCATTCAACCAATATCACTTGATTTCGGCCCCGGTGGTCAACGACGAGGGGCGGCTGATTGGGGTGATCACCATTGATGATGCGATGGTTGTATTGGACGAAGAACACGAGGAAGACATCTTGCGATTGGCGGGGGTGGGCGAAAGTTCATTGTCGGACCGGGTGATTGAAACCACCAAGCAACGTCTGCCGTGGCTGGCGGTCAATCTGATCACCGCAATTGCGGCTTCAATGGTGATTGCGCAGTTTGAGATGGCGATTGCTCAAATAGTGGCATTGGCGGTGTTGATGCCGATTGTGGCGTCGATGGGGGGCAATGCAGGCACACAGAGCCTAACAGTGGCGGTGCGTGCAATCGCAACCAAGGATTTGACCCGGGCAAATGTCTGGCGGGTGATCCGGCGCGAATGTCTGGTGGGGTTGGTCAATGGCGCGATCTTTGCAGTTGTGATGGGGATCGTTGGCGTGATCTGGTTTGGATCCCCGGCGTTGGGCTATGTGATTGCGGTCGCGATGGTGGTGAACATGGTTGTTGCGGGTTTTGCAGGCACCGGAATTCCGATTGTTTTAGAACGGCTTGGGGTAGACCCGGCCTTGGCCTCGGGGGCATTTGTGACCACGGTCACGGATGTTGTGGGGTTCTTTGCCTTTTTGGGGCTGGCCGCGATGGTGTTGTTATGACCGATTTGACCAATGAAAAAGCAGCAGCGCGCAAGGCCGCGTTTGCCCGCCGCAAGCCTTTGTTTGAAAATGCTAATGCCGCTCAGGCAGGCTATCTGAGCGAGGTCTTGGCGGGTTATCGCGGTGTGCCTGTTTCGGGGTTTATGCCGATCCGTACTGAGATCGATCCGCGCCCCGCCATGGCAGAGGCATCCGCCCATGGTTCTGTGGGGGTGCCTGTGATTATGGCCGCAGACACGCCTTTGAAATTTGCCCTTTGGACACCGGACACAGAGATGGTCGCAGGTGCATTTGGCGCATCCATCCCGCAAACGCCTGAGTTTTTCGAACCGGAGATTGTGATTGTGCCCTTGCTGACCTTTGACAGACAGGGCGGCAGGTTGGGGTATGGCGGTGGGTTTTATGACCGCACGCTTGAGATGTTGCGGGCCAAGCGACCAACCTTGGCCATTGGTTTTGCCTTTGCCGGACAACAAAGCGACGATGTGCCCCTGGAGGCGACGGATCAACCGCTTGACCTGATTGTGACGGAAAACGGTGTGATAGATGTGGTGCCGCCCCGATCATAAACCGGGGCGGCTTTTGTCTTAGTGGTGCGCGTGAGCTGGATCGCTCAACACAAGGCCCGGTGCGGGATCCTCCAGGTCATGGGGGTCTTGCCCCTTGGCGGGGATATTGATCCATTCTGATGTTCCATCTGCACAGGTCTGCACCGTGGGAAAGTAGAGGGACTCACCCGGTGTCAATGTATCCGACAACGTGCCGCGAAAGACGAACTCGTCATAATGCGTGTCTTTAAGAGAACCTGTCCAGATGATCTGCTGCACCCCTTCGGTCAGGGTGTTGCCATAATACTCATAGGAGCGGGCATAAGCGCCGCTTTGTGTGTCAAGTGCCCAGCCCGGCTTGGGCATGGGTTTGACCGAAATCATCCCTTCAGGAATTTGGATCGCAACGCTCAGCGTGGCCTGACCGTCGCAGCCATGCCCGATGCGCATCACCCCTTTATAGGTGCTGCCAACAGCGGCTGATTGGACCTCAAGCGTCGCATGTGACGTTGCCATTGTGGCGCTGAAAAGAGTGAGAAGGAGGGCTGAACTTATTGATTTAGTGAACATATTTTGTCCTTTGATACCTTGAATGACACGCGGCGATGCATCAAGGCCCCAAAGATGAGGCGGTGCTTGATGGCGCGTGAAAATAGCGGATATAGGGTTTGGTGCCGAGACCTAGGACAAGGGGGGCGCACGCCCCGGCGGACGCAAGCGCTGTACTGCGGTAACCGGCACCGGGCGTGCTTTGAGCGACTGGGTGCGGTCAATGTTTCGCGCGATGCGATGCCATTGTGGAATGCTTGCCGGAGTGATCATATCGGCATGGGCCATGAGGCAGGGCGCGGTTTCGGTAGGGTCTTCTTTGATTGGCGATCCATTTGCATCCATGCGCAGCGTGATCAGCCCGGTTGGCGTACAAATAGTCATGGTTGTGCCATAGGTCGGCAAAATCAACGCCAAAGCGGCGGAGGCCTTTGGCAAGACGATGCCAAGGACCAGCAAGACAACAAGCAATGATCGAAACAGGACCCGCATGGCAATGACCTATCCGCCGCTCTGACCCCCTTCAAGACCTAATGGCAGCTTTGAGGTGCGACAAAACGCTTGCCGCTGGGCGGGCAGGCGCATAGGTCTGACGGCTATGAAAATACTCTTTCTTGGTGATGTGATGGGCCGCGCCGGGCGCCGCGCCATTACCGAAAATCTGCCCCGTTTGCGGGATGCGTGGAAACTTGATTTCGTGGTGGTGAATGGTGAAAACGCCACCAGCGGGATGGGGCTGTCAGGCAGCCATGCGCAGACATTACTGGATGCGGGTGCCGATTGCCTGACCCTGGGGGATCATGCGTTTGATCAAAAGGACATGTTGAAGTTCATCGAACAGGAACCGCGCATCGTACGGCCGCTGAATTTCTCCAAGACGGCACCGGGCAAGGGCGCGCGGCTGTTTACCTCCAAAAATGGGCGCAAGGTGTTGGTCACGCAGGCGTTGGGCCAAGTGTTTATGAAACGCCCCTATGACGACCCGTTCTCCGCTTTGGATCAGGTGCTTAAGACGCATCCATTGGGGGGGATGGCATCGGCCATCATTGTTGACATCCATTGCGAGGCCACATCAGAAAAGATGGCAACCGGGCATTGGTGTGACGGGCGCGCGTCATTGGTGGTGGGCACGCATACCCATGTGCCAACAGCGGATGCGATGATCCTACCGGGGGGCACTGCTTATCTAAGTGATGCGGGCATGTGCGGTGATTACAATTCGGTCATTGGTATGGAGAAAACAGAACCTTTACGGCGGTTCATCACGGGCATGCCCAAGGAACGGTTTACGCCTGCCAATGGCGAGGCCACCTTGTCGGGCGTCTATATCGAAACGGATGACAGGACCGGCCGCGCCACCCGTGTGGTGCCGATCCGCGAGGGCGGCTTGTTACCCCAAAGCGCACCGTGACACGTAAAGAAATAGCGTTCTATTCCTGTTGTCTGGTGTTGATGGGCGCGGGATGGGGGGCGACGCAACCGATGACCAAAATTGCCGTCAGCACCGGATATCAGCCATTTGGGCTGTTGTTTTGGCAGATGGTGATCGGGGCGGTGTTGATGGGGGGGATTTGTTTTGTCAAACGCCTGCCTATGATACTGAACGCCCGGGCGCTGCGGTTGTATCTGATCCTTGCGATGATTGGGGCGGTGTTGCCCAACACGATTTCCTATCAGGTGGCTGTGCATTTGCCTGCGGGCGTTATGTCATTGCTCTTAAGCGTTATTCCTATGTTCGCTTTTGCCATTGCGCTGGCGCTGGGCAACGAAGGATTTCATTGGCGCCGGGTCATGGGGCTTGGATTTGGGTTGATCGGGGTGTTGATTATCATTCTGCCGTCGGTGGATTTGGGGCAGGAAATTCCGATCTTCTGGGCGGGGCTCTATTTGGTCACTGCGATGTTTTATGCATTTGAAGGCAACTACATCGCAAAATGGGGAACCGAAGGGTTGGGCCCGTTTCAGGTGATGCTGGGGGCGTCGCTGGTTGGAGGCGTGCTGGTTCTGCCGCTGATGTGGGGCACGGGGCAAGGGATAACGCCCCAGTGGCCTTTGCCGTTGCCGCAATTGGCGCAGATTGGTGCCTGTGTGATCCATGTGTTTGTCTATGCAGCCTATGTCTGGCTGGCGGGGCGGGCAGGGGCGGTGTTCACGGTGCAGGTCAGCTATTTTGTCACCGGGTTTGGATTGATCTGGGCCGGTTTGATGCTGGGTGAAGCTTATGCGGCATCTATTTGGGTGGCATTGGCGACAATGTTTGTGGGTATGTATCTGGTGCAACCCCGACCCAAGCTTGCGGGCGACGCGGCAATGGGCGACACTTAGAGTTCAACCCGTTCTTCTGGCGCAAAGTTGGTGTGCATGGATTTCTTACCTCTTTCAGACACAGGGATGGCCATATTCGCGCTGTCTGTTGTTGTTGTGATGTTCATCCTTTTCCTGCGCGAATATTTTCCGACCGAAGTGGTCGCATTGGCGGGGGCTGCGACGTTGTTGGCAACGGGCGTGTTGCCCTATGAAGATGCGCGGCTTGTATTGTCAAATTCGGCCCCATGGACGATTGCTGCGATGTTCATTGTGATGGGGGCTTTGGTGCGCACCGGTGCATTGGATGTTTTGACGCAGATGGCCGAACGCTACGCGCGTACCAATCCTAAAATGGCGGTGATAGGCGTGATCCTGTCTGTGATGGGGGCATCAGCGATCATGAATAATACGCCGGTGGTTGTTGTGATGATCCCGGTGGTGGTGCAATTAAGCAAGACCCTGGGAACAAAGGCGTCCAAGTTGCTGATCCCTTTGAGTTATGCCGCGATCATGGGCGGATCTTTGACGTTGATTGGGACTTCGACAAATTTGTTGGTGGACGGCGTGGCGCGTGCGCAGGGCATGGCGCCTTTTGGGATTTTCGAGATTTTGCCAATTGGATTGGTCGTCTGCGCCTGGGGGCTGACCTATATGGCGGTGTTTGGCCGCAAGCTGCTGCCGGATCGCGACAGTATGGCAACGATGTTGTCGGATCGATCCAAAATGAAGTTTTTCAGTGAGGCGGTGATCCCCCCGGAAAGCAATCTGATTGGTCGTGAAGTTCTGGATGTGAAGCTTTTTAAACGGGAGGGGGTGCGGCTCATCGACGTGATCCGGGGGGATCAGTCTCTTCGCAGGGAATTGCGGGACGTGGTTTTGCAGATCGGCGACCGGGTGGTGTTGCGCACTGAGATGACGGAGCTTCTGAGCTTGCAGGCGACCAAAGAATTGAAACGCGTGGATCAATTGTCTGCGGTTGAAACCACAACCGTGGAGGTGTTGATCACACCGGGATGTCGGATGGTGGGGCGGACATTGGGGGCGATGCGCTTGCGGCGACGTTATGGGGTTTATCCGCTGGCGGTGCATCGGCGCAATCAGAACATCGGCCTGCAGTTGGATGAACTGAGTGTCAAAGTGGGGGATACCTTGCTGCTGGAGGGGGCTGCGGAAGACATTGCGCGGCTGGCTGCAGATATGGATATGGTTGATGTCAGCCACCCGTCTGCGCGCGCGTATCGACGTGGTCATGCGCCCATCGCAATTGCAGCGTTGGCGGGCATTGTTGTGCTGGCGGCGCTGAATGTCGCGCCGATTTTGCTGTTGGCGGTAATTGCTGTTGCTTTGGTGCTGGTCACCGGCTGTATCGACGCGGATGAGGCGTTTTCATTTGTGGATGGGCGGTTGTTGGCATTGATCTTTTCGATGTTGGCGGTTGGGGCGGGATTGCAAAACGCTGGATCCATTACGCTTTTGGTGGATGCAATCGCGCCGACGCTTGGGCGTTTGCCGCCGAGCTTGGTGATCTTCTGTGTGTTTTTGCTGACCACGGTTTTGACTGAAATTGTGTCGAATAATGCGGTGGCAGTGATCATGACGCCAATTGCGATTTCTTTGGCTGCGGCTTTGGGGATGGATGCGCGGCCATTGGTGGTGGCGGTGATGATTGCGGCGTCCTGCGCGTTTGCAACGCCGATTGGATATCAGACCAATACCTTGGTGTATGGGCCGGGAGGGTATCGGTTTACGGATTTCCTGCGGGTTGGGGCCCCCTTGAACCTGAGCATGTCCTTGTTGGCCTCAGCGGTTATTCCGCTGATCTGGTGAACCGGTCCAGCGCTGGTGTGTGTGGATAGGTTGGATCGGTATATAAGGCCAAAAAGAGGGGCGGGATGGTGATTGGCGGCTATGGGGGCTTTGCGCTGCGGGCGTTTGGTATCAGAGAGGCCAAAATAGCAAAATGGCCGGTATGGAAACAGCAACAACGATGATTTCCAGCGGCAGGCCCATGCGCCAATAATCGCCAAAGCTGTAGCCGCCGGGACCCAGGATGAGCGTATTGTTCTTGTGTCCGATGGGCGTCAGGAAGGCCGATGATGCAGCAACCGCAACAGCCATCAAAAAGGGATCGGGTGAGACGTCAAGCGATTGTGCCATCTGGATGCCAACGGGGGCGGCGACGATGGTTGTGGCCGTATTGTTGAGCACATCGGAGAGGGTCATTGTGACAACCATCAAAACGGTCAGGACAATCCAAGGGGCCATGCCTTGGGTCAGGCCGACAAGTGCGCCTGCGATCAATTCTGTCCCGCCCGAGGTTTCAAGGGCCGCGCCAAGAGGGATCATTGAGCCCAGCAACACAACAACGGGCCATTCGATGTGGGTATAGAGTTCGGCGAGGGGGACGATTTTTGCAAGCACATAGGCGATCACGACAAGGCCCAAAGCAACCGGCAGATAAATCAGGCCGACGCTGGCGGCCAGGACTGCCGCGCCAAACAGGCCAATTGCGAGCCAGACTTTGGCGTTTTCGGTCACCGCAAGGCCACGGTCTGCCAAGGGGAGGACGCCGAGCCATTCGGTGACGTCAGAGGCCGAGTCGCGCGGAACCAGCAGCAGCAAAATATCGCCTGCTTTCAATTCAGTGCCGCGCAAACGTGAGGTGATCTTGCGCCCTTGTCGAGAGATTCCCAGCAATACGGTGCGCTGACGCCAAGCAAGGCCAACAGCCTGAGCGGTGCGGCCATGCAGGCGGGAGGTTTCTGTGACAACAACTTCTATGATCTCAACGCCTTCGCCGCCTGCTTTGAGGCGCTCTTCGCGGGCGGTATCCGCCAAAGCGAGGTCCAATGTGCTGCGAAATTCGTCAAGCGCGTCAGGGGTGGCTTCGAGGACCAGCGCATCACCTGCTTTGAGCGTCACACTGCGGGACAGACCATAGCGGCGTTTGCCGTCACGCATCAGGCCAAGGATCGCGACATCGGATTTGTCCGCCTCCTCAAACAGTTCGGAGAGCCGTTTGCCGATGTGTTTGCTGTTTTCGGGCACCACCAGTTCGGCAATATACTCTGAGATATCTTCGCTGCTAAGCGCGGTATCATCGCGCGCCGGGATCAGGCGCCAGCCGATCAGGGCCACAAAGGTGAGGCCTGCGATGGCCGCGACCCCCCCGACAGGGGCAAAATCGAACATGCGAAAAGGTTCGCCAAGGCTTTCTTGTCGGATGGAGGCGATGATGATGTTAGGGGGCGTTCCAATCAGCGTGACCATGCCGCCCAAAATCGTGCAAAAGCTCAGGGGCATGAGGCTGAGGCCGGGTTGGCGGCCTGCTTTGCGTGCTGTTTGGATGTCGACGGGCATCAGCAGGGCCAGCGCTGCGACATTGTTCATAAAGGCAGACAGGATGCCGCCAACTGCGCCCATCAGCGTGATATGCGCGCCCAAGCTGCGTGAGGCGTCCACTAGGGTTCGGGTGATCAATAATACCGCCCCCGAGCGCACCAAACCGGCCGAGACCACCAGCACCAGTGCCACCACCAGCGTGGCGGGATGGCCAAAACCGGAAAACGCGTCCTTTGTTGGAACGACCCCCAGAACAACGCCGATCATCAGTGCGGAAAAGGCAACGATATCATAACGAAAACGACCCCAAAGCAGCAGCCCGAAGACGGCCCCAAAGAGGGAAAACAGGATGATCTGGTCTTGGGTCACGTGGTCTGCTCCGATGTTTTGAGCAGATTAGGGGTATCGGGAGGTGATGTCATGCCCCCGTTTTTCGCAACACGCGCTGAGCTGTGTGTGAGCGGGCTTATGCGCTCAGACTCGCAATGCGCTGGCCATAAAACACCCCAGTTTGGCGTTGTGGATGTGCACATATCGGACTGCGGGATCTTCGAAGAATTGGGTCAACCTGTCAGCAAGCGAGGTGCCGTTGACGACATCAGCTTTGCAAATTTCATCCTGTGCATCAAATCCGCGCACTGACGCCAGCCGCCCTTTGAACATATCGGGGACCTCATTGGGGGCAGGGGTGGCCATTGGGACGTTCTTGCGAATGTAGATGGCGTGGTTTGCCTGAAACGGCGATGCTGCAGGTTGATGGGTGTAATTGGTGAGAATGATCTCTTCTCCAAGGGCGGCGTCTTGCAGGCTGATGCGGCAAGGATAGCACGGATTGGCGTCGACGCTCACGCGCCGAGCGTTGTGGGCCGCAAGCGTTGCGTTGTCCATGTCGAACAGCGCCGCGAAAGGTTTTGGATCAAGGGCTTGGATTTGAAAGGTCATGATATGGGTCCTGCGTTGGTGGTATGATGTGTCGTAACGGGAGCATGCGGGCATGCGCGATCCGGATCATGCGCAATTAGCAGCCGGGGTGGGATTGCGCTGTGCCTGTTCACTGACATATAGAACGCTGGACCAAAGCATCTTTCAGGAGGCAGACATGGCCGGCCACTCCAAATGGGCAAATATCCAGCACCGCAAAGGGCGTCAGGACAAAATCCGCGCCAAATTGTTTTCGAAATTCAGCAAGGAAATCACGGTTGCGGCCAAGATGGGGGATCCTGACCCTGACAAAAACCCGCGTTTGCGTTTGGCGGTAAAGGAAGCCAAGGCGGCTTCGATGCCCAAAGATAACATCGACCGTGCGATCAAAAAGTCGGTCGCAGGGGAGGGGGATGATTACGAAGAAATCCGCTATGAAGGTTATGGCCCCAACGGCGTTGCGGTGATTGTTGAGACAATGACCGACAACCGCAACCGCACGGCCTCTACTGTCCGGTCTACCTTTACCAAGAATGGTGGGAACTTGGGTGAGACAGGCAGCGTTGGGTTTATGTTTGATCGCAAAGGTGAAGTGACCTATCCGGCTGAGGTAGGGGATGCGGATACGGTGATGATGGCAGCCATTGAAGCGGGTGCCGAAGATGTCGAAAGCGCCGAAGAAGGGCATGTAATTTGGTGCGCAGATACGGATCTGAACGATGTCGCCACAGCGCTTGAGAGCGATTTGGGCGAAAGCACATCAACGAAACTGGTGTGGAAGCCGACAACCACCACTGAAATGGATTTTGAGAACATGCAAAAGCTGATGCGGCTGGTGGATGCGCTTGAAGACGATGATGACGTGCAGCGTGTAACCACAAACTTTGAAGCATCAGATGATGTGATGGAACAGCTGGAAGGCGCGGATTAATTCAGGTTTTCTGTGCTGGTACGAAAAAGCCGCCCTTAATAAGGGCGGCTTTGTGTTTTTTGGGAGGTTCTTGGGAGGTTAGTTAGACGTCGTTGTCTCAGCCAAACAGGCGTGTCATTCCAAACCAGCGGTGCGTACGTGGGCAACGGGATTCGTTGGCCGCAACTGGTTTTTGCTCTGCCAAAGTAGACAGGGCTTGTTTCACAGCATTCAGGCGCGTCAACGCACCATTGCCGCCGGCACTTGCCTGAACATTCAAAATTTGGCTCTGCGTGTGCAAAGCTGCTTCGATTGCTTCAATTTCTTCTGTGCTGAGAACTAGCTTATTTTGTTTCTCGAACATGGTCGGTTCCTTCAATCTCTGAGGGGTATGTAGGGTCCAACATTGAGATGTTCTAGAGGGTGCGACAAAGATCACCTTTATGTGTTGGAATTGTCAGTATTTTCAGCGGTTTTTCGCAAATGTTTCAATGCGGTGGCCCGAATGGCTTCTGTTAACTTGGTTAACGCAGGCGCCATGATGCGGGTGACTTGCCAAAATAAGGGCACATCCAGCGGTGCGGCACTGTCCAGGGCGACCAACTCACCAGAAACAATATGGTCGGCCACCAGACTTTCGGGATTCATACCCCAGGCCAATCCATGTCTAGTCGCATCTACAAAAGCGTGGGTTGAGGGCATCAGATGGTTCGGCGGATGCAAGGTTTTGCCGGTTTTTTGGGTGATCCAACGGGACTGAAGCTGATCCTTGGCAGTGAAGGTCAACATGGGCGCCCGGGCCAGGGCGGACGGGGTAACGCCGTTGGGGAAATAGCGATGCATAAAGGCAGGGCTGGCGGTTGCGATATACCGCATGGAACCCAGTGGATAGAGATCGCAACCGCGCACCGCTTGGCCATAGCCGGTGACTGCTGCGCTGACCGCGCCTCGTTTCAACCACTCATCAGCTGTGTCCTGATCATCAATCGCCAGATCATACAACAGGTCAGGCGCCGCCGCGAAGGCAGGCAGTAACCAAGTTGCCAAACAATCTGCGGGCACGGCAAGGGTAAGACGGGCAAGCGTGCTTTCGGTTTGGGCCAAATCCCCCAAGGCGTCACGTTCCAAAAGGGCGATGTTTTCAGCGTGTTTGGCGAGCCGCGCTCCGAGAGGTGTTGGTGTGCAGGGGTGGTTGCGATGCACCAGCGATGTGCCGACGCGTTCTTCCAATGCCTTAAGCCGCTGGGAAATTGCGGAAGGCGTCACATTCAGCGCGCCCGCAGCTGCATCAAAACTGCCAAGCCGCAAGATAGCGGACAATGCAGCCAATTGAGTGGGATCTATCTGCATTAGAAAATTTAATCCAAGGTAAGAAGCTTTAATTTGAGTAATGTACGGGCCGCCGATAGTCAAAGCGTCAACACGAAGTGGATATTCTTATGCTGACCTCTTTCCTTCCGGGATTTGCCCTGAGCTTGACGTTGATTGTTGCTATTGGTGCGCAGAATGCTTTTGTCCTGCGGCAAGGTCTGAGGCGTGAACATGTGTTCTGGGTGTGTTTGACCTGTGGGGTCATGGATGCGGTGCTGATTGCGGGAGGGGTTGCGGGATTTGGGGCGCTGTCAACGGCGGTGCCGTCCTTTGAGATGGCAATGCGCTACGGAGGTGCGGCATTTCTGATCTGGTATGGTGCGGTAAATGCGCGGTCGGCATGGCGGGGCGGATCGGTGTTAGATACGACTGGGGCGGCGTCCCAAACTGTGCAGCGCGCCATTGTGACGTTGCTGGGGATCACCTTTTTGAACCCGCATGTTTATCTTGATACGGTTGTTTTGATTGGATCAATCTCTGCGCAATACCCTGACCGTCTGGCCTTTGGGATTGGGGCCGCATTGGCAAGCCTGAGCTTCTTTTTCACCTTGGGTTATGGGGCGCGGCTGTTGACGCCACTGTTTGCACGCCCTGTCAGCTGGCAAATATTGGATGCGATCATTGCGCTGACAATGTGGGCCATTGCTGCGAAACTTTTGCTGGGGTGACTTGCCCTTGGGGGCGCATGGGGCCAGTAATGGCGCATGGTTACCGCACACTCACATCGTCCCATGGCTGGCATTTTTTGGATGTTGGTGACCGGGTTACTCTTTATTCTTGTCACCGCCTTGGTGAAATATATGGGGCCGCGATTGCCCGCAGCGGAGGCCGCATTTCTACGCTACGCCTTGGGGCTGGTGTTCTTGTTGCCAACTTTGGGAGCCTTGAAGGCGGCACATTTGACCCGCCGTCAGGTGACGCTGTTTGGGGCACGGGGGTTTTGCCATGCCTTTGGCGTGATCTTGTGGTTTTTTGCGATGACCCGCATCCCAATCGCCGAAGTGACCGCAATGAATTATCTTGCGCCTATCTATGTGACGATAGGGGCGGCTCTTTTCCTTGGTGAAAGACTGGCGCTGCGTCGGATTGTGGCGGTGGTCATGGGCCTGCTGGGGGCCGCAATCATCCTGCGACCGGGATTTCGCGAGGTCAGCATCGGGCATCTTGCCATGCTGTTTGCAGCGGTTGTTTTTGCCGGATCTTATCTGCTGGCCAAGGTGCTGGCAGATGAGGCAAAGCCGGGTATTGTTGTTGCGATGTTATCGGTTTTTGTGACGCTTGGGCTGGCGCCTTTTGCGCTGCCTGTCTGGATCGCGCCAACGGGCCAAGAGATCGCTATCCTGTTTGCCGTCGCGATCTTTGCCACCTCGGGGCATTACACTATGACATTGGCTTTTGCCGCAGCCCCGGTGACCGTAACGCAGCCTGTCACCTTCCTTCAATTGGTTTGGGCCACTGCGCTGGGCGCTTTGGCGTTCTCGGAGCCGGTGGACATCTGGGTCATCATCGGCGGCTTTGTGATCCTGAGTTCGGTGACCTTTATCACATGGCGCGAGGCCATGCTCAAACGTCAAATAACGCCAAATCCTAATGCGACTAAGCTGTGATTGGTTTTATTGATTGACCCGTCAATAAAAAACTCATTACCTTAGCCAGACCCTTGCTAAGGAGCCGAATCCGATGCCCAAAGTTGGAATGGAACCGATCCGTCGCTCTGCGCTGGTGCAGGCAACGATAGAAGAAATTGGCGCAGCGCATTCGTTGGATGTGACGGTTGGCCAGATTGCCAAACGTGCAGGTATGTCAACCGCATTGGCGCACCATTACTTTGGCGGCAAAGATCAGATTTTCCTGGCAGCGATGCGCCATATCCTGTCGGAATATGGGGCCGAAGTGCGCGCCCGATTGGCAGAGGCACGAGGCCCGCGTGACCGCGCGGCGGCGATCATCATCGCCAGCTTTGATGAAACCTGCTTTGCCCCTGCGACAGTTACAGCATGGATGACCCTTTATGCGGCGGCTCCCACCCATGCGGATACCCGCAAATTGTTGCGGCTGTATCAACGTCGCCTTCGCTCAAATCTGCGCCATGCACTGCGCCCGATCACGCCCACTCCCGAGGCTGACGCAGAAACCATTGCCGCGCTGATTGATGGATTGTATCTGCGCGCGGCTTTGTCCCAAAGCGGGACAGCTTCAGCGGCGCGGGCCAGCGCACTCTCGACGTTACACCTGTTACTGGATGCCGCATCGTGACCAAACCAAATATCCTGATCCTGATGGTGGATCAATTGAACGGAACGCTGTTTCCTGATGGTCCTGCTGATTGGTTGCATGCCCCCAACCTCAAGGCACTGGCGGCGCGTTCAACCCGATTTGCCAATTGCTATACCGCATCCCCGTTGTGCGCGCCGGGGCGGGCGGCGTTTATGTCAGGCCAATTGCCGTCCGAAACAGGTGTCTATGACAATGCGGCTGAGTTTTGTTCTTCCATCCCAACTTATGCCCACCACCTGCGCCGTGCAGGCTATCAGACCTGCCTGAGTGGCAAGATGCATTTTGTCGGCCCAGATCAACTCCACGGATTTGAAGAACGGCTGACCACAGATATTTATCCCGCGGATTTCGGCTGGACTCCGGATTACCGCAAACCCGGAGAACGCATCGACTGGTGGTATCACAACATGGGATCCGTCACAGGTGCCGGTGTGGCCGAAACCTCCAATCAAATGGAATACGACGACGAGGTCGCCTATCATGCGACCCGCAAACTTTATGATCTGTCACGCGGTGCAGATGTGCGGCCATGGTGCCTGACCGTCAGCTTTACCCATCCGCATGATCCCTACGTGGCCCGCAAGAAATATTGGGATCTCTACGCGGACTGCGACCATTTGCAACCTGAAATACCAGCAATGGATTATGCAGATCATGACCCGCATTCACAACGCATTTTTGACGCCAACAACTGGCGTGAGTTCGATATCACCTCAAAAGATATCGAACGCTCGCGCCGGGCCTATTTTGCCAACATCAGCTATCTTGACGATAAGATCGGAGATATCCTGCGAACGCTGAAAGAGACACGCCAAGAAGCGATTGTTGTGTTTGTATCAGACCATGGCGATATGTTGGGCGAACGCGGGTTATGGTTTAAAATGTCCTTCCTCGAAGGCTCGGCCCGGGTACCAATGATGATATCAGCCCCGCAAATGCACGTGGGCCTGCATACAACACCGGTGAGCAACATAGACGTCTGCCCAACACTTTGCGACCTCGCAGGGGTCAGCATGCAAGACGTCATGCCTTGGACAAGCGGACAAAGCCTTGTCCCAATGGGGCAGGGGGAAGAACGAACAGCACCTGTCGCCATGGAATATGCCGCCGAAGGATCATACGCCCCGCTGGTCTCCTTGCGATATGGCAAATGGAAATACAACCGATGCACCCTTGACCCGGACCAATTGTTCGATCTGGACGCCGATCCGCATGAATTGGTGAACCTGGCAACACAGCCCCAACACCAAGGGACAGTCACGTCTCTGCGGGCCAAATCTCAGGCCCGTTGGGATCTAGAAGCCTATGACGCTGACGTGCGCAAATCCCAAGCCCGCCGTTGGGTTGTATATGATGCGCTGCGCGAAGGCGGATATTATCCGTGGGATTATCAACCCCTACGCCGTGCGTCTGAACAATACATGCGCAACCACATGGACCTGAATGTCCTCGAAGAAAACAAAAGGTACCCCCGTGGCGAATAGCCCTTCTTTTTGGCCTGAAATACCGCCGCCGGAGGCAAGAAAGTTCTTTTTAAGATTGGCGAAATTAACACCGCCGCTGGTGTGTTTGACGCGAAGAGCGGCCGGTCCTGCCGGGCTGCGATGAGCGGTATTTTTTGGCAGGCGTGATCCAAAGGAGCGCTGACGCGCAAGCCATTCTTGGTGCGGAGGAGAGCTGAGCCCGCATGTGATGGGGCGCCACAAAAGGGTGGCGCGCTGACTATCTGATGAGAGGTGCGCAAGGTCACTTTGTGGCGCGTGGCAACTCATGAATTTTTAGGCTGCGATTGTGCGCAGCGTCAAGGAGAGCTCGGGCAAACCCCGGCGCGGCGAGCGCATCTTTGACCCTGCGTGCAATCCTGAAGGACGTGAGAGATGAAAGCTGAGTTTATCATTGTGGGAGCGGGCAGCGCAGGCTGTGCCATGGCGTACAGATTGGCCATGGCGGGGCGTCGGGTGATCGTGATTGAACATGGCGGCAGTGACGCTGGACCATTTATTCAGATGCCGGCGGCGCTCAGTTATCCGATGAATATGAAGACCTATGATTGGGGATATGCGTCCGAACCTGAACCACATTTAGGCAATCGCAGGCTGGCCTGTCCCCGGGGCAAGGTCATTGGTGGATCGTCTTCTATCAATGGGATGGTCTATGTGCGTGGCCATGCGCAGGACTTTGACCATTGGGAAGAGAGCGGCGCGCGCGGCTGGGCCTATGCGGATGTCTTGCCCTATTACAAGCGGATGGAGAACTGGCATGATGGCGGGCATGGCGGTGATCCGACGTGGCGCGGCACGGATGGCCCATTACATGTCAGCCGCGGCCCGCGCACAAATCCGCTGTTCGACGCGTTTGTAAAGGCGGGGGCTCAGGCCGGCTATCAGGTGAGCGACGATTACAATGGCCAGCAGCAAGAAGGGTTTGGCCCTATGGAGCAAACCGTCTGGCAGGGCAGGCGATGGTCAGCGGCCAATGCGTATTTACGGCCCGCTCAAAAGACAGGAAACGTAACGCTGGTGCGGGCCTTGGCAGAAAAGATCGTTATTGTTGATGGCCGTGCAACGGGCGTGGTGGTGCAGCGCAAAGGCAAACGTGAAGTGATTGAAGCGGAGCGCGAGGTGGTGTTGGCGGCATCTTCTCTGAATTCGCCCAAATTGCTGATGTTGTCAGGTATTGGCCCTGCGGCGCATCTTGCAGAGCACGGCATCGAGGTTGTCGCGGACCGCCCCGGGGTGGGCACCAATCTGCAAGACCATCTGGAGATGTATATTCAAATGGCAGCCTCGCAGCCCATCACACTTTATAAACACTGGAATCTTCTGTCCAAGGCGGTGATTGGCGCGCAATGGTTATTCCTGAAAAAGGGCATGGGGGCTTCAAATCAGTTTGAAAGTGCGGGTTTCATCCGCTCAAAGGCGGGTGTCCCCTATCCAGATATTCAGTTCCATTTCCTGCCGATTGCTGTGCGGTATGACGGGCAGGCGGCGGCGGAAGGACATGGGTTTCAGGCGCATACCGGTCCCATGCGGTCGCGGTCGCGTGGCAATGTGACCTTGCGGTCAGCGGATCCGGCCGATGATCCGGTGATCAGGTTTAACTATATGTCCCATCCAGAGGATTGGGAGGAATTTCGCACCTGCATTCGCCTGACGCGCGAAATCTTTGCACAAGAAGCATTCAAGCCGTTTGTCAAACATGAGATTCAGCCCGGCGTTGCACATCAGAGCGATGCTGAACTGGATGCGGTTATCAAAGAGCATGCGGAAAGTGCTTATCATCCTTGCGGCACTTGTCGGATGGGCGCACCAGAAGACCGTCATGCGGTTGTGGACCCAATGGCGCGGGTGATCGGCGTTGAAGGGTTGCGCGTGGCGGACAGTTCAATCTTCCCTCGCATCACCAATGGCAACCTGAATGCGCCGTCAATTATGGTGGGGGAAAAGGTCTCGGATATGCTGTTGGGTCTTGATCCATTGGCACGTGCAAATGATGAACCTTGGAATCATCCCGACTGGCAGACAGCGCAACGTTAGAGGGTTCTTTGGAGGGAAGACCAAATGCCTGCTCAGAATCGTGACAATATTAACGCTTTGGCGAACTGGTTAGGGATTTGGTAACCTTTTTGGCCGTGCGCTGTTGAAGACGCAGAGAAAAGAGCCCATGTTCACAATCTGTTCCGCGTCATCTTCTGTTTTGCTACTGCTGTAGCCTTGGCAATGCCAGTTCAGGCGGCAGAATTGCGCGGGCGTGTTAAGGTTATTGATGGCGATACATTTGACGTGGGGCGGATACGAATCCGTATCCATGGCATTGATGCGCCAGAGCATGATCAACCCTGCACAACGCTTTCTGGACAAAACTGGGGCTGTGGAGATTGGGTGAACCGTCAGGTGCGGGACCGGTATCAGGGCAAAATGGCGCGATGTGAACAGGTCGACAGGGATCGATATGGGCGTGTCGTGGCGCGCTGCTTTGTGCAAGAAGCCGATGTGGGGCAAGAGCTGGTTCAGCGTGGCCTTGCCTTTGCCTATCGCAAATATTCCCACGCGTATGTCAAAGACGAAGATCATGCGCGACGTAGCGTTCACGGGTTGCATGGGCACAAGATGGAATCGCCGGCGCGGTACCGCTTAACACGGATCAAAGGGCGGATTGCCCCGGACCCGGCGTGTCAGATCAAAGGCAATATCAACGCGCGGGGGGATCGCATTTACCATGTGCCGGGGCAGATATACTACAACCGCACCGGGATACGACCTGAGCGGGGCGAGCGGTGGTTTTGTTCACCCTCACAGGCAATGGCCTCTGGCTGGCGTGCGGCACGCCGTTAGGGTCCTGACCCTGAATTACTCAACCCGGTATGGCAAAACATCGCGCAGATTTGGATCCACAACCAGATGTCGTTCCAGAGGCGGAACTGCGCGTTGATGACATCCTTTACGTTCACAAATCCGGCAGGAAATCCCGATGGGTTCAAAAGCGCTGTCTTGGGTCATGTCCAGATCATCGGCATAGACCAGTTGATCCGCATGCCGCATCTCGCACCCCAACGCGATGGCATAGCGCCGCACGGGCGCGCCAAAGCGGCCAGCAGGTTTGCTGACGTCGCGGGCCAGTGAAATATAGCGCACGCCGTCCGGTGTTTCGGCCAATTGGCGCAGAAAACGGCCCGGGGTTTCAAAGGCGCGGTGCACGTTCCACAGCGGACACGCCCCCCCAAAACGGGCAAATTGCAACCGCGTGGCGGAATGCCGTTTGGTAATTGTGCCCGCTTGATCCACCCGGACAAAAAAGAACGGCACACCTTTGGACCCGGGACGTTGCAACGTGGACAATCGGTGGGCGATTTGTTCAATCGACGCCCCAAATTGATTTGAGAGCACTTCAAGATCATGGCGGCAGGCCTGTGCCTGTTCATGGAACCGTCGATAGGGCAACAACGCGGCCCCGGCAAAGTAATTTGCAAGCCCAATCTTGGCAATGTCCCGGGCGTTTTCAGAAGTGAAACGTGCGAAATCCAAAGTAGCGTCGAGCAAGGGGTTTTGCTGGATCAATGCAACTTGAAGCAACAGCTGAAAGGTCTGTGTTTCTGGCGTGGCGCGGTCTGACAGATGCAGTTTTTTGTGGACAGGATCAAACCGCCGCAAGGTATCTGTGTTGTCAAAGGAAACGGTAATATCCATCTTTGCCAATGCGGCGATAGCTGCTGCGCGCATTGAAGGATGGGCAGTCTGAAGGCTGGCAAAATGTTCTGCGGCGCGGTCCACCGCATCGATGTAGTTGTCGCAATAATGAAAGAAATCGCGCACTTCTTCCCATGGAGATGGCGCAACACGCGCGTCCTCTCGGCCCAGTGCTTCGTCCAATGAGGCAAGGCGTTCATGGGTTTGGCGGTAACTTTGGTGCAGATCCAGAAACGCGCGCGCCAGCCCCGGAGCGTTTGATGCAGTGAGCCGGATGTCTGCCAATGCAGGCATGTTGCCCTGAAAAACCGGATCAGCCAGAGCCTCGCGCATGTCACTGACCATGCGCTCGCTGTCTCCTGCACTTAACTCTGTGACATCAAGGCCAAATTCCGATGCCAGCGCCAACACCACCGTGGTCGAGATTGGCCGGTTGTTGTTTTCCATCTGATTGAGATAGGGCAGGGAGACGCCAAGCCGGGCGGCAAAATCTTTTTGCGTCAGCCCCAAGGCGGTGCGCACCTCGCGCAGCTTGGCCCCGGCATAGAGTTTCTGAGTAGCCATTTGGGAACCTTTGCAACTTTGCAGTATGCTGAACCTTAGCTTTGCAAAACCCGTTGAGCAAGATGATCAGCTGTTAGTTATCTTACACTCTGCATCCCCCTTTTCAGGGGTTTGACCCCGGAAGAACCCCGCTGACCTTGGAAGTTCCCGGATGGGGAACCGGGTTTCAGCCGTGCCGATTGGGCTGACGTTGCCACCACGCATGAATTGTCGACTTGCCAACGCGGCGTTCTGGCGGGAAGTGTTCAGCGATCTGCGCAGCAAGCGCTTCAAAGGTAGTGGTGTCGATCCGCGCCACGACGAAGGCATGAAGCTCTGCATCCGTGTCGATCTTGGATGGCCTGCCGGGGCGGTGTTGGCGGATGTGTTCGGCCTTTTCGAAGGGGGGTTCGAACGGCATGGTAAAGCCCCCTTCGAACGCTGAGCGCTTCACCATGGTTTTGCCTCTCTTGGCTCGTTGCGACCATGTAGATACTTCCGCAGGGTCACGTCTGTGACGCGCAGTCGGCGGGCAATGGCGGCGGTGGATAATCCTTGGATCGAAAGGCATTGCGCAAGCCATTTCGTCCCAAGCGGCACACGGTTCTTGAGGGCAGAAGACATCTCGGAGAGTAGCTGTAATTTGCCGGGGCCAATGACCCGCTCGACGTCGCTTTTGCCTTTGGGTGTTGTCGGGATGTACAACTCGGCACCGCCAAAATTCAGGAGGAAATCAATTGTTGCCTCAACGCCCAGCACGTCAACAAAACGCTGCACATGCGGGGGCGGCAATGGATAGTTGCGGTGAGTGGCCATCTCTAAACCCTCAGTTTTGCACCGCCCCCCGACACATCGGACTTATGTCAGGGGGCGGGCTTTGCCGCGCATCACAAAAAAAAACTGCACGGCAAAGGTTCGGCATGGCCTCTTGGGGGAAGGGCTCTACCTGCCGAATTCGGTTATCCCAGCGCGCTTTCTTCAAGCCCCAACTGGCGACAAATCATCGCCGCATCGTCTTTGCGTTCGACGGCCAAGGCACTGGCGGTAGACGGCGGCAAGCCAGAGGTGTTTGCGGCCTTTGTCAGATGCCCAAATTTCGCCGGTGACTGGCCGACAAAGGCGTCAAAGCTGGCTGGGTTCTGAGTGCAGAGTGCCGTCGCCCAATTCACCATAGCAGGCGTGATATGGCCTTCAGCACGGGCGGCTTGCACCTGCGCCTGTGCATGGGATTCGGCCTGCGCACTGGCTTGTTCCTTGCGATCATCCATAGCGCTTTTCATGGCCTCAATCGGCACCTATTTCTCCGGGTCGGGCATGGCGTCCAGCGCTTTATCCAGCGCCTGCGCAATCTCGTCATCGCTGACGCTGTCAGACAGACCCAGCATCTTTTTGATGCGCCGGGTCAACGTCATGTCATCCGGCTTTGAACCGGGGGTGTTCTTGTCCATGGTGAAATCCTCTGAGGCAAGGGCGGTAAGGGTGAGATTGGGGTGGTGAACAAGGCCCGCGCCATTCAGCCAACGGACCTCGGTTTCGCCGGGGCGATACATCAGCATCGGGCTGAGATAGCGGTATGCTTTCTGCGCGATCAGTTCGCGCGCCTTGCCGGTCCAGTCTACGCGGCCCCAGATGCCATCGGCGCGGGCCTGCAATTCCTTGATCCATCCGGCGGCGGGAATGGGGCCGCTCCGTTTTTCAGACTGGGTTCACAATCTTGAAACCGTGGGCTTCCAAGTTATGGACAATGCGAGGTCCTAACCACTCGCGCAATTGCGGGAATTGCCCCATCCAACCATAGGTTTCATCTGCGCCGACGCTGGTGGATTGCATGGCAATCTTGTTCCAGTTCGGTTCGGCTTTCAGAAAGGCGTCTGTGTAGACGGTTTTGAAACCCTGAAAAACAAGATCGAGGGTCTGCGCGTTGACAAGCATGTGGGGCGGTCCTTTTGAGATTGGCAAGGCCCGGAAAGCAATCCCGGACGGTTGCGGATAACTTAGGACGGCACCGGATGGCCGGACATCCACAAGCATATTGCGGGGAAGGGTTTGAGGGGAAATGATTGGCTCCAAGCCGGACGTCCTAAACGACCGAGTTAAAAGCAAGGTACCTGATGCGCAGCCAGAGTCTTTTCGCCATCCAAGATGGTAATTTTTGACCCGGTTCGGAGATCAGCGAGCAGTGTGTTTGACCGGACTTCAATTCTTAAACGGTTTTCCGCGCCGTTTAAACGGTATGATTGGTTTTCATAGGGTTGCATAGCTCTTGAGCATGAGGCGGCGCTCTACGGGCATTTTTTCGGGTTGTCGGAAATGAATGCGGCGGGCAATCTGGCCCGCCGCTTACTTTCTTCATCTCTTTCCCGGTTTATTGGTAGGAGGATCGTCCAAAGCCGGAAGATGCCCCTGCCGAATGAGTTCCCGAATTTGATCTGGAGGCAATTTTAGCAGGCGCTCAATGACTTCAATCCTATCATTCAGCATATCTACGCCGCTCGCGCTTTCATCGCCTTGAGCGCAGTTAGGACCTTCTGAGCGGCATCCTTGCGCAGGAACCGCAGGCTTGAGGTTTTCCACGTTCCCAGAAGCCATTTGTTCAGCTCATCTTCACCAGCCTTGCCGCCCGTGTATTCGTGCCACAAGGCGCGAACCAGCTCCAGTTGCGCAAAGCTCGCCATGCCGGGGCGGTTGCCGTAATCGGCCCCGGTTGCGACCAATGGTGCAAAGCCCAAGTATTCGAAGAACCCCATGATTGCATTGAAACCGTCCCTGTCCAGTTCTGTCGCGCTGCTCACGCCCCGCGACGTGGACAAGCGTGGCCCGATACTCAGCCTCGCTCAGGTTCAGCTTGCCCTTTGCCACACGCAAAACGCTGTTGCGATGCGAAGGACGTTCTCGACATTAGGCAAGCCGCCCGCGAGCCTTGCAACTGCGTCAAGCGCGTGGCGAGCCTTCGGCGCGGCAAATGGTGTCCCTTGCGTCAATGCGGCAATGTCAGCCTGAGATGGCGGCTGGATCACAACCGGACGGATCATCCGGCTTTGAAGTTGAGGGTACCGGGCGATGATGTTCGCGAGTGAACTGTCACCACAAAACACTAGATGAAAGTTACCGTTTTCCGCCGCCGCCCGCAGCCATTCAAAAACCTCCGCCCTCTGACCAGTGCGGACGTTCTTCTGGTCCAAATACTGCGCCTCATCGACCACGAGACTACGAAGCTCGTTTGTTTCATGGTCCACTGTCCACCGCTTTCAACGGTTTGACCCCGAAAGACCAACGCAGGTATTCACCGCCCGGGCCGAAAACCCGCCTCAGCGGCTCTTCTGTCGGGCATGGATGGAGACCCAATCGTTAGAGCACACGTGAGAGAAAAGTTCTGGTGCGCGCTTGTTGTGGTGCGGTAAACAGTGTTTCGGGCGGGCCTTGTTCCAAGATGCGACCGTCATCAAGGAAACAAACTTTGTCCGCCAATTCCCGCGCAAATCCCATTTCATGCGTGGCAAGAACCATCGTCATCCCTTGCCGCCGCAATTCACGCAGCACATCAAGCACCTCCCCGACGATCTCGGGATCAAGAGCGCTGGTTATCTCATCGAACAACATGATCTGTGGGTCCATTGCCAGCGCACGGATGATTGCGACCCGTTGCTGCTGGCCGCCGGAAAGTTGATCAGGATAATGTGCCATCCGATTGCTCAGACCAAATCGCGCAAACAGCTCAATAACTTGCGGCTGCAAATCCTCTCGGCTTAACCCCTTTACCCGGCGCGGGGCCAGCATCACGTTTTCCGCCGCCGTCATATGCGGAAAAAGGTTAAAGTTTTGGAAGACAATGCCTATTTGCCTGCGCACGTCCTGCGGGTCGAGGCCGGGCTCGGAAATGTCGATACCATCCAGAAAAATCGCCCCGTCATCGATTGGTTCAAGCAAGTTCATGCAGCGCAATAAGGTAGATTTGCCAGATCCTGACGCCCCAATCAAACAGACCATCTCGCCTTGGGCGATATCAAGATCGATGCCTTTGCAAACCTCGTGATCTCCAAACCGTTTTCGCACGCCACGCAGGGTCAATTTCGCAGTCATGACCGCGCTCGGTTCTGTTTGCTCATCAGATAGTCTGCATATCGTGTTGCGGGGATGGTGAGCGCCAGAAAGATCAGCGCCGCGCCGACGTAGGGGGTGAAATTTGCAAAGAGCGACTTATAAACCCCGGCTTGGCGAAAAATCTCAACTGGGCCGATAAAAGACAAAAGTGCTACGTCTTTTTGCAAAGCGATGAAAAGGTTCATATTGGCGGGAACGACGTTGCGAATGGCTTGGGGGAGGATGACAAAACGCATTGTGTCTTGCGCATCAAGCCCGAGCGATTCCGCGGCGGATCTTTGCGATTGGTGGATTGATTCAATGCCGGAACGAAGGACTTCGGCGACATAGGCAGAATAGACCAACACAAGTGCCAATGTGCCCCAGATATAGGGGCTGTTCCATGGGCGCGGCAGGCCCAGACCGGGTACACCGAACCCGATAATATAGATGACAAGCACCACAGGCAGACCGCGAAAGATATCGGTATAGGCAACCCCGAATAACCGCAGTGGAAATAGAGCAGGCGAGCGGGTGTCACGGCACAAGGCAATTGCAAGTCCGGTTAACGCAATCAGCGGTGCTGACCACGCAAAAATCATTACGTTTAGAACAAAGGCTTCAAGCAGCCCGGGAAAGGTCGCTGCAAAAACGCGGCCATTGAAAAAGGAACGTTGCACCGCGTCCCAACCGGGCGCCAAGGGCACCAGCACTATGATAAAAAGCACAACACATAAGGTAGAGATTAAGGCAATGCGGTTGGATCGGCGCCGGACTGCAGCTTCATAGATGTCACGGCGCGTGGGTTTGGAGGCGGAATGCTCCGCCTCCTGCTTTTGCAACGATGTGTCAGCCATTTACTCGATGACCGGAACGCCTGTGGCTTCAGCGAGCCACTTTGCCTCAATGGCAGAAAGCTCACCGCTTTCGCTCAATTCCGAGATCGCAGCATTCACACATTCTCTAAGCGGATTACCCTCTTCCATCAGCAGGCCAAATTGATCTGGCCGTTCAGATTGATTTGAGGGAAATTGACCAAGCAGCGCGCCACCTTCGACCACAACCCCGGACAGGTAGAGCGCCGTGGGCAGATCATACAGCGCGGCGTCGATCTGGCCTGCCATGATCGCGGCATTCACATCTGCATTGTCGTTATAAAGCAGTGGGTCGCTTGCGGGCTGGATCACGTCAGTGAGTATCGGAAGGGCCGTAGTGGTGGCCACTGCGCCCCATTTGAGCTCCTTCAGGCTGTCCAAATTTGCTTGTGCGCCGCCATCGATCACCCGTTGTGTGGTCAACACAGCCATAGGCGAGGTGAAGTAGGGCAAACTGAAGTCAACCATTTCCTCCCGCTCGGGTGTGATCGAATACTGTTGCATGTTAAAGTCAAAGTTCTTTGCGCCGGGTTGGATCGCTTCATCAAAGCTGGTGCGCACCCAGGTCACGTCATCCGCAGCAAACCCCATTTTCGCGGCAATTGCATAGGCCACCGCAGCCTCAAATCCTTCGCCGCTTTCAGGTGCGTCATTCATAACCCATGGATAATACGCTGGATTCCCGGTGGCGATGGTCAAGGTGCCATCGGTGAGGGTCTTCCCTTCAGTGCAGGCTCTATGGCTCGCGGCGAGCGCCGAAGACGCAGAGATAGCCAAGGCCATCGTTGTCGTTGTGAGCAGTTTCATCCAATCGTCTCCCCATTTTATAATTGGACAGAAAGTTCCACGAAAGAACCGCTTTGTCCAGTTCGTTGACCAATCGGTAAAAGTTGCGCTGATGACCAGATTTACAGGCGACCGGGCAACAGATCAACGCAGTCGCGTTCCTTAGGATCAGGGCCCTAATTGGTCTGTTCTGCCAATTGGCGTTCCCGGCGGATGACCATCATGATGGAGATGACACCAGCAATCGCAGTGATCAGCATGATCAGGATCAATGGGTAAGCGCCGGTTTCAGGTGTGAGCAACAAACCAGCCAGCACAGCCAAGCCCGCGCCGCCCCCGATCATGATCGCGCCACCCAAACCAGCGGCTGTGCCCGCCAGATGTGGCCGCACGGACAACATGCCAGCGGTTGCATTCGGGATGCATAACCCGTTGCCCAACCCGACCAAAGTCATCAGGCCAAAGAACGTCTCGGCCGAACCATGTCCCGTCAGGAATATCAACAAGGACAAGGCTCCTCCGGTTGCATTGGCAAGACAGCCCCACAACACCATGTTATTAACGCCAAAACGTTGCGCAAACAGCCCGGTCAAGAAGTTGCCCGAGAAATATCCCACAGCGGGCGCGCCAAAATATAGCCCAAGCCAAAAGGGATCGAGCCCAAAGACCGTGGTTCCTACAAAAGGCGCACCACCCAGATAGGCAAAGAACGCTCCAGAACAGAAGGCCGTCGCCAGCGCATATCCCCAGAACCGCCGGGCGCGCAGCAATTCTGGGTATTCGCGGAACTGACCAAGGATGGAATTGTCATTTTCCCGCGCAGTTTCGCCCATGTCGAAAATCACCAAGGTCAGCACGCCACATGCAATGGCTACCATCAGCCAAAACGTCAGGTGCCAATCTCCAAATTGTTCAATGGCCCCGCCAACAGCCGGTGCAACCATTGGCACCAACGCCACCCCCATTGTGACATACCCCATTTTTGAGGCCGCCTGGTCTTGTGTGTAAAGATCGCGAAGGACGGCTCGGCTCAGCACCATTGCTGTGGCGATGATGGCCTGTCCCACCCGGCAAATCAAAAACACGGTGGTGGTCGGGGCAAAGATGCACCCGAGGGTCGCAGCGATGAACAAAATCAAACCGCCAATCATGACAGGACGTCGCCCCAGATTGTCGGACAATGGGCCTATGAACAGCTGCATCACAGCGCTGAACAACAAAAACAACGGCACGGACAGCTGCATGACCGCATAGCTGGTGCCAAAATAGTCCGCCATATGCGGCAAGCTGGGCAGAAAAATATTCATAGCCAGCGCGCCCAGCCCGGCCAATAGGATCAGCGTCGCAACATGCGGAGGCGATGTGCGATCAAGAAAACGTATTTTAGGGGGCGCTTGTGGGGGGGTATTCATGCAAATGCAACTAAACCGGTCGGTTTGAAATGTCGAGATGCGGATGAAAAATATTCAAATTTGCATTATGCAAATGCATCGCTGAATAAACTTTGCAAATATTCATGAACTCTCTTTCATCCTTTGGCTGACCCCTTGTATTATCGCGCAGATGCTAATCAGGGGTAAGTCATGAAAGATATTCTCGAACAGCTAGAGGAACGACGCGAAGCTGCCCGGATGGGCGGAGGCCAAAAGCGCATCGACGCGCAACATGGCCGGGGCAAATTGACGGCCCGCGAACGGGTTGATCTGCTGCTCGATGAGGGGTCATTCGAAGAATTTGACATGTTTGTCAGCCATCGGTGCACAGATTTTGGCATGGAAAATCAAAAGCCTGCCGGGGATGGCGTGGTCACCGGCTGGGGGACGATCAACGGGCGCCTGGTCTATGTGTTTTCTCAGGACTTTACGGTGCTTGGCGGATCTGTTTCTGAAACCCATGCCAAAAAGATTTGCAAAATTATGGATTTGGCCATGCAAAATGGCGCGCCGGTCATTGGGATCAACGATTCCGGCGGGGCCCGTATTCAGGAGGGCGTAGATTCGCTTGGCGGCTACGGTGAGATATTTCAACGCAACATCATGGCCTCTGGTGTGGTCCCGCAAATCAGCGTGATCATGGGCCCCTGCGCTGGCGGGGCGGTCTATTCTCCTGCGATGACCGACTTTATCTTTATGGTCAAAGACAGCTCCTACATGTTTGTCACAGGCCCGGAGGTTGTCAAAACCGTCACCAACGAACAAGTCACCGCAGAAGAACTGGGCGGGGCGACAACCCACACCAAAAAATCCTCAGTGGCGGATGCAGCGTTTGAAAACGATGTCGAAGCTTTGGCCGAGGTGCGGCGGTTGGTGGATTTCCTGCCTGCAGACAACCGCGAAGCGCCCCCCGTGCGCCCCTTCTTTGACGCGCCTGACCGGATCGAAGCGTCGTTGGATACCTTGGTGCCTGCAAACGCAAATACACCCTATGATATGAAGGAATTGATCTTAAAATTGGGTGATGAGGGCGATTTCTACGAGATCCAGGAAGATTTTGCCAAAAACATCATCACCGGGTTTATCCGCATCGAAGGTCGCACCGTGGGGGTGGTCGCCAATCAACCTATGGTGCTGGCCGGGGTGCTCGACATTGACAGCTCTCGCAAAGCAGCCCGATTTGTGCGGTTCTGTGATGCCTTCGAAATCCCGATCCTGACATTGGTCGATGTGCCGGGATTTTTGCCGGGAACAACACAGGAATATGGCGGCGTGATCAAACACGGCGCAAAGCTGCTTTTTGCCTATGGCGAGGCCACCGTACCCATGGTCACCGTCATCACGCGCAAGGCCTACGGCGGGGCCTATGACGTGATGGCATCCAAACACCTGCAATCAGACTTTAATTATGCTTGGCCAACCGCAGAAGTTGCGGTGATGGGGGCCAAAGGCGCAACCGAGATCATCCACCGTGCAGACCGCAATGACGCGGATAAAATTGCCCAACACACGGCAGACTACGAAGCGCGGTTTGCTAACCCCTTTATTGCGGCGGAGCGGGGATTTATCGATGAGGTGATCCAGCCACGCACAACACGCAAAAGGATCGCCCGGGCTTTTGCATCACTGCGCAATAAGAAAAAGACGATGCCGTGGAAAAAACACGATAATATTCCGCTGTAAAAGAAAGATAGCCGTGTTCCAAATCACCCATATCGGTGCGCCTATGCCCCGTAAGGTGGACGTCTCGTCCACCCCGCAAGGGAGGTGTGCAAGATGCACCCCTTACCAGAGCGACAGAACATGAACACCAGCGATCAGCGCACCGTCAACGTCGAAAAGTCTGCCGCCCCGGATGTGGAGCGGGCGGGGCTGGTAAAGCGATCAACGCGATGTCTTGCACGGGCAAACCACGCCATGAGAACCATCATCATGGCCTTGAGCCTCGCCGCTGGTCCGGCGCTGGCGCTTGATGTGCCATCCGGTCAAAAGGTGGATCTTCAGGAAGTATTGGTGGATCAGATCGGTGATGAGACATGGGTGCGGTTCCGCTTTGTGACGCCGCAAATATCGCGGGACGGTGGGGATGTGGATTACGATGCCTCTACCCTTGATATGACACACTTATGCGAAGCGCTCGCGCTGCCCTATGCCGCCGAATATGAGCTTGGGGGGGATGTGATCGTAATCTCCTTCGCGGATCGAGAAACCGAGTTTGGGGTGGCTGACCCCGATGCAACACAGTTTTTCGAAGCCTTTCGCGCTGTGGATAACACCTGCATCTGGGAAGGATTGTGATGACACCGCAAGATATTGCGTCAAACTTGCGAATTGAACGGCATATTGAGGCTTCACGGTCACAAGTCCGCCGATTGCGTCCTGCCGGATATGTTTTCATTTCGGAGTGGTCTATGGTGCGATCAAGGAATACCCAAGTATCCCTTACCTCAGAAACGGGACGTGTGAGGCAGTTTAACGACGCGCGTCCCACTCACATAGTCAGGAGACACAGATGTCAAAGAGCATCAAATTCTTCGCAGCTGCAGGCCTATTGGCCGCTGTTGCTGCGTGTTCTTCTTCCGGCCAGACGGAAGAAGAATTTGTTGTGGTTGAGCCCGAGCCCATCTCGGTTGAGCCAGAATACACAGGCAAATTCAAGTAAATTTGCTTTGGGGCAGGCGTTCGCGCCTGTCTCACCTCCCGTTACGGCTCTGAGCGCCAACCCGGATTTCGTAACACGTGGCATCGGTGTCCAAAGTAAAGGGCACCTTTCCGGCGCATATCCCCTTCAACCTGTTTTTAATCCAATAACGCGCACCTCCGGTGTGACCTCTGTAACGCGCACCTCCGGTGTGACCTCTGTAACGCGCACCTCCGGTGTGACCTCTGTAACGCGCACCTCCGGTGTGACTTCTGTAACGCGCACCTCCGGTGTGACTTCTGTAACGCGCACCTCTGGTGCGACCCCCTTACGGCCCCAACCAAGGAGGGCTGTTTGATGCCTGCCTATATGCTGAAACATCGTGGATTTCCCGGACGCCTGCCGGGCACCGATTTTCAATTCACTATCCGCCGCCCCAATCCCAAAGGCGTCACTCCCATCACCCGGCGTGAACGACGCTCTGATCGTCGCCCCCCTGATCGGCGTGCAGATGCGGCGTTTATGAAAGCGCTGTGGGATCAGTTTGGCGCGCATCCCTTTGAACGTGGGAACCTAGACGCAGGTCGCCTTAGCTGGCTCTTTGGGCGCGAGGTTTTACCTGCGACTGACCCCTTTGATCCTGCACATTATGAATCCTTGCTGGTGATCAACGAAGCCCTGGCGCGCGCCTCTTTTCCTGAAAGCTTTGAGGGGTAATCGGCGTGATTTTGCTGCACCCTTTGTCAGATGAGCAAGGCCTGGCCGAATTTGGCGGCTCTACCGGCGCTGTCTTGGCAGATCTCGCATCCCGCGTCAGGGTGGGCAGCGTTGGATGCGCTTCTCCTCAGAGGACGCCTTTGACACACCAAAACCATACCCCTTCCCCTCTGGGGCAGTACGACACTGCGTTGTCTGTGCTGCCCCGTCTTTTTGCATGTCTACAGTCGGGAAGGGCGGTCACACCGTCTAGGCCCGGCTTGGAACGACGCATGCGTTTCCCTGTTGGTTCTGGACCCATGAGCAGACAAGGAAGACCAAAATGCCACTCAAAACGATTACACTTGCCCTCCTCACCTGCGCCAGCCTTGCCGCTTGCGGTGACACGCTGCCAGAACAAGGGCTTGGCGGGGCAGCCGTTGGCGCTGGTGCAGCGGCCCTCACCAGTGGCAGCCTTATCCAAGGCGCCGCCATTGGCGCGGCGGGAAACATCGCCTACTGCCAACTCAACCCCGGCAAATGTAACTAACCCCCGGCGTTTCACGCGCCGCCCAGGCCGCGCCCAATTTCATAGCCCCGCTCAGCGCCCGCTGACGCGGGGTTTTCGCATTCCCGTATTCAAGACCCAAAAGGACACCCCATGTTCAAGAAAATCCTGATTGCCAACCGCGGCGAAATCGCCTGCCGGGTGATTAAGACCGCCCGCAAAATGGGTCTGACCTCTGTGGCGATTTATTCAGATGCGGATGCTCAGGCGCTGCATGTCCAGATGGCGGATGAGGCCATTCATATTGGCCCGCCTCCGGCGAACCAATCTTATATCGTCATCGACAAAATGATGGCCGCGATCAAAGAAAGCGGCGCGCAAGCGGTACATCCGGGGTATGGCTTCCTCTCGGAAAATGCCAAATTTGCCGAAGCGCTTGAAGCCGAAGGCGTGGCGTTTGTCGGCCCGCCCGTTGGTGCAATTGAAAAGATGGGGGACAAAATCACCTCCAAAAAGATCGCACAAGAAGCCGGGGTCAGCACGGTCCCCGGCTACATGGGGCTGATCGAAGACGCTGATGAAGCGGTCAGGATTTCCAATGATGTCGGGTATCCGGTGATGCTCAAGGCCTCTGCTGGTGGTGGCGGCAAAGGCATGCGGATTGCGTGGAACGACGCAGAAGCCCGCGAGGGGTTCCAGTCATCCAAGAATGAAGCGGCAAACAGCTTTGGGGACGACCGCATATTTATCGAGAAGTTCGTTACCCAACCACGCCACATCGAAATTCAGGTGCTGTGCGATGCCCATGGCAACGGTATTTATCTGGGTGAACGGGAATGTTCGATCCAACGACGAAACCAGAAAGTGGTTGAGGAGGCGCCGTCACCGTTTCTGGATGACGCGACCCGCAAAGCCATGGGAGAGCAGGCGGTCGCGCTTGCGCAAGCGGTGGGGTATACCTCTGCGGGTACGGTGGAATTCATCGTAGACGGGGACAAAAATTTCTATTTCCTCGAAATGAACACCCGTTTGCAGGTGGAACACCCGGTCACCGAATTGATCACCGGCGTTGATCTGGTCGAACAGATGATCCGCATCGCAAACGGTGAAAAGCTGAGCATCCGCCAAAGCGATGTCACTCTCACCGGTTGGTCCATTGAAAATCGGCTATATGCCGAAGATCCTTATCGCGGCTTTCTGCCCTCCATTGGCCGTCTGACCCGCTATCGCCCTCCACAGGAACGCGCCGCAGGACCGCTGTCGGACACTGGCAAATGGGCGGATCAAGCGCCCAGAGCCGCCACAGCCGTGCGCAACGATACCGGCGTCTACGAAGGGGGCGAAATTTCGATGTATTACGATCCTATGATCGCCAAACTTTGCACCTGGGCGCCCACGCGGGCCGAAGCGATTGAACAAATGCGCGTTGCCCTTGATGGATTCGAAGTGGAAGGTATTGGTCACAACCTTCCGTTCCTTTCGGCTGTGATGGATCATCCGATCTTTATCGACGGCACCATGACCACCGCCTTCATCGAAGAACAATATCCTGATGGATTTGAGGGCGTTGAACTGGCAGAAGCAGAGTTACGCCGGATTGCTGCGGCCACCGCAGCGATGCACCGGGTTGGCGAAATCCGTCGGGCGCGCGTGTCTGGCCGGATGGACAATCATGAACGCAAAGTCGGGACGCAGTGGAATGTCACTTTGCAGGAACACTCCTTTGATGTGGTGATTGAGGCGGATCAGGGCGGCGCAACCGTGCTGTTTGATGACGCAAGCAGTTTGCGTGTGTCTGGCGATTGGACACCGGGTGATCAGCTGGCTGAAATGACAGTGAATGATGCGCCTTTGGTGATGAAGGTTGGCAAAATTTCCGGCGGGTTCCGCATTCGCACACGTGGTGCTGACCTGCGCGTCCATACCCGCAGCCCCCGACAGGCTGAATTGGCCCGCAAGATGCCCCAGAAGGTCGCGCCAGATACCTCTAAAATGCTGTTGTGTCCGATGCCGGGGCTTATTGTGAAAATGGATGTCGCAGTGGGCGACGAAGTGCAGGAAGGTCAGGCATTGTGCACGATCGAGGCGATGAAGATGGAAAACATCTTGCGAGCTGAGAAAAAGGGCCGTGTGTCCAAGGTCAACGCCGGGGCCGGGGACAGCCTTGCTGTGGATGACGTGATCATGGAGTTTGAATAACGTCCATGATCACAGCGCTTTGGACAAACCACTGGCGAAAAACCCGCTGCCCCGACGGGCCATGGTTTGATCTATGCGCGCGTGGCGTTTCTTTTGTCAGCGCGGTGGCTTTTCAACCAGTCCCCAAAGACCATGCAATGATGCCTCAGTTGTCAGGCAAGAGAGCCTTTTCCTCGCGGATTTCAAGAACCCGCAGAGGCATTTTATCTATGCTTCGGCTGATTTCGCGCACATTCCAGGGAAAGGGTTTGCGCAATTTGTTGCCACCATCTTTGCCCACCAACACCAGCATAAATCCCCTTGGCCGCATTTTCAGCCGCAAAGCAGAGCGCGCGGCGGGGTCCGTATCGGTTAACACAATCACGTCCCGCGTGCGCAACGCGTCTTCGCGCGCGTGCAACAATTCAAGCTGTTCAATAAACGCAGGGTCATCCGCACTGTCTGCAAAGACCAAAACAGGCCGTTTTTTCCAGCGAAATTCGTCTAAATTGTCCATATCTGCCGGTGCAAAGAGGGGCTCAGCATCGGGAAATGCCGGTTCCTCTGCGCTGGCTCCAAGCGGGATTAGTGCCGCAAAAACAAAGGGGATGAGGCGTTTCATAAGGTCTCCTGTTGCCTCAGATATAAGCTTGGTTTCGCAAAATGCGATGGTAAATCAACCATTCCAGCGCATTAAGTGTGTTGCAAGGGGTTCTGAGGCATGACCTGTGCTATCCCCGCAGCTTTGCCGAACGGGGCGGCGCTTATGAACAGGTTTGCTCGTACCCTGATGGATGTGATCTTACACCTTGGTGCACACCGCACTGCAACCACCACGTTTCAACGCTATTTGCAGGACCATCGCGATGATCTGGCCAAGCGGGCGGTGGGTTTTTGGGACTTAAAGCGGGTCCGTAAGGATATCTTTCCGGGCTTGTTTCGCAACTCAGCTGCGCCAAAGGGGCGCAATGTTTCGCAACGCGCTCAAGGTCGGATCAAACTGCATGCCGAATATGAACGTCAAAACGGTGTCAAACAGTTGCTGATCAGCGATGAAAATTTCTTGGGCAGGCCCATTGAAAATCTACGGTCAGGGCGGCTTTATCCCGGCGCTGGTGAACGTACTGCGCGGATTTCAGCTGCGTTTTCCGAAGAGATCCGGCGCATTGTGATCAGCATTCGCTCCCAAGACCTGTGGTGGGCGTCGACAGCAGCACTTACGGTGATGCGCGGCCATGCCGTGCCTTCGCCCGCCCGGTTTGAGGCGATTTCAAAGGATAAGCGAACTTGGCGGGATGTGATCACTGATCTGGCCTGTGCGGCCCCCAGTGCCGAGATCATCGTCGTGCCCTTCGAAAATGCGCCGGGATATCCCAATCGCCTGTTAGGTGCTGCTTTGGAGGGGGATGTGCCAACCGACAAAAACCGGCGCTGGCTGAATGCATCCGCTGGTGTACAGACCTTGCGGGCCGAAGTGATCGCGCGCGGCGAAAACCCCGATCTAATCCCTGACAGCTATGGCCGCTGGTTGCCCTTCAATCAGGAACAAGCCGCAAGATTACGGGAAAACTACGCGGATGATTTGTACTGGCTGACAGCCGGGGCAGATGGTCTTGCCACATTGACACAGGATACGCGCCCCAAAAGAGCAGACAAAAGTCGGCCAATGGGCGAGATGAACAAAGGACAAGAACATGACAAAGGACAATTGGCGCAGTACCGCTGAGGCCGAACTACGGGGGCGCCCGCTAGAGGATCTGACCTGGAAAACCCTTGAAGGGATCGACGTCCAACCTGTCTATGGTCCTGATGATCTTGAGGGGCTGGACCATGTTGGCCCGATGCCGGGTGAGGCACCGTTTACCCGAGGCGTCAAGGCCACGATGTACGCAGGCCGTCCATGGACGATCCGCCAATATGCCGGTTTTTCCACAGCTGAAGCTTCCAACGCCTTTTATCGCAAGAACCTAGCGGCGGGTCAGCAGGGGGTGTCCGTTGCCTTTGATTTGGCAACCCACCGTGGATATGACAGCGACCATCCGCGGGTTGAAGGGGATGTTGGCAAGGCAGGCGTGGCCATTGACAGTGTTGAGGACATGAAAATCCTCTTTGATGGTATCCCGCTTGATAAGGTTTCGGTCTCCATGACAATGAATGGTGCGGTGATCCCGATCCTTGCATCCTTTATCGTGGCCGGAGAGGAACAAGGCCACAGCCGTTCTGTGCTGGCTGGAACCATTCAGAATGATATTCTGAAGGAATTCATGGTGCGAAATACCTATATTTATCCACCTGAACCTTCCATGCGGATCATTGCAGATATCATTGAATATACCTCGCGCGAAATGCCCAAGTTCAATTCCATTTCGATCTCGGGTTATCATATGCAAGAAGCTGGCGCGAACCTTGTTCAGGAGCTGGCCTTCACCCTCGCTGATGGGCGCGAATATGTGCGCGCGGCCATTGCGCGGGGCATGGATGTGGATCAATTTGCCGGTCGCTTGTCGTTCTTCTTTGCGATTGGCATGAATTTCTTTATGGAAGCCTCCAAACTGCGGGCTGCACGTCTGTTATGGCATCGGATCATGGCAGAGTTTGAGCCCAAGAACCCGAAGTCTTCGATGCTACGCACCCATTGCCAGACCTCGGGGGTCAGCCTGCAAGAACAGGACCCCTACAACAACGTGGTGCGCACCGCCTATGAGGCGATGGCGGCAGTGTTGGGGGGCACTCAATCCCTGCACACCAATGCCTTGGATGAGGCCATTGCGCTTCCAACTGAAAATTCGGCGCGGATTGCGCGGAATACTCAGTTGATTTTGCAGGAAGAAACAGGGGTCACCAATGTCGTCGATCCCTTGGCGGGGTCTTATTATGTGGAAAAACTGACCCATGATTTGGCAGACGCGGCATGGAAATTGATCGAAGAAGTCGAAGAAATGGGAGGGATGACCAAAGCGGTCGCCTCTGGCATGCCGAAATTGCGCATCGAAGAAGCTGCGGCAACGCGGCAGGCCAATATTGATCGGGGCAGTGAAGTGATTGTCGGCGTCAACAAGTATCGCCGCGACAGCGAAGATCCGATTGATATCCTTGATGTGGACAATGTCGCGGTACGAGAAAGCCAGATCAAAAGATTGAAGGATATCCGTGCCAATCGCGATGAAAGCGCGTGCACCGCAGCGCTTGAAGAGCTTCGCAGGCGGGCGCGTTCAGGTGGAAATTTGTTGGAAAGCGCGGTTGAGGCTGCACGCGCGCGCGCAACTGTGGGAGAGATCAGCATGGCTATGGAAGACGAATTTGGCCGTCACCGCGCCGAAGTGAAAACCCTTTCTGGTGTTTATGGAGCCGCTTATGAAGGCGATGAGGGGTTTGCGGAAATCCAGAAGTCGGTCACAGAATTTGCCCAAGAGGAAGGCCGCAGGCCGCGCATGCTGGTGGTCAAGATGGGGCAGGATGGCCATGATCGCGGCGCGAAAGTCATCGCAACGGCCTTTGCCGACATCGGTTTCGATGTCGACGTCGGCCCGCTCTTCCAGACACCTGCTGAGGCCGCGCAAGATGCGGTTGACAATGATGTGCATGTCATTGGCATTTCTTCTCAGGCGGCGGGGCACAAGACTTTGGCACCACAGTTGGTGAAGGCGTTGAAAGATGCCGGGGCTGAAGATATTCTGGTGATCTGCGGGGGGGTTATCCCGCAACAGGATTACCAGTTTTTATATGATGCAGGCGTGAAAGCAATATTTGGTCCAGGCACGAATATTCCAGCAGCTGCACAGGACATCCTGACCCTCATCCGGGCGGCGCGGGGTTGAGAGTGCGGACGGTATATAAGGCCAAAAAGAGAAGGGGGAATTGTGGTGATTGAGTTTGATCACATAGCGGTTGCAGGTGAGACGTTAGAACAGGCAACCTTGCATGTTGAGACGGCGCTGGGGGTGCAGATGCAGCCCGGCGGGGAACATGCGGTTTTTAATACCCATAATACATTAATGGGGTTGGCCGAGGGGATGTACCTTGAGGCGATTGCGGTGAACCCTGCCGCGCCGCGCCCTGATCGTGCGCGCTGGTTTGATCTTGATCGGTTTGAAGGGGCGGCGCGTCTGACCAACTGGATTTGCCGTTGCAAAGATCTGGATGGGACGCTTGCTGCTTTACCGGCTGGTTTTGGGGAACCGGTGTCATTGCAAAGGGGCGATCTGCGGTGGCGTATGGCGGTGCCTGCGGACGGTGTTTTGCCGTTTGATAATTGTGCTCCTGCGTTGATTGAATGGGAAGGGGATATGCATCCTTCCCAGATGTTAGCGATGTCAGGTGCAAGCATTAAGACGTTAACGATCTCTCATCCAGATGCCGCTGATTTGGCCGAGCTGTTGGCCCCGCATCTGGTTGATGACCGTGTGGTGTTTGCACAGGGTGCCGCGATGTTGGTGGCCAGTCTTGATGTAGCAGGACAGGTCCGGACTTTGGCGTGATGATCCGGTTGGCCGAGCCAACAGACGCGGTGGCGATTGCCGGGCTTTGGAATCAGATGATCCGCGCGAGCTTGGCAACATTCACCACTCTGGAAAAGACTCCAGAGGAGATTGACGGTCTGATCAGGGATCGTGCCGGGACATTTTGGGTGGCTGCAAAACCTTTGGTGATCGGGTTTGTGACCTTTGGGGCGTTTCGCCCGGGGCCGGGATATGCGGCGACGGTTGAACATACAGTCATTCTGGCCCCTCAGGCGCAGGGCAAGGGGATTGGGCGGTCTTTGATGCAAATCGCCATGGAGACCGCCCACCGTGCGGATCACCATATTATGATTGCAGGCATCAGCTCGGCCAATCCGCAGGCTGTGGCCTTTCATACGGCGCTTGGGTTTACCCAAACCGGCTATATGCCACAGGTGGGGCGCAAGGGCGGGGAATGGCTTGACCTGATCTTGATGCAGAAAACGCTCGGGGCACCCTGACTTCCCCAAAACGCTCCGCTATGCTGTGCCCATGTCGATTTGGACACGCATAACCGAAGCAATCTCTGCGCTGACGTCTGGTGAGGGCCTGGCGGCTGTGTTTGATCGCCTGACGGCCCCGCCTGAACGGTCCGTGGCCTTTACCATTGCGGTGATCGCCTTGGGCGCCAAGATGGCCAAAGCGGACGGGCAGGTGACCCGTGACGAGGTGATGGCCTTTCGCGAGGTGTTTCAGATTGCTGAACATGACCGGGCGGGCGCTGCGAAGGTGTTCAATCTGGCGCGGACGGATGTGGCTGGCTTTGATGATTATGCCCGCCGAATTGCGGTAATGTTTTCGGATCAACCAGAAATGTTGCATGATTTGATGGAAGGGTTGTTTCACATCGCAATGGCTGATGGCACGTATCATCCAAATGAAGATGCGTTTTTGGATGATGTTGCGCATATCTTCGGTCTCTCTGATGCGCAGTTTGCCTCACTCAAGGCGCGGTTTGTGCCAGATACGTCCCCCCTCCCTCATACGGTTTTGGGCATCGCGCCAGATGCCACATTGGAAGAAGCCCGTGCCGCGTGGCGCAAATTGGTGCGGGCCAATCACCCGGACGCTTTGGTGGCGCGCGGTTTGCCAGCCGAAGCGGTCGCCATGGCTGAAAAGCGGATGATCGACATCAATCAAGCTTGGGCGACTTTGTCAGGGAAAACCGCCTGATGCGGATCGCAACCTATAATGTTGAGTGGTTTTCATCGCTTTTTAACGATGATGATCAGCTTTTTGACGATGGCGGATGGTCAGCCCGGTATGATGTGACACGGGCCCAACAGACGGCAGCATTGGGGGTCGTGTTTCAGGCGTTAGATGCAGATGCGGTCATGGTGATTGAAGCGCCTGACAGCAACAAATCACGTGATACGATTAAGGCGTTGAGCGGGTTTGCTGCACGATTTGGATTGCGGGCGCGCGCGGTGATCATTGGCTTTGCCAATGACACGCAGCAGGAAATAGCGCTGATGTATGATCCGGATGTATTGAGCGCGCGACATGATCCCCAAGGGACTGCAACCGGCCCACAAGGGGCAAAAGGTGCGCCGCGGTTTGACGGGGCATTGCGCATTGATCTGGACATAGATGCCTCAGAAGATCTGGTGGTGTTTTCCAAACCGCCGCTGGAATTGGAGATCAAGACCAAAGGGGGGTTCACCTTTCATATGATCGGCGCGCACCTAAAGTCCAAAGCACCGCATGGCGCGCGCAATGATACCGAAGCCCTAGCCATCAACATAGCCAACCGGCGCAAGCAGTTGGCACAGGCGATTTGGTTGCGCGGCCGGATTGAGGCACATCAGGCACAAGCCACGCCGCTGATGGTCATGGGAGATCTGAATGATGGGCCGGGCTTGGATGAGTTCGAGAGCCTTTTTGGCAGATCCTCTGTTGAGATTATCCTGGGGCATGGACAAGATGCGCCATTGTTTGACCCGCACGCACGCCAAGCGCTCAGTCGCAAGTTGGGTGCTGTACCAACCACATCACGGTTCTGGATACGCCACGAAAAACGGTTTTTGCAGGCCTTGCTGGATTACATCATGGTCACAGATGATCTGCACAATCGTGATGCGAAATGGCGCATTTGGCACCCGCTTGATGACCCTGAATGCTGGCTCAACGCCGAATTGCGTGATGCTTTGGTCACCGCCTCAGACCATTTCCCGGTAACGATTGATTTCGACGACGGGTCGTAATTTAGCGACAAATGGTCTATATTGACGGCATGAAACACCTGATTGCCACTGGATTTGCCTTCACGATGATCGCGGGATCATCCCTTGCCCAAGAAGATCAAGGGTTAAGCCTGATGGAACGGGGCGCGCACATGTTCCTTGAGGGCATTCTCAAGGAAATGGAACCGGCCATCGACGAATTCGAGGGGTTGGCGGATGAAATGGCACCTGCAATGCGCAACTTTGCGACGCAAATGGGGCCAATGTTGACTGAACTGCTGGACGAGATCGAAGATTGGACGGCCTATGAAGCCCCCGAAGTGCTGCCCAATGGCGATATCATCATCCGGCGCAAATCGGCCCCGCCAACACGCCCATCCCCGGATGCGCCAGTGTCGCCTGCGCCGCAGATAGATTTGTGAACACCTCGGCCTTTAGCGCTATAAAAGCCGTGGATTACACGGTTATCCTGACCCGGGACATGGCCGCGATGCGTGCTTTTTACGAAGATGTCTTGGGGTTCACGCTGGATCGTGCCCTGTCTGAAAACTGGTTTGAATACCGGGTAGGCTCCACCATTTTGGCCTTGTCGCTGCCGGGGTTGACGGCCACAGATGAGCCGGTTCCGGTGAGTACGGCGGCGGTGCAACTGGCGTTCTGCGTGCCGGTTGATGGTGTTGATGCCTGTGCCGCTGAGCTCAAAAGCAAGGGTATCGCCATTTTGTCGCCCCCAACAGATCGCGACTTTGGCCACCGTACATTGTTCTTTCGTGACCCGGACGGCAATCTAATTGAGATTTATGCCGAGATTTGATCCGACTTGCGGGCCTTTACTGTCTTGATCTCAACCTCGGCTTCCAAAGACCTCGCAAGAGAGTTCAACCGCGCTTCAGCGACCTCTCCGAACAGGGGAACCATGTCAGGGGTCAAGCGCAACTGCAGCAGTTTCTTCTTTGAAAACCAACGTATTTCACCGCGATCTTCATCTTTGTTCATCCATAACATGGCCCCAAAACGCATCGCCTTGCCCAAAATCTCGGCCTCTGCCTGAGTTTTTTCATCGATCATGCCATAGAGATCTTCGAACCGTGAGTTTTCGCGTTTGTTGGAATAGCGGTGCAATAATGCAAGCCCCAAAAACAGCCGCTCTGAATGTTTCAACCCGCCCAAATTGGCGCGTGTCGCGTTGTCAAAACAAACTTCGGCGCGGTAGTCTGGGTGCGCGCGCCAACTGACGTCATGCAAGAGGCATGCGGCCTTGATCAATCGCTTGCGCGGGGCAGGGGCCGATTTATATAGTGGCATGATAAAGTTATACAAAATCTTGCCAAACCCGGGCACCCGCGCATCCTTTGCCTCGGCAAAACGGCAGGCTTCGATCAACGGGTCACGGTCCCGCAATCGTTGCGGCATCTGTTCATATAACATGCCTTCGCGAATGCCATAGCTGGAGATGGCAATGTCCTTGGGTTTAAACGTCTTGACCAATCGGTGAAGCACCTCAGCCGCATAAGGCACCAAAGCAATCCGGCTTGCGGATACCCCGGCCAAAGCGCGCAATTCTTCACGATCCATGGATTTGATGAATTTGACCGTCGCATTGACGGCGCGCGGCGTCATGCGGTATTCGTGCAGCACATGCAGGGGATATTCCCGCCGCAGCATGTCTATCCGCGCAATTGCGCGCCATGATCCCCCTACAAGAAACAACCGGTCACGTTGAGCGCCCATGCTGTTCTTGAGATCGTGAATGACCTCCTTGATGTGCTGGTTTCGCGCTTTTGCGCCGCCCTTCAGATCGCGCAGCTTTAGTGGCCCCAATGCCGAGGTTTCGCGCCGCCCCACACGACCGCGCGAAATCTCCGCCAATTCCATCGAAGATCCGCCGATGTCACAGATTAACCCATAGGCTCCGGGCCACCCCAACAACACGCCCTGTGCGGACAAGCGCGCCTCTTCTCTGCCGTCGATCACCCAGATCCGCAACCCAGTGTCGCGCAACACGTCGGCGCAAAACGACGGGCCGTCTTTGGCATCACGCACCGCCGCTGTCGCCACCACAGTGAGCTCACTGATCCCCATGCCTTCCGCGAGCTTTTTGAACCGCCGCATGGCGGATAAGGCGCGGATGCGCCCCTGCGGCGATAAATGGCCGGTCTCGGCCATGCCCGCCCCCAAAGCGCACATGATCTTTTCGTTGTAAAAGTATGCGGGTGAGCGCGCCGCGCCGTCAAACACCACCATACGAACGGAGTTTGAACCCACATCAACCACACCAACACGCGCCAGCGCCCGTGCACTTGGGTCCTCAAACAGCGGTTTGCTGAACGGTCCCAGATCGGCGACGCCGGTTTCAGGGACATCCGCACGTGTCATCTCGGTCAGCTTCGCCATAGAGCCCCCGCAGGTTTGATTTGCGCCAAAATGATGCAGCAAGCGCCATGCGTCAATCGCTAAGCGGCGTGACCGCATTGAGAAAACCCGCTTTGCGGATTTTCACACGATGATTGGCATCTAGGGCAGACCTGAGCCCCTCACGGCAAAGGCCAGCACTTTAATCGGCGGTATGCGCCAGCTTGGGCACATCTGATGCCCCGGCTGAACCTCGCCCTGATAAGGATGGGTTTTCCATAAAGAACCGGTGGCAGCTAAAGGTAAATTGCCCTGGTTGATGGGCGGGCCGGACAAAGCTGCCATCCGGGGCCATAACCCAGCTTTGTGCAACATCAGCAAGGTTGGCGGCCATGATCTGGCTGGTGATTTGTGCCTTGACGGTAGGGTTTTCGATTTCAACCAAGGTTTCAACCCGCCGGTTCAGGTTACGACCCATCCAATCCGCAGAGGAGATAAAAACCCGTGATTTCTTGTGGGGGAGCCCTGCGCCATTGCCGAAACAGACGATACGCGAATGTTCCAGGAACCGACCCACGATAGATTTGACACGGATGTTTTCGGACAACCCTTTGATACCGGGGCGCAAGCCACAGATGCCGCGAATGACCAGGCTGATTTTTACGCCAGCTGCACTGGCGCCATAAAGCGCATCAATAACTTCGGAATCGATAAGCGAGTTCATCTTGGCCCAGATCACCGCCGGGCGCCCTGCACGGGCGTGTTCGGCCTCGGCTGCAATCATTTCCAGCAGGCGGGGTTTGAGCGTGGTTGGTGAAATAGCAAGGTTATCGAGGCTGTCAGGTTGCGCATAACCCGACAGATAGTTGAACACTTTGGTCGCATCCCGGCCCAATTTCTTGTCACAGGTGAAAAATGACAAATCGGTATAAACCCGCGCTGTTATCGGGTGGTAATTGCCTGTGCCGTAATGCGTATATGTCACCAGCTGGTCACCCTCTCGACGCACCACGGTTGATATTTTTGCGTGCGTTTTCAGGTCGATAAATCCATAGACGACATGCGCGCCAGCCCGTTCCAGCCGTCGGGACTGGCGGATATTGGCGGCTTCGTCAAAGCGGGCCTTGAGTTCGACAAGGGCTGTAACGGATTTGCCGTCTTCGGCGGCTTCGCATAATGCGCTGACAATGGGGCTGTCACGTGACGTGCGGTAAAGCGTCTGTTTGATCGCAACAACGTCGGGATCACGCGCCGCCTGTGCCAGAAACCGAATAACCATATCAAAGGTTTCATACGGGTGGTGCAGCAGCATGTCCTTTTGCCCAATCGCGGCAAACATATCTCCGTCGTGATCCGTGACCCGTTCGGGAATACGCGGGGTAAAGGTCGGCCAAAGCAAATCGGGGCGCGCCTCTGTGACCAATTCAGACAGATCATCAACCCCGATCATGCCATCAATCTCAATCACATCCCGGGCTTTCACGCCAAGTTCGGCCATGATCACGTTTTTCAGCTTTTCAGGGGCGCCCGCGGAATGGGTCAGGCGGACAACCCCGCCCCGGCGGCGGCGCTTGAGCGCCACCTCAAATTCGCGCACCAGATCTTCGGCTTCGTCTTCGACTTCCAAATCACTGTCGCGCAACACCCGGAATTCAAAGTGTGACTTGAGCTTGTACCCCGGAAACAGGTCCGGAATATGCAAGACCAACAGGTCTTCGAGCGGCAGATACCGCAAGGTGCCTTCGGGGGCGGGCAAGGCGACAAAACGGTCAATCTTGGCCGGAATCGGAAGCAACGCCTGCAGCGGGCGTTTGTCTGCTGAGCGTTCCAATTGCAGCGCCAGCGCATACCCGGTGTTGGGAATAAAAGGAAAAGGGTGTGCAGGATCAATCGCCAAGGGTGAAAGCACCGCGAAAACCTGATTAAGAAACACACCTTTGAGGTATTTCAGGTCGTCTTTTTCCAGATCAGCGATCCGCTCAAGAAAGATGTTTTGCGCATCCATTTCGGTCATCAACGCCCCCAGAACCCGTTGCTGGGTGACCATCAGGGCGCGTGCATTTTCGTTGATCAACACCAATTGCTCGGACGGGGACAGCCCATCAGCGGCGGGGGTCGTATTGCCGGCATGTGCCAGTTCCCGCAGGCCAGCAACCCGGACCGTATAAAATTCGTCCAGATTATCCGCTGAGATCGATAAGAATCGCAGCCGTTCCAGCAAAGGCACACGCGGGTTTTCGGCCTCTTCCAGCACGCGCCAATTAAACCCCAGCCAGCTCAGCTCGCGGTTCTGAAAACGTCCCGGCCCTGTCAGGTCCAGATCGGGCATGTCCAGTGCAGGGGGGAACTCACCTTTGAGAAAGTCTGTTTTTGTCATTGCGGCCTTGTCGGATCAAAACGCTGTTGTCTTGCGAGGGCAGGTCAGATCATCAGTATCACGCTTTGAGGGGGCGATTGTCCAGCACACTTGCCGCAAAATGGCGGGTAATGGCGCGCTTTTGAGCAAGGCTTGCAGCATCGAGCTGTGCCACCACCTCAAGGGCGGCCGCAAAGGATCGATCCATACGTGCCAACAGATAGGGGATCACATCGGCTTTGGGCGTCAATTGCCTGTCATAGAACAATTTTGCCAATACCGCGGTCAGCAGCGTATCATCTGGCGCTTCAAGGGCTGCGAGGGTTGTGCCTTGCAATCGGCTGACCAGATCAGGCAGTTCAAGCGCCCATCCCGCAACGGGGGCGCTGCCTGTAAACAGAATGCGGTTGCCTTCGGCCAATGTCAGGTTGTGCAGATGGAAAAGTGTGGTCTGTGCCGCCATATCGCCTGCGATCTGCGCGACATCCTCAACCGCGATATGACCCTGTGCAAGCAGCGGCACATCCGCTGTCTCTAGGCTTCGGGCGTTGAGGATCGTTGCGCCTGACAGATCGGCCCAAACATGTGTCAGATGGGTTTTGCCTGCCCCTACGGGACCCGTTAACACCAACTTGCCGCCAGCCCAGCTTTCCCATGCATCAATCATCGCAAGGGCAACGGCATTTGACGGGCTGACGAAAAACGCATCCCGCCCCAGCGCAGTCCGGCTGGGCAGATCAAAGCCAAGCTGTGTGGCCATGTCAGTGATCGCTTGGTGTGGTGTCAGAGGTGCCTTGATACAGCAGGCTCTCGCGGTATTGGCTGACGCCAAAGCGGGCCAGAACCCCCAAAGTTGCTGCGAGCGGTACCGCGATTAACATGCCGACAAAGCCAAACAACATGCCAAAAACCGATAAGGACAGGATCAGCCAGACAGGGTGCAACCCAACCGAATTGCCAACCCAACGCGGTGTCAAAACGTTGCCTTCGATCACCTGACCAATTGCAAAGATCCCCGCAACCAGGCCAATTGACACCCAATCCCCCCAGAATTGGAACAGCGCAAGGCCAAGCGCCAGCGCGCCTCCCAACAATGCACCAAGATAAGGGATGAAGGTCACCAATCCTGCAAGAAACCCAACAACAAGGCCAAATTGCAGCCCCACCACCATCAGCGCAATCGCATAATAGGTCCCAAGCGCCAGACAAACGGTGCCCATGCCACGCACAAAGGACGACAATGTTTTGTCGATCTCTTTGGCCAAATGGCGGATCGTCGGCGCGTGATCGCGCGGCAATAAACCATCAATAATCCCGATCATCCGGTCCCAATCCAACAGCATATAGACCGCAACAACCGGCACGATGACAAATAGAACCATCACATTGATGATCGAGGCAAAAGACGCCAGCGCGGTCTCAACCAATTTGCCACCACGTTCCTGAATGGTTGCCCCAAGCGATGTCAACGACGTGCGCAACGTGGATGTTTCATCCAGCAAGGATGGGAAGCGGGCGGTCAGAAATTCGGTGAAATCTTTAAAGAGCTGCGGCGCTGTTTCCACCAATGATACCGTTTGGCTGACCAAGGCGGGGATCACCAAAAGCGCCAACAGCACAAAAATCACCACAGCGACAATTGTAATTAATCCCGTGGCCAAGGCGCGGCTCAACCCCAAGCGTTCCAAGCGGTCAGCAACCGGATCAAGGAAATAGGCAACCGCTGAACCCAGCAGGAAGGGCAACAACACATCTCCCACAAACCACAGCACAACAAGAAACACCGCCATGGCGATGCCCCAGTATTTCAGTTGATCTCGGATCGGAAGGGCCATCACATTCTCCGGTTGAGGCTCCCTTTGACATTGCGCAATAGACCGCTGTTTTCAAGGGTTGCAGCCGTAATTCTTCGCGGGGCGGCACATTGATACAGCCATCCAACAATAGGGTTTGCTGATCTGTTCAGGTGCCAATCCCCATAACGATAAGAGCCTGCATTGCCAAATCTCTGGTGGTTTTTGGTGAGCCGAAGAAATGCCCAATTTGACACAAAAAAGCGACAAAATTGAATGATCTAACAAGGTTACAGGATGGACTCCGTCTGTCTTGAGTTTTGTAGGAGTTTCAGATGGTTACGCGCGTATTTTCGATGTATTCTCTTGCCGATTTGGGGATAACAGCAGGCAATTACAACTTTTCGAACCTGACCAGCACGGGGAGTTTCACAGCCTCGGCAACAGCGGCGGCCACCTCTGTCACGCTTGAAGATACAGACAGTCAAACCAACATCTTTAATGATGGGGCGCCGGGGAACTTTGCTGCTGCACCTACATCGCAACTGTTGACGGGTACGGTCGATGGGACCGTCTTTACAAACGCACCAAGCAACCCAGAAAATCAATTCGAAGTCACTGATTCCAACGGTACTGTTGTTGGTTTCCTTTATGATCTGCACAATGCGAACTCGTCGGCGTTTGCGTCTTTGCAGGGCTATGTGACAGATTTTGAACTTATTCCCGGCGAAACCTATTCTGTTGTCCGCACAACGGGCCTCCCCTCGGCTTCTTATGATGATTTCATTACTTGTTTTGCGGCAGGTACTCAGGTTTTGACAGCGCAGGGTAATGTCGCGATCCAAGATCTCAGGGTCGGAGACAAAGTCGTCACGATGGACCATGGCTTGCAAGAAATCCGATGGCTTGGGTCGCGCAGCGTCATCGGCACCGGTGCATTTGCACCTGTTCGCATTTGCCAAGGCGCTTTGGGCAATACCCAAGACCTGCTTGTCTCTCCAAACCATCGTATGTTGATCAGCGATTGGCGCGCCGAGGTTCTCTTTGGGTTGGATCAGGTACTTGTTGCGGCAAAGGATCTTGTGAACGGCGACACCATCTATCAAGCTCCCCAAGATAGCATTTGCTACATGCATCTCTTGTTTGATCAGCATGAAGTCATCTACGTCCAAGACATCCCCGCCGAAAGCTTTCTGCCCAGTGCTTTGAGCCTGAGCGCTCAGGAAACAGAAACGCAGCGCGAAATTCAGCGATTGTTTCCGGAGTTGATTGCGGACCCATGCTTTTCGCTGTCGTCCGCAAAACCGGTGCTCAGATCATTCGAAGGCAGATGCCTCCAAGCGTAAATACCCCTATGTTGCGCCGCTGTAGAATATCCCCAAGGACCAAATCTTCGGGCAAGGGGGACAGGCGTGCTTTTGCGAAAACCGGGACCTGTTGGGTTCAATCTATTGAAACGCCGGTGAATATCTGTTGGGGTGAGAGAACAGGCGCAGCAAAATGGCGGCGCGTATCACTGCAAAAGTCAATTCTCATTTCATCAGCCGGGGCCCGCATGCGCACAGATTTTGATACCGAACTCGAAGAGCGTTTATTGCGGTATGCCGCGATCGATAGTCAAAGCGATGCAACATCTCCCAGCCAACCCAGCACCGCGATCCAATTGGATATGTCGCATCTGCTGATGGCAGAATTGCAAGACATGGGCGCGCAAGATGTGACGCTGACGGGCTACGGCGTGGTGCTTGCCACGATCCCTGCAACCGCGCCGGGGCCCACAATGGGCTGGTGTGCCCATGTCGATACCGCGCCGCAATTTAATGCAAGCGGTGTGAAACCCGTCGTGCACCGGGGGTACAATGGCGGAGATATCACCTTTGCGGATGCACCTGATCTGAAACTGTCTCCAGAGAATTCACCCTATTTGGCCGAAAAGCAGGGTGAGGACATTATCACGGCCAGCGGGCTGACCCTGTTGGGCGGGGATGACAAGGCGGGCGTTGCAATTGCCATGACCGCCGCACGGCACCTGTTGCAGAACCCCGAACTAAAACACGGACCCATTCGGCTGGCTTTTACCCCGGACGAAGAAATCGGACGCGGCGTGGATGCACGGCTGCCCGATGATCTGGGGGCTGATTTTGCCTATACCTTTGACGGGGGAAAACCCGGTGAAATCGAATATGAGACCTTTTCCGCAGATGGGGCCCTTATCCGCGTGACGGGTGTCTCAGCGCATCCCGGTTTTGCCAAAGGCAAAATGGTCAACGCCCTGCACCTTGTGTCCAAGATCGTGATGATGTTGCCAACGGTAACCTTGACCCCCGATACCACCGAAGGAGTGGAGGGGTTCATCCACGTTTCAGAGATCCGAGGCGGGTCTTCTGAGGCGGAGATCGTCCTGATCATTCGCGATTTCGAATTGGACGGCTTGGCTGCAAAAGGCGCATTATTGCGCCGAATTTGTGAGGCGGTAGCTTTGGGAGAGCCGCGTGCACAGATACGCTGCGAGATCAAGCCGCAATACCGCAACATGCGGTATTGGCTGGAGAAAGACATGACACCGGTTGAATTGGTCCGTGCAGCGGTTGTGGACGCAGGGCTGACTCCGGTCAGTATTCCGATCCGAGGAGGGACGGATGGCTCTCGGCTGACGGAAATGGGTGTGCCTTGCCCAAATGTGTTTACCGGCATGCAGGAAATCCACGGGCCGCTTGAGTGGATATCGGTGCAAGACATGGCGCGTGCCGTGCAGGTTGCCATCGCCCTTGCTCAGCGTGCTGTGACCTGATCAAGACACAGTGAAACTGACACAAAGGCCTAAATGGCAAAAGGATCGTCAATGACGCCGACAAGCGGCAGCAAAAGACCACCGTTGCTGGCCTCAAGCAGGTCAGCATGGGCCTCATCTATATTTTCCTGTGCCGCTGTCACGCTGGTCGCATCGCCCCGCACAAACAACGCCATTGCGTCAGACGCTGCATCGACGTCCGACATGCCAAGGGTAGCGGCGTAGTAGGTCCCGATGTCGGTTTTGGTGTTGAGGTAAAATTGGTCAGCCTCTTGCAATGCCACGAACTCTGGTGTCGCATCATCAGGTGCGTCGGCTTTGGCGCCACGTAGAACTTCAAGAATAAAGGTGTCTCGCCCAATCGCACCGTTATCCAGTTGCTCTTGCCAAAAGGTCAGTCCAGCACTGTCGGGCGTGCGGCCCAGCACATTAGAATAGACCTGAGTAGCAAATTCCAGATTTGTATCGCTTTCAGGATAGGTCGCGCGGGTTTCATCCTGATCCAGGAAAAGTGCGGCTATTTCCTCAATGTCCAAACCATCAGCGAAAACGGAACCCCAAAAATAAAGTCCGGCCGCGTCCGGTGCGCGATTGAAATAGGCAATGTACATTTCAATAAGCTGGTCAAACTCTGCTTCGCTATTGTCCAGAATACCCAAGATCGCTTGCAAATTCAGGTCATCGCCTGTTTCAAATTCGACGATTTCTATGCTGCTGAGCGTATCGACATCAAAATCATTTCCGCGATCGAATATGCGGATAGTGCCGTCCGCAAGGAACTCCACCGTATGGGATTGGGCGTCGCCGGACAAAACTGCGGTATCCATTCCTTCACCACCAGACAGGTCGTCGCTGCCCGCACCCCCATCCAGTCTGTCATCGCCCTGCAACGCCACTAAACGGTCGTCGTTTTCGGTACCTTCAAGGGTTTCGGCCGCGCTGGTTCCCGGAACAAATTCACCTTCCAGGCTGAAGTTTGGTGTGGCGCCACGTTCAGTGACAGCAAACTGGTAAGTCCCCGTTTGGTCTTCTGTGTGTCCTGAAAATCCAAAGTAATAAGTGCCGGCATCCAGTTGGGTCGAGATAGTAACAGGTCCGGACGCTGTACCATCGCCAGTCAAGAAAGCCCCGTTGCTAGATGTTCCAAGTTCCTCACCTTCTGCGAACATGGTCATTAAGTAACCTGGAAGTGAGCCTTCATTGGCATCCGCATTGATAAAATGGAAAGTGTATGCGCCAGCTTCCAAAGTGACCGCAACGACATCAGTGGGCCCGTTAAACGCAGGTGTCATTCTGGCAGTGTCGAAAGTCGCAGGTCGGATTTGGGAAATTGGTTCTGTTGATTTTATTTCACCTAGAAAGACATCACCAACGCCCAAAATATATGGCGTGTCGGTCGAAAAAGGAGCGTCGATAATTTCTATTACTTTTGCCATGAAGATATGCCTCAAAGTAGTTTTGTTAATTACTTGTTAATTTGCCAATAGCGAATTGGCTAATACGGTAATGTATTATTTACAAGTCGGATATTGGAAGATTGAAGATACCAGTTCAATTATCGCTGGCAAACCCCGCATTCTGCACCGATTAACAAATGTTTTGGGCCTGGCCACTTAGGCGAAGTTCAGCAGGTACTGCGGCGTTGTGCACAGGCGCACTTTACTCTAGGCAAGCCCAGACAAGCGTCACAAGGAGCCACAAGATGCGTTTGAGCCGATATTTTCTGCCTGTGTTAAAAGAAAACCCTTCCGAGGCGCAGATTGTCAGCCATCGGTTGATGTTGCGGGCCGGGTTGATCAAACAATCCGCGGCCGGGATCTATTCCTGGTTGCCGTTGGGTTTCAAGGTTCTGCGCAAGCTTGAGAACATTGTGCATGAGGAACAGGCGCGCGCCGGGCATATGGCGATGCTGATGCCAACCATTCAGTCTGCGGACCTGTGGCATGAGAGCGGTCGTTATGACGCCTTTGGTGATGAAATGCTGCGCATCACGGACCGGGGGGGGCGCGAGATGTTATTTACGCCCACCGCAGAAGAGCTGATCACGGATATCTTTCGCTCTCATGTCAACAGCTACAAAGATCTGCCCCTGACGATGTATCAAATTCAGTGGAAGTTCCGCGATGAAATCCGGCCGCGTTTTGGTGTCATGCGGGGGCGCGAGTTTTTGATGAAGGACGGCTATAACTTTGATCTGACCAAAGAAGATGCGCTGCATGCCTACAACCGGCATCTGGTCACTTATTTGCGGACCTATGAACGCATGGGGTTGCAGGCCATTCCGATGCGTGCCGATTCCGGTGCCATGGGGGGGGACAATACACATGAGTTTCTGGTGCTTGCGGACACTGGTGAATCTGAGGTGTTTTACGACAGTGCGGTCACTGATCTGAGTTTTGGTGATCGGGACATTGATTTTACCAATGTTGCGCAATGTGCGTCAATCATGGATGAATTCACCTCCAAATATGCCCGCACGGATGAAACCCATGATGAGGCTTTGTTTAACGAGGTCCCTCAAGAGCGGCGCCGCACGGCACGTGGGATCGAGGTGGGGCAGATATTCTATCTTGGCACAAAATATTCTGAGGCATTGGGCGCCACTGTGCAGGGACCTGATGGCAAATCATCACCTGTTCACATGGGCAGCCATGGCATTGGCGTCAGCCGTCTTTTGGGGGCGATCATCGAAGCAAGTCATGATGACAATGGCATCATCTGGCCCGAAGGGGTGACGCCCTATCACGCTGGAATTGTGAACCTCAAACAAGGCGACGCGGAAGCGGATGCCGCATGTGAGGCGCTCTATGCATCATTGAGCGCTTTGGGGCTTGAACCGCTTTATGATGACCGCAAAGAGCGTGCAGGCGGTAAGTTTGCGACGATGGATTTGATTGGTCTGCCCTGGCGGATCACGGTTGGACCTCGGGGCTTGAAAAACGGAGTGGTCGAACTGACATCAAGGCGCAGTGGCGAAGCAGAAGAATTGCCTCCAGAGGCGGCGGTTGCCAAAATCGCGCAGATTTACGCCGGGATCGCCTGAAGCTTTGATCAGCCAAGGCAGGTTTGCTAGGCTGATTGAAAAACGACAGGAGCACCGCGTGATCAGATCGGCACTCTTTGGTCTGGCTTTGTTGGCCACGCCCGCTGTGGCGGATGTGTCTGATCGTGTTGGGGCCGCCTTTAGGGACTGGGTCAGCGCTGTGGATGTGTCGCAGGGGGCTTTGACCTTGTGGCGGGGCAATAGGCTTGTGCAGGATGTGGCGATTGGCATAGATCCAAACGCCGCACGTCCCTTGGCAAGCCTGAGCAAGGCGGTGACAGGCGTTTGTGTCGCCACGATGGTCAAGTCGGGGCTGTGGTCCTTGTCGACAACCTCTGCTCAGGTTCTTGGGTACGGGGCCGAGGGCATCACGATTTCCGCTTTATTGACCCATAGCAGCGGGCTTGGACCTGATAGCACTCAAGGGTTGGGTCTGCTCGGCTTGTTTAAACGAGACAGTGCTGATGCAAGCCTCAGCGCGCGGGCCCTTGGTCGCACACTGCAAACCGACATGCAGGGGGCCTATCAATACAACAATGAAAATTACGCCGTGTTGGGGGCCATGATCACGGCCCGCACTGGCGAGAACTATGACACCTATTGCCGCCGCGCCGTGCTGGACCCTGCTGGCGTAACAACAGCCAAAGCATATCCCCCTTTGCGGGGGTTACTGAGCTTTGGCGGTTGGGAAATGTCGGTGCAGGATTACGCGCGTTTCATGAACTGGGCATATGGACCGGACGGGATCATTGGTGGGGACATCGCGGCGTGGCCTGCCGCTGATTTGGGGGGCGGTGCATATTACGGTGTCGGGATGATCCAGCGGGCCTTTCGAGGGAGCCATAATTTCTGGCATTTCGGGCTTTTGTGTTTCCCCGGCCGCGCGAATGCAGGCAGTTATACCGTCAGCTGGATGCAAGATTGGCGGGCTGTGGTGGCTTTTGAGCGGTGTCTTGACTGGGATCAGCTGTCCGCGCTGGACGCGGCCTTGTCAGGGGCGGTGTTCGATTGATTTTGCGGGCTCTCACTTTGGTTGGTGGTTTGGCTGGGGCGGCAACCACCGCACAATTCCCTGAATTTTCCCAGCAATATATTCAACGTCTCGGCGGGGCTGTGGATGCCCTAAGCGAAGTTGCAGCTGATTTTGATGTCTCTGCGGATGCGGCGGGTCTGACGCGGGATGCAGCACTTGCGCAGATGCAAGGCACCCAATTTCTGGAGCGGCGCCGCACGGATATGACCAATACTTTCACGCGGCTGGAAAGCCTGCAATCGGATCTGCGCGCGTTGCAAGGGCAGGGCCCGTTTATGCGCGCCTACCACCTGCCGCGCTTTCGTGACCCTCAGATCGCCGGAGCTGCATGGCAAGTGTTTGTGCCGGCACTGCCTTTGAGCTTTGCCGGGATCAGTTTTGCGCTATTGGGGTTCGTCTTGGCGACGCTTGGATTGGGGCTGATCCTGCGTATCCTGACTTGGCCTTTCCGGCGACGCGCAGCCACATCAAAGCCTGCTTGACCCCACAGACCCAAACCGCCACGTTGCGCAACAATAATCAGGAGCCTTCGAGCATGGCCAAAACCACAGTCCCCTTTGCCGCCTTTGAGTGGATGATCGCCTGGCGCTACCTGCGCGCACGCCGGGCCGAGGGTGGCGTCAGCGTGATGACATGGATCAGCCTGATCGGCATCACACTTGCGGTCTTTGCCCTGATCGCAACATTGGCGGTGCGCTCTGGATTCCGGGCTGAATTTGTGGATACCATTTTGGGCTCAAACGCTCATGTCACCGTCTATCAGTTGGGTGAGGTTGCCTCAAACGGTCAGATTGACCGCACTATCCCCAACTATGAGGCACTGGCCGCTGAGGTGGCCAAGGTGCCCGGCGTGACCCGTGTTGCACCATTGGTCCGTCAACAGGTGATGGCAAATTATCGCCAATCCAACGCGGGCGTCGAGGTCTATGGCATCGCCAAGGCGGATCTGAAAACCATCCCGCGTGTCGCCGGGTCTGAACAGGCGCAGGGCGATATTGAGCAGTTTGACTCTGGCATCGCGCTGGGCAGTGGCGTTGCGCGCAGCCTTGGCGTTACCGTCGGGGACCGGATCAAGTTGATTTCCCCCAATGGGGTGAAAACCGCCTTTGGCACGTCCCCGCGCGTCAACGCTTATGACGTGGTCTTTATCTTTTCAGCCGGGCGTCATGACATCGACCGTACCCGCGCCTATCTGCCCATTGCGGATGCGCAAATATTCTTTAACCGCGAAGGTGTGGCGGATGAACTTGAAGTGATGGTTGAAGAACCTGAACAGGTCAGAACCATGGCCTCACAGCTTTTGCAGGCCGCAGGCGAACGTGGCCAGATCTGGACATGGCAAGATGCCTCAGGCGGGTTTCTCAGCGCTTTGGAAATCGAAGACAGAGTGATGTTTGTCATCTTGTCGATACTGGTTCTGATCGCCGCAATGAACATTGTTTCGGGGCTGATCATGCTGGTCAAGAATAAGGGCCGCGACATTGGAATCCTGCGCACTATGGGGCTGAGCGAAGGGTCGATCTTGCGGGTGTTTTTCATCTGTGGTGCATTTACCGGGATCATCGGCACCGCGATGGGGGTGATATTGGGGTGCCTCTTTGCGATCTATGTCGATCCGATTTTTGGACTTGTAAATGCGCTGTCGGGGGGCAACGCTTGGGACCCTGCGATCCGGGGCATCTATTTCCTGCCGGCTGAATTACATTTGGATGATGTTTTGTCTGCGGTTGCCTTGTCGCTGGGCCTGTCCTTTGTGGTGACCATATTTCCTGCCCGACGGGCCGCCCGGATGAACCCCGTAGAGGCGCTGCGGTATGAATGATATGACCTTGACCTTAAGCGGCATCACCAAGGCCTATAACCACGGCAAACCAAACGAAGTGCAGGTGTTGCGCGGCGTTGATTTACAGGTCGGCAAAGGCGAAGTCGTGGCCTTGGTTGCCCCGTCAGGGGCAGGCAAATCCACGTTGCTGCACATTGCCGGGCTGCTTGATACACCGGATGCAGGGACGGTGCAGATTGGCGGTGAAGACATGACCGGCCAATCCGATCGCCGCCGCACCAGACTGCGCCGCGAAGATGTGGGATTTATCTATCAATTCCATCATTTGCTGCCCGAATTCTCTGCGCTTGAAAATATTGTGCTGCCCCAGCTTGCCAATGGTGTGGCCCGCAAAACGGCTGAAACCCATGCACAGGACCTCTTGGCGCGGGTTGGCATTGCGGAACGTGCGACGCATCGTCCTGCCGCCCTGTCAGGGGGCGAACAACAGCGGGTGGCTTTTTGCCGGGCCTTGGCCAATGCGCCCCGGTTGCTGTTGGCGGATGAACCCACAGGCAACCTTGATCCTGCGACCTCTGATCAGGTCTTTGGCGCGCTGCTTGATCTTGTGCGTGACACGGGCCTTTCCGCGTTGATCGCAACCCATAACCTTGATCTTGCCGCACGTATGGACCGCCAGATACGGCTCAATGATGGACAATTGAGCGCGGCTTGACTGCGATCCTGCTTGACGCATTGCCGCTCTTTTGATCATTTGCACCTTGGCCCATCTAGGGGCCAGAAAGCGAGCAACAATGGTTCAGGTTTCCCTTCACGACATCACCCAAAAGGTGCAGGCCGCGTTGATGGCACATGGCGCAGAACCTTTTGCCGCCGCCGAGGTCGCCCGAGCCGTTACAGCGGCCGAATCTGTCGGCAACAAGATTTGCGGCCTCTACTATGTTGAAAGCTATTGCCTGCAACTGCGCTCCGGGCGGGTCAAGGGGGATGTCAGCCCCTCCGTGACCACACCGCGTTCTGCAACCGTTCATGTCGATGCTAAATTTGGCTTTGCACAACCTGCCTTTGCCTATGGCCTGCCGGTTGCTTTGGATGCAGCGCGTCAATCCGGGATCGCCTCATTGGCTGTCGGGCACGCCCATACCTGCACGTCGCTGGGCTATTTCACAGAACAGATAGCTCAGGCTGGTTTCATTGGTGTGGGTTTCACCAACGCCTCTCCTATTGTCGCAGCGCCAGGGGGCAAGACCCGCGTGATCGGCACCAATCCTATCGCCTTTTCCGTGCCTGACGGAAACGGTGGAATTGCCATGCAGTTTGATCAATCCACCACCACTGTAGCGCTGGGTAAAATCACAATGGCCAAGGCCGCAGGCCAGATGATCCCGGAGGGGTGGGCCGTGGACGCAGAGGGCAACCCCACCACAGATCCCGCCGCCGCATTGCAAGGGTCGCTGGTTTCAATGGGCGGATATAAAGGATGGGGGTTTGGCCTGATGGCCGAGATTTTGGCCGCTGGCATGACCGGCGGCGTGCTGTCGCGCGATGTTAAACCGCTCAAAGCGCCCGAGGGGCCACCACATGACCTCGGCCAATATTACATCGTGATTGACCCGTCAGCCTCGTCGGATTTTGGAAACCGTCTGGCAGCACTCTCTGCCGCCGCTGGCGCAGATGAAGGTGCGCGGATGCCCGGTCAAAACAAAGTTTCGGCTGATCCGGTTGAGGTCGAAGACTCGGTCTGGGCTCAGATGCAAACCCTGTCGCGCGCGTAAGTAAGGCGGGCTTTCAGCCCGCCCCGGGGGCGGGGCAGAGCCCCGCCTTACATCAGCTCATCCCGCAACTGGACAGGCTTACTTGAACTCAAGGCAGCTGCCCCGGCTGACCTTTCGCAAAAGGTCTCGGTAATTTAAGATAGACCCGATAAATGACGTTGCATGGTATCTATTATGCGAGGGGCTGGCCCCATCAATCCAGCGCAGTTGACGTCAAGACCGCAAAAGTTCAGGGGCCTGCGCGCTTTGCAACAAAGGCGGAACCGCAAAGAGTTCAACCTTTTGCAATCAAGCGATTTTGGCGTCCTCCGGATTTGACAGGCTTTCTCTGTGAGCGTCGTTAGATCAGATCGCAATGCATCATAGCTTCTTGCGCAGGCGTGCCTTGCCCCAAGCCAAGCCTGCAAAATCAGCCGTGCAGGATGAACGGGTCCTGACCCTCTTACTCCGCGATATTGCGTGCTTTAGGGGCAGGCCCCCTTCATCCTGTTCCATTGGTTTGACAGGTTCTTGACTCTAACAAGGCACATCTGCGCAGGGATAATGGTTCTATTTCACGCAGATGTAAGGCAGTCAGAGGGAAAACCTGTCAAATCCGCAGGACGCTCGTTTTTGCTGCATCACAGTGTCTTGGTGCCTTGTTCGTAGAGTAACCATGACCTGCGCCCGCGAAACCCCTGTGATTTTGCAAGAACCCGCGTCAATGGGGTAGGGTTAATGGGTCGTGACCCAAGGGGCATCGGCGATGGCGCACACCTTTGTTTTGGCTCGCAGCGTTGCACTTGCTATCCTACCCCTTTTGCAAGTGCTGGCACATCATCCGGGCAGGGAACATAGGTGGCGATCCTAGGCTTGTTGCGTCAGCCAAACGCCAATAGCCATCACTCCAATCCCACTGGCACGTGTCAGCCCCAAAGGCGATATTGGCGCGCCGAACAGCCCAAAATGATCAATAGCCGCAGCTGATATCATCTGCCCGAGCAACACAAAGAACACCGCATTCCCGATGCCAAAGTGCGGCGCAATATAGGTGATCGTCAGCACATAAAACGCAATCAAACTCCCGGCGAGGAAAAGGTGTTTTGGCGCGGCGGCAAATCGGGATATCCCCGTAGGCCCGGTCAGGACTGCAACAATCAGAGAACTGACAAAGGCCACAACAAATAATACCGTTGCCGCCGAGGCAGGAGAGCCAACAATCCGTCCCAACCCCGCATTCATCGCGGCCAAGATTGGAATGCCAATGCCGGCGATCAACATGATGAGTGCATAATGGGCCATAACACGCTTTCTGATGATGATTTGTGAACCGGATCATGGTCTGTGTCCGGTGGCGGCGCAAGCGGTCCCTGCCGTGCTTCCTGCAAATTTCCCGCTGCTAAAGACCGGAGCACACCGTGCCCATACCTTGATCCCGAATGATCAAAGCGCCATCAATACCGGGTCACGCACAAATCCCGCTTAACTCAACCCCGTCCCAAGGCAACCGAACATCCCATTCACGCGAGTGGGGCAGCGGCTTGACCGGCATGACTTGGGCGATCAACCCATGCAACCGCGCTGTCCGAGAGGCCTGCGGGGCCAAGGCGCGGCAACAGACATATTCCTCTACAATTGATGCCTGCTGTTCAAAACCAAAATCACCAAATTCCCGTTCTGCATTCACGTCAAACAGATAAGGGTCCGCCCCGCCACCATGTTCACGCGCGGCGCGCAAGGGGGAATACCCCGTTGTCGCCCGGTTCTGCCATTGCCAGATATGGGTAAGTTCATGGGCGAAAAGCATCGCTGCGATGAGGCCGATGCCCTTGGGATAATCGGGCAAATAGTCCTCAAGGAACCAATCTTTGTCAAACAGGATGGTGTTGTAAACCGCCACCGCTGCCGGCTTGGAGGTCACAATTGCCTCTGTCACAGGGGGCAGGATCAGCTCGCGACAAGTGGTACGTGGTCGCGGTTTGCGATTGAACGTGACCGCGCGCGTCGGGGCACCATCATGGAGCCGCACGCGATCCACATTCAACGTATCGCCATGAATTGTATCCAGAAAAGCGCGTTCATTGACCGTCAACGGACGCCCACAAGAAGCCAAGAGCAGGATCAGGAACAGGATGCGGTACATAGATGCGAGTTAAGGCACGGAGGCCGGATGGTTCAAGCGTGAAATGCCTCGTCTCCTTCACAACACGTTAACTTCACCGTGCAAAGGTCGCCGTGGCCAAGGCCACCGCCTTGCCCGAGGGTTGCGCGATCAGGGTCGCTCGCGCGAAAATCATCGACTTACCGGCCCGTGTGACCTCCGCTTCCGCGCGGATGCTGTCACCGGTTGCGGGTCGCAGAAACTGCGTGTCCAAGGTCACGGTCCCCACCGCTTCAACCGCATCCAAATGCCCAAAACAGGCAAACACCATGGCTGTATCCGCCAGAGCCGCAAGCGCTTGACCCGAAACGATATTCCCAATGCGATTGATCTCGGCTGTGATCGGGATCGTCATCACACAACGCTGCGGCCCGATCTCTGAAATGACAGGCTGCAAGGCGCGCACCCAATGGGCAAAGGCGCTGTCGAGAATGTCTTGGGCAGTATCAGGTGTCATAAAACCTCGCTCAGGGGTGGGCTGAAACCCCACCTTACGGCGTGACGGATATGTTTCAAGCTGTTGACGGCGTTGTGGGGATTGGTGAGCAGGCGCGGCCTTATTGTTTCAGCATTTGATGCCTACCTTTATTTTAGATCGCAGGGGCACAAGCCTTTGCGGCACAGACCGCGGCGCAAAACGCGCTGCTGGAAAAGGAGAAGACCTATGATGAAAGTTGTTTTTCCCACCGTATTTGGCTTTGTCGCAATGATGTCCGTGTGGGGCATAACCGCAATGACCTATGTGATGTAGCCCGGCCTGACCAAAAGCCATAGGCACAGATGTCTGATGCCCCGTGCGCCTTAAAGGCGCATAGCCCCTTCCTTCCCGCCATGGGAAGGGGCTTTGGGATAGGGACCTAAATCATAAAGAAATTTAAGATCACTTTACTTGCTGTCGGATCAAAAAAGGCGAAAACCGCAACTGCAAGCACCAGAACGTATTCCAGAATAAGCTGTTTCCATGCAGCATAATGGCTGTCAACAACGACTACCCTGTTCTTGGCAACAAGATTTTTTTCGCTTCGTTAGAAAAGATCACTTCCCACTCTTCGGGGTCGTAAACAGAGGCGAAACCGTTAGGATGCTCTAACTCTAATCGAAGTTGCGCGGCTTCCTGTTTTAACGTCGCTTCACGAATTTCATATTGCTCTTCTGCACGACGTTTCAGAAAGCCGGTAATCGAAGAGAACGCGTGAACCAAAAACAGAGCAAATAGAATTGCGATTGCTAGCCTTCCAAATGCTATCAATTCGGACTGTTTGACGCTTAATTTAAGCCCAAAAAGGGAAATCTCTTGGCTCAGAAATTCGACATTTGAAACCAAGATAGTGTAAAAAGATGCTGCAAAAAGGGATCGGCGTGTCTTTTGCAAATCGGCATGTTCAGCCAGACTTATCAAAATTGCACTCCCTCAAACATCCAATTCCTCCACAAACCTGGCGTTCTCCTGAATATAGGCAAACCGCAGTTCCGGCTTTTTGCCCATCAGCCGCTCCACCAGATCACCGGTTTCTCCCGGCACGTCTTCGTCAACAGACACCCGGATCAATTTGCGGGTTTTGGGGTCCATTGTGGTCTCTTTCAGGTCCTTCGCGTCCATCTCTCCCAGACCTTTAAAGCGCTGCAAATCAATCTTGCCTTTGCCGCCTAAACCCTTTTCCATCCAATGATTTTTCTCAATATCATCCGCCACATAAAGCCGCTTGGCCCCTTGGGTCAGCCGGTACAGCGGCGGACAGGCCAAATACAAATGCCCCCGGTCGATCAGGGGGCGCATTTGAGTGAAAAAGAACGTCATCAACAGCGCCGCAATATGCGCCCCGTCCACATCCGCATCCGTCATGATAATGATCTTTTCATAGCGCAGATCATCAATGTTAAACTTTGTGCCCATGCCACAGCCCAACGCCTCACAGAGGTCCGATATCTCGGCGTTGGTGGTCAACTTTCCCGAAGCCGCCCCCAAAACGTTCAAAATCTTACCCTTCAGCGGCAAAAGCGCCTGTGTCTTGCGGTCCCGCGCGCCTTTGCCCGATCCCCCGGCTGAATCACCCTCAACAATAAACAGTTCCGTGCCCGCCCGGTCCTTGCTGGTGCAATCGGTCAATTTCCCCGGCAGGCGCAGCTTTTTTGTTGCAGATTTCCGCGCGGTTTCTTTTTCCTGACGTCGCCGCAACCGTTCTTCGGCCCGCAGCACCAGAAAATCAAGAATCGCCCCGGCTGATTTGGTATCCGCCGCCAGCCAGTTATCAAAATGGTCGCGCACCGCACCTTCGGTCATTTTTTGTGCGGCTTCTGTGCTCAACCGGTCTTTGGTTTGGCCCACAAACGCGGGATCCGCAATGAAACATGACACCAAGGCACAGCCCCCAGAAGTCAAATCATCCCGCGTGATCTGCGCCGCCTTTTTGTTATTGGACAGCTCTCCATAGGCTTTGATCCCTTTCAGGATCGCCGCCCAGAAACCGGCCACATGTGTCCCGCCTTCGGGGGTAGGGACGGTGTTACAATAAGATTGAATGAACCCGTCGCGCGCAGGCGTCCAGTTGATCGCCCATTCAACCTTGCCCGCTTCGCCAAACTTGTCGTTGAAATCGACCGTCCCGGCAAAAGCTGCCTCCGCATAGGTTGTCGCAGAGCCCAATGTCTCAGACAGGTAATCCGACAGGCCACCGGGAAAATGAAAGGTGGCTTCTTGGGGGGTTTCTCCGTCGGAAATGGCTGATTTCCAACGAATTTCCACACCTGAAAACAGATACGCCTTGGATCGGATTGAATGAAACAGGCGGGCGGGTTTGAACCGGTGTGATCCAAAAATCTGATCATCAGCATGAAAGGTCACGGTTGTGCCACGACGGTTTGGGGCGGCCCCGACTTTTTCAACCGGACCCAAGGGGATGCCCCGTGAAAACCGCTGTTCAAACAGCTCTTTGTTGCGCGCCACCTGTACCACCATCGAATCCGACAGCGCATTGACCACCGACGCCCCCACACCATGCAGCCCGCCGGACGTCTGATAGGCTTTGCCCGAGAATTTGCCGCCCGCATGAAGGGTGCACAAGATCACCTCAAGCGCAGATTTGTCCGGGAATTTCGGATGCGGATCAATCGGGATACCCCGACCATTGTCGCGGATTGTTACGGCAAAATCCGCGTGCAACTCTACCTCGATGCGCGTGGCATGCCCTGCCACGGCTTCATCCATTGAGTTATCCAGAACTTCGGCCACCAAATGGTGCAGCGCGCGCTCATCAGTGCCGCCGATATACATCCCGGGGCGTTTGCGGACAGGTTCCAGCCCCTCCAGCACTTCAATGGAGGAGGCGTCATAATCGGTCTGTTCTTGGCCGGATAGAAGATCTGACATGGTGCTGCTCTGGTTTGTTTTGATTACGGTCAACTATGGCAGACCGGGGTCATCAGTGAAAGACCATCGCACGAGTTACCCACAAGATATAGGTGTTTGCGACCTTTCGTTCGCTCCCCTTGGTCCTGATTGGGGGCATCAACATCACCTCTTGCCGTAAGGGGGGCATCCTGCCCACCTTTTTTGCGATATTTGACTTGCAGACCCGCCCCACAGGCGCAGGATGGCATAATACCAAAAGGACCCTCACATGACCTGGATCAAAACCATCCCCTTCGACAAGGCAACCGGCCATCTCAAAACACTCTATAAACGTGTGACCGGACCGGGCAACAACGTTGACAATATCATGATGATGCACTCCCTGCGGCCCCATACGATGGAGGCCCATATGGCGATCTACAAATTCGTCCTGCATCACCGTGACAATGAAATCCCCAAGTGGTTTCTTGAGGTGCTGGGCGTCTGGGTCTCTGCGCTAAATGGCTGCGACTATTGTGTAGAACACCATTTTGCCGGCATGAAACGTCTGTTGAAGGATGATCCGCGCGCAGATGCGATCCGCGTCGCCATTGAAACGCGTGACATTGACGCTTCCCCTCTGGATGACCAACAACATGCGGCCATGCGCTATGCCAAACGGCTGACCGAAAATCCCAGCGATATGGTCGAGGATGATGTCAAAGCGCTGCGCGCGGCGGGTTGGGACGATGGCAAGATTCTTGAGATCAATCAGGTCTGCGCGTATTTTTGTTATGCAAATCGCACGGTACTGGGATTAGGCTGTTCAACCGAGGGCGACGACATTGGGTTAAGCCCGGGCAATAATGCTGACCCTGACGATTGGAACCATGCCTGAACGTCGCATTTGTGTGGAAATTGTAAGGTGGGGTTCTACCCCACCTTGCGCTTGATTAAATCAGCGGGTCTGTCCCATCGGTGGCCATGCCAAAATTGCCTGCGCAACCTCTTGCGGCTTTTGGTGGTGCAGCCAATGATCCGCCCCTCTGATTTCTTTGCGGGTCAGCTTCGCGGCAAATTCCTCTAATCCTTCGGTTGCGACAGGCAACAGTGCCGTGTCTTCAACTCCCCAGATCAATAAATGTGGGCAATGCACCTGCAGCTTGTCCAACGGCAACGCAGGCAGCTCACAGGTTTCACCGGCCTTAGGCACCACCAAAGGGGAGGCGCGATACCAATTCACCATGCCACGCATCCGCCCCTCACGTGCCCATTCCCGTCGATAGGCGGCCATCGTTTGATCATCCGACCACCCGTGATCCATGTTTGCCGAAAACAAGCTTGTCAGCTTGGCAAAATCATTTTCCGCCAATTGATCCTCTGATCCGTCTCGACGCAGGAAATGAATGTATTGCGACGCCTCTGCTTGTGGACCACCCGCTGCCAAAGCCCGTTGAAACGGTACCGGGTGCACCCCGTTCATGATGATCAGGGTGGTGACAAGCTCTGGGCGGAACATCGCCAAGCCATAAGCAACCGCAGCGCCCCAATCATGGCCCAACACATGCACCGGCCGCTCTCCAATCAATGCCGCCATATCGCTAACCAGCTTTGAGGTTGCATAAGCGGACACATCCGCAGGAGCCCAGCTTTGGCCAAATCCGCGCTGATCCGGTGCGATGCAATGGAAATGCGACATCAAATGCGCCGCCAATTTACCCCAGACCCCCCCATATTCAGGAAACCCATGTAACAGCAGCAAAACAGGTAGATCTTCATCCCCCCAATGACGCATGAAAAAGGGGTGGCCATTCAGCATGACGGTCTCGGTCCGGGTGGGTTCCATGCGGGGTCCTTTGTCCGTGATCTGGCATCAGCATCGCGGTTCTTTTGAAAGGCGTCCAGCCGGAACGTGGGGTCATAAAGGCGGAGAGTGGCGTTGAATTTGACACCCGAAACGGTCGGGTGGCGTTATTTGGGATCAAGTGCGATCGGCCCTTCCCCTTCACATCACGCAGGCGTAAGGCTGGTCTATGCGCGCTCCTACGACATATGGCGGCCACTGCCGCGCGATCCTGACATTGGGTCTGCCGTTGATTGGTGGGCATCTGGGGCAGATTGCCATCGGTGTTACCGATACGATCATGGTGGGGTGGTATTCTATCGACGCTCTGGCAGCGGCCACTCTGGCGAGCACGTATTTCTTTGTTTTGTTTATCTTTGGCTCGGGGTTTGCTTGGGCGGTGATGCCTATGGTGGCGTCCTTTGCGGCGGAGGGGGACGAAACCGGCATCCGGCGGGCCACGCGTATGGGGCTTTGGTTGTCGCTTGGCTTTGGAGTCCTTGCGATGCCAGCGATGATTTTTGCGGAACCGGTCTTGCTGGCACTGGGGCAGGGACCTGAGGTCGCAAAAGAGGGGGCGCGGTATTTGGCAGTGGCGGGCTGGGGGGTGTTTCCGGCCCTTTTGGTGATGACGCTGAAATCCTATCTGGCAGCGCTTGAACGCACCCAAGTGGTGCTCTGGATCACGCTTTTTGCGGCTCTGGCTAATGCGCTGGCCAATTATGCGTTTATCTTTGGCAACTGGGGGGCCCCAGAACTGGGGATTGCCGGGGCCGCATTGGCGTCCGTATTGACCCATCTGGTGTCTTTGATCGGTGTGATCGCGTATATTTTGATTGTTGTGCCGCAACACCAGTTGTTTGTGCGGTTCTGGAAGGCAGATGGTGTGATGCTGACGCGCGTGTTTGCCTTGGGGTGGCCGATCGGTATCACCGGGTTGAGCGAGGTTGGCTTGTTTGCCGCCTCGACGATGATGATGGGCTGGCTGGGCACCGTCCCTTTGGCCGCACATGGCATTGTTGTGCAATTGGCGTCGATCACCTTTATGGTGCATCTGGGATTGAGCAATGTTGCAACCATCCGCTCGGGCAATGCCTATGGCCGCCGCGATGCACCGCATATGGCACGTGGCGCGGTAACGGTATTGCTGATGTCCTTTGGCTTTGCCGGGCTGACGATATTTGGGTTTGTGATCTGGCCGGAATGGCTGATCTCGGTGTTTATGCAAAGAGGCGAACCGGCAAAGCTCGAAATCCTTGCGATTGGTGGTGGGTTGCTGGCAATGGCGGCCTTGTTTCAGTTGGTGGACGGGGCGCAGGCTATTGCGTTGGGGTTGCTGCGCGGGGTGCAGGACACTGCGGTGCCGATGTGGTTGGCGGCCTTTAGTTATTGGATTGTAGGTGTTCCCTGTTCTTATGTGCTGGGGTTTTTGTTTGGATTTGGTGGGGTTGGCATCTGGGCGGGTCTTGTGGTGGGGCTGGGGGTTGCCGCGGTGTTGTTGAACCTGCGCTTCTGGGGTGTCGCACTGCGTAAATTGGCCATTGTCTCAGCTCATCAGCCCTGACGGGCCTCTTCGCTTGGCCTTAGGCTGAGGCTTCAGGTCTCACCATCCCAGAGGTCAGTTGCCGCCTTTGCTTGATCCCCTGACTGGCAGACCCCAGATGTCGCGCCAAGTAAAATAGCCGTCTCCCGCCGGGGCGGGGCCCTCGGCGATTTTTCTTGGCCCGCCCCCA
>JBDWQI010000158.1:0-4445 GCA_039986635.1 Sulfitobacter sp.
TTGCATTGAGGGATTGTTTGTTTGGTGTTAGCGTTTGAGTCGGATTGATATGTGATCTTGTGAGGGGGTCTGTTTATGTGTGGGATTGTTGGGTTGTTTCTGAAGGACGCGTCTTTGGAGCCTGTTTTGGGGTCGTTGTTGACGGATATGTTGATCACGATGACGGATCGGGGTCCTGACAGTGCTGGCATTGCTATTTATGGTGATCAAACAGCGGGTTATGCGAAGCTGACGGTGCAATCTGACACGCCTGTTGTTGATTTTGGCGGGCTTGACAATGATCTGCGCAAGCGGGTCAAGGGCAAGGTTTCGATGGTGGTGAAGGACACCCATGCGGTGTTGGAAATGGCGGCGGATCAGGTGGTTTTGGCGCGCGAGGTTTTGGCGCAAATCCGGCCCAATCTGCGGGTGATGGGGCATGGGACGTCGTTGGAGATTTTCAAAGAAGTGGGTTTGCCTAAAGATGTGGCAGATCGTTTTGAGTTGCGCAAAATGAGCGGCACCCATGGCATTGGGCACACGCGGATGGCCACCGAATCTGCGGTGACGACGATGGGGGCACATCCGTTCAACACCGGGGTGGATCAATGTCTTGTGCACAACGGATCGCTGTCCAACCACAATTCGCTGCGCCGCAAATTGCGCCGTTTGGGGGTGCATATTGAGACCGAGAATGACACCGAAGTTGGCGCGGCTTATCTGACCTGGAAGATGCAGACCGGATCGACCCTGGGGGAGGCTTTGCAAAGTGCGCTGGATGATCTTGACGGGTTTTTCACCTTTGTTGTGGGCACCAAAGATGGCTTTGGCGTGGTGCGTGATCCGATCGCGTGCAAACCGGCGGTGATGGCTGAAACCGCGCAATATGTGGCCTTTGGGTCTGAGTATCGCGCCTTGGTCAACCTGCCGGGTATTGAGGATGCGCGGGTCTGGGAGCCCGAGCCTGCGACGGTTTACTTCTGGAGCCACAACACCGCCCCAACCGCAACAGAAAAGGCCGCCTGAGATGCAGACATTTGATCTGGAGGCCGAAGGGCTGCGCGCGTTGAACAAGGCCTTGCATGGGCAATCGCACAACACCAATCAGACGGCTTGGGAGATCACCAATCCCAAAGGCAGCCACGCCATTGCGGTGGGTCTGGATGCGCCGATTGAAGTGACAGTCAAAGGGTCCACCGGATATTACTGTGCGGGCATGAACAAACAGGCGACGGTACATGTGCAGGGGTCTGTGGGTCCGGGCACGGCGGAAAACATGATGTCGGGCACGGTTATTGTGGAGGGAGACGCCAGCCAATACGCCGGGGCCACGGGCAATGGCGGGACCTTGATCATCAAGGGCAATGCGTCTTCGCGCTGTGGTATTTCGATGAAGGGCATCGACATCATCGTGCATGGCAACATCGGCCATATGTCGGCGTTTATGGCGCAATCGGGCAATCTGGTGGTTTGTGGTGATGCGGGGGATGCCTTGGGGGACAGTCTTTATGAGGCGCGCCTGTTTGTCCGCGGTTCGGTGAAATCACTGGGGGCGGATTGCATCGAAAAAGAGATGCGGGCTGAACATATCACGCTTCTTGAAGAGCTGTTGGAACGGGGCGGATGCGCGGCCAAAGCCTCTGAGTTCAAACGGTATGGATCTGCGCGAAAGCTCTATAATTTTAACATTGATAACGCGTACTAAGGGTTTGACATGAAAGACGATCACACCGGTGCGCCACGCACCACACCGCTCCCTTCTGCCACGTTTACGACATCGGTGAATGCCGAAATCCGGCGGGCGGCAGCAACTGGCATTTATGACATTCGCGGTGGCGGCGCCAAACGCAAGGTGCCGCATTTTGACGATCTGTTGTTTTTGGGCGCGTCGATCTCGCGTTATCCGCTCGAGGGGTACCGCGAGAAATGCGAAACCTCGGTGACGCTGGGCACCCGTTTTGCGTCAAAACCCATTCAGCTGGACATCCCGATCACCATTGCGGGCATGTCTTTTGGCGCCTTGTCGGGCCCGGCCAAAGAAGCCCTGGGGCGGGGGGCCACGATGGCGGGCACATCAACCACCACCGGGGATGGGGGCATGACCGAGGAAGAGCGTGGCCATTCTGACAAGTTGATCTATCAATATCTGCCGTCGCGTTATGGCATGAACCCGGATGATCTGCGCCGATGTGACGCGATTGAGATTGTCGTGGGCCAAGGTGCCAAGCCGGGCGGCGGCGGCATGTTGTTGGGGCAAAAGATATCGGACCGGGTGGCCGGGATGCGCAATCTGCCCAAAGGGATTGATCAACGTTCCGCCTGTCGGCACCCTGATTGGACCGGGCCGGATGATCTGGAAATCAAAATCCTCGAACTGCGCGAGATCACCAATTGGGAAAAGCCGATCTATATCAAGGTGGGGGGCGCGCGGCCCTATTTTGACACCACATTGGCGATCAAGGCCGGGGCCGATTGTGTGGTGTTGGATGGCATGCAGGGCGGGACCGCAGCCACCCAGGATGTGTTTATCGAAAACGTCGGCCAGCCGATCCTTGCCTGTATCCGCGAGGCGGTCCGTGCGCTTCAGGATCTTGATATGCACCGCGAAGTTCAGCTGATTGTCTCAGGTGGCATTCGGACTGGCGCGGATGTGGCCAAGGCGATGGCTCTGGGGGCGGATGCGGTGGCGATTGGCACTGCGGCCCTGATTGCGCTGGGGGACAATGACCCCAAATGGGAGGCAGAGTATAACGCGCTTGGCACCACAGCGGGGGCGTATGATGATTGGCACGAGGGGCAAGACCCCGCTGGCATCACCACGCAGGATCCGGAACTGATGGCGCGTTTTGATCCTGTTGAAGGCGGGCGGCGGTTGAACAATTACCTGAAGGTGATGACGTTGGAGGCGCAGACCATCGCGCGGGCCTGCGGCAAGAACCACCTGCACAATCTGGAACCCGAGGACCTGTGTGCGTTGAGCATGGAGGCCGCTGCCATGGCGCGCATTCCATTGGCTGGCACCAATTGGTACCCCGGCAAACCCGGCACCTCATATTGATTTGAAAGGGCGCGGCACATGGTGCACGCGCCCTTGGCTTATAAAAACAGGGACCTCACCATGACGACAGATCTTGCTCAGTTCGCCGCAGAGAACAACGTTAAATACTTCATGATCTCCTTTACCGACCTTTTTGGCGGGCAACGCGCCAAACTGGTGCCTGCACGTGCCATTGCCGATATGCAGGAAGACGGCGCAGGCTTTGCAGGTTTTGCAACCTGGCTGGATCTGAGCCCTGCGCATCCTGATATGTTGGCGGTGCCGGACCCGGAGGCGGTGATTATCCTGCCCTGGAACCGCGAGATTGCCTGGGTGCCTGCGGATTGTGTCATGGAGGGGGAGCCGGTCGAACAGGCCCCTCGCAACGTGCTGCGCCGCCTGATTGCAGAGGCCGCCGAGGAAGGTCTGCATGTCAAAACCGGGATCGAGGCGGAGTTCTTTTTGCTGACCCCGGAGGGGGATGCGATCTCTGACAGTTTCGATACCGCCGCCAAACCCTGTTATGATCAACAGGCCTTTATGCGGCGTCTGGATGTGATCCGCGAGATCAGCGATCACATGCTGGAAATGGGGTGGAACCCTTATCAAAACGACCACGAAGACGCGAATGGCCAATGGGAAATGAACTGGGATTTTGACGATACGCTCAAAACCGCGGACAAACATTCGTTCTTTAAGTTCATGACCAAATGCGTGGCCGAAAAACACGGCTACCGCGCCACCTTTATGCCCAAACCCATCGAAGGGCTGACCGGTAATGGCTGCCATGCACATGTGTCGGTCTGGGATGCGCCGGGGGCTGCGGCCCGCACAAATGTCTTTGCCGGAAAAGGCACGGGACAAACCGGAGAGCTGGGCCTGTCCGAAGGCGGTAAACACTTTTTGGGCGGCATCATGAAACATGCCTCCGCCCTGGCCGCCATCACCAACCCCACCGTCAACAGCTACAAACGCATCAACGCACCACGCACCACATCAGGCGCCACATGGGCCCCCAACACCGTCACCTGGACTGGCAACAACCGCACCCATATGGTGCGCGTGCCCGGCCCGGGCCGCTTTGAGCTGCGCCTGCCTGACGGGGCGGCCAACCCCTATCTGTTGCAAGCCGTGATCATCGCCGCCGGCCTCTCCGGCATCCGCTCCAAAGCCGACCCCGGCAAACGCCACGACATCGATATGTACGCCGAAGGCCACACCGTCAAAGGCGCCCCAAAACTCCCCCTCAACATGCTCGACGCCCTGCGCGCCTATGACAACGACAAAGACCTCAAAGCCGCAATGGGCACCGCATTCTCAGACGCCTTCCTCAAAATGAAACACCAGGAATGGAACAACTTCACCGCTCACTTCAGCACATGGGAAAAAGAAAACACCCTCGATATTTGACAGAAGGAAAGGCTCAGGC
>JBDWQI010000159.1:0-4219 GCA_039986635.1 Sulfitobacter sp.
GGATTTCCAAACCGGTTTTAGCGAATCAGAACCTGAAATTTTGATACCTGATTTTGATCGGTATAAAAAAAATTCTCACGGGAGTACGTTACTGGCGCACGTTTTAGTTTTAGTTTTAGTTTTTCCAGAGCTAGCCCGATATTAATTAAATTGGGATTTTAGGTGTTGCAACGAAGTGACTGAAAAAAAAAAAAAAAAGTACCACCCTGAATATATTTGTTATACTAATACTACTGAGGAACACGTGGCGAAATTTCAGATACAAAAACGAAAAACAGTGCTGGGAGATCGGAATTTGGTTTCTCTCACCGTAATATCTTGACTTGGTATTGCGTATCTTGAGCACACCACCAGGTATGTCTCTTGACAGACAGCGAATTAGTCGATGTAAAGGACATCGAATCGATCGTTTCGCCATGCCTCAAATAATGTACACACAGAGAATCAGCGTCATCCACTGTACAGATTTTTCGCTGTTTCCTAAAGGCTTTAATACATAAATACCTACGTGTGTGACGGGATTTGTTCGTAATGACTTTTGTCGACGAAATCAACAGGTGTCTGCATATGCCCTGTAGACTCAGAACACGGTTGCCAAATTTGGAACCAAAATATTCCCGAATGACTGCAAAACCGCTGATCGAATGAAAATATGTTCCACGGCTGGACCAGCCTGTAAACAAATCAGAAAAAGCGGTAGTGCTGCTCTCATGATCGTGTGCGCGCCGGTCGTGGGTTTGCATGTGCCGTCCTGCTGCCGTTTTTCATGGCCGTCCCGTCGCCTTCGCCCAGTCGGCCGGCTTCCGCGCACATACTCTCATCGACGCTCATCGCCACTCTGTATCATTCAGACAAATTTCTCTCTCGTCCTGAAAATCCTCATCGTACTTACTTTCGGTTCTGATCTGAAAAACACCAATTGTAGCGCAGAGTAAGTTCAAGCCGTCTCTTTTTTCCTGTTCGTCGACGCTCTATCTCCCTCTTTCTTCGCCGTCGAATTCAGCCTCCTGCCGGCCCAGCCAACAGCTACTACCCCGTGGTATAATTTGGCCTTGGGTGGGGCATGCTTCTGCGCACGGACATCAACGTTGAGTAACATTGCGGCTCTGCCGCTGCTGCCTGAAAACGACGCGCGAAACGTAGGTGTCCGTGGCTGACGCCCAACGTACAACCCAAGTCTGCTTCCGCGCCTTATTTTCGCGGCCACACGCGGCAGCAAGATCGTATCGCTTTTCGAGGGTGGGTCCGGCCTTACACCCGGCAGAAAGACCTATCCCACACTTGCTATGAGTCTGATATAGAATTCCTAAGATCATGCCATCATGCCATGCCTACGCAGCGAGGGGAACGGAGTTGAATAAAAATTTGACACATTCTCGTCTATATAATATTTTGTCGTGTTTTTGTGAGGTACGGGACAGACGTTTCGCCATGGTTGTCGCGTCGGGTTGAGAGTACACATGTAACCAATATATATGCAGTGAAACATTCTAATATTTTTGTGTGTGTATGCCTTGCACCATTCTTAACTTCGATTTCGCATGACTAAGGATGTAAGGACGATATAGGCATGACGATATTAGCGTGACGAGAGGGCGATATCTTTACATCACCGCCACGTCGTGGCTATGAATGAATGTCGGTTGTTCATCTTTTTTAATGTTGTTGGGTGGTTCTGTCCATGAGATCTACAATTGGATGAGAATGAGGTTTCGCTGCTGCTGCAGAAAACCATTTGAAAGCACATGAAAAAAACTTCCGAAATTCTTTCAGGCGTGATCTACGATAGATAGAGGTAGCACATTTCCGCTATTTTTTTCTTAATGATGGGATTCCTTAACCCCAAATGGTCGGAATCCTAATTTTGTTTAAAAAAATGACGTGTTTGTAAACTTGGGCCACGGGACTATTCGTCGAAGTGCAAGTGGAGTTTTGCTGAAGACAGTTTTCGGGTGAGGTATGGAACCTCTTCAGGGGGAAGCCTCAGAAAAAATAGGGTCAACCTCTTCGTATCGTAGGACGCCCTTTCAAGTAGCAACCTCAACGACAATTCTAGGGGCGTAAAAGTAAGGCCACGCTAGCTTCTCATAGTGCAGTCCCAATTCGGGGACCAACAACTTCGAATTCAAGTGATTTGTCCCCGAATCGGGACTGCAGCACTAAAAGGGCTGAGCTCCTCCTGGCCCCCGGGTTCCCGATCGCTCTACCACCCGATCGCTCTATCTGCTAGTACTCAAGAAAAATATGTTTTGGTCGGACCATAAAAACACATCGCTAGTTTCACGCCGATGCGTGTAGTACTTCAGCTGATTCGTGATTTGGCGGATAGCGACGGTAGTTGTTGATAGAGGTTAACCACCGCAGCTTGTGGTTTTCTCGAGAGTAATGCCCCACACATTCGTTAGGGTTCCCACACAACGATCAAATAACAACCCCCAACTGATCGCTTACACCTAACTTGCGGACAGCTACTGATATTACGGAGGACCATAGTAAATAGCACCTACGGTACACACAAAAATCTAATACATATATGTATCACTATGGTCCCCGGTAATAGTGTTTTTCACAGGAAACTACAGCCCTAACATTTCAAGGGCGCTCCTGATAGGGTGTGTAAGGACGTAAGGTGCGCCAGATGGCAGTCGTAGGCACGCTGAAACAACTTGCGAGGTGTTTTCGTTTACTCGAGCTTGTGAGTGAGTAGTTTCATAAGCTCGCCGAGAAAAGCTGTATTGTTTGGTTTTCACGCAGGGGGGAGCATGGCAGAATAAATGGTTACATCACCGATTAAGAATTAAATGATGTTCGGCTTTTCCGGCGGATGTTGTCAAAGACGTTGCGAGAGATAAAACTTCGGTCCCATGATGGGCTCGTATTACGGGGGATCATAGTCATTAAGCGCGCGAAGCGCGCAGCGCGAGCTTTTTCTTTCTTGGTTTTCCAAGTAGAAAAAAGCCTCTTCATAACGGCTCGGATACGAGGGTAGGGTGCCTTGCCTTGAGTTTCTCTGCATGTTGATGTGTGTGTGATTCAACATTTTGTTGGGCCACGTTTGACCACCGCGCTCAACGCACACGGCACCAATTCCAGTCCCGGCGGGCTCTGTTGACGCACACACACACAAACGGAACCTTCTCGTTGTGGTGCGGTCGTAAGTCGTTCACAGTTGGTCGAGCTAGGTGCGGCATTGTGTGTAGGCACATGTTTGTGCTGGGTCATGTTGAAAAAACACAGAACCAACAATTAATTGTAAAATATTACAACGCTCGTCGTTTTTTTAGTTCTACGTAACGAAACCCAGCTCTTCTACGAGTACTCGCAGGCAGACTGTGCCTGTCCACAGCAACAAACGTTCGGGCCATGTCTCGGAGGCATCTGCAGGTGGCATTGTCAGACCCACCCTCCCACTGATAAGGGGACGGAGGAGCAGGAGAACATCTGCTGTTGTTGTACAGCAGTAGTAGTGGCACTGACTGGTAGAAGCTCTGTTGGACACACGCCAGGTTGTAGATGTTTCGCCTTTCAATGATGAGTGCACAACCAGGAAACACATGTAGGAAGGGTTCACACACAAGCCGAGCGTACAGCACCGCTGACCCTGGCCGTGTGTGTCTTGCTGCTACTGCTGCTGCTGTTTTGTTGCTGGAGAAACACTGCTGCTGTAGATGTCGTACATCAGTACATGTAAGCATTAATAGTGGTGGCACATGCAACTGTACGAGAAAGAAACTCTTTCTGTTGGACAAAACATTTCAGATATAACCTTTTCTTGTTGGCCCAAGAGCGCCCATTTCAAGTGTTCTACCATCGCCTAAATCATCATCAGTGCTGCTCGAGCTCGTCTCACGGCGACTGTGTGTTAGCCTCTGAAGACCGTCATCCGATTCGGCCAGCCATCGGATTGTGTACTCATCATTCCCATCACATAAAAATAATCTTCCAGGAAAAATACAATGAACCGGACCTCCCGAACTGTTCGATCAGAAATCAGAGATATATAATCTGACCCTTTGCGCGCATTTTTTTGTACTATATAACTATACTATTAATAGTAATTGGTGATAATGAGGCGCGACCTCAGTAATACCTGCAGTAGTCATATCTGCGATGCATCATGCTGGGCGAATACGGATTATTCTGTATTGTGCTGAGCCAACACGAACGAACATCTACGTACGTATGCGGTGGTATGTTGCCGTGTCGTTTGGGCTCAGGG
>JBDWQI010000160.1:0-6189 GCA_039986635.1 Sulfitobacter sp.
TTGGTTCTGGGTTTTTGTTTTAGGCGACTCATATTTACACTCATACCGACCTGAAGCAATGAACAATCAATGTGAAGGACACACACACGGCACGGACACGACTGGGTGTGTTGGATGTGAACCCGTAGAAAGAACTGCTGGATGTGAAGAAACGCAAACACGCGCTCGAACAGCTAATTCGCATACCGTAGGGTCAAGACCGTAAAATCAGATCGCTATATTAAAAAACAGCTGACGTACACGTCGCAGCTTTCGAAGCTAGCAATGAACACAGCTAAACGCCGATCGTGCATGATGGACGCCCGCACGCACTGAGTAGAGACGGCGGTAGAGCCAAAAAAAGCCAAGGACGAGAGTGCCCACCTCGAGATTCGGTGCTCGATCTCGAGGCGCTTTTTGAAGCAGAATGTTAGACGGCTGTGATGGTGCCGCTTGTTGTGCGGAGCTGTGGGGCGCAAATTGTCGTTGTGAGCGTGCGTATGAGCGAGGGATGGGGGGTGTACGGGATAACCTTCAGCAGAGTTCAGGCGGTATTGATGCGCCATGTACCCGGTCTGTGTTCAGATTAAACCGTTCTTCCTATCCGTCGACATCATGCGCAACCAGTGTCCGTGCAGAAGTTTTTATCCTAGAGAAATGTTGGCTCTGTGGTCACAAAATTACGACCAAGAGATGATACACTGTTATTTAGTAAGCAAAGCAGACAATGCAAGGCCACGTCTTCGTACTGGGTACCACAGGCACAGTAGACGCAATCTCCGAAAAAGGGAAAAATCCAGCTTAAAACGGGGCTTTTCTCGGGACCAATGTTTCGTCTCGGGACTGGATCCTGCGGCATCGACATATCTCGGGGTTCCCCCGGACCGGGTAAGCAGTGATATCTATAGCACATGACCCTGCAGGACGGGGATGGACGACCACGTGATTAAGCGGGAAAGGTTGGACAGGATTTAGATTTCGCGGGATTGCACGGGACGGGATTGAGATACCACCGGATTTGAGGGGACTGGCAATCACGAAACAAACAAAAGCACGCTACTCCTCGGGACGTGATTGAGATATCACGGGATTACACGGGTTTCGGTGTCGTAGCCACTGTGTCTGCAGGCCAAAAAAGAGTGGCGTCCGTGTTTTATACTGTATGGACGGCGTGTCACGTCGGGGGGTGCATTCGTGCCCTTTTTATAGCACATGCATTACTCTCTATAGAAAAGGTGTTTATATAGGTGGCTGTCTACTGTACGTAGAAAGACAACATTTTAAATCACGAGAAACTACTCAAGAAAACATGTTGAAATATGTACCGGTAACTCGTAAAAAACAAATGCCACTGGCAATGTTTGAAGCCATGACTTCCTCCATTTGACTTGAGCGCGTCTAACCGCTGAAGAACAGAACAAAAAAATGCCTTGAAAATGCCAATATATAAAAAATGACGGAATGAATCCGGCGGGATCACGATCCTACGGGACTGATTGGGACTGGAGTTGAGAAATATCAAATTTGACGGGATGGGGCACGGATTTTACGGGATTTGCTCAAATTTCGAGGAAATAGTTTGAAAGGGATCGGGAAAAAACAATAAAGCACAGGACACAAATGGGATCCCGAGCGTTTCTGCAGGATCAGTTTGGACCAGAACGAGATATTCAAAATGACACGCTATCACTGGATTATCCCTTATCCCGCAGATTCCCGCGGAATTTTGACACCAATAAAAATCTCGAGGAAAAACCCTGGAAACAAACAACGGAAAGAAGAATCGGGAACAAAAGTGAAAAGGCCAGAAGGAAGTGTGGCAGCCTACACAAGATCGAGCTAAACAAACACTTCCACCACATATACACGGGGTAAGACTTGCTGTAAGAACCGAAGGAAGAAACACTCAAACTACCTACTAGTCGGTCTGGTATGTTGCTGTCCTGTCTGCCCTCTCTTTCCTGCTCGCGTGAAGTTTGCCCAAGCCCCGGAGAAGATGCATGCGTCAGGCAACACAATATACGAAACAGGCTCGTATTCCACTCACGACACAAGAATTTATTTTTGTAAGGAAGGGAAGGAAGACAGATGAACAAAAGTAAACAAAAGGAGCAGAAAATAAAGTATACAAGTGCACGCACGGAAGCACAAAAATATAGAAAGAGTGGTTGTGGACGACCGCTGCTGCCCAAATTGAATCAGGGTAGCCCGTTGTAGGGTGCTTGTGGGATGGATCAAGGTAGCTGGTGAACCCCCCGCGGCTCCTGTAGATGGCTAATTGCATTTATGCACCTTGTGGATGGGAGCAAGGTACCCAATAGAAGAATATCCAGGCTACTACCGTTACAGCAGATCAAGTTGAAAAGGCACAAACAAAAGGTCTGCCTTAATTTTCCCCCTGTAGCATAAATGGTTAATGTGTACTGAGGCAAGAACCGATCCCAAAGAGAATGGAAATAAGACGAGGGGTTTGATTAATTCGCTCTCGTGCCCCCCTGAGCAGCTGCTCCAGGCAATACAACAAATTAAGCTGTCGAAACCGAACGGAAATAAAGAAGGAACGGCCAGATAAGCATGCTCGTCACCGACACTTTTGAGCCAGACATGATTTCTTTCGTACCACAAGAAAAAGAACGACCGAAAAAAAGAAAAGAGAAAGAAATATATATACGGTAATAGGCCAGTACCCTGTCCGAGTCGTAACATACCGGACTAAAATATATTATGCTGGTGTGGGTGGACACACATGTCACCTTTTATTGGTGATACGGAATCACGGACTAATTAATACCAGGTACCTGGCATGTATGATCCTGGGCGGATATCGACCCGTGAAATGTAAAGTTCCTGGGGTCGTATTAGCCATGTAGTGTTTTTGCGGGTTCTGGTAGATAAGATGGTTCCGTACTGGTTTCGCCCCCCCCCCCTTCTCTGCGATTGATGGGCAACTATTAATACCTATGTTCAATTGATGCGCTCGAGGCTTCTCGGATGCCTGGTGGACTAGGTGGCGTCCAAGGCAATGGAGAGAGGGGGTGGTCAAAGGGAAACCACGGTTGACGAAAGAAAGCAGCAGCAGGAGGGAGAGGGCAGACGGGGTAACAAGGTATCAAACCTACTTGTGAGTAGGCACTGTCGATGCTACCCGTACTACAAACTGCCTCGGCTGCCCCGAGGAGGTTCTGTTGTTATACTATATAGTGTTCCTTCTTTTTAGTTTATTTTGTATGGTTATTGTGAAAAACGTCCCGAATGTTTGGCCCTTTTTGGTGGGTGACGCACCTCCTCGTGGCGGTTGATTTCTGTTTAATTTTCATTTTCACTTGTTAATTTTTTCCATTGTCCCTTAGCCCCCTTCACACGGCCTATCTGTTCAGTTCTGCTGTAGGTCGTGCTTCCACTGAATCTGGCCCATCAGCAGTTCGAGAATTGCAGCCACCGTTGGCACAGCTGTAGTGCCGGGTCGTGCCTCTTCTATAACAGGTGAGGAGTACATCCGCCCGAAACCCCGATAGTTCAGGTGTTTCGCCTTGTCGGGAGGTGAACGCCCCTGTAAATTTGAGTTACCGTAGGAGTAGGGTAACGCCTAACGAACGGACAAAACTCTAAATAACGGTGTTTTTTTGCCGTTTTTTTTTCCTGGCGTGATTATTTCGCTTTATCAAAACAAATCGTGCTATTATTTCTGTCAGGAGTACTGTAGTATTTTAATTCATTTTACCTTGGTCGTTGAACAGTTTGATGTGTCACGATTCGCAAAAACAGCACGATTCGCTCAAATGCAAATGCTTTTTCTAATGATTCGTTTCCTTGTTAAAAAAATGTTAGTCATGATTTAGTCACAGCAGTAGTAGCTGGACAAACAACTTGCGAAGTACTAGTATGCGTATTCTTCATATTGAACCATACTTTTCTACCCGTCGACATCCAGCACAACCAGTGTCTGTGCCTAATCTTTAGACCTAGAGGGATAGAAGGTCTGTGGTCACAAAGCTACAATACAGAGATACTGCATTGTTACGTGTGCATTAAGCACTTTAGGCAATGCAATTCTTAAGTTACCATACGGGATATGACACGCGCGAGATTGATACTATAGACAATAGAGAAAACGAAAGAAAACAAAGTAAACAAACCGAAAGAGAAAAAGGAGTGAAGAATAATAAAAAACGGTCGTGCCTCCCCCCAAGGGATGTGCCAGACATTTGAAAATAACGAGCTACAGAAAAAACACCACCGCTTGTAAACAGAGTAAGACTAAGAACCAAGGGAAAACAACAGACAACCCGGAGCACAAAGCACCCTCCAGGTAGCCGCAGCAGTTCGTGGTACGAGTGAGTGGAATTAATCGGTGTGCACAGTGTCATTGTCCGCCCGTTTCACGGCTGTGTGTGGTGCACCTTTTGTCGCACACATTGGTGGCCTGTCTCTTCCATTGTTCCTTTTTGTGTGTCCCCGCATTTTATGTCTTCACTAGTCGTTTTTCACTCCCATTCATCTCATTACCTCCTCATAACCCAAATCCGGGATTTACATACAGGCTCTCTTCTTCCCACCCCACCACGTACGGTCCGTGCCTTGTACCAGTTATGCTTTTGGAACACTTCAGTCCTCTACTACCTCGTAGACTCGCGACTAGTTGCGCCAGCCCATGCTACGTAGGCGCTATTAACAGCAGCAGTTGAATAATTCACAATATCAACACGGTGGGATTCGAACCCACGAAATACTCTTCATCTACTGCAGCGTTCGAAATTACCCGCTCGATCACCGGGGCGACTGGTGGTGTAGCAAGAATGTTTAAAATCTTGGAGAGGGCACTGCAGAAAATTGAAGTAGAGTTGCGCAGCGCGTCTCTGTACAGCTGGGCAATTTACTCCTATTACGGGGGTCATAGTAACAGGACCTACGGTAGACACCAAAACCTATATACGGCTATTTTTACCTACAATATATGGTCCTATTTACTATGGCTCCCCGAATTACTGCAGATAACCCGAGATGTGAGATGAGATGCCTACATATTTATGTATCAATATAAAAATATTGCTACCTTGAGACCTGTACAATAAAAAACGATTATTTATGCTTCCGAAAATACAAATTAGAAAACACCTCACGCTCAGAGCTGGGATATCGCAAGGGGTCGAAGAAAAAAAAAAATCCCGTGAAATCCTGCGGGAAACGTTCCGCGGGAATTTTCCCGGGGAAGGTCCTGGTTATCGCGATTAGTCCCCCTGTGTTTCTTTCAGTTTTTCTCTCTGTTTATTGAATGAGTACGTATGTCGTGCCTGTCGTATCCAGTGCGATCTCATGGCATTGCACTGCTGTCCACTCTGCGTACTCCAACACAACGAATTTTCTATGTGTCGTAGTTTTGGGACCGCAGAGCTGGTATCTCTCTAGGATTGAAATTTCGGCACGAAGACAGGTTGTGCTTGATGTGGACAGGTATAGTAAGAGCGGTTTAATGTGATGAGCACATGTATGTACCTAGTTCCACCCTCATGGAAGAGGCAAATATTACAGGAAGCATTGCTATTAATACACGAAGTCTTGTTTTTTCGTATGCCACATCACCGCATCTCTCCCGTCCCTCGCGCATGCGCACCCGTTCACAACTCACCAACCCCGCGCCTAACTCATCAAGAAGAATAACCACATCTTCGATCATCATCATCGCCGCCTTCGACCATCTTGGTGTACGAAGCGTAGCGACGTCCAGCAGCTTTCATAAGACCACCACAGGTGAGGACTCCCGTTGCCTCGGATCGTCCGATGGCTGTGTCACCGTCGCCATGCCTTGAGTGCAAGCTTTAATATATCACGTAATGTTTGCTGGTATTCTTGAGCCCTTTTGGAGTTCTAGTGTAGCGACATAACAAACGACAGGTAAGTGTGCTCTTGTCAAGCGTCTCCGGAGTGCGAGCATGCGGCATTACGAGCAGTGTCATCATGATTCGTGTGCGTCTTGACAGCTCCTTGCTTTGCCATTTGGACGCGTCCGTACGTACCTCCGGAGGGCAGTCATATAGGGTAGCTTCGGGTGGCCTATGCCCTAATCGTGATATTTCCAACATTGGTCTTCCCTTATACGTCTGAAAGGAGTTGCGTACAGTATGAACCTTTTTGGGACCCAGAGATGTCGAAACAATGAACGACTCCTAGCATTGCGGCGTGGACGCTAAATCTACCCTTCCACGCCTCGAC
>JBDWQI010000161.1:0-3713 GCA_039986635.1 Sulfitobacter sp.
ACTCGACAGCAATAGACTGGCGAGGTTAACATTGGTTGTTTCCCTTACCATACGTTATGCTCGATATTGCTGAATGTGTAGAATACATACATTTGTCTTCCTTTTCAAGGGCGCGCATTGGGTTTGAGTAGGGGTCTGAAAGCAATCACGTTCTGTCCGCATATATAAAGGTGATACCCTCAACTCTCTTCTAGTCTCGAGGAATAGCAAACACTGTTCGAGTTACTCGCTACAACCAGCGCGGATGACGAAAACGTTGTCAACGAAGTCTTAAAGTGTCAGGTTGAAACGGTGCTGTGTCCTTTCTTCCAGAACACCTCTAAGGCTATTACACCCGACATGATGTGCCAACTGTGCCTTTTGTTTACTAGTGCATGCTATCGCCTGTCACTGATTTAGTAGTTCCACACTATACGTTTGTACCTCTGTGCGTTAGGAGCCCTACACCGCACAATACCAATCTCAAACTTGTTTTGATCGAATTGTCGCCATCTGCCTCGCCAACTCGGTGCCCCCTGCCTTTGTCGAATATTTTATCAGATCGCGTTAGCGGCCCCCTCGGAGAAATCTTTTCGCAGGGGCAGCGTCACCATTAGGTTCACACGCTTGCCCCGACCTCCAACGGATTTGGCTTGGCTTGGCTTTATCCGGACCGGTCGAGCAAATTTCGACCTAATTTGGACATCGTCACCAAGAATCGGTTGTGTTCTTCCCTTGCAGTTCGTTGTTGGGTTTAGGGTGGCTTGCCGTGTAATACGGTGTATACCACAACCCCAATGCAAACATTTGGGGCTCTGGATATGTTATCACCCATTGTGCTATACCCACGTGGGTGTGATATTCAGCGTACCCCGCTCACGATATCGGTGTGTATTTGGTAATATCAAGACGCGTATCACCGAGGTGGTATACTTTTGGGGTGGGTGATATAATGGGTGTGGTAATAGTGGTTGCGAAGGAGTTTTTCTGCCACACTCGAAGCAGTTGGGTGTGATAGCAGTTAGTGGTGGGGGGTAGGCGTTTTTGCTGCCACACTTGTAGCAGCAAGGCGCAGATGTTGTGAGCCGCAAAACCCACATTATCGAGCCTTGGGTACCAGTGGAAGCAGTCATTGGCGCGGCAGAAGAGCTTTTCCCAATGCGGTAGGCCACGCGTCGGCAGGGCCGTGGTGATTCCTGCACCTCCTTGTTGTTGGTGTCCATACACGGTGATACACTCGCACACCTTCAGATCGATAGTGCGTGCTTTTCCACATTTTTTCGCACACCACGGTATCACCCAGGTGGCATTTTTGGGGTGTCATGGTGATTATGAGGCATGATACCGCAGGGAGTGTAGGACACAACGTGCCCCGGTGAGAAATCGTGTTGTTATTTTGGATTCATACTAAATTTATCACCCAAGTGTTGTACCCCAGGGGGGTGTGGTATACAACATGTACGATGACTACACCGTCGTATACGGTACTACTGACTTACTTTTAGCGTGAATGTTCTTCGGTGCGGAGCATCGGAAAGTTGGAGGCCACGTCGAACACACTGAACAGGGACGTTTCCCGCCTGGACTCATTCATTCTTGCGGCCGACCATCAATACTGTCTAATGAGTATACCACCACATTGTGGCTATGGAAACCCGAGCTCGATTCCTGGATTTCACGTATGCGATGCATTAATTGTGTCTCTTTTTATGGTGTGGTGGTTCGCTAGAAGCATCCCCCTAGGCTCGTGGACACCACAACTAGGACGGATGGTTTTCGTGGCAGAGAGTCATTGGTTTCAGGGTTGTTTTATAATTTAGTGTAGACACGTCTGGTACTGTTTCGCTGAGCTACTACGGGCTGCCCGCGTTTCGAGACTACAGCAGTGTTTTTTGTTTCAAGACGACAGCATTCCACTGGCCCGTTTAGAAACCGGTATTGGGTGCGATCTGCCCGGAAAGCCAGTAACTGGATGTGTATCGTTTGTGTACGTATCTAGTCCCCAGTGGGACCAGCGAGGAAATCTGAATGGGCTCAAATGTTGATTTTCTGCCGTTGCTGCTGGAGCCTAAGACAGATTATGCTAACCTCAGGTTTGGCAGTGCAGTCCCCGCAGGACATACACACGTTTTATAGCATGAGTATACGCTAAGTGTGACATGCGTACGTGTAGATATAACAAAATGGGCAGCAATGAAAACAGCAGAGGCTCACATTTCACGGATCAACGAGAAACCCGAGGGGTCGTTATACGGAACTTGTGATGGTGAAGACCTATTTCCAAACCAGAAATTCAGCCTAGCTCCTGGGGGAAATGTTCGGAGTGCCCACGTACTCTGTGCATAGATACAACTTGTTTAGTGGTATTTGGGAATTCCAGACAGGTCATATGCGTTTTCTGTGTCGAGCATCAAACGCTGTGTCCCCCTCGCGTTGATACGTCGTGGTTTTTGACGAGGAGGAGAGTTAGTGGTGATTGGTCCTATCGTGAATTGGTAGAAACGTTTGCGGTGGCCTTACCAGACGATACCTGACATCCCGAAGGCCGTGAGGGCGGTCGCGAAGGTTTTGCCGCCCCCTAAACACAAGCACTGGCTGGCTGCGAGAGAGATGTTGCGGTTTTCGGAGGCGACAAGTAGCTTCGCCATAACGTTGAAGAGGGGCAGTGGCTCAGAGTTGGTAGTTTATGCAGACGCAGCGTTTGCCCCCCGGACCATTGGGAGGGCATCTGTTTCGGGTGGAGCCGTGACGTGTGGGTCGCGGCCATTCAATAGATTTTGGACGCAGAAGACTTCCACACTCTCCACGAGTGAATCAGAGTACGTTGCGATGGCAGAGGAGTTCAAGGAGGCCCTCTTTCTGCGGTCTGTGTGGCATCTTCGGAGATCAGTGTATCCTGGTTTTTGAGGGTAACAAGGGTGCGATCCAGACAGAAGTTAAACCTGTGACGAGCTCTAACTCGGACAAAACAGATACCCGCCACCACTTCCAGCGTTGTCGAGCAGGGAGAGTTTTAGATCACGCATGCCGACGTGGGTATACCAGCATGCCGACGCCTGGACAAAATCTCTTCCGAAAGATGGTTTCCGCTTCCACAGGGACTGTTGAGTTTTTTTTTTCTGAGATCTGAGTTTCAATTTTTCAACTTTCTGACTTCGATATTTATATTGCCGAGATTTGGGGAGCTGACTTCTATATTCCTGTGATTTATGAATTCCGAACTCGAGATCTCGTTATATTTTTGTATGCACCAAGATGAAGCTTGAGGGACCATCAAGTTTGTTGAAATTGTTCTTTCCGTTGGTATTTCTTTCTGATTGATACCCGGTACCAGGTATACGTGGGGAGATTATTTTCCGGTGGTTTCTTGAGTATTGGGATTTTTGGTTATATCGGCGTATCGTCATGGTATTTAGTTATGAGAGATGCCATGTTAACTACGTAAGTAAAGAGCAGAGAGATTGTTCGTAGTGCTCACGTACACGGTGCAGAGATACATGTGCAACGGTATTTGGAAGATCTAATGTATTTATGTCTGTGTTCAGCATTCAACGCGTTGTGACAAGTTTCGTCCGCCACTCACTTCCTTACGTTGTGTTCTACTTCGATAATATATATACCCAGCGGGGATTCAGCATTCTTACGTGTGTTTTCCGTCTATGAACCGTCTCAGGCTCAGCCCATGATATCATACCAGTGGGTGTTCCAAAGAAACAATCAACAAGCTAAGAAGG
>JBDWQI010000162.1:0-5376 GCA_039986635.1 Sulfitobacter sp.
AGGAATTCAAAAAAAGAACGGGTAGGGTCAGGTAAGGCTGGGTCGGGCCGGCGAAGTCTTAGAATATCCTGGGCCGGACCGCGGGCTAGTAAAACAACTGTGGATGGGGTTGGATGCAATGCATGGGCCAACTTATCCGCTTCAACACATGACAAACCCTGATCAATCAATACTGATTTGCTATAGTATCGATAATTTAACACTGCCAGTAAAGATATATGATTCGTTTGTGTGACTGGCCGCTGTCACAAATGTGTCTACTTTTCATTTTGAAAATTCTCGTCGTTCTCGAGCGTTGTTTGTCCTTGCGAGCGGTATCAAATTCTTAGTGTTCTTGCCTCTTGCCGCATTCAGCACGTCGTCATTCGTTTTGGAGGCAGTTTTCCTGCTGTTTGGTCTCTCTTACTTGTACTTCGGGGTTATGCCTTTTTCCGGCTGGCTTAGTTTGAAGGAGCATCTGGGCATTGCAGCCAGGAGGAACATGATGTAATATCGGTAACCTATGATACGATACGTTTATCGCTTCATAGGTACTAGCAAAAATGTAAAGAAAATATAACATCATATGTTGGTCTCTTGAACATAGTGTACCTGGAATGCCCGAACTAATTGTGTGTCATCGCTATATGGTAATGTCTGCAATAAGTTACGTACTTTACATAGCTTTGCGAGCCATTGATTTTTCCTGTCGTCATGCATGGTGTGCACGTAATGGGCCTAAACAAGCAAGTGCCGAGGCAGTACTTCACCAGAGCGTCACATATCCCCAAAACCAGAAGCAGGTATTAGTGTGGCGCGGAGATACTAGAGGTATATATATCAACTCCAGCCGACGAGGGAAGCAAAGGCTGAAGTCTTCTCGCGATAACACCAAAAGTCTCGAGCCGTGGTGTTGGGGGGGCAGGTTAAAATATGTAACCCCGGATTTCAGTTTTGACCAGTAGGGAGAGAGACAAATATGGGCCAAGAAACTAATTGGAAGAGAGAACACAAAAATTAACAATAGTCGAAATGTCACTCGAAATCAGGAGAACGAAATCGGACAGATAGGACTCATACTGATATATTTAATATATCATTACTTGTGTACGCTAGAATAACGCATGTGACTCGAGTAGTATGGCAGACATACAGTGGAACACGCACGTATCCCAGTAATTGGCGTGCGTTTCCTATTGGAGGGCGGGATGCCACGATATCAATGCGACCAGTAAGGTTATTGCAGAAGAGTACGAACAGTAACGTGGGAAGGCATCAAATTAGTTGTTTTCGTCACGTGTTGAAGTCAACGCTCTAAAACAAGCAAATAGTCACAACGATGATTATCCGTTCAAAAAAGGGTTTCGATCCCAAGATCCGGCTTTTCGCTCGAAACCGGATTATGACGAGATTCCAAAGCCAACTTTGCTCTACACACCGTTCGAGGTTGTTGTTTATGGCCAGGCGTGTGTGCTTGGAGTTACATCACACGGTACACCTAGGAATAGATGTTCATAATATCTTCATCGTGTGGTTGCTACCCACGGCGTGGAGGGCTTCGAAGATGAGTTTGTGGCGACACGCACGTCGCTCGCGAGCACGACCAATGCGGCAGGCTGTGGCATATAATACAACCACTTGAACTACGTCTTCGACGTCAGCACTGGCCGGGAACATGCAAGTTGGAGCACTCGAATACTGCGCCGGAGACATCGCACCCAGTGGCGTTCAGTTGCTGGGAACACGTGTGTGCTCTGCGCATACGACCAGTGTGGTGTGGGCCGGGCAACACCTGCATACATAGCGTACGCCTTCATACACATTCAGTGAAGTTGACACGGGGTGTGGATATGCAAATTATTCGATGGTGTTCCCTGGAAATCTCATGATTGTCCACCACACAACAAAATGCAGACCGTAAGATCAAACAACGGCGAGCGTCAGCCTGAAGGAGATCACGTGGTTCTCTGGTTCACATGGGCTGCTTAAGTGATGTCTGGAAGGATTTGACGAGAAATACGTAAGCAGAGAGGGGCTAGAGAGCGCAGTGGTTCAGCTGAACATTTGACTACGCGGGAAGAACTATTTGGAAAAGATCACGACGTCGGCAGGAGGTATATGCACGAGAACGGACAGATACGGAACTACACAACGTATATGGTGGTTCCAACAGTGGCGGGTGAAACGTTTGGTTCGGTACTTTCGCCATGGGTAGTAGTTGAGAAAACAACTCGCCATGGTTGCTGTTGGTTTGCTGAGTTTAGAGTGTTGTTTTCTAAAACAAAAAACATAACTCAAACTTCTTGTCGGTCAAGTAATTCATCGTTGGCTGCAGTGAATGCAACTAAACTAATCAACTAAAACCACTCGGGACTAACGTTCCGATTGCTTGTATCGCTTACGTTACGCACCTACAACTGTACACAAATTATGGTCTTCACGCGCACTGCAATGATATCTACGTATTGCTTTGGGAACTTTGACAGCGGTCAATAAATTTACAACCGTGGACAACATTGAGAAGACAATCTTCACTTTTACATGGTGCCCTCAAGAACGAGCATGGCTGCGTTTTTGTACCAAACCTCAACGAACATGCCGATGTTCAATTTGTGAATCAAAATAGTGTGTGTACGATATGTAGGTAAATAGACCATTTGGTTAAAAACAACTGTAGGCCCGAAGTGACCTGAAAGCAGCCCTGCGGTAGCTTCAATTTGTGGACGGACATAATTTCTTATATCAATCACATTATATGTCAAGTACGCTCATTATCAAGTGCGCTGGGGCCGTACTGTCGCGAGTCGAGCATTAGTAGGACACTTTATGGACAGCAACATGCTCAAATCTACACCGCTGTAGTGTACTTAACCCGGAATATTCTATGTTTTAGTTTCGTTCCCTTGCTCCAGCAATCCTATTTCCAACCAAGTGGCCACATTACACGAAACACAGCTCTGAACAATAATCACTTTTCACCGGTGCGTTCATGTTACCCCCGTCATTTTCGTATGTTTAGTCCAATGCCCAAAAACCTAGTGCATGCGTTGTTTAGAGGCCCAAACGTGAAATGCTGGGCATCTTGCTGGCACCAGCCCGGAGTCAGTGACGCTTACACTCAGCGAGAACACTAACAGCCGCGTGATTCAAGCGCCGAAAGTCACCAACACCTAAGCTACAAACGGAGATACAAGATCGTTGCGCGATTTCTCCAACTATCAGCGCAATATGCAACAATCGCCGTCTCCCCCTTCGGACTTCACATCACAGTTTCCATAGAACACCGCCAACTCAAAACGTGAATCAGGGGCCAGACAACACACTTTTCAAGCACACAAATGTGCACGCCGACGTGGTACAGCGTAGGGGATGTTCTATAGATCTGGGTGTGTTGCCATGCACACCGCATTTTACACGGATGCCGTAGGTATACCGTTGGCTTAAAAGACCTCGTTTCTGGGACTAACAGTGCTTCAATTTCCCATGCCATCTAACACGGTTTACAGAATGCGACCGCGATTGAAATTTGTAAACTCTGTTGGCTCGTGGGATGACTGGTGTTTGCGTTGCCAAGTTCGGCCGATCGGCTGGTATCGATCTTCTTGAGATGAACCACCAAGATTATCTACCCATTTGTGGTCACGTGTCGTGCATGTAATCGAAACTGACGATACGGCCAATCATTCAATCTGCCATTGGCTTCGGTTTCTATGTTCGCAACGTGGCCGAACCAGTGCTTTCCGGCAAGTTCTACTGCTGCTGTAGGTAGTACTCGAATATCCCGAACGATTCACGTACAATGTCGTTTCTCACCTGCATTTCCCACAGCTGAATTATCCGTAAACAAGGCGTAGCCGTCGATGCCGATGTTCGATGTATTTGCGTAAATGACCCCTGAAAATAAATGTCGAGACGACGGTGGGCGGGTTTTCCGAGCATGACACAAAGAAGAGGGACGTCGGTGCCGCCGGACGGGTGGACACAACAAAACCAGCCCCCCTTACGAGCGACGTTTGAAAACAAAATATCGTAAGACGAACGAGGAGCCAGCAGCTATAAACGACCGTTACAGGAACATTTGTGCTTGCCATATGCGCTATGTTTTACTGGTATCATAGGTATCGGCATGGAAGACGGGGTTCGTGCTGTAAGAACTCATGCCCAGCACAAACATGGTTTGGTCTGAGTGTATGGACACGTCTGACACAGCACAAACAACACGAGTAGAACAGGCATTTGCCGTAAAAATCGTGTCTTGGTGCATTCTTTTCTGCACGTGCGCATCGTAAGACCATCCTGTGTGAGTTGAAGATCGCTTGTGGATGATAGAATAAAAGCTACTCATACGTGCGTTAAATGAACGACACACCCGAAGGATCATCAAACATAGGGTTGACAAGACGAATGGCGAGCGGGTATCAAACGATCCACTGGTAGCGTAGAATCACCCACGGGGAAGAAACGTATATCTACTTCCAATGTCGCCGGTAGCCCTGCCCCACTGAACCGCCTTCAGAAGACCGAAGTTAACTGCACACGGGGCTTGACCACTTCGGGAGGAACAAGACTACATGCGGTTTGCAGACTACCTGCTCAGGCGCTCATAACCATACATCAAACCGAACCCTGACTGATGTAGCCGTACAAACATTGAGTTCTACACACCTGAACATACAACATCAATCTCATCCCGAAGAAAGTGGTGATGAGATGATTATCCGACCAACTTTCGTGCAGTAAAGGGATCATGCTCAGCGACACGAGCAAAAACCACGTGTCACTTGATAACGAAGAAGCAGGATCATATTCTGGGCAGATATCAAGCCTAATACAACCCATGTATCAACATTCTCAATGTGAGCGTTTACAATTGTACTGACGATGCCGCAATGTCATGAAAAATCGGTCGAGAGGTAAACGTTTTGTCTTGAAACGTACAACGAGATCACCATACGGTCGATAGGGAGATTGGGCATTGAAGACACTCGAATGCCAACTACGCGGGCATAATACTTCAAGCGGTGTGGTGCCTTGATGCGAGTCATGTCCAAGAAGCCGATTTATACTAATCGCTGGGCGCACGAATCATTCCCAAACCCAAAAACGATGAAACGAAAACACGCGGACAATCCCGGTATGATATGCCCGGTAAATGGCGTCAGGGACGTGGCCTGTACATGATGGTATGAAACATGTACAGGTTCGATGTGGTAGACCTACGACAGAAACTCACAGGGGCTAGGGGCAACGGCGTGCAGAGGCGTGATTCCTGAGGGCATTCATTGTGGAGGGGTACATTTCCTGTTGATGGATATGAAGCCAGATCGGGTTGGATTTCTGTCCGCTGATTGTTGGCGGACGTGTGGCATACACCATGGCCGGAAGGGAGTTGCACTG
>JBDWQI010000163.1:0-2516 GCA_039986635.1 Sulfitobacter sp.
CTAGCTCGACAATGTTCGTGCTCAGACTGCGTAGATCTCTCAGTGAACTTCGGATTAGTCGCAAAAGCACCGCTTGAATGCTTGTTGTTGCATATCAAACCGACCCTTATATGGTCGAATATTGTATAACCGGAATCACACCAAGATGCCAGACAGGCCCCATTCGTGCTTCCATCGTGTCTCGAGGCACACCGGACTCCTAACCCCGAAAACGTCGGTCGCGCTCCTTGCAACCCCCCCTTCACCCGCCACCATCCGCTCACACCCACAACGGTGAGGCGCTCGCCCGTGGTGCCGTGCTCGGAGTACACTCACGAACACGAAACGAAAAAAAAAAACAAAAACAAAAATGAAAGTGCCAAGAAATATGGAAGTAACCAAATTCGCTGGAAGGATCCAGCAACTAATCAAAGGTGACGGTGTCCAAGTGGGAGCTCCGATAGGCCAGGGATGTACCAGTCAAGCACGCTCAGAGAGTGAGATATATGTACGTGGTTCTAGACATCCTTGGGCAAAGAATATGAACCATAGGACTGAATTATCTCTACGACCTCATGTTGAATATTGGTACAATATCGATTCCAGATCACTATCACTATTTTCCTTCGTTCCATATATCGTTCGAATAGCATTGCATGGTAACAGCATCTTGTGGCTTGAGAAGGAGAGCGTCTGACGGACACGTCTGCCGCATTGTCCGACTATGTGTCATTCTTATATGTTGGTGCTCATTAATGCATCTCCCTCCTATCGCTGTCCGTGTTGTACGGTGCGATTTATCAGACAACTGAGACACTTGATAGTCCAACATGATTGTTCTTCTCCACAACCAAAGTATTACCGAGACGCCCACGGTTTACCGCATACCGTACCTTGACCTGGCTGTTTTCGCCAACCCTTGCCAGCTACGAGCTGACTAGACACATGTTCTTAATAATCCATATTGTTCTGGGTTTACGCCTTATGCGAATCGGACTCCCACTTTTCTTCTCGCTGTAGGACTCGTTCCGACATGTTCCCTCCAGCCCTACGCGTCGAGGCTATTACATCCTGAGCGAGTGGAGGATATTTTGCTGGGTTATTGTAATCCTTGACGGGACCGTTGTACTAGGATACCGAACGTCAGGTTTGGGAGTACGGGGCCGGTACCTACCGGTACCGCATCGATCATCGCCAGTCCTTCAAGCATGCAGCAATCTACTGGACGACTTTGTACCAGTATAACTTGCCACTAACACTTTCCCGATACAACTTTTCAGTATTTCCTGCTTGTTTTCAAGGACTAATGATGATCGATGCAGTCTCGGTAGGTGCCGGCCCCGTACGTCCAAATCTTACGTTCGGTCCCTTAGTGCACTGGTCTCGTGCCCGCAAACCTTACGTTCGGTCCCCTAGTGCACCGGTTCCCTAGTGCTCTACAGGTATGCCCCAACATATCACCTACCTCCCTCAGCACTTGAACCCCTGATCATATCCCCACGCACTTACGTGCCCCGCTGTACACTATGAGGAACGTGACGCGTGTGCTGGAAGCGCTGCATGGCATGACTGTGATGCAACCCTACTAGCGACGGCACCGCCACACACGCCCGGATCACAACACGGGCCCCAAACCGAGCTCGAGGTATGTACGTACGACACAACCAACTTGTGTCTATTTTTTTAATGTAATCGGAATTCTATCTCACCACGGTCGGGATCACTCCATTGAAGATGCCTAAACTGACTATCGCCAAGGAAGAACGCAACATAACTTCGCGTGACACAACGTTCTTGGTGCACGAGACATTAGAAATTAAAGAATGTATCCCCTCGCCTAGCGTTGAACAACAAGTCCATGTTCAAACATACCCAAAACACTTCACCCTCAGAACCAAGGAAGGTACGGGTTTCTGCCCCGTCATCGACGTGTCCCACGATATCAAGAGCCGAACTACTGTAGCATGCGCATTCCTGCTAATGAGTACGTTCGCGAGATACCTTGCTCTTCATTCTTGATCAACGGCGATCGGGATGAACGTCGATACTACGTTTGACCATTAATCTATCAAAATGTTCAATAGCAGCTACCTTGCTCGAAAGCGCTACCGTTTGTTTACCCTGAGATGCAGCACACCAAGCAACGAAATAACTGAAAGCCCGCAATTTGCCTTCGTCCGACGCACACGATCGCTGATACCTCTCTGGCGTGGTTAACCCACGAAACAACTAGCAAGATAAGAAATCCGATGCATGAGTTATATTTACCAATCCCCCAGCATTTTGACGGAGGTCAAGGTGACCAAAGTCTCTGTTAAACGAAGTGGACCCTCTTGCCCGTGAGTATGTGTCTGTCTAATAACGTCGATCCGGAAAACGTAAAGGGAGATTGGAATCGATGGACGGTGCCATCGAGGGGTTCCGTCAGCCAGGGTCTTAGCCACCCCTTTGTCGTGTTTGTCTTGATAAACCCAAGCCCTTTTTTTTCTTAGCATGTGAAGGTCCGCATTAAGGTGCCTGACCCCTGTTTTATGCCC
>JBDWQI010000164.1:0-2595 GCA_039986635.1 Sulfitobacter sp.
TTAGCGCAAGTTATACGACGTCTCAATTATGGGAAATTAGCGACTCCGCCGTTGATGTTGGTCTCCGTGATGGCCACCGTCATCAATATCATCTTGACACAAGGCCTTCAACGAATGATGGGTTCGGTATTCCCCGCTGCGCAGGCCAAAAACACTGCAGTTCACAACAGTTCCGCGCCACGGTGGACGAGTACGAAATGAACAGGTCAGAGCAAGGTGAGCGTCTGATACACCGTTGATGCGCCACAGGTCGAATCGTATATCGATGGTTCGTGACTGTACATCTCGTGATATCTATAATAGTAGTATAGAAAACAACAATTTCACGCGTGGGTGTTCTGCGTGCAGCTCACGGCTCCGCAGAGTTTATTCATCGCTTTTCTCCGACTAGCTGCCATACACACAATGTTCCCTGCAGGTAGAAATCCTTACGGGGCTTCGAACAACGCATCGATATTAGGCACAACAGGTTGACATAAATTCAGACGTGCAAAACTCCATGACAGTGATCTAGGCAGGCGTTGACCAACCAGGCTGCGTAAACGTTTGGGTGGAAATCATGCCAACACTCATTTGCTGCACTTGTACCACAACTGTCCGAGCTATAAGGATATTTGAAATGTTTACAAAAACATCCCAAATGGTACTTGCGATAACGTCTAAAAGCTGCTTGAAGCAAATAGTTGCAGAAGGCATCATGACGGAAATACCCCTAGAATATTTTTATTTGTCCCTGCCTGACCGCGTGACAAATTTCCGACACTTGATCTTAGTGTGTTTTTAATGTTTTCGACAAGAGTCGTTAGCGAGATATATCGCGACAAACGCCGGTATTCAGGCAGTGTTTGGCGACGAAGGGCTCCACGTCGAACGGTTAGTTCATGCTAGAGCCGTTCCAGATATCCAGCAGCTATGTGGCATGTAGATCTGCCACATATCCTAGTTTAGTGCCCCATCCGTGTTGCAGGAGGCTCGGCTCGTCCTGAATGAGCTTGATGGTAAGATGGCAAACTAGTGTAGGGAATTTCCAACGTACCAATTTTAACAAGCACTCAAAATGCCCGCCACATCTGGCACGGGGTTGTAACAGGTGAACGAAAGTACCCCGCCATGTAGTCCAAGTGTGTGTTTGTCCATTATGAACATATATATGACTAGCGAATGCGAATTTGCTAAATCATCTCGAGGATACTTTTTTGAAGCAGCCGTTTGTCACTCTCGCCACAAGGAAGCCCATTGGTATTTCCCTCTTTCGGCCCTACGTCATCCGTTCGCAGAAGCGCAAGTTCACATTTGTCAACATTTACTTTAGAGGGGATTGCTTCTGCAGTTTTTATGACTGCTTCGGCCGTCACACGTTTCCCGCCGCTGGCGAGCTTCCGAATCGACCGAGCCCAAGCAACTGCAATAGTTCTCCTTCTCTCGCTCTGCGAGGCCCGTCGGTTAGCGTCAGAATGGATCGCAGCGGAGAGCGTTCCGATGCTCGTTCGTCGTTCGTATCTCAAACCAATTTGCAAAACTACTCCCCTTTTAGATCTTTCTGGGGTGTTTTTTCTCACTAACCCCCCAGGAACGCTCTTGACGCCTCTAGATAGAAAGCAAGCCAGTTTCGCAAGGAGGCTATGGTGTTTGTTGTTGGCAGGTCGAAACCGGTGGGTGGCTGCAAGGGCACCTTTCGTGCTTCATACTGCAAAACCCTGTCAGCTGTCGCACTTGGGTTTCTGTGTGAAATGTAAGAAGTGTCTCCAACAGGAAAAAGGTGGGTTTCCTCTGGATAATATATACGTTTCATGCTTGAAACCATCAGTTCATTTTGTGTCACGTTCCATTATTTGTTGTGTGACTATGCGACAACACCACACATCTGCCCGACGATGACTCGTTGCTGTAAGTCGGCGTACAATAGCCTATCCGCCACTACCTCCATGCGGCTGACGAGTAAGCATTTCATTGACGCTGCCGTGCTGCTTTCGCCGAGATTGTTCCGTGGTCGCTTGTAGTGTGGGGAAAAAATGTAGATCGCGCGATGGTTTTCGAACGCCGGTACCACAAGAGGTTTTCATTGATCACACGGACGGAACAAAATCCTCATTGCTTCCACTATTCATGCATGCCCACCGCACCGAGCTCCCCACACCCACGGGATTGCCGACGATCGAGGCGACACTAGGTGTGAAGCGCTGCGCTACGAAGTCGGGGCCGCACCATGTGCGTGAACGTGCTACTCACAACTCGTACCCAAAGTTAGTAATGATTCAGCATCGGATTAGGATTGTTTTGTTTTGTTTTTTAGACCTGACAACAACAGAACGACATACCACCATTGCGATGAAACAACAGTAAATACTCTACCCCGAACGCCTACCATCAACCAACCTGTACAAGTTGACGACTGATACAAATACGGTGTTGCTTGAATTCCTGTTCCAATCTATACAGTCTTCTCCTTTTCCCAACCACGTTCCGCACGGTGACCCCACAGCTATAGAAGAAGGAGTGATCGATGCAAGAACCGATCGGGCCTGGATGCGTCGTCATTTTGCTGATTCTATCTACCTCTGGGCATGCGGCGAGAAAGCCAACGAGGACGACGAC
>JBDWQI010000165.1:0-2444 GCA_039986635.1 Sulfitobacter sp.
GGATACCTTTGGGCAACTGTGTACGAGAACTCCGACCATCCCGCTTTAATCAACCGGGGTGTGCTGCTGGACAACCAATGTGTCAGACGCTATACTTTACTACTGTACGACCTGCCCACTGAACCACTCCGGCTCAACGCGCGGATGCACAGAGCCAAGAGAGTGGATACCATGCTACACTGGGTGTAATGTGGAGCCCCACCGTGGCTCGTGTCGTAATACTGGGTATAGCCCACCACCGATTGCTCTTCTGCTGTATCTCGGGTGGTACAAAACACCTCCCGAGGGCTACCATATGCATTCGAACGAGACTCCTCTGGTCAAGACTGGCTGGCAGAACGTCGAGACGACGGTGCGAAAGCGGAGGATACGTTTGCCAGGGTTCGTGGTTTTCGTCGGTAATGAGATACTACCCCACCGAGTGATGGATACGGAACCAGAGGGGACAAACGAGTACTTAGGAGGGGAACATCAGTAGTGGATGGGTTGTGTCCAACGCGACCTATCCTTGTTCAACATGCCCATCTGCGAAAACCAAATAGACTCTGGCAGCGAATTGACTGGCGAGTGGTCCATTGGTGTGGAAGAACCGGCAGAGTAGAACATGAAGCGCTGACTCGCTAAGAATAAAAACAATGCAGTGAACCGACGAGGGCTTAAGGTAAACACTGAGCAGCAACTTAATCAAGACGCCGCTGGGCCCAAGGTCAGGGTGGTGTGGAATGGGAACTACGTGAAAAGAGGCGTAGTAACAGCGACTATGCCGGCATTATGGCTGAAGCACCGGACGAAGCCGTCTATCTAGTTGAGGCGCCATGTGACTGCTCCACCGTGCTGAATTACGATCCATGTTAAATGTTTTTCATATATTTTGTTGTCATGCCCCATTGCCTGCAAGGTCCATGGTATCCCCACGCCGCGCCCTGCCAATCTGCGTCAGCTGGGTTGCCATGTTGACATTAATTTGTGTACCCTTGCACGTTGATTCTGAGTTTACGTGACGCTGGTATTTTTCCTTGGTTCATCTCTGTCTTCGTTGGGACGATGTTGTATTTGAACCACCAACCAGACACAGGACGCCTTTTTCTTGGTTTGTTCCTAGCTCCTCGTCTGACCACTTCTTGTTTTCTTGCCATCCGTCCGGTATTCTGGTGGTGCCATTGCGTTGGTCCAACAGCTTGACTTATCACACGCTAGGCCGAACGAGCAAACAAACAACCTTGCTCTCGAAATTCGACCAACGCCTAGCGCATTTTTATTTCGAATTTACTTTACAAACTTGATCCGCATAAGTATTCATTTTGTTTGTTTGTTTGTCTCTTTTTCCTTTCTACTATTGTTCGGATAGTTTCCTTCCTAGTTTGTTTCGATTGTAGATAATAGACCATGGATATGTTACTGGTGTTATTTAGTTGGAAATTTCACGAGATGACATACCACAGCTTGGTGGAACCGATTCACTTACGGACAGGCACGGCACTGCCGTGCGCAAAATTTCCTACTTGTTTGGTTTCTCCCATCAGCATGTGTCTTTTACACAGCCTGTTTCTGTGACCACGGGCGAGATTTCAGAACAATGAGCTAGTGTGAGAGCATCATCGCCATCATCATCAAGGATATTTGATATTTTGCTATAACATTGATATGTACACGCGGCAGCCACACCGGGGGACCTTCAGTACCGTATCACAAGACTAGAGACGGGAAAAACCGAAAAACATGCTTGACAGTGAAGTTTCATTCGGCGATGGTTCCATATGTACGTCCATTAGGTTGTATCGGATACCGGGCTAGGCCGGTCCAGTTTTGAGGTACGGGTCAGAATACCGTTTGTAGGTGACAACCATGATTTGTGCTCGACCTTGATGGCAGTGATCGTAATCACGCTGAATGCCCTTATTTCAGCATGTTTTAATCGATATATGCGTTGTAAATCAGGCATAAGTCTTAATGTATTCATCGAACAAGCGGTACTTGAACTCCTAACTGTCGGCCACAGCAGGTAGCAAGACCACGCCCCATTCGGGCCGTGCCTGAACCGATCTTCACGTTCGCAAGGGCAATTCGTGCTTATTGACTTGTTATTCTCAGCTTTTACGTTTCACACTACGTCATGGAATGTGACGTGCAATCACCCACCTTCTGAGAGATATGTAAAGTGGCACTATAAAAATTGCAATATTCAGTGTTTTCGTCCTACATTGTATAGTTCTCTTCCTGGCGCAAGGCACATCTGGGTGATTACGTAGCCAGTCTTAGGAACATCGATGCCATACGTCATTCTTCTTCAGAACTGTTTGAGCATTGCGTTCCGTGGTGGACTATCGTCTAGCTGTAAATACAAGAAAGGTACCTTGTACAATCGATGTTCAATAACCTGGGAGGGGTAGCAACTAAACAAATGGACTGCTCGTCTGCCGGCAACGTCAGCACGTACTCAAACG
>JBDWQI010000166.1:0-6150 GCA_039986635.1 Sulfitobacter sp.
CCGGGGCGAAAGATTTCGTGTTTTCACCTAGAGGCGGTCTACGATAGAGGTTCACTCTATATTTTCGGAGGCTCCCATACCCCCTCAAGGTATACTGCGGCATTGCACGGAGACAGACAAAATAATTCAACTGATGTTACGCGCATCTCGTACGTGTCCGTACACATTATGCCCAACGATGTAGAGCACACGTTCCGTACTCATCTTTCAACTGGCGCCCGGTAAGGACGCTCTGGTGGCTCGGAACGGTTTCCCCAAAATATGATACGTCTATCGTAGAACGCCTCTAGACAGGCAGACATTGCTTGCACCAAGCCCGAAGCGCCGTGAAGTGTCTGCCGAGTCGCAATAAGAATGAGCCGCAACAAAATAAGAATCGCTTGTGAGGCGGACTTGACTATGGATGACAGCGTCAAAGAGATAATTTAGTTACCGGTGTAGCTGCTTCCAGAGGCAGCAGTGGGGCTGCTATGTAACTGTCTCTTGGGTGCCTCATCATGAACACTACGTGGTACGATCATTTCCCACTCGTGCGGAGTAACGTTGTTCACCTCACACGAAATATCTAACTCAACAACAGGCTGTGACAGACCGCCAAAGCCAAAGGGGTGGTGGAGGTGATAATGATAGTCACTAACTGCGAAGGAGCGTAAAATACGTTAGCTAGACTACAAATGCTGTCATGCAATGGGGGTGCTGTAGCAAGGGGGTCGACAACAAAGGAAGCGATACAGGCAACAAGGGGTGTGCTAACATGTGAGAGACCTATGGCTGAAATGGGCGTAATTTATCACTGCCACGAAATACGGCTGGTGATGGTAAGTCCCACATCGGTAAGGAGATAACAGCAAAGGTCCCCGCCTGACTGCAATGCCGCAGGACGGTTGAAAGTAATGTATGAAGTATCTCGTGCGATAGTGGAACCTCCGGTTTATGATTTACTACTTGTTCGCGCAACAGGATGAAGGCGCGGTATTCACAAACGGAATATGACGATTCCCGCCAAGGAACCGTTACGGATGGGTATGTTCTTGGCGCCGGCGGCTGAAAAGATAGGTCATGCACCGTTGTTTGTTTCGTTGTGTTTAAAATGATTTCCTACATATCTGAACACCCTTTGTGATATGTTGTTTTCCAGCATCACTGACAAAAATTGGCTCCAGTGCCCCTTTGAGAGACCCTGTGGGAGCGCCACATGCAGCCGGTGCGCGAGCGCGACATGGGCTTCAGCTTGTGCTGCATTACACGAGAGAGGCGCCCGAGTCCTAAACTCTGTATTACCACCATAGTTGATCACCACACATGCTATCCATCTCGAAGATTGCACCTTAGGGTCTCTTGCCCCGCTGGAGCACTGACTGTTGTAATCATAAAATGAAACTCTTGTTTGAAGCGGACGCCCCCGGCGTCAACGAACCGTAGATGTCCCTACTGCTTTGGTTTTTAAATAAAGCTAAACTGTCGGGCGACATGTTCCGCGATTCGCCAAACTCCTGCTACCGGCGCCGGTGACTGGGGCTTATGCTACATGTGGAAGAATAATAGCCGTGTTGTGGATGAACGGTATTTACCGGGTCGTGTATTTTCGAGTTTCAAGCTGTTTCCGGGCGCACGTCCGTAAGTGGTGTGGTGTTCGTCGTACCCCCGGAGATAAGAGTAAGGATCGAAAAACGTACCGAACAACTATATCACCGGGGTGCTGCTCACGAGAGAGGGGAGAGTTGTTAAGTAAGGGGGGATTGCATCTTCCTTGTTCTATATAATAGGTGAGCAAAACGCAAGGTTTCTACCAATGTAGTTTGGGTAGCGTCGTCTAGAACTTTACCACACCATCCGTGATGGGTGGTGGATCGACTACGGGGTTTTGTTTTGAATGACGTGCAACATTCAGAAATACGAAATCGCGTTCTCGTTGTCTTACAGGGCTATTCATCGTTGGATATCAACCGCATATCTAGGTGATGACGTTAACGGCTACTTGGTGCACACAAAACCGATGACATTACAAGGAAGAAACATTCTTAGCATTGACACGGTAATTACGCGTACATGCGTCGGACATATGGTTGCGCTGACAACGACAGCTTCAATGCCGTTCCGTGTACGCTAGAAAGAACGACCATGGGGACAAGGCTGACCTATAGCACGGTCGAGGTTGAACATGTTAGTTTCAAAGTTGTTTGACCGGTTGCTCTCCTTGACTGCAACTAAAGGTACGCATGACGCTTATACTACCGTAGTAGTGTATACGTTGTAGATAGTGTTCGACATGCGTTGTTTATTTCCGTAGTTTGTGGCTTGGGAGGGAGGGCAACCGGCTGACCTGTCTACTATATTATCCAACTCTGTGTCGTACTCACATGTCTCTGCACATAAACGCATCTTCTTCTCTTCGCTGTCTGTATTCTACTTTACGATTTCTCGGACGATGAGACACCCAATGTTCCAACACTATTGTACCTCTTTAAGATAAAACGTTCAACATAGGCGTGAATATCCGCTTGCCACCGAAAAAACAACAAATGTAGGTAGATACGTACTCAGTTATACCATAACAACCGATAATAATAGATTTTTACGTTCCAGTAAACGTCTCCATCCCTTCTCACCGTGGAAAGAAAAACGGTGGGTGGGCGGAGAATTCACAAATACCTGGCCCAGAGTGCGACCACTGTCAAGGTGCAACCGAGAATATTACTTATATTATCCATCTAAACCCTGTTTAACGTCTCCATTCCCTCGCCGTCGCAAGAAAAGGAGGGGGGGGGGCGGCAAAATTAAAGAATTCATGGCCCACCGAGCGGCCGCTGTGCAGGTGCAAACCACAACTCTGTCTATTCGCGGTTTCTACGAGCCAGCACCATTCCTTTCCGGAACTTGTGAACCAACTTGCAAGAGGTGATACTGGTACGGATATTCTATCACAATCCCCCAACAGCAGATGTTTTAGGCGAATTTGTTCTTGATGAACTGCTGTATACGAAAAATTCTGCGCCCTTGTAGCACCTTCAAATGAAATTTCAGCGTCGCCTTGCAGCAACGTGGCACCAAAATTGCAAGAAAATAACACTGGTACGTGTCTGGTGTATTGTCTCACTATTTACCCTACAGCAGTTTGTTTGAGGTTCACCCATCACCCAACAGCAGTTATTTCAGGTATCGTAATTTATCTGCCTTCGCTGAAGGGGAGAGTATGATCATCTCTCGTTTCCGGAATTTATCGTACGCATGTGCTTGATGACATGGTTGAAGTATAGGATTGCTACGACCACAGCTTGTCCCCCTCGACTTCCCGAGCTCGTGTGGGCTCGTATAAACTGCCGCATCGGTACTACTCAAGAACAGAAAAGTCTCTGCGTTCACTTTGCCCGCAGATCAACACTTACCTTCGCACCAATATTTTTGTGACCTACGATCGTGGTGCTTTCGCGCTCGCTACCTGCGCTCCGCATGTTGCACACCAACTCCGATGTGCATTTTCTCTTGCCAACGTGAAGCGATGGGGTGGTGAAATCACGCGAATTCACGAATACGTGGCCCACTGATTGACCGCTGTCGAGGTGCAAGCCACATCCCGGTCTGTTCGCCTGCTACACCAGTCTGTCAGCACCGTTCCGTGCGGTAGCCACTTGGTACGCCCACAAACGCGATCAACCAGACAATGCCAGCTGCTACGTTCAAAGTTAGATACGTACTACTCATACGTGCTCAGCCAAGTAGTATGAACCATAGCGCATAATGCTCGCTACAAGTACGCACTGCAGATTTTTACTATATCGGTTCTCGATCCCTAAGAGTATATATATACCTGGTATATTTTTAAGATGGGTAGATATATAGATAGTAGCGCGTACAAATTCTGCTCGGGTTGCGCCAACCAATCTCCTTCGAACTCATGTTCGGTTTGTGAGATTTGCTGTCCTCATGTGCGAAATGTGGCAAGCACGGAGAAAAAGGCACCATCTTTACCGTGGCCTTGCCGTGGGTAGCGAGACGACGTTGGCAACAGGACATCACAACACGCTAGTTTGTTCAAGACCACTTTGATACCCATATCCAGCTCCTAGTTGAAAAACATGTTGAACGGGGACGCATTCCCCGGCGGGGGGATATTGTTGTGTGAAGGGCGTTCGGACGTGAACAGCGCAAGCATGTGTTGGTACCACAGTGGACCAATATGCTCACAAAAACTGTACTTCGAACACAAAAACGAAAGTTTAAGAGATATCCGTAACGTCGATTCACTCTGGCAGCTTAGATATACAGGTGGTGTACGGATTAAGGCAGAATGTATAGCCGCATATCTCAGCAACTATGACGACGGCATTCAAACTCAAACCTCGTCGACTGAGGTATACGTGACTTGATATCGGTTGTTTTTTTAATAGCCACACATTCATGTATGTTATTTAAATATCAAAATTTGCCAAAGTAACGTGAGGCCGATTTCATTTACCAGCGACAGATGGAGGATCTATACTTTCAACTATGCTGTACTGCTGTGTGATGCGGGCTTGCGTCGGTTGACGGTGAGGTTGGTGGCGACATGTCGAGCAGATATCAGCCGACACTAGGTACTAGTATTGGAACGTTTGACCCCATTTTACCGTCATGCGGCAGTAGGTACGACGCAGACATCATTGGTTATTCCTCTCTAACACGGAACAACCTTTCACTTCGTAGAACGTTAGATGTTTTCCGCCGGTCTACGCATTGCGGATTGTACATGATTTCAACGTTAATGACTGACTCGGCCGCGCTCCGCGGTAGTAAATAGGTCCTGAAACAATAACAGTAACGCTTCAATCGCCACATTCTACACTATGCAGACTGATCCATCTAAGAATATATACGTAGTCTGCTGCTAACAGACTTCGAGATGTGGACACATTAGGCATTGTGTAATCCTTTTCCGAAACTATTTCGCCAGAGGACACTCAACTGTTGACCGTCGTTGTCGCCCCTTGAGTGTAACTGGAATCCAGTGAAACATGTCGAACATTTTGTTTGCCGAACGCCACCTCACGAGCACTCGCCGTTGCATTTTGTTTCTGTTAGGTTCAAGTGTGGACATCGTGTCATCGTCGACCTCCACTTTGGGATATCAGCTTTCTCATTGGATATCCGAAACATCTTCCGGAGGTAAGAACGATAAAGTTGCCGATCCTATATTCAAGGCGTATTGGTATGCGTTGCAGAAGATCACGTTGTTCGCTGTTTTGTAAGTAGTCAACTCATTTGTATTTGCGTCCATGACTAGCAACGGTGGTCACACTCGGCTGGCAGCGAATGCCAGTACGCTGTAAGCCTGATTCTAAGCTAAGACGTTATGCTACAGAGGCAATCATACTCAGACTAGCTCCGTCCACAGTTGGTCCTACATCTTGTTGAGACGTACGCGATTGCGACGTTTTGAACCATCACACATACCCCCGGCGTACGTTGGATCAAACTTCGCCACCGCCCTGGTTATCACCAATTTAGTGTCGTTATACTACCTGCTTGTATGTATTTCGTGGCGTTTGGGTGTGGACATGTTTGGCGCATTCTACGTCATCTCCCCGAGTACGGCTGTATGCCCTAAGTTATCCCTTCGAATGAAGCAAGGGAATTGGTCACGGTCGGTGGTGGCGCCGGCTGGGTGTACTTTGTCCTTGTACATGTGTTTTGGTAGCACGCGTCAATTAGCAGTGTCTGCTCGATAATCTCAACCACTATGCGATTGTTGTTCCGGAAAACCGCTGTCACCAATACTCAACATATTCCGTCAAGTTGATGCATGTGGTCGAGATGCAGTACAGCCAACACAGCCGCCCCTTACGCTCTGCTAGACCAATGAAAACTACGAGAGTACGTGCATGGGCGGATATTGCTTTTTTTCGATTTTCGCATTGGTTTGTAGCATGCAAACGTGTTTCACGGCAATTACGAGCTCTCGCTGCAATGGTGCGGTATTCCCACGATACACGATGGCAATATCTCCAACCCCACATAGCAAAGAAACAATTAAAAAGCCAGCATCGCTTGCATTCGTTCAGAACTTTTCGTTGTTGGGGTATGCTTACGTCCTGCGAACGACACGAAAAAACACAAGGTTGCTGCACTGGTCAGCATTGTGAACATGACAGCATGTCTCCGTGTCAGCGCTAA
>JBDWQI010000167.1:0-2669 GCA_039986635.1 Sulfitobacter sp.
ACATTGCTTGCACCAAGCGCGAAGCGCCGTTAGGTGTTCGGCGATTCGCATGAAGGGTGAATTGTATCCTGCAAACAACCGCTTTTCTGGCGGAATTGAATATGGATGACAGCGTCAATGAATTTATTTATTATCTAGTATGGCCATTTCCACAGAGAGCAATGACTTTCTACGTAGCTGCCTCGTAGGTGCCTTACCATACACGCACTACGTGATACGGCCACCCCACTTGTGCGGAGTTGAGATTCTCCCCGCACAACAATGATCGAAACAACCGCCAGCCGCGGTGAGCGCCAAAATCAAAATAAAACGGTACTCTGGTTATCTAGCTCACGCAGTGAGAGGCGCGTTTTCCAGCGTTGTCACCAACCGACGCCCACCCAACCTACATGTATGTGTGGGGGTGGTGAGCGTAGCCGTACAGATTCAGCTGTCGACGAATATAGAAACGCAATGATAGATCGGGTGGAAAGGTATCGATTCAACTAATGTAGCCCTAGTATACTGTAGTTGTTCCTTGTTTGTTTCTTGTTGAGTTGTTCATCGAGGGGCACGCGACAGCTGCAGTACCAACACTTGATACCGCTCCTGACAAGAGAGAAGGAGACCGCCGACGGCGTGGCAAGGTTGGTGAATCGATTTTCTGTAGCAGACACGAGAATTAATGTTTCCATCACCGCCTGATGCGGTACGCTTTTCTTAAACCTCTCCTCTTTATTATCTCTTCCTTCCGGTTTTTTGCCTTGCTCTCTTTTAGTTTCCCTTACTCTCCTCCGCCATCCTTATACCTGTATTTCCTTTTCGTTCGCGTTGCTTCGTCCTTGCAACAGTTTTCTGTCACTCATGAGTCCGTATGCGTTTTTTCCAGCGGCCTTTCTGGTCTCATTTCGTGATTTGTATTATGTTTCATTCCAAGTTAAAGTTCGGCTGGACGATTTTTTGCTCTTATTTTCTGGTCTGGCTTTTGTTGTGTTCTCGTAAGTACGAACCCGGTACGTTGAGGTTTAACCTGCTCTACACATGAGTTTGCGACTTGTGCGTGTTTTGATTTCTCTCTGTTACAGTCTATGACCACGTAATTAGCATATATATCTAGGATAATAATTCAGTACGAACACTGGGTGTACTGATATAGGTGGGTAGAAAAACGATATAATGCCAAGACAACGACACACACTGTACGTACTGTGGTCTGTAGTGCACAGGCATGTTGACCGGGTTGCGAGAACACATATTTTCGAAGTCAATTCGGATGAAATGCATAGCTCCTCATGCGATGACATTTATCTAAGAGTACTGGAAGATCCGAAGTAATGAAGATTTCTCAGTCCGCGTGTACGGCACGAATCTGGTCATATCTCGGATATGCTGGCCGCCGGCACTGCTACGCCTCTTTATGAATTCACATATATTTACGACAACCAATCTCCTTCGCACACCAGTTGCTGCCAGGAAACATCGCACAGCAAGAGTAACGTAGGAATAGAACTTGTCACGGCTCACGGCCCAGTATCAGGCACCTCTCAGTACTCCTGTAGTACTTTAGGTGCTGATGGTGCAGAACGTATTTGACCTGCAGTAGGTGTGTACTCGATCGCACATAGCAGTAGTGAGTGGTATTTACTGCATACGTTCTACAATATCGCAGCGCGAGCAGCACGCGTGCAAAGCACAGAAGAGGTATGTAGTATGTATTCATAGTACTCTGAGTCCCAAGTCGTCACTCTATCTACCGTCAGTTGGCTATCTCTGTCATGCAAGATTGTGCATGAGAAGGTTTCCGTCCGCTATCGTGGATATTTTCTCTTGCACTAAAGTAGCCACAGATCGTCGTAGATCTAATCGTAGTTTTTGATATTCTTTCAATCACTTTTAAAATTACTCTACGGCCTCGTAACTCGTAGGCGGTTTTACCATCACGATCTGCTGGACAAGCCGTGTTCATCGTTGTTTGTCCCTTTTCTCCCCCGTACGTGCCTTTATTTTTTTGGCACGCATAGGGTTGAGCACTCCCACCGCTCGTCGATTATCATCAAATGTAGCTAACTCATGCTCTCGCGCTTTCCAGTTGAGACGGGGAATCCCTAGCCTCCATCACCATGTAGCATTGCTGACGATAGCTGCTGCCAAAATCCTTGATGCGAGATGACCTGTTGTTGTGTCTTTGTCTCATGACCACTTCTGCTTGGCTCGGCCATTCGTGCCGAGCTTCACCGATACCTGGCGTATTCTACACGCTACACCCTACAATATAAGGAGATTGCTGCAGACTCGGGTCGGACATGAGATACACCAATCTCTGTTGTAAGTCAACACCTCGTGTGCAAACACACAATATATCGATCACATAGATAAGGGCCAATTGCACCCCGAACACCGGATACAGTGCCCTGCGCGCTGCACACAGTGGCTGCGGACGGGGGTAGGCCTAAACGCAGGACGACTGCCTTCTTGGTCCACCGTAATGAAATATCGCGTGGCACTCTGTTTGCGTTGTGTTACAGTGCTGTGTCCTGCTACGCGCTCGTACTGGTACCAGTCATTGCGATGCTACTTTCCACATGTAATCTCCGCTGTCGACCACAGGATATTTGCCGCTGAAGAAAAGCGGGAATGTCTCCGACAGAAACGCCGAGTTTGCCTCGATGGCCCGTTCCATCTAGCTGGTC
>JBDWQI010000168.1:0-2014 GCA_039986635.1 Sulfitobacter sp.
GAACCATGGAGCTCGAATCTCATGATGGATGAGGCGGGGGTTTATGCAATATATACAATAAGAAGGTATGGAATCAACTGCTGAGATCGCCTAACGAGGAGGGTAGGCGCAACGAAGGACTGAAGTCTTTTCGCAGTCAAAATCCAAGGCATAGACCACAGCGGGGAGGGGAATAAAGAGCTTGCTCTGTGACACCGGATGTCGATACGTAGGAGGGATGGAGGAAAAGGGGCGAAGATAACAAGTGGGATAGAAACCAATGATACATCCGTATCGTACATACATAACTACGTGCGAAATAAGAATATAAGGTATGAAACATCAGCGAACGAGTACGAAGAAACACTACATGGTCGGTGGGCGTCGAGGGGTTTCGAGCTCGGTTTGGTTTGAAGAATACACTGCCACTACCTGTTGTTAGGTCAATACCTTGCGTAAGTATCATCTGAAGATTGTGTTGTCCGAGAACGAGTCTGGCCAGCAGGTAAATGCTGTAAACTCCGAGAGTGTGGGGTGGTCAAATACATACTACCAGGCATTGTAGTACGTATGTTCGCACACTATAACAATAGCTCAAAGACCTGAAATCCCGCCCGTGGTCACAAAGCAGGCTGTAAAAACTAGAATGCATCGCGACTGGAGAAAACAAACAAGTACCAAATAAGTGCCGAACCGGTAGGTGAGAGATACGGCATTAACGCCCTATCCGATAAGGTATATACCATCCCGCATCAATTGCAAATAAATGACACCATGAACGTGTCCATCGTATTACAATAACACCCTAGAGCTAAAACCAAAAGGGCAACGAAAGAAAAACTACATCGCTAGTACGTATTTGCGGTGTGTCTAATAGTGCTGAAATGCAGAATCATACACTACATATTCAGCACAGCGCTTACGATGGCTCACCAACAAGAACCGCAGGCTGCATGGTACAGGTTAGTCTGTGCATCAACTAGAGCAGAGTGTGAGCGTGGCATGTACACCCAGCATAGAGCATAGAGCGGACTAGAACTTTGGAAAATTATATCAACCTTGATGTGAAAACTGGTGCTTGTTACATCGTGTCGAAAGGACCCCGGAGCGTGGGCTCCGATCATGAGTGCTTTACCTGCAGGAATTGCGACTGCTCTCCCAGAACTGATACATGCATCCTAAGCGGTGGATTCGAGATACACTATGCAAACCAAACTGAGCAGAGAAAACCTGGCCTTTTGTGATAGTAAAAACCCTCCCCAGGACGCATATACTCATTCGCCGCCTTACTCACCAACGCGGTGAACGGAAAGCCAATCGAGTTTTACGCTCTTCTAAGTATCCGACACGGTTCCCAGTGTCGACTGGGCATCTTAGCCTTTTGAGTACTGCACTGCTGTACATGTACCTAAGTTTGACCCTAATTTCAAGGGTTTCGTCCGCGCAATGGAAGGGTAGTTCTAAAGGCCACATGCCCAATGCCCAAACTAGACGTTCCCTGAATGTCAACAAAAAAACGCTAACGGCGGGCGAGTTTGCGAACGCGAACGTGTAGGTGTTGAGCGTACCACGCATCCCTGTTTAATCTGTCCGTATCCGAATCGCGCATGATCCGCCTGATGAGACAGGAATGCTTGAAGAGACACTAAATTGCATGGCACCGAATGCCGAGAAACATGTTGGGATCATACTGCTGCTCTCCAGGTGACTATCTTTGATCGCAACGATGGCACAATAACAGTGACAGTCGAATAAGAGGCAAGTCGACACAGAACCCATGCTACGAGAAGGATACGCCCAAGCATCTATTACGACCGACCGGGCTCCTTAACCCAATACCAGTGGGATACAGACCGTCAGTGTTTTGCTGTACTTGTTCATGATAACACCTGGCCTTTGGGATTGTTACACAGATAGAGTTAATATACAGATACTCGACGTCAGGCGCACAGGAGGTACATGAGAATGCGTACACCAGGTATCATACAGTTAATATACAGATACTCGACGTCAGGCGCACAGGAGGTACATGAGA
>JBDWQI010000169.1:0-5893 GCA_039986635.1 Sulfitobacter sp.
TTCAAAACTACGCCTGAGCACGTACACCCTCATGAAGTCAAAATTACTTGCCGAATTCGAGATTTTCGTGAAAGGCTTCGTACGTAAATATTATCCGCTGGCGTGCGTGTGTACTTGTATGAGATCAGGTGCCGGACGTACGTGAGTACGTGGGCTTGTGTCTGTCACGTTGGAGCACTAACTGTGCATGGTATCATATACCAGGGTATTGAACTAAACTCTCGATGAGTACGTATGTGGGACGCGGAATCCGCGTGCGTGCATTCTGGTCAATATGTGCGTCCGCCTGTCCATTTGCCTGCCTGCAATACGTACGTGAGATGATTTGGGTGTGGAAGTGACCATTACGCGTACGTATGGGTGTCTGGAACGGTCTTTATCTCGATGCGCACCGACGTGAATTCTCGGGTCTGCCGGTACGCGCGCACGATTTTCTTTTAGTCTCAGCTGTGTACAATGTTCCGCCTATACGTGCGTGTGCTGACATGTCCGTGCCGGTGAGTCGTGGTTCTGCGTGCGCGCTTCGTACCAGGGCGCGCTTCGTACCAGGTACTTGTTACGTGTTACCGGCCGCATGTATTGGGTCGCGCGTGTTGATTGTGCGGGGTGCGTAGCAAAATGTTACTACGTGGTTGGAAGAAACACGATTAAATGGTGGAAGAACGAACCTCTCTGATCGAACCTCTCCCGGCAAGGATATACTCGTACCTGGTACACATGAATACCGTTTTGGACCACGCTGACCTCTCTCTAACCTATACCTGGAGTCCAGAGACAGCTCAAATCCGTAGAGCGACCTACCAGCCCTCATTTTTACAGAGACCCGCCTGGCACTTCTAAACGCCGGAGCGTGTATATTGAGTGCCTCTGGACAGCTCCTTTCTATTCATACTCGTGGGTTTCCAATTGTGTCATGTATCCGCTGATCACCGTACAGTACGACCCCCCCGATGAGGCTGTGCTACCTCGAGCATGGATAAAAGCTGTCTCATGCGGTCTCTTGTTTACCAAAACATTTTATATCCTCGCTGGAACTCGGAAACCTATGAACCTCACCTGAACCTTTCCGGTGATGGACGTGAGAGGCGGCTCCTTCGGGGTCGTTGCTGCCGACGAGGAGTCCTCCCCCGCTGCGATGGAACCGTCGAGTTCGATGTCCGACGTCCTCGCTTTCTTGGTGGGGTGGTGGTAGACGTGGCTGTCTGGTGCGTCGCGGTCGGGTGAAACGGGGGAAAAATGCTGAGCTACGGAAGAAATTGCGGGACTGCTGGACGCCGTCGCGGGGGTGCTGGGCTCCGGTGTGATGAGGGGTAAAGCCGACGGGAAACCCACGCCTTCCCCCGTGGATAGCAGAAACCCGTTATCCTGGCAACCCCACAGGTAGGTCCCCGTAGCTTGGACGAGGGCGCGTTGTGCGTTCCGGTCCGCATGCGGGTTCGGGGCCCCGCGGGCGCCTCCTCCCGCTTTTTGTGCGGCGATCATTGTCCGGGCGAGATTTGGGCTGTCTTCCGCCGAGCCCGCTTCCACGGCTCCCGCGCACGTCAAGAGGACCTGGTTGACTGTGAGCTGGTCGGCGAAAGCCCGCTCCCCCCGGGGGATGGTGAGGCGCGCCAGGACGGGGACGGCCACCCCGTCTTCCTTTACGGTTGTGGCGGCGGTATATGCCACCAGGTTCTCGAAACGGGAGGCGATGGATATGTCCATAGGTGGGGAGACGAAGTGGAGGAGCTGATCGACGCGGTTTTTTCACGGAAATTCTTGTGGGAGACGGGAGGTGCAGAGCAAGGACTCCTAGGCCGCGCGCCGTTTCTAGGCAGAGCAGGAGTCCGCGCTACAACTGGGCGTCTCAAATAAACTCTCACGTCTCCGATCTGTAGTTGTAGAAGAACGGCTTGATGACTTGTGGGCTTGTGTGCCTGTCCACTGTCCCAAAAATGAAGCCTAGCTAGGACCGGGATAGGGGATCATTCGAGAACGTTCCCCACCTCGGTCCTGGATAATACGCTGTCGTGTTGTCATCGTGCTGGGATGGCGCGAGATGGCACCCCAGGGCTGGCAGCGGGTAAACAGGAAGTGCGAGTCGAAGCGGGCGTGTGTGCGTGCGCGATCGGGCGTACGTGCACCACACGAAGCACTGCATATCATCATGCGAAATTTTTAAACCAAAATAAAGATATCGCACCCCGAGTACGTACAACTGTCGTACCACCGTATCACAGCAGTCGTACACTCGTAATGTGCTGCTGTACGCGGCCAGCCTTGGCTACCCGATAATACATATAAAGACATCGCTTGAGTTCCTTCCCACCCGAAGCGAGCCCCCACCACAATACGAGCACTCACGGACGAATTCGAAGAGGGCTTCGTTGTCAGCGGAGGTAGCACTACCCCGCGCGAACGCGCACCACAGCCCGTCCCATAGTCCGTCGCAATCATAGTAGATGTCTTCGCATCCGAACCGTCATCGTCTATTTGTTCCATGCAGTCGTAGCAGTCTCCGTCGGACACGCACGCTGTCGCTTCGCCAAGACATTCTGTTAATGTGGTGCTCGACGGTGCCACCGAGAAATTCGAATCCCACCCCACGGCGGGGTTCAAACTCGGCAATGCCGACATGACTATTTCCGAGATGCTCCCTGAGACGGCGGCCTGCACATCGACGGCGAGGCCCCAGACGACGAGCGTGATGATGATGACTGCCTTCTTGGTGACCATCGCGCCAGGATGACCAAGAGCGTTGTTGGCGGATACCGACACCATCCTCGTACTGCTGTATTTGCTGTAGTATACCTGGCACAACCGAGTGGAATATAAACCGGTAGAATAGGTAGCTATCCTCGTAGCAGCCACAGCTCGTCCAGACGAGAGATTCGACCGAAAAGGGTCGACAGTGCTGATTTTCTGCGGCTGCTGCTGGTGCTGCTGGTGCTATTGCTGCAGCTACTGCTTAGAGTGCACTTGGTTGCCTCGGCAGCCTCGAGTTGCGAATTGTGAAAGGGGATGCGACTAAGATATTGGATCTGTTTCTTAGCACGGTGAGAATGTTGGTGTTCGTAATTAACTCATGTATGTACGTACCTGGTAGCGGTTTCAGATATTATAGTTACAGCCAATGTATGTATCGGAAAATAACCCCAAACCTTGGGAACTCCCTCGCCAGGCGCAGGAGGTCCCCGTTATGTGCAGAAGCAGTCTGCACAAGACGTTGTGAAGCACGCGTGTCGTCAACTAAAAGCTTGCACGTCGGCCCAGCCAACCAGACCCCAGGTCATACCCTATCCCTAACCCTAAGCCGAACCCAGACCCGAACCCACCAACCCGGTGATGGGCTCCTTGTCGGCAGGGTAAGTCACGCGGCTCCGCTGACTGCTTGTGTTTGGTGGTGTTAATTCCTAAAACCCGCCGGGCGGTCGGAAAACCCTCCTTCACCAAAAAGACCCGCATCCTGCACAACGTTTAGTGCACACCGCTCCCACACGTGGGTCGAGCGAGTCTCGGCAGGGGAATAAATACAATACAAAACTATCAAGAACAACTTACAACTTGAGAATAACACAAAAAACGATGCCAATCCCAGGATCTAAGTGCATTACCTGGCCGGTGAATGGAGTAGCTGATAGTCCAACCCATGGATAATCAAGGTTAACACCACGGTCGACCATGTGGGACAGCCGACGGTCACCCGCCATGTGAAGTTCTATGTGTGGTATTTGCTCATGGAAAATTCATGGATGAACTCCAGGGGTACACCACGGACAACCACGATGCGCGTCATGCTTCACCCAAGCGATAGACCCATGGTGGATGCTATGGTTTTCGCCATGAAACACATCACAGGCATGTCCCCATCATAAGAGTCGGGGTTGTGGATGGGGTGAAGGGTACGCCATGCGTTCCTCCATGAAACGCCCCACGGAACACAACATATTTGTAAGCATCCGTGGGTTACACAATGGTATAGACAATGGGGCACACCGTGGGGCTCTCAACGCCTTGGGCCACTCCACGGAGAACACCGTTGAAGCTCGTGGTATAGGCCATTATGCCATTGCGTTTTCAACGGTGTTACGAATGGTCAGAGGGTTTCCGATGGACTCTCCCACCAATAAACCTACCAATGATCCATGGCACGTACCACCGTGAGGAGCAACCATGGACGCGGACCGTCCGCGAGGTGTCCTATGTGATTGTCACCACGAGTACATACCATTGTAAACCCCACGGACGGATTCGTTTCACGAAATGCGCCGAGGCAAACGTACCATGGGGCCAACCATGCATTGAAAATCCATGATTTTTTTGTGTTTGGAACGTGCCATGGGTGACCATGGCATATACCACGGAGGCGTTGTTTCTCGTGGGTTTAACCATGCACGAAATTCCTACGCTGGCATCGTCCGTCACTTATGGAATATTCCATGCCGTGCTCCATGGTGCACCATGGACTAAACCACGGGTCATTTATATGTCAAAGAATGCACCGCAGTGCACATCATGGACTCATGCACTGTACGAGTATCATGATCATTTCCATCAGGCTCGTTGTTTCCACGAGTTGCACCATGGAAAACACAATGGACAACCATGGCTGGGTCCATTGCGCGCCCCACTATAAGGCCAGCAAAGATACTGCTGTAGCAGAGCATCCTCCGCACGTTGTGGCTTCCTCACATCGTTTTTTACGGAAGATGTTTTTCGTGCTCGAAGAACCCGTGCCTGAGGGTTCTGCCCCATTTTACGAACACGACCAATCGACGGAGACACGGACAAAAAGGAGGGATCCTGAATACCGCTTTCCTAATGAGGGGTGCTGTAAATATGCGTGCAATTGCAAAGCAGAGTGTGAAAAACACGTTTCCGTATCCGTTAGCGCAGGTTACTTTGTTCCGTTCGTCCGCCACTCAGCAGCACCTGCGATTTGCCAGCCCGCCTGTCCGCCCGCCCGCCCGCCCGCCCGCCAGGCTGTCCGCCCACACGCACGCACGCACGCTCACGCTTCGCGTGGAGTCTCCGCCAAATGGGAAGATAAACAAACCACATGTCTGTTATCCGTCGATAAATGCAGTAGTTCATGTACAATAATTGGAAACTACTTCGGAAAAATAACAGAATGTGTAGCTGGTATAATACTGTAGATCTGTTATTATTACTGAAACATCTCCTGCCGGTGCAGTTAGACTGTAGTAGCGCCTGCCTTCGCGCACGGACATCCCGATAAAGCGTTGCTGCTCCACTGCCCCTTCCCGATAGACGTGCGAATCGTAGGCGTGCGTGCCTGATGCACTACGGACGACCCAACTCTATTGCCACGACTAGCCCTTGCGGCCACACACAGCAGCGAGACGGTATCACGTCTTGAGGGTGGGGCCGGCCATACCACCGCCAGAAAGGCCTACCCCACTCGCTGAAAGCCTGACAGGGCATGCCTCGCGGCATGCCTTGCCGAGACGGCGAGAGAAACGGACGTTGGATATAGTAAACTAATTACTCGTCTGGATGGAATCAAAGCTGGCCGGCACTAGGGAGGCACCATGTTGCTAGTTTCTAAGGAAAGGAGGGAAGAAGCTGGAGAGCTTTCTGCTGACAACGACGTGGGGATGCAACATTGACGAGGAGTATAAGGTACACGAGGGTTTCTCAAGGGAGAGATTTGAAATGAGGAACTTTCAAGTAAGGTTTGAGAAAGAAAAGGTGGAGTATGTGTTAGTTCCGAGGGAAAGAAGAAGGGGTACAGTCCTGCGGTGGTGTTGCAGGACATTCGATTGAAGTCGGGCTGGAAGTGTACGATATATTTTCGGAGGGCAAAAGAAAACGAACGAAAAGCAAGATAGATACGAGTGATAACGTTAGAAATATGGGCGTGCATTCGTTTTTCAGAGCGACGCCCATGAGA